>JAGFNW010000063.1 GCA_017592665.1 Streptosporangiaceae bacterium NEAU-GS5 | reverse complement strand
TTCACCCTCATGGATCAAACCAAGAAGAATGTGCTCAGTCCCGATGTAGTTGTGGTTGAGCATCCGGGCTTCTTCCTGAGCCAGGACAACAACCCGCCGCGCACGGTCGGTAAACCTCTCGAACATGAGCCCACGTTACGTCGTCAAGCGCCCAGATAGGGAGGGATTGGCTATGGGCGAACACGGTCGGCCCGTGCGCCCTCCCCTGCCCCTAGGGCCGCCCCTTCGGGCAGACCTTCCCCTGTGACCTGCGCGTAACGTGAATTTCATGTGGGTTCGCCACGAGCCGGAGCGCAGGGCCGCGGATCCGGCGGCGGCCGCCGGACGCGCGCGCGGCCCGATCGAGGCGCTGCAGCGCGCCCTGGGCAACCGGGCCGTGCAGCGGCTCCTCGCCCTGCAGCGGGCGCCCACGGCCGAGCAGACCAAAGAGTTCGAGGGATACCTCGCCCAGGGCGACTGGGGGCGGGCGGCCTGGGTTCTCAACGAATGGCAGCCCGGTGACATCGCCGACCGCATCAAGAACATGCGTCCCACCGACCTGGAGTCGCTGAACGAGGGCGCCTGGCACGGCGGCAAGGGGAAGGTGGACGCCGCCGTGCGCGCCCGCGACAGCGCCGCGGCCATCCGGGGCGCGCTGCGTGTCCTCATCTGGTCGCAGCAATGGGACAAGGCCGCCACGCAGCTCGAACTCTTCGGGCACGCGGCCGCGCTGGCGTACGTCCAGGATCTCCTCAACCAAGGCAAGATCACCGGCACCCAGATGCGGCAACTCGTCAAGGGCTCCCCGAGCCTCCAGCTGAAGCCGGGCGAAGCGATGATCTTGGACAAGGTGCTCTACGTCGTCTACGCCGACACGGTGCGCTTCGACGGCGACCTCGCGTCGTGCAACCACAATCCCGGGGCGCTCAAGCGCCCCACTCCGGACATAGCGAGCTGGAAATACATCGGCACCGACACGCGCGGATTCCTGATCTTCCCCGACGAGGCCACGGGGCAGCGGGCGGCCGAAGCGAACCTGGTCTTCAAGCTCTCGCAGGACTGGACGATCCTCGAAATGATGAGCGAGTACGCCAGCATGCGCGGCGACAACCCGGTGATTTACGCCGCCGACATCGCCAAAGCCCTCGGCGGGTCCATCACCAGCGCCTCCAAGACCAAGGACGTCACCAACGACCCGGCGACCGGCAATCCGCGGCCCGACAGGCAACAGCGGATCGAGAAGGTCAAAGGGGTGATCTTCCTCAAGGAGAAGGGCAAAGACGCCGTCGAGGGCAAGTACGACGACCCGAGACTGCCGCTCGAGGTGCGCGATCGACTGCCGCCGAAGGCCGCCGCCCCCGCCGCCCCCGACGCCGGCGCGCCGCCGTGAGCTCGGCTCAGGCGGGGCGCCGCGCCCCGAAACCGGCGCTCAGATAGGGCAGTCCGGTCCCTGACAGGCGCACTTCGGCGATTCCGGCGACCGGCATGTCGATCGTGGTCCCCCATGATCCGGATCCGTTCTGGACGTCGAGGACGCCCAGCCGCTCCTCCCGCCCGTCCCGCGTGGTGATCCGCACCTCGTACGGCCCGGCCCCGGCCCCGTACGCCAGGGTGATGAAGATCCACGACGGGGTCCCCTGATAGGCGACCACGCGCCCGGCCATCGACCCGTCGGGGGCGGCGATGGTCCGCGCGGTCATGTAGCGCCCGTTGAGCGTCTGGAGCGTACGGCGGTAGCTGGCGGCCAGCCGGCGGTCGTCGGAGGTGACCTGCCAGACGGTCACGGCGCCCACCGCGATGGCGGCCACCAGCGCCACGGCCACCCGCGTGCGCCGCCACAGGAGACGGCGGGGCGCGCGCGGCCCGAGCCGGGCCAGGACACGGTCCTCGAAGCCGGACGGCGGCTCCTGCTCGGGAGCCAGCGACAGCAGTTCGTCGGCCACGAAGGAGATCGACTCGAGCTCACGGTGGCAGTCGGCGCACCCGGCGATGTGCCGCAGCGCCGCGGCGCGATCCTCGGCCGGCCCGACGCCGGCCGCGAGTTCGGCCATCAGCTCACGCGTGGCGTCGCAGCCCAGGTCAGCGGTGTCACCGTTCATCCGAGCCCACCCCCAGCGCATCCCTCAGTTTCGCCAGCCCGCGCCGGATCCTGGTCTTGACGGTACCGAGTGGCACGCCCTCCTGGTCGGCGATCTCCTTGGTGGTCAGGCCGTAGAAGACCGAGAGCACGATCGGGCGGCACTGCTCGGGCGGCAGCTTGAGCAGGCCGGCCCGGAGGTCATGAGAGCCGAACGGGTCGACGGGCGGATCGGCGGCCAGCCCGGCGAGCATCGGCTCGGGGTCGATCCGGTGCCGGTGGTGGATGCGGATCGCGTCGACCGACAGATTCCTGGTGATCGTCAGCAGCCAGGTGGGCACCCGTCCACGGCGAGGGTCGTAGGTGGCCGCGTGCCGCCAGGCGCGTACGAACGCCTCCTGCGCGACCTCTTCGGCGAGCCCGGAATCCCCCACCACGCTGACGGCCAGCCCGTAGACGCGGGACTGATATCGCCGGACGAAGGCGGCGGCCGCGTCCGCGTCCCCCGAGGCCATCCCCGCGACGAGTGATTCATCCGAGAGCGCCACACGACTACTACGGAAGAAAAGTTCGATCGGTTCAGCTGAATCCGCGCGGGCTCCGGCTCCGTATAACCGGCGTGCACATGAACGGCGACCCGGTGAACGTTCGTGAGTTCGAGGCCCTGGCGCGTGCCGCGCTCGATCCGGTCTTCTACGACTACTTCGCCTCCGGCGCCCAGGACGAGGTGACCGTCCACGCCAACGAGGAGGCCTTCCGCCGCCTGTGCCTGGTGCCCCGGGTGTTGCGCGGGCTGCCCCAGCCCCGGCTCGGCGTGAGCGTGCTCGGCCAGGAGACGGCCATGCCGGTGCTGCTGTCGCCGACGGCGTTCCACAAGCTGGCCCACCCGGAAGGTGAGCTGGCCACGGCGAGGGCGGCGGCCGAGGCCGGCGTCATCGTGATCGCGGCGATGC
This sequence comes from Streptosporangiaceae bacterium NEAU-GS5, assembly GCA_017592665.1. Classification (GTDB taxonomy): domain Bacteria; phylum Actinomycetota; class Actinomycetes; order Streptosporangiales; family Streptosporangiaceae; genus NEAU-GS5. The sequence continues at coordinate 25,956 of JAGFNW010000063.1, read as the reverse complement.
TGGCCACGGTCGCGATCGAGGACATGGCGGCCGAGGCCCGCAAGGCCGACCCGGAAGCCCGCCTGTGGTTCCAGCTGTACGTCCAGCCGGACCTCGGCTTCACCGAGTCACTGGTCAGGCGGGCCGAGGCGGCGGGCTGCGCGGCGCTGGTCGTCACGGTCGACTCCCCCGCGCTCGGCCGCAACGAGCGCGGCGACCGCAACGGCTTCCACGACCTGCCGCCCGGCATCCGCTGCGAGAACATGCGCGATCCGGGCGACGTGCGGCAGGTCGTGCTCTCCCCCGAGATCTCCTGGCGGCACCTGACCTGGCTCCGCGGGATCACCACGCTGCCGATCGTGCTGAAGGGCGTCCTGCACCCCGAGGACGCCCGCCTCGCCGTACGGCACGGCGTGGACGGCCTGATCGTGTCCAACCACGGGGGCCGGCAGCTGGACGGCACGCCGGCCGCCGTCGACCGGTTGCCGGTGATCGCCGACGCGGTGGCAGGCGAGATCGCGCTCCTGGTGGACGGCGGCGTGCGGCGCGGCACCGACGTGGTCAAGGCCCTGGCGCTCGGCGCGCAGGCGGTCGGCATCGGCCGTCCCGCGCTGTGGGGGCTGGCCGCCGCCGGGCAGGAGGGCGTCGCCCGGGTCCTCGACCTGCTCCGCCGCGAACTGGTCAATGCGCTCACGCTGTGCGGCTGCGAGACGCCACGCGACCTTGTGGAGGTGACCAGATGGTGACCGAAGGGCTGCGGGTCCTGGGCGTGGGTGTGGGCCGCACGGGGACGCTTTCGCTCAAAGCCGCCCTCGAACTGCTCGGCTTCGGGCCCTGTTTCCACGGGCGGCACGTGCTCGACCACCCCGACCGGCTCGGCCTGTGGGAGGCGGCGGCCGAGGAACGGCCGGTCGACTGGACGGCCGTGTTCGACGGGTACCGGTCGAGCGTCGACTGGCCGGGCGCCGCGTTCTGGCGCGAGATCCTCGCCGTGTTCCCCGACGCCAAGGTCATCCTCACCGAGCGCGAGCCGGACGGCTGGTACGACAGCGTCGCCCGGACCATCTATCCGATGTTCGGCACGGGCGACGACCCGCGCGCCAAAGAGGCGCTGCGGGTGGTGCCGGGACTCGACGTGTTCACCCGGTTCCACCGCAGGATGATCTGGGACGGCTTCTTCGGCGGCCGCTTCGCCGACCGGGAGCACGCCATCGCCGTTTACGAGGCCCACAACGCGGCCGTACGCCGCGAACTGCTGCCGGAGCAGCTGCTGGTCTGCGGGCCGGACGCGGGCTGGGAGCCGCTGTGCGCCTTCCTCGGCGTCGAGGCGCCCGATGCGCCCTATCCGCACCTCAACGATCCCGAGGGATTCTGGGGGCGGGTGGCGGCCCGGATGGCGGAATCGCGGCGATGACCGCCCGGATCGCGGCCCGGGTGACCGAGCTTCGGATGCGGGTCTTCGCCCGCGTCAACGGGCCGGACGGCTACGCCGTGCCGCCCGCCTTGTTCCGGCGGCTGTATGAGCATCCGGCGGCCAGCGGGCGCAGCCGGGGCGCCGCGCTGTCCGATCTGTTCTGGTATTGGCTGTCCCCCGGCGCGCACGTGCACCAGGAGCATCTGGAGCCGGGCGAGCGCTACGACGAGGTGGCCCGTGCGACCCGGCGGTTCCTGTCCCTGCCCAGCGCCGAGATCACCGAGCTGGCCGCCCGCTGCGCGGCCCAGGCGTGCGACCGCGTCCAGGCGCCCGCGCTCGTACGGCTGCGCGACCTGCTGATGCCGGTCTGGGCTGAATTCTGGTACGAGGTGGCGTTCGGCGAACGCTGCCCGCCGCAGGCGCGCGCCCTCATCATCGGGCACGCCGACGACGTGGTGACCGCGCTGAAGTGCGACGGGCTCCGGCACATGGGCCGCAGGCGGAAGCTGACCCGTTACCTGCAGAGCCGCCTCGCCGACACGCGCGTGGCACTGCCCGAGGGGCTCACCGACCTCGAACGCGCCTGGTATCTGCAGGGCACGTTCTTCAACACCGGTGTGGTCCAGATGTCGGAGGCCTCCGCCCACCTGCTGATGGCGCTGGCCGAGAACCCGGGATACACGCTCGACCAGAACTTCCTCGACGAGACGTTCCGGATGTATCCCCTGTTCGGCGTGGCGCACCGGATCACGGCCGCCGGCATCGACGTGCCGGGGCATCCGCCGATCCCGGCCGGCACCGTGTTGTGCTTCAACTACCCGGTGTTCCATCGGACGGACTTCGACGAGCCCGACCGGTTCGACCCGGCGCGCTGGGACGGGGTGGCGGCGCGGCAGGCCAACCACGTGCCGTTCGGGGTGGCCGCCAACCGGCCCTGCCCGGCCTGGCGGCTGGCCCCGATCGCGCTCCGCGCCGTGGCCGAGCAGGTGCTGAGCCGCTTCGATCCGCACACCACCGCCGCGCACACCCGCGCGCTCGCCAACCGCGGCCCGTGCCTGCTGGTGCCACGGGGTGAGCGGCCGTCGCAGGCCGCCCTCGCGTGGCTGCGGGTCCGGGACGGCTGGGAGGACGTGGGCCGGAGCGTCAAGCAGCTGTTCCTCGGGGCGTACATGGTGTGGCGCGCCCGGCGGCTGCGGCTGTGCGAACGCCACTTCAGCGAGATGGACGCGAAATGAGCAGACTGTTCCCCGCCCCCGTCCTGGACGCGCTCGCCGCCGCCCCCGACCGGGTGGCCTTCGAGCACGGCCCCCGCGTGATCACGGCCGGCCGGGTGCTGTCGGCCGTGCGCCGGATAACGGCCGCCATGAAGGAGGCCGGGCTGAGCCGGGGAAGCGGCGTGGCGCTGGTCACCGCCACCACCCCCGGGGCGTACGCGGCGCATCTGGCGGCGCACGCGCTCGGCTGCCGGGTGGCGGCGTTCCGGCCCGGCTGGGGCGAGCCGCAGACGGCGCACGCGCTGTCGCTGCGGATGGACGCCGTCGTCAGCGACGGTACGGGGCCCGAGCTGCCGCTGCGCCGCGGGCAGCGGCTGCTCGCCCTCGGCGACATGCTGAGCCGCAAGGACGACGGCGCACCCATCACGGTCAACGCGCGCGCCGACTCGATCGCCCGGCTGACCTTCACCAGCGGCAGCACCGGCCTGCCGAAGGCGTGCGCGCAGACCTCGCGGGCCTACGGCCTCGCCTACGACACCTCGGCCTGGCCGCCGGCCCTGACCGCGCTGATGGCCGGCTTCGAACGCTGCCTGGTCTACGAGAGCCTGGCGAGCCCCGTGATGATGACCTACCTCGGGCGCTGCCTGATCAGCGGCGGTACCGTGGTCATGCCGGACGGCGACCCCGACCCGCTGCGCCCGGCCGCGCTCGAACGCGACCGGATCACCGCGACCATGATGCCGCCGCCGCGCCTGCACCGGCTGCTCGGCCGCCTCAAGGACGAGCCCGCCGATCTCGGATCGCTCCGCGCGCTGGTCCTCGGCGGCGCGCCCGCCTCCCCCACGCTGCTGGCCACCGCGATCGACCGGCTCGGGCCGATCATCTGGCAGGGGTACGGCCAGGGCGAGGCCGGGATCATCGCCATGCTGACGCCCATCGACATGTCCGCCGGGATCCTCGGCGCCGTGGGCCGCCCGCTGCCCGCGGTCGAGGTCAGCATCCGCGAAGGCGTCATCTGGGTGCGCAGCCCGCACATGATGACCGGCTACTGGGGCGACCCCATGCGGACCGGCGAGGTGCTGCACGACGGCTGGCTCAACACCCGCGACGTCGGCCACCTCGACGACGCCGGCTACCTGCACCTGACCGGGCGCACCAGGGACATCATCATCGTCGGGGCCGAGGTCTGCTACGCGGGCGCCATCGAGCGCGCCCTGTCCAGCCACCCGTCGGTCGCCCAGGCGTACGTGACGGGCGCCCCCGACCCGGAGACCGGCGAGGCCGTGCACGCCTTCGTCGTGCCGACCGGCTCCGACGTCGATCGGGACGCCCTGTGGGCGCACGCGCGCGACCACCTCAGCGCGGCCGCGGTGCCCCGCACGATCACCGTCGTCCACGACATCCCCACCACGTCGGCCGGCAAGCCCGACAAACCGGCGCTGCTCACGCTCCTCGGCCGCTGAGCACCCGCTCGAAGATCGCGTACGCGCCGGCGTCGAACAGGACGAACCGGATCTCGAGGTCGTCGGGCGCGCCGCCGAGCGCCTCGAGCGCGACGCGCGCCCCGTCTTCCATCGGCCAGCCGAAGATCCCGGTGGAGATCGCCGGGAACGCCATGCTGCCCGCGCCGAGCTCCTGGGCGACCGCGAGCGACGTCCGGTAGCAGGAGGCCAGCAGATCGCGGCGGGAGTCGTCACCCGAATAGACGGGCCCGACCGTGTGGATCACCCAGCGGGCCGGCAGATCGCCCGCGGTGGTGGCGACGGCCTCACCGGTCGGCAGTCCGCGCGGATATCTCGTCCGGCGCAACTGCTGGCATTCGGCCAGGATCGCCGGGCCGCCGCGCCGGTGAATGGCGCCGTCGACACCGCCCCCGCCGTAGAGAGTGGAATTGGCCGCGTTGACGACGGCGTCGACGTGCTGCGCGGTGATGTCGCCCTGGACCAGCGTGATGCCCATGACGCAACGTTACGCCGCGAACACCGGAGGGCGGCGGTCCCGCCAGGGCACGGCCTGCTCCAGCTGCGCGGCCACCTGGAACAACAGATCCTCCCGGCCGTAAGCGGCCACCAGCTGAATCCCGATGGGCAGCCCCTCGCGGCTCTGCCCGAGCGGAACGCTGATCGCCGGTTGCCCCGAGACGTTGAACGGGGCCGTGAACGGGCCGTATTCGAGCAGCCGGCGCAGCCACGCCCGCACCGAATAGTCGGGGTTGTCGTAGTCGAGCGTGCCGTGCGGGGCCGGCAACCGGGCCAGCGTCGGCGTCACGAGCAGGTCGTAGCGGGTGAAGAACAGGCCGAGCGGCCGGGTCACCTGGTGCTGGGCGTTGACGGCGCGCATCACGTCGAGCGCCGACGCCTCCTCGGCCTCGGCCAGCACGCGGCGCGACACGGCCTCGAGCAGCGACCGGTCGGGCGGCCGCGGGGCCGTCAGCATGGCGGCGCCGGCCGCGAACACACCCAGCATCATGGCCTCGATCAGGGCCTCGTGGTCGACGTCCGGGGACGCCACGGCGACCGAGTGACCCAGCCACTCCAGGACCTTGCCGGCCGTCTCCGCGACGGCGGCGACCTGGGGGTCGACCGGGGCGCCCGACCAGGAGGCGGTGGTCAGGGCCACGGTCAGGCGATCGGGGACGGTCATGGGTGCTTCGGCGTAGGGGCGGGTGGGTGGGCTCGCCGCGTATTTCTCACCGACGATGGGGCCGCTCACGGCGTCCAGCAGGGCGGCAGCGTCCCGTACGGTCCTGGTCAGGCCGAACTCGTAGGTGTGACCGAACGCCATCTCCCCCGCCCACGGCCCGACCGGGGTCCGTCCGCGTGACGGCTTCAGGCCGACCAGGCCGCAGCAGGCCGCGGGGATCCGGATCGACCCGGCCCCGTCGTTGCCGTGCGCGAACGGCACGGCCCCCGCCGCCACCAGGGCCGCGGAGCCGCCGCTCGAGCCGCCGACGCCGCGGTCGAGCGCCCACGGATTGCGGACCGGCCCGTGCTTGACCGGCTCGGTCGAGAAACTGAGCCCGAACTCGGGAGCGATCGTCTGGCCGAGCGCGACCAGCCCGGCCGCGCGAAAACGGGCCATCAATTCCTGGTCGGTCATCGCGACCGCGTTCTTGACGCTCCGGCTGCCGAGCGCGAACGGCACGCCCCGGGCGAACGGCCCGCTGTCCTTGATCACGAACGGCACGCCGCCGAACGGGCCGTCGGGCTCGTGGTCGAGCCCCGGCTCGAAGAGCGGCAGCGCCAGCGCGTTCAGATCGTCGTTCACGGCCTCGATCGCGTGGCGGGCGACGGCCTCGACCTCGGCCGCCGAGACCTCGCCGCCCCGGATCAGCTCACGCAGCCCGACCGCGTCCTGCTCGGCGTATTCGTACAGCTCCACAGCCGTTCAGCATCGCGCACGGCCGGGCCGTACTCCATTGGTTTTCAGCCTTGCGCGCGGTCGGCGAGCACGGCCCGCCCGAGCGAGGAGTCGTCACAGAACATGCCGTCGATGTCCAGATCGAGCAGACGGCCGAGCCAGCCCGCCACATTGCCCATGGCGCGCGGATAGGCCGGGCTGTTCGGGTCGCCGAGCCGGTAATCGGCCGGGAGCTGGGAGTTCTCGTTGCGGATGGTCCACACGTGCACCTTGAGGCCGCGCCGGTGGGCGTCGGAGACGAGTGTGGTCGGCGCGAGCGTGGTCCCGTCGGCCGCGACCGGCACGACCCGCCGCGTGTCCACGCCGACGCCGTCCGCGTACGTTGCCACGTCGCGCAGCCCGTCCCGCGTCACCATCGTGTCGTAGTTGCGCGGATCGCCCGCGGCCGCCCAGTCGTACGGCGCGCCGGTCGCGTTGATCAGCTGGATCAGCGGCAGCCGGGTCTTCTTGCGCAGCTCGCGCAGGTTGCCGGTCTCGAACGACTGGATGAAGACCGGGTCGTTCTTCCGGTTCCAGCCGTAGCGGGCCAGCGTGTCGAGCAGCGGCTCCTCCAGCGAGAGACCGGCCGCGTCGAAGTAGCTCGGGTGCTTTGTCTCGGGGTAAACGCCCACGTCGTGCTGCTGCGCCAGCTGAATGACCTCTTCGAAGGTCGGGATGAGCGGGAGCCCGTCGAAGGCCGTGTTGTCGGGGCGCAGCGCCGGGATCCGCTCCTTGGCCCGGAGCGTGCGAAGCTCGGCCAGGGTGAAGTCCTCGGTGAACCAGCCGGTGATCTGGACGCCGTCGACGGTCTTGGTGGCCCTGCGGTCGGCGAACTCGGGGTGCGCGGCCACGTCCGTGGTGCCGGAGATCTCGTTCTCGTGCCGCGCCACCAGGACGTGATCCTTGGTGGAGACCAGGTCGGGCTCGATGTAGTCGGCGCCGAGCGCGATGGCCGTCTCGTAGGACAAAAGCGTGTGCTCGGGCCGGCGGGCGGGACAAACCCGGTGGCCGATGACGAGCGCGTGGTCATGGGCGCGACCGCGGCCCCCGGTCGTCGGCCCGGGCCGCTCCCGTGTCGGCGAGCAGCCCGGCCGCGGCGCCCGCGGCGACCACGCCGAGGGCGTTCCTGCGGGTAAAGGTCATGCGCCGGAAGCTAGATCACGAGGATGAATCCGGCGTGAACCCGATCAGAAGATGGTCAGAAGTTGCCGCGCCTGGCCTGCTCGCGCTCGATCGCCTCGAACAGCGCCTGGAAGTTGCCCTTGCCGAAGCCCAGCGAGCCGTGCCGTTCGATCAGCTCGAAGAACACGGTCGGCCGGTCGCCCAGCGGCTTGGTGAAGATCTGCAGCAGGTAGCCGTCCTCGTCGCGGTCGACCAGGATGCCGCGCTTGCGCAGTTCCTCGACCGGCGCCCGCACGTTGCCGATCCTGACCCGCAGCTCCGGGTCCTCGTAGTAGGAGTCGGGGGTGGCCAGGAACTCCACGCCCTCGGCCGTCAGGGCGTCCACGGCGGCGAGGATGTCGTCGGTGGCCAGCGCCAGGTGCTGCGCGCCCGGCCCCTGATAGAACTCGAGGAACTCGTCGATCTGCGACTTCTTCTTGCCGACGGCCGGCTCGTTCAGGGGGAACTTCACCCGGTGGTCGCCGCTCGCCACGACCTTGCTCATCAGCGCCGAATACTCGGTCGCGATGTCGTCGCCGATGAACTCGGCCATGTTGGTGAAGCCCATGACCCGGTTGTAGAAGTCGACCCAGTCGTCCATCTTGCCGAGCTCGACGTTGCCCACCACGTGGTCGAGGGCCTGGAAGACCCGCTCCCGCTTGATGGACGACCTCCGCTCGACGAACCCCGGCAAATAGGGCCCGCTGTAGCGAGAGCGGTCGACCAGCGTGTGCCGCGTGTCGCCGTAGGCGCCGATGGCCGCCAGCCGGACCGTGCCGTGCTCGTCCTCAAGGTCGTACGGCTCGTCCAGAATGACGGCCCCCATGGCCCGGGCATGCTTGACGCACCGATCCACGTCGGGCACCTCGAGCGCGATGTCGGTCACCCCATCGCCGTGCCGGCGGTGCGCCTCGGCCAGCGGGCTCCCCGGGTCGACCGCGCCCCGCAGCACGAAACGGATGGCGCCGCTGCGCAGCACATACGCCTGGTGGTCGCGGTTGCCGGTCTCGGGACCCGAGTACGCCTCGAGCTCCATCCCAAAGGCCGACTGATAGAAATGCGCGGCCTGGGTCGCGTTGCCGACCACCCACACGACCGCGTCCCACCCGATGACCGGAAACGGATCACTCGACGCGTCATGGTCGACCAGTCCCACCAGCTGCCGAAGCTGGCGGAGGTCAAGCTCGGCCAAGCGCTCCTGGCTCGTCAACGTCTGCTCCAGAGTCATGACACCAGCACAGCCGAAACCCCCCGCACCGCGCAACAGTGCCCCCGCAACCTAGTCACGCTGCTCAATTTGCCCACCTCTCAACCCCCAACACTGCACACAATGCCCACCCCCACCCACGAACAACTCCCCACCTCGTTCGCCAACAGGAATAGGTTGGCCGCATGGCCGACTGGGATGACGTACGCCGCGCCGCGCTGGCCCTGCCCGGCACGAGCGAGCAGACCAAATACGGCAGGACCGCCTGGTGCGTCCGCGACAAGGGCCGGGACAAGGGCTTCGTCTGGGAGCGGCCGCTCGGCAAGTCCGACATCGCGGCCCTCGCCGCCCTCGGCGCCGCCGCACCTGACGGCCCGATCCTCGCCGCCCAAGTGGCCGACGTCGGCGTCAAAGAAGCCCTCATCTCCGACGACCCGGACGTCTACTTCACCACCCCGCACTTCAAGGGCTACCCCGCCGTCCTGCTCCTCCTCGACCGCATCCCACTCGAAGAACTCGCCGAACTCATCATCGAAGCCTGGCTGGCCCGCGCCCCCAAATCCCTCACCACCCCCTGGCTCCAATCCCACCACCAGCCCTAATCCCCCCACCCCTAATCCCCCCACCCACCCCCATCGACCCACCGCCCCAACTCATCCCATCCACCCACCTGGCCCCCGCACCACGCCCGCCGCCCCGTCGTCGCCCCGAGCACCACGCCCACCGCCGTCCCCGCCGCTGCCCGGGCACCACGCCCGCCGCCGCACCACGCCTGGCGCGCCGAGCCTTTGGCGGCCAGAAGCAGAGCGGAGCACAGGTGACCGGCGAAGAGGCGATCGGGATGAAGACGCGAACGCGGCCGCCCACGCCCACGCCCCGGCCCCTGGCACCCCCCGGATCAGCCCGAGAGATCGGCATGCACGGCCCCCGACCCGGGCGGAACGGGCGGAACGGGGACACACGGGCCGAACTGGGCGGGCGTTGAAGGGCAGAAAGCCGCCCGGCCCGAGGGTGGGGAAGTGCGGGCGGGCCGGGGCGGCTCCATGGGCGGACCGGTGGACTGGGCTATGGGCCAGAGCGGGGGCACGGGGCAACCGCTGGAGCCTTGGGGGGCACCAGGCGGGGTGGTGGACAGGGCTACGGGCCGGGGCGGGGGCACCGGGCGGGGGTCACCCGGCGAGCGGTGGGGGCGGGGGACCCGACGGGCGGTGGGGGCGAGGGTGGGGGGCTGGGTCGAGGGCGGGGGCCACGGGGGCAACCGCTGGGTCATAGGGCGGTGGGGGGCGAGAGCGGGGGGCTGGGTTAGGGGGTCGGGGTGGGGGTGGCGCTGGTGATTACGGCGAGGAAGGCTCCGACGGGGTCGGTTAGGACGGACATGCGGCCTACTTGGTCGACGGTTTCGGGGGCCATCAGGATTTGGGCGCCGCGTTCGGTGGCTTTGGCCACGGTGGCGTCGCAGTCGACGACCTCGATGTAGGGCAGCCAGTGGGGGCGCGGGGCGTCAGGGTTGGGCATGATGCCGCCGAAGCCCTGGGGGTCGCCGTCGGGGGCCGCGACCACGGTGTAGGTGAAGCCGGGCATCGGGAACTGCTGCACATTCCAGTTGAAGACGGACTCGTAGAAGGCGCCGGCGGTGGCCACGTCGGGCACGTGCAGCTCGACCCAGGCCAGCGAGCCGGGGGCGGTGACGAGGTCGAGGCCTGGCCTGTCGCCGCCCTGCCACACGGCGAACTCGACGCCCTGGTTGTCGGTGAGGTTGGCCATCCGGCCGTGGGTGAAGACGTCGAACGCCGGGGTGCGGACGACGCCGCCGGCCTGCTCCACGGCCTTCGTGGTCGCGTCGGCGTCGGGAGTCGCGAAGTAGACGGTCCAGGCCGGGGTCGCGCCCTCGTCCTGGAGGGGGCCCATGGCCGCGACGACCTTGCCGTCGACCGAGAAGAATCCATATCCGCCGGCGTCGGGGCCGGCCGAGGTGAAGGTCCAGCCGAAGACGCCGGTGTAGAACGCGGCCGACCCCTCGACATCGGGCGAGCCGAGGTCAAGCCAGTTGGGGACGCCCAGAACATAGTCAGTGGTGAGCATCATCGCTCCCTCTCACAAGACGACTTGGTCCCTCCGACCCTTGCACGCCCCACCGACATTTTCTCGGCACATCCTCGCCCCGCCCACATCATGCGGAATGTGGCGACCTGGTAACTGACTTTTCATCCGCATGTATTTACTAATTCGTCCTAGTTAGCGACGTTTGCGGGGCTGGGTCCGTTCCGTCGCCGTCCAGGCAACCCCTTCCTGGCCGGAACCCCTGGCAGAAGGGCAGGCCAGATGCGTCGCCCCGCCACACAGGCCGGATTACGCCGCAAAGTCGTCGCGCTCATCGGCGCGGCCACACTGCTCACGTCGCTCATGACCGTCCTCACCCCGTCGGCCGCGTCGGCCACGCCGCCCAACATCCCCTCCGCCTCGACGGCCGCGTCCCGGCTCGCGTCTTTGACGGTCGCCGCCGAATCGCACCAGTCGACGTACGACAGGGCGCTCTTCCCCCACTGGATCACCCAATCCGGCACGTGCGACACCCGCGAGACCGTACTGAAGCGCGACGGAACCAGCGTGGTCACCAATTCCTCCTGTCAGGCGACGTCCGGCACGTGGGTCTCGCCGTACGACGGCGCCACCTGGCACGCCGCCTCCGACGTGGACATCGACCACATGGTCCCGCTCGCCGAGGCCTGGCGCTCGGGCGCCTGGGCGTGGACCACGGCGCGGCGCCAGACGTACGCGAACGACCTCGGCGGCCCCGAGCTCTGGGCGGTCACCGACAACGTCAACCAGGCCAAGGGCGACCAGGACCCATCGACGTGGAAGCCGTCGCTCGGTTCTTTCTGGTGCGTCTACGCCCGCGCCTGGATCCAGGTGAAATGGTTCTATGGCCTCTCGCTGCAAAGCAGTGAGAAGACCGCGCTCCAGTCCATGCTCAACATCTGCTGAACTCCTCGACTTCGGCTTGTTTCACGGCTCCTGCCGCGGGCGGGGGCCGTGATTCCGGCTATTCTGGTCGGGGCACAGGGAGAGATCATCATGTTAATCAGCATTCGCGTCGACGATTCGGCCGATTCCGAGACCGAGTTACGCTCGCTGCACGGCTGGCTGACCGACGATCCCGCCATCCGCCATCATGCGCGGGTGACGCTGACCGGCCCGCCGCCTGCTCCCGGCCACATGGGCGGGGCCCTCGACGTGATCCAGCTGGTTTTCGACGAAGGATTCCAGGCCGCGTCGCTGGCGCTCGCCTACGCGTCATGGCGTTCGACCCGCCGGGCCAAACCGACCATGACGATCGAACACGGCGAAACGAAGATCACGTTACCCGCCGACGATCCGGAAACGGCCGCGAAAATCGTCCGCCTTCTCGACCAGAATGGCGACAAAAAGCGGAAGCGATGATTTCACGGCAGCCCATCCCGGCTGCTCATGTCGTCGCGACAGCCGCTATCGGGGCACGATGCCGTAAACGGTCGCCGGTGAGCCCGAGCCGCGGCGGTTGATGACGCCGCCGACCAGAACGGCGCCGCCGCGGGGCGGCAGCGCGCCCAGGTTGGCGAGATTCTCCAGGCTGATCCGCCGCTCGTGGTACAGCAGTTTCGACACCGCGTACGTGTCGTCGACGCCGCGGTCGGGACCGAACGTGTCGCTGCCGAGCGCGCCACGACGCCCGAGCTTGCCGGTGGCGACCAGCCACTCCACCGCGGCCAGGCCGAAGCCGGGCTGGTGGATCACACCGTCGGCGTCGAGGCCCGCGTACGCGGGCGTCCCCCACTTGTCGCCCCACCCGGTCCACAGGCAGATCGCGGCGCCGGCCGGGATGGGGCCGTGCCGCCGCTCCCAGTCCTCGAGGTCTTCTACGGTCAACGCGTAGTCGGGGTCGCGTGCGGCCTTGTCCCGTACGTCGATCCGCACGGCCGGGAGCAGGAAGTCGCCCGGATCCATCTGGTCGGCGAGGACCTGGCCGTCGTTCATGTGACCGGGGGCGCCCCAGTGGGTGCCCGTGTGCTCGCCTTCTTTGACGTACTGCAGATAGAAGCCGTCGGCGGGGACGGTGAACGCGGTCTCCAGCGTGAACTCGGGGTCACCGGGGAAGCCGGGAGTGGTGGCGGGATCGTTGACGTGGGCCAGGCTGACCAGCCTGACCTGGCCGAGCAGCGCCATGACGGCGCCGCCGGCGTCGGCGTTCGCGGTCTCGTCCAGCACGTCAAGCCACCCCCTGCCCGATCTTCGCGCTTGTACGGCTCAGGCCAGCCTGGCGACGGCGTCCTGGGTGAGATCGGAAAGGTCGGACAACACCAGGCGGGCGAGCTCGAGGGCGGACGGGTCGGGCGGGTAGGCCGGGCGTGGGGCGGCGACCACGGCGAGCCCGGCCGCCGCCGCCGAACGCAGGCCGTTGGTGGAGTCTTCGACGGCGACGCTCCACTCGGGCGCGACGGACAGGCGCTCGGTCGCGGCGAGGTAGACGTCGGGCGCTGGTTTGCCGCGTTCGACCTGGTCGGCGGAGACGGCTGCGGTGACGTACGCCCCGATGGACGCGGCCTCGATCACGGCGTCGATGAGCCGGGGAGGCGAGGCGCTGGCGATGCCGACGGTCCAGCGGCCGGCCATGCGGCGCACGGCCTCGGCGGCGCCGGGCAGCAACGGCAGCCGCTCGCGGTAGCGCTCGGCCATCCGGTCGACGACCATGGCCGCGACCTGGTCGGGCGGCAGCTCCACGCCGAGGTCTTCGCTGAGGTAGCGGGCCCATTCAGCGGTGCTCATCCCCATCAGCCGGGACTGCGCGTCGGGCGCCCACGTGCCGCCGAACTCGGCGACGACCTGCCGCCGCACCTGCTCCCACACCGGCTCCGAATCGACCAGCACACCGTCGAGGTCGAACACCACGGCTTCGATCACGCTGGAGATCCTATCCTGATGCTAGGACTCCCCTCCGATGATTGAAAGATACATTAGTTTCCGAAATGGAACGCATTCTTGTGGATAGCGCTATCCCATAAAGCCACCTGCACTTTCCCAACTAGAACCGCCAACCCTTAGGGGGATTTCCGCCCACTCCATCAGGGCACGTCAGATCGGCCTGGATTTAGCATGACGCGCAACCTTGACGGGAGTCACAGGAGGCGCATATGAGTCCCCAGCCGATCGCCCGGATGACGTTCGACCCGACCACCACGTTCCGAATGGGAGGCGAAACCGCAATTCCGCGGCAGCCTTCCGAACTGGTGCGCCGGGCCGTCGCCACCATCCGCGGCTTCTACTCCGATCGGCTCGCCTGGGCCGCCCTGCTGATCACGGCGGTGGTCCTCACGTACATCGGCGGCGCGGCGATGTTCTGGTACCACGCGATCTATCTTGGGGAAGGCGGACCCGCCATCTCCAACTGGTTGCACTGGCTGATCGACTCGACCGCGGGCGCGCTCGGCCTGACACCGGCCGTCGCGCTCATCCTCCCGCTCGCGGCCTGGGTGTCCATGGCCGAGGGCAAGGTGCGGCGCGGAATCTTCGTGCTGCTCGGAGGCCTGGCGTTCGCGGTCGTCACGCTGCCCGGGCCGTTCGTGCACAACATCCTCGTCGGCCGTGGCACGTGGATCGCGTCGAAGGTCACCCAGATGTGGGGCGACGGCTCCGCGCACATCCCGACCGCCACGCCGGTCAGCGTGCCGGTCGAACTGGGCCGCCAGTTCGCGTTCGGCCTGCCGCTGTACATCGCTCTCATGGCGGGCGCCGTGGTGCTCATCCGCGGTCTGGTCGCGATCCGGCACCGGGCGGCGGCCGGCCCCGCGACCGCGTAGGACCGTCAGCCGAAGTCGAACCCGCCCGGACGTGCGTTGCGGTCGGCGATCAGCCCGGCCAGCGTCGCGATGGCGATCTCCGGCGGCGTACGGGATCCGATGTTGAGTCCAATGGGCCGATGGACGCGGGCGATCTCGGCAGGCGGTACCCCGAGATCGGCGAGCGCCTGCACGTGCGGACCCTGATGGCGCGGGCTGCCCATGATGCCGACCCAGCGCACAGGGAAGGCCAGCACCTGACGCAGGACCTCGCCGATCTCGTCGCGGTGGTGGTCGGTGACCACCACGTCGGCCGTCGCGTCGAACTGCTCGTCCGGCGCGGCCACCGCCTTCACCCCGGGCAGCGACCGGCTCTGATCCGGCTCCAGCAGCAGCGTGCGGTAGCCCGTTTCCGCGGCGAACCGCAGCAACACCCCGGCCACGGGCGAGGCGAAGACGGCGACGAGCGTGCGCTCTTCGCCCCCCGGCCCGGCCTCGCCGTGCGCGACGTCGCACAGGGGATCGTGCTCGTGCGGGTGCTCGTGTGCGTGTGCCATGCCCCCAGTTTCGCACCCGGTCCACGGCATGGAACGGGATGGAACGCCATGCTTCGTGACAGGTCCTGGAGACAACGACGCACCCGGTGCCTGTCCGGCGACGACCCCCGCCCGGGTCGCCGCCGACTCGCACGCTCGCCGCCGCCCGGCGCCCACCCGCAGGCCGCGGCGAGCGTGCGCATCTCGTTTCTATTCAAGGAGTCATTCACGTGACCATGTCTGGTTCACGGCGCGCCGCCGCCCCGGCGCGTCCGTTCACGCTCACCGCCGGGTTCTACGGCGCCATCGCGTACGCGGTGCTCAGCCTCGTCGGCGCCCTGCTGCTGATCGTCCAGGCGAAGGACGTCGTCAAGGCCGCGGTCACCGAGGCCGCCGGCAGCAGCGCCGCCGACCTGCTCGACGGCGCCCTCGGCCAGAGCCTGCTCGACGAAGCCTCGGGCAAGCTCGTCACCCGCGGCGCGCTCGCCGCGATCGTCGCCGTCGCGGTGGCCGGCATCGCGCTGCTCGCGCGCAACGGCGGGCTCGGGGCCCGCATCTCGCTGGCCGTCCTGCTGCTGGTGGGCGCCGGCGTCGTCTTCATCGCCGTCAGGGACGAGGTCCCGGCGATCAGCAAGCCGCTCGACTTCGCCGCCATGGTGGTCGCGGTGGTCACGATCGTGTTTCTGTTCGCCCCCGCGAACGGCCGGTACGCCAAGGAACGCAAGGTCGCGACCGCCTGATCCGCGATCAAGCGTAAGCACGCCGTAAGAAAGTTTGATTTAGGCGGCGGCCGACCCGTCCAAAATGACCCCCGCAGCCGTTTACCTACACATGGGTGACAGGGGGGTTATCACGGCCGTGGCGGACGCCGCCGTCCGGCCGTTCCTGCTCGGTGGTGGGCAGGCTCTGTGGGACGCGGGTCATCTGTCCGCAAGCCGCGAGTGGTTCGACGCGGCATATGAGATCGCCGAGGCCGAGGCCGACGGACCAGGGATGGCCCTGGCCGCCCTCGGCCTGAGCGGTATCTGGGTGCACGAGCGCGACGACGTGGCGATGGCCCGGCTGGACCGTCAATTACGCCGCGCGCTCGCGGCCGTCGGATCCCGCTCGCCGCTCGGAATCCGGATCCGGGCCAGGCTCGCGGCCGAGGCCGACTGCCGCACCGGCGGCCACGGCGAGATCCTCGCGGTGGCCGAAGAGGCCAGGCAGTCGGGGCATCCGCTGGCGTGGGCCGAAGCGGTGGGCCTCGCGCACCACTGCCGGCTGGGGCCGGACGACGGCCTCGCCCGGCGCGCGCTCGCCGAAGAGCTGATCGTGGCGAGCTTCGCCACCCAGCGCCGCGGCGATCTGCTGCTCGGGCTCCTGTGGCGTACGGTCGACCTTCTGCTGGACGGCGACCCTCACGCCGAGCGGAGCCTTTCGGAGCTCCGCGGCGCGCTGACGGTCGACGACCACCAGGCGATCGGCCACCTGGGCCGCGCCCTCGACGTGATGCTCGACATCCGGGCCGGCCGATTCGACGAGGCCGAGGCCACCGCGCACACCCTCGGCCGGTCCGCCGCCTTCGGGCCCGCGGCGACCGGAGGGGACGCCGCGCGCTGGCATCGCGCCCACCTGATCTGCATCCGCTGGTTCCAGGGACGGGTCGAGGAGCTGCCCGGCCTGCTGCGCGACGCGAGCAGCGGCACGCTCGCCGGCCTCGCGGCCTCGGCGGTCGACCACAGGGAAGCCGCCGAGATCCTGCTTCGCGCCGACGTCGGCTCTCTATCCCGGTCCAGCTGCTGGCTCGTGTCGATGTACTTCGTGGTCGAGTCCGCGTACGCCATGGGCGACGAGGAGGCCGCGCGCGCCACCTACGACCTGCTGCTGCCGTACGGGCGGCTGCCGATGATGTCGGGCCTCGGCGTGAACTGCTTCGGCTCGACCGAGCACGCCCTCGGCATCGCGGCCCTCACCTTGGGCAACGCCGACCTCGCCGTCTCCCACCTCCGGGCGGCCGTGCACGACAACGCCCGCCTGGGGCACTGGCCGGCCGTGGCCCTGTCGCGGTCACGGCTGGCGCACGCGCTCCGCCTTCGCGGGGACACCGCCGAGGCCATCCGCGAGCTCGGGGTGGCCCGCCTGGAGGCGACCGAGCTCGGGATGACGCTCCCCGAGCCGCCCCCGGACCGCAAGGGCGGGCGCCAGCTCGCGGTGGTCATGCGGCGCGGCAGGCAGTGGGAGATCGCGCTCGGCGGCCGGATCGCGACGGTCGAGCACAGCCTCGGCATGGCGTATCTGGCCACCCTGGTCGCCAACCCCGAGTACGAGATCCTGGCCGCCGAGCTGGCCATGGGCCCCGGCGAGGCCACCGTGGAGCACGTGTCCGGGCAGGCCGTCCTCGACGACGCGGCCAAGCAGGCCTACCAGCGGCGGCTGGCCGAGCTCAGCGAGGAGATCGCCGAGTACGACGCGGCGTTCGACACGGCCCGGGCCGACCAGGCGCGCGCCGAACGCGAGTGGCTGGCCGCCGAGCTCGCCTCGGCCGCGGGTCTCGCCGGCCAGGTCAGGCGGTTCACGACGAGTGAGGAGCGGGCCCGGATCTCGGTCAGCAAGGCCATCAGGCGCGCGCTCGACCGCGTCTCGGCCGCCGACGCCGTGATCGGCGCCCACTTCCGCCGGACCGTCACGACCGGCCGTCGCTGCTCCTACCGCCCATCCTGACCGTTCCTCCCCTGGTCGAGGGTGAGCCCGGTAGGCAGTCCCGTCACGGTCGCCGCCCCAAGGCGGTCGACCGTGACGCCGACGTCCGCGCCCGCCACGCGGAGTCCCTGCGCGCTCACCCAGCCGAGGGGGGCGCCGGCCAGCGGGCGGAGCGTGACGCGGTTGTCCGGCACGTCTGGATAGAGGCCGAGCGCGACGTGGAGGATGGTGACGGCGGCGGCCGCCGACCAGGCCTGCGGCCGGCAGGCCGCCGGATAGGGCAGCGGCCGTCCCCAGCGTGACCGGGCGTCTCCCGCGTACAGCTCGGGGAGCCGGTAGCCGAACGTCTCCCCCGCCGCGAGCAGCCCGTCGGCCAGCGCCGCCGCCTGCCGGTCGAATCCGGATCTGGCCAGCCCCGCGATGACGATGGCGGTGTCGTGCGGCCAGATGGACCCGCAGTGGTACGACAGCGGGCTGAACCCGTCGTCCAGTTCCGACATGGTCCGCAGGCCGAAGCCGGCCGACATCGCGGGCGTGGCGAGGGCCGCCGCGACCTCGGCCTCCTCTGCGGCCGACAGCATTCCGATGCCGAGCAGGTGGCCGATGTTGCTGGTGAGGGAGTCGACGGGGCGTTTGGCGGCGTCGAGGGCGAGGGCCGGGAAGTGTCCCGCCGGTCCGTCGACCCAGAATCGGGCCCGGAACCGCTCGGCCATGGCGTCGGCGTAGCCGTGCCAGCGGGCCGCCCCGGGCCGGCCGAAGGCCGCGAGCAGGGCGGCCCCGTCGCGTGCCGCCTGGTATGCGTAACCCTGGACTTCCGCCAGCGCGATCGGAGCCGCCGCCTGCCGCCCGTCGTGGAAGCGCACGGCATCGCTGGAGTCCTTCCACCCCTGGTTGGCCAGGCCGCGGGAGCTCGCGTCGGCGTACTCGACGAAGCCGTCCCCGTCGGCGTCGGCGTCCTGGCCGAGCCAGCCGAGCGCGGCCTCGAGGTTCGGCATCAGCGCCGCGACCTCGCGGTCGGGCAGCCCCCAGCGCCAGGCGTCGTGGAGCAGGCTGATCCAGAGCAGGGTCGCGTCGATCGTGCCGTAGTAGGCGTCGGGGAGCCGTACGCCGTCGAGCCCGGCGACGTCGAAGGCCTCCCGGCGGAGCTCGTGCATGATCTTCCCGGGCGCCTCGCCGGCGCCGGGGTCGGACCGTACGCCCTGGCGGCGGGCGAGGACCCGCAACGTGCCCGCGGCCAGATCCACTCCGAGCGGCAGCAGCATCCGGGCCGCCCAGAGGCTGTCGCGGCCGAACAACGTCAGGAACCAGGGCACGCCGGCGCCGATGAACACGTCGCCGGGCGCGCGGACGTCCACCAGCTGCAGCGCGCGCAGGTCGGCGACCACCTGGCCGAGCAGCCGGGACAGCCGGGGGTCGCCGGCCGCCACCTCCAGCGGCCATTCGATCGGCGTGGCGGGCGGGGCCACCACGGCTCGGGGGTCGTCGACCGTCACGCTCCAGCGCAGCGTCACGCTGTCGCGCGGCGGGATCGAGATCTCCCACGTCAGCGTCTCGCCCTCGGCGGCGATCGCGGCATGCTCGCCGGTCGCGGTCACCCGGGTCCGGCCCGATCGCCAGGTCAGCCCGGACGGCTCCCGATCGGCGAGCACGGGATCGGCTCCCCCGCCCGATTTGACCACCTCGATCTCGGCGAAGTCGCACCCGAGCTCCAGGGACAGCACCGTCGTCACCGTGGCCGACGCGGTCGAGGCGACTTCCACGATCTCTTCCATCCCACCCGCCCGCACCGTGCGCACCCGTTCGACCCGCACCGAGGGATCGGGCTGCCGATCCCCGAGATGGCGGGCCAGGCCGACGAACCGGGTCCGCCCCGGCCCGTCCGGGACCTGGCCGACGGGCTCCGGCTCATGCCCGTCGATGAGCAGTCTGGCCTGCGACAGCACCCGGCGATCGGCGTGGAACAGGCCCTGCGCCCCGTGGGCCCGGATCTGGCCGTCGGCGTCGCTGAGCGCGCACGTGGCCGCCATGACCGTGCCGACCAGGTCGTGCAGCGGCGGCTGCAGGCGAAGGTCCGCGTCACCTCTTGACAACGACGCTCCGAAGGTGAACATAGTGAAACGATCTCATATTTGAACGATCAAATCATGCTTTAGGGCAATTTGAACGTTCAAGTTCGAAAGGCGCGCAATGGCGGACAAAGTGACCATCGCCGACGTGGCGAGAGCGGCCGGGGTCTCCCGCCAGACCGTGTCCAACGCGCTCAACGCCCCCGGCGTCGTACGCGAGGAGACCCGCCGCCGGGTGCTCGACGTCGTCGAGGAGCTCGGCTATCGGGTCAACCAGGCGGCACGCCAGATGCGCACCGGCCGGTCCCGCCTGATCGCCATCCGGATCGATCCCGACCAGGACGGCGTCAGCGGGTCCGTCCACGACCGATTCCTCCACGGCCTGACCGAGGCCGCGGCCAAGGCCGGCTACCGCGTCCTGCTCTACACGGCCGACGGCGACGCCGCCGAGATCGCCGCCTTCGAAGACCTGCTCGGCGCGCACGAGCCGGACGCCTTCGTGCTGGCCAGCACCCACCACGGCGACCGCCGGATCTCCTGGCTGCTCGACAACGACCTCCGCTTCGTCACCTTCGGACGCCCCTGGAGCGACCTGCCGAACGCCCGGCATCCATGGGTGGACGTGGACGGCGCCGCCGGCACGGCCGCCGCCACCCGTCACCTGCTGGCCGCCGGGCACCGCCGGATCGGCTTCGTCGGCTGGCCGCCCGGCTCGGGCGTCGGCGACGACCGCCAGGCCGGCTGGGCCACCACCCTCGCGTCGGCCGGCATCGCCGCGGCCGGGCTCATCCGGGTGGCCACGGACGGCGTGGCCACCGGCGAAGCCGCCGCACGCGACCTGCTGACCGCCAACCCCGACGTGACCGCGCTCGTGTGCGCCAGCGACTCCCTCGCCCTCGGGGCGCGCGCGGCCGGTCCCGTCGCCGTCACCGGATTCGACGACACGCCCGTGGCCAGGGTGGTCGGCCTGACCAGCGTCCACCAGCCCCTCGCCGAGGCGGCCGCGAGCTGCGTCGCCCTCCTCGAACGGATCCTCGCCGGCGACCCGTCCGCCCGCACCCACATGCTGCTCACCCCCTCCCTGATCGTGCGCCAATCCGCATGACCTGCACGAAAGGACACCCCCAATGAAGTCCTATCTCACACTTCTCGCCCTGGCGCCGATCGTGGCCTGCGCGGCCTGCGGCAGCGGCTTCAACGACCAGCAGGCCCAGCCGAGCCAGCAGACCTCCGGGCCGGCCAGCCTGCAGATCCTCATCGGCTCCTCCGGCCAGGCGGAGACCGACGCCGTCAAACAGGCCGCGGCGGCCTGGGCCAAGTCGAGCGGCAACAGCGCCACCGTGACCCCCGCCCAGGACATCGGGCAGCAGCTCGGGCAGGCCTTCGCCGGCGGCACCCCGCCCGACGTGTTCTATGTGGACGCGTCCCGGTTCGCCGACTACGCGAGCGTCGGGGCGCTGGAGCCGTACGGAGACAAGATCTCCAACCCGGCCGACTTCTACGAGAGCCTCCGGACCACCTTCACCTTCGACGGCAAGTTCTACTGCGCGCCGAAGGACTTCTCCACCCTCGCCCTGGTCGTCAACCAGGACCTGTGGTCCAAGGCCGGGCTGTCGGAGTCGGACGTGCCGACCACCTGGGACCAGCTGACCGCGGTCAGCAAGAAGCTGAAGGACAGCGGGGTGACGCCGCTGGCCATCGGCGACACCCGCGACCGGATCGGCGCGTTCATGGTGGAGGCCGGCGGGTGGATCACCACGCCGGACGGCAAGCAGGCCACCGCCGACAGCCCGCAGAACGCGCAGGCCCTCGACTATGTCAGGACGCTGCTGAAGGACAAGCTCGCGCAGTATCCGAAGCAGCTCGACGCGGGCTGGGGCGGCGAGGCCTTCGGCAAGGCCAAGGCGGCCATGACCGTCGAGGGCAACTGGATCAAGGGCGCGCTGCAGGCCGACTTCCCCGACGTGAAGTACGCGGTCTACGAGATGCCGGCCGGGCCGAAGGGCAAGGGCACGCTGTCGTTCACCAACTGCTGGGGCATCGCGGCCAAGAGCAAGTACAAGGAGCAGGCGATCAGCTTCGTCGAGGCCATGACCACGGTCGACCAGCAGATGGCCTTCGCCAAGGCGTTCGGCGTGATGCCGTCGCGGCAGTCGGCCAAGGACGCCTACGCCCAGGAGTTCCCGAAGGACGCCGCCTTCCTCAACGGCGCCGCCTACGCCCAGGGGCCGGTGAACGCCCCCAAGATGGACAGCGTGCTGGCCGACTTCGACACCGGCCTGCAGAAGCTCACGACCATCTCCTCCAAGTCGCTGCTGGAGCGCGTGCAGAAGAACACCCAGTCGGCCATCGGCGGCTGAGATGTTCCTCCGGCGCGGCCGCGGACGGCTCGATGCCACCCGCGAGACGCTCGCGGGCTGGCTGTTCGTCGCGCCCGTCGTGCTCATCCTCGGCCTGTTCCTGCTGCTGCCGATCCTCATGGCGTTGTGGGTGAGCCTCACCGACTGGAACGGGCAGGGCAGCCCCTTCCAGTCGGGCGTGCCGTACGTGGGGACGCGGAACTACACGCGGCTGTTCACCGAGGACGGCCTGGTCCGCGAGGACTTCATGACGAGCGTCCGCAACAACATCTACTACGTGGCGATCGTCGTGCCCGCGCAGACCGTGCTGGCGCTCGGGCTGGCCGTGATCGTGAACAGCCGGATGCTGAAGGGCCGCACGTTCTTCCGTGCGGCCTTCTTCTTCCCGTCGGTCACCAGCTCCGTGGCGATCAGCGTGGTGTTCCTGTTCATGTTCGCCAACTCGGGGGTGGTGAGCCAGCTGCTGGCGGTGTTCGGGATCGACGGGCCGCAGTGGTTCTCCGACTCGCGGGGCACGCTGCATCTGCTGCTCGGCGGGCTCGGCCTGGTCGACCCCGACAACCCGCCCGCCGCGCTGACCGGCGGCGGGCCGTTCGGCCTTTCGTGGTGGGAGTGGCTGTCCGGGCCGAGCGTGGCCATGTGGACGATCATCATGCTGGTCGTGTGGACCACCTCGGGCACGTTCATGCTGATGTTCCTGGCCGCGCTGCAGGACATCCCGGTGACGCTCGAGGAGGCGGCCATGCTCGACGGCGCCGGGCGCCGGCAGCGTTTCCGCCACGTCACGCTGCCGCTGCTGCGGCCCACCATGTTCCTGGTGCTGACGCTGGGGCTGATCTCCACCTGGCAGGTCTTCGACCAGATCTACGTGATGAGCCAGGGCGATCCGGCCAAGACCACGCTCACCCCGGCCTACCTGTCGTATCGGATGGCCTTCAAGAACTTCGACTACGGGCCGGGGACGGCGATCTCGTTCGTGCTGTTCGCCATCATCGTGGTGCTCACGGTGGTCCAGCGCCTGATCATGAGGAGGCGGGTCTGATGCGGGAGCGGCGATCCCTGGCTTCCACGTTCGCGGGCTACTTCGTCCTGATCTTCTTCGCGCTCGTGTTCCTCTATCCGTTCGTCCTGCAGATCGGCAACGCGTTCAAGACCGAGCCGGACGCGGCGCGCGACCCGCTCTCGCCGATCCCCCATCCGTTCTCGACCAGCGGCTACGAGCGGGTGTTCGGCAGCACCGACTTCCCGCTCTGGCTGGGCAACTCGCTGCTGGTGACGGTCGTGGTCACGGTCGGCCGCGTGCTGCTGGACTCGATGGCCGGCTACGCCCTGGCGCGCCTGCGCTTCCGCGGGCGGCGCGCGCTGTTCGGGGCGATCATCGCGGTGCTGGCCGTGCCCGGCGTGGTGCTGTTCATCCCGAAGTTCCTCGTGCTGAACCAGCTGGGCCTCTACAACAGCTACACGGCGCTGATCCTGCCGGTCATCGCCGACGCGGCGGGCGTGTTCATCATGAAGCAGTTCTTCGAGTCGATCCCGGTGAGCGTCGAGGAGGCGGCCCGTATCGACGGGGCCGGCGTGTTCCGCACGTACTGGTCGGTGGTGCTGCCGATGGCCCGGCCGGCCCTGCTCACGCTCACGATCATCTCGTTCCAGGGCACGTGGAACGAGTTCCCGCACACCCTGGTGGCCGTGCAGAACCCGGAGCTGTTCACGCTCCCCCGCGGGCTGGCCGACCTGGTCAGCGGATCGCTCGGCAAGGGCACCCAGTATCCGCTCAAACTGGGCGCCGCGGTGCTGGCCACGATCCCCGTCGCGGTCATCTTCGTGATCTTCCAGCGCTACTTCGTACGCGGCGCGAACGAGGGGGTGGAAAAAGGATAATTAGCCGCATGATAAGGAAATTTCGGGCGGCTGATGTCACTCTCGCCGTCACCGTCGACGGAGCCCCTGCCACGGGAGAGGTCACGGTCGAGCAGCGCGACCACGCGTTCCTGTTCGGCAACATCGGCTTCGAGCTCGTCGCGCACGCCAACGGAGAGGAGCGACAGGACCGATTCGCCGAACAGTGGCTGGGCCTGTACAACTTCTGCACGCTGCCCTTCTACTGGGGCATGTTCGAGCCGGAGCGCGGGCGGCCCGACAGTGAGCGGCTGCTGAAGGCGGCGCGCTGGTTCGTGGATCGCGGGGTGCCCGTCAAGGGACATCCGCTCGCCTGGCACACGTTGACCGCGGACTGGCTGATGGACCTGCCGAACGCCGACATCGCCCGCGAGCAGGTCGACCGGATCAAGCGCGATGTAACCGACTTTTCCGGACTTATCGATATGTGGGATGTCATCAACGAGGTCGTCATCATGCCGATCTTCGACAAGTACGACAACGGCATCACGCGGATCTGCCGCGAGATGGGCCGCATCCCCATGATCCGGATGGTCTTCGACGCGGCCCGCGAGGCCAACCCCGGCGCCACGCTGCTGCTCAACGACTTCGACATGTCCGCGGCGTACGAGTGCCTGATCGAGGGCGTGCTGGAGGCGGGCATCAGGATCGACGCGCTCGGCCTGCAGAGCCACATGCACCAGGGCTACTGGGGCGAGGAGAAGACGCTCGAGACCATCGACCGTTTCGCCCGCTACGGCCTGCCGATCCACTTCACCGAGACGACGCTGCTGTCCGGGCACCTCATGCCGCCGGAGATCGTCGACCTGAACGACTACCAGATCCCCGAGTGGCCCAGCACGCCCGAGGGCGAGGAGCGCCAGGCCGACGAGATGGTCCGGCACTACACCACGCTGCTGTCGCACCCGTCCGTCACGGCCATGACGTACTGGGGCATGATCGACGGCGGCTGGCTCGGCGCGCCCGGCGGCCTCGTCCGCGCCGACGGCACGCCCAAGCCGTCGTACGACGCGCTCCGCGCCCTGGTCAAGGGCGAGTGGTGGTTCCCACCCACCCCCCTCGCTCCTGACGCGGACGGCCGGGTCGGATTCAACGGCTTCCTCGGCGAATACGCCGTGACCGCGGCCGGCCGCACCGGAACTTTTCACGTGGAAAATCCCGGCGAAATCGCCGTCAGCGTCGCCCTTTGACCCGCATCGCCCGATAAGCGAAGCGCGCACTATAACGAATTCGCCATGGATGTAACCGCGGAAGCCGGAAGAAGCGTCTCCGTCTCGGCCACACTCGGCAATGACGAGAAATCCGCCGAGATTAAGCTTTCGCCGTCCCATCTAGGCAGGTGCGACTTATGTCGGAAAGCAACACCACATTAGAGAGTGAGAGCGAACCGCAGCCTCCGGCGCCTTCGGGAAAGGGGTGGGCGAGTTTCGGCGCCGCGGCGCTCACCGTGCTGATCACGCTGATCGCCACGCTGGTGGCGCTCCGCTTCATGCCGTCCGGCGTCGCGACGTCTCTCGTCCCGAACGCGGAGAGCACGACGACCGCGATGGCGGTGACGACGGCCACGGAGACCGCGACCGCGACGGTCATGGAAACGGTCACCGAGACCCCGGCGGCGCTGGGCGCGACCGATTCCCCCGCGCCGACCGGTGCCGCCGAAAGCACGGACGGCGCCGACAGCGGAAACGCGCCGGTCGGGCCGAACTCCGTCTATCTCGCCGATCTGGACGGCACGGACCACGACGGAGACATCGAAACCGGACCGGCCACCATGAAGGGGACCCGATATGGCCACAGCCTCTGGATAACCGGTCTCTACGGCGGCGACAACCAATTCATCGAATACACCATCGACGGAACGTACAAGACGTTCAACACGACCATCGGCATCAATGACGAGAGCTCCATCGACTGCGTCCTCGAGCTGTCCGTTTTCGGCAACGGCAAGCTCCTGACGAAGAAGACCGCGCGCTTCGCCAAGCCGGCGCCGATGTCCGCCGATATCAGCGGCCAGATCAAACTCCGGCTCATGCGGACGTACATCAAGGGCAAGTGCGGGAACGCGGTCTTCGGGGATGCGCGGATCGCCTAGATGATCAATTCCAAGGGTCAGTGGTCATAGGCGGTCAGTGCGCGCATGACGGGCTGGCCAGTCTGGTCGTTGTGCCAGATCGCTGCGGTGAGTGCGAGGATGCGCTGCAGGACGCGGACGGCCACGCCTGCGGG
>JAGFNW010000062.1 GCA_017592665.1 Streptosporangiaceae bacterium NEAU-GS5 | reverse complement strand
GAGCTATCGCAGTCCGATCGAGCATGAGCAGCACTCCGCTAAGGTGCTACTCGCCGCATGACAGCTGGTGTCCACACTTCGGGGTGAACCCCCTGTGGCGTCTCACCCCGAACGCTGCGCAGCACCCGCCTGGTCGACCTGGTCAGCACCCTCGATCCCAAGCTGGTGGCCGCCGCGTTCGGCATGACCGCCGAGGCCGTCATGATCTACCTCGCCGACCACATCGACCCGACTCGCGAGACTGCCCTGCCCACGCATTCCCACGCTGCACGCGACATGCCGCCTCCATGAGGCGCCCTCCAGCTGCTGCGGATACTGACACGCTTCCATCACGCTCCTATTGTAACTGTCGCAACTATATGCTTACTATGAGCTTGTATTCACGACTGAGAACAATGGAGGAACGACATGGTCATCAAGGTCAACATCCAACTCGGCGTAGACGAACTGCCCGCACTCATGGACTACCTGTCCAGCCGGGACGCTGAAATCAACGTGACGACCGCAGGGTCAGAACAGGACACCCGGCCGGACCCTTCCGTGCTGAAGCCGGAGACCTTAGAACTGCTAGGAGCCAGGGCGACCCCTGACACCAGGGAAATGCTCACCCGGTTCATCGCCGAGGAGATCCGGCAACGGAACGCGATCGACGAACCGGGCTCGGGACAAGCCAGCTATATCAGGCTCTACGTGCCTGGCCCACGCAAGGTCGGCGCCTATGTGTATGTGCGCCCCACCCAGGGTTGTGTGGACCTTCGACTGCCTCGGCACTACGCCGAGGGCTGTCAGGCCGCCTATGCCCGGGACGTCAAAGCCAACGACCCCTACGCGATCCGAGTGCGCCTGGACTCTGCCAAGGCGCTGGAAGAGGCCCACCGGCTCGCCGAGCAGGCAGCGCGAAACGCCCTGGAGGCCTGAGCGCACGACAGACGGACACACGAACTCGTGGAGTTTCGGCGAAGCCTGACACATGTTGGCGCGAACATGTGCGCTTTGCTGAAGGACTCGTTGGAGGCGATCGCGACGCTGGCCTTTTCTTCCCTTTCGGTGAGGACCTGGAAGAGGAGTTCGGCGCCGCGGCGGTCGAGTTCCATGTAGCCGAGTTCGTCGACGCAGAGCAGGTCGACGCGGCCGTAGCGGGCGATGGTCTTGGTCAGCTGCTTGTCGTCTGCGGCCTCGACGAGTTCGTTGACGAGCTTGGTCGCCAGGGTGTAGCGAACCCGGTATCCGGCCATCGCGGCCTCGGTGCCGAGCGCGATGAGCAGGTGGGACTTGCCGGTGCCAGAGTCGCCGATCAGGCAGAGAGGGAGTCCCTTCTTGACCCAGTCGCAGGTGGCGAGGGTGTTGATGACAGCGGGGTCGATGCTCGGGTTGGCGTCGAAGTCGAAGGAACGCAGCGATTTGTCCCGGGGGAACCCGGCGGCTTTGATGCGCCGTTCGGAGCGTCGGCGGGCGCGGTCGTCGCATTCGGCCATGAGCATTTCGGCCAGGAAGCCGCGGTAGGACATCTGCTCGCGGGCGGCGGCATCGGCCATCTCGGGGAACTGGGTGCGGATGGTGGGCAGGCGCAGCATCCGGCAGGCCTGGTCGACGGCGGCCTCGGCGGCCTGCTCGGTCATTCCGCGGCGGGGCTTGGGGGTCATGGCCTGGGGTTTCCTTCCTGCGCGGTTCGGGTTCGGCGCAGCAGCTGGTCATAGGCGGCGACCGACGGCAGCGGGCGGGTGTCGGGCGGCAGCTTGTCCAAGCGGCGGGCGGTCAGGGAGGCGACTGCGGTCGGGGCGGACAGGGCAGACGCGGCGGACGGGAGATCGTCTGCGGCTGGCCGGCCGTCGGCCTCGTCGGCGGCCTTGCGAGCCTCCAGCGCGACGGCGTCGGCGGTCATCGCCCCGGCTCGCAGCGCGGCGGCCAGGCCCGCGACGACATGCTCGCCGTCCATGTGTCGGTGCAGCAGCAGGACCTGGACCAGTGCCCGGGTGCCGTCGGCGTCGCCGTGTGCCTTGCGAGCGGCGGCCCACCACGCGTCGTGGACGGGCGTG
Organism: Streptosporangiaceae bacterium NEAU-GS5; assembly: GCA_017592665.1. Lineage (GTDB taxonomy): Bacteria > Actinomycetota > Actinomycetes > Streptosporangiales > Streptosporangiaceae > NEAU-GS5. Next base: position 30,928 of record JAGFNW010000062.1, on the reverse strand, counting down.
AACTTGCCGGCCGCGCGGGCCTGCTCCAGCGCGGTCGATCCGGGCAGCGCGCCCGGCTTGCGGACCAGCACCTCCAGGTAGTGGTCCAGGTCCAGGCGGGCATCCGACCTGCCGGGCAGCCGCTCATGCCGGGCGACCTCGGCGTGGCCGTCATAGATGACCAGGTCCGAGGCGTGCAGCAGGACCCGGACCCGGCGTCCGATCAGCCGCGCTGGCACCGAGTACTTGTTGGTCCGGACCGTGACCTGGGCGAACCGGTCAACTCGGGGCGTGAACCAGCGGCCGGTCTCCAACGGCTCTTCCGGCAGCGGCTGCAACAGCAGCCGCTCGATGGCCAGCAATTCCCCGACGGTCCGCGCCCGGCTGCCGATCCGGCGGGCCTCGTCCGTGGCATCCCACTCGTCGATCATCGAATTGAGAACCTGAACTGACGGCACATCCGGAACAGGGACAAGATGGTTACGGCGGAACCAGCCGATCTGCCCCTCCACCCCACCCTTCTCGTGGGCACCGTCGATGCCGGGTCGGCAGTAGAAGGCGTCCAGGCCCCAGTGCGAGCGAAACGCGGTCCACCGGTCGGTCTCCACCCGGGAACGGCTGAACCCGATCACCTGCGCGACCGCGGACTTGAGGTTGTCGTAGCGGATCTTCCCGGCGGGCACCCCGCCCAGGACGCGGAACGCGTGCTCGTGCCCCTCGAAGAACGCCTCCTGCCCGCCCGACAGGGAGACCCGGTGGACCGCCTTGCCGGAGAACGACAGCCGCAGGCAAAACAGGAAACACTTGATGTCCTGCCCGGCCAGCCGGACCACGACCTCGCCGAAGTCGACCTCCGCCTCATCGCCGGGGCGGTGCGACTGCCGCACGAACACCTCGGCCGGACCACGACCGGCCTCCGCCCTGACCTGCGGCTTGCGCTCGGCGACGTAGGCCCGGACCACCGGATAGGACACGTCGGTCATCGCGTGCTCGTCGACCAGCCGGTGCCAGATCCGCGTGACGGTATGCCGCTGCTTGCGCGGCGCGTCCAGGTCCGCCCTCAAGATCTCATCGATCGCCGGCTTGAACGGGTCCAGCTTCGATGCCCGGGGCGGCAGCTGCTTGCGCGGCTCAGGCCACGCAGATGCCAGGGCTTTGACGATCGTCCTCCGGCCAACCCGGTACTTCTTTTCGATCGCACGGCCTGACATCCCCGCGCGGGCATCCCGGCGAATCGCGGCGTAGAGCTCGACCTTCGAAGGGGGCATGGGGGATGCTCCTTCATCACGAAGCGCATCCATTATCTCACCCTGAGTCACATCATGCGGTCAGAACTCACGAACAACGACTTCACCACAGCACGGCCGCGGTCACACCCGGCGAGCAAGTGCGGTCAACTCTCACGAGCAAAACCACTTGTCGGAACGCATCGTTATCATCGACGCCGCTCTCGAGCACTCAGCGGGGCGAAATCGAGTCGACCTAAGTTTGACCTTGTGATGCAGCTCCTCCGCGAGGGCGACACGCTCAAGGTGACCCGGCTCGACCGGCTCGGGCGTTCGATGGTCCATCTGGCGAATCTGGGCGCCGAACTACGCGAGCGCGGAATCGGCCTGCACGTGATCGAGCAGGGATCAACACGTCGACCGCTGAAGGCCGCGCTATGGACGGCATGTTCGCGGTCTTCGCCAAGTTCCTGCGCGAGCTCATCATCGCTAACACCCGCGACGGCCTAGCCGCAGCACGTGCCCGCGGCCGAGTGGGCGGCCGGAAGCGAAAGCTCGGCGCGCGCCAGGCCGACCTCGCGCGCCTGACGTACGGCGAGGTGGACGGAACCGGGAAGCGGAAGCACACCGTGCAGCAGATCGCCGACGAGCTCGGGGTGAAGCGCACCACCGTGTACGGATATCTGATTACGGACGCCGGGCACAATAAAGATCGCTCCCGATAACGGACCACTTTCACCCATCCTCACGGATTGCTAAGCCGTCATTCAGCTCACGGGTCTGGCCTACGCGATGTGAGAACGGTAAACGGCGGCCCGATCCAGGCCACCCGGTAGGACCTCCGCCAGACGACCGAGCCGCGGCCACCAGTTCGGATGACGATGCAGCAACTCAACTAAGGCGGGGGAACTGTGAAGCATCTCCAGACAAAACGACACCCATTCCGGCTCACTGTCCGCTGCCGATAGGTCGGGTGGGATCAACCGCGCCTCCAGTTTGTCAGCTAGCATTTCTGCGACCGTAGATACCCTTGACCACTCGCAAGACTCTTCAGCACAGTACTTCCCAGAGTAGAAGTACGCGCGAAGTCCCGGATACTCAAGCAAAGCGCTATAGAAGTTGCCCCAGTGTGCAGCTATGTCCCGGCGCACACCGTCCCCGAGCGAAACCCTATTGATTCGCGTCTGCCGAGCTAGCTCCTTTGTCTGCCAGGCAAGCAGCAAGATAGAGATGACCAGGCCGAGCAGGCCGCCAATCGCTGAGATGGTCGTGAGCATCCTAGAACCTCCTGACAAACAATCTCCGTGGGCCCTCCCTACAGTGATCGGAGTCCTGCCATTTGACGCGAGTCTTAGGTCTCATGGATTGCCCTAAAGGACCATTTACGACGCCGGCGAGCACACGGTGGCCGCGATCGCCGAGACGCTGGGCACGTCGACAGCAACCGTGTACCGCGAGCTCGGCCGAGCGTAGGGGGCTCCATAATCAACCGGGTCCGCTATCAACCCGGTCTGTTTACAGGTTCGGCGGCGAGGTGGTCGTGCAGGTCGGCGTGCCGGAACTGGTAGAGCGGACCGACCGCGCGCAGCAACCCCAACCGGTGCGCGTCATCCAGGAACGGCATTAGCGCCCGGGGCAGACGACCAGTTCGGGCCAGGCGATAGGTGGCAACCAGGTAGGCCAGCCACGCATGTTGACGTGGGATCCCGAGCCCATACATGAGCCCGGTCGTGAGCCCGAACACAAGCCCGAACACAAGCCCGAACACGGAATCGGAAATGAGCCCAACCATGAGCCCGGCCGGGAGGCCGGCCACGAACCCGACTGCGGCGCGCGCAAGGTTCAGGGTGCGGTCGGCTCGCCAACTCGTCATCGGTGCCGTTGCCTGCTCTGGTATTGCTGGAGCCTCAACCCACTCGATAAACCCATCCATGAAACAGATCCCGAGCACCAGCGCGAACCCGAACACGAGGCCAACCCCTGGCGCGAGCTCAGACCCGAACAGGAGTTGGAACTCGAGCCCGAACACAAGCCCGATCACGAGCTGGGGGGCAAGCCAGCGGGCGAGCGGGAACCCTCGACCGCGCAGACGGCGATTGGCGAACCCCGGTTCCATCAATGGCCAGGACGCCGATGTGAGCCAGACCAAAAACCCATACATGAGCCCGGCCGTGAGCCCGGCCGTGAGCCCGGCCGGGAGCACGGCAGGGAGTCCATACGTGAGCCAGGCCGCGAGTCCGGCCGCAAGCCCGGTCGTCAACCCGATCACGAGTCCGATCATGAACCCGAGGACAAGCCGGGTGGTGGCGGTGAAGGTACCCGCGCGTCGGGCCAGGTGCCACCAGGCGAAGTCACGAGTGGGTGCGCCACCGTCTGGGGGATCGGTCATGACGTGGGCCAGGTAGGTCAGCCATTGACGAGTCTCGCCGGGGTCGTGGTGGCGCCGGGGCAGGAAGAGGTCGGCGGGGTCGGAGCTGGGTTGGCGCGTGGTGATGAGGGCCGGGATGAGCTGGTCGAACAGGTGACCACGCAGGTGCTCGGGAGCAGGGAAGCGGGCGGGATCCAGCAGCGGCGCGGGGTCACCGCGGCCGTCGATGTAAACGACGCGCAAGAGCCACAGCCCCAGCGCGGTGCTGGCCACGGCGGCAAACGATGCGCCTGCATTGGCCGCGTCCGGATCTTGCCTGTTCTGCCCCGTTGTCTTAATCTGCACGCCTCGATCCCGCGCTGCTGGAGCGGTGGGCGTCACGCGCAGCGTGGCCAGAACCTGCTGCCATCCGCTGGACGGTTGCTGTGGTAGGCATCGCTTCAGGTACGTCGCAGCCATCTTCGGGGTGACGGGCTCCGGTTCGATGACCATGGCCGAGGTGAGCACCTCGCCCGCGTCCTCGACGGCGCGGGCGAACTCAGTGGTCCGGCTGGTCACGATCAGCTGATCAGTGTCGGCCAGAGACTGATTCAGCGCGGTGATGACGGCTTGCTGGGCGGGCGTTGGGAGTTCGTCTAAGCCATCCAAGACCGGCAGGATTTCCCCGCGTCCGGCCAGCACTTCCGCCATCGCCCGGGGTAACTCGGCTGCGTGCAGGGCGGGATAGTCCTGAGCTAGCCGGGCCGAAAGCCACGGGTGAAGCTGGGGAAACTCCGTGGTATCCCAGCCCGCCACCGACATCAGAACTGGCACCGGATCGCCGGGATGGTTCCCGCGGGTGGCTAGCAGGTCGCGGACCAGTTGTACGGCCAGGGTGGTCTTGCCGGTGCCAGGATCACCCAAGATGACCAGGCGGCGACGCCGCATGCGGCGGAACTTCGCCGTCAGGGCAGCGATGTCGTCGCTGGAGGCGGTCAACCGCCGAGGGCCCGGCGTGAGGTTGGCCAGTTGATCCACCACTCTCGGATCGTGGGTCGAGCGCCAGCGCACCGGGATCGGGTCGGGATGGTCCAGTGACCGCGTCTTCGCCTCGTCCTTCCACTGCCGCTCCACCAGCCCGGCCAGCACGTCCTTGGCGTGGGTCACATGTGCGGAAGTCACCGCCAGGCGTGCCACCGCCCGTCTCCACGACCGCCACAACGGCACCAACAACGTGGGAACCACCAGCGTGACACCGACCAACTGCGCCAGGTTCGCGGCAGTCTGCAACCCGTCCTTGCCGCGCAGCGCCCATCCGATCACTAATAGCGCGCCGGCCACGGCCGTCAGCCCGGCCCACCAGCCCAGCGCGTACCGCCAGGTCCCGCTCCGCCTCGCCATGACGACTATCGTGATCCTTATGGCGGGGTCAAGGCGAGCGCCCCACACAGTTATCTCCTGATGCCACTGATGCGGCCGCTAGGTCGTTCGCCTTAGCGCGTCACGAAACCCGTCGAAGACCGCCAGAATCGTACGTTGATTTCGTTCACGAGTAACGCACGGCTATCGCCCCTGCGAACACCGCGAGCCGTACGGATCCATCACAGCCGAGCGTTTTCGTACACGCCACACGCAGGCTGCCTTACCGTCCTTCTGTCCCCCTTGGACATGAGCGAAACCCGGTGGGTCGACCCGGGCCACGAAACGATTCTTCCGCTCAGCTGAACACCTCCGCCACAGCCTGACCGACACACCGGCGAGGTCCTTGCACCACCTGTTGCACTCGATAACTTCAGATCATCAGCCTCTCGCCTGCGGAAACGCTGAGATCAGAAGCCCTTCGAATCGGCTTGACCCCCAGAGAACCGCCCGCACTTCGAATACCGCACGGTCGCGCCGACCCGGCTGCCGCATCCAGATGCCGCGGCTGAGTGGGGCACGGTGCCGCGTACGCCGTCCACGACGCTTGCCCGCCGATGTATGCCGGTCCGACTGAGGACCCGAGGTTGCGCCCGTGAATCGGGTCTCAGTCGCTGCAGATCCTGCCTGTGGCGGTGACTGCGAACGTGGTCAAGATTCGCGCGCGGACTCCGATCGGCTGCGATAATGCGGGCTGCGGATAGCCGACGCACCGAGGTGGTGTGCAGTTGAGTTCGCTGAAGGCGCAGCTCGATGATGGCGAGTTAGCCGAATGGTGTTCGCGGTGGTTGACTGGTTCGGTGGCGTTGGCCGGCCAGGCGGTGGCCGCGTCCATGCGGCCCGATGAACAACCCGGCGAACGGCCCGATGAGCAATCCCGTAAACAAAAGGACCGACGGGTCGAGCGTGCGCTGGCTACGCGGCTTTCTGCTCTGGTGCAGCCGGCTCCGCCGCACCGGGCATTGCTGGGTCTGCTCGACAGCGGCGCGGTAACCCGACGATGGGCCGACGAGCAGGCCGCACTCTATTCGACCCACCTGAATCTTCCGGCGCCTTTCCGCGGCCGGGCCCTGGATATGCGGCCCGCCGTCGCAGGTTGGGTCTATCTGTGGCAAGTTCGCCGTGCACCCGCCGATACCCCCACGATGGATTCTCGCGGACCAGGCGCAGGATAAGAACGCGGATGGAGCGGACGGTGGGCGGCCCGCCCCGGTCGCTTCGGCCGGCAGGTGCGGGCGTGACGCTGCTTGATCAGGTCGCGGTGCCAGCGCAGGACGGTGTCCGGGCTGACGAGAAGGCGTAGCCTGCGCATGCCCTGGCGGGGCAGCGATGTCAGCAGGGCGGCAAGGAAGGCTCGATCCTCCCCGGTGAATCTCACCTTGGTGGGGGAGCCCGAGCTGCCGCTGAAGGACGGTGATCTGGTGGCGCAGGACGAGGATCTCGACGTCTTTGCCCCGATCACTCATCGGCAGCAGCCGCAGCGCGGCGAAGGCGTGGTAACGGTCAAATAGGCCAGGCGTACAAGCACGGCGCTTCATCATGGCGCCTTTCGTCTGGTCACTGCGGCCGAAGCTCGCACATGCTGGGCGACATCCTGTAAGGCTATGACCTGGGCGGATGAGATTATCGGCAGGCGCAATCTTGACCACTTCCACGACCGTGCCAGCCGACGGCGCACAGTAGCCGTGGATGCACCGGTGGCGGTCGTTCGGGCCGATCGGGTCAAGACTGGTAGAAAACCAGTACTTACCCATGTTCTTGCTGCCAGGACAGCCCTGAATCGCCCTTAGGATCGCCGTCTTGTTCGTCCCGTTGGGCCCGACAAGCGCTGTCACCGGGTAGGTGAACTCGATCTCGGTGTGGTCGACGAGATTCCGGAAATGCGGAAAACGGATATAGGGGATGTAGGGCTCGAACTTGCCGGCGAGCATCATGTCGGGCAGCGGGTCGGCCTTCACAGCAGACTTCACGATGTCCTCCGTCGCCTTGCGCCGCTCCGGAGGAGAACAGGCACGACGCCCGTCCTCGGCCTGCCGAGCAGCTTGGCGAGTAAAGGATGCAGCATCGTGACCACCGGGGCAAACTCCAGCAGCGGCGCGAGGGCGAGAACGAGGACGCCCCCGCATACCCATTTCGTCGTGAGCTCGGCCAGTGTATCCAGATAGTGACGCATTGCTCCCACCTGAGATTGTGATCTTGCTATGTTTGATCCGACAGACAGTGCCTCCACAGTGAAGGCGGCCCTATGAACGAATTGCTTCGCTGGGAGACGAACGAAGGCTCAGTTGTCGTCGAGGTTGACGATGCAGATCCAGGCGGGTTCCGATCAGCATCATTATCGGCGGACGAGGTCGTCTACCAGGCCAAGCAGCGATTCGAGACGGCTCTTGAGGGAGTGCGAGATGCTGCGGTGAAGGCACTCGCTGCGTTCCGGCACGCTGCCCTCGATCCGGATGGTGTAGAGATCGCGTTTGGGGTGAAGTTCAACGCGGAGGTAGGCGCAGTGATCGCCAAGGCGGCCACCGAAGCACACCTGACGGTTACGCTCTCATGGGCACGCGACCGACCCGGCAGCAATCAATGATGCGCGAACCGCATTGGCATGCACGTATCCAGGCTGCAGGGCGAGTCGGCGCCGGATTTCTCATCGACACGCGCCACGTGCTGACCGCCGCACACGTTGTCGATGGGAGTGACAATACAACGGTCAGCTTTCCCGGCGGGCGAGGCGCATTCGACGACTTGCCTGCGAGCGTTCTTTACCGGGGCGAGTGGGCGCGTCAAGGCGACTACGGCGACATGGCTGTGCTTGAGCTAGCGGAACCTGTCGCGATCACGCCCGCGACCCTCGCCAGGCCTACGGAACTGCGCACCGCCGGACACGGCAATCTCAAGATCTACGGTTTCCGGCGCGGCAACATCAGAACCGGTTCAATAGCAACAGTGCGCGCCGATTGGACGCAGCATGTCGCGGGTGAGTGGATCCAGCTGACTAACACCGACGGGTTCGGCGAGGAGCTGGGGAAGGGATTCAGCGGAGCAGCCGTCTACGCTCCGGATGCAGACGCCGTAGTCGGAATGGTCACCGACGCCGACCCCAGCCCCGAGCATCGCATCGGACTCATGCTCCCAATTCCGTCCTTACGCCGACACTGGGAACCGCTAGATGACTGGCTATACCCCAAATGGCTCGACCCTCGGATATGGCGCGAGCTGCGAGCGCTGGTGCAAGGCTCGACGACAGATACCCCCTTGGAGGAGATATACGCAAAAGCCTTCCATACGGCGAAGGCGCGATTCGCAACCGTATGGGAGTCAATACGCCATGTCGCAGAAGAGCACGATCTTGGAGAGATAGCCGCGATCCGCCTGAATGCCTATCTCGATGCATTGGCGCCCCGGCTTACACGCCGCGCTGTTGCTGATCAGATCCGCCGGCTCTTTCCGGGGGGGCGCAGCGAACCCCACGATGCCTCCATCCCATCCATTATCGTTCGGGTCGATCATAGCGGAGCGGGTGGCTACCTCCTGGCACTGTCCACGTGGGGAACGACGCGAACTCGACACGTAGACTTCGACCCTATTGAAACTGCGCGACAGGTACGAGCCCAAGTTGAACAGGAGCTTCCAAAATTCCTCGAATGTGTCGAGGGGCAAGAGTTCTTGATCGAGTTCGTCATGCCAGAAACGTGGTTAGACCGACCGGTCGACGAATGGTTTAGCGATCCCGCAGACCGCGAACCCCTCGGCCTGCTGTATCCCGTCGTGATCCGCGACGTGCGCCGTCTTAAGCCTGGCGTACGTCGCGAGAAGGCCATTACTCGCTGGCGCGAACTGCGCCGAGCTGGTGCAGTTGCCCCCGACCTCTTCGACTGTCGCGATCGGCGAGATGACCGTGCGCTACGCGCCCTGCTCGCTGGCGACGACCATACTGTCGTCATCGGCGCTGGCTCCTGGAAACGGCAACGCCGGATGGCACTCAAATATGGCGTGCCGATCATGCTATGGTCACGCCGCTGGACGTGTGCGGAACACTCCACGGGGGCGCAGGAGAGTACGTGTCCCGGCGACCGATTCGTCGAACAAATGTCTGCCCTCGTGCGTAACTGTGCTCCCGACGACTTGCCCATGCAGGTCCGGGAGGTGCGACGACTGGCTGAAGGCCTCGACCGCGACCAGTGTGGGCGCTGGATCACGCTGTTTTGGGACGATCCGCTGCGCCGACCTGACCCGCCTCTAGCGATGGCGTAATGAGAGGAATTATGTCCGACTGGTTGGTATACACCGGAACAGGTCAGCCGCACGATGGCATCGACAGTCTGTCTCCTCCACCGCCTTGGAGGATTTTCGAAGGCGGACCACTCATCGATCTACCGCCTGATCCGCCCCGGGTAAGCGCCGGCTCCCTTCATCAAGCCGAAAACTACCGGCCCGCACAGGCCGCGGTCGAGCAAGTGAACGCGGCACTTTACCTACGGCGGCCGCTGCTGGTGACGGGACGGCCAGGCACCGGCAAGTCATCACTGGCTTACGCGGTAGCCCACGAGCTACGCCTGGGACCTGTCCTACACTGGCCCATCACTAGCCGTGTGACCCTGCGCGACGGCCTCTACCAATACGATCCGATCACTCGTCTCTACGAAGCAAGCCGCAAAGATGCCGCTGACCTCGATGGCGAGGAGGACGCAGGGCGATTCGTCCGACTAGGGCCGCTGGGTACAGCGCTGCTGCCGCATCGTCGTCCCCGTGTTCTGCTGATCGATGAGATTGACAAAAGCGATATCGATCTGCCTAATGACCTGCTCACCATCTTTGAGAAAGGCGAGTATCACATTCCTGAGCTCGCTCGGTTGGCTCGTCAAGAGGCCGAGGTCCGTACTGCCGATATAGGTGGACGCGCAACGGTTAGCGGTGGTATTGTACTGTGCAATGCCTTCCCGCTGATCATTATGACTAGCAACGGTGAACGCGAATTCCCGCCGGCGTTCTTACGCAGATGCATGAATGCACAGCTACCTCAGCCCGATCGTGCCACGTTGACAGGCATCGTCCGTGCCCACCTCGGAGACTTGGCATCTCAGAGTGATGATTTGATCGAGCACTTCTTCGCTCGCAGAAACTCCGGAGAGCTGGCCACCGATCAATTACTCAACGCGGTCCATCTGATTCATCACGCTCGCGTGGGAACCGCAGATCGGCTCGCACTCGCCGATAAGATCATGCCATTCCTCCGACGAGTGGGCGAGGGCTTAGCGGATACCGATGACGACTGAACCCCGCACCCAGATATTTGATCTGGCCCTGGTATGCAACGCAATCGGCGCGCCGTTGACTGGCCTGGAACTTGCCGAGGCCCTGTGGCTGGCCAATCACCTGCACGATGGACGATCTGAGCTGCAGACGACAGGGGACGTAGGCCCCTCGTCCGGTTCATCAGCGGATGCGACACGGGGCTCCTCGCTACCACACCGCGACACGGCTGCGCGAAGCGCCGATCCGCCGCGAGAGCTGCATATTCCTCAGCCTAGCCCCACAGTCGCAGACGCCAACGCCAAGATCGTTCTTACTCCGAACGCGCCAATGCTGACTGAGTCTCTCGCATTGCAGCGGGCACTACGCCCGATAAAACGAGGAGTCCCGTCGCGTCGAATGGATTTGGTCGACGAGGATGCGACTGCTCGCTACATCGCCGAGCAGCCTGCCCACACTCGGCTTTGGATGCCCGTTCTGACTGCCCTCCCTGAGCGTTGGCTTGACCTGAGCCTGATTGTCGATACCAGTCCATCAATGCTGTTATGGCAGCCCTTAGCCACCGAGCTGCACCGCATGTTCCTCCAACTGGGGGCGTTTCGTGATATCCGGATCTGGAACCTGTCCGATCACAGCGGACACCTCGCCGTCACCCCTCGTACCACTGGGGCAGGCAGCCACGACCCGGACGTGTTGATCGCCCCCTCCGGCCGCCGCGTTATCATCGTTCTCACCGATTCTGGCGGACGCATCTGGTGGGACGGGCGAGCGGAACGCGTCGTTCACCGCTGGGCCCGACATGGTCCTACGGCTATCCTCCACACACTCCCCGAACGTATGTGGCACCGAAGTAGCCTGATCACCGAACCCGCTATGGCGGCGTCCTTCCGTCTAGGGTCACCTAACAGCTCGCTGAGCTATAGGCCGGTGGGGGATGTGACGCTCGAACGGATCCCCGACACAATTCCCATTCCTGTTCTAGAGCTCACACCGCGCTGGCTCGGCAACTGGGCCAGACTCCTGGCTGGAACCACCGGCAGCAAAGGCGTGCCAATATCGATTACGCATACAAATCGACGGCCGAAGTCCCACGATAGGATAGTCACGGCTGAGCATCAACTGCCGATGACCGAGCAAGTGTCACGCTTTCGGGCGGCCGTGTCCGAGGAAGCGTATCTGCTGTGCGCCTACATCGCGGTGACCACTCCATGGCTGCCATTGATGCGCATCCTGCTACGGCGAATGATCGATCGGCCCCGCCCATCACACCTAGCTGAGGTTATCCTCAGTGGCCTTCTGCGGCCAGAGGATCCTGCGCGAGGACTCTATGCGTTCGTCGACGGGGCGCGCGAAACGTTGCTGGAATCGATCAGCCGCTCAGAAGTCTGGCGAACAATCGATATGCTCCAAACCCGGGACGTTTTGACCGAGGTCTCAGCGGAGATCGAATCCCATGCTGGAAGCGATCGCGATGTCTTCCGGTCCTTGCTCCGTGTCCCGGCTGGCCTCGGCGATCAATCCATCCCAGCCTTGCACGACTCGTTTGCGCTCATCAGCGAGACGGCCCTGTCCTATCTCACGCAAGTGAACCCGCCGGACACAGCCATCGAACTTATTGAAGCGACATGCGTCACGCTCATCGGAGCTATGGCAACAAACACCTGGCTACAAGCCAGGGAGGTCTTCATCCGGTTGTTCAGCCGCGGTGACATCCGCCAAGAAACTATCACCGAGCTTCTCGATCGATCGGCCGCTGCTGTGGGGGCCGCTGCACATCCCGATCGGGATCAAACCCGCCGGAGTCTCCTTCCCCGCTGGCGAGTTCGCATCGACGAACTGCTTCACGAGCATCCCGAAGCTATCGATGATCTACGGATATTCCTGGCGAACTGGAATGCTAGCCCACTGCTATGGATACACAATAATCCCGAACTAACTCGTCGGGCACAATCCACGGTCCAGGCTGACTCCAAGCAACGTAAGAGTCCCAACGAAACATTTCCAGGGATGGTCTCTTCGGCTGCTTCCGTGGGGCGCGCTGCGGTCCTTGCTCAGATACTCCGAGCCTTGCGCAGGCCTCCCAAGACCATCCTGATCACCGGCGAGGCCGGCATCGGCAAGACCCACCTGCTGGATGAGGTCATCGCCAATGCCCCGAAAGTGCGGTTGCTCCGCGGCCAGGCGCGCGAGCTCGACGAGGGCCTGCCGTACGCGCCGCTCGTCGACGCGCTCGAGGTGCTCGGCCGGGACGCGGAGGGGCAGCAGGTGCTGTGGGAGCTCTACGACGCGATCGACCGCTCCGCGGGCCAGTCTGGCCGCCCCTCGACCAGGCCGTCGGTGGCCGGGATCAACTCGCCCACGGCTCCGGCGGTGCTGGCCGCGCAGCTGCTCGCCTCGCTGCCCGGGCCCACCCTGCTCGCCATCGACGACGTCCACCACGCCGACGCCGACACACTCAGCCTGCTCTCCTCGCTTTCCCGGCACGTCCCCCAGCTGGTCGTCGTCTGTACGGCCCGGCACGAGCCCCTGCTCGACGCCGACATGACCGTGATGCTGGAGCCGCTCTCCATGACCGCGGTGGCCGAACTTGTCACCCAGCTGCTCGGCCGCACGCCCAGCGACGAGACGATCAAACGGATCCACGAAGCCAGCCGGGGCAACCCGTGGTTCGTCCAGGAGGCCGTGCTCACGCTGGTCCAGAGCGGCGCGGTCCAGTCGCCCGACCCCGGGGCCCGCCGGGGCGCGATCCTGCGCCGGGTCTTCCAGCGCGACCAGGCAGAGCGCGAGCTGGCCCGCGTGCTGGCCACGCTCGGCCGTACACGCGACACCACCGCGATCGACACGCCCGGCACGCTGGCCGCGCTCGGCCGACTGGCCGGGCTGGACGCGCGTAAGGCCGAGAAGGCGCTGGTCGGGCTCGTACGCGACGGCGTGCTCGTCTACATGGGCGACGGCTACCGGTTCGCGCACCCGCTGGTCGCCGAGACCCTGTACGCGGACCTCGCGCCGGCCAAGCGGCGTGGCCTGCACAGCAAGATCGCTGAGCTGCTGCGCGCGCAGGGGCTCAGCGGCGCCCGCCGGGTCCTGGAATGGGCAACACACGTCGCCGAAGGCGGCTCCACACAGGACGCGCTGCCCGCCATGCTCCGCGCGGCCGAGCTCACCCGGTGGACCGCCCCGCTGTCGGCCGCCCACTGGTACGGCCGCGCCGCCGATCTGGCCGACGTGACCGAACGTGGTGAGCTGCTGGCCCGCCAAGCCCTGTCGTACTGGAAGGGCTCCCGCCCGCAGCTGGCGTTCGAGGCCGGGCGGCGCGCGCTCCATCTGCTGGCGCCCGGGCGTCGGCGCACCCGGACCGCGCTGACGGTCGTCGGTGCCGCGCACGCCATGGGCGGCTACATCCCGGCCCTGGAGGTCGCGGCCGCCCAGCTCCCGCATGCCGACGACACGACGGCGATGCACGCGCAGTGCGCCCTGATCGAGGCCGAGCTCGGCCACGACACGACCGAGCGGGTCGCCCTGGTCGCCGCGGCGATGCCCGACTGCCCGCCCGAGGATCGGGTGATCGCGTTCGGCGCGCTCGCCATGCACGCGGTCGTCCGCGGTGACTGGGCGGGCGCCCAGGACGCGATCGACGAGCTGCTGGCCTTCGCCGCGGCGAGCCCGCCGGCCGCCCGGCTGGCCTCCCTGGAGTCGGCCGCGCACGTCACCGCGGTCGCCGGGTCACGCGGCCGGGCTGTCGAGCTGCTGGAGCAGGCCGAGAAGATCCACCGAGCACTGGGCTGGCACGACATCGCGGGCCAGAATGTACGAAGCCGGGCCGTGGTGCGCCGGCTGGCCGGCGAGTGGGAGCAGGCGCTGGCCGACATCGAGATTGCGGGAAGGGCGCTGGCCGAGGCCGGGCAAATGGAGAACTACGGCCTTTTGCGAAACGTGGAGCTGGAGATCCTGATCGACCAGGGCCGCTACGACGAGGCCGACAAGGTGCTCACGGACGAGCCGCCGGACTGCCCGCTGCAAATCAGTCTGCGGGCCGTGCACGCGGCTCGGGTGGCGCTCGGCCGGGGCGACCGCGCGGCCGCCCGGCGGCACGTCGAGCACGCGCTCCAGATCGGCCCCGGGGACGTGCGCCACCGGGCCTTGGCCGTACAGGCCATGGTTCTCGGCGGGGCCGACCTGACCGCGGCCCGCGCCGTGTCGCGGAGCCTCGACGAGGTGGCCGCCACCGGCACGCCCCGGGCCCAGATGGGCGCCGACCTGGTGGCCGGATGGGCGTTCCAGGACAAGAGCAGGGCGGGCGCGGCGCTGGAGCGGGCCAGGGCCGACGGGCTGCCGTTCGAGGAGGCCAGGGCGCGGCTGGTGCTGGCGATCATTGGAGACACCGGCCAGCTGGCCCGGGCGCACGCGATCTTCACCGAGCTGGGCGCGGCCCCGTGGCGCGAGCGGACCGCGACGCGGCTGCGTGAGGCCGGGCTGGCGCCGAGCTCGAGCGGCGCGCTCACCCCGTCGGAGCGTAAGGTGATCGAGCTGGTCGCGGGCGGCATGAGCAACCCGCAGATCGCCGAGGAGCTGCACTACAGCCGTAAGACCGTCGAGGTCTACCTCACCCGGGTGTACGCAAAAACCGGTCTGCGCTCCAAAGTGGAGTTGGCCCTCGCAGTTGAACGCGGTGAATTGTAGAAGGCTGGGCCATCAAGCCCTTGGTGCTACTACCTGCGGTTTCTCAGTGATCTCGGCTGATCATCTGACACAATGCCGGGTCATGGTGTGACCTGACTAATGAGAGTTACCGGGTCGGCTGTCCGGCAGACTCGGTAACTGGTGGCCGCCGACGGGTAGGCCCGCAGCACGGCCCGTGTGGTGTGCCAATACTTGTGCGCGGTGGTTGACCTGCGGTTTATTGTCGCTGCTCGTGTGTTTCCGTCTGTTGTATCTGATCTTCATCCGCGTCCTGGGCTGGCTCTGCGGATGCCGATTATTCGTCCGTGCAGGTCAAGCCGCATGTTGATACTCCCGGAGGACTCCACCCAGTCGATCACGCCGGCGGATGTTCAGGCGCGTGATTTCCGCCTGGGTGGCGCTCGGATGGGGGAGCGGGCGAAGCGGGGCTGCCTGATGGAGAGCTCGATGGAGCCGGTGGCCGTTGTAGAACGTCTCGAACTCGCGCAGCGCGTGGAGCAGATGGCGGCGGTTCCAGATGAGGGTGCGGTCCAGCAGTTCGTGTCGGCAGGTCTGGATCCACCGCTCCATTACCGAGTTCATCCGCGGGACCCGAATCCCGCTCAGGACGACCTGCACGCCGGCCTCGGATAGCACGGCGTCGAAGGCGGCGGTGAATTTGGCGTCTCGGTCGTGAATGAGGAAGCGGGCCTTCCTTCCGGAATCCTCAAGATCCATGACGAGGTTGCGGGCGAGCTGAGTGACCCATGCTCCGGTGGGGTGGGCGGTGGTGCCGACGATGCGGACGCGACGGGTGGCGTGCTCGATGACCGCCGCGACATACAGTCGGGCGCCGGTCAGGGTGCGGACCTCGAAGAGGTCGCACGCCAGCAGCGCGCTGGCCTGGTCGCGTAGGAAGTCGGCCCACGCGGTATGCGCACGTTCAGGGGAGGGCGCGATGCCGTGCTGTTTCTGGATCTCCCAGACGGTTGAGGCGGCGACCTTGATGCCGAGCGCGGCCGGCTCGCCGTGGATGCGCCGGTAGCCCTGCTGACGCTCACCCACGTCCTGCACGTGGACGAGACCACCACGAGGATCGGCACTGGGCGGCGCTGGCTTCATCTGGCCTGCACGACCACGTTGACCCTGCTCGGCCTGGGCGAGCGTTCCCGCGACGGCGTGAACGCCCTGGGTGTTCTGCCCGAGTTTCGGGGTGTGCTGGTGCACGACCCGCTGTCGCTGTATGACGGCTACGTCGGCGCCCGCCACCAACTATGTGGATCGCACCTGGTCAGAGAGTTGACCGCCGCGGCTGAGGATCATCCGGGCGAGCAGTGGTCCGAGCAGATCCGCTGGGCGCTGGCGGAGTTGAACAAGCAGGCCGCCATGGCGCGGGCGGATGGACTTGCCGAGATCCCGCCCGAGCGGGCCAAGGTCTACCTCGAATCCTTCCACCACGGCATCCGTGTCGGGCTGTCGTTGCACCCCCGCGTGCCCGGACGCAGACAGTCCCCGGCCCGCAACCTGCTGAAGCGTCTCCAGCAGCGGGCCTGCGACGTGCTGCGTTTCACTGATTTCCCCGGCTGGGTGCCGTTCACGAACAACGCCGCGGAAAGGGCGCTGCGGCCGGTGAAAACGCAGGTGAAGATCTCGGGCTGTCATCAGTCCAAGGCGGGTGCCGCCGCCTGGCTGACCGTTCGTTCCTACCTCGACAGCGCCCGCAATTACGGCCTGCCGGCGTTCGAGGCGATCCGCCGCGCCTTCACCGGCGACCTGTGGATGCCACCCGTCGCGCTTGACGCCTGATCAGCGCATATCGCTCAGCGTCACAGATCCTTCTGATTGCTGATATGAGATGGCCCGTCAAGGCTTTGCAGCCTCATTTGCCTGGTTCGGGGTGGTTTCGTGCTGTTCTTCTTCGCATCCTCTCGGCTTTTGGGCAAGGGGACACCGACCCGGTGGGTCAAGACGCAGCGCCCGCAGCGAAGCGAGGACGAACGGTCTTGAGGCTCCGGGAAGGGGATCCCACGCTGAGACCCGAGGTGGAGGACGCGCGGGGTAGGGGTGGTGTACCGGAGCGGGGTCGTGGTCTTCGCCACTGCCACTCTGATATTCGCGTGTCGAGATCGCAGGTCTGCTGTTCGCAGGACGGGGCCCCTCACTTACGCCGAGCGTTGGGTGGCTCAAAGCAATCACGGGGATCATTCCTGCCGCGGCGTGCGTCCCGGTACACCACCGGCTGGGACGGCACAGCGTCGGCGGGCGGTCGGAGCCGCCGTTCGAAGAAGACGCCGCGCCGCTGCTCATCATGGGGTTACTCGCTGGTCATCTCGGCCCACACGAAGCCGGCCAGTTCGCGGGCGACCGCGACGATGGCGACGCTGCGGGGTTTGTTCCCCGGTCCGGTCAACTGCCGGAACTTGGCGTACAGCTGGCGCTGGGCGGTCCAGGACCGGGCGATGGTCGCCGTGGTAGCTGGTTGTTGCCGCCGGCGCAGGGTAGCGCCCAGGACGGGCCGGTGCTCATATTTCCACGCCGACTCGATCAGAGCGGTACGGACCCCGGATGGTCCGGCCTTGGTGATGTGACCGCGCCGGGTGCGTTCTCCGCTGGAGTACTCGCTGGGAGTGAGCCCGGTGAAGCTCATGAACGCCGGCGCCGAGGAGAAGCGCCGCCAGTCGACGACTTCGCCGGCCAAGGTGAGTGCGGTCAACTCGGCGATGCCCCGGTAGGCGATCAGCTTGGCGACGGCCCCGGCCAGCGACGGGTGCAGCGCCCAAGGCGACAGCTCGGCTTCGATCGCTGCCAAATCGGCCGCGCGGGCCTGCAATGCAGCCCGGTAGTGGCCGTAGGTCGCGGTCAGGGCGGGTTCGGTGAACCGCTGGGCGCTCAGCCACTGTTCATGGGCGGCGGTCCATTTGGCCCCGTCGCGATAGACACGGCCCTGCCGCAGCAGCATCGCGTTGATCCGCTGCTTGGCGCGTTTGTGATCGGCCTTCAGATCGGCCCGGGCGCGGACCAGATCCCGCACCGCCTCCTCGGCGGGTGAGGGGACCCGGATCGCGGTCAGCTCTCCGGCACGATGCAGCCGGGCCAGACGCATCGCATCGCGCCGATCGGTCTTGATCCGGTCGCCGGACCCCTTGGGCACCCGGGACGGGGCGACCACGTCGCAGGCCACGCCCATCGAGGTCAGCAGCCGGTGGAGCTCATACCCTCCGGGTCCGGCTTCGTAGCAGGTCCGCAGGGCGCTCGGGTCGGCGAAGCGGCCGATCAGGCGGCGTATCGAGGGTTCATCGTGGAAGATCCGATCCACGATCGGGATCTCCTCGCCCGCGCGCAGGATGCCCACCACGATGGTGTCCTTGGAGGTGTCCATGCCCAGATGGATCGGCCCGGCCGATCCTGTCAGACTCCTCATGACGGTCGGCTCCCTTCTGTGTGTGGCTCCAGCCCCCGCTGTCTTCCAGCGTGAGCTGATCCACGGAAGCTATGAAGCGACTACGGACAGAACCGGAGCCGGCCGTCTCATGCTGACTTACCCTGAGCCAGCACAGTCAGGGCGCGAGCACGACCGAACGACCCTGCGCTCAGCAGCACGTCTGCGTCAGCAATGACGGCTGAGGCGTTGTCCATGAGCGCCTTCCAGAAGGTGCGTGCGTCCTGCGGGGTCATCGTCGTCACCCGTTCAGTTTGACGAACAGCACCGACAGGCGGCATACGCGGAATCGTTGTGATCCCGTGGTGCCCGAGGGCCGCAGCCTGTCTTGCCGACGCACGTGTCGACGCGCGCAGGCATCATTGGAGGATGGTGCGCCGTGGGGCGCTCCGAAAGGAGCTGACATGACCTCTGCGTCCTCGTCAGCGGCAGTCGTTCGTGAAGGAGTCGACGCCGTCGCGTCTGGCGTGGTCCGAGCCTTCAGCGACGTTGACCTAGTCATCCTTCCCGTCGGTCGAGACGAGGAAGGCCGCGGCCTATACCCAGCCGACACAGTCTTCCTGGGCAAGAACCTACGCGCAGCCGGCTATCGCGTTGCCTATGCCGATCCATCAGGTCGACGTCTGTTTGAGGTGCGGAAGAGCGCCGTCGCCACGGCAGTTGTCAGCGTTGCCTTGGGGTTGCTGACGAACGCTGCTTGGGATGGCGCCAAGTGGCTCATGGGGTGGATTCGCCGTAGCCGGTCCGGCGGCAATCCGCGCGAGCTCGAGATCCAGATCACAGATGCTCGGCCAGATTCGTCGAGCACGACTTGGACTATCCGTGGCGAACCGATGGCGGTCACTAGTGCCATCGAGCGCCTCAAGCCAATTCCTGCTGCGCCCCTTTCGTCGGCACCCGACGACGCGCTCCCCGTCACGTCGTCGGGGTTCGCTAAAGCAGGGCCGTCCGACGACCTGCTCGATGCGCACCGCCAACTCGATGCGCACCACCAACAGGAAATCGACTCGCGTCTCGGCAATGCACGCACCCGCATCGTCGCGGCGCAATCGGCTCTGGTGGCCGACGCCGACAGCAGTGCTGCCGAGGGCGAGGCCCGCGAAGCGCTCTCGGCCTATGCGTCGGCGCTGAACTGGGCAGAAGACACCAACCTTGAAGACACCGTCCACCAGGAGATGGATCGCGCAGCCACTTGGGTCAGGCAGATCTTCGGCTGCACGGTCGCGCGGGAGGGAACAGACTACTTCCAGCGCTGTCCGGTGGCGCTGGCTCACACTCGGGTCGGCCTCTCTGTCGGCGGTTACGCTCGCAAGCGCTGCTCGCTTTGCGGTGGCGACCTGTCTGAGTGTCCACACCTCCCGGGTGTTGTCTACCTCGTACCGGGTGGCTCCGACGACCTTGGGTGGTGCCGGGTATGTCTTCGCGAGCAGGGTTGCGAGCACGCCAGCGATCAGACGTATCGAGCCAGCCTAGTTTCGACGATCGTCGAGATGACTCTTGAAGAGGTAAGCATTGTCGCGAAGCCAGCCCAACCCGACGCAAGGCTCTCAAGTATTGGCATTTCCGTCGGTGACCTCCGACGAGCGCTTGGGGACCGATTCGTTGCTGGCATGGACGTCTCATGCGACCGCTGCCTGAACGCATGCGCGGGACTCCATCGAATCTAAGCTTGATCTTTAACCTGTGCGCTCTTTCGTGCAGTGATGGTGAGGTCGCGTTCTGGCGGTTTTCACGACGTCGTGGTGGGGTGCTGGTGAGCTGCCCCGGGGTGTCGTGAAGTCCTTGCCCCGACTGTCGGGCGATTGCAGAGATCGACCAAGCATGTTGGGCAGGCTTTGTCTTCCTCATGTGTGAGCATCGGAAGCGGATCTGGGCATGATCGGGTGGCCGACCATGCGCCCGTTACTCCGGAGTACAGGAGCGACGCGGGCAGCCGTATACGATCACGCGGACCCTGAGGACCAGGTGGCCGTCGTTGAACTTGCAAATGCATTTGGCCCAGCCGGTCGTGGCGCTCGAGCGGATCTGAGGAGATCGTCGCCGTAACCTGCGGGACGCGTCTGATTGCACAAGACTCGTCCACGCGAACGGACCTGCCCCTACCACCTTCCCAGTCACGTTCGATAACACGCACATCCGATGTTTGGTGGCGTTCATATCTGTTGCCGATCCCACGCATCTAATGTTGACATCTGTCGGACCGACTTTGAGGACAAAGCACGCGAATGGGGCGACGCACTACCGCCTCAGTTATGGGTTGAGGATTGTCATCCTGCGATGACTACTTGCGCACCAGTTCGATCGGGCGATGGTCGGACGCCTGTCAGACTCCAGACAGGTCGAGCCGCTCGACTCGCGTCACCCCGGATCCACCCCAGTCCTGTCTATCGGGGACGGGACCACATCGGAGGTGATCGAGGTGTGGCATCGCCGGACTGGTGACAACCCGAGCGAGAAAAGCACTGTGCACGAGGGTCTGCGTACGGTCCTCGCTGTGATACGCACAGCTTTGTCGATCCTGTGGGTCTGGCACCACGAGAGGTAGAACGGTTGGGCCTCCTACCAGCCACCTCGTGAAACCGTGCGGGTAGGAGGCCCCTCCGCTGCTCAGGGTAGGCGACGCCCACGGCTCAGGTAGAAACTTTGGCGTCATACAAACGCTGCCCCCCTGCATCGGACAAGGTCAGCACGTCATGGAGGCGCCGCTGGGGGTGCCTTCCTGAGGGAAAGTTCTCCTCCCAGTACGCGACGACGGGCCGGCCTCTGCACCTTCGGATCGCCGACAGGTTCTTGACCATCTTCGCGCTGCCGCTCTCAAAGTAGACCGGTTCCATCGTCGAGACGGAGGTAACGCATATGGACCGCGACGAGCAGCAGGGCCGCAATCGATGGTGGTGGGTGCCGGGCGCAGTGTCTGCGGCCCTGTCCTTGGTACGTCTGTTGTGGGACGTCATACGGCCTCGGTAGAGACATCTCTGGGCCATGCGTGGCCGGCCTCGCACCATGACTCGTCGCCCTCTGTGTCGCGGAGGGGGCTGGTCATCGGCTCGATCCGACCGAGCGGGTCCGTTGACATCCGTGACGACGACGCGTGGATTCGCGCGCCGTTGATACCGAGTGGCACCAGGAGGCTGCCGTGAGGAGGGCCCCCTCAGAGTGCCGCGTCGCTTCGTGCGAGGTTTGCTTTTTGGGATGCGGTCTTACCAGTGAGAGCGGCGATAGCGGCTGGCCAGAGCTTTGTTCGGTGGGTTGCGATGGGACGCCGGAACCATTCGGGCAAGTCGGGAAGCCGAGAAGGCGGGAAAATTCGGGAACACGTCTCAGGCGGCGGGATGGATTGTCAGGCGGCGGTATACGCCTCATCGTGGTCCGGGTGGGTGACATGCTCTGTTGTCCGGCATGTGCGGCACTGCCCGAAGATCCCTGTCGACGTCCAGATGGCCGGGATCGTCTGCTTCCCCACGGCCGACGGATTGCTGCGACGGTGGGGCAGCGGCTGTTGGCCTGGGCGGTATCGCCGAGTGAATCCGACGCAGAAGTGATTCACGATGCCGTCCTCCTGGCCCAGGCGCAGGCGAGGGTCGATCTTCCTACGGCCGGCCACCAGCCAGATAACGACGACGGTGGACAGTCCGGTGAACAACAGGTGCTGCTGCGCGTCAGGATCCTCCTGCTCGCGGTTCAGCGCGCGCTGGCCGCAGTCAATCGGCGCACCCTGACTCTCACACCACAGATTGAGCAGGTGGGGGAGTTGTACGAAACACTGATCTACGTGCAACGGGCGGCTCACCTGATCACCACCAGAGCTATCGACCCGCCCACGCCCGCGTCGGCTCCACCGACGCTGCAGGAGATCCGTCACCAGCAAGACCTCGAACTCAACGACGAACTCGCCGACCATGCGGCCCGGCGGGAAACGCTGGCGCAAAGCCGCTGCTCGCCGCAGACACCGCCGTTGCGCTGGCATGTCCAGCGCTACGACCCCAATGGCTATTTCGAGGCCGTGCACGACGATCAGCAGGCACTACTCGGACCTGCCTATCAGGGATGGGTGCCCGTTCCAGAGGCGCTTAAGGTGCTGCTGCGCTGCTGGAGCGTCCCGGCAGATCGTGACATCGACGTGGTCTGGGAATGCGAGCAGCCATGGGCGCCGGACGAACTGCTGCCGTTCGGGGGATGGCTGCCCGATCACCGCGGTAACGACCCGCACTACACAAGTTCCCCCGCGGTCGACCTGGAGGACGCGTGGAACGCCAACCGGCAGGCGCATGTGAGCCGGTTCTCCTCCATGCTCCAGAATGTCCGTCAGCGTTGGCCAGGCGATCTGACCGATCTGACGATTACCGAGGTTCTCGACCGGACAGCTGCGCACCTCAACGCCACCCAACCCTTGGCGCCTCATCTCGGCCAGGGGCTGACCGACCCGACCGTCTCACGCGTCAGTGATCTGGGTGGCGGCAGCGATCTGGTCGCACTGGGCACCAGCGAGACCGCGGGATGGATCAACCCCGCCGCGGTGGCCTGGACCGGGAACCGCTGGAACGACTTCGCCAGCCACCGGCCCGCCACGGTCCCCGCGATGGCCAAAGCGATGCTGACCGCATCGGTGCAGCAAGCGCTGAAGGTGTGGAACCTGACGGGTGATCCGATCCGTGTCACGCGGATTCCCGGGCCGGCCGGTCCCCTCTACCGGCGAGCTGAGAACGGGACTCATCGCTTGCACGCTGCCCGCCTGCTCGCCATGCCCGTGATCTGGGCCCAGATCACCCAGGACACGCTTCCCCTTGACGTTTGTCCGATGGACGTCGACGCACACAACGACACAGCCCGGCTCGTGCTGACGTGCTGGAAAGGCCTGCTGGCCAAGGGGCTTGCCACCGGCTCCTTACAGGAAGACGACCTGCCGGGCCTCAGTGTCTTGCAGCTCGACCATGTCATAACTCCATGGCTGTTGGCCCAGCCGGACCGCGCCGTTGCCTGGGCCGCTGTCTACGACCGCGTCTATCCCGGCGCTCTGGAAGAAGCGGGCATCCCTGCCATGGCCTGGCGCACCCCTGATTCCTGGGTGGCCTGGCTGAGGGCAACGTGATTCGGCTCGCCCGACGCTCACCGGCGACCTACCAGTCGCCTTGTCGCTGCGCTGCGCCATCCTGATAGCCGCCACCAGCGCCGCGCTCAGGGTGGACGGCACGGCACCTGCGAGCAGCCACCACTGAAGTCGCTGAGATTGAACGCGTTGAACGTCGCCACCCATAACCCGGCGAGAGCGGCACCTATCGCTGTTTACCGTCGACTCAAGGTTGCTCTCCCCGCCTTGGTGACAGTGAAGCCGAGGCCGGCGAGCGCGCGGGTCTGAGGGTGTCGAGCGGCTGGCGGGCTCCGAAGGTTTCGGTCACGAACCGCAGACTCGCCGGGATCGTAAGCATTCACGAGCTTTCGTGACGTTGAGCGATATGCGCTGATCAGGCGTCAAGTGCGACCGGCGGCATCCACAGGTGGCCGGTGAATGCGCGGTGGATCGCCTCGAATGCCGACAGGCCGTGCTTGCGGGCGCTGTCGAGGTAGGACCG
The DNA here is from genome assembly GCA_017592665.1 of Streptosporangiaceae bacterium NEAU-GS5. GTDB lineage: Bacteria > Actinomycetota > Actinomycetes > Streptosporangiales > Streptosporangiaceae > NEAU-GS5. Next base: position 7,039 of record JAGFNW010000062.1, on the reverse strand, counting down.
GACGGTCGGCCAGGCGGCGGCGCCCGTCTCGGACTGATGGCAGCCCGAGATCTTCACCTGGGTCTTCACCGGGCGCAGGGCCCTTTCCGCGGCGTTGTTCGTGAACGGCACCCAGCCGGGGAAATCGGCGAAGCGCAGCACGTCCCCGACCCGCCGCTGAAGACGTTCCAGCAGGTTACGGGCCGGGGACTGTTTCCGTCCGGGCGCGCGGGGATGCAATGACAGCCCGACACGGATGCCGTGGTGGAAGGACTCGAGGTAGACCTTGGCCCGCTCAGGTGGAATCTCGGTCAATCCGTCCGCGCGCGCCTTGGCGGCCTGTTTGTTCAGCTCCGCGAGCGCCCAGCGGACCTGTTCGGGCCACCGCTGCCCGCGATGGTCCTCGGCTGCGGCGGTCAGCTCTCTGACCAGATGCGATCCGCACAGTTGGTGCTGCGCGTCCGGATAGCCGTCATACAGCGACAACGAATCGTGCACCAGCACACCCCGGAAACCGGGCAGCACGCCGAGCCCGTTGGCGCCGTCGCGGGAGCGGTCGCCCAGTCCGAGCAAGGTCAGCGTGGTCGTGCAGGCTACGTGCAGCCAGCGGCGTGTCGTCCCGATCCGGGTGCTGGTCTCATCGACGTGCAGCACGTGGGCGAGTGTCAGCAGGGCGCGGATCAGCTTGATGCTGCCGGCGACCAGGGTCGCGGCCTCGGACAGGACCGAGCTCACCCAGCCGGGTGACACCCGCGCTCCGGTGACGTCGGCGATCAGCCGGGCGCAGCGTTCCACTGGCACATGCTGAAAGACGAGCAGATAGGTCGCCAGCGCGCGCAGGTTCGGCCCGTACGAGCTCGGCGATCCCGCCACCTGCTGCGGCAAGGTCGCTGTGGTGACCTGGCCGCAGCCACCGCACCGGCACCGATGCGCGCGATACTCGGTCACCGTCATGGTGACCAGGGGGATGTCGCGGACCTGACGGCGAGAAAACCCGATGCTGTCGGCGGACGACAAATCCTTCCCGCAGCCGTCGCAGGCGTCCGGGACGCAGCTATCAGCCGTGCCGTACAGAAGGAAGCGACACGTTCTGCAGCGGCGACCTCCTTGGCAAATTGACTTCGTGCCCGTACATTCTCTGCTCGATCCGTCCGGAGCAGCTTAATCGCAACGCGGGTGCCCTTCGAGTCGTACGCCTCGTAGACAACACCTTGACCACCCGCGCCGAGTTGTCGTCCCAGCCAATACTGGCCGAGCTGTCGTGTTTCCACATGGGTAAAGACATGCGCCATGAAGGCTCCAGCATGCTCGACTCTCGACTCCTTGATAATGGGACCACACACCGTCGCTGCCAAGCCCGAACCTGTTGCCGACCTCATTCATGCGGTCCAAGAAGTGGAGGGCTGTAGTGCGGCGGATGACAGCGCCGCTTGAATGGGGTACGGATCGTGCCGTTTGCGCTTAGGTGGCCTCGTCGGCGATGATCACACCAGCGTTGGTCTGCGCGCCGATCATGGCCGGCGGTGCGGGCGGCGGTTAGCCTCGATGACCTCGATGACTCACGCCTGAATAGTGTCGGTTGAATCGCTCGACATGGCGGATGTTTCCGCCTGATCATCCTTTTCGGGATGCGTTGCGGGGTGAGCCAACCGCCCGAGACGCTCGGGTAGGCGGCGGTTCCCACGGACCGCAGGGCGTGCTGTGGACTCCTTCCCGGGGTTGCCGGGTCGTGTTCGTGCTGGTCAACCCGGTGCCGGCAGGGCACATAGGCGCTGCCAGCAGGTCAGGAACACACTCTTCCACGGCCAGGTCGCGCTGATCTTCAAGATGCGCCGGCGGGCGTGGCAGACCAGCCGGCGCGGGCAGGTGCCACAGGCAGTAACGCAGGGTCTGCGGCTCGGCCTTGGCCAGGTCAGGATCGTCGTACAGGCCCAGCAACCGGGTCCAGGCATCCAGATCGGCGGCGAGGTTGGCCACCAGCACCCAGCCGACGTTCACGTTCCAGGTCTTTGACGGCAAATTGCGCAGCCCCATGGCCTTGTTGGTACGCACCCGGTCCTCGACCTCGGCATGGTCACGGTGGACGGCGTCGATGAACTGCACGTGATGGCTGCCACCGATGCCGCGCAACCCGCGCGGTCCCAGGTTGGTGGCGATGATGGCGTACTTCCAGCCGGTCTTGTTCTCCAGATCGGTCAGCTGGCGGGCATCGCGGGCCGAGGGCCGCACACGACGCACCAGCAGCCTGACGCCCCAGGCCGCGGCGCGTTCGTCCACGCCGGTCAGCTCGGCGACCTGCGCGTGCGGGTGCACCCGGCCGTCCTGGCGCACAGCCGCCTGCCAGGCACCGGCGGGCAGCTCGGCGATCGCGGCCTCATCGACATCGGTGATCTTCCAGCCGACGGTGAAGCGGACCGTGCGCCGGGTGGTGTTCAGCCCTTTCATGTGCTCGACCAGGTCGTGGGTGGCGCCCGCCCCGTCGATCCGGATCCAGATCTTGGCCCGGTAGGCCTCAGGGATCTGCCGGATCGCCTCGGTGAGCACGGTGATGTGGTCGGCGACGGTATTGGACCCGGCAGAGCCGGTGCGCAGCAACATCGCCAGCGACTCGCCGGTGTTGGCGCACCACGCCCCGAGCGGAGCACCGGTAGGCCACCGGCGAGGTGTCTGCCAGTGTTGGCGGGTCCTTTTCCGGTGGCCTCCGGCCCGAACCGCCCGTGCGGCTTTCACCGCAGACGGCTCTCCAGTGATCTTCGTGGTTCCGTCAGCCGTGGGTGTGGATGGTGGTGTGGCAGTGTCGGCAGACCACGAGGGTCTTGCGCCGTTTCTTGACCATCACTGTGATCCAGATCGGGTGCGGCTGCCTGCGATCGGATAGTTCTGCGAGGCTTCGGACGTGGTGGACGGTGATGCCGTCCGCGCCGCCGCAGATCTCGCAGCGCCCGGCCAGGAGTCTGGAGACCAGCTCTTTGCGCCGGGTGGGCGGCCTGATCGCGGATCTGTCCACGATCCTGGCCTTCTTGTCGCGTCGCAGCGGAGTGCCACCGAACCGTGCGACCAGCGGTTTCCGGCCCGGACGCTCGGTAATGGCCTGCAAGCATTTGCGAGGCCCGACGGGCGTGTCGACCTTGGCCTTGTACTTTCTGGCCATGGCCGACACGGTCGAGCGGTGCTTGCCCGCGAGTGTCTTGAGCAGCGATTTCTCCATGACCCAGTGCAGCCGGTCAAGCCGGAAGACGTCGCTGGCGAGCAGGTAGTACTGGACGATGCCGCGATACTCGGCTCCGTAGGTTCTGATGATGTCCCGGTCCGGGGCACCGAACAGGTCGGAGCGGTGCGCGGGTTTGCCGCGCTTGAGGTAGCGGGAGCATTTGGCCCGGATCATCGTGATGGGCACGCGCAGCCGGATCACGCCGTTGACGGACCGCCGCCGGTTGGTGATCTTCGTGGTGCTGTGCTGAACGGTGATCTCATAGCCGAGGAACCGTGCCGCACCGGTGCGGGCATGGGTGATCAGGGTCTTGTCCGGTGACAGTTCGAGCTTGAGGTCGTCGCGCAGGAACTGGGCCAGGCGTGCCTTGATCTGCTCGGCTTCGGCCTTGGGTCCGATGAACCCGAACAGGGTGTCGTCGGCGTAGCGGATGTAGCGGAGCCTGCGGTAGCCGGGATCTCGGGGATCGGAGCTGGGCAGGGACCGCAGCCGCTTGCGCAGCTCCCGGAAGGCGGCGTGGTCGCCGCGTTCGAGGGCTCTGCGCATTGCGTAGTACGTCCTGTGGTACTCCCGGTTCGGTGTCCGGGAGCGCCCTCGGGTGTATTCCGGGATGAGAACGGTCTCGACGAAGGCGTCCAACCGGTCCAGATAGATGTTCGACAAGATCGGGGACGCGACCCCGCCTAATGAACAGTGCTGGGTTATGCGCAGTGCCGGCGTGGACGGCCTGGTAGGAGCCGGTTCGGCGAGCGAGCACTGCGCATAACGCCGAGGATCCGATCAGAGGCTGGCGAGCCAGTCCAACAGGCTGGGGTCTTGGTTCCATTCGGGCAGGTCGCTGGTGACCATGCCCGGGTAAGTGGCTTCGAGGGCCTTGCGTTTGGCCTCGGTTGAGGCTCTGGCGTAGATCTCGGTGGTCGACAGGTCGACATGGCCGAGGATGTCGCGGATGTAGGGCAGCGGGACGCCCGCCTCGTAAAGGTGCATTGCCTTGCTGTGGCGCAGGATGTGGGGGCTGATGCTGGCTCTGGGGAGCGGCGGGTCGTCGATCTGGGCCTGGTATTTGCTGATGATCCATGCGATGCCGCCGCGGCTGAGTCTGGCCCGGTGCTGGTTGAAGAACACCGGGTGATCGTCGTGGCCGGGCTGGTCTAGGCAGTGTTCTTCCAGGTAGGCGGCCAGCAACGTGATGGTGTTGCCGACCAGGGGAACGTGGCGGGTCTTGTGGCCCTTGCCCGTCAAACAGGCCATGGCCGGGTGCTGAAGGCGTATGTCGCGGACGGCGAGGTCGGCGAGTTCCTGGACCCTGGCGCCGGTGTCATAAAGCGTGGCGAGCAGGGTCGCGTCGCGCCGGCCTTGGCGGGTGGACCGGTCGGGCGCGGCGAGCAGGCGGCGCGTCTGCTCCGTGGTCAGGTGGGCGATGGCCGGGCGGTCCTGCTTCTTGACGGGGATGGCGAGGATGTCCTGCCAGCAGGCCATCCGGGCTGGGTCCTCGGTCTGCATCCACGTGGCGAACGAGCTGATCGCGGCCAGGCGCTGGTTGCGGGTCGAGACGCTGTTGTGCCGGTCTTCCTGCAGCCAGCCGAGGAACGCCGTGACGGCGACGGAGTCGATGTGATCGAGGGTGAGCTTGCCCGGCGGGACCGATCTCTCATCGCGGAACCAGGCGATCAAGAGCTTGAACGTGTCGCGGTAGGAGGCGATCGTGTTGGGCGAGCAGCCGCGGAGCCCGGCCAGATGGGAGGTAAGGAAGCGGCGCAACAAGACCGCGAAGTCAGTCGCCATGGCCTGTCGCCCCGGTGACGGGCGGCACGATGTCGCCGGCCGCCTGCTGGACGCGGGCGGCGATCTGGGGGTAGGACTCGGCGGTCAGCCTCAGGTAGTAGGCGGTGTCGCCGATCGAGGTGTGGCCCATGTATGCCTGCAGGACCGGCAGCAGCGCGCCGGCGTCCTGGCCGCGGTCGAACCACGACCGCAGGTTGTCGACGGCGAAAGTGTGCCTCAGGTCGTGGACCCGGGGACCGCGCCCCGGGCCGCCGTGGGAGATGCGGGCCTGCCAGAGGAACCGGCGGAAGTTCTTGTAGATGTTCCCCAGTGTCAGCGGCCGGCCGGCCGTGCTGCCGGGGAAGAACCAGTCCCGGCCCGGCTGCCCGGCGACCTGCGCCCGGTAGCCGGCCAGCCTTTCGCGCAGCGACCCGCAGACGGGCACCTGCCGGTCTTTTCCGCCCTTGGCGTCGCGGATCTGCAGGATCCCGGCGCTGGTGTCGACGTCGCCAGGGCGCAGCAGCCGTGCCTCCGAGGCTCGCAGGCCGCAGGCGTAGATCGTCCGAAACAGCACCGGCATGACCAGGTGCCGGGACGGGGCCTGGGAGCTGTAGCGGCAGCGGTCGGTCTGGGCGAAGATCGCCGCCAGTTCCTGGCCGGTATAAATGTGTGGGACGTAGCGGGCGGGCCTGGGCAGCACGCCTGCGGGCAGGAGGTAGGCCTCGGTGCCCCGGTGGCCGAGCCACCGGGCGAGTTCCCTGACCGGCGCGGCCAGGCCCTGCAGGGTCGCCGGCCTGACCCCCCGCTCGCGGGCCGCGGCGATCCAGGCCTCGGCGGAGGCCTTCGTGACCGTGCCCAGTCCGGGGAACTCCTCGCGGCAGAACGCCTCAAACCGGGTGAGCACTCGCTCCTGGGCGTCGTACTTGTAGCCGACGGCGCGCTTTTCCGCGGACAGCGCGCTGATCACGCTGGCCAGGCTCGTGCTGTCGCTCACTGCGGCACCTGCCTTCCGGGCTCGTCGGGATCCAGGGCGCACCGGGCGAGCAGGCCGAGGGAGGATTTCAGGTAGACACCGGTCGAGGTCACCGACTGGTGGCCGAGGATGTCGGCGATCTGCTCGACCGGGGTGCCGTCCTCCATCAGGCGGGTCGCCAGCGTGTGCCGCAGCGAGTGCATGCCGTGGCGGCGTTTGTCGCTGACCGGGACGTGTGCCGCCCGGGCGTGCTTGACCAGGATCTGGTGCAGGTGGTCCTGCTCGGAGAACGGGCCGACCGGGGCGGTGTGCCGCAGGAACACCTGCGGGCAGTCACTGGCGGGACGCCCGGTGCGGGCGTAGTCGATGACCGCCCAGCCGACGTCCTTCAGCAAAGGCAGCTGCACCGTGCGGCCGGTCTTGGCCTGGGCGAGCGACAGCCGGTTGCCCGGCCAGTCGAAGTCGGCGAACTCCAGCCGCTTGACGTCGATGCTGCGCAGCCCGAGCCGTGTGATTAGCAAGATGATTGCGTAGTCGCGTTTCCCGCACGGGTTGCCCCGGTCGACCGCCTCCAAGATCCTGGCCACGTCGCCGGGGTCCCAGACCGACGGGACCCTGGCCTGCTTGCGGGACGGCACCGCCGGGACCGCATCCGCCGCGACGGCGGTCAGGCCCACTCCGGACGCGAACCGCAGGAAGGACCGAAGGGCGCACAGCTTCTGCTCGACGGTCTTGGCCTGGTAGCCGGCCAGCGTGGCGGTGAACGCCCCGACCGTCGCGGTGTCACAGCGGGCCAGCCCGCCGCGCGTTCCGGCGAACGCGGTGAACTCTCCGGCCAGCGTCCCGTAAGAGCGCACTGTTGAGGCGCTGCGCTCTGCGGCCCGCAGCCATGCCGCGAACCGGGCCACGACAGCGGCCTCGTCGCCGGTCAGCTTGCTGACGGTGCGGGAGTAGCGGCGCAGCACGGCGCCGTGAGCCTCGTAGTCGCCCAGCATCTGGGCGACCCTGAACAGGTACACGGGGGTTCACCCCGAAGTGTGGACACCAGCTGTCATGCGGCGAGTAGCACCTTAGCGGAGTGCTGCTCATGCTCGATCGGACTGCGATAGCTC
>JAGFNW010000061.1 GCA_017592665.1 Streptosporangiaceae bacterium NEAU-GS5 | reverse complement strand
GCGCCCACCCCGCCCTCGCCCCGCGCCCACCCCGCCCTCGCCCCGCGCCCACCCCGCCCTCGCCCCGCGCCCACCCCGCCCTCGCCCCCCGCCCCCCGCCCTCGCCCCCCGCCCCCCGCCCCACGCCCCTACCCTGCCCGGGCCACGCCGCCTTCGCCCCCCGCGCCGCGCTGTCGGCCCATCCCGGCCCCAGCCCGCCGCCCCCGGCGCCGCCCTGCCCTCGCGCCCTCGCGCCCGGGCTTCGCACACGCCCGCCCTCGCGCCGTCCGGCATGCCGTCCTGTCCCTGGCGGCTCCGGGCGGGATGGCCGGTCGGGCGTTGCGCTGCGACGGACGGACGGGCCGTCGCGCGTTGTGGCTGGGCTCTGGTGTCCGGCCTGCGGCCGCTTCATCGGGCGCGTTTGGTTGCGCTGGGCTTTAAGCGCGACGTCCCGCCCGTCCGCCTCCGCTCCTCGCGATCAGCCTCGTTCCGGGCGGGGTGCGTAGCGCGTGCTGCGGGTGTGCGTCATCAGGCGGGTCGCCGTAGTGGTGGCTGGGGTCCGTAGGCGTGGCGGGTGCGGCTGTTCCGGACGGCGCTGATGGTCGGGGTCTGGGGAACCGCGCAACCTCGCGGGCGTGCTGGTGCGGGTAGCCGTCCTCCACAACCGCGCCCTTTCACGCCCCGGTCCTCGCCGCAGCCGCTCGCCTCCATGCGGCCCCGCATGTCCTCGCGACCCCGACCCCGCGAGTGTGCACGCTTTCGCGGTCCTGACCCATGCGGGGCGAATGGAGCGTTGGGGGCATAGCGGCGGCGCGCGACGTCGCACCTACGAAGCGGGGGGATGGGGTTAGGGGTGGAGGGTGGTGAGGAGGGTTAGGGGGGATCCGGGGGTGGGGCGGCGGAAGAGGCGGGTGGCGACGGGGGTGGCGGCGTCGTGGCCGATGACGGCGACTTCGTCGCGGACGGTGCCGGAGACCATGGTGGAGACCGTGCCGGCGCCGACGTCCAGAGAGGCCATGGGTCGGCCGTCGAGGACGATGTCGGCCCGGTCGACGCCGTGGGCGTCGACGGTCACCGCGACGCCGGTCGGTCCCTCGGTCACAAGTGCCTCGAACCGGCGGGGCTTCATGCGTGACAGCTCCTCGGCCGCCCGCGCCAGCAGGTCGGCGTCCTGGCCGACCACGTCCGCCCGGGTGGCGGGGACCACGACGTCCGGGCGGACGCCGAAGTCCTCCACGGGCGTGCCCGTGTTGGGGCCGACGCGGAGCATCCTCCGGATCGCCACGCTGAACTCGGCGCCGGACGGGAGCGGCCGATAGGGGGAGTCGGGCCGGTCGTTCATCGACTGCAGCAGCCGGGCCGTCTTCCAGACGTTGGCGCCGCCCGCGCCCGTGGTGGGATCCTGGCCGATCACGGTCCCGATCCCGTTGTCCTGGAACCCCGCCGCGAACAGGTCGGCCGCCGAGTAGCAGCGCGCGTCTGTGAGCAGCACGACCGGCCCGAAGTAGACCTGTGGGACCAGGGGCAGGAGCCGGGGGGCGGTGAGCGGGAACCCGGCCGAATAGGCGGCTCCGGTCTCCACGGCCTGCTCGAGCGACGGCCGCCACGCGGCGAGCTGCTGGTCTCCGCGGCAGATGCGCAGGTTGAGCGAGGTCGACAGGAACTGGAACGGCTCCGGCTGGAACGGCCGGGCCGTCAGCGCCTGCAGCATGAGCTCCGCGGCCACGCCGTGCCCGCCCGGATTGCCGCGGATGTCGAGGATGAGGCCGTTCGGCGGCAGCTGGTCGATCAGGCCGATGAACTGGCGGACCATCCCGGCGATGTCGTCATCAGGAGAGACGAAGGTCCGGATCCTGAGGTAGCCGAATCCCGTGCCGGTCCTGCGCGCCTCGAAGACTCCGGCGTACGCCGCGGGAACCTCGATCGCGCCCGGAGCCGCGTCAGCCGTACGGGCGCCGCTTCGGCGGGCGACCACGTCCGGCGCGAACAGGCGGGTGCGGACCTCGGCCACGCGGAGCGCCTCGACGTCGACGCAGAGCTCGCTCTCACCGGCGAGGGCCTGGTCCGCCGGCGTCTGCGGCAGCGTGACCTTCCACTGGACGCGGATCTCCCGCGCGGCCCCCTGTAGGTCGGTGAACCCGATGGTCACGAAGTCCTCGTCGGGCGGGCCCGTCATGCCGAGGGAGCGGACGGTGAAGAAGTCGACGGCGCGGGCCCGGCGCGCGGCCGGGTTGGCGCCCGGCAGGCGCTCGCCGAACACCTCGACGGCGCGGGCGACGGGCACGCCGTTCCAGTGGATCAGTTCGGCCTCCGGCTGGAACGGCCCCTCGGGAAAGGCGGGCGCGCCGGGGCGCAGCGGCGCGACGAGGTAGCGGAGCCGGTCGCCGCCGGTGAACTCCTTGATCCGGAACGGCAGGAACGCCACCGCGTCCGAGAACGGGTGCGGCAGCGTGTAGCGGGTGTGCAGATCGCGCAGCGAGGTGAAGATGTCGAGCAGTTCGGCGTGGAAACGCCACTCCGGCTCGCCGGCGCCGTCCTCGTCGATCCGGGCGATCAGCAGCCGCAGCCGCTGCGCCGGGTTGATGGCGTAGCGGGTCGTCTTGAGCGGGAGATGCGCGTAGTTCTGCTCGAGCAGCACCAGGGCCTGGCTTGCGATCAACCGCCGCTCGGCGGCCGACAGCGGGGAGGTCTTGGCCAGGAAGTCCGGCAGCGTGGGCGCCGCCGCGAACTCTTCGCCGAGCCGGGCCTCCAGCTCGGCGGAAATCAGGTCGAACACGTCGACCTCCTCGTCCGTATCCCTGTGTGACCGGGCGATCTCACGGGCGCGCCATAGTCCTGCGGCATGGGCGCAGCCGGGGGACCGCCGAATGCATATATATACGGCATGACGCACACGGTCAGGCGGGGGATGGCATATATCTATGGCGTGACACAGGAATTGTCAAATCTGTCATAGTTGGTAGTGACACCTTCCGGATCACGGGAATCGCTGCCCCACGTTCACGAACGGCGCGGAGCGTCGAAAAAGGAGAGGTCGCATGGTGCGACGATTAGTGGCCGGTCTGATTGTCGCGGTGGTGTCCGCCGGCGCCGTCGGACTCGGCGCAGGTGCGAGCGAGGCGGCCGTACGAAGAGACGACATCAATTCGGATATCGTCACGGCGGTCAACTCGACCAACCGCTTCTGGGCCGTCCATTTCCGCTCGTTATTCGGCGGCACGTATTCGGCGCCGAAGATTTTCGGCGGCTTTTCCCGCGCCGGCCGCGCCGCGCCTTTCTGCGGCAATCGGCGGCTGAGCTTCAACAACGCCGCCTACTGCGGCCGCGGCGACTTCATGGCCTGGGATCTCGATTTCATGGCCAGCGGCTACCGCTTCGGCGACGCCTGGGTCTACCTGGTCATCGCCCACGAGTGGGGGCACGCCATCCAGGCCCGCATCAGCGGAAGGCTCGTGTCGCGCGCGGTCGAGCTCCAGGCCGACTGCCTGGCCGGGGCGGCCCTGTTCGGCGCGGCGAAGGACAGGACGCTGAAATTCGAGAGCGGCGACGTCGAAGAACTGGCCGCCGCGTTCAACCGGCTGGGCGACCGTACGCCATGGACCAAGTCGAGCGACCACGGCACCGCCAAGCAGCGGCTCGCCGCGTTCAACGCGGGCGCCAAGGGCGGCGTACGCGGATGCCTGCCCAAACAGTCGGCACAGCGCTGACGCCTTGGACACCACCCGAGTTGTTCAGGGATTCGTGTCCGTTTCGTGCTGCGTGTGACGTGCGATGGCGGCTGAGGCGGGAGATATTGGTCTCTTCTTACACAGGAGGACAGTTTCCATGAGCTTCACCCGAAGGGCCATTCTCAAGGTGGCCGGCGCCACCGTCGCCGTCACCGCCGCCGCGGGCCTGCTCGCGGGCGGCGACGCGATCGCCGGCTCGCAGGGGCCGGCGCCCGCGCGCGTGAGCACCCACGAGCCCGCCTACAACCTCGGGACCGTCGCCACCCAACTGCCCCTCGACATCACGGCCTACTACGCGAACAAGGGTCGCACCGGATGGGCCGCGGACGTCGCGCGCGTCGACGGCGCCGCGCTGAGTTTCCTGCGCAGCCACTACAGGCACGCCAAGAAGCCGGCGATCGTCCTCGACATCGACGACACCAGCGAGGAGACCCAGAGCACCTTCGAGTTGGCCGTCAACTACATCTTCGACGCGGGGATCTTCAACGACTTCGCCTTCGGCAAGAAGGCGTTCGTGACCATCCAGCCGACGCTGAACATCGCCAAGTGGGCCAAGGCGCACGGCATCGAGGTGTTCTTCATCACCGGCCGCCGCAGCAACACCGTCACCGGAAAGTCCGGCGCCACCTACGACCAGCGCGTCGAAACCCTCGCCGACCTCGGCGCCAAGGGCTATCCGATCGACCCGGCGCACCTGATCACCCGTCCGGCCGACAGCACCGGCACGGCCGAGGCGTACAAGACCGCGGCACGCAAGACCCTTGTGGACGCCGGCTTCAAGATCATCATCAACGTCGGCGACCAGCTGAGCGACCTCAACGGCGGCTTCGCGCTCAAGACGTTCAAGCTCCCCAACCCCATGTACTTCATCCCGTAAGCAGCTCCAGACGATCCCGCCGGCCGAAAATCCGATGAGCCCGGCCGGCGGGATCTCTACCATCGCGGGCATGCCCCTGACCGGCACGCCGTTTCACGACGCCATCGCCGCCGCGGACGCGCGCATCCGCACTGACCCGCGGCTGTCGGCCACCGAACACCTCGTCGTCGCCCATCGCGGCACGATCGTGGCCGCCCACGCCTATCGCGCCCGCGGCCTCGACCAGGCCGGCGACATCTTCTCGATCACCAAGAGCGTGGTCTCCACCTTGGTCGGCATCGCCCGGCGCGACGGCCTGATCGAGCTGGATCGGACCCTCGGCGACCTGCTCGGGCCGCGCGTCCCGGCGGGCCGTCGCGCGGTGACGGTACGGCACCTGCTCACCATGACCGGCGGCGCCGACCCGGCCGGGCCGTACGACATCGACGAGATCATGACGCTGCCCCGCGGCTGGCTCGACGCCCTGCTGGCGGCACCCACGCTCGCCCCGCCCGGCGAGCGCTTCGCTTACGACAACGGCGCCGTCCACGTCCTGGCCGCCGGACTTCACCCGGCTATCGGCCGCGACCTGCAGGAATACGCCGAGCAGCGGCTGTTCGGCCCGCTCGGGATCAGCGGCTGGAGCTGGCCGCGCGATCCCGACGGACTCACCTACGGCTTCGGGCATCTCCGCTTGTCGCCGCTCGATCTGGTCAGATTCGGGCGTCTCTGGATGGAACGCCGCCCTGCCCTCCTCGACGCGGCGTACGCGGCCGAGGCCACGACCGCGCACACATCGGGCGGGCCGCCCGAGAACCTCCCATACGGCTATCTGTGGTGGACGACCACCATGGCCGGGCGCTCCGCCTTCATCGCCGGTGGCTACGCGGGCCAGCACCTGGTCGTCGTGCCATCCCTGGAACTGATCACCGTGACCACCGGAGCCGAGCCCGCGCTGCCGCCCGGCTGGCGGCCGGCGCTCGACGTCATCCCCTCGATCGTCGCCGCGGCCGGCGGCTAGGCCGCCCGCCAGCGGGCCTGGGTTTCGCCGGCCTTCTTGGTGCAGCGCATCAGCGTGCCCGCCGAGGTCGTGCCGTACGCGCCCACGGGGGAGCAGAACGCGCCGGGATGCACGCCCGGGACGGGGTTGCCCATGCTGCCGACCGGCGCGGACGTGGTCTTCGTCGGAGTGGGCTGCGGCTTCTTCGAGGTGCAGTTGGTATAGGCGCTGCCGAGCCCGGGCCGCACGGACCACGCGCATGAGGCGATGAGCTTTCCACCCGGGTCGCGCAGGTATGCCGTGTCGGTGTCGTTGTTCCAGACGTAGGCCCGATAGCCCCAGAAGACAGTGGTGCCGCGATCGGTCCCGCGCCCGGTGTTGATCCGCAGCTTCGCTCCGGCTTTGAGCGTTATCGCGCCGAAAAGATACTTGTGCCGCGACCGGTCGTGCAGGACCCATCCCGTGAGATTCACCGGGCCCACGCCGGCGTTTTTGATGATGACGTATTCGTGGTTCAGGCTCGTGTTGCTCCGCAGGTCAGACCCAGGGCTGTCATACCAGACCCGGGTGAATACCACCTTCGGCGCCGCCGCGGCGGCCGAGGAGGACGTGAGCATGAAAGGCGCGGCCAGTACGGCCAAAACGCATGTGACGAGGGGAAGGATGACCGACATCCGGGTGACGCGCACGGATTGTCCTTTCGAAGTATCCAGAACGCGCTGATTTTGCCACTCGCATCACTCAATGTGTCGAGATTTCAATAATCACAGTCGCGTGTCGGTCTTGAATATCGTTCGCGCTCACCCTCTGGGGGGAGAGGGGGGCGCGGTTTCGGGTGTGGGGAATGGGTGAGGGCTAGCGTCCGGTGTCGCCGACGAGGGTCAACGGGGAGGGGTTCGGATGTCCGCACGTCGCGCGGCCCAAGGATTGCTGGCCTGCGCTTTGCTGGGAATGACGGGAGCATGCGGGTCGGGGGAGGCCGGCACCGCCGCGAAGGTCGCTCAGATATCCCCCGATATGAAGGTCGGCTCGTGCCATCGGATGGAGCGGCCGGAGGAGCTGTACAACGGCAGCGACGTGGCGCCGGCCGTGGCGTGCACGCAGCCGCACCAGACCGAGACGTACATGCTCACGAAGTTCACCGGCTCGCTGGCCGCCGCCCGCGAGCGGCCGAGCCCCGAGCAACTGGGCGCGGCCATCGGGAAGGCGTGCGACTACGCGCTCATCCGTCCCTACCTCGGGGCCGGCCCGCGCGACGGGCAGTGGGGAATCGGCGTCTGGGGCAAGTTTCCCACGCGCGCGGCCTGGGCGGCCGGCGACCGCACGCTCCGCTGCGACCTGCTGGTGCCGACGCTCACCGACACGCGCGGCCCGGAGATCTCCGTGCCGCTCCGGGGCATCATGGCCCGCGAAGACTCCGCGCTCGTGCGCCGGTGCAGGTTCAAGGGCACGGACACGATCTGCGCCCGGCCGCACGACGCGGAATGGCTCGAACCGCCGATCTGGCTCGGCTGGAAGGCCTACCCGGGCGACGCGGCCGCGCAGCGGCGGGCCGCCCGGCTGTGCACGGCCCAGGCGCGGACCTTCGTACGGGGCCCGCTCGGCGACCTCAAGGCGACCTTCGACCCCATCACGCGGCAGACATGGGACCAGGGTGACCGGCAGCTGGCCTGCTGGCTGGGACGCGCGGACGGGGCGGCCACCCAGGGCACGCTCCGCGGCGGCCTCGACTCATGACGTTGCCGAAATTCGGGCGGCTCGTGCGGCTTGTCAGGATCTCCACGCCCATGCGGCCCGCCCTGGCCGTCGGGATCTTCTGGACGGGCGTCATGCTGGCCCGGCTGTTCCTTGGCGGCGCGATCGGCCTGGCCGACCAGGGGGACGGCAAGAGGCTGCTGTGCACCCTCGGCGCCGCCAATCAGCGGCCCTGGAACGCCGACATGTGGAACTACATCTACACGACGTGGATACCGCACACCTGGTACGGCGAGACCTGCGGCGCGGACGGGTCGGGGGAGGACTACCACTCGACCCAGCTCGGGCTGCTGTGGATGGCCAAGCTGGTGACGAGAATGCTCGGGCTGCCCGGGGTGATCGACACCCGGGCGCTCGGGGTGGTCTGCGCGGTCCTGGTCGGCGTGGTCTGCGCCGCCCTGGTCCGCGTGCTGCCGGGCACGACGGCCATGCGGGCCGGCGTGGCGAGCGCGGTCGCGCTCGTCTACGCCGACTCGGCGTTCGCCGGGTTCTTCGTCTCGCCGTACGCCGAGCCGGCCGCGCTGCTCGGCGCGGGCGCCACGATCGTCGCGATGCTCGCGCTGTGGCGGCGGGGGCGGGCCACGTACCTCATGCTCGCGCTGGTCACCGTGGCCGGCCTGGCGACGATCCTCGCGAAGATCCAGCTCGCCTCGTACGCGCTGCCGATCGCCGTCGCGCTGGTCTGGCTGCCGCACAGAGGCTCGAACCGGTGGCTGCCACGCGCCCACCGCCTGATCCGCGCCGTGGCGCGCCGCGGACCCGGCATCACGATGGCCCTCCTGCTCGTCATGGCGACCGCGGCGACGCTGGCGCAGCAGCCGAAACGGCAGATGGAGGTGGCGCTGTACGACGTCGTGTTCGGCTCGCTGCTGCACGACGACCCCCACGCCCGCGCCGACCTCGCCGACCTCGGCGTCGACCCGGCCCTCGCGGCCAAGGAGGACACCAACATCCTCAGCCCCGGCTCCGCCGCGCTCACCCCGCAGTACGACGCGTTCAAAGACCGGGTGACCATGGGGACCATCGCCCGGTTCTACCTGACCCACCCGGGCCAGACGTTCCGGGCCGTCGGCTGGGGGCTGCGCGCCGTCGCCGACCTCGACCTCGACTACCTCGGCTCCTATCCGCCGGACGCGGGCATGCCGCCACGGGCCAAGGAGCACAGGATCCGGGTCTACGGCACCGTGTGGAACGTCTTCCGGCTGCTGCCCATCCTGCTGATCGTCCTGTGGGCGTGGGTCTTCTGGGTGGGTGTCACCGTCGTACGCCGCCGGAGGCCACCGGCCGAGACCGCCGTCGGCCGCCTGGCCGTGATCGTGCCGTTCATGATCGTGACGCAGTTCGCCGCCGTGCTCCTCGGCGAGGGCCGCATCGAGGCGACCCGCCACTTGACGCACGTCAGCTTCCTGACCGCGTGCTGCATCCCGATCCTCGTCATGGCGCTGTGGGTGCGCTCACGCGGCCGGATCCGCACCGTGCCCTGGCAAAGCGCTCCTGGCATGCCCAAACCGACATGTCACCTTGCCAGTAGGTAGCCGCCGTTGCGTAGATCGGCGAGCATGAGGCGGCCCGATTCGGGGGGACTCGGGGACTCATGTGAAGGGGGATCTCCCGCGTGCTCAGCGATGCCTCATTACCCAATTACGAACGGCTCTTCGGCGCTCTCGACCTGAGGGAGGGCGATGCCGCCCGGTCCGTCTACTCCCCGGCGGCCTACCTCGTCGACCTGCTGAAACTGCTCGAGAAGTCGTTCAGCGATCAGGCGATTCTGGGGCGCAGGCCGGACATCGGCAACATCCCGCTCGACGCGGACCACACCTTCACGCTCACCCCCTACCTCGACGTCGTCAACGAAGTGCTGGAGACCCTCGTCAGCGCCGCGCCGTACGAGACCCTGCGCACGCTGAAGCACCCCCTCGCGCTGCCGTTCTCGCTCACCGACGCCCGGGTCGGCGTCCATCTCCGCCACCTGGGGATCGACCCGGTCGAGTTCTACCGGCTGTTCGCGGCGCGCGTCGACCGCGACCGGGTCGCGCGCACCCACCTCGGCCTCACCGTCGAAGACGTCCAGGTCATCACCACGGCGCGCGCCGACGAGGCGGGCGTCGCCGAGTTGTACGGCAGGCCGGCCGCCGAGCTCGCGGACATCCCCGCCTTCCTCGCCGCCCTCTCGATGACCGGGCCTGAGCTCGCCGAGCTCCTCATGACGGCCTTCAGCGGCGGCCAGGTCGCGATCGACCCGGACCGCGACCACGCCCTGTCGCCGCCGGGAGGCGGCCCGATCGCGCTGACCTGGCTCGACCGGGTCAACCGGTTCGTACGGCTGTCGCGCCGCACGGGCCTGTCGCTGACCGACCTCGACCTCGTGGTGACCAACTGCTGCGGCGGCGTGCTCGACGTGGCCGGGCTGCGCACCCTGGCCGCCGCGGTCGACCTGCACCGGGTGCACGACCTCGGCTACGACGTCGTCGCCGCACTGACCGGGCGCACGCTCCCCGAAACGGTCGACGACGTCCCGCCTCCGCCGGGCGACATCCTCGCCCCGCAGAACCGTGACTATCGCCTTCACCTGGCACGTTCCATGGACATGGCCGAGTCCGACGTCACGGTGACCGTCCAGCGGTTCCGCGACCGCTACGCCGACCCCGACGAGTCCAGTCCATTCGACCGGGGGATCGGGCTGCCGGCCCTGTCGCTGCTGAACCGCGTCTCCCGCCTCATCTCCGCGCTCGGGATCTCGGCGGACGAGCTGTTCGGCCTGCTGGCGGCGCTCGAGGCCGACCCGGCGCTGCAGCGCTACACGACCTTCCCCATCCTGCCGGTCCTCACCCCGGCCACGAACGACTGCCACCGCATCCTCGAAGGCGTCGACGCCGTCGCCGGCCTGTGGCTGGCACAGACACTGCTCGCGGTCACCGCCTGGATGCGCGACTGGGGCTTCGGCGAGCAGGATCTGAGCGAGATCCTCGGCGAGCCGGCCACGTCCGAATCCGAGCAGGAGCAGCAGGCCGTCCTCGCCGCCCTGAAGGACAAGTTCGAGACGGTCGCGTTCGGCCCCGAGGCCTTCCTGTCCGACCGCTTCGACGAGCGGTCGGCCCAGGTGGTGCACGACGTGCTCACCGCCTACGACAGCGGCGTGGTCTCCCCGCGCGACCCCCGGCTGCTCCGCCTCGACCCGGCCGCCGTGCCCGCCGCCGCGTACGACGCGGTCAGCGACCTGTCCGTGCTGACCAAAGAGGACTTCGAGGACCTCGGCCTGGCCGACCGGCTGACCGCGAAGATCTTCACCAACCTCGTCATCTCCGGCCTGCTGCAGTCCGACGGGCTGCTCACCACCGAGGAGCAGCCCGCCGAGCCCGCCCTGGCGGGGGAGTACGACGACCTGGGCGGCGACCTGTTCACCGCGATCGCCGGGCTCGAGGGCGC
Organism: Streptosporangiaceae bacterium NEAU-GS5; assembly: GCA_017592665.1. Taxonomy (GTDB): domain Bacteria; phylum Actinomycetota; class Actinomycetes; order Streptosporangiales; family Streptosporangiaceae; genus NEAU-GS5. The sequence goes on along the minus strand of JAGFNW010000061.1, from coordinate 22,293 downwards.
GTTCTACCCGTCCGACCTCGCCGGGGTCTTCCCCGACCTGTCGGCGGCCGAGCAGTCGGAGCTGTACGACAACCTGATCTACAACGGCTATCTCGACGACTCCGGGCAGGTCCTCGTCCCGGACTTCTTCGCCGACCCCGCCAACGCGGCGACCTTCGCCGCCTCGGCCGACCTCGGCGACGTGGCCGTGCCCGCCTTCGCGATCCTGCGCGAGCGCGTCGACGCCTTCCGCAAGGCGACCATCCCCCTCGATCCGGACATCTTCGCCGACCTGCGGCTGACCGGCACCCAGCTGGCCGCGCTCATGGAGAGCCTGCGTTTCAACGGCGTCCTGGACGCCGGCGACGCGTACGTCCTCCATTCGATCCCCGACGAGCCCGGCCTCGCGCTCGAGTTCTATCCGATGCGCCGGGTCATCCTCGAGGCCATGCGCGCGCAGATCGCCGCCGCGCGCGCCGAGGCGTACACCTTCACGCCCGACGATTTCGCGCCCGTCGCCGAGGACGCCATGGGGCAGCGGGTCGCCGACCGCCTCGAAGGCGCGATCACCGTCGAGGGCCGCGTCCGTGAGGACGCCCGCGACCTGTTCACCGACCCTGACGGCCGGGTCGACCTCGGCCCCGGCTTCACGGCCGCCGACGGCGGTCTGGTCTACCAGCGGATCGCGGGGATCCTCGCGGCGCAGGCGCCCTACCGGCTCGACCTCGCGGCCGTCGCCGACCTCGGCTTCGACCCCGACGAGCAGGTCCGGCTCGTGGCCATGATGACGGAGGCCGGACAGCTCAACGCGGCCCTCGGGGTGCCGTGGGATCGGCTCGGCTACTTCGGCACGGTCACCAACGCGCTCGACTTCACCCTTCCCGGCATCGAGGACTTCAGCACGGACGTGTTCTTCCTGCTGCACGCCGTCGCCCTGGAGACGACGGCGGCCGTGACCGAGGTGTCCGACCGGCTCGAGGCGCTGGCCGCGGCGCAGCACGACGCGCTGATCGCCGTGCTGCAGGACGGGTTCGGGGTGCCCGGCCCGGTCGTCGAGGCCATCTGCGACGCGGTCACGCCGGGCGCGCTCGACCTGCTCGTCTCGCCCGCCCTCACGGGGGTCGCCGTCGATCCGCACTTCCGCCGCACCTACCGGCGGATCCGGCGGTTCGCGCGGCTCGCGGCCAAGCTCGGCCTGTCGGCCACCGAGGTCGGCGTCGCCTTCCACGACCAGGACCTGGTCCGCAAGTTCCCGGAGCCGCTGTCCCTGCCGGCCGGCGTCGACCGCTTCGACGCGCTGCTGACCGGCGGCGACGGCCTCATCTACCTGTTCCAGGGCGCGCGCTACTGGACCTACACGGCGGCCACCTACGCCCTGACCGACCCGCGATCCAAGCCGCTGACCGACATGTCACCGAACTTCGCCGCGCTCGCCTCCGTCGACGCCGCCTTCGTACGGCCCGACGGCGTCGAATGGATCGTCGGCCGGGGCGTCGACGGCCTTTCGCATGCCTTCACACGGGCCCACGGCGGCGCCCGCTGGGGCCCCAAGGAGCAGGTCTGGGGCAAGGTCAGGAACAACTTCACCGACCCCAAGCGGATCGACAACGCCTTCGTCGACGCCGAGGGCCGGATGTACGTGTTCAGCGGCGACCAGTACGTCCGCTATTCGGGCAAGGACTACTCGGTCGCCGACGAGGGCTACCCGCGCTCGATCGGCGAGTGGTGGGAGGGCGAAGGGCGCGAGACGCCGCTCCCCGAGATCTTCAAGACGGCCGTGGACGCCGCCTTCCGGGGCCGCGACGGCCGCACCCACGTCTTCAGCGGCGACCAGTGGTTCGACGGCACCACGCAGATGGCCGTCGCCGACCGCTGGGGACGGCTGCGCAACGCCTTCGCCACCGCGGCGCGGATCGACGCCGCGTACGCCGACGGCGAGGGCGTCCTGCTGTTCGCCGGCAACCAGGTGGTCCGCTACACCGACAGCCTGGAGAACGACGGCGTGCGCGTGGCCGACGGCTACCCGCGCCGGATCGAGGCGTGGCGTCCCGGCGTCCCGGTCGAGTTCGAAGGCGCGATCGAGGCCGCCTTCCAGGCCGGATCCGGCACGATCCACCTGTTCAAGGACGGCAAGACGGTCGCGCTCGACCCGCAGGGCGGCACGGCCGCGGTCACGCCGACCGCCGAGCGGTGGGGCCTCATGCGGCCGGTCCTCACCGGCGGGAAGGTGGACGCGGCCTTCGTCGGCATGGACGGCAAGACCTATCTGTTCAGCGGCGACCGCTACCTGCGCTACTCCACGGCCGACTACTCCGTCGTCGACCTCGGCTATCCGCGCGCCATCGCCGGCGACTGGGGCGGCCTCGACCGGGTGGACGCGGCGTTCGTCATGGACGGCGCGACCCACCTGTTCGGCCCGGTCGGCCAGATCCTCGACCTGCCCGGCGACTACGACGCCGAACTGGCCGCGGGGCGGCTGTCGCCGGCGCTGCGCCGCCGCCTGCAGGAGCACGCCATCACCCTCGCCGACGGCGCGCCGGTCACCGGGGCGGCGCCGGAGTGGCACGTCACCGCCGAGCGCGGGCTCCAGCTCACCATCCGCAAGGCCGGCGACCGGATCAAGGTGTACGGCGACGACACCGCCTTCTACGTCCGCTACTCCACCAGGGACTACACCACCCCCGACGCCGGATACCCGCGGCCGCTCGCGGAGAACTGGTGGAATCTTCCGGTCACCCTCGTCTCCGATCCCGCCTTCGCGCGGGTCGACGCGGTGTTCACCGGCCGCGACAACCAGACGCACCTGTTCTTCGGCAGCCGGTTCGTCGTCTTCGACAACCGGCACCGCTGGTGGTCGGAGCCCTACACGCTCCGCGAGCGGTGGGACAGCCTCCCGTTCACCAAGGTCGACGCGGCCTTCGTCGGCAAGGACGGCAAGACGTACGTCTTCTCCGGCGACCACTACGTGCGTTACTCCACCGGCGACTACACCGAGGTCGACGACCGCTATCCGGCGACCGTGAGCGTGTTCTGGGGCAACGTCGTCAACAGCATCGCGCGGACCGGGCGCGTCGACGCGACGCTGGTCATGGACGCGGTCGAGAAGGTCGACGGGGCCGACGTCACGCGCACCTACACCTACCTTTTCTCCGGCGACCAGTACGTCCGGTATCTGAACCACGACTACTCGGCCGTCCAGGACGGCTACCCGCGCTCGATCTCGGCCCTTTCGACCGAGCCGCGGCTGGCCGCGCTGGTGGTCACGCTGAACGGCGTCGACGCGGCCTTCGCCGACCGGCGCAACGTCCACCTGTTCCGCGACGGCCAGTGGCACGTCGTGTCCGACGGCGTGTACAAGAAGTACGACGACCTCGACCTGGCCGGCCTGACCTGCGCGTACGTGGAGAACGGGGCCGTGCTGGTCCAGCGGGACGGCGGCTGGCAGCGGCACTCGGCGCTCGAGGGCCCGGCCTTCTCGGCGCCGATCCGGCCGCTCACGTTGCGCACGGTCCCCGAGGAGTATCGGACCGGCCTCGACGCGGTCCTCACCGGCCGCGACGGCACGACCTACCTGTTCAAGGGCCCCAACTGCCACAGCACGGCGGTCAATCGCGACTACCCGATCGCCGAAGAGTGGGGCCGCTCCCGTAACACGATTTATCAGGACAACGCGGTGGACGCGGCGTTCGTCGGGCGGGACGGCAAGACGTACCTGTTCCGCGGCGACCAGTACGTGGTCTACGGCGACTCGCTCGACGTCATCGTGGGCGAGCCCAAGCCCATCGCGCCCGACTGGGGCGGCCTGACCAGCGTCGCCATCGCCTACACCCGGCACGGTGTCACCTACCTGTTCGAGCACCCCGACGACACCGGCGCGATGCGGCACGTCTGCTACACCGGCGACCGCGGCCCCTATCGGACGCCCGACGCCGGCTATCCGGCCGTGACCGACGAGTCCTTCTGGAAGGCGCCCGACGGCTTCCCCGCGCCGCAGGCCGTGCTGTTCGAGAACGACACGATGCTGCTGCTGGCCGGCGAGCGGTACGTCCAGTTCAACGAGGACACGGGACAGTGGTCCTACCCGAGGCCGATCGAGCGCATCTGGCGTGGTTTCGCCCGCGGGCTCGAGCCCGACGAGGAGCTGACCGCGGCGTTCACGGCCCCCGACGGGGCCACCTACTTCTTCTTCACCGAGAGCTACGCCCGCTACGCCGACCGGGCGTTCGCCGCGCCGCGGCCCATCCGCGAGCGGTGGGGCCGGACGGCCAACCCGTTCGTTCCCGACGAGGGCGGCGCGGTCGACGCGGCCGTCGTCTTCGGCGACGACACGACCTATCTGTTCTCCGGAGCTCAGTACGTCCGCTACACCGGCGCCGGCTACCGCTACGTCGATTCCGGATACCCCAAGGCCATCGCCGGCAACCTGCGCGCGGAGCCGGCGTTCGCCGGGCTGCCCGAGTCGTTCGAGGACGCGGTGGCCGCCAGGGGCAAAGGTCCGGTGGTCGACGCGGCGGTGGCCAACGGCCGCACGGCCTACCTGGTCGTCGGCGGCGCGCTGCACGTCGTCTCGCGCGCCGCGACCGCCACGTACGCGATCGGGCTGCTCGGCCGGGTGCGCAACACGATCGCCGACCGCAATCGGGTGGACGCGGTTCTGTCGCGCGACCAGCAGACCTTCCTGCTCTCCGGCGACCAGTACGTCCGGTATACCGGCGGTGCCTACGAATACGCCGACGAGGGCTATCCGCGCGCCATCGCGGGCTCGCTGGCGCGGGAGCTCGGCGTCGCGGCGCTGCCCGCCGCCTTCGAAGACGGAGTGGACGCCGCCGTGCGCGGCAACGACAGCCAGATCTACTTCTTCAAGGGCCGCGACTTCGTGGTGAACGGGCGCGTCCGCCCGGTGACCGAGCAGTGGGGCAAGATCCGCAACGAGTTCGCGGCCAAGGCGATCATCGACGCCGCGTTCGTCGCCCCCTCGGGCGAGCTGTACGCCTTCCGCCGCGACCAGTACGTGCGCTACAGCGCCGAGACGTGGGACGTGGCCGACGAGGGCTTCCCCCGGACGATCAAGGACGACTGGGGCGAGCTGCCACAGCCCATGGAGAGCGGCATCGACGGCGCGTTCGTCCTGGAAGGGGCCACCTACCTGCTCCAGTCGGTCGTCTACGTCCGCTATTCCGGCCGCTACGACGTGCCCGACTGGACCTACCTGCCGCAGAGGATCCGCTACCGCTGGTCCGACATGGCCGACTACCGGCTCACCGACGTGCACACCATCACCCGCTTCACCGACCTCGCACGCTCCCGTCCCGGGCTGGCCGAGCTGCTCGGCTCGGGCGCGGCCGACCCCTACGAGCGGCTGGCGGAGCTGTTCCACTGGGACGTCGACGAGCTGCGCTGGGTCAAGCGCAACGCCGGCCTGATCACCGAGTTCCCGGCCGAGGAGGAGCGCTTCGAGATCGAGTTCATCCTCAAGCTGACCCAGGTGTTCGCGCTGGCGGCCACGGCCGGCACCGGCCCGTCGCGGCTCTACCTCGATGCGTGGACCAAGCCCGACCCGTCGGACGCGCTCGCCGCGCTGCTGCGCGCCAAACTGTCCGACGCCGACTGGGAGATCGTCTCCAAGAACATCCACGACGAGCTCAACGTGCTCAGGCGGGACGCGCTCGTGCCGGCCGCGCTGCACCTGCACCCCGAGTTCGACGGCGTGCGCGAGCTGTACGAGCGGCTACTCGTGGACGTGGAGATGGGCCCGGCCGGCACCACCTCGCGCGTCCGCGAGGCCATCGCCGCCACCCAGCTTTACCTGCACCGATATCTGCTCGACCTGGAACGGCTCACGCCGCCGGCCGGGGAGGACGCCGACCGCGTCCGGCACAAGATCAAGACCTGGTGGGCGTGGCTGAAGAACTACCGGATCTGGGAGGCCAACCGGAAGGTCTTCCTCTATCCCGAGAACTACATCCGGCCCGAGCTCCGCGACACCAAGACCCCGCCGTTCAAGGAGCTGGAGAACGACCTGCTGCAGGGCGAGATCACCGCCGACGGCGTGCAGCAGGCCTACAAGCGCTACCTCGACGAGTACACCGAGGTCTCCCGGCTGGCGATCGCCGGGGCGTACGTCTACCAGGAGGACGGCGCCGACCAGGGGACGCGGCGGCTTGTGCTGTTCGGCCGCACCCGCGTCGAGCCGCGCCGCTACTACTACCGGAGCGCCGAGTTCCGCGACGGCGACAAGCTGTCGACCACCTGGGATCCGTGGCTGAAGGTCGACGCCCAGATCGACAGCGACCTCGTCGACCCGGTGCACGCCTTCGGCCGCGTCTTCGTGTTCTGGACGGCCGTCGAGACCGTGCCGCCCGACCTGAGCGGCTCGACCACCCTCCAGACCCGCGAGGTCGACGGCCACCAGACCGTGTCGGCGCCGCCCCCCAAGTATCGGGTGCGGATCTCCTACTCCTTCCTCAACCTCAACGGGCAATGGGTGGCCGCACAGGAACTGAAGATCAACGATCCCAACCCGGTGGCCACGCAGGTCGAGGATTCGCCGATCAGCGACGTCCACCTGTTCGTCCAGGCGTCGGCGACGCTGCCCGGCGGTGAAACCGACACCCATGACTGGATCATCGTGTCGTGCTCGTACACGATCACGAGCTCCGGCCAGCGGGCGACCAAGAGCATGGCCTTCGCCCTGGCCCCCGAGCTGTTCGTGCGCGGGGTCGGGACACCGGCCGAGCCGGCCAGGATCATCGAGCTCGCCAAGGTCTTCAACGAGCCGCCGGACGCCGCGATCGAGGCGACGGGCGTGGTCCGCTTCAACAGTCCCGTGGGGTCGCCGGACGGCCCGTGGTTCAGCGTCGACCACAAGGGCGGCAGCTTCCTGTGCCGCCCGATCACCGTCGATCCGGCCGGCGACCCGCAGGTGATCGGCCTGAAGGACGCGACACGCAACACCTACCGGCTGCCGCCGTGGGATCGGGTCGACGCCGCGGTCGAGCTGAAGTCGGGCAGCCGCCTCTTCTTCGACAGCGCGGCCGGCCAGGTCCTGACGACCATGACCAAGGGCCCGCTGAAGACCCAGACGGAGACCACGAACCGGCGCTGGGGTCTTGGCCCCAGCCTGCTGTACGCCACCGGCGTGGTGGACGCGGTCCTGGTCAGAAGGAGCGTGACCTACGTCTTCTGCGGTCCCGAGTACTACCGCTTCAAGGGCACGCCCTTCGGCGTCATGGAGCTCGACTCCCCGATGCCCCTGCAGTCCAACAACGACCGCCTGCCGAAGTGGGAGCGGATCGACGCCGCCTACACCGACCCCGACGGCGTGGAGTACTTCTACTCCAAGACCCACGGGATGATCGACTCGACGGCGCTCAAGCAGGCGGCGATCACCGACATCACGCCGGTCCTGCCCGATCTGACCTGGTTCGGGGTGACCAAGGCGGCCGTCGTGCAGAAGACCTCGAGCGGCGGGGGGACGCCGAAGCCGCCCGATCCGCCGAAGCCGCCGCCGACCATCGACGCGATCCTGCAGCGCCCCGGCAAGCTCTACGTCTTCTCCGGCGCCTCGTACTACCGCTACTCGGGCGGTCGCATCGACGGCACCCGCCTTGACGACGGCTACCCGAAGAAGCTGACCGACAAGAACGACGACAACCTGCCGACCTGGCCGCAGATGGGAGCGGCCTTCCGCTACGGCGACACGTCGTACTTCTTCGACAACGTCGGCCTCACCTATGTCGCGCTGAGCGCCGGCGGCGCTGGAGTGGGGGCCGGCCGGAACAAGGACCTGGGGCGGATCTCCACGCAGATCACCCCCAGAGGAGCCGTGGACGCCGCCTATCGCGACGGCGACCTGCTCTACCTGATCAGCGGCACGCAGTACGTCCGCTACACGATCACCTACAAGGGGACCGGCGACACCCTCACCGAGGTCTTCTCCGACGTCTTCGACGCGGGCTACCCGAAGACGCTGCCGCGCCGCGTCCGCGGCGTGTTCAGCCGGGGGAAGCAGCGCTACGTCTTCGCCGACGGTGCGTACGCCGTCCTCGAAAGCGGGCAGGAGCCGGGCGATCTGCGCGACGACGGGTTCCTGCCGATGGCCGGGAACTGGCGTTCGCTGCCGCCGGGGTTCGCCGAGAAGTTCAACGGCGTCCTCGACACGGACATCGCGCTGTTCGTGCTCCTCGGCCCGGACTTCGCGGCCTATCCCAAGAACGTCAAGACGCCCCGGCCGTTCGAGTTCACGGCGATGCCGCACGAGATCGTCCGCCTGACCACGAGCACGGCGTCCGAGCTGAACACGCGGCTGCTGGTGGGCGGGGTGGCCGAGCTGCTGGCCCCGGACACCCAGGAGATCGACGAGGTGCCGGCCTTCAGCACGCTCACCTCAGGGACGAACACCATCCGGCTGAGGGACGGCGTCGACAGCCCCACCAGCTCCCACATCGACTTCCAGAGCGCCAACGGCGGCTACTACTGGGAGATCTTCTTCCACGCGCCGATGCTCATCGCGCAGGCGCTCAACACGGCCCAGCGCTTCGACGACGCCAGACGCTGGTATGAGTACGTCTTCGACCCGACCGAGCCCAGGTTCTGGCGGTTCCTGCCGTTCCTGGAGGTCGACATCCCGGCGCTGGTCGAGGGCTGCCTGGCCGACCTCGGATCGGTCCGCGCGAGCGGTGTGGACGGCGCGCTGCGGCCGATCCTCGCCGAGCTGGCCGCGATGGCCCCCGGCTTCGAGCGGGTGGGCGGCCTGACCGAGGCGCAGCGCACCCGTCTCGGCGAGCTCGAGGCGACGCTGAAGCCGGTCCAGGACCGGCTCGCGACCGTCGCCGGCGCCGCGGCGCACGCCCTGGCGGAGAAGGTCGCCATGATCACCCGGCTGGGCCGTCAATACGACCTGATGGGGGATCACGGCGCGCTGCTCAAGGCCTACCTGGACGACCCGTTCGACCCGCACGCCATCGCCCACCTGAGGCCGTCCGCCTACCGGCGGGCCGTCGTGATGGCCTACATCGACAACCTGCTCGACTGGGGCGACCTGCTGTTCGGGCAGTACACGATGGAAAGCGTCGACGAGGCGCGGATGCTCTACATCCTCGCCTACGACCTGCTGGGCCGCCGCCCGGACGGCCTCGGCGCCCGCCCGCTCCCGGCCGCCGTCACCTACCGCGGCCTGGGCGAGCTGGAGCTGCCGGTGACGCCGGACGCGAGCCGGCTGACCGCGGGCGGCACCCTGCTCGACGGCCTCGGCGCGGCGCACGAGAGCGTGGCCGATCCGTACTTCTTCATTCCCGGAAACGCCCAGCTCGGCGACTACTGGACCCGGGTCGAAGATCGGCTGCGCAAGATCAGGGCCTCGCTCGACATCATGGGCGTCAGCCGTCCGCTGCCGCTGTTCGAGCCGCCGGCGGACGTGATGGCGCTGGTCCGCGGCGCGGCCGCCGGGCTCGGCCCGGACCAGTCCATGGCCGGCCCCGCCGCGCAGGTGCCGCACTACCGGTTCATGTTCGTCTACCGCAAGGCCCAGGAACTGGTCGACAAGCTCCGCCAGTTCGGCGCCGACCTGCTGGCCGCGCTGGAGAAGCGCGACGGCGAGGAGCTCTCGCTGCTGCAGGCCCGGCAGGAGAACGAAATCCAGGCCATGATGAAGTCGCTCAAGGAAGAGCAGGTCCTGGCCTCCGCCGAGAGCCTGGAGGAGGCGAAGGCGTCGCTGGCCGCCGCGGAGGGGCGGCGCGACTACTACCAGGCCCAGATCGACGCCGGGCTCAGCGCGCTTCAGATCGCCCAGATCGTCTTGATGACCACGGCCGCCACGTCGCACTTCGTCTCCAGCGGGATCAAGGTCGGCGCGGCCATCGCCTACGCCGCCCCGGAGGGCTACATCGGGCCGTTCATCATGGGCGTCGAGGAGGGCGGCCTGCATTTCGGCGCGGTCCTCGACAAGGCGGCCGAGGTCGCCGAGTCCCTCGGCGAGGCGCTGAGCGTGCTGGGCGAACTGCTCGGCGTCCGCGCCGACCAGGAGCGCCAGCTGAGCGACTGGCAGTTCCAGGTGATGCAGGCCAAGTCCGACATCGTCCAGCTGGCCCATCAGGTGGCCGGGGCGCAGCACCAGCTGACCATCGCCGAGCGCGACCTCGCCATCACCACCCGGCAGATGGCCAACGCCGAGGCCGTCGTCACGTTCCTCACCGGCAAGTTCACCAGCAACCAGCTCTACCAGTGGATGTCGTCGCGGCTGGCGGCCCTGTACTTCCAGTCGTACCACCTGGCCTTCGACACGGCGAAGGCCGCGGAGAGCGCCTACCAATACGAACGCGGCGTCAACGACACCTTCCTCCAGCCGGCCTACTGGGACAGCCAGCGCCGGGGCCTGCTGTCGGGTGAGAGCCTCGGCGTCGACCTCGAACGGCTCGGCAAGGCGTACGTCGACGGCGACGTGCGGGGCCTGGAGATCGTCAAGCGGGTCTCGCTGCTCGAGCTCGACCCGCTGGCCATGCTCAAGCTGCGGAGCGAAGGACGCTGCGAGTTCGCGCTGGGCGAGGCCCTGTACGACCGTGACTTCCCCGGCCACTACCGGCGCCGGATCCGGACGCTCACGGTCGTCTTCGCCGGCTCGCAGGATCAGCTCGGGATCAACGCCACGCTGACCCAGGTCGGCCACAAGATCGTGCTGAGCGCCGACGCGCGGGCCGTGCGGTTCCTGCTGGACGCCAAGGGCACGCCGCCGGACACCATCCGGTCGGACTGGCGGCCCAGCCAGCAGATCGCGCTGTCGGATCTGGAGCCGGGGCGCGACAACAACGGCCTGTTCGAGCTGCGCTTCGACGACGACCGCTACCTGCCGTTCGAGGGCACGGGCGCGGTCTCCACGTGGCGGCTGGAGACGAACGGGCCGCCGCCGGCCGACCTGTTCGACGTCAGCATCATCATCAAGTACACGGCGGCCCAGGGCGGCGCGATCTTCGCCAACGCGGTGCGCGGCATGCTCAAGCCCTATCAGGCGGCCCGCTACTTCGACCTCGCCGCCGAGTTCCCCGAGCAGTGGCAGCAGTTCCAGGAGGGCGACGACGGCGTGCTCACGCTGCCCGTCGGCCCGGAGATGTTCGCCCGCATGAGCGGGACGCAGATCACCGGGATCTACGCCAAGTACGACCTCTACCAGGCGGGCGCGGCGCGGCTGCTGCTCAACGGCGACCAGCGGCTGGCGCTCGAGGAAGGGACCATGCTCCGCACGCCGGGTCTCAACGTCGGCTCCACGCCGCTGACGCTCGTCGCCGACGGCGACCGTACGGCTCTCGCCAACGCCGCCCTGATATTCGCCTACCGAGCCGTCTGACCTTCCCGGACGGGACCTTCTGTTCCGCCGCGGACGAAGAGGAGGCACGGCGCCGGAAGCGCTACAACGCGTCTTCCGGCGTCCGGCCTTCCGGCTTCTTCCTCTCCAGGCCGATCGCCTCGACGGCGCCGAGGAAGAACGCCGCATGGACCGCCTCCGGCCCGGCCGCCGTGCGGATCTCGACGGCCGCCTGTCCCGCGGCTCCGTAGCCGGGCCGTAACTGCGCCTCGTCCGGTGTCGTCCCTTGCGGCACGTCGTCGCCGAGGACGAGCCGGTACAGCTCGGGATCGGCCTTCATGTCGTCGGCCAGCGCCGTGAAGGCCTCGGCGGTGACCAGGTCGACGAGCCCCTCTTTGACGACCTGGGGGAAGCCGATGTCGTCGGCCGTGGCGTTCAGATCCTTGTGCGAGAGGTGATGCATGAACTCGTGGATCAAGGTGCGGGCCATCCGCCAGCGCCATTGGACCAGCGATTTCTTGTCAGGATTCGGCTGGACCGGTTGTATGTAGACTTTGCCCTCGCCGGCGTTATGGGCTCCCGTGCGTTTGACGAGCGTTTTGATCTTTTCCTTGGTGGCAGGGTCCTGGAGCATCTCGTTCAGGACCGCTTCCAGGGCCTTCTTGTCCTCTGGCCGGCTGCCGTTGTAGCCCGCCGCGTCGAGGTCGTCGCGCGCGGCCCGTTGCACGCGGTTCTTCAGGTAGTTGAGCAGATGCTCGCCTTTAGTGGACAGCTCGTCCGTGCTGTGGAGCTCGCCGCGTTCGTTCGAGTAGTACGGCCCGTCGGGGTTCGCGGCCGGATAGTGGCCCATCCTGGTCGCGACGTGGCGCCGGACGCGGTCGAACACCTTCTGGGCTCGCGGCGGGGACTCCGGGGTCAGCGGCAGGCCGTCCGGTCGCACCCAGAAGGCGAGCTCGCCGTCGATCACCTTCCGCAGGGCGGGCTGCACCTTGCGCAGCGCCTCGGGATCGAGCTTCCTGGACCCCCCGCCTTCGCCGCCCGGGTTGTATTGGGATCGGAGTTTTTCCAGCGCGCCGCTCGTCGGCCGCTTCACCTTGGCGAGCAGGATCGCCTGCGTGAAGCCGGCGGCGCCGAGCACCTCGCGTTCGAAGGCGCTGTCGGGGTCACCCGGCTTGGAGCGGGCCGTCCGCGCCTGGTTGATCATGCGGGAGATGGCCGAGGCGTGGTCGAAGTCGTCCGGCAGGGCGGAGACGTTCCGCGCGTACAGGTAGATGGCGTGCATGATCCACCGCTTCTGGTCTTCCGGCAGATCCTTGACCTGATCCCAGACCTGGGTGTGGGACTCCTTGATCAGGTGGTTCACGCGGTTGATGAAGTACGGCATCTTGCTCGGCGGGACCTTCTCCAGCCCGGTGTAGTCGGCGCGCACGGTGACCTCGCCGACCGTCATGTCGGGCTGCCTGCCGACCACACGGGACGTGCTCGTGCTCGTGCCCGTGGTGGCCGTGGGCGTCGTGGTGGCCGTGGCCTCGATCATGTCCCGATCGGGCCGCTTGCTCTTCACGAGCGCCGGCGTGGGGGAGGGCGAGGACTGCTCGCCATGCGGCGCCGGACGCTGCTGCGGCACGGGATGTGACGCGGGGTGCGACGCCGCGGGCGTGGTGTGCGTCGTGGTCGTTGTCGTGGTGGTGGAGGACGCCGGGTGGGTCTGGGACGTGTCCTGAGGGTGGTGCCTCGAACCAGAGCCCGTGTTGCGGTGCGCCATCGGCCGCCCCTCTCTCACCGAATCCTCATTTGGCCCATTTACCGTCGCTGATGACGGCGCGCCTGGGAAGGGGCGGGCCGGGTCGCCGCGGACCCTACCGAGCTTTGTTCTGGAGGGATAGCCTCGCGAGTGTGAGTGCTCCTGATGCGGCGGCCGTGGTGGACGCGCTCGGCCGCGACGGATATCTGATCGTCAAGGACATGCTGAGCCCGCAGGAAGTGGCGCGCGCCAAGGCCGAGCTCGCCGAGGTGCTCGCCGGCATCCCGTACGGCAGGAACGACTTCGAAGGCCACGCCACCCGCCGGATCTACGCCATCTTCGCCAAGACGCGGTTGTTCGACGGGCCCGCGACGCATCCGCTCGTGCTGGCCGTGCTCGATCAGCTCCTCGGGCACTACCAGCTGAGCGCGCCGACGGGGATCGAGATCGGGCCGGGGGAGTCGGCGCAGCCGCTCCACCCCGACGACGGCATCTATCCCATCCCGCGCCCGCACGCGGAGCTCGTCGTCAACGTGATGTGGCCGCTGGACGACTTCACCGAGGCCAACGGGGCCACCCGGATCGTCCCCGGCAGCCACCGCTGGGGCGACCGCGTGCCGGGCGAGCAGGACGCGACCGTCTCGGCCGAGATGCCGGCCGGCTCGATGCTCATCTACCGCGGCAGCCTGTGGCACGGTGGCGGGGCCAACGACACCGACCGCCCCCGGCTCGGGGTGATCATGCACTACGCCGTGTCCTGGCTGCGCCAGCAGGAGAGCCACCTGCTGGCCGTGCCGCGCGAGATCGCGCGCGAGCTGCCGCGGCGGCTGCAGGAGCTGCTCGGATACAACATCGCCCCGCCTTTCATCGGTTACGTCGACGGCCGGCATCCCCGCCGCGTCCTGGGGTATTAGGGGGTCCCACGAGAAAGAGGTGCGGCGGATGGGACTGGGCGCGAGGCTGCGTGGCCGTTTCGGACGGCGGGGGAGACGGTTACGGGCCGCGGCCCGCGAGGCGTTCGGCTGGCGTTCGCTCCGGCCGGGCCAGCAGGAGGCGATGGAGCCGCTGCTGGCCGGGCGCGACGTGCTGCTGGTCATGCCGACCGGAGGCGGGAAATCGGCCGTCTACCAGGTGCCGGGGCTGCTGCTGGACGGCCCGGTGATCGTCGTGTCGCCGCTCATCGCGCTCCAGCGCGACCAGGTGGTGGCCCTGCTCAAAGGCCCGGGCGGGGCGGTGGCCGTGAACTCCACCTCCTCGGTGGAGGCCGGGCTCGACCAGGTGACGGCCGGCCGGGCGCGCTATGTGTTCCTGTCTCCGGAGCAGCTCGCCAAGCCCAGCGTGGTCAAGCGGCTGGCCGCGGCCAAGCCCGCGCTGATCGCCGTCGACGAGGCGCACTGCGTCTCGTCGTGGGGGCACGACTTCCGCCCCGACTATCTACGGCTCGGCCAGGCGATCGAGCGGCTGGGACATCCGCCGGTGGTCGCGATGACCGCGACGGCCGCGCCGAACGTGCGGGAGGAGATCGCTCTCGCGCTCGGCCTGAAGAACCCCGTCGAGATCGTCAAAGGGTTCGACCGGCCCAACATCCGGCTTGAGGTGCGCCGGTTCGTGGCCGAACGGGACAAACGCCGCGCCCTCATCGAGCACGCGGCCGCCCGTGATGGCCTCGGCCTGATCTATGTGGCCACCCGCCGCGACGCCGAGCAGCTCGCGGCCGAGCTCGTGGCCAAGGGCAGGCGGGCCGAGCCGTACCACGCGGGAATGGCGGCGGCCGAGCGGACCCGCGTGCACGACCTGTTCACCGCGGGCGAGGTGGACACGGTGGTCGCCACGTCGGCGTTCGGGATGGGCATCGACCGGGCCGACGTGCGCTACGTCCTGCACGCCGCGCCGCCCGAGTCGCCCGACGCGTACTACCAGGAGATCGGCCGGGCCGGCCGCGACGGGCGGCCGGCGACGGCCGTGCTGTTCTACCGCTCGGAGGATCTCGGGCTGCGCCGCTTCTTCGCCGCCGGCCGGGCCGACCCCGACCTGCTGCTCCGGGTGGCGACGCTGGTGAAGGAGCACGGCGGCGTGGTGCCCGCCCGCGAGCTCGCCGACCTGCTCGGCATCAGCGCGACGCGCCTGACCAGCCTGGTCACGCTGCTGGAGCGGGCGGGCGCGCTGCGGGTGACCGCTTCCGGTGACCTCCGATACGCCTCGCGTGGCCCGGCCCCGTCGCGCGCCGCCGCCCGCGCGGCCGAGCTGGACGCCGTACGCCACCGGATCGACGACTCGCGGATCGACATGATGCGCTCGTACGCCGAGACGACCGGCTGCCGGCGCGGCTTCCTGCTCGGCTACTTCGGCGAGCCGCACGGCAAGGCCTGCGGAAACTGCGACACCTGCCAGGGGGGAGCGGCCCCGGCCGAAACGACGAAGACGAAGAGGAAGGCCGACCGGCCGCGGTTCCCGGTCAACACGAAGGTCGAGCACACGGCCTGGGGCCTCGGCACGGTCATGAGCGGCGAGGCCGACCGGATCACCGTCCTGTTCGACTCGGTCGGTTACAAGACGCTGTCGCTGGCGTCCATCGACGGCGTGCTCAAGGTCGCCCGGTGAGCCGATAGCGTCGGACCATGGAGCTTCACGTCGGATGCGCTCAGTGGACTCATAAGCCGTGGCAGGGCCGATTCCTGCCGCATCCGCTGCCGCCCGCCGAGCGGCTGCGGGCGTACGCGAGCTGGTGCGACGCGGTCGAGGGCAACACGACGTTCTACGCGATCCCGGCACGGAGCTCAGTGGAGTCGTGGGCCGCTCAGACCAGCCCCGGCTTCCGTTTCGTCGTCAAACTGCCCAAGACCATCACCCATGAGCGCCGCTTCGCCGGGGTGGCCGAGGAGCTTCGCGCGTTTCTGTACGCAATCGAGCCGCTCGGTCCACGAGCGCACGCTTTGTGGGTGCAGCTGCCGGCGTCGTTCGGCCCGGGCGACGTGGAGGCTCTCGAGGCATTCCTCCGGAGGCTTCCGAGCGCCTACCGCTATGCCGTGGAGGTGCGGCATAGAGCGTTCTTCGACCAGCCGCGCCCGCTGGAGGAGATGCTCGCCCGGGCCGGCGCGGAGTGGGTGCCGTTCGACACGACCGTGCTGTTCGCCACCCCACCGGACACCGACGCCGAGCGTGAGGCGTGGCAGCGCAAGCCGAGGCTGCCGCGGCGCTCGGTCGCGCTCACCGACCGGCCCATCGTCCGCTACATCGGGCGCGACTCCGCGGCCCGTACGGCCGAGGGCTGGCGGCCCTGGGTCACGACGGTGGCGGCGTGGCTGCGCGAGGGGCGTTCGCCGACCGTGTTCATCCACACGCCCGACAACGCCGAGGCGCTGCCGCTGGCCCGGCGTTTCCACGACGACGTGCGCGCGGTCGTGCCCGAGATCGCGCCGCTGCCCGAGCCGATCGAGGCGGAGCCGATGACGTTGTTCTAGTTGTTCTGGGCGACCCTGTTCACAGGACTTCGCGGGGCGTCAGGACGGGGTCGGTGCGGCGTTGCCACTCCCGTGGGTAGCCGATCGACACCTCCTGGAACGGCACGCCGTCATGCCAGGTCGTGCGGGGTATGTGCAGGTGCCCGTAGACCACGGTGCGGGCGTGGAAGCGCAGGTGCCAGTCGGCCGTCCGCGTCGTCCCACACCACTGCGCGAAGTCCGGAAATCTCAGGATCTGGGTGGGTTCGCGGACGAGCGGATAGTGGTTGACCAGGACGGTCGGGAGGTCGAGCGGGAGCTGGGACAGCCGCTGCTCGGTGGCCTGGACACGGGCCTCGCACCAGGCCTCCCGGCTCGGATAGGGGTCCGGGTGCAGGAAGCGCTCGTCGGTGCAGACCACCCCGACGTCGTAGGCCTGCTCGAGCGCCTGCTCCTGGGTGAGACCGGGGGCGCGGAAGCTGTAGTCGTACAGCACGAACAGCGGCGCGACCACGACCGGCCCGCTCGGGGCGGCCCAGATGGGATAGGGGTCTTCGGGCGTGGCCACGCCCATGGCCCGGCACAGCTCGACCAGATGCAGATAGCGCTCCTGGCCGCGGAGCTCGACCGGGTCGCTCGGATGGGACCACAGCTCGTGGTTGCCGGGCGTCCAGACGACCTTGGCGAAACGGTCGGCGAGCGTGCGCAGCGCCCACTCGATGTCGGCCACCTGCTCGCCGACGTCGCCCGCGACCAGGAGCCAGTCTCCGTCGTTCTCGGGCGCGAGGCCGTCGACGATCTTCCGGTTCTCCGGGTAGCCGACGTGCAGGTCGCTGATGGCGCGTAGCTTCGGGAGGTCCCCCACATTCGGGAGCCTACCGTAGAACGTATTTTCTACTGGAATTCGCCTTGAATCGGGAGTTGATTCGGGTAATGGAAACGAGTCATCCTCAATCTCCGCTCCCATCCTCCCGGCGGACGTTCCTCGCCACCTCGGCCGCGACGGCGCTGGCCGTGCCCATGATCTCGGCGGCCGGAGCCGACCCGGGGCCGAGCAGACAGCGGCCGGACGGCGACCTACGCAAGCTGTTACGCGAGATCGACCCGGCCCGCGTCAAGGCCGACATCCTGCGCATGGTCGCCTTCGGCACCCGGCACACGCTGTCCACCCAGACCGACCCCGAGCGCGGCATCGGCGCGGCCGTCGAGTGGGTGTACGGCCGCATGCAGGCCGCCGCGGCCGCGTCCGGCGGCCGGATGACGGTGGAGAAGCAGTCGTTCATCCAGCCGGTCGCCTCCCGGATCCCCGTGCCGACCCCGATTACCAACGTCATCGCCACCCTGCGCGGCGACGCCACGCCCGAGCGGTTCTACGTGGTCACGGGCCACCTCGACTCCCGGGTCACCGACGTCATGAACGCCACCGGCGACGCGCCCGGCGCCGACGACGACGCGTCCGGCGTCGCGGTCGTGCTCGAACTGGCCCGCGTCTTCGCCACCCGCCGCACCAAGGGCACGCTCGTGTTCGGCGTCGTCGTCGGCGAGGAGCAGGGCCTGTACGGCTCGGCCTACATGGCCGCCCAGATGAAGGCGGCCGGCGCCGACGTCCAGGCCATGTTCAGCAACGACATCGTCGGAGCGAGCTCGGCGTGGGACGGCACCCGGCCCGACCCGCACACTCTCCGCCTGTTCGTCGAGGGCGTGCCGACCACCGAGACCCCCGCCGACGCCGCGATCCGCCAGTCGGTGGGCGGCGAGAACGACGGGCCGTCCCGCCAGCTGGGCCGGTTCGTCAAGGACGTGGCCGAGAACGACGACACCGACATGAAGATCCGCGTGGTCTGGCGGCGCGACCGCTACCTGCGCGGCAGCGACCACATCTCGTTCATCCGCCAGGGCTATCCGGCCGCCCGGTTCACCGAGCCGCGCGAGAACTACAACCACGAACACCAGGACATCCGCGTCGAGAACGGCGTCCAGTTCGGCGACCTGCCGCAGTTCGTCGACTACGCCTACACGGCCAGGGTGGCCAAGGTGAACGCGGCGACGCTGTGGTCGCTCGCCCAGGCGCCGGGGACCCCGAAGAACGCCAAGATCAACGCGGTCAACCTCAGCAACGAATCAACGCTCACCTGGGACCGGGGGACCGAGGCCGACCTCGCGGGCTACGAGATCGTCTGGCGTGAGACGACGGATTCGGAGTGGACGCACGCCATCCGCGTCGGCGACGTCGTCACGGCCACGGTCGACCTGGTCAAGGACAACGTCCAGATCGGCCTTCGCGCCGTCGACCGGTCGGGCCGCCGAAGCCCGGCGGCCTTCCCGCAGGTGATCACCTCCTGAGCGCTGAAACTTTCGGACGGCGGGGCGCGCAGGGCTGGACCGATCTCCGCGAAGATCCACAGTGAATTGACAGGCGCGGGCGCTACGAGCGCGAATGTTCGCAACGCTCCCTTGGAGGACCTCATGCGCGCCCCGTCGTCGTTGTTCCCTGCGCGCCGATCGTGGCGCATCACCCGGGTCACCCGAATTATCGCCGCAGCCGCCTGCGTGGCCATCGGCCTGACGCCGCTCGTCGCGTCGGCCCCCGCGCAGGCGGCTCCGTCGGCCACCGGCGAGTTCAACTACGCCGAAGCCCTACAGAAGGCGGTCTGGTTCTACGACGCGCAGCGCGAGGGCCGCCTGCCGGCGAACAACCGCGTCTCGTGGCGCGGCAACTCGTTCCTGAACGACGGCGCGGACGCCAGTCTCGACCTCGTGGGCGGCTTCGCCGACGCCGGCGACCACATCAAGGCCACGTTCCCGCTGGTGCACTCGCTCACGGTGCTCTCCTGGGGCATGATCGACTACCCGCAGGGCTACAGCTCCAGCGCGCAGAGCCAATATCTGCTGAGCAACCTGCGCTGGGGCATGGACTACCTGATCAAGGCGCACCCGGCCGCGGGACGGCTGGTCACCGAGGTCGCCGACCCCAACAAGGACCACCAGCTGTGGGCCGGCGCCGAGGTCCAGACCTACACCCGCGACACCTACACCATGAACAGCGGCACCTGCTGGGGCGCCGACCTCGCCGACTCGGCCGCCGCGGCCTTCGCCTCGGCGGCGATGGTCTTCCAGTCCAGCGACCCCACGTACGCGGCGACCCTGCTCACCCACGCCCGGCAGCTGTGGTCCACGACCGAGTCGGTGACCAAGGCCAAGTACGACGACTGCACGCCGATCGTGAAGGGCTTCTACAACTCCTGGAGCGGATTCGCCGACGAGCTGGTCTGGGGGTCGCTGTGGCTCTACCGCGCCACCGGCGAGCAGCAGTATCTCGACCGGGCCAGGGCGTACTACTCGGGCCTGCCGAAGCAGGGGCAGGACCCGAGCACACCGATCAAGTACAGCTGGACGCTCGACTGGGACGACAAGACCGCGGCCTCGGTCATCCTGATGGCCAAGCTGACCGGTGACACCCAGGCCATCGCCGACGCGCGCAACTGGGCCGACTTCAACGCGGGCGCGGGCGTGGGCGGCCAGAAGGTGACCATGTCGCCGGGCGGCGAGGCGTTCTACGGCACCTGGGGGTCGCTGCGCTACTCGGCCGGCGCCGCGTTCATCGCGTTCGTGCTGGCCGACTCGGGACGGCTGGACGCGACAAGAAATCAGCAGCTGCACGACTTCGCGGTGCGCCAGGTCAACTACATCCTCGGCGACAACCCCTCGCACGTGAGCTACATGGTGGGCTTCGGCACGAACTTCATCAAACGCCCCCATCACCGTACGGCCCACGGCTCCTGGTCGAACAACTTCGCCGACCCGGTCGAGGACCGGCACACCCTCTACGGCGGCCTGGTCGGCGGCCCGACCGCGGCCGACGACAACTACGGCGTGGAAGACCGCAACGCCTTCCAGAAGGCCGAGGTGGCGCTGGACTACAACGCCGGCCTGACCAGCTCGCTGGCGCGGATGGCGAAGGAATACGGCGGCACGGCCCTGGCCGGCTTCCCGCCGACCGAGACCCCGGACAAGGAGATCTTCGTCCAGGCCTCGCTCAACCAGGCGAACACGTCCTTCGTCGAGATCAAGTCCCTGGTCTACAACCACACGGCCTTCCCGGCGCGCTACACGCCCAACCCGTCGTACCGCTACTACTTCACCCTCGACTCGGGCACCACGCCGTCCCAGATCGTGCTGACGAAGGCGTTCGCGCAGTGCGCCGACCCCTCGGGGCCGACCCAGTTCCAGGGGAGCATCTACTACGTGACGATCTCGTGCGTCGGCCAGAACCTCGGCCCGATCGGGCAGAGCGAGTCGCGCCGGGAGAACCAGTTCCGCATCACGTTCCCCTCGGCGCACGACTACACGAAGGACTGGTCGTTCGCGGGTGTGTCCACCACCCAGTCGTCACCCGTCGACGTCACGCACATCACGGTCTACGACGGATCGACGCTGGTGTGGGGCACCCCGCCGGGCCCCGCCACCCCGCCCGGAGCCCCCGGCACGCCGGTCGCCTCGAATGTGACCTCGACCTCGGCGACCCTCACCTGGACGGCGTCCACGGGCGGCTCCAGCCCGGTCGCGAGCTATGACGTCTACCGCGTGGCCACCGGCGGCGACGTGAAGGTGGCCTCGGCCACGGGCCTGTCCACCTCGGTGACCGGCCTTACCGCGTCCACCGCGTACACCTTCTATGTGAAGGCGGTCGACACCGGCGGCACGGCCTCGGCCGCGTCGGGCACGGTCAACGTGACGACCCTGGCCCCGCCGACGCCGCCGTCCGCGCCCGGCAAGCCCGCCGCGTCGAACATCACGGCCACCGGCGTGACGCTGACCTGGACGGCCTCGACCGCGGGAAGCAACCCGATCGGCGGCTACGAGGTCTGGCGCACGGCCACCGGCGGCGACGTGCGGGTCGCGACGACCAGCGCGACGACGCTGACCGCGAACGTAACCGGGCTCAGCCCGTCGACGGCGTACACCTTCTACGCGAAGGCCGTCGACAACACGGGCGTCGCGTCGACGGCGTCCACCTCGACGGCCGTGACCACGGCCGCCGCCCGCCCGCCCACCACCCCCGGTCAGCCGGTGGCCTCGAACCTCACCGCGACCTCCGTGACGCTGACCTGGACCGCCTCCACGGCCGGTGACGCGCCGCTGCAGCGGTATGAGGTCTACCAGGGCACGACCCTGGCAGGTCAGACGGCGAACGGCACGACGACCACGCTCACGGTGAGCGGCCTCACGCCGAACACCACGTACTCCTTCAGCGTCCTCGCACGTGACACGGCGGGCGTGGCCTCGGCCAACTCCGCGGCCGTGTCGGTCACCACGCCGCAGGCCCCGGCCGCGACGCTCAAGGCGCAGTACAAGAACAACGATTCGGCGCCGACCGACAATCAGATCAAACCGGGTATCACGCTGGTCAACGGCGGCACGTCGGCGGTGGCGCTGTCCACGGTGACGATCCGCTACTACTTCACCGCCGAGTCGGGCGCGACCACCTACAACACCTGGTGCGACCACGCCGCGGTCGGCTGCGCCAACATCACGCAGCGGGTCGTGTCGCTGGCCACGCCGGTGACGGGCGCGGACCGCTACCTGGAGATCGCCTTCACGACCGGCGCCGGAAGCCTCGCCGCCGGCGCGAACATCGGCGAGATCCAGAACCGCTTCAACAAGAGCGACTGGTCGAACTTCTCTGAGACGAACGACTACAGCTACGGCACGAACACGGCCTTCGCCGACTCCACGAAGGTCGCCGTCTACGTCAGCGGCGCCCTCGTCTGGGGAACGCCTCCGGCCTGACGCATTTCGGCGTGGGGGTGGGGGGCCCGCCCCCCCCCCCCCCC
>JAGFNW010000060.1 GCA_017592665.1 Streptosporangiaceae bacterium NEAU-GS5 | reverse complement strand
ATCGAATAAGCGCTGTCACTCCACGCTCACCCGGCCGCGCTGCGAAGATCAGAGCCCGAAGACCGCCATACACGGGACTTTCGGCCCATGCGCGCCGGCGGGAGCGCACGTGAGATCGGAGCCATGGCGACAGTTGTCGGCGTGCCCGCGGCCGGGCTGACCGATGCCCAGGCCGCGGCGATCCGGGCGCGGGTCGGATCCAACGCGTCGAGGCGGCGCGCGCGTCCATCGGCGTGCGGCCCGGTTCAGCCGGTGAGCGTGCCCAGTTCCGCCTCGATGTGACCGGTCAGGTCCCACAGGTCAAGGTCCAGGTCGCGACTGGCGATGACGCCGACGTGCAGGGCGCCGTCGTAGGAGAAGACCGTGATGTTGACGGCGCCGCTCACATCGGTCACCACCGAGACGGGATAGTGCGCGATCAGCCGGGCGCCACACACATACAAGGGCACCTGGGGTCCCGGCACGTTCGAAATGATCAGATTCAGCGGTGTGACCGTACGCGCCGCGAGCCAGAACGCCGCGCGGGTGAGCGGCGCGGCCAGTGCGGGTGGCAGCAGCCCGGTGACGTCGTCCACCCAGGAGCTTTCCGCGGCTCTGGCCTTGACCGCCGCCATCGATTCCGCGGTCGCGCCCACCCGGTCGGCTGGATCGTCCAGGTGAGTGGGAAACGCGGCCATCATGAGGGTCAGCCGATTGCCTCCAGCGCGTACGGGCTGCGCGACCGGCACGCCCGCCACGAGCGGGCCGACCGGCAGTGCGTCACGGTCGAGCAGCCATCGCCGGACCGCCCCCGCGCACAGTGCGAGCACCACGTCGTTCACGGTCACCCCGAACCGGGCCTTGGCCTGTTTGACCTGATCGAAGGAGAGTGAGCAGAAGGCGAACCCGCGGTGCGGGCCGACCGGCCGGTTGAGGATCGTGTGCGGCGGGACAAGACGCGGCACGGGCGGCTGCTCGCCGCGGAATCGGCCGGCGAACGGCAGCCGGGACACGATGGGGATCGTGTCCAGTTGCGCCAGCAGCCGTTCGACGGCCGGGATCACGTTGGGAAGGCCGCTGACGATGTCCCTGATTCCCTGCCCCAGCAGATCCAGCCGTGACGGAGCCCCTTCCGCCACCTGATGGACGGGTTGCCGGTCCGCCGGCTCCGGCGTGAAATCCATCAGCGCGGCCATGACGTCGGCGCCGCCGATCCCGTCCGCCACCGCGTGGCTCATTTTCATGTAGACCGCGGATCGACCACCGGCAAGGCCCTGGATCAGGTACATCTCCCACAGCGGCCGTCGCCGGTCCAGGGGCCGCTCATGGATCCGGGCGACCTGGCCGGCGAGCTGCCCGTCGTCGCCCGGCGCGGGCAGCGCGATCTCCCGCACGTGGTAGTCCAGCTCCAGGGATCCATCCTCGATCCAGTACGGCAGGCCGAGCGGGACCGGCAGCAACCTGGCCCGAAGCTGCTCGGGCAGGCGCCGGCGGAGCACGTCACGCAGGTCCTCGAGCGTGATCGCGCCGTCCAGGACGGCCAGGCCGCCGATGTTGGTGACCGTGGTCGCGTCCTCCAGGTTCAGGAACTCCGCGTCCAGCGGCAGCAGCCTGCGCATGATGGGTCATCTCCTTCGAGTCACGAGATCGCAGAGCGGCGGGGTCAGCACGGCCGCCGCAAGCGCCATCGCCCACCCGGCCATCGGCAGCGGGACCAGGCTCAGCGGACCGCCCAGCGCAGAGATGGCGGTGACGACGGTCTGGAGCAGGGCGGTACCGGCGACGGCTGTGAGCACGGCCCGTCCGCGCCACCACCCGGACTCGAAGGTCCACCATCGGGCGCGGGCGACGTAGGCAAGGGTGAGCCGGCCGGCGACCAACGTCAGGACCGCCTGGGTGCGGACCTGTGCGGCGTCCCAGCCGAGGTGGCGTGCGGCCTCCACGGCGGCAAAGACCAGCACGGCGACGATGAACGCGCGCGCCACGGTGTCACCTAACGCTCTGCCGGCCAGCAGTCCGCCGCGCGGCGGGCGCAAGGTGAGCGGGTCGCCCGCGGGCCGGTCGACACCGAGCGCGATGGCGGGGATGCCGTCGAGCACGAGGTTGATCCACAGCAGCTGGACCGGCAGCAGCGGCACGACCAGGTCAGGCCAGACGATCATGCCGGCCAGGACGAGGAAGATCTCGGCGAGATTCCCGGCCAGCAGGTAGCCGACCATGGAGGCGACGTTGTGATGGAGCCGGCGACCCTCGCGCACGCCGGTGACGATGGTGCCGAACTCACCGTTGGTGACCACGACGGCGGCGGCCTCCCGCGCGACGTCGGTGCCTTCACCGCCGGCCATCGCGACGCCGACATCGGCCTGGCGCAGGGCCGGGGCGTCGTTGACGCCGTCCCCGGTCATGGCCACGACCTCGCCGTCGTCTCGCAGTGCGCGGACCAGGGCGAGTTTGGCGGCCGGGTCCACCCGGGCCAGCACGGCCGCCGTCCGGGCGTCTGCCGGGACAAGGCTGCCGCCGGTGACCACGGGACCTGGCGGGATGCCGACCTCATCAGCGACCGCGGCGGCGGTGTCGGCGTGATCGCCGGTGACCATCACCACCCGGATGCCGCCCGCCTGGCACGCGGCGACCGCGTCCTTCGCCGATGGACGGATCTCGTCGCGCAGCCCGATCAGGCCGACCGGGCGCAGGCCGTCCTCGTCGAGATCGCCGCTGTGCCCGGTCGCCAGCGCGAGGACCCGCAGTCCGCGCCTGGCCATCTCCTGTACGGCCCCAGCCAGCCGATCCGTTTCCGCTCCTGGTGCGCAACGGGCCAGCACGATCTCGGGGGCCCCTTTCACAGTCAGCAGCGGCCCGGTCGCGCCGCCTGTAGTGAGCACGCTCATGGAGCGGGTGCCGGCGTCGAACGGGCGGACCGCCAGACGCCGCTCCCCTGGCGGCACGACCACCTCCCGCTCACTGGCCGCCACCCGCAGCGCGATGTCGACCGCGTCGCCAAGGCCGTCGCGGGCGTCGTTGCATCGGGTGGCCGCCCGCCAGAGCTCGTCGGCGTCAAGCGCGACGTGGTCGACGACGGTCAGGCGACCGGTGGTCAGGGTGCCGGTCTTGTCGGTCGCGATGACGGTGGTGGCGCCGAGCGCCTCGATGGCGGGCAACCGCCGTACGATCACACCGAGCCGGGCCATGCGCTGCGCGCCCAGCGCGAGGGCCGTGGTCACCGCGGCCGCCAGGCTCTCCGGGACGGCCGCGATCGCCAGGGCGACGCCGCCGAGCACAAGGTCGAGCAGCCCGATCTCGCCACGCCCAACGCGGGCCAGGCCGAGCGCCACCATCGCGGCCCCGGCGACCAGCGCCAGCAGCCCGATCCGCCGCGACACGCGGCCGAGTTCCCGCTCCAGCGGGCTCTTCGGCGCCGCGGCCAGCGCGGCGGCGATGCCGCCCATCTCGGTGCGGGGGCCGGTGCGCGCCACCACCGCCGCACCGGCGCCCCGCACGACCAGCGTGCCGGAGAACAATTCGCCGTCTCGGTCGCCGAGAGGCGTGTCCCGGCCGGTCAGGCCGCCGGCCCGTTTGGCCGCCGACATCGACTCGCCGGTGAGCATCGCCTCGTCCACCGCGAGTCCATCCGCCTCGGCCAGGCAGGCGTCAGCCGGGACCCGATCTCCCGCCGCGACCTCGATGACGTCCCCTGGAACCACGTACGCGGCCGGGATCCGGACGACGACGCCGTCCCGGCGCACCTTGGCCATCGGCGCGGTCAGGCCGCGCAGCGCGTCGACGGCGCGGTCGGCCCTGGCCTCCTGGCTCACGCCGATGACGACGTTCACGCCCAGAATGGCCAGGATGGCCGCGCCCTCAGGCACTTCGGCCAGGACGAGCAGCGTGACCAGGCCTGCCGCGAGCAGCAGCAGCGACAGCGGGTCCGCCAGTTGCCGCGCCGCGCGAGCGATCAGGCTCGGCGGCACGGGGCGGGGCAGGTCGTTCGGGCCGTGCTCGGCCAGCAGGCGTTCAGCCGCCTCTTGCGACAATCCGTCCGCAGGGTGAACGCCGATGCTCATGCTTTCAGCAGATCACCCGCCGAGCGTGCTGATCATCGGGCGAAGGGCTCAGGGAGCAGGGACTTTGGTCACAGGTCGCGGCCCATGCGTTCGGCCATCTCGATCAGGCGGCTGGTGTAGCCCCACTCGTTGTCGTACCAGCCGAAGATCTTGACCAGGTCGCCGGCCGCCTGGGTGAGCGGCGCGTCGAACACGCAGGACGCCGTGTCGCCGATGACGTCGCGGGAGACCAGCGGGCCGGTGCTGTAGCGCAGGATCCCGGCCAGCTCGCCCTGGGCCGCCTCGGCGAACGCCTCGTTGATCTCGGCGGCCGTCGCCTCGCGGGCAAGGACGGCGGTCAGATCGGTGATCGAACCGTCCTCGACCGGGACGCGGATGGCGACTCCGTCCAGGCGTCCGGCCAGCTCCGGCAGGACCTGACCGACCATGCGGGCCGCGCCCGTGGTCGTCGGGACGATGTTGACCGCGGCGGAACGTGCGCGCCGGGGGTCCTTGTGCGGGGCGTCCAGCAGCATCTGGTCGCCCGTGTAGGCGTGGATCGTGGTCATGAAGCCCTTCACCAGGCCGAACCGCTCGTGCACGACCTTGATCATGGGGGCCACGCAGTTGGTGGTGCACGAGGCCAGCGAGACGATCTCGTCCCGCGCGGGGTCATAGGCCGCGTCGTTGACGCCCGGCACGATCGTCGCGTCGACGCCCTTGCCCGGAGCCGAGATCAGGACCTTGCGCGCGCCCGCCGTCAAGTGCAGGGCCGCCTGCTCCCGGGTGCGGAACTTGCCGGTCGACTCGATGACCAGGTCGACGCCGAGGCCCTTCCAGTCGATGTCGGCCGGATCGCGGTGGGCCGTGACGGTGATGACCTGCCCGTCGACCGTGACGGCCCGGTCGGATGGAATGACGGGACGTCCCAGCGGGCCGTAGGTCGAGTCGTAGGCGAGCAGGTGCGCCAGGGTGGCCGCGTCGGTGATGTCGTTGATCGCCACGATCTCCAGCTCTGTGTCGAGCGCGCGGCGAAGCGCGGCCCGGCCGATCCTGCCGAAGCCGTTGATGCCGATTCTCATCTCGTCCTCCTAGTGGATGCGCTCCAATCGCACGTCCGTTGATCTGGCCGTCCCAGGGGCGTTCGGACTCCCGTAAAAGGACCTTCGACCCTGATCTCGACGTGCGGAGCCGCCTAGCGTTTTCGACGTGGACAAGCAGCCGAACCCTGTCCTGCTGGACGCGCTGGATCCGCTGATCACCGCATTGCGGATCGGCGGTTTTCGGGTCGTCGGACCGACCGTCCGCGACGGCGTCATTCGATTCGCCGAGCTGTCATCGGCCGCCGAGTCGCCGACCGGATGGACGGACGCGCAGGAGCCGGGGCGCTACCGGTTGCGCCAGGAAGGCGAGCTCGTCTTCGGGTACGCCGCGAGCCCCGATTCCGCCAAGCGCTACACCCATCCGCCGCGTACGACGCTGTTCCGCTGGGACAAGGGGCCGATCGAACCCGAGATCGACGCGCCTCCCACGGCGCTGATCGGGCTGCGGGCCTGTGATCTGGCGGCGCTGGCCGTCCAGGACCGGGTCCTCGGCGGCTCGGCCGCCTACCGTGCCCGGCGGGCGGCGCTGTTCCTGGTCGCAGTCGACTGCGCCACGCCGAGCGCCGTGTGCTTTTGCACCTCGATGGGCACCGGACCGAAGGCGGAGGCGGGCTTCGACCTCGCACTCACCGAATTGAGCGAACCGCACCGCTTCCTCGCGCGGGCGGGGAGCGAACGCGGCGCCGAGATCCTCGCCGCGCTCCCCCATCGTGCGAGTGCTCCTGCGGATCTGGCGGCGGCCGCGGATGTCACGCGTACGGCCACAGCCCGCATGGAGCCCCGGCGATTCGAGCTCGACGGCGTGAAGGAGCAGGTAGCCGCGGCCCGGACCTCGCCCGTGTGGGAGGAGATCGCGAGCCGGTGCCTGACCTGTGCCAATTGCACGATCGTCTGTCCCACGTGCTTCTGCACCACGGTCGAGGACGGCACGGACCTGAGCGACGGCGCCGCCGAACGGGTCGAACGCTGGGACTCCTGCTTCACCTTCGGCTTCACCGAACTCGGCGGCGAGCCGGTGCGCGCCTCCGGCGCGGCCCGTTACCGCCAGTGGCTCAGCCACAAGTTCTCCACCTGGGTCGACCAGTTCGGCGAATACGGGTGTGTGGGGTGCGGGCGCTGCGTCACCTGGTGCCCGGCCGGAATCGACCTCGTCGAAGAACTGGAGCGGCTGCGATGACCCTTGAGATGACCCCCATCCCGTATCGCGTCCGGTCCCGCCGCGCGGACCGAGCGGAGAGCGTGACACTTACGCTCGAGCCCGCCGAGGGCCTCTGCCCGACGTTCGAGCCTGGTCAGTTCACCATGATCTACGCGCCCGGGGTCGGGGAGATCCCGATCTCCATCAGCGGCCGCGGCCGTTTCGGCGGCTACGTGCAGACGATCCGGGCCGCCGGCGCGGTCAGCCGCGCGCTGTGCCGGATCGAGGCCGGCGACCTGGTCGGCGTGCGCGGCCCGTACGGCACACCGTTCGACATGGGCGCCTCGGCCGGCATGGACGTGATCGTCGCGGCCGGAGGTCTCGGCCTGGCGCCGTTGCGCCCGGTCATCCGCGAGCTGGCCGCCCACCCCGGCCGATACGGCAGGCTCACCCTGCTGGTCGGCGCGCGGACCCCGTCCGGCGTCCTGTATCCGCGGGAGCTCGCGCGGTGGGCCCGCCATTTCGACATACGGGTGACGGTCGACCGGCCCGACGACAAGTGGCAGGGCCCGGTAGGGCTCATCACCCATCTGGTCGACCAGATCGCGATCGGCCCGAGGCGCACCTACGCCTACGTGTGCGGGCCGGAGATCATGATGCGGGCGACCGCTGACGCGCTGGTGCGCCGCGGCGTCCCGGCGGGCCGGATCGCGCTGTCGCTGGAGCGGAACATGAAGTGCGGCCTCGGCCACTGCGGCCACTGCCAGCTCGGTCCCCTGTTCACCTGCGTCGACGGCCCCGTCGTGACCTACGACCACGCCGCCCCTCTGCTGGAGGTGCCGCAGCTATGAGCGTGCCCAAGCTCGCCGTGTGGAAGCTCGCCTCCTGCGACGGCTGCCAGCTCACCCTCCTCGACTGCGAGGACGAACTGCTGTCGGTCGCCGCCAAGGTCGAGATCGCCTATTTCCTCGAGGCGTCCAGCTTCAAGGGCCGCGGCCCGTACGACCTGTCGCTGATCGAGGGATCGGTCACGACCGAGGAGGACCTGCACCGGGTCCAGCACATCCGGCGTGTCTCCAAGCACGTGGTCACGATCGGGGCCTGCGCCACCGCGGGCGGCATCCAGGCGCTGCGGAACTTCGCCGACGTGCGGGAATTCATCTCGGTCGTCTACGCGCGGCCCGACTACATCGCGACCCTGGAGCATTCGACCCCGGTGTCGGCGCACGTTGCGGTCGACTTCGAGCTGCGGGGCTGCCCGATCGACAAGCGGCAGCTGCTGGAGGTGCTGAGCGCGTTCCTGGCCGGGCGGCGGCCGGTCATCCCCGAAGAAAGCGTCTGCGTGGAGTGCAAGGAGCGCGGCAACCCGTGCGTGATGGTCGCGCACGGCACACCCTGCCTCGGCCCGGTCACCCAGGCCGGCTGCGGCGCGCTGTGCCCGGCCTTCAACCGCGGTTGTTTCGGCTGCTTCGGCCCCCTGCGGTCGGCCAACGCCGCCACGCTCGCCGGCCTGCCCGGCGTGACCCGCACCTTCAGCGATTTCCAGGAAGCGCGATGACGCACAAGACGATCAGGGTCGGCGGCCTGTCCCGGGTGGAGGGCGAAGGCTCGCTCTTCATCCAGGCCCGCCAGGGCCGGATCACCGACGTCCAGCTGAACATCTACGAACCGCCGCGCTTCTTCGAGGCGCTGCTACGCGGCCGCGCCTACACCGAACCGCCCGACATCACCGCCCGCATCTGCGGCATCTGCCCCGTGGCGTACCAGATGAGCGCATGCCAGGCGCTGGAATCCATCTGCGACGTCACCGTCGACGGGCCGCTGCGCGACCTGCGTCTGCTCCTGTACTACGGCGAGTGGATCGAATCGCACGCGCTGCACATCTACCTGCTGCACGCGCCCGACTTCCTCGGCTATCCCAGCGGGGTGGCGATGGCGGCCGACCACCGCGACCTGGTCGAACGCGGCCTGGCCCTGAAGAAGGCCGGCAACGAGCTGGTCGCGGCGGTGGGTGGGCGGGCCATCCACCCGATCAACGTGCGGGTCGGCGGTTTCTACCGGGCGCCGTCCAAGCGGGAGCTGACGCCGGTGGCCGAACGGCTGCGGCGCGCCCGCGACGCGGCCGTGGCGACCGTACGCTGGGTCGCCGGATTCGACTTCCCGGACATCGAGCACGACTACCGGTTCCTCGCGCTCACTCACCCCGGCGAGTACGCGATCCTTTCGGGCGACGTGGCCACCAGCGACGGCCTGCGCTTCCCCATCGCCGACTGGCCATCCCACGTCGTCGAGGAACACCTGCCGCACTCGACCGCCCTGCACGCCCGGCTGGACGGCGTCGCCGGCTACCTGACCGGCCCCCTGGCCCGCTACGCCCTCAACTCGCCGCAGCTGTCCGGCCTGACACGACAGGCCGCCGCCGAGATCGGGTTCGGCCCGATCTGCCGCAACCCGTACCAGAGCATCATCGTCCGAGCCCTGGAGACACTGCACGCGTGCGACGAGGCACTGCGGCTCATCGACGACTACATCGAGCCCGACCGGCCGTTCGTTCCCGCCGAACCTCGGGCCGGCATCGGCCATGGCGCCTCCGAGGCCCCCCGCGGCACGCTCTACCACCGTTACCGGCTCGACGCCGAGGGCCTGATCGCCGAGGCCGACATCGTACCGCCCACCGCACAGAATCAGGCGCGCATCGAGGACGACCTACGCGCCCTGGCCGAACCCCGGCTCGCCCTGCCCACCGCCGAACTCGCGGCCCTGTGCGAGCGGGCCGTACGCAACCATGACCCGTGCATCTCCTGTTCGGCCCACTTCCTCGACCTGCACATCCACCATGACTAGAACCGTCGTCATCGGGATCGGCAACGACTACCGGGGCGACGACGCCATCGGCCTGGCCGTCGCCCGGCTGCTGCGCGGCGTCACGTACGCGGAGGTCGTCGAGAACGGCGGCGACCCGATCGCCCTGATCGACGCCTGGACCGGCGCGGACCTCGCCATCGTGATCGACGCCACACGTTCCGGCTGCCCGCCGGGCACAGTCACCGTCCACGACGGCCTGCACGCCGAACCCACGGGCCACGGCAGCACGCACGCGCTCAGCCTGGCCGACGCCATCGAACTCGGCCGCGCCCTCGACCGCCTCCCCGCCCGCCTCGTCGTCATCGGCATCGAAGGCGCGGACTTCACCCTCGGCGCCCCGCTCTCCCCGCCGGTGGAAGCCACGCTGCCGGAAATCGCCAGGACCATCGAAGCAACGGCCTAGCACCCGCTCCCGCGCGGCAGGGATGACATCAGCAGATGCGCGGGAGCTGTTCGCCGATGAGCATGTCGACGACGCGGGTGGAGCCGAGCAGGGTGCGCATGACGACACGGCCGGGGTGATCGGCGACGACGGCACCGATCCGGCATGCCTGGGCACCTTCGGGGAGCGCGCGCATGGCGGCCAGGACGGGCTCGGCGGCGTCCTCATGGACGAAGGCCACCAGGCAGCCCTCGTTGGCGACGTGCAGCGGATCGAGGCCGAGCAGGTCGCAGGCGGCGGCCACCTGCGCCGGGATCGGGACGGCCTGCTCGTCCAGCCGCACGCCCACCGCGGACGCGGCGGCCAGTTCGTTGAGCGCGCTGGCCAGACCGCCGCGTGTGGGGTCGCGGAGCACGTGGACGGACGAACCGGCCGCCTCGACCATGGCGGCCACCAGCCGGTGCAGCGGGCGGGAATCGGAAGAGATCTCCGACTCGAAGCCGAGCCCCTCGCGGGTGCTGAGGATCGTGATCCCGTGCAGGCCGATCGGCCCGGAGATCAGCACGGCGTCGCCGGGAGCTCCGTGACGCGCGGAGACGGCCGCGCCGGGGATCGGCGTGCCGATCCCGGTGGTCACCAGATAGAGCCCGTCGGCGGCGCCGCGCCCGACGACCTTGGTGTCGCCGGTGACGACGCGGACCCCGGCGGCTGCGGCCGCGCGGGCCACCGACGCGGTGACCTCGCGCAGTTCCGCCATCGGCAGGCCCTCCTCGATCACGTACGCGAGGCTGATCGCGACCGGGCGGGCCCCCATCATGGCGACGTCGTTGACGGTGCCGTGCACCGCCAGGGAGCCGATGTCGCCGCCGGGAAAGAACCGGGGCGTGACCACGAACGCGTCGGTGCTGATCACGACATCCGGAGAGGCCATGTGCACGGTCGCGGCGTCGTCCTGGCCTTCGGCTCCCAGCACCGGCACCAGGTCGGCGAGCAGTTCGGCCATCAGCTGGCCGCCCGAGCCGTGGCCGAGCAGGACCGTGTCTCCGCCACGGAGCGGCGCTGGGCAGGTCATCGCGAGTGGGTCGATGGTCATGGCGTCGGCTCCGATGGAGTTAGGCGTCCGGCGTTGTGGAAGGCGGCGCAGGTGCCCTCGGCGGACACCATGGGCGCGCCGAGCGGGTGGCGGGGGGTGCAGATGACGCCGTAGGCGACGCAGTCGGTGGGGACCTTGGTGCCCTGGAGGATCTCGCCGGCGACGCAGGCCGGGTTCTCCCGCGCGGTCACGCCGCCGACCTCGAACCGGGTGACCGCGTCGAAATCGGTATATTCCGGGGCCAGGGCGAGGCCGCTGGCCGGGATCTCACCGATCCCCCGCCACGTCCGGTCGCTCACGTGGAAGACCTTGGTCATCGCCTCCTGGGCGGCGGCGTTGCCCGTCCTTCGCACGGCCCTGGCGTACTGGTTCTCGACCTCGAAACGGCCCTCCTCCAGCTGGCATACCGCCATGAGGATGCCTTCGAGCAGGTCAAGGGGCTCGAAGCCGGTCACCACGATCGGCACCCGGTAACGCGCGGCGAGCGGCTCGTACTCCGTCCAGCCCATGATCGCGCAGACGTGTCCGGCGGCCAGGAACGCCTGCACCCGCGTCCCGGGCGCGTCGAGGATCGCGGTCATCGCGGGCGGTACGAGCACGTGGCTGACCAGCACGCTGAAGTTCCGCAACCCGAGTTGGGCCGCGTGCAGCACGGCCATGGCGTTGGCCGGGGCCGTGGTCTCGAAGCCGACCGCGAAGAACACCACCTCGCGGTCAGGGTGCCGCTCCGCCAGCCGGACCGCGTCCAGCGGCGTGTAGACGACCCGCACGTCCGCCCCGGCGGCCTTCACCGTGAGCAGGTCGGTCGCCGACCCGGGCACGCGCAGCATGTCCCCGTACGAAGTGAAGATGACGTTGGGACGGACGGCGATGGCGATGGCCCGGTCGACTATTTCCAGCGGGGTCACGCACACGGGACAGCCCGGCCCGTGGACCATCCGTACGCCGGCCGGAAGCAGCTCGTCGATGCCCTGCCGGACGATCGTGTTGGTCTGCCCGCCGCACACCTCCATGATCGTCCACGGCCGGGTGGCGACCGCGTGAATCTCCTCGAGCAGGGCGCGGGCGAGGACGGGGTCGCGGTATTCATCGAGATATCTCATCGAGGCCTCCCGGGATCGCGCGCAGCACGGCGAGAGTCCGCCGCGCCTCCTGCTCGTCGACGATCGAGATGGCGAATCCGACGTGCACGATCACGTAGTCGCCCACGGCGGCCTCCGGCACGTACGCCAGGCACGCCTCCCGCCGCAGGCCGCCGAAATCGACGACGCCCATGGAAGGCTCCCCGCCGGTCATCTCCACGATCTTCCCCGGCACGCCCAGACACATGGTCATCCCGCTCCTCACCGTTTCGGACCACTCCAGCGTTCGTCTGTGGCGACCCAGTCGGCGTCCCATGCGTGGGCGCGTTTGCCGTCGAGGATCTGCCGGGCCGAGGCGTACACCAGGGCCATGACGACGACGGCGGCGGCGAGCACGGCGGCCCCCGTCATCACCGCGTGGAGGGTGATCTCGAGCTGGTCAGGAGGTGCGGCGACGGGGCGGCCCGTCTCGTCCAGCCACACCTTGACGGGATCGCCGGCCTTCATCCCCCACTTCACCGGCGCCGGGGCCGTCATGAGCCGGCCTCCGCTCTCCTGCCAGCGCACGTTCTCGGTCGGGTCGACGAACCTGTACGACGAGGAGCTGACCGGAGGCACGTCGCTGACCAGCTGTGCGGTGATCCAATGCCCGGTGTGCGCCTGCGCGGCGGCCGAGTCCCACGCCCGCATCCCGAACATCACGGCCAAGGGGAGACTCGTCAGCCCGATCAAGGTCACGGCCACCACGAGCAGGCCTTCGATCCGGTCCCAGCGGCGGCGCAGCGGATTGCGGTCGGGGCGGTACAGGCGCGCACGACGCACCAGGAAAGACCACACAGGACACCTCCCATGTCCGAAGACCTGGTTCAACGCTCTCGTGGCGAAAGCGGCCCATCCAGGGGCGTCCGGCTGCTCCGGCCGGGACTTTGGTCCCTACGGCCGAAGGGCTCCCGTCGGTGACGCTGGGATCATGACGACGATCGATGTCCAGGAGTACATCCAGGCCCACTACACCCCCTACGACGGAGACGCCGAGTTCCTGTGCGGGCCGACCGAGCGCACCCGCGCCGTGTGGGACAAGGTGTCGGCGATGTTCCCGCAGGAGCGGCTCCGGGGGGTCTACGACGTGGACACCGCGACGCCGTCGTCGATCACCGCGCACCGGCCGGGATACATCGATCGGGAGCGCGAGCTGATCGTCGGCCTGCAGACCGACGCACCGCTCAAGCGCGCCATCATGCCCAACGGCGGCCTGCGGATGGTCGAAAACGGCCTCGCCGCCTACGGATACACGCTCGACCCCCAGGTCAAAGAGATCTTCACCAAATACCGCAAGACGCACAACGACGGCGTCTTCGACGCCTACACCCCGCAGATGCGCGCCGCGCGGAAGGCCGGGATCATCACGGGCCTGCCCGACGCGTACGGCCGGGGCCGCATCATCGGCGACTACCGCCGGGCGGCCCTCTACGGTGTGGACGCACTGGTGGAAGCGAAGAAGCGGGAGCTGCATTCGCTGGACGACCGGCCCGCGACCGAGGCCGTGATCCGCGACCGCGAAGAGCTCAGCGAACAGATCCGGGCCTTGGGCGAACTGAAGACGATGGCCGCCTCCTACGGCTACGACATCGCCAAGCCCGCTCAGAGTGCCGGACAAGCCATCCAGTGGCTCTACTTCGCCTATCTCGCCGCGATCAAGGAGCAGAACGGCGCGGCCATGTCGCTCGGCCGGACCTCCACCTTCCTGGACATCTACCTCGAACGCGACCTCAACGCCGGCAGGATGACCGAAAGTGAAGCGCAGGAGCTGATCGACGACTTCGTGATCAAGCTGCGGATCGTGCGGTTCCTGCGCACCCCCGAGTACGACGAGCTGTTCTCCGGCGACCCGACCTGGGTGACCGAGGCGATCGGCGGCATGGGCGCCGACGGCCGGACGCTCGTGACCAAGACCAGCTACCGCTTCCTGCAGACGCTGCGCAACCTCGGCCCCGCGCCCGAGCCCAACCTGACCGTCCTGTGGTCCCCCGACCTTCCCGAGCCCTTCAAGCGCTTCTGCGCGGAACTGTCCATCGAGACCAGCTCCATCCAATACGAGAACGACGACCTGCTCCGCCCCCGTTTCGGCGACGACACGGCCATCGCGTGCTGCGTTTCCGCCGCACCGGTCGGACGGCAGATGCAGTTCTTCGGCGCGCGGGTCAACCTCGCCAAAGCCCTGCTGTACGCCATCAACGGCGGCCGCGACGAGATCACCGGCATCCAGGTCGCCCCGGCTATGAGTGCGGTGACCAGCGAGTATCTCGACTTCGACGAGGTGGCCAAGGCCTACGACGAGATGCTCGACTGGCTGGCCGCCACTTATGTGGACGCGCTCAACGTCATCCACTACATGCACGACAAATACGCCTACGAGCGGATCGAGATGGCGCTGCACGACTATCCGGTCAAGCGGACACTCGCGTGCGGCGTAGCCGGCTTGTCGGTGGCCGCCGACAGCCTGTCGGCCATCAAACACGCCCGTGTGAAGGTGATCCGTGACGAGCGCGGGCTGGCCGTCGACTTCCAGATCGACGGCGACTATCCGGCATACGGCAACAACGACGACCGCGCCGACCAGATCGCCACCGGACTCGTCCAGGACTTCCTGGCCAAGATCCGTCGCCGTCCCGCCTACCGCGGCGCCGAGCACACGCTGTCGGTGCTCACCATCACCTCCAACGTCGTGTACGGCAAGCACACCGGCAACACCCCCGACGGACGTCGCGCGGGCACCCCGTTCGCGCCCGGCGCCAACCCGATGAACGGCCGCGACCGGCACGGCCTGGTGGTCTCCGCCCTGTCGGTGGCCAAGATCCCGTACGCGGCGGCCCTCGACGGCATCTCACTGACCAGCACCATCACCCCGGAAGGCCTGGGCCGTACGCCGGAGGACCGGATCGCCAACCTGGCCGGAGTGCTGGACGCCTACACCGACGCGGGCGGCTACCACATGAACGTCAACGTCCTGACCCGGGCCGTCCTCGAGGACGCGATGGCGCACCCGGAGAAGTACCCGCAGCTCACGATCCGGGTCTCCGGTTATGCCGTCAACTTCGTACGCCTGACGCCTGAGCAGCAGCGCGACGTGCTCAGCCGAACCTTTCACACCTCGACATGAACGGGACGATCAGCCATTGGGACCTGTCGACCGGCGTCGACGGGCCCGGCACCCGCTTCGTGCTGTTCACCTGCGGCTGCCCGTTGCGTTGCCGGTACTGCCAGAATCCGGAGACCTGGCGGATGCGCGACGGGCGGACCGTCTCGGCCGACGAGGTCATGGCGGAGATCGCCAAGTATCACCGGTTCATCCAGGTGGCGGGCGGCGGAGTCACGATCAGCGGCGGCGAGCCGCTGCTCCAGCCCGCCTTCACGGGCGAGCTGCTGGCGCGCTGCCACGCCGACGGGTTGCACACCGCGCTGGACACCTCGGGAGCCCTCGGCTATCGAGCGAGTGACGCGCTGCTGGCCGACACCGATCTGGTCCTGCTGGACATCAAGTCCTACGATCCGGCCGGATATCGCACGCTCACCGGTGGGGAGCTCGGGCCCACCCTGCGCTTCGCGCGGCGGCTGGCCCGCCGGGACGTTCCCACGTGGATCCGATTCGTGCTCGTCCCCGGATATACCGACGACCCGGCCATGATCGATGGACTGGCCTGTTTCGTGGCCACGCTCGGCAATGTCGAGCATGTCGACGTGCTGCCCTTCCACCGCCTCGCGCTGGACAAATACCGCGAGCTGGGAATCCGCTATCCACTGGCCGAGGTCGAGCCACCGGCCGCGGAGCTGGTCGAACGTGTCCGCGGCCAGTTTCAGGAGCACGGCCTCACAGCCGTGTAGCGGCCGCGATCACGGCCTGGCCGTAACTGATCCCGCCGTCGTTGACCGGCACCCGCTCACCGGTGAACACCCGATAGCCGGCCTCGGTCAGCCTTCGCGTGACCTCGCGGGTCAGCAGCCGGTTCTGGAAAACGCCCCCGGACAGGCACACCGTACGGATGCCGGCGTCCGCACGCTCGCACAGCAGCAGCGTGACCGCCGCGAGCGTGGCGTGGAACGCCGCGGAGACCCGGCCCACCGACTCCCCCGCAGCGACCGCCGCCAGTGCGTCACGCAGGGTCGCCACGGCGTCGTAGACCAGCAGCCCATCACGTTCGTGGATCCGCCAGGCCAGCGGCTCGGCCGTCGCGTACGGCAGCGCCAGCGCCTCCAGCCGCATGGCGGCCTCGCCCTCGAACCGGTTCCGGCGGCAGACGCCGAGCAGCGCGGCCAGCGCGTCGAACAGTCGGCCCGCGCTCGAGGCGAGCGGCGTGTTGATCCCGCGCTCGATCATCTTCCGGACGACCTCGACGTCTTCGGTGTCCGGAACATCGATCGGATCGTCGTCGAAGCGCTCACCCCCGAGCAGGTAGCCCAGGGCCATCCGATCCGGGCGGCGTACGGCGACGGCCCCTCCGGGCATTGGCGCGTGGGAGAACCTGGCCAGGCGGCGGTAGCCGGTGAAGTCGGCCAGCAGCAGCTCTCCGCCCCAGAACGTGCCGTCGTCGCCCATGCCGAGCCCGTCGTAGGCGACGCCCAGGAACGGGCCGTCGATGCCGTGCTCGGCCGCGACCGCCGCCACGTGGGCGTGATGGTGCTGGACCGCGACCCGATCCGGCCATCGCCGGGCCATCTGCGTGGACAGGTAGCCCGGGTGCAGGTCATGCGCCACGACCGCGGGGCTCATCCCTTCGATGGCGTGCTCGAAGGCGTCCAGCGCGGCCTCGTTCTCCAGATCGCCCAGATGGGGGCTGAGTGTGACCCGGTCGCCGTCGGCGACGGCGAACGTGTGCTTGAGCTGGGCGCCGACGGCCAGGATCGGGGCCGTCACACGTACGGGAAGTGGCAACGGCGCGGGCGCGTAACCACGAGCCCGGCGAACCAGCCGACCGGCCTTGACGACCGAGTCGTCGTGCCGGGCCACGATCGGTCTGTCGTGCGCGAGGACGCCGTCGACCAGCGGCTCCAGTTCGCGCAGCGCCGTTTCATCGTCGATCACCATGGGCTCATCGGCCCGGTTCGCACTGGTCACGACCAGCGGACGCCGCAGGTCGGCGAGGAGCAGATGGTGCAGCGGCGTATACGGCAGGAACAACCCGACGTCCGGAAAGTCGGGGCTGGTGGAATGGGGCGCCTCGGCCAGCACGATCGGGGCCGCCGCCGACAGCAGGTCGCGCTCGTCCTGGCGGGTCAGCCAGGCCAGGCGATGGGCCGTGGCCAAGTCCGGCACCATGATCGCGACCGGTTTGGCCGGCCGGGCCTTGACCCTGCGGATCCGGGCCACCGCCGCTTCGCACGTCGCGTCGCAGACCAGCTGGTAACCGCCCAGCCCTTTGATCGCGATCACACCGCCGAACCGGAGTGCCCATTCGGCCATGTAGAGGGCGACCGACCCCCGTGCCAGCGCGGGTCCCCGGTGCCACGACAGACGCGGCCCGCACGCGGGACAGGCGATCGGCTCGGCGTGGAAGCGCCGGTCGGCGGGATCGGCGTACTCGCGGGCGCAGTC
The DNA here is from genome assembly GCA_017592665.1 of Streptosporangiaceae bacterium NEAU-GS5. GTDB lineage: Bacteria > Actinomycetota > Actinomycetes > Streptosporangiales > Streptosporangiaceae > NEAU-GS5. The sequence continues at coordinate 16,195 of JAGFNW010000060.1, read as the reverse complement.
GTCGCACATGGGGAACGCGCGCATGCTGGTGCGCTCCCGGTCGTACGGCAGGCCGTCCACGATGGTCGCGCGCGGCCCGCATGCCGTGCAGTTGACGAACGGATAGCGGTGGCGCCGATCGGCCGGATCGAACAGCTCATTCAGGCAGGCCGGGCAGGTGGCCAGATCCGGTGGGATGCCGTTCGCGGCCGTGCCCGCGGAACTGTCCAGCACCACGAAGCCGGGCGCGGGCCGCCCGGCGGCCGCCTCCACCGTCAGCCGCTCGACCACCGCATGCGGCGGAGCCTGGTCCCGCAGCCGCCGCGCGAACTCGTCGAGCGCGGGCGCCGGGCCGGCGACGACGATCTCGACGTGGCCGCCGGCGTTCCGTACGGATCCGGCCAGGCCGAGTTCGGTGGCGAGACGGTAGACGAAGGGCCGGAACCCCACGCCTTGGACCGTTCCCCACACGGACATGCGGCGTACCCGATCGACGAGCAATGTCATTCTCCGAGCCTGTCGGACCAGGCCGGGACGATGGCACGGCCAGAAGACCCGCCCTGAGAGGACTTTGGGCCTGGACCGGACATCTCCGTCAATGGACCACTCCGGCGCGGGTCGCGAACGTGCGGCCCAGCTCGGCTCCCCACTTCCGGGCGCGCTCCAGTTCCCCTTCGGACAGCGGGCCCCGGCTGCCGCCGACATAGAACGACGCGGGGTCGGCGATCAGTGTGAATCCCAGGCCGTGCAGTCGTCGCGCGGCCGCGCGGGCCGCAGACCCGGGCAGCTTCGGCTTGGCGATCCTGGTGTCGAACGTCGCCGCGGCCACCGGCTTGGCCGGGCGCTCTGCCGACGCCAGCCACTCTCTGAGGCCATCCGCCCGGGACACCAGGCTGTCCGTCGTCTGCTGCGCGGCCGACGCCCTGGTCTGAGGCCGGCTCAGGCCGAACGCATGGGTGGGCGCGCCCGCCACGAGCAGCCCCACATCCTGGGTCAGCCGTCCGGCCGCCGAACCCACCTCGATGACCTCGACGTTCAGCCGCTCGGACAGCCCGTCGGCGATGGCCCGCGCCACCTGCTGGGTGTTGCCGAACATCGACTCGTACAAAACGATCGCTCGCATCTCTTCGTCCCCTTTCGAACGCTGTCTCCAGCGTGGGGATCGGCCGCGGAAGGGCGTAGTGCCCAAGGTCCCTATCGAGCGCGACCTTCGCATCTGGGCGCGCGTGCCGCCGGCGCGGACGCTGGGCCCGGAGGTATCCGCCATGACACAAATCAGCTATCCGGTGCGCGTGAACGCGCGGCTGGACGCCCCACTGAGCCGCGGGCTGTGGCTGGTCAAGTGGCTCCTGGCCATCCCGCACTACCTGGTGCTCGGCGTCCTGTGGGTCGCGTTCTCAGTCCTCACAGTGATCGCGTTCTTCGCGATCCTGTTCACCGGCGCCTACCCGCGCGCCATCTTCGACTTCAACGTCGGCGTGCTGCGCTGGACCTGGAGAGTGGCCTACTACAGCTACGGCGCTCTCGCCACCGACCGCTATCCCCCGTTCACCCTGGGCCCGGCGCCGGACTATCCCGCCACCTTGGACGTCGACTATCCCGTGCGGCTGTCACGCGGGCTGGTCCTGGTGAAGTGGTGGCTGCTCGCCATCCCGCACTACGTGATCGTCGGCCTGTTCACCAGCGGCAGCCTGCTCGCCTGGCGAGGCAGCGGAGCGGCCCGGGCACTTGTCGTCACCTGGGGCGGCGGTCTGGTCGGCCTGCTGGTCTGCGTCGCCGCGCTCGTCCTGCTGTTCACCGGCCGCTATCCGCGCGGAGTCTTCGACTTCGTGCTCGGCATGAACCGGTGGGCGCTGCGCGTGGCCGCGTACGCGACGCTGATGACCGACGTCTACCCGCCCTTCCGACTCGACACCGGCGGCCAGGAGCCCCTCGGGACCGACCCGTCCGGCACGCCACCTCCTGTGCCATCCCAGCGGTCATGGCCATTGGCGGCCGTCGTCTCAGTCGTCGTGGGGGCGCTCCTGACGGTGTCCGCACTCGGCACCGGGGCCGCCGCGACCGGCGCCACCTGGCTCAACTCCAACCGCGACCCCGCGGGCTACATCAGCACGGACACGCAGGCCGTCGACACCTCGGCCTACGCGCTCACCCTCGAGAACGTGCGCATCTCGACGTTCGCGTCGGGATTGGTCAGGGATGCCGTCGGTCACATACGCGTCCAGGTGACCGGCACGGGAAAGCCGCTGTTCGCCGGGATCGCCGCCCAGCGCGACGCGACGGCCTACCTGCGGCACATCGCCTACGACCAGATCACCCAGCTGCCTCCCGCCGGCCCTGACGTTCGTTATCACCGGTACCCGGGCGGCGCGACCGAACTCGCCCCTGGTGGTCAGACGTTCTGGACCGCCAAGGCGAGCGGGGCCGGCACGCAGACGCTCACCTGGACGGTCGAGCCCGGACGCTGGGCGCTCGTCGTCATGAACGCCGACGGTTCGGCGGCCGTCTCCGCCGATCTGACCGTGGCCGCGGAGGCGCCCGGGCTCGGCGGGCTCGCCGCCGTCCTCTTCGTGGTCACCGCCGTCCTGCTCGTGGCCGGAGCCTGCCTGATGGTGCTCGGAGTACGTCAGGCGAGCGGCGGCGCGGCCGGAACCCGGCGTCCGGCGCCGCCGCCAGTCCCTGATCCACACACGCCCAGCGGCATCCCCGCGTGAGGAGCAGATCATGAGAATCACCGTCGCCGACGTCATGACCACCGACATCATCGCCGTACGCGGCGAGGCGAGCTTCCACACGGTCGCGCAACCGCTCATCGACAGGAACGTCAGCGGAATGCCCGTCGTGGACGCCGACGGCGTGGTGGCGGTCGCCAACCACATCACCTGGCGCGACAACGACATCCCCCCGGCCGGCTCCTGGGGCGGCGCCTGAGCCATCGAAAACGCCCCAGCGATGCTGACGCAGCGTCGTCATGATCACCTCGCGCCGGTCAGACGGCGCCGGAACACCCAGTACGTCCAGGCCTGATACGCCAGCACGACCGGTGTGAAGATCGCCGCCACCCAGGTCATGACGGTCAGGGTGTAAGAGGTCGAGGCGGCGTTGGTCACGGTGAGGCTGTTGGCCGGATCGAGGGCGGGCATGACGTCCGGCCACAGGTTCCCGAAGAGCGTGGCGACGACGGCGGCGAGGGCGAGCGCGTTCGCCGTGAACGCCCAGCCGTCGCGGCCGCGGGTGGTCGCCGCCAGCGCCGCCACGATCCCGGCCGCGGCCACCCCAGCCGTCGCCCAGGTGGCCGGCCTGCCCGTGTCGAGCTGCGTGATCACCAGGAACGCCCCGCCGGTCACCAACGCGGCCAGCCCGATCTGCCGGGCCAGCCGCGACGCCCCGGCCCGGAGCTCACCCGTCGTACGCAGAGCCAGGAAAAGCGCACCGTGGAAGGTGAACAGCGCGAGCGTCACCAGGCCGCCGAGCAGCGCGTACGGAGTGAGCAGCGTGAACAGCGACCCCGTGTACTCGTGCGCCGCGTCCAGCGGGACACCGTGCACGATGTTCGCGAACGCCACCCCCCACAGCACGGCCGGGCCGAGGGATCCCCAGAAGAAGGCGCGATCCCATCCGCGCGTACTGACGCCCTTCGCCCGATACTCGATGGCGACACCGCGCACGATCAAGGCCAGCAGGATCAGGAAAAGCGGCAGGTAGAAGCCGCTGAACAAGGTGGCGTACCACTCGGGGAACGCCGCGAACGTGGCGCCACCCGCGACCAGCAGCCAGACCTCGTTGCCGTCCCAGACAGGCCCGATCGTGCCGACGATCGCCCGCCGGTCGGCTTCGGCACGGCCGAGCACGGGCAGCAGGATCCCCACGCCGAAGTCGAACCCCTCCAGCACGAAGTAGCCGGTCCACAGGACCGCGATGAGGACGAACCAGACCGTCGTCATGACGTGGTCCCTTTCAGTAGGACAGGGCGGGAAGGGCCGGGGACTCGGGCTCGGTGTCGTCGGTCAGCCCGATGCGGATGGTCTTCAGCAGCAGGCGCACCTCGATGGCGGCCAGCACCGCGTACACGACCGTGAACCCGGCGAGAGTGAGAGCCACCTCGGCGACGTCGGCGCCGGGCGAGACCGCGGCGGCGGTCCGCATGATCCCGAAGACGGTCCACGGCTGGCGTCCCATCTCGGTGAAGATCCAGCCGAGGCTGTTGGCCAGGAACGGCAGGCCGATGCCGGCGATGGCGAACCGGTAGGACCATCTCCCGGCGGGAAGCCGGCCGCGTCGCGTCAGCCACAGCCCGGCCAGGGCCAGCAGTACGGCCAGCGCCCCGAAGCCGATCATCAGCCGGAACGACCAGTACGCCAGGCCGATCACCGGCCGGTAGTCGCCCGGACCATAGAGCGCCTGATATCTGGCCTGGATGTCGTTGATCCCCGCGACCTTGCCGTCGAGGGAGTTGGTGGCGAGCAGGCTCAGGCCGTACGGGATCTGCAGGTTGATCCGGTTGCGGCCATGTTCGACGTCGCCGACGGCGAACAGCGAGAACCCGGCGGACGACTCGTCCTCCCACAGCGCCTCGGCGGCGGCCATCTTCATGGGCTGCTGCTCCGTCATGATCTGCGCCTGCCAGTGCCCGCTGACCATCACGCCGGCCCCGGCGACCAGGACCACCGCCAGGCCTAGCCGCGCCGTCGCCCGGAACGCCGATGCGTCGCGACTGCGCATCAGAAACCAGCAGCTCACGCCCAGCACGAACGCTCCCCCGGTAACGAACGCGCCGAAGATGACGTGGGGGAAGGTGACCAGCGTGGTCGAGTTCGTGAGGACGGCCCCGATGTCGGTGAGCTCGGCCCTCCCATTGTTGATCCGGTAACCGACCGGGTGCTGCATCCAGGAGTTGGCCGCCAGGATGAAGTAAGCGGAGATGGTGGTTCCGATGGCGGCCAGCCAGATCGTGGCCAGATGCAACCTCGGTGACAGACGGTCCCAGCCGAAGATCCACAATCCGAGGAACGTCGATTCGAGGAAGAACGCGATCAGTCCTTCCATCGCCAGCGGCGCGCCGAACACGTCTCCTACGAACCGGGAGTAGGCGCTCCAGTTCATCCCGAACTGAAACTCCTGCACGATGCCCGTCACGACGCCCATCGCGAAGTTGATGAGGAACAGCCGCCCCCAGAACCGCGTCAGCCGCAGGTATTCCTGCTTGCGCGTGCGATACCACGCGGTCTGCAGCCCGGCCACGATCGCCGACAGGCCGATCGTCAACGGCACGAACAGGAAGTGATAGACGGTCGTGATACCGAACTGCCAGCGAGACAGATCCAGGACATCCATGCGCGTCAGCCTCGATCACCGCCGCGCCCCGGCCCTAGGGACCGTCGGCCTCTCCGATCAGGACTTTGGTCCCGAATCCGCGGCTCGCGACACACCGCCCGCGTGGACCTTCGCCTCTTCGCTCCGCGACCACGCGTGGGATTTGCTGGGGTAACACAGGCGCGAGCACGAAGGACGGCAGGTCATGACCAAGAACCGTGGCTGGATCTGGGCCGGTTTCGGCGCCGCCGCGATGGCGGCCGTCGCCGCCGCCATCTGGCGTCGCCGGTCCACGCCGGCGCCGTACGCTTCGCGCTTCTGGATCCAGATCCCGCGGCCGCTGGTCACTCGCCGCCTGCTGCTCTCGACGCTCGACCCGCAACCCGGCGAACGGATCCTCGAAGTCGGGCCGGGCACCGGCCAGTACAGTCTGCCCGTCTCACGGCAGCTCGGGCCGGCGGGCACGCTGGACATTCTCGACACGCGGCGCCAGACGCTCGACCGCGCCACGTCCCGCGCCCGCCGCGCCGGTGTCGGCACCATCAGCCCGGCCGTGGGCGACGTACGCACCCTGCCCTACTCCGACGAGACGTTCGACGCCGCCTACCTCGTCACCATCCTCGGCGACATCCCCGACCGGGCGCCCGCCCTACGCGAACTGCATCGCGTCATACGTCCCGGGGGACGCGTCGTCTTCGGTGAAACCATGGCCGACCCCGACTGGGTCAGCCCCCAAGCCCTGCGCCGCGAGGCCGCCGCCGCCGGATTCCATTTCGAGAGCCACACCCCGGCACCGCTCGGTTACTTCCTCGCGTTCACCCGCTCCTGACGGCCGGCTAACTCTTGTGATCGTCCTTGGGAATGATCCGAGCATCGGGGCCGGGGAATACGAGCGTCTCGTGTTCGGCGTCGAGCCAGTGGACCACATACGGCGGCGAGCCGTCCGGGTGCCGCAGGCCGGTGATGACACCGAGCCGACGTGCCGATCCTCCCTGCGTGCTCTCGATCACCAATTTGTCACCGATTGTCGCGTGCATGACATGCCTCCTGCCTCGTACGGTCCACCGATTCGCGGGAGTCGAGAACGACGGCGCCCGCTTCCGCCAGCCCTTGGCTGCATAACCGGGCCGCCAATTCGGGCGACGGATCGGGGAAATCCGGCCGCCTCCCCATTTGCACGTAGAGATATCGGTTCAGGCTCATGACCTCAGCATCGCTTCGGCCCTCGGGCGTTCGGCAGGGACCAAAGACCCACGCTCAGCGCCGATGGACCCACACAGCGCTACAGAGCGGCCAGAACCGAAGTGCCCGGATCTTGGAGCCGAAAGTCTCTGGGGCCCAGCCTGCGGCGCGAGCAGGGTGGGGCCATGGCAAGGTTCTTTCTCCTGGTAGGAAGGCGAACAACATGATCCGTCACCACCCGCCGGCCGTTCTCACCCCAGAGGACGTCCAGTTGGAGACGCGCGGCCAGATCTCGTCCGGTGCCGCGGACCACGCCCGGGCGATGGTGGCGGCGATCACCGCGGTGGCGCACGAACCCGTGCTGCGCGCGAGGGTCAGGCTGGCCGCGTCCGCCGATCCCGCGGCAGCCCGGCCGTTCACTGCTCAGGCGGCCCTGGAGCTGGGCGGGCGGCTGATCCATGCCCGCGCCGCGGCGCCCACCGTGCCGAAGGCCATCCATCTGCTGCGCGAGCGGCTGCGGGTCCGGCTCCTGCGTACGGCTCGCGACTGGCCGGGGCGACGGCGCCGCATGGTGGTCAAGGCGCGGCTCCGCGCCGCACGGACCGTCAGGCCTGACGGCGGCCGTCAGGAGCCGGCCGGCTGAGCGGTGCCGATATCCGTCCTCATCGCCGCGAATTCCTCCTCCACAGCGGCCATGAGGACGGGCTGGTCGGGAACCGCGTCCACGTCGCGGGTGACCGCGACCGTCAAGGTTCCCGCGTAGGACAGCACGGTGAACGCGGTGGTGACATTGCCTCGAACGGGCGTGACCGGCACGATCGCCTGGACAGGGGCGCCGGCGATGGTCAGCGATCGCTCCGGCCCGCGCATGTTGCTGACGACGGTGTGGAACAGACGCTGGTGGTTCATCATCCACCGGGTCAGGCCCAGCCTGAGGAAGATCCGGCCAACGCCCGCGATCAGTTCCGCTGAGGCCTCCGGTCGCGCCGCCGCCTTCGCCGCGCGTGTGACCACGGCCGTCCTTTCCAGGCGTTCAGCCAGGCAGCCGTCGGTGGGAATGCCGATATACAACACGTCGGCGTGGTTGCCCAGTTGATCGACGCTGGCCGATCGCCGTGCCGAAACGAGCACGGAGACCACGAGCATGGGCGATGTCTCGCCGCGGCCTTCCAGGAGAGCTCGCAGGGCCCCGGAGACCGCGGCAAGCACCGCGTCGTTGACCGTGCCGCCGTGAGCATGCGCGTACGCATGGACCGCATCGAGCGGCGCGGTGACCACGCTCACCTGCTGGTGCTGTCCGACCGTCCGGTTCAGGGAGCAGCGCGCCACGCCGGGAAGGCCACGAAATGCGATGAGAGCACCGGGATTCCACCGGGTGAGCGCACGCATCCGGCCGATCCACGCGTCCGCGGCGAGCGTGCGCCGCCGCGGCCTGGGCCGCGGTTCCGGGATCGGGCCCGGTGGTGCGGCCGAGCCGTCGGCCAGTGCGGCAAGGAGGGCGAGCGCACCCATGCCGTCGGCGACAACATGGTGGAAGCTCGCGATCAGGCCCACGCGGTCGCCGGCCAGACCGGTCACCAGCCGGATCGACCACAACGGCCGTGACGCCGACAATCGCTCGCCCACCGCCTCGACGGCCAGGTCGAGCAGCGCCCGCTCGTCGCCGGGCGACGGGCAGCGTGACACCCGCACATGCTGGTAAACGTCGAAGGCCGGGTCGTCGACCCATAGCGGCCTCCCGCAGCCGAAGGGCGCGCGTACCAGCAACTGGCGAAAGCGCGGAATGGCGCAAGCGCGGTCGGCGATGACGCGCCGCAGACGCATGACGTCGACGCTCGGCCCCGCTTCCAGGATCAGGCACGCCCCGGCGTTCATCGGCAGCGGCCCGACGTCGACCGCGAGGTTGAGCAGGTCGGCCGCGCTCACCCGGTCGGCCTCGGCTTTCATGCGTCCAGCCTGTCGCGGGACGGCCGGTCGACGTAGGGACTTTCGGCCCATCCCGCCACGGCCAACGGCCCTGCTCCGGAGCCGCCGCCGCGACGAACCTGAGGAGGGAGAGGTTCGAGGAGGTGTGCGGTGTCCGAACGAGACGCTCAATCCTTGGCGGGATCTCCGCTCGCGACCGAGCTGGGAATCCGGCGGCTGCTCAACGCCGCTGGACAGGCCCCGTCCGTGCTCAATACGCAACCGTGGCGATTCGCCGTCGTCCGCCGTGAATATGTCGAGCTGCTGGCCGACTACGACCGGCGACTGCGGGTGTCCGATCCACGCGCCCGTTCCCTGCACGTCAGCTGCGGCGCGGCCCTGTTCGGCCTGCGGCTGGCCGTGCGCACGGCCGGCCAGCGCCCGCTGGTGTGGCTGCTGCCCTCCCCCGAAGAGGAGCCCCGGCTGCTGGCCGCGGTCCGGATGACCCAGTGCGGCCCGCCATCGCGGCACAGCCGTGAGCTTTACGACCTGATTCCCCTACGGCGGACCAATCGCGAACCTTACAGCGACCGCCACCTTCCCCCTGCTGTCCAGATCGACCTGCGAATCGCCGCCTCTCGCGAGGGAGCCAACCTGGTCTTCCTCGGCAGGCACGCGGTCGCCGACATCCTCGACTACGCCGCGATCGCCGAGGACGAACTCAGCCAGAGCCCCGTCTACCAGGCCGAACTCGCCGCCTGGACGATACCGGGGCCCCGCTACGACGGGACGCCCGACTACGCGCAGGGATCGCGGCCCACCGGCGACCCGGCACCCGTTCGCGACTTCGGCCGCCGGCTGACGCGGGCCGCCTTCGAACGCCGTCCGCAGCTGGCCGTGCTGACCACACTCGATGACCAGCCGCTCGACTGGATCCGCGCCGGCCAGGCGCTGCAGCGCGTGCTGCTGACCGCGGCCGGGCACGGCGTGTCGGCCTCATTCCTCAACCAGCCCCTGGACCTGCGCGACATGCGCCGCCGCAGCGACCCTCATCACCGGCGCGGCCACCCACAAATGATCATCAGGTTCGGCTACGGACCCGTCGTTCCCCGGGCCCCCCGCCGCCCTGCCGGCGAACTGGAGACCCATCATGCCTGACGTGCTGCTCCGCGACGGCGCCATCGCACACGTGCGGCCGTTGCGCCCCGACGACCGCGACGCCCTGCACGCCTTGGTCAGCCGGTCATCCGACCGCTCCGCCTATCTCCGATTCTTCGCCGGAGGGACCGCCACCGCCCACGGCTATATGGATCGCATCACCAAACCCGGCTACAAAGGCCATGCGCTGGTGGCGATGATGCAAGGACGGCTCGTGGCCGTCGCCGAATACTTCGACAACGGCGACATGGCGATCCTCATCGACGACGCCGTCCATGGGCACGGCCTTGGAACCCTGCTGCTGGAACACGTCGCGATCGACGCCACCGAACACGGCGTACGTGAACTGACGGCCGACGTGCTCACCGAGAACGCCCCCATGCTGCGTGTGCTGCGCGACCTCGGACTCGAGGTCGAGCGCGCCTTCGACGGCAACACCCTGCATATCAAGATCATCCTTGCGCCGACCGCACAGCTGGTGACCGCGATCGAGGCCCGCGAACACGAGGCCGAACGCGCATCGCTGGCCCGGCTGCTCGCTCCAGGTTCGGTCGCCGTGGTGGGCGCGTCCCGCGACGGCGTCGGTCCGGGCAGCCGCGTCCTCCGTAACCTTGCCGATTTTCCCGGCGAGGTCTATCCGATCAACCCCAACGCCGACCGGCTGGCCGACCGGCCGTGCTATCCAAAAGTGAGCGTCGTTCCCGGCCACGTCGACCTCGCCGTCATCGCGGTGCCGGCCCGGCATGTGCTGGACGTGGCGCGCGACTGCGCGTCCGCGGGCGTGGCGGGTCTTGTGGTGCTCACCTCCGGCTTCGCCGAGGCCGGGCTGCCGGACGCCGAGCAAGAACTGCTGTCGATCTGCCGGACCGCGGGAATGCGGCTGGTCGGCCCGAACTGCCTCGGCGTCATCAACACGACGCAGAGGCTCAACGCGAGCTTCCTGCCGATGGACGCCCGGCCGGGGGCCATCGGTCTTCTGTCTCAGTCGGGCGCTGTGGCGGCCGCGGTCGTCGACCGGCTGGCCGTAGCCGGAATGGGCCTGTCGTCGTTCGTGTCGGTCGGCAACAAGGCCGACGTGAGCGGCAACGACCTGCTCGAGTACTGGGAGGACGACCCGGCCACGCACGTGATCGCGCTGTATCTGGAGTCGTTCGGCAACCCGCGCAAGTTCACCCGGATCGCTCAGCGGGTCGGTCGCACCAAGCCCGTGCTGCTGGTCAAAAGCGGCCGCACCGACGCCGGCTCCGCCGCCACCCGCTCCCACACCGCCGCCGCTGCCACCCCCGACATCGCCGTCGACGCGCTCGTCCGCGCCTCGGGCGTGATCCGCCTCGACACCGTCCAAGACCTGATCGACGTGGCCCGTCTGCTGGCCACCCAGCCGTTGCCGACCGGTCGGCGGGTCGCGATCGTCGGCAACTCCGGCGGGCCGGAGGCCATGGCCGCCGACGCCTGCGAACGGCACGGCCTGGCCGTACCGCGCCTGAGCCTGGACTCGGCCGGACTTCCCTCCGGATCCGCACTCGGCAACCCGGTCGACCTGACCTCCGGCGCCACCGCCGACGAGATCGGCCGCGCGATCACGCTCGCGGTCGCCGACTCCGAAGTGGACGTGGTGCTGGCCGTCTACACGCCACCATTCGGTTCTGGACAGGAGGCCACCCGCAAGGCGATCGCCGAGGCCACCCGTGATGTGGGCAAACCCGTCGTAACATGCGTGATCGGCCAGGACGGGCTGATCGACGACCGCATCCCCAGCTACGCGTTTCCCGAGCAGGCCGTCTCCGCGCTCGCCCACGTCGTCCGCTACGCCGAATGGCGCGCCCGCCCCGACACGCCATCGGTCCCCGGGACCGGCGCGACCGCGCGCGCCGCTCGCATGACGCTCAGCGGCGAACCAGCGGACGGGTGGCTCTCCCAATCAGCGGTACGAGGATTGCTCCACACCTATGGCGTTCACCTCGCCGAATCGCGCACTGTGACCAACGCCGACGACGCCGTCCAAGCCGCCGACCGGCTCGGTCTGCCCGTCGTGCTCAAAGCCGAGGGCCCCCTCCACAAGACCGAGGCCGGCGGCGTCCGCCTCGACCTGCGCAGCCTTCAGGAGGTCCGCGAGGCGTACCGCGACATGGCCGCCAGACTCGGCCCTGCCATGACAGGCGCGACCGTCCAGCCGATGCTGGCGCACGGCGTCGAGATCATCATCGGCGGCGTCTCCTACCCGGCCTTCGGGCCGCTGGTCATGGTCGGCATGGGCGGCGTCACGGCCGATCTGCTCGCCGACCGCTCCTTCCGAGTCCCGCCGGTAACCGCCGCGACCGCCGAGCAGATGATCCGCGAGCTGCGCTGCTCCCCCCTGCTGTACGGCTATCGCGGCAGCCGCCCCGTCGCCGTCGACGTGCTGATCGAACAGCTCACCCGCGTCGCCCACCTGCTCGACGAACTCCCGGAGATCGCCGAACTCGACCTCAACCCCGTCATCGTCACCCCCTACGACGCGATCGCCGTGGACGCCCGAATCCGGCTCGCCCCCTGCGACCCGCCCCCCTCGCCCCTGCTGCGCCGGCTTCGTTAAGGAAGGAAGTGCCACAATGCGCACCAAGGTAACGGCCGTCATGACCACCGACGTGGTCTCGGTCAACGGAAGCACCCCGTTCAAGGACATCGCCGAAGCGATCATCACACACGAGGTCAGCGCCCTGCCCGTCGTCGACGCCGAGAACCACGTCATCGGCATCGTGTCCGAGGCCGACCTGCTGACCAAAGAAGAATTCCGCGAGCAGTACTACCGCGAGGGGTACCATCCTCCGCTGCGGACCCGGCTGCGCCACCGCCTGTCCGCCGACCACGGCACCGCACAGCGCAAGGCGGCCGGCGAGACCGCGGCCGAACTGATGACCAGCCCGGCCATCACCGTCACCCCCGAAACCATCACCGTGACCGCGGCCCGGCTCATGGACGAGCACGGTGTCAAGCGCCTGGTCGTCGTCGACGAGGACGGTCACCTGGCGGGTATCGTCAGCCGGCGCGACCTGCTCAAGCTGTTCGTCCGCCGCGACGCCGACATCGCCCGCGAGGTCCGCGACGACGTCCTGGAGCGCACGCTCTGGGTGGAGACCGCAGGCGTGAAGGTGTCCGTACATCAGGGCATCGTCACCCTGTCCGGCCGGATGGCCCGCCACAGCGAAACCCTGATCGCCGCCCGCATGACCGGCCGGGTCAGCGGCGTCGTCGACGTGATCAACCAGCTCGACTGGAACGAGGAAGACGAGCCCAAGTGGGGCGGGCGATGACCATGCTCGTCCGTGAAGTCATGACCAGCCCGGTCATCACCGTCCGCCAGACCGACACGGTCCGGCGGGCCGTCCAGGTCCTGTACGACCACAACATCACCGCCGCCCCCGTGCTCGACGACACGGGACGACTGGCCGGCATCGTCAGCGAGATGGACCTGCTGACCGGCGAATTCCAGCCCGACCCCCGGGCCCATGAACGACCGCTCGCCGAGTCCTCCGCGCCTCCGCCCGCCCGCGTGTCCGACGTGATGACCGAGGACGTCGTCACCGTGACCGAGTCGACCGACGTCACCCAGGTCATCGCCTACATGGTCGGCAAGCGGATCAAAAGCGTTCCCGTGGTCCGCGGCGACGTGGTCGTCGGCATCGTCAGCCGCCGCGACCTGATGGCCATGCTCGCCCGGCCCGACGACAGCCTCCGTGAGGAGGTCGTCGCCGTGCTGCGGGAGAACTACCCCTTCGGCCCGCAGTGGCAGGTCACCGTCACAGGCGGCGTCGCCGAACTTCGCGGCCACGCCGGTGAGCATGTCGACCACATCGCCGACCTGCTCGTCCGCACGGTCCCCGGCATCGTCCGGGTCCGCCACTACCAATGAGGTGACTCGATGGCCCCGCGCGCCCGGCCGTCGGGCGCGCTTCGGCCCGAACGGGTCACCCCGCCCCCGCCGCACCGTCACGACCACCTGGGCCGAGCCAGATGACCAGATCACATGGTTGAGCGATTTGGTCGGCCGCAACCTGATCGGATGTGATCACCATGAGGCAGATCTCCGGGACCTATCCGGCGCTGTCCCTCGCGGAGCTGGACGCGCGGATCCGCGCGCTCGAGATCCGCGTCGCCCACCTCACCGAACTCCTCGAAACCACGCTTGCAGGCACGAGCCCCGCCAACGACCCCGAACCCGCTGAGAACGCTGTCCCGTGTGCGGATCGACATGTCGCCGGGTCCCCCGGCCGGGCGCGAGCGCGCGCAGCGCGTTGAGTATCACCGCCACGTCGATGACCTCCTGCAGGATCGCGCCCGCCACCGGCGTGATCGCGCCCGACGCGGCGAACCCCATCGCCACCAGCGACAGCGCAAGTCCGCCCACCGCGCTCTGCACGGCGATCCGCCGCGAGCGCCCACAGGGGGTGCACGGCGGCTCCGGCAACGAGCAGGGCGATCATGGCGGCCAGGAACATTTCCATCCGATACCGTCGCACCGGACCCCTCCCCAGGTCGTTCAGATACGAAGGCCGGTGGGAGCGGCTGCTCCCACCGGCGTGCGGCGTCGAGGCCAGATCAACTGCGGGTCGTCCGATGCGGGTCGATGACCTCGTGAGTGTCACGGGTCAGCGGGGGCGGCAGCGGGGCGCTCACGATGTGCCGCAACGTCGCGATGAACCACAGCGCGATCGTGGCGTAGTAGAGCACGCCGACGCCGGCCGCGGCGTCGCCGACCAGGGCGACCAGGGCGCCGGCCAGCGCGGCCACGCCGAGCAGGATCGCCGGCATGATGTAGCAGCGCTGGGCCACGCTCCGGTCCCGCTGATACACATCCGGTGAGCTGAGCGCGCATCCGCCGAACGTCCCGAGGATCAGGATGGTCGCCGCCGCGCCTCGGGTGCTGTCGATGATCGGCGCGCTGGGCGGGAGCTTGGGCCCTGGGTGAACGCGAGCGCGGTCTGTCCGGCGTCGAGGTGCCAGGGGCTGATGCCCTCTGGCCCGATAGGCGAGCTGCCACGCCCGGGCCTCGTTCTGATCGATGAACGGCCACAGCGGCACATATCCCGCGGCGATCCGGGTCGGTCGCGGCGGCGCGGGCGAGGTGGCGCATACACCTACGACTGGATCGAGAACCTGTTCGGCCTGGACATGCACAGCGCCCAACGAGATTCTTCCCGATGGAGCCGAAGATGCTGCTGGGCGTCCGCTCCCGTATTGAACGACCGGGTTGAACCGGATGGGCGGAAGCCCGTTTCCGGCTTCCGCCCATCCGCTTGAGACCGCTTGAGACCGCTTGAGACCGCTTGGGACCGCTTGGGACCGCTTGGGACCGTCAGTGCGTCACGGCGATCCGCTTGCCCTCGACCTTCTTCGGCTCAGCCAGCGGCACCACGACCTCCAAAACCCCGTTCTTGTACGTGGCCGTGATCTCCTCCGTCTTGGCGCCCGTCGGCAGCGTCACCGAACGGTAGAGCGCCCCGTAGGCGAACTCCGACCGCCGCGGGCTCCTTGTCCTGCTGGGTCTTCTCGGCCCGGATGTGCAGCACGCCGCCCTCCACGATGACCTCGAACTCCTTGTCGGGGTCCATTCCCGGCAGTTCGGCACGCAGGACGTACCTCCCGTCGGCGACATAGTCCTGCTCCACGGCACGCCGTAGAGGCCAAGGTCCCGTCGTACGCGGCGTCAGGCGGATGCCGGCGCTTGGGGAAGCACAGGCTCCAGCCGGAACATCCCGCTGACCTGATCGGCGCACGGCCGGGCGGCCCCACCGCGACCGGCGACCGCCTCCAGGACATCCCGCACGGTGATCAGGCCGACCAGGACCCCGCCCTCCCCCAGCACCGGCACGGCGTCGGATCCGCAGTCGAGCATGGCACCGGCGATCGTGTTCAGGTAGTCGTCAGGGCGCACATGCGGAGTGCGCCGGCCGGCGAGCAGCGTCCGCACCGTACGCCGCGACTGCTCGTCGGGCCCTCCGGACCAGTGCGCGGCGATGTCCTCGCGGGTGACGATGCCGAGCAGCCGGCCGTGGGCGGCGAGCACGGGCAGGTGGTGCACACCCGCCCGGCGCATCAACTCCCAGGCCATGAGCGGCGACTCATCCGGTTTGACCGTGACAAGCACACGGCTCATGACCTCGGCAGCGGTCAGGTTCTCCATCACACACCTCTCAGTACATCGGCGGCACGACGACGTCGGGCCGCTCGTCGTAGGACACGGTCAGGTCGAACACGACGTCCACGACGCCGTCGACCTCACCGATGGCGTCCGCGATCCGCCTGACCTGGGACGACCGCTCGACGGTTCCGCCGACGGTCACCACGCCCCGGTCCGCGGTGAAGACGAGCGCCTCGGGATCGACGTCGGTCTGCTCCCGCAGCACCGCCGTGATGTCCGCGACCAGTTCGCCGGCCGGGCGGGTGAACACCCGCAGCACGTCGGCCTGGTGCAGAGTTCCGATGATCCGGCCCGTGACCGGGTCGATGACGGGCAGCTGCTTGATCTTGCCGGCCAGCATGAGCCGCGCAGCCGTGCGAACCGGCGTGCCCGGGGTGATGGTGATAGCCGGTGAGGTCATCAGCTCACCCGCCAGCACGGCGGCCGCCTTCTTGCGCAGCCCGGGCCGGCGGGGATGGGTCTCCTTCACCAGCAGGT
>JAGFNW010000006.1 GCA_017592665.1 Streptosporangiaceae bacterium NEAU-GS5 | reverse complement strand
GCAGGTCGTCACGGACGGCGTCGGCGTCCCACCGGGCCGAGTTCAACAGCCGCTGTATCCCCAGCGGGCTGGCCTCACCGGCCGCCTCGGCCAGTGTCCACCCGTTCTTCGCTGATATCGGCGCTAGCAGCCCTCGCACGTAGGCCCGCGCCCGCCGCCGCGGCTCCGGCCGTCCGAACCGGCCCGCCACCCGGGCGAACAAGTCATCCAGACCAGCAACCCACGCCGCAACGTCATGATCGATCACGAGCCCGGGACACTACACACCAAAGATCACAAACTGATGCTGGAGTACTAGGGGACATCTAGACAACGTCGAGCTCACACTAGGGTGGTCGTCATGACGCGCGCATCGCTGGACAAGCAGCCGCACGAGGTGGCCGCGATGTTCGATCGCACGGCCAGGCGCTACGACCTGGTCAACGACGTGCTGTCGCTGGGCCAGGACCGGCTCTGGCGCAAGGCCGTCGCGGACGCGATCGACGCCGGTCCCGGCGAGGTGGTGCTCGACCTCGCGGCCGGCACCGGCACGTCGACCAGCGCGTTCACCACGCTCGGCGCGCGCGCCGTGGCGTGCGATTTCTCACTCGGCATGCTTCAGGAAGGGATGCGCCGCCGCGGCCAGGAGCCGGGCCTCGACTTCATCGCGGGCGACGCGCTGCGACTGCCGTTCGCCGACGACGCCTTCGACGCCGTGACGATCTCCTTCGGGCTGCGCAACGTGGCCGACACCGAGCAGGCGCTGCGCGAGCTCCACCGCGTCACCAAGCCCGGCGGGCGGCTGGTGGTCTGCGAGTTCTCCCGGCCGCCGGTGAAATCCTTCGACGTCGTCTACTCGCAGTATCTGATGAAGCTGCTGCCCCGGGTCGCCCGCGCGGTCAGTTCGAATCCTGACTCTTACGAGTATTTGGCGGAATCGATTCGCGCCTGGCCCGACCAGTCCTCCCTGGCGGCTATTCTGCAGCGCGCGGGCTGGGAGAAGGTCGCCTGGCGCAATCTCAGCTTTGGGATCGTCGCCCTGCATCGCGGCGCCAAGCGACCTTAGAAGGACCCCTTCTGACATGGGGAACCAGAAAAGGGTTAGACTGCCCGGCGACAAGTTTGTGAAGTGGTTCACAAAGGCACGAAGGTGTCATATACCTCGGAGCCGAAGGACAGGTCCCCCGTGAGCGTGCCAGCACCGGCCAGGCGGAACGCCGTGGACGCCGACGTCATCGTCGTCGGCGCCGGCCCCGCTGGGTCGACGACGGCCTTCTACCTGGCACAGGCCGGTCTTGACGTGCTGCTTCTGGAGAAAGCGCACTTCCCGCGCGAGAAGGTGTGCGGCGACGGGCTGACCCCGCGCGCCGTGAAGGAACTGCTCGCGATGGGCGTCGACATCGACGCCCCCGGCTGGATCCGCAACCGGGGCCTGCGCGTCAAAGGCCGCGGCGTCACCCTGGAGATGGACTGGCCCGAACTGCACAGCTACCCCGCGTTCGGCCTGGTCAGGGTCCGTAAGGACTTCGATCGGATCCTCGCCGACACGGCCGTGGCGGCCGGGGTGCGGCTGATCCAGGGCGCCAACGTGAACGCCCCGGTCCTCGACGACCGCAGCGGCCACGTCGTCGGCGTGCGGACCGCCAGTGGTGAAACGTTCAGATCTCGCCTCGTCGTCGCCGCCGACGGCAACTCCACCCGGCTGTCCCTCGCGATGGGCCTGCACAAGCGCGAGGACCGCCCGGTCGCCGTGGCCGTCCGTACGTACTACACGAGCCCGCGGCACGAGGACGACTATCTGGAGTCGTGGCTGGAGCTGTGGGACGGCGACCGGCTGCTGCCCGGCTACGGGTGGATCTTCGGGGTCGGCGACGGCACGTCCAACGTGGGCCTCGGCCTGCTGAACACCAGCGCGTCGTTCAAGAACATCGACTACCGCGACCTGCTGCGGCGCTGGGTGAAGGGCATGCCCTCGGAGTGGGGCTACGCCGAGGAGAACATGACCGGCCCGATCCGGGGCGCGGCGCTGCCGATGGGCTTCAACCGGCAGCCGCAGTACACCCGCGGCCTGGTCCTCGTCGGCGACGCCGGTGGCATGATCAACCCGTTCAACGGGGAAGGCATCGCGTACGCCATGGAGACCGGGCGGATCGCGGCCGAGACCATCGCCCAGGCGCTGGCGCGCCCGACCGCGGCTCAACAGGAGCGGGTGCTGCGCGCCTACCCGGCGGTTCTCAAGGACGCCTACGGCGGTTATTTCACCCTTGGCCGCGTGTTCGTGGCGGCGATCGGCAAGCCGGGTGTGATGGACTTCGCCACACGGCACGGGTTGCCGCGCCCCCGGTTGATGAGGTTCGCGCTGAAGTTGCTGGCCAACCTCACCGACCCGCGGAGCGGTGACGCATCAGACCGGATCATCAACGCCCTGTCCAAGGTGGCGCCGGACGCATGAAAACTCTACTGAGCAAGGACATGTAGCCATGGAGCTGTATGTGCCCATCCTGGTGCTCGCGGTGCTCGCGGCGGGATTCGCCGTGTTCTCCGTGGGCATCGCGCCCTTCACCGGGCCGAAGCGCTGGAACCGCGCCAAGCTGGACGCCTACGAGTGCGGCATCGAGCCGACACCGCAGCCGATCGGCGGCGGCCGGTTCCCGTTGAAGTACATGATCACCGCGATGTTGTTCATCGTCTTCGACATCGAGATCATCTTCCTCTATCCGTGGGCGGTCACCTTCGACAAGCTCGGCGTGTTCGGGCTGGTAGAGATGGTGCTGTTCATCGTGACCGTGCTGGTCGCGTACGCGTACGTGTGGCGTCGCCGCGGCCTTGATTGGGACTAGGACATGGGCCTCGAAGAGAAACTCCCGAGCGGGTTCATCCTGACGACGGTCGAGCAAATCGCCGGATGGGCGCGCAAGAATTCCGTGTGGCCGGCCACCTTCGGCCTCGCCTGCTGCGCGATCGAGCTGATGGCGACCGGCGGCCCGAAGCACGACCTGGCGAGGTTCGGCATGGAGCGGGCCTCCGGCTCGCCGCGGCAGGCCGACCTGATGATCGTGGCCGGCCGGGTGTCGCAGAAGATGGCGCCGGTGCTGCGCCAGATCTACGACCAGATGGCCGAGCCCAAGTGGGTCATCGCGATGGGCGTGTGCGCCTCGAGCGGCGGCATGTTCAACAACTACGCCATCGTGCAGGGCGTCGATCACGTCGTCCCGGTCGACATCTACCTGCCCGGCTGCCCGCCGCGGCCGGAGATGCTGATCGACTCCATCGTGAAGCTGCACGACAAGATCCAGAACATGAAGTTCGGCGCGCACCGCGAGAAGCAGATCCAGGAGCTCGAAGTCCAGGCGCTGCGCGCGCTGCCGCTGATCGACCAGGGAACGGCGAAATGAGTGTGCCCGACAAGACCGGCCAGACCGGCGCGGCCGGCACGCCGGAAACGACCGGCAGGCCCGGCGAGGGCGATGTCGTACGGCTCGGCATGTTCGGTGCCAAGGACAGCCCCGACACCTCCGGCTACGGCCGCCTGGTGGTGCGCAAGCCGCCGCGCAAGGAGAGCCTGCC
Organism: Streptosporangiaceae bacterium NEAU-GS5; assembly: GCA_017592665.1. Classification (GTDB taxonomy): domain Bacteria; phylum Actinomycetota; class Actinomycetes; order Streptosporangiales; family Streptosporangiaceae; genus NEAU-GS5. The sequence continues at coordinate 281,205 of JAGFNW010000006.1, read as the reverse complement.
GCCCTTCGGCGGCTACTTCGACGACGTGGCCGGCAAGCTGCCCAAGGAGGCGATCGAGCGCGTGGTCGTCGACCGCGGCGAGATCACCTTCCACGTCCGGCGCGAGTCGCTGGTCGAGGTCATGAAGCACCTGCGGGACGAGCAGCGGTTCGAGCTGTCGCTCGGCGTATCCGGCGTGCACTACCCGGACGAGCCGGGCGAGGAGCTGCGCGCGCTCTACCACCTGTGCTCCATCACCCACAACCGGCGGATCCGGGTCGAGGTGAGCGCCCCCGACTCCGACCGGCACATCCCGTCGACCGTGTCGATCTACCCGACCCACGACTGGCACGAGCGCGAGACCTACGACTTCTTCGGGATCATCTTCGACGGGCACCCCGCGCTGACCCGCATCGAGATGCCCGACGACTGGGAGGGCCACCCCCAGCGCAAGGATTACCCGCTGGGCGGCATCCCGGTCGAATACCGCGGCGCCGAGATCCCCGCGCCCGACCAGAGGAGGTCGTACTCGTGAGCGAGCGTAGCGAGCGAGCCAATCGGCACAGCACCACTGTGGTCGGGCGCGGCGAGCGAAGCGAGGCACTGGCATGACCACTACGGAAGGCCGGATCTACGACGCCGCCGGGCAGGATTGGGACGAGCTGGTCAACGAGATCAGTGAGTCGGGCGACGAGCGCCTGGTCATCAACATGGGACCGCAGCATCCGTCGACGCACGGCGTGCTCCGCCTGGTGCTGACCCTCGACGGCGAGTTCGTCAACGAGGCCCGCACGGTCATCGGCTACCTGCACACGGGCATCGAGAAGAACATGGAGTTCCGGACGTGGACCCAGGGGGTCACGTTCGTCACCCGCATGGACTATCTGTCGCCGATCTTCAACGAGACGGCGTACTGCCTCGGCGTCGAGCGCCTGCTCGGCATCACGGCCCCTGACCGGGCGCAGGCGATCCGGGTTCTGATGATGGAGCTCAACCGGATCTCCTCGCACCTGGTCGCGATCGCCACCTTCGGCCTCGAGCTGGGCGCGACCACGCCCATGCTGTTCGGCTTCCGCGAGCGCGAGCTGGTCCTCGACCTGTTCGAGTACATCACCGGCCTCCGGATGAACATGGCGTACGTCCGGCCGGGCGGCGTGTCGGTCGACCTGCCGGCCGGCGCGGTCGACAAGATCGGCGAGTTCCTCAAGGTGATGCCGGGCCGCATCAAGGAGATGCGCAAGCTGCTCGACGCCAACCCGGTCTACACGCGCCGCACGAAGGACATCGCCTACCTCGACCTGACCGGCTGCATGGCGCTCGGGATCACCGGCCCCATGCTGCGGGCCGCCGGCCTGCCGTGGGATCTGCGCAAGTCGCAGCCCTACTGCGGCTACGAGACCTACGACTTCAACGTGCCGACCGAGCAGACGTGCGACGTCTACGGGCGCTACCTCGTCCGGATGGCCGAGATGGAGGAGTCGCTCAAGCTCATCGAGCAGGCGCTCGACCGGCTCCAGGGCCCGCTCAAGGGCGGCGCCACGATGATCGAGGACAAGAAGATCGGCTGGCCGGCCAAGCTGGCGCTCGGTCCCGACGGCCTCGGCAACTCGCCCGACCACATCGCGCACATCATGGGCAGCTCCATGGAGGCCCTGATCCACCACTTCAAACTGGTCACCGAGGGCTTCCGGGTCCCGCCGGGCCAGGTGTACGCGGCGGTGGAGTCCCCGCGCGGCGAGCTCGGGGCGCACGTGGTCAGCGACGGGGGCACCCGGCCCTATCGGGTCCACTTCCGCGACCCGTCTTTCACGAACCTGCAGGCCATACCAGCGACCTGCGAAGGCGGCATGATCGCCGACGTCATCTCGGCCGTCGCCTCGATCGACCCGGTCATGGGAGGGGTTGACCGATGACCTATGCGCCCGAGATCCGCGCGCGTCTCGAAGCGGACGCCAAGGAGATCATCAGCCGTTATCCCAAGCCGCGGTCGGCCCTGCTGCCGCTGCTGCACCTGGTCCAGTCCGAGGACGGCTACGTCTCGGACGACGGCCAGGAGTTCTGCGCCGAGCTGCTCGGCATCTCCAAGGCCGAGGTCGTCGGCGTGTCGACCTTCTACACCATGTTCCGGCGCAAGCCGGCGGGGGAGTTCCACGTCGGCGTCTGCATCAACTCGCTGTGCGCGATCATGGGCGGCGACCAGATCTGGGACGAGCTGACCGAACACCTCGGCACCGACGAGGCGACCCCGGACGGCAAGGTCTCCCTCGAGCGGATCGAGTGCAACGCGGCCTGCGACTTCGCGCCGGTGATGCTCGTCAACTGGGAGTTCTTCGACAACCAGACCCCGACGTCGGCCAAGCAGCTGGTCGACGACCTGCGTGACGGCAAGGCGGTGAGCCCCACGCGGGGTCCGGCGCGGCTGTGCACCTTCAAGGAGGCCTCGCGGGTCCTCGCCGGCATGCCGGACGGCCTGGCCGGGGAAGGGCCGTCGGCCGTCGGCCCGTCGCTCGAGGGTTTGAAGGTCGCCCGTAAGAATGGCTGGGAGGCTCCCAAGTGACCACCTTGACCCCTGTTCTAACGAAAAATTGGGACACGCAGGGATCGTTCACCCTGGACGGTTACGGCGGCGACTATGCGGCGGCCAGGAAAGCCGTGGGCATGGACCCGGACGCGATCATCCAGGCGGTCAAGGACTCCGGGCTCCGCGGCCGCGGCGGCGCCGGCTTCCCGACCGGCATGAAGTGGGGATTCATCCCGCAGAACGACGGCAAGCCGCACTATCTCGTCGTGAACGCCGACGAGTCCGAGCCGGGGACCTGCAAGGACATCCCGCTCATGATGGCCAACCCGCATTCGCTGGTCGAGGGTGTGATCATCACGGCGTACGCGATCCGGGCCAACTACGCGTTCATCTACATCCGCGGCGAGGTCCTGCACGTGATCCGCCGCGTCATGGCGGCCGTCCGTGAGGCGTACGACAAGGGCTTCATCGGCTCGGGGATCTTCGGCTCCGGCTACGACCTGGAGGTCGTGGTGCACACGGGAGCCGGGGCGTACATCTGCGGCGAGGAGACGGCGCTGCTGGACTCGCTGGAGGGCTACCGCGGGCAGCCGCGGCTGAAGCCGCCCTTCCCGGCCATCGCCGGCCTGTACGCGGCCCCGACGGTGATCAACAACGTGGAGTCGATCGCGTCGGTCCCCTCGATCGTCGCCAACGGCGCCGACTGGTTCGCCGGCATGGGCACCGAGAAGTCCAAGGGCTTCGGCATCTTCTCGCTGAGCGGCCACGTGACCCGGCCGGGTCAGTACGAGGCCCCGCTGGGGATCACCCTCCGCGAGGTGCTCGACATGGCGGGCGGGGTCCGCGCAGGGCATCAGCTGAAGTTCTGGACCCCCGGCGGCTCGTCCACGCCGATCTTCACGGCCGAGCACCTCGACGTGCCGCTCGACTTCGAGGCGGTCGGCGCCGCGGGCTCCATGCTCGGCACGCGGGCGCTGCAGATCTTCGACGAGACGACGTGCGTGGTACGCGCCGTGCTGCGCTGGACCGAGTTCTACGCGCACGAGTCGTGCGGCAAGTGCACGCCCTGCCGCGAGGGCACCTTCTGGCTCAAGCAGGTGCTCAAGCGGATGGAGGCCGGTCAGGGCACCGAGGACGACATCGCTACGATCACCGATATCGGGGACAACATCCTCGGCAAGTCGTTCTGTGCGTTCGGCGACGGCGCGGTCAGCCCGATCCACTCGTCGGTGAAGTACTTCCGCGACGAATACCTCAAGCACTTCGAGATCGGCGGCTGCCCGTTCGATCCGGCTAAGTCCACTGTGTGGGGTGTGGCATGACCGACAACGTGACGCTCACGATCGACGGGCACTCGATCAGCGTCCCCAAGGGCACCATGATCATCCGGGCGGCCGAGCAGCTCGGGGTGCAGATCCCGCGCTTCTGCGACCACCCGCTGCTGGAGCCCGCGGCCAACTGCCGCCAGTGCCTGGTCGACATTCCCGACGCCGGCAACGGCCGTGGCTTCCCCAAGCCGCAGCCGTCCTGCGCGATCGAGGTCGCCGAGGGCATGGTCGTGAAGTCCCAGTGGACGTCCGAAGTGGCCGACAAGGCCCAGCGCGGCGTCATGGAGATGCTGCTGATCAACCACCCGCTGGACTGCCCGGTCTGCGACAAGGGCGGCGAGTGCCCGCTGCAGAACCAGGCCATGTCCAACGGGCGCGGCGAGTCCCGCTTCCTCGAGACCAAGCGGACCTTCCCCAAGCCGATCCCGCTGTCGTCGCAGGTTCTGCTCGACCGGGAGCGGTGCGTGCAGTGCGCCCGCTGCATCCGGTTCTCCGACGAGATCGCCGGCGACCCGTTCATCGACTTCTTCGAGCGCGGGGCCAAGGAGATGGTGGCGACGGCCGAAGGCGAGCCGTTCCAGTCCTACTTCTCCGGCAACACGGTCCAGATCTGCCCGGTCGGCGCGCTCACCGGCGCCGCCTACCGGTTCCGGTCGCGGCCGTTCGACCTGGTCTCCACGCCGAGCGCCTGCGAGCACTGCGCGTCCGGGTGCTCGCTCCGCACCGACCACCGGCGCGGCCGGGTGACCCGCCGCCTCGCGGTCGACGACCCCCACGTGAACGAAGAGTGGAACTGTGACAAGGGCCGCTGGGCGTTCGCCTACACCTACGAGACCGACCGGCTGAGCACTCCGCTGATCCGCGACGAGAACGGCGTCCTGGTACGCGCCTCGTGGCCGGAGGCGCTGGCCGCGGCCGCCGCCGGCCTCGCCGGACGCAAGGCGGGCGTGCTGGTCGGTGGGCGGCTCACGGTCGAGGACGCCTACGGTTACAGCAAGTTCGCCCGGATCGCGCTCGGCACGAACGACATCGACTTCCGGGCCCGGCCGCACTCCACCGAGGAGGCGCAGTTCCTGGCGCACTCGGTGGCCGGCCGGGGCATCGAGGTCTCCTACGACGACCTTCTCGAGGCGCCCGCGGTCCTGCTTGCCGGGTTCGACCCCGAAGAGGAGTCGCCCATCGTCTTCCTCCGGCTGCGCAAGGCCTACCGGAAGAACGGGCTCGTGGTGAAGTCGATCGCGCCGTTCGCCACGCCGGGCCTGGCGAAGATGGGCGGCACGCTCATCCAGATCGCGCCGGGCGGCGAGGCCGAGGCCATCGGCGACCTGATCGCCGACGGCGACGCGCTCCCGCAGGGCTCGATCATCCTCGTCGGCGAGCGGCTCGCCACCGCACGCGGCGCTCTTTCGGCCGTCGTACGGCTCGCGCAGTCCACCGGCTCGCGGCTCGCCTGGATCCCGCGCCGGGCCGGCGAGCGTGGCGCGGTCGAGGCCGGCGCGCTGCCGGGCCTGCTGCCGATCGGCCGCCCGGCCGACGACGAGACGGCCCGCGGCGAGGTGGCCCGCGCCTGGCACGTGCAGTCCCTGCCGGACGTCCCGGGCCGCGACACGGCCGGGATCCTCAAGGCGGCCCTGGAGCAGGAGCTCGAGGCGCTGGTGGTGGCCGGAGTCGACCCGTACGACCTGGCCGATCCCGAGCTGGCGCTGCAGGCGCTGGAGAACACCCCGTTCATCGTCAGCCTGGAGATCCGGGCGAGCGCGGTCACCGACCGGGCCGACGTGGTCCTGCCGGTGAGCGCGGTCTCGGAGAAGGCCGGCACGTTCGTCAACTGGGAGGGCCGCGGCCGCTCCTTCGAGGCCGCCACCGCGGTGCCGGCCCTGATGAGCGACCTCCGCGCGATCTCGGCCCTCGCCGACCACATGGACGTGCACCTGGGCCTGCCGGATCCGGCCGCGGCGCGCCGCGAGCTGGCCGCGCTCGGCTCCTGGAAGGGCACCCACCCGGCTCCCCCCAGCGTGGTCGGCGGCTCGGGCCCGGCTCCGCGCGAGGGCCAGGCCACGCTCGCGACCTGGCACCTGCTGCTCGACGACGGCAGCCTGCAGGACGGCGAGCCCTATCTGGCCGGCACGGCCCGCTCGTCAGAGGCGCTGATCTCCCCGGCCACCGCGGCCGAGATCGGCGCGGCCGACGGTGGCAAGATCACTGTCAACGGCGTGCCGCTGCCCGTGCGGATCGCCGATCTGCCGGACCGCGTCGTCTGGGTTCCCGCGAACTCGGCCGGAGTGTCGGTCGCTCGCGATATCAAGGCTGTCGCGGGAGACGTCGTCTCGATTGGGGGTGCAGCCTGATGCCGTCGCTGAACGACTTCGGCCACGACCCGTTGTGGATCAGCATCATCAAGGCCGTGGTCATCTTCGTGTTCCTGGTCCTCGCCGTGCTGTTCGGCGTGTGGACCGAGCGCAAGCTGATCAGCCGCATGCAGCACCGCTACGGCCCCAACCGGGCGGGCAAGTTCGGTCTGCTCCAGTCGGTGGCCGACGGTCTGAAGATGGGCCTGAAGGAAGACCTGACGCCGAGCGGCGTCGACAAGGTGCTCTACCTCGTGGCGCCCCTGATCCTGGTCGTCCCCGCCTTCATCTCCTACTCGATCATCCCGTTCGGGCCGGTCGTGTCGATGTTCGGGGTGAAGACCCCGCTGCAGCTGACCGACCTGCCGGTGGCCGTGCTGCTGGTGCTGGCCATGGCCTCGCTCGGCGTCTACGGCATCGTGCTGGCCGGCTGGGCGTCCCGCTCGCCGTACGCGATCCTCGGCGGGCTGCGCTCGACGGCGCAGGTCATCTCCTACGAGATCGCCATGGGCCTGTCCTTCGTCGCGGTGTTCCTCTACGCGGGCACGCTGTCGACGTCGGAGATCGTGGCCAAGCAGGCGGGCGGCGGCACGCTCGACATCGGCTCGCTGACGATCCCGATGCCGTCGTGGTATGCGATCCAGCTCATCCCCAGCTTCCTGATCTACGTGCTGACCATGCTGGGCGAGACCAACCGCGTCCCCTTCGACCTGCCGGAGGGCGAGGGCGAGCTGGTCGCGGGCTTCCACACGGAGTATTCGTCGTCGCTCAAGTTCGCGCTGATCATGATGGCCGAATATGTGAACGTGTTCGTGGTCTCCGGGCTGTCGATCACGCTGTTCCTCGGCGGCTGGCGCGCCCCGTGGCCCATCTCCCTGTGGGACGGGGCCAACCACGGCTGGTGGCCGCTGCTGTGGTTCTTCATCAAGCTCGTGATCGTCTTCGGCTTCTTCGTCTGGGTCCGCGCCGCCCTTCCCCGGGTGCGCTACGACCAGCTGATGGCGCTCGGCTGGAAGGTCCTGATCCCGCTCAACCTGGTGTGGATCCTTCTCGTGGCCACCTTCCGCGCGCTCCGGGTCGACAAGGGCCCGGTCGTGTTCACCATGCTCGCGATCATCGTGATCGGCGCCCTCGCGGTGTACTTCTACTTCGACACCGCCAACCAGCGCCGCCGCGAGGCCAGGGCGCAGGAGATCCAGCAGGACTTCGAGACGCTCGCCGACGCGCCCGCCCTGGGCGGCTTCCCGGTCCCGCCGCTCGACCTGCCGCACTACCACGGCGTGCACTCGTCCAAGGAGGTGACCAGTGGGAGCAACTGATTGGCTGAATCCGGTCAAGGGGTTCGGCGTCACCTTCCACCACATGTTCAAAAAGCCGGTGACCGTCCAATATCCGGAGGAGAAGCGGCCGACCGCGCCGCGTTTCCACGGACGGCACCAGCTCAACCGGTGGCCCGACGGGCTGGAGAAGTGCATCGGCTGCGAGCTGTGCGCCTGGGCCTGCCCGGCCGACGCCATCTTCGTCGAGGGCGCCGACAACACCGAGGAGGAGCGCTTCTCTCCGGGCGAGCGCTACGGCCGCACCTATCAGATCAACTATCTGCGGTGCATCCTGTGCGGCCTCTGCATCGAAGCCTGCCCGACGCGCGCGCTCACCATGACCAATGAGTACGAGCTGGCCGACAGCAGCCGCGAAGCCTTGATCTACACCAAGGAGATGCTGCTCGCGCCGCTGACCGCGGGCATGGAGCAGCCGCCGCATCCGATGCGCCTTGGCGAGACCGAGGAAGATTACTACCGGTTGGGCCGCAGCGAAGGGGTTCGGCGGGGTGGGATGAGCGATGGGTGAGACCTTCGTCTTCTGGGTGCTGGCGGTGGTCTCCGTGATCGCCGCGCTCGGCCTGGTGTTCAGCCGCAAGGCCGTCTACTCGGCGCTCATGCTCGGCGTGGTGATGCTCTCCTTGGCGGTGCTCTACGCCGTGCAGGACGCGCCCTTCCTGGCCGTCGTGCAGATCATCGTCTACACCGGCGCCGTCATGATGCTGTTCCTGTTCGTGCTCATGATGGTCGGCGTCGACTCGTCCGATTCCCTGGTCGAGACGATCAAGGGACAGCGGTTCTGGGCGGTCCTCGCGGGCCTCGGCTTCGCCGTGCTGCTCGCGCTCGGCATCGGCAACGCGTTCATCGGCCCGGCCAAGGGCCTGGCCGCCTATCCGCAGAACGTGCCGTCGCTGGCCGAGCTGATCTTCACACGGCACGTGTTCGCGTTCGAAGTCACCTCGGCGCTGCTGATCACGGCGGCGCTCGGCGCGGTCGTCCTCGCGCACCGCGAGCGGCTGACGCCCAAGCTCACCCAGCGCGACCTGGCCCGCCAGCGGTTCAAGGAGTTCGCCCGCACCGGGCGCAACCCGGCCCCGCTGCCCGGCCCCGGCACGTACGCGCGGCACAACGCGATCGACAAGCCGGCCCTGCTGCCCGACGGCTCCATCGCCGCGCAGTCGGTCAACCGCTACGTCGCCCGCTATGAGAAGGCGGAGGGCACACTGCCCCCCGAGGTCGCCCAAGCCCTCGAGTCCGACTCCGAGGCTTTGGAGCTGGAGAAGGAATGACGACCCACTACCTCGTTCTCAGCGCGCTGCTGTTCGCGATCGGCGGCGTCGGCGTGCTCGTGCGGCGCAACGCCATCGTGGTGTTCATGTGCGTGGAGCTCATGCTCAACGCCTGCAACCTCGCGTTCGTCACCTTCGCCCGGCAGCACGGCAACCTCGACGGGCAGGTCATCGCGTTCTTCGTGATGATCGTGGCCGCGGCCGAGGTCGTGGTGGGCCTGGCCATCATCGTGACGATCTTCCGAACCCGCAGGTCCGCGTCGGTCGATGACGCCAACCTGCTGAAGTACTAAAAGGGGTGCTCGTGGAGCCCATAGTTGAGCACTCCGGGGGAGTGATCGGAGCCTCCTGGCTCATGATTGCCTTCCCGTTGGCGAGTGCCGCGATCCTGCTGCTCGGCGGCCGGCGGACGAACGCGTGGGGCCATCTGCTCGGCGTGTTCGCGCCGGTGGCCTCCTTCGTCGTCGCCGTCATGTGCTTCCTGCAGCCGAGCGGCCGCTATGACGTCGGCCTGTACGACTTCATCCCCGGCGTCGCCAAGGTCGGCCTGCTGATCGACCCGCTGTCGATCACGTTCGCGCTGCTGATCACCGGGGTGGGATCGCTGATCCACATCTACTCGATCGGCTACATGGCGCACGACCCCGAGCGCCGCCGCTTCTTCGCCTACCTCAACCTGTTCGTCGCGGCCATGCTCCTGTTGGTGCTCGCCGACAACTACCTCGTCCTGTTCCTGGGCTGGGAGGGCGTGGGTCTCGCGTCCTATCTGCTGATCGGCTTCTGGCAGTTCAAGCCGACCGCGGCCACCGCGGCGAAGAAGGCCTTCGTGGTCAACCGGGTCGGCGACTTCGGGTTCCTGGTCGGCCTGTTCACGATCTTCGCGACCTTCGGCACGTTCGCCTTCGGCCCGGTCTTCGACAACGCGGCCAAGGCGTCCAACGGCACGCTCACCGCGATCGGGATCATGCTGCTGATCGGCGCCTGCGGCAAGTCGGCCCAGCTGCCGCTCCAGTCCTGGCTTCTGGACGCCATGGAGGGCCCGACGCCCGTCTCGGCGCTCATCCACGCGGCCACCATGGTGACCGCCGGCGTCTACCTGGTCGTCCGCTCCGGCGCCGCGTTCTTCCCCGAGGGCGCCACGGCCTCGCTGATCGTGACCATCGTCGGCGTCGCCACGCTGCTCGCCGGTGCCATCATTGGTACGGCCAAGGACGACATCAAGAAGGCGCTGGCCGGATCCACGATGTCGCAGATCGGCTACATGATGCTGGCCGCCGGCCTCGGCCCGGCCGGCTACGCCTTCGCCATCGCGCACCTGCTCACGCACGGCTTCTTCAAGGCCGACCTGTTCCTCGGCGCCGGATCGGTCATGCACGCCATGAAGGACGAGGTCAACATGCGCCGCTACGGCGCGCTGCGTGCCCTCATGCCGGTCACCTTCATCACGTTCTTCATCGGCTACCTGGCGATCATCGGCTTCCCGCTGCTGTCCGGCTACTTCACCAAGGACGGCATCATCGAGACGGCCATGGACAGCAACGCCATCCTCGGCTGGCTGGCCGTGATCGGCGCCGGCATCACCGGCTTCTACATGTCGCGGGTGGTCTTCATGACCTTCTTCGGCAGCAAGCGCTGGGCCGACGACGTCCACCCGCACGAGTCGCCGAGCGTGATGACCTGGCCGCTGATCATCCTGTCGATCGGCTCGATCTTCCTCGGCGGCTATCTCATCCTGAGCAACCGCCTCATGGTCTACCTCGGCCCGGCCGTCGGCCTGCCCGAGGCGCTGCCGCAGTTCCACCCGTTCAGCCCCACCGGCCTCGCCACGCTCGCGCTCGTCGCGCTCGGCGCGGCCATCGCCTGGGTGCGGTACGGCTCGGCCGAGGTGCCGCAGGTCGCTCCGCGCGGCTCGTTCCTCACCACGTTCGCCCGCCGCGACCTCTATGGCGACGCGCTCAACGAAGCCCTCCTCATGCGGCCCGGCCAGTGGCTGACCCGGCTCGCCGTGTGGTTCGACAACAAGGGCGTCGACGGCGTGGTCAACGGGCTTGCCGCGGGCATCGGCGGATCGTCCGGCCGGCTGCGCCGGATCCAGACGGGCTTCGTCCGGTCGTACGCGCTGTCGATATTCGTCGGCGCCGCCGTTCTGGTGGGCGCCTGGTACGTCGTAGGGAACCTGTAATGAACTACTGGCTCTCACTACTGATGGCCGTGCCCGCCGTCGGCGCGGCGGGCGTTGCGTTCATCCGCCGCGACCGCACGGCCAAGGTGGCCACCCTGGTGATCTCCCTGGTCACGCTGGCGCTCACCGTGGCCATGACGGTCCAGTTCAGCCCCCACGGCGACACCTTCCAGTTCCAGGAGAAGTACGACTGGATCCCGGCGCTCGGCATCCACTGGGCGGTCGGCGTCGACGGCATCGCGCTGGTGCTGATCCTGTTGTCGGCGATCCTCGTGCCCATCGTCGTGCTCGCCTCCTGGTGGGACGCCGAAGAGGGCAAGCGGTCGGTCCGCACGTACTTCGCGCTGCTGCTGGCCCTCGAGGCGATGATGATCGGCGTCTTCGCGGCGACCGACGTCTTCCTGTTCTACGTGTTCTTCGAGGCCATGCTCATCCCGATGTACTTCATGATCGGGTCGTACGGCGGGGCCCAGCGCTCCTACGCGGCGGTCAAGTTCCTGCTGTACTCGCTGTTCGGCGGCCTGCTGATGCTGGTCGCGGTGATCGCGCTGTACTCGCTGGCCGGTAAGAACTCGTTCCTGTTCACCGACCTGATCGGCGTCATCAAGGAGCCGGGCGCGCAGCGCTGGCTGTTCCTCGGCTTCTTCATCGCGTTCGCGATCAAGGCGCCGCTGGTGCCGTTCCACACCTGGCTGCCCGACGCGGCGGCCCAGGCGCCCGCCGGTGCGGCCGTGCTGCTCGTCGGCGTCCTCGACAAGGTCGGCACGTTCGGCATGCTGAGGTTCTGCCTGGAGCTCTTCCCGGAGGCCTCACGGTGGGCGACGCCGGTGGTGATCGCCTTGAGCGTGATCGGCATCATCTACGGGGCGATCCTGGCCATCGGTCAGACCGACATCAAGCGACTCATCGCGTACACCTCGATCTCGCACTTCGGCTTCATCTCGCTCGGCGTGTTCGCACTGACCTCGCAGGCGCAGACGGGCGCGACGCTGTACATGGTGAACCACGGCTTCTCCACCGGCGCCCTGTTCCTGATCGCCGGCATGCTCATCTCGCGCCGCGGCTCGCAGTACATCGCCGACTTCGGCGGCGTGCAGAAGGTCGCGCCGATCCTTGCCGGCACCTTCCTCATCGCGGGTCTGTCCGGGTTGTCGATGCCCGGGCTGAGTCCGTTCGTGAGCGAGTTCATGGTGGTCAACGGGTCGTTCCAGCGTTACGCGGTGCCCACGATCATCGCCACCTCGGCCGTCGTGCTGGCCGCCGTCTACATCCTTTGGATGTACCAGCGCACCATGAACGGCCCGACCGTCGAGGGCGTGCGCGAGCTCACCGACCTCAACGTGCGGGAGAAGTGGGTCGTCGGCCCGCTGATCGCGCTGCTGCTCGTCTTCGGCTTCTATCCGAAGCCGCTGATCGACGTGATCACTCACGGGGTCAACGAGGCCCAGATCAGCATCCAGTACACCAACCCGGCGCCTGCCGTGCCCGTCGCCAAGGAAGGTTCGTGATGACCGACACCATCACGGCGCCCACGATCGAATATCTGCTCCTTTCGCCGCTCCTCGTGGTGTTCGGCGCCGCGATCGTGGGAGTGCTGGTGGAGGCGTTCGCCCCGCGCTACCTGCGCGCGGCGTTCCAGGTGCCGCTGACCCTGCTGTCCCTGGTCGCCGCGTTCGCGCTGGTCATCTTCGTGGTGGTCAAGGACGGCGTGCCCAACAAGGCGGCGGCCATGGGCGCGGTGGCTGCCGACGGGCCTGCCCTGTTCATCTGGGGCACCATCCTGCTCCTCGCGTTCGTGAGCGTCCTGCTGATCGGCGACGACTTCGTGCCGTCCGCCGTGGCGGTGCCCGGCTCGGTCGAAGAGGAGCGGGCCGTCAGCGAGGGCGCCGCGCACACCGAGGTCTACCCGCTGGTCCTGTTCGCGGTGGGCGGCATGCTGCTGTTCGCCGCCTCCAACGACCTGCTGGTGATGTTCGTGGCCCTCGAGGTCATGTCGCTGCCGCTCTACATGCTGTGCGGCCTGGCCCGTCGGCGCCGCCTCCTGTCCCAGGAGGCCGCCATGAAGTACTTCCTGCTCGGCGCCTTCTCCAGCGCCTTCTTCCTCTACGGCACGGCCCTGCTGTACGGCTACGCCGGCTCGATCGACCTGTCCAAGATCAGCACGTCGCTCTCCAGCGTGGGCGGGCAGGACAGCCTGCTGTTCATCGGCGCGGCCGTGCTCGGCGTGGGCCTGTTCTTCAAGATCGGCGCCGTGCCGTTCCAGATGTGGAAGCCCGACGTCTACCAGGGCGCGCCCACTCCGATCACCGCCCTGATGGCGTCCGGCACGCTCGTCGCGGCGTTCGGCGCGCTGCTGCGGGTCTTCTGGGTGGCGCTCGGCAACCTCGAGTGGGACTGGTCGCCGGTCGTGTGGGCGGTGGCGATTCTCACAATGGTCGTCGGCGCGATCCTCGCGATCACGCAGACCGACATCAAGCGGATGCTCGCCTACTCGTCGATCGCGCACGCGGGCTTCATCCTGACCGCCGTGGTCGCCACCGCCGGTGCCAAGCAGAACTCGCTCGCCCTGTCGGGCATTTTGTTCTACCTCGTGGCGTACGGCCTGACCACCGTCGGCGCCTTCGGCGTCGTCACGATGGTCCGCGACCCGGGTGGTGAGGCGTGGCACCTGTCGCGCTGGGCCGGCCTCGGCAAGCGGTCGCCGAAGCTCGCGATGGTGCTGGCGTTCTTCCTGCTCGCCATGGCCGGAATCCCGTTGACCAGCGGATTCTTCGCGAAGTATGCGGTGTTCTCGGCGGCCGTGTCAGGCGGCGCGGTGGCGCTGGTCGTGGTCGGCGTGGTCGCCTCGGCGATCGCGGCGTTCTTCTACGTCCGGGTCATCGTGCTGATGTTCTTCAGCGACCCGGCGGCCGACGGACCGTCGATCGTCATGCCGATCGCTACCCGCGGTGTAGTCGGATTTGCGGCATTGGCTACGGTAGTCCTGGGAGTCTTCCCGCAGCCTGTGCTCGATCTGGCCAGCAAGGCTGCCCAGTCCTTGTTCGTCCGATAGGAGCACCATGGCAGCACCGCCCGTTGTTGATCTGCCTGTTGTCGACGAGCGGTTGGCCTCGGACGTGTCGTCGGGGCTCACGGCTGTGGAGAAGATGCTCCGCTCATCGGTGGAGAGCGACGACGCGTTCGTCACCGAGGCGTCGCGGCATCTCATCGACGCGGGCGGCAAGCGCTTCCGGGCCACGCTGGTGCTGCTGGCCTCCCAGTTCGGCAATCCCGACGCCCCGGGCATCGTGCCCGGGGCCGTCGTGATGGAGCTCACCCACCTCGCGACGCTGTACCACGACGACGTCATGGACGAGGCGCGCGTACGGCGCGGCTCGGCGTCGGCCAACGCCCGGTGGAGCAACACGATCGCCATCCTCACCGGCGACTACCTGTTCGCGCAGGCCGCGGAGATCCTGGCCGACCTCGGCCCGGACGCGGTGCGGATCCAGGCGCAGACGTTCTCGCGGCTGTGCCGCGGCCAGATCCGCGAGACCATCGGCCCCGCCGACGACGCGGACCCGATCGACCACTACATCGACGTGCTGGCCGACAAGACCGGCTCCCTGATCGCGACGTCGGGCCGGTTCGGCGCGCTGCTCTCGGGTGCGCAGCCGCAGGTGACCGACCGGATCAGTGACGCGTGCGAGGCGATCGGCGTAGCGTGGCAGCTCGGTGACGACATCATCGACGTCGCCGCCCCGACCGCCGACTCCGGCAAGACCCCCGGCACCGACCTGCGCGAGGGCATCCGTACGCTGCCCATCCTTTACGCCCTGCAGGACTCGTCCGACGAGCGGCTCCGGTCGCTGCTGTCCGGCCCGGTGGCCGAGCACGATGTGGAAGAGGCGCTGGCCCGGCTGCGCGACGACCCGGCCATGACGCGCGCGCGGGCCGAGCTGACCCGCTGGATCGACCGCGCGAAGGACGACCTGGCCACCCTGCCGGCCATCCCGGCGCGGGACGCCCTCATCGGCCTCTGCGACTACGTGGTCGAACGATCCGGCTAGACCGCCTCGAGGACCTGGGCGTCGGCCTTGGCCTTGGCGGCCCGACGGGACGCCCTGACCTGCCGCAGGCCGTCCCAGCTGAAGATCGAGAGGGCCAGCCAGACCACGGCGAACCCGGCCCAGCGGCTCGCCGGCATCGTCTCGTGAGCGACGAGGATGCCGCAGAGGAACTGCAGGACCGGCGCGATGTACTGGAGCAGGCCGACGATGGTCAGCGGCACCCGGATGGCGGACGCGGTGAAGAACAGCAGCGGGACGGCCGTGATGACGCCCGCGCCGACCAGCAGCAGCGCGTGCCCGACCCCGGCGGTGCCGAATGTGCTGGTGCCCTGCGTCTGCAGGAACAGCAGGTAGCCGAGGGCCGGGATGAGCAGGACCACGGTCTCGATGGACAGGCTCTCGGCCGCGCCCACGTTGGCGGTCTTCTTGATGAGTCCGTACAGGCCGAAGCTGCAGGCCAGAGTGAGCGCGATCCAGGGCAGGCGGCCGTAGTCGACGGTCAGGATGAGCACGGCGGCGGCGCCGAGGCCGACGGCGGCCCACTGCCAGGGCCGTAGCCGCTCGCGGAAGACGAAGACGCCGAAGAGGACGTTGACCAGCGGGTTGATGAAGTAGCCGAGCGCGCTTTCGACCACGTGCCCGCTGTTGACCGCGTAAATGTAGACGCCCCAGTTCACTGAGACGGTGAGCGCGGCCAGGGTGAGCAGGATGAACTGGCGGCGGGTGATCGTACGGAACCAGGACCAGTGACGGCGCACGACCAGAATCGCGATGACGGCCACGAGCGACCACACGATGCGGTGCGCGAGGATCTCGACCGGCGCGGCAGGCTTCAGGAGAGGCCAGTAGAGGGGGAACAGACCCCAGAGTGCGTACGCTGCGACGCCGTAGAGGAGGCCCTTACGCGATTCAGGCATGACACCTAGTGTGACTGCTTACCGGATTAACCACAAATAAGTAGTCGTGGATGCACTATTAAGGACTTCTTACGTGGGGAACAAGCGGTCGGCCGGCCTTGGTTGGACGTAGCGGAGGTAAACATGGGCTGGATCTTCGGTAGGAACAAGACTTCGATGGTGGCTCGCGAGGAGGCGCTGCCCGGGCGGACCGAGCAAATGCCGGTGCCCGCGCGCCACGAGGTTCTCGGAGGGCCGCTGCAGCCGCCGTATCCTGCCGGGACCGAGATCGCCGACTTCGGCATGGGCTGCTTCTGGGGCGCCGAGCGCAAGTTCTGGCAGACTCCGGGCGTGGTCTCGACCGCGGTCGGCTACCAGGGCGGCTACACGCCGAACCCGACGTATGAGGAGGTGTGCACCGGTCAGACCGGTCACACCGAGGCCGTCCGCGTCGTCTACGACCCCGCGAAGGTGTCGTACGAGGAGCTCCTGAGGGTGTTCTGGGAGGCGCACGACCCGACGCAGGGCATGCGGCAGGGCAACGACATCGGCACCCAGTATCGCTCCGCGATCTACACGCACAGCCCTGAGCAGGAGAAGTCCGCGCTGGCGTCCCGCGACGCCTACCAGTCGGTCCTCACCGTCGGCGGCTACGGCGCCGTCACCACCCAAATCGCCCCCGCCCCCGACTTCTACTTCGCCGAGGATTATCACCAGCAGTACTTGTACAAGAACCCCGGCGGCTACTGCGGCATCGGCGGCACGGGCCTCAGCTGCCCCGTAGGCCTCACCACCGGCGAGGCATGACCTGAACCCCGATGGCCCGCAGTCGCGGGCCATCGGTATTAAGAGGTTGGGCTGGCCTGCCAGAGCCCGGCGAGCGGCACGGCCCTCATCCGATCTCCGAATGGCAGGGTTTCGGAGCCTGCGTAGAGGACGAACCCTGCGATGAGGCGGTCGCCGAGTCTCCGCGCAAGGTGTTGGAGGCCGCGGAAGTCATCCGCTCTGACCGTCTCGGCAGCTTTGATCTCGAGGGCCACGATCTCTCCGGACGCTCGTTCCAGCACGCCATCGACCTCTACACCGTCACGGTCCCGATAGTGGTACAGACGTACGGGTTCTTCGGTCCAGGTGAGTTGCCGTGCGATCTCGCCGAGGGCGAAGTTCTCTACGAGAGGCCCCACAGGGACCGTCACGTCGGTGACGCGTGCGAGGGTAAGGCCCCCGAGATGGGCACCGAGTCCTGAATCGACCATGAGAAGCTTCGGCGTGGCGACAGCGCGTGACGTGGCGTTGGACGACCAAGCGGGGATCCGGCGAATGACATAGATGAGTTCGAGCAGGTCCAGGTATCTCTTCACGGTGGTTCGCGGGAGGCCGAGGTCGCTGCTCATGTTGTCGATCACCGCCAGGCCGCCCATCCGGCCTGCTACGACATTGAGGAGTCGGCGCATGTCCGCAGGGCGCTCGATGTCTGAGATCTGGCGTACGTCACGGTTGATCAGGTCCGAGATGTAGGAGTCGAAGAAGCGGGCTCGCCTGCGAGCTGTTGGGCGGTGGACCGCTTCGGGATAGCCGCCGCGCATGGCGCGGGCGAGATAATCGGCACGACGTGGGGTGAAACGAGGGATCTTCAGGCCCGGCCCGTCGCGGAAGGCCGCGTCAACGAAACGGTCTGGCTGCCCGTCGATTTCCCCTTGTGACAGGGGCCAGAGCTCGATCGTCTCGGAGCGGCCGGGCAAAGAGTCGGGAAGATCCTTCAGATCGAGCAAGCGGGCTGATCCAGTGAGGAGATAGCGGCCAGGGCGTGGATCGCGGTCGACCTCTCGTTTGATGGACAGCAGCAACTCAGGGACTCGCTGCACCTCATCGATGAGCAGCAGGCTGCCATGATGAACGACCCCATCGGGATCTTGCCGGGCCGCGGAGCGTACGGCGGCTTCATCCAAGTACAACTCGCGCGCTCCGGGAGTAGCGGCGACGATCTCGTGCGCGAGCGTGCTCTTGCCGACCTGCCGAGCCCCATTGATCACTACAACGCGAGTGTCGGCGAGAGCCTCCAACGCCATTTGCCGTGCTCGACGGGGGAAGACTGCCAGCTCGTCAACATCCACAGCTATCTACTCTAGAGTCCAAACGACCTTGGTGTGGTGGATTTGCCGCACAAGTTGTGGTGGATCTGCCGAGTCCTGCGTGGTGGATCTGCCGCTAAAGCCATGGTGGATCTGCCGAATCGCGCTGAAATTACCGCCCGAAGTGGATGACTACCACCGGCAGTACTTGTACAAGAACCCCGGCGGCTACTGCGGGCATCGGCGGCACCGGCCTGACCTGCCCGGTCGGTCTGACGACTAGCGAGGCGTGACCAGCGCGAACGTCTGACACGGTGGCCCGTGGTCGCTCGGCACATCCGAGTGGATCACGGGCCGTCTGTCGTTCCGGCGACAGTCTGCACTACATGGTCAAGGCGGCCCTGACCGGGCCGCACGGGCTGCCGTCTCCGCACGCCGCCGGCCTCCCGCTACTTTAGCGCTCCCGGCGGACGGCTAAGAGCACCGCCGGACGGCTGGCGCGGACGAGAAGGCCCCGTAAATGCATGCCCACTCGAACTTGACCTTTGGCTAGGAACGCTGATTCTGTTGACCAGACCACAGCTCACCAACAGCCTGATCGACTGTTTCGTGACACCGGAATACCCGCTCTAGCCCTACGCGCTGCACGTGCGCCAGAAAGTCAGCAGGAGCCGCCGCCACCGCCAAGTGGCCACCGTTTGTCATGACTCGCTTGGCTGTCGAGAGGATGGCTCCGATCGCGAATTCGTCCCAGGCGGTAATGTCCTGTAAGTCGATGACCAGGCAGGGCGGGTCAGGCAAGGGCAGGCGCGCTAACTCATCTCGAAGGCGAACCCCAAGATGTGCATCCTGACGAAATTCACCGCTTACCTGCAGAACCGCATACCACTCATGTAGTACCGCACACACCTTCAGCGCGGTGTCAGGTTGCTCACTCATCACGTAGCGCACTCTCCCGGTCCTGCCGATTGCTCTTTAGTCTGCCTCCGGCGAGGGCATGGTGGCCTCGGAAGGAGGAATCTGATCCGAGCACATCCGGCCACCTGCTGAGGGCCGGAACCTGGAATCCCAGTTCAGAGCTGGTTTCTTAGATCGACCGCAGGTCAGAGAAACGCCGCGAGAAGAACCCGGCCTACGGGTCGACTCGCGGCTCGCCCGCGATCGCGCTGATCGCGGGCCATTGCCGTCTCAGAACACGTCCAGGCGGTCAATGAGCTTGCCAGTGGCAGCAATGATGGATCCGGCGATTGTGATCGCTTCGGCCGCTTCGGCCGGTTCCACGATCTCGTCTGGAAACTGGGGGTATTCCAGTTCGTTTCGTCTCCGGCGCATGGTGCCGTACGGCTCGAAGGTGGCTCCGAATCGGCGGATGACGGCTTGCTGGACGGCGTAGTGGCCGCCCGTGCTGGTGGCTCGGAGGCCTTGTTGGGCGAGTAGCCCGGCGCAGGCGAATCGGGCGGCATCGTAGGCGAGGGTGTAGGCGGAGTTTGGGTCTGTGCTCGCGAGTTCTTCGGCACTTGAGAGCGTCTTTGCCGCCTTGTCCAGCCAGCCAGGCCCGTCTGTCGCATCTCCGCGGACCTGCTGCAGTTCGTTCGCGGCGAGCATGGCTTCGATGTCGGCTTCACCGCGTGCCCAGCGGGTCACGTGCTCTCCAACGCGGAAGTCAGATCGATCGTGGGACTGGATTTGATCTGGCGTATCAACGCGTCAGAAGCAGCTTCCCATCGCTGTGCCGATGCCAGCACGGGATTGACCGTGATCCCTATGCGTTGCTGGCTGCGGTCGGCTGCAGCGTAGACGTCGGAGCGACTTGCGGTGCCCACCACCAGTACGTCGATGTCATTTGGAGGGGGACCCGGTTCGCCGGCCTGGCGGGCCGCCCAAGATCCGAAGATGAGGAGGTGCTCTATGCCTTGCACGGAGTCGTACTCCTCGGCGATAACGGTCGGCGGGCCGTAGAAGTATCGAAGGACCTCGACCAGAGGGCGGGCAATGGGGTGATCGGGGTTGGCTTCGAGTAGTCGGGATCTGCCGACTTCGCTGGCTTTGATCAGGCCCGCCGCCTCGAGCCGGTGAACCTCGGCGTGCAGACTGGACGGAGCGGTGTTCAACTCGCGTGCCAGCGCGGCCAGGGTCCATCGCTTGTCTGGCTGTAGGAACAGCTTCGACAGGAGCTGCCCTTGAGCCGCGGTACGGAAGAGCGGCAGTGCTGCTCTTCCGTACGTTCGCATATCACGAAGATACATTCGTGATTCTCGAATGGTCAACTTGATTGGGACTATGGCGTGAGCCGGAGCTCCACCACCACCAGCATTACTTGTACAAGCTGCCGAACGGGCTACTGCGGCCTCGGCGGCACGGGCCAGACCTGCCCCACCGGCCTCGCCGTCAACGAGGCACAGCTGTTCGAAGCCGATGGCCCGCAGATCGCGGGCCGCTGTCGGGAGCCTGCATGGTTTGTACGCCGAGTGCCTGGGTCGTTGTGGTGGGCGGGAGGACCTTCCGGGCTCGGTGGGGACGTCGCAAATCCACACCGAACGGCAGGCCCTCGCTCATTTGGCAACCGCCCCCGGCCTGATGCACAGCCCCTGCTCTGCTCTGTTATTTGCCGCGCCTGGCCTCCGTCACCTTCACGTAAATCCCCTTGGTCTCATCGACCGGACCATTCTTGGCGTCGTAATCAAGGGCTTTGCGCACGCTGTATGAGCCGCTTCTGTCCGGCTTCGAGGTGAGGGAGAACTTCCCCTGGGCGTCGGTGCGCACGTCGGTGGCCGTGCCGGCGCTACCGTCCGCTGGGAGGAACAGGACGGTGACTTTGGTGTCGGGCAGGGCTTGCCACTGGTGATTCATCTTGACCTGCAGGCGCCCTGACGAGGTGACCTCGTCACCCTTGTGCACCTTCCGCGGCCGCGTGTCGAACCTCACGATACGGGCGGGGTACTGCAAGCTGAAACGGACCGCGTAGTTGCTGTCGTTGACCTCGAGCTGCCAATATCCCGGTTCCGGGGGAAATTCCTTCTGGAATACCCACGTCCCGCCATGCTGGATCGCTGCCAAATCGAACGACGCGGACGGATTGCTGATCGATCGAACTTTGGCCGTGAGGTTATCGGCTTCGCCGCTGAACTTGATCGTCACAGTGACGGGTCTCGTGCCGATCGGGACGGAATCGCCAGGTGAGATGCCGACGAAGTCGATATCAGGTGGGGCGGCTTTCGCCGCGTGAGCACTTCCCGTCAGTAGAGAACCGCCCAGGGCGGTCACCGCCGCCGCTACGATCAAACGCTTTAACATGGTTCATCCCCCGATGTCTGTTCTTGCCACTAATCATGGGGCGTTCCGCGCCGTTCCATCTCGACGGAATGGATCTCCCCGGGGGCGCCGAGATCCTGGTGCAAAGCCTGGAGGGCGTCGACAAAGGCGCGCCGCTGGTCCGGGGGCAGCCGGCCCAGCAGTCGCTCCTCACGTTGCTGGATGGCGGTCTGGGCGGCGTCCCGCGTCCGGCGTCCGGCCTCGGTGATCGACAGCAGACGGGCCCGGCGGTCGGCCGGGTCGGGCTGGCGGTGAATGAGCTCGCGCGCGGCCAGATCGTCAAGGACGGCGATGATGCGGGTCTTGTCCGCGCCGACCGTGTCGGCGAGTGCCGTTTGGGTGCGGATCGGCTGTTCGTCGAGGTGCAGCAGCACCATGTAGGCCCACATGGACAGACCGTGGTCGCGCAAGATGGGCCGCTCGGCAGCGACCAGCGCGCGCCCCAGCGGGACGATCATCGCGGCGAGGTCAGGGCGGCTCGATGGCTCGGGCTCCGTCCGGTCCATGAAGAGAAGATACTCGTTGACAAACAATAAGCACAGGCAGACGATAAGCATATGCATACGGATTTGGCAGCGATTGTGGCCCTGGATGCCCGGGCCGTCCGGTACAGCGCCGACCTGGTCCGCCAAGTGCGCCGCATAGATTTGGACCGGCCGACGCCGTGCACCGGGTGGACCTTGGCTGACCTGCTCGCCCATATGACGGCACAGCATCGGGGCTTCGCGGCGGCCGCCGCCGGTGCCGGCCCCGACTTGGCCCATTGGGTGGTGGACCCCCCTGGCGACGACCCGGTCGCCGACTACCTGCGGGCGGCCGAAGCGGTGATCGCTGCTTTCGCGGACTCCCCCCGATCCCAGTTCGCGCTGCCCGAGATCAGCATGGGCCGGCTGTTCCCGGCGGCCACCGCGATCTCCTTCCACTTCATTGACTACGTCGTCCACGCCTGGGACGTGGCCGCCGCGCTCGGCACGACGTACCACTTCGAACCGGATCTGCTCGCGGCGGCCGTACCGGTGGCGCTTGCGGTGCCGGACGGCGAGCGGCGGCTGGCGCCGGGCAGCGCGTTCCGGCCGGCGCTCCCGGTCACGGAGGAGGCCGGTCCGCTGGAGCGCGTCCTCACCGCCCTCGGGCGAGCGCGCGATTGGAACCCCGGACAGCTGCTCACTTTGCCGATCACCACGCCCCGGCTGCTGCTACGCCTGTTCACCGCCGACGACCTGGACGACATGGCAGGCTACGAGGGCATGGCCAGTGTCGTCAGGTATCTCTACCGGCCGCCCCGCACCCGTGAGGAGTGCGCGGACATCATCACCAGGGTCTCCGCCGCGACTGCCTGGGCCGCCACCGGGGACGCGGTCACGCTCGCTATCTGCCGGCGCACCGAGCCGGGCGTCATCGGCCAGGTGTCGCTCACCCTCGCAGACGCCCGCGCTCGTCAGGCTGAGATCGGTTGGCTGCTCCACCCCGCGCACGAGGGACACGCATACGCCACCGAGGCGGCCAAGGCGCTGGCCACCGCCGCCCTCGAGCAACTCGGCGTCCACCGGCTCTTCGCCCGCCTCGACGCGGAGAACATCCGGTCGGCCCGGCTGTGCGAGCGGCTCGGCATGCGCCGCGAGGCGCATCTCGTCGAGAACGACATCGACGGCGAGCGCTGGGGCAGCGAGTACGTCTACGCGATCCGGGCCCGCGAGTTCCGGCGTTCGGCTGATCATGCTCTGCTAACGGGCAGCCGGCCATAGCCTGTACGGCCCCCACCACCGGCGAGAGCTGATCAGTCGCCCGGCAGGATCGTGAGTCGTTGCCCCTTTGGAAGATGGCGAGGGGCAACGACGAGGTAGTCGCGTTGATCGAGGGTGGCGACGTCGCGAAGGTCGAAGCGTTCGGCAAGCGCGATGACGCAGGCGTCGACGGCTTGGAGGCGGAGTGAGGCGTAGGACTTGAGGAGTTCGGACATGTGCTGGTAATCGTGGGGAGTCGCCTCGATCACGCGGAGCTCGTCGTCTGCGGTCGCTGCGCAGAATTCGGCGGCGAGAGTCGAACTACTCGTCGACCGGGTCGGATAGGAGATGGCAGATCTCCGTGACCGCAAGCGCGGGGACGACCAGCAAGCTGCCATGGTGGACGACTCCATCGGGATCTTGCCGGGCGGCGGAGCGTACGGCGGCCTCATCCAAGTACAACTCGCGCGCTCCTGGAGTGGCGGCGACGATCTCGTGCGCGAGTGTGCCGTGGTGGACTGCCGTACGAGTTATGGCGGATGTGCCGGAACTGGGGTGCAGCCATTACCTGCTGCGGACGACCATGGTTATTGCGGCAACGGGGGTCGCGTGCCCACTCGGCGTGGCGTTGGGTGTGCCGTTCGGCGAGGCGTGACCTGCGCTTCCACCTACGACAGGTGATAGCGCAGGGATTGCCTGGCCGATCTGCGGTGTTGCGACCGCCGGAAAAGCGCGAAAGAGATCGAGGCTAACAGTCTCCGTACCAATCGACCTTCGCGATACTGGACCAGTATCCGGCGGACAGCGGGACGGAAACGCTGCGCCGATAATTGTAGATTCGGTGTGCGAGACCGATCGGAGCGTCAAAGCGCGCCGTTGTGAGCGTGGCGCCTGAGGCCGTCTTGAAGACGAAGGTCTGATGCCAGACATCGCCACGGAAAGTGCTGACCGTGTATACGTCGGCTATCCAGGTTACCGACGCCCTACCTGGGAATGACGGCTGGATGGTGACCCGGGTGGCGGCGTCCTGGTTGCGTCCCATCAACCGGCAGTCACCTGCGACGATCGTTGTGGGAAGTACGGCCACTCCACCGGTGACGGGAACATTGAAACTGTAACCACCTGCCGCCTGAGCGATCCCCGGCATGATTCCGAGTAATGCGGCGGATGCGCCGGCTGCGACGACCGCTCGTCGTATGGTCTTCATTTTATTTCCTCTCGATGCTCCGAAAAGCGCGCTCGTAACATTTGCCCGGCACCCGCTGCAAATTGTTGGGCGCGGCCTTGCGCCCTGCTTGCGGATCACTTACACCCCTGGATCGGGACGTCTCTTCGGGCAGCTTCGCTATCCGAGGCGTGCGGCCTTCGCGCCTGCCAGCCCTCACGTTGGTGACGTCATGAGGCCCATGCGGCGTACGCGGACGCGCGCAAAACCACTCTTCGGCCCACGTTGCTCACCGCCAACGGCGCCGCCGTCGCGAAGTGGGACAAGTGCCGAGGCGGCGCGCCTGTTCGGCGCGCGCGCCCCGGAACAGGCGCGCCGCCTCGGCACAGCAGATTCTCAACGACACCAGCACCAAGTTGCGTGCCTATCCCACGGCCACCGCGGCCGCATAGGTGGTGTTGATCGATCGGC
The DNA here is from genome assembly GCA_017592665.1 of Streptosporangiaceae bacterium NEAU-GS5. Classification (GTDB taxonomy): domain Bacteria; phylum Actinomycetota; class Actinomycetes; order Streptosporangiales; family Streptosporangiaceae; genus NEAU-GS5. Next base: position 256,550 of record JAGFNW010000006.1, on the reverse strand, counting down.
GTACGGCGACGCTGACCCAGTCATGTTTGGTCAGCGCCGCGAGCCGCGCCCGGTCGATGCCGGGGAATACCTTGCGGTAGAGCCGCGCCGCCTGGATCAGGCCCAGCAGGGCCGCGGTCCGCGGGTCGGGCTCGGCGTCGTCCAGCGCGTTCACGACCCGGTCGCGAATCTCCTTGGAGACGTCCGAGGCCGTGGTCGGATAGACCCGGATCGGGATGATCCCGAGGGCCTTGGCGCGCTTCTCCGTGAGCACGCCGCTCGCGATGAGCCGGGCGAGCAGGCGCCGGCGCGGACGGGTGTTCTTGAGGCGGCGCACCCAGGATTCGGGTTTGCGCGGCTTGGGGTCGGCCACCATCCGGGCGAGCGCGGCGTCCAGTTCCTCGTCGCCGAGTGGACTGCGGTCGCTGACCACGAGGTGCTTGCCGTCGAGGGCGATCCGCCCGTTGACCGCGAGTTCGGCGAGGAGGCCGCCGGCGACCGCGGCGTTCAGCTCGACCGATCTGATGGCTCGGCGCCCGCTGTCCGGGCGGTAGGCGAGCAGCAGTACTTCTTCTGCGATGGTGACGGTCATGCCACGAACTCGCTGACCTTGTCGCCTCGGATGGCGAGATCCCGGAATCTGCGGATCAGTGGAAGCGGCGGCGCGTCGCCCTTCGCCTCGCGGAAGATTTCCGGAATCAATAGGCGGTCTAATACCCGCCACCGAGTACCGTTCAACGCATTTCCCTTTCAGCCCGCGTGACCTGTGTCACTACAAATCAGGCGGGACAAGCTGTTCCAGTCACCTCCGTGAACGACGTGTAGATGAGCCGCACGCACGGTTCTTCTCGGCGGCTGTCGTGCTGGATGGCCCGTCGGGTCGTGCCGGGCGGCGGGAGCCTCATCCGCCAGGCGTGACCGTAGTGATCTGGGGCAAGCGGGCCTGGATGTGCCGAGCGGCCGCAAGGGCTATGTGGTCCTGCCACGGATGGGCGATGACCTGGACCGCGACAGGCAGGCCGTCCTGAGTCCCCGTTGGCACGACCACGACCGGGGCGCCGGTCAAGCTCCAGGGCAGCGTCCATTGATAGTCGCTTTCCACCGACTCGCGCCAGAGCGGAGCGGGGCCGTGCGTGGCGGGAGCGATCAGAACGTCGACCTCGGCGGTGGCCATCAACAGGCGTCGCCGGAACCGGTCCCAATCCCACAACAGGGCCACATGCTCGGCGCCCGACAATTTCGCCCGGCCCCAATGGCGCCGGGTCAATTCCAAAGCCTCGTCGCGTACATCTGGCAGTGCCTTTGGTACGACGACAGCGCCGGCGTCGGCCGCCGCGCCGAGTGCCCGCATCGTGGGCACGTCGTCCTCGGTGCCGGCGATCACGCCGACGCGCAGCCCGGACATTTCTACGTCGTGCGGATCGCCCAGCGGCACCGGCGGAACTCCGGCGTCCTTCCCATCTGGCCCGGCGATCACTTTCAGTATTGTCGCCAAATCCGTCACTGCCAGCGCCAACGGCCCGATCACGGTGCGGCCGTCCTCCAGCGATCCGCAGCGCGGAAAATGCCCGGTCAGCGGCACCCGGCCGAACGTCGGCTTCAGCCCCGCCACCCCGCACCAGGCGGCCGGCAGCCGGATGCTGCCGCCCGAGTCGCTGCCCAGGGCCATCGGCGCGACACCGGCCGCGACCAGTGCGGCCGCGCCTGACGACGAGCCGCCAGGCGCCCGAGAGAGATCCCGGGGATTGCGCGTACGGCCATGCTTGGCACTGTCGGCCATGGTGGTGCTGATGGCGACCACGATCGCTCCCGCGGCGCGCAACCGGGCCACAGCCGTGGCGTCGGCGGCGGGGCGGCGCTCCTCGCCACTCGGGTCGGCGGGGACGGCTCCCGACACCGGCCAGTCCGCCACGTCGATCCAGTCCTTGACGGTGAACGCGACCCCCTCCAGCGGCCGTCCGTCGCCGGCGCGCAGCCGGTGATCCGCCGCCGCGGCCTCGCGCAGGCTCCGCTCGGGGTCGATGGCCGCGACCGCCCCCATCACCGGCCTCAGCATGCCGAGCCGCTCCACCAGCCCGCCCACGACCTCGGTGGCCGAAACCCGGCCGCTTCGCAGATCGCGTACGAGACTCTCAACCGTCTGCACCCCGCCAGCATCCGCAGATCCAGATGTCACCGCCACCGAATTACCGGCCGCCTCCGCTGCGCGAGGTCAGGGGCGGTCCGCGTACGTTGTCCGGGTGACCAAATCGACCATCGGGACCTTGCACGCGGTCGACGTCGGCGGGGTGAGCCTGGCCTATCGTGTCGCCGGCGCCCCGGACGGCCGGGCCATGGTGCTGCTGCACGGTCTCGGCGACGACGAACGCGACTGGCAGAGCGTGTTCCCGGCTCTCGCCGACACATATCGGGTGTACGCGCTGGATCTACGCGGCCACGGCCGCAGTGACCACCCGGGCGATTACTCATATGAGCTGATGCGTGAGGACGTGCTCGGCTTCCTCGACGCGGTCGGCATCGAGCGATGTGTGCTGGTCGGCCACTCCATGGGCGGGTTGGTGGGAATCCTGCTCGCCGAGTCCGCGCCGCACCGGCTGACCCACCTCATCCTGGAAGACGTGATGGCGCCCCGGCCCGGCACGCTCAAACGGCCGCCTCTGCCGCCGCCGGACACGCCCACGCCGTTCGACTTCGCCGTCGTCAACGCCATCCGCGCCCAGCTGAATGACCCCGACCCGGCGTGGTGGGATCGCAGTGACGCCATCGACGTTCCGACCCTGGTGATCGGCGGCGGACCGGACAGTCAGATTCCCCAGCACCTGCTCGCCGAGATGGTCGGCCGGATGCCCGACGCCGTCCTGGTCACCATCGCGGCCGGCCACAACGTGCATGCCACCAGGCCGGCCGAGTTTCTCGCCGCCGTCACCGACTTCCTCACCGCTCGTGGTGTGCGCTGAACCGCTCGTGGTGTGCGCTGAGTCGTGGTGGCAGCAGGCCGGTTTCCTGGGCGCGAAGGATGGTGGCCAGGCGGTCGCGGGTGCCCAGCTTGCGATAGAGGCGTTCCAGGTGCTTGTTGACCGTACGGGGAGAGATGCCCAACCGGCGGGCGATCATTTCCCCGGTGCAGGCTTCGGCCAGCAGATTGAGCACGGCCAGTTCGCGCGGCGTGAGCCGATATTCGAGCGCGAGCGCGGGCGCCTCGCTTGCGGCGGGCAGTGCGATTCGCCAGCGGAGCAGATGGCGCTGCTGGTTGACCACGCCGGCGAGCAGCGGCTCCAGCTGGGTGGCGAGTTGGAGTTCGCGCGGAGTGAATCTGTCGCCGTCGCGCTGAAGCAGGATGAAGTGGGCTTCGCCCCGTGGCGCCGGCAATGGGATGGCGAGATGCGGGCCGTCGCCGAGCCAATTGCGGGCCACATGGTAGGCGTGTTCGTCATCCCAGCCGTCCGGGCTGCCCAGAGTGGTCAGGATGCGCGGCGTGCGGTCCCCACCGGTCTGTAAATAGCGCATCAGCGGATGCTGGTCCAGGCAGTGGTCGGTGAACGAGTCGTGCGCGCCGTCCATCAGCTGCCGGTAGGGCATCGGGAAGTCGTCCGGGGGTGCCTTACCCCAACTCCTGGACCACAGCAGTGAGATGTTCGCCCAGGGGATGGCCTGGCACAGTTCGCGGGGGAGTAGCGGCCATGGCAGGTGGGTCTGGTCGCTGTTCAGGATGGCCGAGGTCAGGTCGAGGAGGCGCTGGTAGTCCCTGGACGTCAGGGTGGCCATGAGCGTCAGTCCTCCGCTGGAGCCGGCAGCAGTGCGAATACGGACCCATGGTCGTGGCCGGAACGGAGCGGCGAAATAGGAAGATATACGTACGTCGAGATGATCACACTGCCGGCTGGTCGGGCGCGGGGACTTGAGTCTCAAGTAACCGGAGACTGCAGGATCGCGTTCATGCCGCGATATCTGACGCCGTCCGCTGAGGACGGCAAGCGCCTCATCAATGAATTCATCGACGAGACCTTCGGCGACCTGGACGTCAATCCGGACTTCGTCGCCATGCTGCGTTCGGCGGTGCCTGAGATGCCGGCCGATCCCAGCCCTGAGCAGGTGGGCGCCTGGGCGGAGCTGTCCGAGCTGGTGTGCGATGCCGACTTCAAGGCCGCCGTCCGCCGGATGGCCGAGCATCAGGCGGCCGAGCGGGCCGCCGGTGACCAGACCGGGCTGCACCACGAGGTGACCGAGCTGGTTCGAGAGCGGGTGCGCCAAGCACTGACGGACGGGATCGACCCGGGGTCACGGGAGGCACGAGCGGTGCTGGTGGAGCTGATCGCCGGATATACCGCGACGTTCGGCGATCCTGACAGCGCCACGTATCGCCGGAAGCTGCTGGCCCGGGTGGAGATCGCCAACGATCCCCGTACGGAGCGGTACTTCGCGCTGCTGTCCACGATCGACGGCCGGCCGCAGCCGCCGAGCCTGGCGCCGGTGTTCGACTGGTTCATCAAGGCGCTACGGCACCACCCCGCTCCCTAGACGTGGAGTCGAGCGCGGCCAGAAACCAGCGGGCCGCGGGGACCGGGTCGGGTTTCGGGGGCGTTCGGTTGATCAGGTCCAGCAACCGCCAGTAGTCGGAGACCCGGGGGTCGGCCCCGATGCGGATCCGCTCGGCGAGCCACAGCCGGAACCCGGCGTCGTCGGACCTTCGATGAGCGCGGGCGAAGACGGCGATCAACTCGTCGACGAGGGGCTGGGCCTGGCCGGAAGCCGGCGGGACCCCGTCCGCCAGGGCGCCGCCGGCCAGGTCCAGCACCATCTGCTCGGCCTGGGCCCAGCTCTCCGGGTCGCCCTGCTCGGCGCCGGAGGAACGGTCGGCCGAGTGCCGCTCGAACGCCGCACGCACGCCGGCCCGGAAATGCGGGTCGCCGACCAGGTGCGCCAGCTCCAGCCACGCGTCGAGCTGCTCGGCCGATGGGTCTTCGGGCAGGTCGGGCAGCATCGAGCGCAGGTGCGCGGCGAACGCGGGCTCCATGTCGAGCCCGTGCGTCGCCTCGGCCACGAGATCGGTCACCAACTGGCGGCGCTGCTCGGTCGGCAGCCGGGCGAGCCGGTTCACGCGGGCGATTCCGGCTTTGCCGGTGCGGCGGGTGGCGACGTAGCGCAGCACGGCCTGGCGTACCCGCAAGGTCTGAATCTCGTCCTCCAGGGCGGCGATCTGCCCGTCGGCGACCTCGGCCAGGCTCTGCGCGTCGGCGAGCACCCGCGTGATCGTGGCGATGTCGACACCGAGATCGCGCAGCGTACGGACGAGTTCCAGCCGGTCGAGGGCGTCGTGATCGTAGAGGCGGTAACCCCCGGCCGACCGCCCGGCGGGGGGCACCAGCCCCTCGTCGGAGTAGTACCTGACCGTCGGCACCGGCAGCCCGGCGAGCCGCGCCACCTGTCCGATCGTGTAGAGCCCGTCGTCGTCCACGCTTCCAGCCTGACTCATCGCTCCGGGATGTCTGTGATGGTTTATGGCGCTGTGATGGTGATTGGTAGGGGATGTCGTCGATCGCTCGCGGGAAGGGTCGTTCCGGAACGGTTCTCACAGGTGAAGGAGCAGGCCAGTGGCACCCCATCGCAGCAGCACACGTTCGTCTCGCAAGGCCGGCAGCGAGCCTTGGGTCCATACGAGCGGCACCGAGATCCAGGAGTTCGGCACCGTACGGATGTTTCCGCTGGGGTTGTCCTTCGACGCCCGGATGTACTCCTGCCAGCGGCTCAACCAGCTCCTGGCCGACACCCAGATCCTCTACAGCCTCTACAAGAAACACCACTGGCTGATGCGCGGACCGACCTTCTACCAGCTGCACCTGCTCCTCGACAAGCACGCCGGAGAGCAGCTCGAGCTGGTGGACCTGCTCGCCGAACGGGTGCAGACCCTGGGCGGCGTCGCGATCGGCGACCCGCGGCTGGTCGCGGAGATCACGGTCGTGCCGCGTCCGCCGGACGGCGTCGAAGAGGTGCCGGCCATGCTCTCCCGCCTGATCCAGACGCACGAGACGATCCTGACCGCGGCGCACGACGCGGCGGCGCGCGCCCAGGAGATGGGCGACGACGGCACCAACGACATCCTGGTCTCCGACGTCATCCGTACCGGCGAGTTGCAGACCTGGTTCCTGATCGAGCACCTGGTCGACACGCCGCTGGTGGAGGCGCCGCACAACGGCCACAGGTGAGGCCCGCAGGCGGTTCGAGCTGGTCGTTCTGGGACGATCGGTGGCGTGACTGGGGCTTCGCCGGGGATCGCCGACTATTGGGATGCGGCCGCGCCGACGTTCGACGATGAGCCTGATCATGGGTTGCGGGCCGAGCGCGTACGGGCCGCCTGGACGCGTCTGATCCGCGGATGGGCGCCGCCTCCGCCGGCCGACGTCCTCGATGTCGGCTGCGGCACCGGGTCGCTCTCGCTTCTGCTGGCGGAGGACGGGCATCGGGTCAGCGGCGTGGATCTCGCGCCGCGGATGGTCCGGCTGGCCCAGGACAAGCTGGCGGCCGCAGGTCACACCGGACGCTTCGTGGTGGGAGACGCGGCCGACCCGCCTACTGGTCGGGGGCGGTTCGACATGGTGGTGTGCCGGCATCTGGTGTGGACCTTGCCCGAGCCTCGATCAGCGCTGCGTGAATGGCTGGCGCGGCTGCGCCCGGACGGCCGGCTCGTACTGGTCGAAGGCCGCTGGGCCCAGGCAGGGCAGACCGGGCCGCACATGGCGGGGACCGAGTCGCTTCCCTGGGGGAACGGTGTGACCGCCGATGAGTTGGTGGCGGCGCTGGGCCCGCTGGTCAGCGATCTACGTGTCGAGTCGTTGAGCGGTGACGAGGACCTGTGGGGCCGGCCTGTGGACGACGAACGGTATGCCGTCATCGCTTACAGATGAGATGGAGGTGGGAGCTCCAACCTTTTGCGATGCGCGCCTTCCCGCCGGTATTCGCCCAGCTCATGAACCATATTGGCGCTGTTTGCCCGCTGCGAAAATCGGGTGACATCGGGCACCGTGGCGGGGAATGCTGGACGCAGGCCCGAATGTTGTCGGTGGCGCGGGTCAGTCTTGTGAGGGTGCGGTGCTCATGGAGACCCCCGCGGCTGAGCGCCAGCAATGACCGCATTTCGTCCGGCAACCATGATTGAGGTCCCATGCCCAGCGCAAAGCTCGACTCACCCGGCCAGGCCGCGACCGCCGTCTCGGGTCGCACCCCGGCCGTGATCCGGCTGCTGGTGCTCGCCACGTTCGTGGTCATCCTCAACGAGACGATCATGATCAACGCGATCCCCCGGCTCATGGGCGCGTTGAACATCGACGAGCAGACGGCCCAATGGCTGTCGACGGCCTTCATGCTGACCATGGCCGCCGTCATCCCGATCACCGGCTGGTTCCTGCAGCGCGTGGCGACCCGCCAGGCCTATGCCGTGGCGATGGGGTTGTTCCTGCTCGGCACGGCGCTGGCCATCGTCGCGCCGACGTTCGCGCTGCTGCTGGGCGCCCGCATCATCCAGGCATGCGGGACGGCGGTGATGATGCCGCTGCTGATGACCACGCTGATGCAGGTGGTGCCTGAGTCGGATCGCGGCCGCGTGATGGGCAACGTCACCCTGGCCATCTCCGTCGCGCCCGCGATGGGCCCCGCGATCTCGGGGGTGATCCTCCAGTTCGGTTCCTGGCGCCTGCTGTTCGCCGTGGTCCTCCCCATCGCCGGCCTGATCACCTGGTTCGGCATGCGGCAGCTGCAGAACGTCGGGGAGCCCGAGTTCAGCACCATCGACTGGTTCAGCGTGGTGACCGCCGCCCTGGGCTTCGGCGGCCTGGTTTACGGCCTCAGCCGGTTCGAGGGAGGCGACATCCGCGTCGCCACGACGATCGTGGTGACGGGCCTCGCCGCCATCACCGTCTTCGTCTATCGCCAGCTGTGGTTGCAGAAGCGCGGAACGCCCCTGATGGACCTGCGCACGTTGAGCAGCCGGACCTACACGGTCGCGTTGATCCTGATGTCGGTGGCCTTCATGGCGATGCTCGGCTCGATGATCCTGCTGCCGCTCTATCTGCAGAACATCCGCATGCTCACGCCGCTGCAGACCGGGCTTCTCGTGATGCCGGGCGGCCTCGCGATGGGGCTGCTCGGGCCGACCGTCGGCCGGCTGTTCGACCGGTTCGGCGGCCGGGTCCTGGTCATCCCCGGCGCCATCGGAATGATGGTCTCGCTCACCGGGTTCACCCAGGTCACGCTGACCATGCCGTTCTGGCAGCTCCTCGCGCTGCACGCGCTGCTGATGGTGAGCCTCGCCGCGATCTTCACTCCGGTGTTCACCCTCGGGCTCGGCGCGGTTCCCTCGCGGCTCTACTCGCACGGCAGCTCGATCCTGAGCACGCTGCAGCAGGTCGCCGCGGCCTTCGGCACCGCGCTCGTGATCACCGTGATGAGCGCGCGATCCGATGCCCTGAAGGCCACGGGGTCCTCAGACCAGCTCGCCACGCTCGACGGCATGCGGCTGGCCTTCATCATCGGCGCGGTCCTGTCCCTGGTCGTGGTCGCCACCGCGGTGATCCTCCCGGCCCGGGCGGAGCACTTCGACGAAGACGGCGCTCCGACCCCATCCCTGCACTGACCCCTGAGGGGCTACTTCCACGCTTGGGGGCGTAGGAATTCGTCGAGTTCGACGCCTCCGAGCAGGTTGTCGACGAGGCCGACGAGCGTCGCGAAGGCGCACTCGGCGACCAGTTGCAGCAGGTCGCTGGGCTGGAGTCCGGCGTCGGCGGCACGCTGGGCGATGGCCTCGGTCATGGCGCCGCGGTCGATCACCAGCGCCCGGGCGAAGGCGTAGACGGCCGCCTGGATCTCGTCGCGGGGCTCGGCCCCGCTCCGCATCGCCTCGATGTCGCCGTTGTCCACATCCAGCCGGCCCAGGACGGTCGAGTGGAAGGCGACGCCGTACGCGTTGCCGACCGCGACCCCGACGGCGAGTCCCGCGATCTCGCGGTGCACCGTCGGTACGTCCCCGGATCGCCGTCGTACGGCTCCGCCCGGCCGAGACACCGTGAAACCGGGCGTCTATAGTGCGAGAGTGCTTCGAAAATCGAATCAGTTACCGACTCCGAGAGTCGCACCGGCCGAGCCTCCGTACGACGAGGAGACGGCCGCCGCGCTGGCCCCGCTGGGCCCGCCGATCGCGCTGTTCCGTCTGTTCGCCCGCCGCCCCGAGCGGGCGAAGGCGATCTACGGCTGGGGCAGCTACTACCTGTCCCGCCAGCTGGCCCTGTCGCTGCGCCACCGCGAGCTGATCATCAACCGGACGACCGCGCTCTGCCGCGCGGAGTACGAGTGGGGGATCCACGTGGCGCTGTTCGCCGCCAAGGTGGAGCTGACCGGCGACCAGGTGCGGTCGCTGACGGCAGGCGACGCGGACGACCCCTGCTGGACCGACCCCGCCGACCGGGCCGTCCTCCGCGCGGTCGACGCCCTGCACACGCGATCGGATCTGACCGACGGCGAATGGCTCGACCTGGTCTCCGCGGCCGGTGAGGACGGGGCGATCGACGCGATGTTGCTGGCCGGGTGGTATCACGCCATCTCGTACGTGGCGCGTGCCACCCGGCTGACGGCGGAGCCGGAGACCCCCGCCTTCGCCGACTACTCCTGAAGCGTCCGGGCCCAGCGGGCCGCCCACGACTCGAGAGGTTTGATCGCGCGGGCCAGATCGCGGCCGACGTCGGTCAGTTCGTAGTGGCCGTCCTCGGTCCGCGCGACCAGCCGGACCTGCTCGAGCTCGGCGAGCCGGTCGCCGAGCACGCTGGACGACATGTCGTCGCAGCGCCGCTGCAGCGCGCGGAAGCCGTGCGGCCCGTCGCGCAGCTCCCACAGCACCCGCAGCATCCAGCGCCGGCCCAGCAGGTCGAGCGCGGCCATGACCGGCCGCCCCGTCGTCGAGCCGCGGACCGGCCGCCCCGGCTTCGGTAGTGGCACGCCCCGGAGGCTATCGCTCATCGGGTCACACGTGGTCGCGCCAGGAGTGCTGCGGATTGAACCCGAGGACCTCGCGGGCGCGGGAGTTGGACAGCAGGGTCTCGAATTCGCCGATCTCCCGGGTGAGCTCGACCTCGGGATAGACCTCTTTCATCAGGTCGGCCGACGGGCGGTTCATCACGGTGTCGGCGGCCGCGATGACGAAGCTCTGCGCGCCCTCCATCGGCGCGTCCAGGGCGAGGCGGCAACTGGCGGCCGCGTCCCGCGTGTCGATGTATCCCCACAGGTTCCACTTGCGCAGCAGCGCGTCGCCCCAATAGCCGGGGAACAACCGATAGTCCTCGGGCCCGAGGATGTTGGAGAAGCGCAGCGCCACGAAGGGAATGCCCGACCACTGCGCGACGTGCTCGGCCAGCGTCTCCGTCACCACCTTCGACAGCGCGTACGTCGAGGTCGGATAGGGGAAGTGCGCCTCGTCCACGGGGGCGTAGCGCGGCGGCACGTCGAACGGCAGTCCGAGCGTCGTCTCGCTGGACGCCCAGACCACGCGCCCGATCTTCAACTGGGCGGCGGCCAGGAAGACGTTCGAGTTCATGGTCGTGTTGGCGTTGAAGGTCTCCGACGGGGTCCGCATGCCCGGCGCCGGAATGTTGGCAAGGTGAACGACGGCGTCCACGCCCTCCAGCACCTCGACCGCGTGGCCATATTGCGTGAGGTCGGCGACCAGCACCCGGACTCCGAGCTCGGCAAGGCCCGGCCGGATGTCCGTGGCGACCACCTCATAGCCGTGGTCGAGCAGGTCGCTTACGACGGCGCCGCCGAGTTTGCCGCTCGCCCCGGTCACGCAGATCTTCGTCATCGTTGCTCCTCTGAGGTCAGTTCAGGGGGCGGCCGCAGGCCACCATGGTGTGCTCGGTGTGGAATCCGACCCGTTCGTACACCCCGACGGCTCCCGTGGGGTTGGCCGTGTCGACGCCGAGCGCGGCCCGACTCCGTCCGGCGGCGGCGGCGCGCCGCATCATGTCGACCAGCATCGCCGCGGCGAGGCCGCGACGGCGGTACGGCCGGCGCACGCCCACCTGGCCGATGTAGACCTGTTCGGGGATGGCGTCGTCGTACGAGAGCACATATCCAGCGATCTCGGCGCCGTCCATCGCGATGATCGACAAAGCGGGGTTGAAGCTGGCCGAGCCGATCGACGTCGGCTGCCACACCTCGAACGTCCGATGCTGGAAGCCATAGTGGTCGACGAACGCCTCCATGTGCGCCTCGTGCAGCGCGTGCGCCTGACCAGCGTCGTACGTGGCGATGACGAGGCCATCCGGCACGGGGCAGTCCGGGACGTCCGCCGTCGACGCCGCCATGTCGAACTCATAGCGGGTCGGCGTGAGGCCGAAGCGGGCGAACAGGGCCAGGGCCGAGGCGTCGCGCTGGGACGCCTCCACGTACGTCTCCCAGGACGCGCCGGGGGCGAGGGCGGCGTGGATCTCCTCGGCCCGGCCGACCTGCCAGCCGAGCATGGTGCGCCCGATCCCCTGGCCGCGCGCACCGGGCAGGACGCCGCCGATGAGGTCGACCCGGTGGCCTCCCGCGGGCGGTGTGATGACGAAGCCCGCCGCGAGCACGCCATCGTCGCCGACCACGAGCCGGCTGTCCGTCGTCGTCTCGGCGACGCGCTCGCCGAGGAACTCGTGGATCAGGGACCCGGTGAGCGAGGCCTGCCTGCCGGCCGCGGTGTCGATGGCGTTGACCATGGTCGCGACGGCCTCGGCGTCGGTCGGCCGGTAAGGACGCGTGTGCATGTGTGTCACCCGTGGACAGTACGAAACGCCGCTAATTCGGTCCACCGGGTTTCAGTCGGTCCGCTGCAGCAGGAAGGTGACGAAGCCCAGGATTCCGCGGTAGCCGTTCAGCCACATGTCGCGGTGCTCCAGCGCGGCCGCGCGGGCCGCGTCGCCGTCCGGTCCCGGGTGCTCGTTGGCCCAGCGCAGCAGCGTCCCCGTCCAGGACCACTCGTATTCGTCCCATTCGGCCAGGTCGCTGGTGTAGGCGTAGACGACGTCGAAGCCTGCCGCCTCGACGGCGGCCACGGTGCCGGGCAGGTCGTGATACTCGGACGGCTCGGCCTCCAGTCGGGTGAGCGCGGCCTGGGTGGGCTCGCGCTCCCAGAAGGCCTCGCCGATCAGCGCCAGCCCGTTGCGCCGAAGGTAGCGCCGGACGTGCCGGACGGTCGCGTCGAGCCCGCCGAACGCGTGCGTCGCGCCGACGCAGAGCACCAGGTCGTACTGCTCCGCCACCGGGAATTCCGCGGCCGGCCGCTGGTGCAGCCGGATGCGCTCCCAGACGCCCTGGATCTCGGCCATCTCCTCGGCCGACTTGAGCGCCTCGGTGGAGGTGTCGACCCCGTCGGCGGTCGCGTCGTGGTAGAGCGCCAGCGCTCGAAGCGTCCATGCCGCCTGGCCGCAGCCGAGGTCGAGAATCCGCGCGCCCTCGGTCAGCCGGGCGCGCCGCAGCAGCCGGGTCACGTTCTCGCCCGAGACCGGCGCGGCGATGGGGTGATCCCGATGGGCGAGGTGGCTGATCAACTGGCGTTCCATGGCCTCATCTTCGCGCTCAGGCCGGTGAACGTCACGCCGAGTCGCCACGCATCGGGAGATTCCTGGGAACTCCCGGGGGAAAGCCGTCACGGCGTTCTGTCCGTCCGAAGCCCTGCGTTTAGATCTGTGACAAGGCAACCCCACCCGAACAGATGGGACCGCCAATGAAAACGACGATCAAGGCAGTTCTCCTCGCAGGGCTCGTGGCCGCGCTCGTGGCGCCGCCCGCGGTCGCGCAGGCCCAGGTGAAGACAGCCGCGGCGACATCGTTCCCCACCCAGTTCTCCCTCCCGGACGGCTTCCAGCCGGAAGGGATCGCCATCTCCGGCCGGTGGGCGTTCTTCGGCTCCCGGGCCACGGGCGACATCTACCGCGCCGACCTCCGCACGGGCGCCGGCAAGGTCGTCAGCAAGGGGCCGGGCACGCCGTCACTCGGCCTCAAGATCGACGGACGCGGACGGTTGTTCGTCTCCGGCGGCTCGGGCGGCGACGCCCGCGTCATCTCCTTGCGCACCGGAAAGGTGCTGGCCGGTTACAAGTTGACCACTGCCGCCGCCTTCATCAACGACGTCATCCTCACGAGCGGCGGCGCCTACTTCACCGACTCGACCAATCCGGCCCTCTACAAGGTCGCGTTCGGGCGGCACGGCCGGCTGGCCAAGCAGGCCGTGACCATCCCCCTGAGCGGCGACATCACCTACACGACGGGCAACAACGCGAACGGCATCGCCCAGACGCCGGACCGGCGGGCGCTGCTCGTCATCCAGTCGAACACCGGCAAGCTGTTCCGCGTCAACCCGCGCACGGGCGTCGCGAAGCTGGTCGACGTCGGGTCGACCTCGCTCGCCAACGGCGACGGACTCCTGCAGGAAGGCCGGATCCTCTACGTCGTCCAGAACCGGCTGAACACCATCACGGTCCTGCGCCTCGACCGGCACGGCACCGCGGGCAAGGTCATCCGCACGATCACCGACAGCCGATTCGACGTGCCGACGACCGTGGCCCGTTTCCGCAACCGGCTCTATCTGCCGAACGCACGGTTCTCCACCCCGCCCACCCCCACCACGCCCTACACGGTGGTGGCGGTCACGTCCTAGATGGACACGACGACCTTTCCCGCGGCGTGGCCCTTCTCCTGATATTCGAGCGCCGCGGGAAGGTCCTCGAAGGCGTGGTCGCTGTCGATCACCGGCGTGACCTTGCCGGCCTCGATGAATTCGGTCAGCGTCGTCAGATGTTCGCTCGAGCCATCCCGGACGACGTTCGCCAGGGCGACTTTCTGCGAGACGAATGGGGCCGTCGCGAAAAGGGCGGCCATGCGTCCGGCGGGCTGGAACCATCGGCCCGCCGGCCCGCCGACGAGGACGTGAATCCCCTTGCGTTTCAGCACCCGGCGGCAGGCCGCTCCCGGGCGACTGCCCGCGATATCGATGAGCACGTCATAGGACCGCCCGCTCCGGGTGAAATCCTGTTTCGCGTAGTCGATCACCTCGTCCGCGCCGAGCGAGCGGACCAGGTCGGCGTTGCGCCCGCTGCAAACCGCGGTGACATGTGCCCCGTACGCCTTGGCGAGTTGCACGGCGAACGTGCCGACACCTCCTGATGCCCCGTTGACCAGCACCTTCTGGCCCGCCGCGACCTGTCCCACCTCGCGTACGGCCAGCAGGGCGGTAATGGCCGCCAACGGCACGGCGGCCGCCTGCTCGAAACTCAGATTCCGCGGTTTCGGCGCCGGCACGTTTTCCGGCACGCAGACGTATTCGCCGAAGCCGCCCCCCAGCGGCATGGCGTACACCTCGTCGCCCGGGCGGAGCTTCGTGACCCCCGGGCCGACCGCTTCGACCACTCCGGCGATGTCGGCGCCCAGAATTGTGATTTTCGGCTTCCGCAGGCCGGGGCCATCGCCCATCAGCCGTGCGAGATAGGGCTCGCCCCGCAGCAGATGCCAGTCGAATGGCTGCAGAGATGTGGCGCGGACCCGGACCAGTGCTTCGCCGTTCCCCGGCTCCGGCTTGGCGATGTCCGCCAGACGAAGGTCGTCCGGCGAGCCGTAGGAGTGAAGAACGTATGCCCTCATGCGATTCACGAGGCCGAGCGTAAAAGTCCGCCACCCGCGAACCATCAGCCGAAAGTACGCCCGATCGATGCCCACGTGGCCATCTCGGATCGGCCCTTTCGCCGATGAATCAGACCCACCCTGACCGCGACGATCAGAGCATGACCTCCCAGACCATCACGAAGCCGCGCGGCGGCTGGCGCGCGACCATCGGGCTGCTCGCGCTCACGCTCATCCCCATGGCCGGGGGCGGGATGAGGATGTCGCAACTGGTGGGCGGCGCCGCGATCACGCCGGAGAACGCGCGGTTCTTCGCCCAGCCGTTCCCCGTCGTCGTGCACATCGTCACCGTCAGCGTGTTCAGCGTGCTCGGGGCGTTCCAGTTCGCGCGTCCGCTGCGCCGCCGCAGGCCCGCCTGGCATCGCCGCGCCGGGCGGGTGGTGGTGTTCAGCGGGATCCTCGCGGTGACCTCCGGCCTGTGGATGGCCGTCTACTATCCCCACCCGGTCGGCGACGGCCCGCTCGTCGAGGTGTTCCGGCTGATCTTCGGCACCGTCATGCTGGTCTCGCTGCTCCTCGGATTGGCCGCCATCCGGCGCGGCGAGGTCGCCACGCACCGCGCGTGGATGACGCGTGGATACGCCGTGGCCCTCGGCGCCGGCACCCAGGCCTTCACTCTGCTGCCGATGGCGTTCATCTCAGGGCCGCCGGACGAGGTCCTGCGTGGCCTGCTCATGGGCGCCGGGTGGGTCCTCAACCTCGCCGTCGCCGAGTGGGTCATCCGGCGCCGGCCCCTCAGTGTCTGACGCGGTTGGTCTCGTAGGCCCAGATGGCGATCTCGACCCGATTTCGGGCGCCGAGCTTGGCCATGAGGCTGGCGATATGGGTTTTGACCGTGCTGAGCGAGATGAACAGCTCGTCGGCTATCTCGCTGTTGGTCCGGCCGCGCGCCACGGTGGCCAGGATCTGCTCCTCCCTGAACGTCAGCTCTTCGATGGGCTGCGCGAGCGGTGAGCCCGGGGCCGTACGGGCGAAGGCGTCGAGCAGCCGCACGGTGATGTTGGGCGCGATGAGCGCGTCGCCCTGGGCGGCGGCGTGGACGGCCTGGGAGAGCAGCTGCGCGCCCGCGTCCTTGAGCAGGAAGCCCCTGGCCCCCGCGCGGAGCGCCGCGTAGACGTACTCGTCGAGGTCGAACGTGGTGATCACGACGACCGCGAGCGGATCCTCGACGCCCGGCCCGGCGAGGGCGCGGGTGGCGTCGATGCCGTCCATCACAGGCATGCGGACGTCGAGCAGGCACACGTCCGGGCGGAGCCGGCGGGCCAGCTCCACGGCCCGGCGGCCGTCGGCTGCCTCGCCCACGACCTCGATGTCCGGTTGCGCGTTGAGGATCATCACCAGGCCCGTGCGGACGATCTCCTGGTCGTCCGCGACGATGACGCTGACGCTCATGTGGCCGCCCCGGCCCTCGGCAGCACCGCGGTCACCGTCCAGCCGCGGTCGGGATCGGGGCCGGCCTCGCAGGTGCCGCCGAGCAGGTCGGCGCGCTCGATCATGCCGAGGAGCCCGTAGCCAGGCACCGCGGCCGGGCGGATCAGGCTGGTGTCGCCGTCGTCGCTGACCCGGAGGCGTACGGACGTGTCGTCGGCCGTGACGCGCACCTCGATGCGGGTCGCGTGCCGCGCGTGGCGGCGCGCGTTGGTGACCGACTCCTGAGCGAGCCGGTAGATCGCGGCCCCGATCGGCGGCGGCAGGTCGTCGAGGTCGCCGGAGACGTCGAGCTCGACGGACGGCCCTGACCCGTTGGCGCGGGCGAGGTCGGCGAGGTCGGCGATGCTCCGGCCGGGGGACAGGTCGACCATGTCGTTGTGCCGCAGGACGCGGACCATGGCCCGCATCTCGCTCAGCGCGCGCGCCGCCTCGGCCTCGATCACGCGCAGCGCGTCGGTCGCCGCGCCCGGCTGCGACGGCGCCGTGGCGAGGCCCGCCTGGGCGCGGATGGCCATGGCCGAGATGTGGTGCGCGACCGTGTCGTGCAGGTCGCGCGCAAGCTGCTCGCGTTCGAGCAGCTTGACCTGGTCGAGCTCGCGCGCCCGCGCTCTGGACCGGTAGCGGAGGGCCGCGCCCAGCGCCGTGGCCGCGAACAGGACCGTGAGCCCGCCGGCCACGTCGGCCGGCACGAGCTGGTTGTAGAGCAGCGAGAGGACGACCGAGACCAGCATGAGCGACAGCCCGATCACGGCATCCCGGCCGGAGGCCCACCGCGCCACGGCGTAAACCAGCAGCAGCAGGTAGCCCATGCTGTTGGTCTCGACCCGATCCCCGCCCACGAACAGCGGCGCAAGATTCGTCGCCACGAAGACGATCGCGATCATCTGCAGCGAATGCGTGCGCCGGAAGAGCAGGGTCGGCAGCAGCCCGAGGGTGAGCGCCACGGCGAAGACCCGCCACGGCAGATCCTGCCGGAAGATCCCTTCGAGCAGCGTGATCGGCGCGAACACGGCCAGCAGCACCCAGTCGCGCCACACCCGGCGGGGCGGGTTGGGAGGTCGTGGCTCATTCCACACGGACCGGAGAAGGCCGAGCACGCTCCCATGGTACGGAAGCCTCCGCCGCCTTCCATCGGCCCAAAGTACGGCGTAGTCGATCAGATGGAACGCGATGTCACGCCTATGAGGGGAAGGAGGCGCTATGGGGAAGATACGCAAGGCGTTGTACCTGCTCGGCGGCATCGTGACGACGGCACTCGCCTTCGGCGACGCCACGCCCGCCGTCATGGCGATGGAGACGGCCCCTCCCGACGACGAGCCGGAGGAGGCGGCCGACAAGGCCGAATCGGAGAGCGGTTGACAGAACGGTTTGCCGGAAACGGTCCCGGTGATCTCGGCCGGGGCCGTACGTTGGGGGCCGATGAACACCCCTAAGCTCGGGGCTCTGCTGGCGGCCGGGGCCATCGCGATCACCAGCGCGATCACCAGCTGCTCCGCGGCCTCACCGAGCACCTCGCGCACGGCCGAGATCGACGTCACGCCGTCGCCGTCCCCATCATCCAAGAGAACCGCGGCCGCTCTTCCCGCGCCGGACGCGGCCATCCCCACCGACCCCGCACGCCTCGCGGCCGCGCTGACCAGCACCACCGGCAAGCTGCGGCACGCGGTCGACGACTGGGTCGGCGGCGGCGACGCCAAGGGCCAGGCTCCCGATCCCGTCGTACGGCTCGCGCTGCACCAGCAGCGCATCTATCGATTCCTGGCGCGCAATCCGAAGACCGCGGCCGGCACCTACGCGCGCCTGCCGAAGGCCCTGGCCGCCCAGGCCAAGGACAACGTGACGGCCGTGCACGGCCTGCTCTCGCTCGCCCACCCCATCACCGGCCCGGTCAAGCTCCGCCTTCGCGCGCCCGAGCCCGCGAACGCCCTGCTGGGCGACTTCCGGAGCGCCGAGCGCCGATTCGGCGTCGGATGGGAGGTCCTGGCGGCGGTGATGTTCGTCGAGACCAAGTTCGGGCGGGTCAGGTCGCCGAGCTACACGGGCGCGCAGGGGCCCATGCAGTTCATGCCGGGCACCTGGAAGCTGTACGGCATGGGCGGCGACGTCCACGACACCCAGGACAGCCTGCTCGCCGCCGCCAACTACCTGCACGCGACCGGCGCGCCCCGCGACTACCGCCGGGCGCTCTACGCCTACAACCACTCCACGGCGTACGTGGACGCCGTGCTGCTGCACGCCCGCCAGATGAAGCGGGACATCAGGAACTTCTACTGCTACTACAACTGGCAGGTCTACGTGCTCACCCCGAAGGGCGACCGGCGCCTGACCGGCCCCGGCCTGACCTGACCTGATCTGACCGGGGCCCGCCTTGGTCAGACGAGGTGGGCGAGGACGGTGGCGACGGCGCGCTCGACCGCCTCACGGGATTGGTCGGTGTGGTCGAGGATGTCGAAGCTGTGCTGTCCGTCGGGCACGTCGATGATCTCCAGCTTCGCGCCGCTCGCCTCCGCGGCGGCGACGAACGCCTCCACGGTGGCCGCGATCTCGGCGCGTTCGAGGCCCACCCGCGTGAGCAGGATGGGCAGGCCTCCCGCGCTCGCGACCGCCTCGACCGGCTGGAACCGCTTGCCCACGAGATCCTCGGGCAGCGCCAGGATCGGATAGGTCAGGGTCAGGCAGCGCAGCCATTCGGGCGGCTCGCGCAGATAGTCGGCCGACATCGGGCTGCCGCCGGAGAAGAACCAGAGCACCACCCGGTCGGCGTCCACACGCGGATCGGCGCGCACCAGCTCGACCGCGGCGGCGACGTCCTCGACGGCCTGCGGATAGTCGGTGAAGCCGTGGAGCCGGTGGTCCACCGTGACGCCGACCACGCCGCGTGCCGCGACGATCGACGCGTAGGACTGGAATATCGGCCAGCCGCGTGGGCTCGGCTCGGTGCCCTCGAGGACCGGGCCGTGCACGAAGATCACTGCGGGCCTCGGCCCGGCTTCGTCGGGCAGGTAGAGGTCGACATGATCGTGCCGCTCCGCATGGCGGATAGCGGTCGGCACGACAAACGGGCTCATGTACACCGGAGTCGTCACCCTTGGCACCCTAACTCCGTGATCTACGCCGCGCGGGCCCGCAGGGCACGGAGAAACCAGTCCAGCGCGGGCGCCGTGCTCTCCGGCGAGGGCCAGCCGTTGACCACCGCGAGAAGGCGCAGGTAGCGATCCCGGCGCGGGTCGTTCGCCGCTTCCAGGCGATCTCTGAGCCGGTCGACGTCGCCGAGTTCGGCCGTCACGGCCGCGACCACGGGGTCGGCCTCGGCGGACGCGGGGTCGACATCGGCCTCGACGGCGGGGCCGGCCAGGTCGCGCACGAGGGCGACCGGGTCGCGGCGCGGGATCCCCCGATGGCCGAGCGCCGCGTACTGCTCGGCCAGCCGCCGCATGGCGGCCCTGAAGTCCTGGTCCTGCGACAGCCCGGCCAGCTCGATCCACGCCTCCACCTGGGCGGGCTCGGGATTGTCGGGCAGCTCGGGCGTGAGCGACCGCCTGATCCCGGCGAACGCCGGGTCGGCCGCGCCCAGGGCCGCGTCGAGGAAGTCGCCGATCAGGCGCTGCCGTTCGTCCTCGGACAGCTTGGCCAGCTTGTGCATGAGTTCCAGCTCCTCAGGGGTCGAGCCGCGGCCGGCCACCGCCGTCAGGACGGCGCGCCGCAACCGCAGTGTGCGGATCTGCACGGCGAGCGCGTCCGCCTGGGCCGCGGCCACCTCGGCGAGCGTGGTCTCCCGGTCGATGATCTTCTGGATCGTCGGCAGGTCGACGCCGAGGTCGCGCAGCGTGCGTACGAGATCGAGGCGGGCGACGGCGGCCACGTCATACCGGCGGTAGCCGCCCGGGCTCCGGCCGCTCGGCGGGACGAGCCCGCGGTCGGAGTAGAACCGGATGGCCTTGACCGTGAGCCCGGTGCGCCGGGCCAGGTCGCCGATGGAGTAGAGCCTGTCGCCGTCCATGTGCCCACTCTGGCGTCTCCTCCGAGGGGAGACTCAAGCCCCTTGACAGGAATGGGAGCCGAGGCACATATTTAACATGTTCGTTCTAGAACAAGGTGGTTATGAAGTGGCCGACCAGCTGAGCCTCGTTTTCGGGGCTCTCGCCGACCCGATCAGGCGCGCCATCCTGACGCGCCTGATCGAGGGGGACGCGACCGTCGCCGAACTCGCGGCGCCGTTCGATGTGTCCCAGCCGGCGATCTCGCGGCACCTCAAGGTGCTGGAGCAGGCGGGCCTCATCTCGCGCGCACGCCGCGCGACGGCAAGGCTCAGCCATCTGGAAGCCGAGCCGCTGCGCGAGGTGACCACATGGCTGGCGCGCTACCAGCGTTTCTGGGATGAGAGTCACGAGCGGCTCGACCTGCTGCTGCTCGCCCTTCAGGGGAAAGCCGACAAGGATCAAGGACAGGAGCACGACCATGGCTAAGACGCAGATCACCGCCACGCCGGGCAGCTCGCAGATCATCATGACCCGCGAGTTCACCGCCCCGCGCGACCTGGTGTTCCGGGCGTACACCGAGCCCGACCTGCTGGCCCAGTGGCTCGGCCCGCGAGAGCTGACGCTGCGGGTCGAGGAGTTCGACCTGCGCGACGGCGGCAAGTGGCGCTACGTCCACGTCGACGCGGACGGCAACGAGTTCGCCTTCCGCGGGATCTTCCACGGCACGCCCACGCCGGACGGCACGGTGCAGACCTTCGAGTTCGAGGGGATGCCCGGCCACGTGGCCCTGGAGACCCTCACGCTCGAGGAGCACGACGGACGCACGGTCGCGCGGACCGTGTCGTGCTTCCAGTCGGTCGAAGACCGTGACGGGATGATCGCCTCCGGCATGGAGCACGGCGTGCACGACTCGGACGAGCGGATGGAGGAGTTGCTGGCCCGGCTCCAGCAGGGATGATCTTCGCGGGAGCCCGTGGAATTGTCGGTGGCGGGTGCGAGAGTGTGGGCATGTACGAGACGGACGCCGAGCTCGCCGAGCTCCAGGGGCTGCTCGACACCTCGCTGGCCGGGTCGACCGGGCATCTTCGCTCGATCGTCCGCCCGGGGCGCACGATCGACGCCCGCCAGATGGCAGGCGCGCTCACCGGCATGTGCACGCTCTCGATCTCCACGGTCACCGCGGGCGGAGCGCCCCGCATCAGCGGCATCGACGGCCACTTCTGGCACGGTCGCTGGGTGTTCGGCACGGCGCGCACGGCCGCCAAGGCGATCCATCTCGCGGCCCGGCCCCAGGTCAGCGTCGCCTACATGATCGGTGAAGCGCTGGGCGTCTTCACCCACGGCGAGGCCGAGCCGCTCAATCCGGCCGGCGGTCCCGACGCCGCCGAGTGGCCGGTCATCCTCGCCCATCTCACGGCCCACTATGGGGAGTCGCCCCACGAGTGGGGCGATGTCATCTACTACCGGCTGCGGCCGCACTGGATGGTCGCCTACGCCGCCGACCCCGGCAAATACTGACGCGAGTTAGACGTCCGAATACTGCGGTGAAGAACGAAACGTCCGCGTTCTAGGGTGGCGGTCATGGAGCAGCAGAGCAGTGCGATGGATCGGCGTGCCCTCATAGCGGTCGGGATAACCGTGCTGCTCTGGGCGTCGGCCTTCGTCGCCATCCGCAGTGCGGCCGCGCACTATTCGCCGGGCGCGCTCGCGCTCGGCCGGCTCGCCGTCGGCAGCCTGGCCCTGGCCGCATATTGGCTGTTCAAGCGCGAAGGGCTGCCGCCACGGGGCGCCTGGCCGGGGATCATCGGCTCCGGCGTCCTGTGGTTCGGGCTCTACATGGTCGCGCTCAACTGGGGCGAGCAGCACGTCGACGCCGGCACCGCGGCCATGGTCGTCAACATCGGGCCCATCCTGATCGCGCTGCTCGGCGGCTGGCTGCTCCGCGAGGGCTTTCCGTCGCGGCTGTTCGCCGGCATGGCCGTCTCGTTCGTCGGCGCGGTGGTCGTCGGGGCCTCGATGTCCGAGGGCGGCAGCTCGTCGATCGCGGGCGTGATGCTGTGCGTCCTCGCGGCCGTCGGCTACGCGTTCGGCGTCGTGCTGCAGAAGCCGGCGCTCCAGCACGGCTCGCCGCTGCAGGTGACCACGTTCGGCTGCATCGTCGGCACCGTGGCCTGCCTGCCCTTCTCCGGCCAGCTGATCGGCGAGGTGGCCGACGCCCCGCTGTCGGCCACCCTCGACGTCATCTATCTGGGCCTGTTCCCGACCGCTCTGGCATTCACGACCTGGGCTTATGCGCTGTCCAGGACGACGGCGGGAAAGATGGGCGCCACGACGTATGTGGTTCCGGCGATCGTCGTCCTCATGGCGTGGCTGGTGCTTCGCGAGGTCCCGGGCTGGCTGACCTTCGTCGGCGGCGCGCTGTGCCTGGCGGGCGTGGCGGTCTCGCGCAGCAGGCGCAAGCCGCCCACCCCGATCCCCACGACCGCCCCAGTGAAATGATCTACGCTGCATAAGTGGACTCCAGTGGACTGGACTCCGGCAGCCGGAGCGCGGCCGACTCGTCGGCGGCAGGCTTATTACAGGCGCTGATGCGGGCGGCCCGCCGATTCGAAGAGGTGCGGCAGGCCATCCACGCCGACTACTACCCGCATGTCGGGGGCGAGGTGGTTTCCGACCTTACCGGTCGGGTCGTCAGGGTCGGCCTGGAGCTGCGGCTGCCCGGCGGCGTGGAGATGGTCTTCACGGTCACCCTCGACCCCGGCCCGGACGTGTTCGTCCTCGCGGGCGACGTGACGCTGGACGACGGCGAGATGCTGCTCGCCCTCCCGCAGGTCGAGACCGCCCGGGTGGACGCCTGCATGACCATCCTCGAACGCTACGTCGACGAGATCGCCTCCCCGGCCCGCTGGTACGTCACCGAGCGCCTCGAGCGTCTGTAGCGGCGCCTGTGGGTCAGAGGGAGCGCAGGCCCTGGATGACTTCCAGCAGCACTCGGGCCTCGGGCTGGGAGCCGCCGGCGAGGACGGCGCTGCTGATCAGGCCGCGGTCGCGAAGGTCGCCGAGCAGGATGCGGACGACGTTGAGCGACAGGCCCACCTCGGCGGCGAGGTCGGCGACCGGCACCGCGACCGTGCGGATGATGCGCAGGATCCGCAGGTGCTCGGGGGCCAGCCCGGCCGCGTCGCCCGTGGGACGGGCCCGGATGACCGTCATCAGGTCGAACTCCGGCCCGGTTGGTCGCGTCCGTCCACGAGTGAGCGTGTAGGGCCGGAGCAACGGACCGAAGTCCTCCTCTGTCACGACGACTCCTCATCCTGTGCCCGGCGCCAGCCCGCCTTGAACGAGGTGTACACGTTTCCCGGCCGTTCCTCACGTAGCTGCGGGGCGAGACTGGCCTGCCGTACGCGCCGGGGGAGACCGGCCGCGTCCACGTCGTCGTCGTCTTCGGCGTCCATGACGACCAGCGCGGGGATGGGCCGCGGCCGCGGTTCGGGCTCCGGCTCCGGCGTCGCGAGCCGCTCGACCTCGTTGCTGTCCGCGGGCACCACCAGGTCTCTCGGGATGAGGGCGATGGCGCTCGTCCCGCCGTACGGGGAGGTCCGCAGCGACACCTTGATCCCGTGGCGTTTGGCCAGCTGGCCCACGACGAACAGGCCGAGCCGGTCGCTGTCGGCCAGGTTGAATTCGGGCGGGTCGGCGAGCTGCGCGTTGATCTGCGCCATCACCTCGAGCGATATGCCGAGGCCGCGGTCCTCGATCTCCAGGGCGAACCCGCGGGCCACGGCCTCGCCGCGGATCAGGACCTGCGCCTGCGGCGGGGAGAAGATCGTGGCGTTCTCCACCAGCTCGGCGATCATGTGGATGGTGTCGGTCACGGCCCCGCCGACGAGCGCGTGGTCGTAGGGCACGGCGATGGTGACCCGGAGGTAGTCCTCGACTTCTTCGACGGCAGCGCGCACCACGTCGTACAGAGGAACGGGGTTGCGCCAGCCGCGGCCGGGGGCCGAGCCGGACAGGATGATCAGACCTTCGGAGTGCCGTCGCATGCGGGTGGTCAGGTGGTCGACGCCGAACAGTTCCTCGAGCAGTTCGGGGTCGGTGACCTGCCGCTCCAGGCCGTCGAGCATGGACAGCTGGCGATGGAGCAGCGACTGGCTGCGCCGGGCGAGGTTGACGAAGACCTTGTTGATGCTCTTGCGCATCTCGGCCTGGCCGACGGCCGCCTCGATGGCGGTGCGCCGCACCGAGTCGAAGGCCCGGCCGACGTTGGCGACCTCCAGCGTCTCCCCGGTGGCGATCGGCGGCGACTCGGCCTGGACGTCGACGTCCTCGCCGAGCTTGAGCCGGGTGACGATGCCGGGCAGCTTGTTGTCGGCGAGGTCGCGTGCCGCGCTTTCGAGCTCGACCAGTTCCACGGTCAGCCGCCGGGCGAACCGGAACGAGATGAACACGGTCAGCGCGACGCCCAGCAGGCCGAGCCCGCCGACCGCGCCGACGCGGAGGAGGATGTTCCTGGCCAACGGCGCGGCCCGCTCGCTGATCTTCCGGCTGGTCTCGCCGCCGAGGTCGTCGAACGTGCCGGACAGGGCCTCGGCCGTGCTGCGCCACGGGGTGGCGGCGGGCGGCAGCGGCACGTCTTGCGTGAGGTCGCCGACGACCTGGTTCTCCATCGTGACGAACGAGGTGTAGGCGGGCGAGTTGTCGAGGCCCTGATACGGCTTGAGCAGCTCGGGGTCGAGCTGGCTGGTGCCGAGCTGGTAGAGGAGCCGGCGCTTGCCGACCATCTCGGAGAAGGCCTGGTGCTCGCCCTTGGTCATCCGGCCGGCCTCGAGCGCGCCCGAGATCAGCGCGGATTCCTGGCTGACGACCTCGCGGCTCCGGCCGACCAGGATGATCGCCTTGGTCTGCTGCACAAGGTCGAGGTCGGGGGAGATCATGATGCGGTCGTAGACCTGATAGCCGGTCTCGACGATCGAGCTGTATTCCTCGATGCCGTTGAGCCGCGACAGGTCGCGGCCGTCGACCTGGTCGCGGAGCGCGTCGAGCCGGTGCAGCTGGCGCAGCAGCTCCTGCAGCCGGTCCCACATGGCGGGCGGGGTGTCCGCCGCCGCGGCCTTGGACATCCTCGCGAGGTCGTCGGCGGCGGCGTCGGTGCGCTGACGCTGCGCGTCGAGGTTGGTGTGGAACGAGGACGCCGAGCCGAGGAAGACGGCCGACATCAGACGTTCATGTTGTAACTCGGTCACGACGGTACGCGAGGGGACGACCACGTTGTCGTAGATCGTGCTGATGCGTAACAGCTCGAGCGCGCTCTGAATGGTCACGGTGGCGGCGAATGCCCATACGACCACCAGTGACACGACGGGCACGAGAAGGATCGCGATGATCTTGCCGCGAATCGAGCGTTTCCCGCCTGCCATGCGACCTGCCCATCGGGTGACACGCGCGTTAAGTGTGGCGAAACACTAGCAATGTGGGTGGGGCGTCACTAGGCAACCTTACTAACAAATTCGGGCCTTTTTCGCGAGGCGTCGGCTAGTTCGAAAGGATCACTACCGAAAGCGTCGCGGGCCCCGCGCAGCCGTCCGACACAGCGTCGGAAAGAGCGCCGTTGATGGCCTCGAATCCAGTCGGATCCGACCGCCGCAAGACCGACGGTTTTCCCCAGATCAGGACGTGTTCTCCGGCCGGCAGCCAGGACAGATCGGTCAAACAGTCATATAGGGCAGTGAGGTTGTGGCTGAAATCCTCGGGAAAGCGGAGCGTGCCCGCGACCGAGTCGAGCATCGCCGCGGAGTCGCGCACGGCCGCGCCGTCGAGCACATGTGGAGTCGCTCCGCGCAGCCGCGCCTGCCGGATCGCCGCGGCCACGCCCATTCCCGTGGGCGCCATCGTGTACGTCACCGGACAGAGCCTAGCGATTACGAGCCGTAATGACGCGCAACCATTGCCCAATAACCAGTGGCGCGCCTTGTCTGGTTGTCAGACAATCAGGGGCATGAAGACTCACGGCCCCGCCGCGATCGTCGCGGCCGCCGTCCTGTGGGGGACGGCCGGCACGGCCGGGCTCCTCGCCTCGGACGCCACACCCGTGTCCCTGGCCGCCGCTCGCCTGGTCATCGGCGGCGCCGTCCTCGCCCTGCTGGCCAGACGGCGCCTCCCGGCCGGGCTCTCGGCCCGGCGCTGGTCAACGCTCGTGTTCGGCGCGGTGGCCGTCGCCGCCTATCAGCTGTGCTTCTTCGCGGCCGTGGCCACGACGGGCGTGGCGATCGGCACGGTGGTGGCCATCGGCAGCGGTCCGGTCTTCACCGGGGCGCTGTCCTGGTGGCTCGACCGGAGGCCGCCGGGCGCGCGCTGGGCGGCCGGCACGGCCGCGGCCATCGCCGGCTGCGTGCTGCTCATCCTGGGCGGCCTCGTCACGGGCGGCGGGCCGGGCGTGGGCGCCGATCCTGCCGGGGTGCTGCTGGCGCTGCTCGGCGGGCTCCTCTACGCGTCCTACGCCGTGATCGCGGCCAGGCAGCTCGCCCAGGGGTCCGACTCGACGGGCGTCATGGGCGTGCTGTTCGGCGGCGCCGCCGCGATCATGCTGCCGATCCTGCTGGTGACCGGCCCCGGCTGGCTCGCCGGCCCGCGCGGGCTGGGCACCGCGCTCTACCTCGGCTGCGCCGCCACCGCACTGGCCTACGTCCTCTACGGCCGCGGCCTTCGCGGCACCCCCGTCGCCTCGGCGGCCACGCTTGCCCTCGCGGAGCCGGCCGTGGCGGCGCTTCTCGGCGTGGTCGTGCTGCGTGAGCATCTGTCGCCTGTCTCGTGGGCGGGGCTGGCTCTGCTCGCCGTGAGCCTCGCCGTCGTCGCCGCGCCAGGCAGGGCGCGTGACAGGTCGACCGGCAGAGGCGGCCGGACTCCCGATAGCGTGCCCGTGTGATCCTGAAGCCGGTCTCCACGGTCGAGGCGCTCGCGGAGGCGCTGCGCACGCGGGTGCTGTCCGGTGAGATCCCGGCCGGCACGCCGCTGACCGAACAGGAGCTGTCCGCCCTCTACGGCGTGGCCCGGCCCACGGTCCGGGAGGCGCTGGCCGCGCTCGTCCACGAAGGCCTGCTGCGGCGTGAGCGCAACCGCAGCGCCTACGTGCCCGAGGTGACCACGGCCGACCTCGACGACCTCATGTACGTCCGGCGCCCCCTCGAAGACCTGATGGCGGTGGCCGTGACCGGAAACCGGGTTCTGGCCGCCGAGGCGGCGCTCGACCGGCTGGCCGGCCTCGACGCCGCCGCGCCCTGGGCCGACGTGGTGGCCTGCCACATGGCCATGCACGCGGCGCTGATCGAGGCGGCCGGCAGTCCCCGGCTGGTCCGGTTGTACGCCGCACTGGCTGCGGAGACGCGGCTCGGCCTCGTTCGGCTCCGCGACGTCTACGACGATCGCGAGGAACTTGTGGCCGAGCACCGGGCGCTGCTCGACGTGATCGCGAAGGGTCCCCTCGAGGCGGCCCGCCGGGCCGTACGGGATCATCTGAACTGGCGCACGTGACGTCCGAGCCGGAGACCAAGTCGATACGGACAGACTTAAGGATGTGCATTCCCTTGCACGGGATGCCAGCGACTCGCGACAATCGCGCCCATGCACGGCAACTCCGTGCCGGATTCGGGCACATCCAGTAGAGCGCCGGACTCGGGCACATCCAGTAGAGCGCCGGACTCGCGCGCCCCGCATGGCGCCACAGATCCTCATCACACGCCCGATTCCTATGTTTATGTCACAGAAGAGGGTGTGGCTCGGCATTACGCCGACGGGAGCGTCGAAGCCCTCGCATGGGAAGACGTGGTCGAAGTCCGCGTTGGAGGTCAGACGGTGGCCGACGGCGAGGTTTTCATCATCCTGCTCGACCGTGACGGGGAAGGCTGTGTTGTGCCGCGATCTGCGACTGATGCGACGTTTCTCGCGCGCTTGCGGTATTTGCCGGATTTCGACCTTGACCGTCTAAGTAATGCCGTTGAGCAGGCGGGAGACGGATATGTCGTGATCTGGCGTAGCCCGGAACCGCCATCTCCTCTTCCTGACCTGGAATACGACTAGCTTCCGTGTCGTCCCTGGCCCGATTGGAAGCGGGCCACGCCCTCGGCCATCCCGGCGCGCAGGGAGGCGAGGCCATAGTGGAACTCGTCGTCGAGCGACCGGCTCTCGAGCGCGGACATGCGGTCGTTGCGCAGGCACGCCTGCGGCAGCGCCGCGAGCTGGGCGGCCAGCTCCTCGGCATGCCGCCGCGCGGTGCCCGCTGGCACGACCCGGTTGACCAGCCCCATCTCGTACGCCTCCGGAGCCGGCACGGGCCGGCCGGTGAGAATAAGGTCGAGCGCCCGGCCGAGCCCGACGATCCGCGGCAGCCGCACGGTGCCGCCGTCGATCAACGGGACGCCCCAGCGCCGGCAGAACACCCCGAACGTGGCGTCCTCGGCGGCCACCCGCAGATCGCACCACAGGGCGAGCTCCAGCCCGCCGGCCACGGCGTAGCCCTCGACCGCGGCGATGACCGGCTTCGACAGGCGCATCCGGGTGGGCCCCATGGGGCCGTCGCCGTCCGCGTCGACGCGGTTGCCGTCCGGCGTGCCCACGGCGTGCAGATCGGCTCCGGAACAGAACGTGCCGCCCGCTCCCCAGAGCACGGCCACGGCCGCCTCCTCGTCGGTCTCGAACGCGCGGAACGCGTCGGCGAGGGCTTGCGCGGTCGGCCCATCTACCGCGTTTCGGACATCCGGCCGATCGATGACAACGGTGAGAACGGCGCCCGAACGGGCTACCTCAACAGCCATGGCCGCAGAATATGATTCGGTCTCGACCTGTGCAAAGGGAGCCCCAGATCACGTGTGGAGCGTTCCGTCAAGCGCTCAGAACGGCCGGTTCTGGACAGACGAAAATGTTCCCCCGATGATCCGTTCGTAACTAGTATCGATCTAGCCGGCCACAGCGCACCACGAGTCCCTGCAGTCGCATGACAACCAGTAGGACCATACGTGCGTCAATCTCTCGCAAGCCACTAATCAGGGTGCGGGGTGTGTGGGCCGATGGAACATCCCTCAGGGTTACCAGAACTGCTGGTGCCCGAGCCAGGGCGGAGCGTCTCGCCTGGCTTCTGGACGCGCGCGTACCAGAAGTTGCTGGTCTTCGGAGACCTGTGCTGCGCCCTGATCGCGTTGGGCGGCGTGGTCGCGGTCCGCCACTACGCGCTGGGCATGTTCATCTCGATCTTCGACGCGGTGTTCGGCGCCGCGCTCGCGCTGTCCTGGCCGCTCGCGCTCGGGCTGGCCGGCGGGCACCGGAAACGCATTCTGGGTGAGGGGACCGAGGAGTTCCGGGCGGTCATCAACGCCTGGATGGGACTCACGGCATTCGTCGCCATCGGGTCCTACATGGTGCAGGCCGAGGTCGCGCGCAGCTATGTCGTCGCCGGACTTCCGGTCACGGTCTTCATGACCCTTTTGTTCCGGCACCGGATGCGCAAGGGCCTCCACCGGCTGCGCGCCCGCGGCGACCACATGCGCCGCGTGGTGGTCGTCGGCCATCGTGCCTCGGCGCGCAACCTCGTCTCCCAGTTCCGGCGCCAGCCGTACCACGGGATGAAGGTGGTCGCGGTCTGCCTGCCGTACGGGCAGTTCCAGCGGCGCAGGGACGGCATCGACGGTGTGCCGGTGCTCGGCGACTTCGGCGACGTGCCCGAGGTGGTCGACAAGGTGGACGCGCACGCGGTCGCGGTGCTGGCCTGCCCCGAACTCGACGGCGCGGCGCTGCGCCGGCTCGCCTGGAGCATCGAGAGCCGCGGCACGGACCTGTTCGTCGCCCCCGCCCTGCTCGACGTGGCCGGCCCGCGGACCACCATCCGCCCCGTGGCCGGCATGCCGCTGCTGCACGTGGAGCACCCGCGCATCGACGGCACGGGCCACCTGCTCAAGAGCGGATTCGACCGGATCGTGGCCGCGCTCCTGCTGTTCGTGCTGGCCCTGCCGATGCTGGTGATCGGCGTGCTGATCCGCTCCACCAGCTCGGGTCCGGCGCTGTTCCGGCAGGTCCGGGTCGGCCGGGGCGGCCGCGAGTTCGACGTGGTCAAGTTCCGCACCATGCACCAGGACGCCGAGCGGCACAAGAAGATGCTCGAGGCCGCGAACGAACACAACGGGGTGCTTTTCAAGATTCGGAACGATCCACGCATCACCCGCGTCGGCGTGGTGCTGCGCCGCTACTCGCTGGATGAGTTGCCGCAGCTCATCAACGTGTTGCGGGGCGACATGTCACTGGTGGGACCGCGTCCGCCGCTGCCCGACGAGGTCGAGCAATACGGCTCGGACGTGCGCCGCCGCCTGGTCGTCAAGCCGGGCATGACAGGCCTCTGGCAGGTCAGCGGCCGCTCCGACCTGTCGTGGGAAGAGTCCGTACGGCTCGACCTTCGATACGTCGAGAACTGGTCGCTCGCTTTGGACATTCAGATCCTGTGGAAGACCGTGTCGGCGGTCATGAGCGCGGAAGGCGCCTATTAAATGAAAGCCCTGGTGCTGGCCGGAGGTTCGGGGACCCGGCTGCGGCCCATCACGCACACCCAGGCCAAGCAGCTGGTCCCGGTGGCCAACAAGCCCGTGCTGTTCTACGGGCTCGAGGCGGTCGCGGCGGCCGGCGTGCGCGAGGTCGGCATGGTCGTGGGGGACACCCAGGCCGAGATCGAGGCCGCCGTCGGCGACGGGTCGCGGTTCGGCCTCGAGGTCACCTACCTGCGCCAGGCGGCCCCCCTCGGGCTGGCGCACGCGGTCCTGATCGCCCGCGACTACCTGGGCGAGGACGACTTCGTCATGTACCTCGGCGACAACTTCATCGTCGGTGGGATCAACGACATCGTCGAGACGTTCCGGCGCGAGGGGCCGGCGGCGCAGATCATGCTGACCAAGGTGGGCGACCCGCGGCAGTTCGGCGTGGCCGAGCTCGGCCCGGACGGCCGCGTGGTGGGGCTGGAGGAGAAGCCGCGCGAGCCCAAGAGCGACCTCGCACTGGTCGGCGTCTACCTGTTCTCGCCGGCCGTGCACGCGGCCGTGGCCGAGCTGAAGCCGTCGTGGCGCGGCGAGCTGGAGATCACCGACGCCATCCAGGGGCTGCTCGACACGGGCCGGCGGGTGGACTCCACGATCATCTCCGGCTACTGGAAGGACACCGGAAACGTCGCCGACATGCTCGAGGTCAACCGGCTGGTCCTGGAGAGCGTAGAACCGCGCGAGGACGGCCGCGTCGACGCGCACAGCGAGATCATCGGGCGGGTCGCGATCGAGGCCGGCGCGGTGGTGGAGCGCTCGCGCATCGTAGGCCCGGCCGTCATCGGGCGGGACGCACTGATCCGCGACTCCTATGTGGGTCCGTTCACCTCGATCGCCGACGGCTGCCAGGTGGCCGACAGCGAGATCGAATATTCGATCGTGCTCAAGGGCGCGTCGATCCGGGGGGTCGGCCGGATCGAGGCCTCCCTCATCGGAAGGGGCGCGGAGGTGACCCCCGCGCCCCGCGTGCCGCGCGCTCACCGCCTCATCCTGGGCGACGAGAGCCGGGTGCAGATCAGCTCCTGATCAGGAGGGCTTCCTTCTCATAAGCGACGGCCAGGTCCTCCGGCATCCGCCCAAGGTCGGAGCAGCGGACGAAATCGCGGAGCGTGGTGCCGGTGCAGGAGGCGTCGACGTTGGGGGCGCCCACGCGGTCACGCACGTCGCCGACGTGGACCGTGCGGAAGTCGATGCTGAAGCGGGTGCGGCCGGAGGTGTTGGGGACGGTGGAGTGCAGCTGGGCGCCGGAGAACATCATCTTGCCCCCGGCCTCGGGGACGACCCGGACCTGCGGGTCGAGCTCGATCGGCTCCTCGGGACGCGGCTGCTCCCGGGTGTCGTTCTGGACGTGCTGGGCGGCCGTGTGACGGGAGCTGCGATTCCACTCGGCGTAGTCGTAGCGGGCGCTGCCGTTGGCCACGGGGCGGTCGAAATACTGCGTGTGGAACGCCATGACATTCTCGGCGACCACCGGATAGATGGGGATCCACCAGTTGATCTGGTTGAAGGGGGCCGAATACCAGCAGTCGCGGTGCGGGTGGAAGGCGTAGGAGATGCCGGAGGTCAGGTAGTCATGCGAGGTCGAGGTGCGCAGCCGCGGCACGTCGAAGTAGGTCAGGTCGAGGTCGCAGTCGGCTTCTTCGATCACCATCGGCAACAACTTCTTGCACTGGCGATGATGAATGAAGCGGGGCTTCAGATCGGCGAGCAGCGCGGCGAACTCCTCCACGGGCATTTCGTACTGCGCCGTCTCCGGGTCTCGGCCCCGGAAGGCCTCCTCAATGCGCTCCCGGGCGAACCCGATCAGCTCGGCGGACGCCGGAGACGCCGGATAGACGAAGATATCGCCCGTGTAGAGCATGGTGCGCCGTGTGTCGTCATCCACACCGCTGTTGGAATAGACCGTGGTCATGAGTGGTGCTCCCCTCGGTGGACCGTTCCTTTGGCGGCAGACTCCCGAATGCTAGCCGTTACTGGTGAAGCCGGGGGGTCCCTTGGGTGACACGATTACCTCTCTGACAGATGTCAACCGAAACGAGTCACAAAGCGTCGCTTCTAAGATGTCTTCGACGGCGTACAGGTGGGTGTGGGATTCCAACGTGAAGATTTTCGTCACCGGTGGTGCTGGATTCATCGGCTCTCAATATGTTCGTACGGTTCTGTCGGGTGGATTCCCGGCTTTCGCCGGTGCTTCGGTCACGGTCTACGACCGGCTGACGTACGCCGGCAATCTGGCCAATCTGGCTCCGGTCGAGGGCCGCTACACCTTCGTGCGGGGCGACGTCTGCGACGGGCGTCTGCTGGCCGACGTCCTGCCAGGTCATGACGTCGTCCTGCACTTCGCGGCGGAGTCCCACGTAGATCGTTCCATCGACGGGGCCGCCGACTTCGTCCGTACGAACGTGCTGGGCACCCAGACGCTCCTCGACGCCTGCCTGACGGCCCGGATCCCCAAGGTGATCCAGGTCTCCACCGACGAGGTCTACGGCACGATCGCCGAGGGCTCCTGGGACGAGTCGGCCCCACTGGCGCCGCGCTCGCCCTATTCGGCCGCGAAGGCCGGCGGCGACCTGATCGCCCGCGCGTACGCGATCACCCACGGGCTGCCCGTGTCGATCACCCGCTGCGGCAACAACTACGGCCCCTACCAGCACCCCGAGAAGGTCATCCCGCGCTTCGCCACCAATCTGATCGAGGGCCGCCACGTGCCGCTCTACGGCGACGGCGGCAACGTCCGCGACTGGATCCACGTGGCCGACCACTGCCAGGGCATCCAGCTGGTGGCCGAGCGGGGCGAGCCGGGCGAGATCTACCACATCGCCGGCACTGCCGAGCTGACCAACCTGGAGCTCACCGAGCGCATCCTCGACGCCCTGGACGCGCCGCGCGAGATGATCGAGCGGGTGCCCGACCGCAAGGGCCACGACCGCCGCTACTCGCTGTCCGACGCCAAGCTCCGCGCCCTCGGCTACGCGCCTGAGGTCGGCTTCGAAGAGGGCCTGGCCGCCACGATCGAGTGGTACGTGGACAACCCCTCCTGGTGGAAGCCGCTGCGCGCCTCGATGGGCGCCCGGTGACCAACACCGCGCTCGCGGCCCACACGATCGCCACGGCCGCGCCGGCGCGCCGCTGGGTCTCGGCCGTCCTGTGGACGCTCGTGCTGCCCTTCGCAGGGTGGGCGTTCCTCCGCGTGTTCGGATGGGAGCCGAAGTTCCGCTGGTCGCAGCTGGTGTCGTTCACTCCGTACGCGGCTGCGGCCTCGCTCGTGCCGACGGCGCTCGCGCTCGTGCTGCGGCGCTGGCCGGTGGCGCTGACGGCGCTCGCCGTGAGCGTGGTCCTGGTCGCCGTCGTCGCGCCGCGCGCGTTCGGCGACCGGAATCCGGTGGTCTCGGGCCCGGCGCTCCGCGTGCTGACCGCGAACCTGTACCACAGCGCCGTCACGGCGGACACCCTGTTGGACTCGATCCAGCGCATCCGCCCCGACGTCCTCGCCGTCTTCGAATACGAGCCCGGCCTGCGTGAGGCCATGGACAAGGCGGGGATCGCCGAGTTCCTGCCGTTCCACGCGGTCTTCGACGACGCGTACGCCAAGGGCACGGCGATCTACGCCCGCTACCCCATGACCCCGGGGAAGCTCATCCCTGGAGATGGCCCCAACCAGGTCGCGACCACGCTCTCCCTCCCTGGCGACCAGCTGGTCGACTTCGTGGCCGTGCACGCGTGCGCGCCGTCCGGCGGCTGGCGGAGCGCGTGCTGGGAGTCCAGCGTCCGCGCGCTGCCCCCGGCGGGCGGGCGCCTGCGGATCCTCGGCGGCGACTTCAACTCCACGCTCGACCACCGGGTGATGCGCGACCTGATCGCCACCGGCTACCGCGACGCCGCCGACGTCACCGGTATGGGCCTGCGCACCACGTGGCCCTACATCGGCCAGCCCTGGTTCATCCGGAAGATCGCGATCGACCACGTGCTGGCCGACCCCCGGATCGCCGTGCGCGCCTTCCGGGTCATCCCCATGCCCGGCAGCGACCACCGCGCCGTGCTCACCGACCTCACGCTTCCAGGAGACGTGCGATGACCAGATGGCTGGTGACCGGGGCGTCGGGCATGCTCGGGACGGACCTCGTGGCGTTGCTGCGCCGGGATGCCGAAGACGTGACCGCGGCCGGGCGCGACCTGCTCGACATCTGCGTTCCGGGCGCGGCGGCCGAGGCCGTACGCGATCTCAAGCCGGACGTCGTGGTCAACTGCGCGGCCTGGACGGCCGTCGACGACGCCGAGGCCCAGGAGGACGCGGCCCTCGCGGTCAACGGCCACGCCGTCGAGGCCCTCGCCGCCGCATCGGACATGTACGGCGCCCGCCTGATCCATATCTCCACCGACTACGTCTTCCCTGGTACGGCGAGCACGCCGTACGGAGAGGACGACCCGGTCGGGCCCGTCAACGCGTACGGGAGGACCAAGCTCGCCGGAGAGCGGGCCGCGCTGGCGCACGGCGCGACCGTGGTCCGCACGGCCTGGCTCTACGGGGCGCACGGCCCCAACTTCGCGCACACCATGCGACGGCTGGCCGCCGGAGACGGCCCCGTCAAGGTGGTCGACGACCAGCACGGCCAGCCCACCTGGTCGGCCGACCTTGCGGCCCAGATCGTCGCGCTGGCGCGGGCCGGCGCGCCGCCCGGCGTCTACCACGGCACCAACGCGGGGCAGACCACCTGGAACGGCTTCGCGCGGGAAATCTTCACCCTTTCCGGTGCGGACCCGGAGCGAGTACGGTCTGCAACCACGCGCGATTTCCCGAGACCGGCCAGCCGTCCGGGGTTCAGCGTGCTGGGTCACGAAGGATGGCGCGCCGCCGGCCTGCCCCCCATGCGGGGATGGCGGGAAGCGCTCCACGACGCGTGGCCCCACCTTGTGGGGAGGGCGTGATGGCTGCGGTGCCCGGATGGCAGGAACGTTCCCGAGCACAGATCCTCGGCGCGCCGCTCGACGCGCTGACCATGGGCGAGGTGCTCGGCCGCTGCGTCGGCGCCATCGACGAGGGCCGCACGCTCAGCATCGGCGTGGTCAACGCGGCCAAGCTGGTCAACATGCGGGCCGACGCCGACCTCCGGCAGTCCGTGGTCGACTGCGACCTGGTGCTGGCCGACGGCCAGTCCGTGGTGTGGGCGTCCAAGGTCCTCGGCCACGAGCTGCCCGAGCGGGTGGCCGGCATCGACCTTTTCACGGAGTTGCTGCGCGAGGCCGAGGACCGCGGCTACCGTCCCTATTTCCTGGGTGCGTCTCCTGACGTGCTGGAGCTCCTCCTGGCGGAGATCCGGCGGCGGCACCCCGGGCTGGAGATCGCCGGAGCCCGCGACGGCTACTTCGATCCCGCCGACTCGGCCGAGGTGGCCGCCGACATCGCCGCGTCCGGCGCGGATCTGCTGTTCCTCGGCATCACCTCGCCGAAGAAGGAGATCTTCGTACGCGACTGGGGCGCCGCGACCAAGGCGAAGATCATCCACGGCGTGGGCGGTTCGTTCGACGTACTGGCCGGAAAGACCCGCCGGGCTCCCCGGATGTGGCAGAGACTCGGGCTGGAGTGGCTCTACCGGATGCTGCAGGAGCCACGCCGGCTCGGCCCCCGTTACGTGAAGACCAACGGGAGATTCCTCCTGATGGTGGTTCAGGAAATGGCCTACAAGAGGAGAAGTACGTGAGTGACCGGATGAGGCTGCTGGGCGAGGGCGCCGCGGCCGACCTCGTGACGGCCATGCTGGACCTGACGGTGAGTGGACTGCCGCTCCACTACAAGGATGGGGAGTTCGTGTTCACCCGGCGCGGCGTCAGCCGGCCCGGCGGCGGCTGGGACGCGGTCGGCGAAGGACGCAGCGTCCGCTACGCGGCCATCGTCGCCCTGGGCGTGGCGACCCTCCCGGCCGACCGGCAGCGGCTGGCGCTCGGCGGCGAGACCGCGGCCGACCTCGTGAGCCGTCTGGTCAAGCAGCTGCCCGAGGTGACCGGGCTCGGCGACACGGCGCTGATCTGCTGGGCGGCCGCCGAGACCAGGCATCCGGAGGCCGAGACCGCGCTTCGGCGGTTGAACGAGATCGACGACCGCACCCGGGACGCGACGCAGGTCTACACGGTGGAGGCGGCGTGGGCCCTGGCCGCCTACGCGGCGGCGCGCGCGTTGCCGGGCGCCGCGGTCGACGACCGTCTGGAGTTCCACCGCAAGCGGATGCTGTCCGGGCTCGGTGCGGACCGGCTCTACCGGCACGCGCTCGGCGCGGCGAGCGGCCCGCTCGTCCCGTGGTATCGAAGCCACGTCGGCTGCTTCGCCGACCAGGTGTATCCGATCCAGGCGCTGGCCCGGCTGCACGCCGAGACCGGCGACGCCGACGCGCTGCGCGTGGCCGACCAGATCGCGGCCGGCATCTGCGAGGCGCAGGGCGAGCAGGGCCAGTGGTGGTGGCACTACGACGCCCGCACCGGGTCCGTCGTCGAGGGCTATCCCGTCTACAGCGTCCACCAGCTGTCCATGGCGCCGATGGCCCTGCTCGACCTGCTCGAGGCGGGCGGCGACGCCCACATCCCGGAGATCTCCCTGGGCTTGATGTGGATGCTGGAGCGCCCGGAATCCACCGAATCCCTGATCGACGAGAAGCTCCTGCTCACCTGGCGCAAGGTGGCCCGCGAAGACCCGCGCAAACTGGTCCGCGGCCTGAAGGCCGTCGCCAGCCGCACCGGCATCGGCGGCGTCCTCGGCACCCTCGACCGCATCTACCCGGCAGTCGCCGTCGACCGCGAATGCCGCCCCTACGAACTCGGCTGGCTCCTCTACGCCTGGCAATAACCCGTCAGGCGCGGGAGGACTCGTCGCGGAGCCAGGTGCTGTAGTCGCCGGAGCGGATGGCTCCGGCGGCTCGGCGTTTGGCCAGCAGGGCCACCGAGAGGAAGACGACGGCCGCCGGCAGCAGGTTGGGCTCGCGTAGCACGATCCGCAGCAGGTCGCGCGGGCTGGTCCGCTCGCCGGCGCCGGTGGGCGTCTGGTCGATCTCGCTGACTCCGGTGACGACTCGCACGCGGCGGCGCATGAGGTCGGCGAACGTCCGAGGGGTCTGGATGCGCACCCGTGCCCCCGGTATCACGGTGCGCTCGTGCGGCTCGAACGCCACCGACACGGCCAGGTCGTCGGCCATGACCTGGGGCAGCGCGCGGACGCGGGCGTTGCCCTCCTCGCTGAGCGCGATGACGCCGCGCCCGAACAGGCCGGTGCGCACGTGCGGGAGCCGTACCCAAATCGTGTAGTACGCGCGGACCCGCCACGGCCGGCCGGTCAGGACCAGGTCGCGCTCGGGGCCGGCCGCGTGGACGCCGTTTTGGAGCGCTCCCGCGAGCGTCCGCAGCGACGCGGTGTCCAGCTCGACGTCGGCGTCCACGTAGACGCGCGGGAAGCCGTCGGCCGCCTCGTCGCCGAGCCGCAGCGCCGCGCGCTTGGACGGCACGGGCGTGGCCTCGACGCGCACGCCGTGCCCGTCGGCGACCGCCACGGTGTCGTCGGTGCACCCGTTGGCCACGACGACCACGTCGAACTCTCCAGGCGTCGCGTCCTGGAGCAGGCCAGCCAGCAGGCGGCCGATCACCCGCGCCTCGTTGTGCGCAGGAATCACCACGCTAGTCACAGGGAGAAGTATGTGGCTTTCATGAGAACTGAGGGAACCTTTCACGATGAGAGATACCGCGAGCAGGTCGCGTAGTCGGGCAGCAGGCCCGCTTCCATGGCCTCTTTGAGGGTGGGCGCGGCGGCGTCCTTGTCGGAAATGATCGGCTGCCCGTCCAGCGGCCAGTCGATGGCGAGCGCCGGATCCAGCGGATGGATGCCGTGCTCGCGGCCCGGGGCGTACGGGGTCGAGCACAGGTAGCTGACCGTGGCCGACTCGCTGAGCGCGAGGAACGCGTGGCCGAGGCCCTCGGCGAGGTAGAGGCCGTGGCGGCCGGCGTCGTCCAGGCGGACCGCCTCCCACGCGCCGAACGTCGGCGACCCGGCTCGGATGTCGACCACGACGTCGAGGATCGCGCCGGACACGCAGGTGACGTACTTGGCCTGGCCGGGCGGCACGTCCGCGAAGTGCACCCCGCGAAGGACGCCGCGCCGCGACACCGACGTGTTGACCTGGGCGACGTCCATGGTCCGCCCGATGGTCTGGATCAGGTCCGCCGAGCGGAACGATTCAAGGAAGGCGCCGCGCTCGTCGCCGTGGATGCGCGGGGTGAATCGCCAGGCGCCGGCGATGCCGAGGGGTTCCATGGCCGGACAGCATGCCAGAGCCCTGTAACGACTGCGGCTGATCAGCCGAAATACCGTCTGGCGGACAAACTAATGTTCGGGGGGAAACGCACAGGAGTGCCTGCCAACCACACCAGCCCCAGCCGCGTCTTGGATGGTGTCGCCGGAGAACGCCCGGCGACGCGAGCCATGGGAGCGTTCCTTTGATGACGTGTCGGTTGTGCGGCTCCGCGGCGCTGTCCGGAGTCGTAGACCTTGGGGCCACGCCCCCTTGTGAGCGGTTCCTCACCGCTGACCAGTTGGACGAGCCTGAGGTCACCTATCCATTGCATCTTCGGGTGTGTACGGACTGCTGGCTTGCCCAGATTCCGCCGCTTATCACCCCCGAAGACACATTCACGGAATATGCATATTTCTCCTCGTTCTCGGCCTCCTGGGTGGAGCACGCCCGGGTCTTCGTCGACGCGGCGATCGGCAGACTGGCGCCGTCGTTCGTCGTCGAGGTGGCCAGCAACGACGGTTACCTTCTGCAGCACATGGTCGAGCGCGGCGTGCGCTGCCTCGGCATCGAGCCGTCGGCCAACGTCGGCCAGGCGGCCAGGGACAAGGGCGTGCCCACGGTCACGGAGTTCCTCTCCGAGGAGACGGCCCTCGCCGTACGCGCCGAGCACGGCCCGGCCGACCTGGTGGTGGCCAACAACGTCTACGCCCACATCCCCGACGTGATCGGCTTCACCAAGGGCCTCCGCGCCCTGGTCGCCGACGACGGCTGGGTCTCGATCGAGGTGCAGCACCTGCTCACCCTCGTCGAGCTCAACCAATATGACACGATCTACCACGAGCACTTCCAGTACTACACGGTCGCCACGGCCCAGCGTGCCCTGGCGAGCGGCGGCCTGACCTTGGTCGACGTCGAGCTGCTGCCCACGCACGGCGGCTCGATCCGGCTCTGGGCCAGACCGGCCGGTGAGCCGTCGCAGCAGGTGACCGACGTGATCGCGCGGGAGAAGGCGGCCGGGCTGCTCGACATCTCCGGCTACGCCTCGTTCGCCGACCGGGTCGCCACGGTCCGTCGCGACCTGCTGGCCTTCCTGATCGAGGCGGCGCGCGAGGGCAAGA
This sequence comes from Streptosporangiaceae bacterium NEAU-GS5, assembly GCA_017592665.1. Taxonomy (GTDB): domain Bacteria; phylum Actinomycetota; class Actinomycetes; order Streptosporangiales; family Streptosporangiaceae; genus NEAU-GS5. Next base: position 216,507 of record JAGFNW010000006.1, on the reverse strand, counting down.
CCGTGGCCGGCTACGGCGCCCCCGGCAAGGGCAACACCCTGCTCAACCACTGCGGGATCCGGTCCGACCTGCTGGCCTACACGGTCGACCGCAACCCTTACAAGCACGGCCGGTTCACCCCGGGGGCGCGGATCCCGATCCTCGCGCCGGAGCAGATCGCGGCCGATCGCCCCGACTACGTGCTCGTCCTCCCGTGGAACCTGCGCCAGGAGCTGACCGAGCAGCTGTCCTACGTGCGCGACTGGGGCGGCCGGCTGGTCTTCCCCATTCCTCACCTGGAGGTCGTGTGAAGGTCGTTCTGTTCTGCGGCGGGCGCGGCACCCGCATGATCAGTGACATCCCCGGTGGCCAGCTGCCCAAGCCGATGCAGCTCGTGGGCCCCCGACCGCTGCTCTGGCACGTCATGCGCTACTACGCCCACTTCGGGCACAAGGAGTTCATCCTGTGCCTCGGCTACGGCGCCCAGCACATCAAGGACTTCTTCCTGGGCTACCAGGAGACGATCTCGAACGACTTCGTGCTCCGCGCCGGCGAGGTGGAACTGCTGTCCACCGACATCTCGGATTGGACCGTTTCGCTGGTGGACACCGGCCTCGACTCGCCGATCGGCGAGCGCCTGCGCCGCGTGCGCCCCCACCTCGGCGGCGACGAGATGTTCCTGGCCAACTACGCCGACGTGCTGGCCGACGCGCCGCTCGACGAGATCGTCGAGCGGTTCTCCGCGGCCGACGCGGGCGCCTCGATGCTGGTGGTCCCCCCGTCCAACACCTTCCACTGCGTGGAGCTGGGCGAGAACGCCATGGTCGGCGGGATCACTCCGATCAGCGAGATGCCGCTGTGGGTCAACGGCGGCTTCTTCGTGCTCCGCCAGGAGGTGTTCGACCATGTCCCGGAGGGCGGCGACCTGGTCGCCGACGGCTGCGTCGAGCTGGCCAAGCGCGGCCGCCTGATGGCCTACCCCTATCGCGGCTACTGGCGGCCGAGCGACACCGTCAACCAGCGGCTGGATCTCGACAACGCGTGGGCGCGCGGCGAGCGGCCGTGGGCGCTGTGGGAGCGCGCGTGATTCACCTCAAGACCGGGATCACAGCGGTCGCCGCGCTGGCGGCGCACTGCGACGACCTGCCGATCGGAGCGGGCGGCACGCTGCTGACACTGTGCGCCGCCCATCCGGGCATCCGGGTCGACGTGCTCGTCCTGTCCGGCGGCGGCACGGCCAGGGAGGACGAGGAGCGCGCCGCGCTCGCCGACTTCTGCCCGGGCGCCGATCTGCGGGTGACCGTGCTCAAGCTGCCCGACGGCCGCTTTCCCGCGCATTGGGAGGAGGCCAAGTCGGCGGTCGAGGAGCTGCGTGCCCGCACCGAGCCCGACCTGCTGCTCGCCCCCTACGTGGGGGACGCCCACCAGGACCATCGTGGCCTGGCCAAGCTGGCGCCCACGGCGTTCCGCGACCACCTCACGCTCGGCTACGAGATCGTCAAGTGGGACGGCGACCTTGGCCGGCCGTCGGCATATCAGCCCCTAACGGCAGAAGTCGCCGAGCGGAAGGTCGCACTGCTTCATCGGCACTACCCCTCGCAGCGCCACCGTCCGTGGTATGACCGGGAGGCGTTCCTCGGCCTGGCGCGGATCCGCGGGATCGAATGTCAGACGCGCTACGCCGAGGCCTTCCACGTCACCAAAATGATCATAGATCTGGAGAACTGATGCGGGTACTCCTCACCGGCCACCAGGGCTACCTGGGCACTGTCATGGCGCCGGTGCTGGCCGACGCCGGCCACGAGGTCGTGGGCCTGGACTCGGGGCTGTTCGCCGAGTGCGTGCTCGGCCCGCGGCCCGACGACCCGCCGACCGTGGCGGTGGATCTGCGCGACGTCGGCGCGGAGCAGCTCGAGGGGTTCGACGCGGTGATCCACCTGGCCGCGCTTTCCAACGACCCGCTGGGCGCGCTCGCGCCCGAGCTCACCTACGACATCAACCACCACGCCTCGACCCGGCTCGCGCGGCTGGCCCGCGACGCTGGTGTGCGCCGCTTCCTGTACGCCTCGACCTGCTCGGTCTACGGCGCCTCCGGCGGCGACGACCTGCTCGACGAGGATGCCCCGCTGCGCCCCGTCACGCCGTACGCGGAGTCGAAGGTGCGGGTGGAGGACGACCTCGCCGGGCTGGCCGACGACGACTTCACCCCGGTGTTCCTGCGCAACGCCACGGCCTTCGGGTTCTCGCCCCGGCTGCGCGCCGACATCGTGCTCAACAACCTCGTGGGATTCGCCCACCTGACCGGCGAGGTGCGGGTGCTCTCGGACGGCACGCCCTGGCGGCCGCTCGTGCACGCGCGCGACATCGCCGACGCGTTCGCGGCCGCGCTGACCGCGCCCCGCGAGGCCGTGCACGCCAAGGCGTTCAACGTGGGCACCGAGGACAACAACGTGACCGTGGCCGAGATCGCCCAGGCCGTGGTGGAGGCCGTGCCGGGGTCGACGCTCGCCATCACCGGCGAGACCGGCTCCGACCCGCGCTCCTACCGGGTCGACTTCAGCCGGGCGCGGGCCGCGCTGCCGGGCTACGCGGCGCGCTGGACGGTCAAGGCGGGCGCGCTCGAACTGATCGACGCCTACCGCACGCACGGTCTGACCAAGGCCGACTTCGACCAGCGCTTCACCCGGCTGGCCTGGCTGTCCAGCCGCCGCGCGGCGGGGACCGTCGACGATACGTTGCGCCCATGAAGCCCATGAAGCCCATGAAGCCCATGAACGGTCAGGAGATGCACGACCTCGTCCGGCGGCTGTATCCGCTCTGCCGGAGCATCACGGGCGACGGCGTGCGGCAGACCCTGGAGATCATCGGGGAGTCGATCCCGATCCAGGTCAGCGAGGTGGCGACGGGCACGCCGGTGCTCGACTGGATCGTTCCCCGCGAGTGGAACATCCGCGACGCCTACGTCAAGGATCCGCACGGCGCGCGGGTGATCGACTTCCAGGCGTCCAACCTGCACGTCGTGGGCTACAGCGTGCCGGTCTCGGCCACGATGACCCTCGACGAGCTGCGCGGTCACCTGCACACCCTGCCCGATCAGCCGTCCCTCGTCCCCTATCGGACCAGCTACTACGCCGAGACGTGGGGGTTCTGCGTGAGCGCCGACACGCTCGCGGCGATGGGCCCTGGGCCGTACGAGGTGATGATCGACTCGACACTCGCCGACGGGCACCTGACCTACGGCGAGCACGTGGTGCCGGGAGAGAGCTCCGACGAGGTGCTGATCTCGTGCCACGTGTGCCACCCGTCCCTGGCCAACGACAACATGGCCGGGGTGGCGGTGGCGGTGGCCCTGGCGCAGGGCCTGGTCGACCCGCATTACACCTATCGCTTCATCTTCGCGCCGGGGACCATCGGCGCGATCACCTGGCTGGCCCGCAACCGGGATCGGGCCGACCGGGTCAAGCACGGCTTCACGCTGGCCTGCGCGGGCGACCGCGGCGACATCACCTACAAGCGCAGCAGGCGGGGCGACGCCCCCGTCGACCGCGCCTTCGAGCACGTGTTGAAGGACCGCGCGCACACGGTCCTCGACTTCTCCCCGTACGGCTACGACGAGCGGCAGTATTGCTCGCCCGGCTTCAACCTGCCGGTCGGCTCGCTCACCCGGACGCCCTACGCGGGATACCCCGAATACCACACCTCCGCCGACGATCCTGACTTCGTGTCGGCCGAGGCCATGGAAGACACCCTCGACACCTGCCGGCGGGCGCTCCAGATCCTGGAGAGCGACCGCCGGCTGCAGAACCTCAGCCCGTACGGCGAGCCACAACTCGGCAGGCGCGGCCTGTACGGCTCGCTCGGCGGGCGCAGCGACACCAAACAGGCCCAGATGGCCATGTTGTGGGTGCTCAACCTTTCCGACGGCGATCACAGCCTCCTCGACATCGCGGAGCGGTCAGGCCTTCCGTTCGATGCGGTGGCCGAGGCGGCCGTGGCTCTCCAGACAGCAGGACTCGTGAAGGAGTTACCAGAATGACGGCGTTGGGCCTGCGGGTCGGCGACCTGGTTGAGGTTCTGAGCGAGGACGAGATCCTCGCCACCTTGGACGAACACGGTCAGCTCGGCGGTCTCCCCTTCATGCCGGAGATGGCGAAGTTCTGCGGCAGGCGGCTGCGCGTGCAGAAGGTCGCCAACAAGCTCTGCGACACCATGACGGGCTCGGGCATGCGGCGCATGCGCGACGCCGTGCACCTCGTCGACGCCCGCTGCGACGGCTCCGGCCACGGCGGCTGCCAGACCGAGTGCTCCCTCTACTGGAAAGAGGCGTGGCTCAAGCGCGCCGACCCGGCCACGGCGCCGGCGCAGCCGCCGGCGCCCGTGAGCTCTGGCCGGCTGCTGCCGATCCTCGAGATCAACTCCCGCCGCGAGCCTGCTCCCGACGGCGAGGAGCGGTTCCGCTGCCAGGCGACCCAGCTGCTCGAGGCCGCTCCCGAGCGGCTGCCGCTGCGCAACCTCGGCCAGTACGTCGAGGACGTCAAGGTCGGCAACACCAGCTCCGCGGCGGCCGCGCGCACGGTCTTCTTCTTCCTCTTCAACCGCTACCAGCGGCTGAGCAAGAAGTTCCCGCGCCCGTTGCGGGTCAAGGGCGGGATGGAGTGGGGCTTCGTCGCCCCCGGCCCCAACACGAAGACCCCGACCGGCACGCTGGCCCTGCAGCCAGGAGAGCTGGTGAGGATCAAGTCGCGGGACGAGATCGTCGCCACCCTCGACGCCGGGCGCCGCAACCGCGGTCTCGGCTTCGAGGAGGAGATGGCCCGTTTCTGTGGCCGCACAGCCCGGGTCCGCACTCGTGTGGACCGGTGCATAGACGAGACCACGGGACAGATGTTGCAGATGAAGAATCCCTGCATCGTGCTGGACGACGTGGTTTGCATGGGCGTATACAAGGCGAACTGCCCGCGCGAAATCCTCTCGTTCTGGCGAGAGATCTGGCTCGAACGGATCGACGAACCCGAGACCGTTAAGGGGTAATCACCGAATGTCGGAGCTGCCGGGCACAGTCGATGACACGACCGGGGACCCCGAGGGGGACCCGGAGCACCTTCAGGACATCGGCCGCAAGGTGGGCCGTGGGCTGAGCTGGAGCCTGGCCGGGAACATCGCGTTCCGGGCCGGGTCCTTCATCATGAGCCTGATCCTGGCCCGCATCCTCATGCCCGGCGACTTCGGCATCTTCGCCGTCGCGTTCTCGGCCACGCAGCTCGTGATGGTGCTCAAGGATATCGGCGTGATGGCCGCGGTCATGCAGTGGCGCGGCAAGCTCGAGGAGATCGCGCCGACCGCCACCACGATCACCTTCATCTCGGCGCTCACGCTCTACGCGGGGTTCTACCTGATCGCGCCGTGGTACGCGCACAGCGCGGGCACGGACGCGGCCACGCCGGTGGTCCGGCTGCTCACCTCGATCATCCTGGTCGAGGCGGTCACGGCGGTGCGCAGCGCCACCCTGCTGCGCACCTTCCAGCAGTCGAAGGCCTCGATCGCCATCCTCATCGGGTTCGCGGCCAACATGCCGGTAGCGATCATCCTCGCGGTCGAGGGCTTCGGCGCCTACAGCTTCGCCTGGGGGCAGGTGGCCCGCGCCGTGGTCACCGGCATCGTCACGCTGTGGTTCACGCACATGCCGTTCCGGCTGGGCTGGAAGCCGGCGATCGCCCGGCAACTGCTGAAGTTCGGCATCCCGTCCGCGGCCGGGATCGCGCTCGAGACGGCGCTCCTCTATATCGGCAACGTCATCGTCGGCGGCATCATGGGCCCGGTTTGGACGGGCTTCTACCTGCTGGCCTTCAACGTGTCGAGCTGGGTGCCCGGGCTGATCGGCACGGCCATCCGCACGGTGTCGATCGCCGGGTTCTCCCGGCTCGCCGAACGCGACACCGAGTCGCTGACGCGCGGCGTGCAACGGTCGGTGCCGATCCTCATTGGAGCGATCCTGCCGGTCGCGGCGGTGATGGGCGTGCTGGCCCATCCCCTGATAGGGCTGCTCTACGGCGAGAAATGGGGCCAGTCGGCGGGCGTGTTGCGCTTCCTCGCGGTGCTGATGGTGGCGCGCATGCTGACGGCGCTCGCCCTCGACATCCTCAACTCGCAGGGCGCGACCCGCGCCACCGTCTGGATGAACCTCGGCTACGGCGCCGCCATGGTGCCGACCGTGATCGTGCTCACCCACATGTACGGCATCCGCGGCGCGGCCGCGGGCCAGGCCCTGACCGCGCTGCTCGTGGCGCTGCCGCTGGCGATGTGGGCGGTCCAGCGCGCCGGGGTCAGGCTCGCCCCCATCCTCCCGCACCTGGTCCGCCCGCTCATCGGCACTCTGATCATGTGCGCCGTGATGATGGTCCTGGCATACGTGCTCGACGACGCGCACTTCCTGGTCCAGCTGGTGGTCGCGGGCGGCGCCGGGTTCCTGGTGTACGCGGCGGTCGTCCTCCCTCAATTCAAGCGGCTGATGAAAGTGGCGGCATGAAAGACGTCTTGGTGTCCATCGGGCTTCCCGTGCGCAACGGCGCCGGTCGCATGGCCGAGGCCGTACGGTCGATCCTGGGCCAGGACCACCCGAATCTGGAGCTGGTGATCTCCGACAACGCCTCGACGGACGACACCGAAGAGGTCTGCCGGGAGCTGGCCCGCCAGGACGGCCGGGTGGTCTATCACCGCCAGCCGCGCAACGTCGGCGTGGTGGGCAACTTCGTCGAGGTGCTGAAGCGGTCGCGGGGCGAGTTCTTCCGCTGGACCGGCGACGACGACCTGCTCGAGCCCGACTGCGTGTCCCAGGCGCTCGAACCGTATCGGCACGACGACCGGCTCATCATCGTCACCGCCGAGACCTCCTATACGGCCCAGGACGGGTCGGTGCACCAGCCGAGCTACGCGGGCACCGGCATGCTGTCCGACGACCCGGTCGACCGGCTCACCGAGCTGTGGGAGACCGTCACCACCGAGCACCACGGCCTCGATCCGCTGTACGGCCTCATGCGCCGCGCCGCGATCATCGAGATCCCGCGGCCCGTCATGATCCGCGAGGACGAGGTGTACGCGACGATGCTCGCGCTCGCGGGGCCCTGGGGGCACGTGCCCAAGATCCTCGCGCACCGCAATCTGCGCGAGCGGCGGCTCACCGGGATCGCGCGCACGCTCGGCGTGCCCGCCTGGACCGCGCACTTCGCCACCACGCTGCAGTTCCGCGCCATGTACGGGGCGCTGCGCACCGTGGATCTCACTCCGGAGCAGCGCCGGCGCGCCCGCGCGCTGCTGCTGCGGATTTATGGACGGCGGCAGCAGCAGATGCTGGCGCACCGCAGTCGCAAGCTCGTCAAGCTGGCCGTCGGCCGTGCCAAATAGAAGGGAAACGGGATGTTCCTCACCCGTGTCATCCGGCTGCTCATGCAACCTGGCCGGATCATCCTCGCCGTCATGAAGCGGCTGCCGTTCGGCTCGTACGAGACGAGATGCGCGCTCGACCTCTATCCGCGGCCGCACTACGCCTATGGCGTGCAGCAGGCGGCCGAGCTGGCCAGGCGCCTTCGCGTCGGCCGGATCAGCGTCGTGGAGTTCGGCGTCGCCGGCGGCGCCGGGCTGGTGGAGATGAGCCGGCAGGCCGCGCTCGCCACCAAGGCCACCGGCGTGCAGATCGACGTCTACGGCTTCGACACGGGCCAGGGGCTGCCCAAGCCCACCGACTTCCGCGACCTGCCCTACATCTGGCGTGAGGGCGACTTCGTCATGGACGTCGCCGCGCTGCAGCGGAAGCTGCCCGACGCGCATCTCATTCTCGGCAACCTGTCGGACACCGCGACGCAGTTCCTCGACGGCGAGCAGCCGGCGCCCATTGGATTCGTCTCGATCGACGTGGACTTCTATTCGTCCACCGCGGCCGCCCTGGCCATATTCGCGGGCGACCACAAGTATTTCCTCCCGCGCGTTTTCTGTTATCTGGACGACACGGTCGGTGACGACGACCAGATCATCCACAACGAGTACGTGGGGGAGCTGGCGGCCATCCGCGAGTTCAACGAGGCCAGCCGTACGGCGAAACTCTCGGCCATCAACGGACTGCGCCACAAACGCGTCGTCCCGGCCCCCTGGAACGACAACATCTTCGCCCTTCACCGCTTCGACCACCCCGACTACGGAACGTACGTAGGACGCGAGGACACGCAGACCCAACTGCCGCTGTAACGTTCCGACCGGAACCGGCGAAATCGAGTTGCACCAGGTGCGAACGGGGCAAGAGAAGGGCTACAACCAACATGACCACGCTTTTTTCCAACAGCGCGGTTGACGACGATAGACGGCGCGAGCTCATATTCCAGGGCGAGATTTTCGTCTACTCCGCCAATGCCGCGTCGGCCGAACTGATCGGCTTCGCCCGCGAAATGATCGAGGACGCGTTCGGTGGGATGGACCCCGAGCTCGCCCAGTTCGAAATGCCGGTGGAGGACTTCGCGGCGCTGCTCGCCGACCTGAAACCGCGCTTCATCCATCACCCGCAGTGCAAGAAGCTGCTGCCCGAGGTGCTTCAGGAGATCGGGATCTCGCTCGAGCAGACCTACTTCGACGTGCCGCGGCTGCGGACCTCGACGTCGGACTCCTATCTGACGTCGGGCATCTCCTACGCCTATCACGCGCACCGCGACTGCTGGTATTCCGCGCCGTTCAACCAGGTCAACTGGTGGATGCCGATTTATCCTGTTACTTACGACAATGTCATGGCGTTCCACACGCAGTACTTCGACAAGCCGGTCGCCAATGGCAGCGCCCGCTACGACTACGCCAACTGGCAGGCCGTCGAGCGCCCCGCCGCCGCCCAGCACATCTACAGCGACACGCGCGAACAGCCGAAGCCGGAGGAGTCCATCGACCTCGACACGCAGCTGCGCGTGGTGCCCGAGCCGGGCGGGTTCATGATTTTCTCCGGCGCCCACCTGCACTCGACCGTGCCGAACACCTCCGGCCGCACCCGGTTCAGCATCGACTTCCGTACGGTCAACATCGACGACGTGCGGGCCCACCGGGTCGCGCCCAACGTCGACGCGCTCTGCCGGGGCACCACCCTGCGGGACTTCCGCCGGTGCACCGACCTCGAGCCGATGCCCGACGAACTGGCCAAGCAGTACGAGATCGCCAAGCTGGCGCACGCCTCATGAGAGGGGGGCCGGCTCGGCCCCTCTCTTCGAATAAGCCTGCTTGAGCGCCTTCCAGCTGCGGTGCCGCTGGAAGGGGATCTCGAAGACCGATCCGAACAGCCAGGCCGCCAGCACGCTCACCGGCACGGCCAGCGCCAGCGTGCTGAGGAACAGCGGCAGCTCCGCCGACACCCGCGGGACCAGCACCAGTTGGCTCAGCACCAGCACGATCGGCGCGTGGATCAGGTAGAGGCTGTAGGAGAACGAGCCGAGCTTGCGCAGCGGCCAGGTGTCCAGCATCCGCACCAGCGGGCGGGGCCGGCCGGTCGCGATGGCGGCCAGCAGCAGTCCCACGGCGGGGCCGATCGACAGGTCCACCCAGTAGAAGTTGACGACGGTCCACGCCGACCCGTTGACGATGATCAGCGTGAGCGCCGGGATGATCGCCGCGAGCGCCGCCCAGGGCAGCCACCGCGTCCATGGGGCGTCGGGCGTGCGCACCACGCCGGCCGCCACCGCGCCGATCGCGAAGAGCACGGCGAACTGGGGGGTCAACCGCATGAACAGGTCGACGGCGGGGACGCGCGGCGCCAGCAGCCCGATGGCGGCCACGATCGCCGTCACCGCGGCGAGCAGGGTGACGGCGCCGAAGCGGCGGCGGATCAGCAGCAGCATCAGCGGCAGCGTGATGTACAGCTGGGCCTCGACCGCGATCGACCAGAAGGCCCCGTTAGGACTAGGCGAGCCGAACAGGTCTTGCACGAGCAGACCATAGAAAATCACCGTTTTGGCGGTCGGCGAACCCTGCTCCGGCTGCGGAATGAGGGTCCAGGCCACGATCAGGCTGAACACCAGGGCGGTCCAGTACGGCGGCAGGATGCGCCAGGCCCGGCGGTAGGCGAAGGTGCGCAGACTGCCGAGGCGCCAGTCGTGCCGCGCTGGCGAGACCGACAGCGAGAACCCCGACAGCACGATGAACACGACCACCGCGAAGTGGCCGTAGAGCAGGAATCCGGCCCAGGCAGGGCCGCTGTTGTCGGGAAACCCCGGGTAGGACAGCAGCCAGCAGTGGTGCAGAACCACGAATAAGGCGGCCAGCCCGCGTATGCCGTCGAGACCCACCAGCCGTCGCCGGGTCGCCGGAGGCGGCGCGGACGCCACTGTTGGAACGGTCCCTGCCCGGTCCGCGTAGGACTCCATCCGCTTTTCTCCCGTGTTCTCCCGCCGCCACTCAACCGCACAGATGTATCGTGCGGGCCACGCCCGGCGCAACGCTCCTCGCGTTCTACTAGTTGGAGCTTCAGATCAGCGTTTGGGAACGGTGTAACGACGACCCTGTCGGGAGCGATCCTCTCTAGGTAGGGTTTCGGGCGTCTGCTGCTGTCCATAGGTCAAGTATTTGACCGGGGGGATAAGTGGGTTTCTGGAAGACCATCGCAGGGCTCGCCTGGAAATGGACCGTCGGGCTTCCCCTTCTCGCGCTGTCGCTCCTGGCGGGAGTGCTGGCCTACACGACCGCGTCCGCGCACTACCGCGCCGACACGTCCCTGGTCCTGGCCACGCCTGTCAACGGCGGCGTGGTCTCCAAGGACCCGACCAAGCCAGTGGGGGTAGGCAACCCGCTGCTCCAGTTCAACGACGCGCTGAAGACGGCGGCCAGCATCGTCATCCAGTCGATGAACACCCAGGACGTCTGGACGCAGCTCGGCGCGCCCGAGAATGGGCCGACCAAAATCACGATCGATGACGGCCGCAGCAACCCCGACGTCCTCGACATCAGCGGTCCTTACATCTACATCCAGGTCGATTCGAACTCCGCGGCGACCGTCACGACGGTTCTGGCGAACACCCAGAAGCGGGTCCGCCAGGAGTTGATCAACTGGCAGAAGGCGCTCGGCGCGCCGCCGACGACCTTCCTTACCGTGACTTACATCGTTCCACCGTCCCGGCCCGAGGTGCAGAACGCGCCCAAGATCGAGATGGCGGCCCTGGTCACGCTGCTGATCGCGTTCGGCGGGCTGTGCATCGGCTACTGGCTGGTGCGGCGGCGCTCGCCGCGGCTTTCCATCAGCTCGCCCAAGCCTCCGCAGGCCACCACGGCTCCTCCGGTGGTCCGCCCGGCGGCCCGGCCGGCTGGTGTGAACGGGACCCCGGTCGGCGGCGCGTACGTCTGGGACACCCAGGAGTTCGCCGCCAAGAACGGGCGCAAGGACCCGAAGGAAAGCGACGCCAAGCCGGTCGGCAAGGGCGGCAGAGAGGCCGAGGACGACAGCACCATGGTGATCTTCCTCGGAGAGACGGCGGAAACGGCCAGCGGCGACGACAAGGACTGACCCATGGACTTCTGGGGGACGATCTTCGTCCTGTTCCGCCGGTGGTACGTCACCTTCCCCGTCTTCTTCCTCGTGATGGCCGGGGCGGTCGGGGTGTACGTGAAGTTCCCCAAGACCTACGTCGCGTCGTCGGCCCTCGCGCTGGTCATGCCCCCCGCGGGTGGCAGCCTGCCGACCGACCCCAAGTATCCGAACCCGCTCACCAACCCGCTGGTCAACTTCGATAGCGGGCTGAGCGTGACCGCGAGCATCCTCATCCAGGGCATGAGCACGGCCGAGATCGCCGCCCAGGTGGGCGCGCCGCCGGGAGGCCGGACGACCTTCAAGGTCACCAACGGCGCCACCAACCCCGAGCTGATGATCTCGGTGCCGTTCATCGTCATCTCCTCCGAGGCGCCGTCGGCGGCCGAGGCCAAGAGCGTCGTGGTGAAGCTGACCCAGCTGTCCCACACAAAGCTGGCCGAGCAGCAGGCGCGGGTGGGCACGCCCACCGGCACGTACATCACGGCCTTCGAGATCGTGCCCCCCACGACTCCCGAAGAGAAGACGGGCAGCCGCCTGCGCGCCACGTTCGTGGCCGTGACCATGGGCTTCCTGCTCAGCCTCGCGTCCGCGTTCGCCGCCGAGTCGTGGCACGTGCGCCGCCGGGCCAGGAAGTATCCGCCGGGCGGCACCGCCGCCCTGAACGGCGCCGGCCCCTCAGAGGACGCGCGCGCGGCGGCGGGACTCACGTCATGACGGTCTACCGGATCGCCCCGTCAGATCTCGAGACATACGACGGGGCGATCGTCCGCACGCAGCGGCGCGCCGACGGCGCCACGCTCGTGGCCACCTTCGTGCTGGCCCAGCTGATGATCCCGGCCCGCCTCGTGCTGCGCGGGCTGCCCATGTCGCTGTCGGTGGCCGACATCATCGCGCTCGTCCTGTTCCTGCTGTGGGTGCTCGCGCACTTCACCGTCAGCCTAGGCGCGGCCAAGGGCCGCAACGAGATCCGCACGGCGATCTACGTGTGGGGCATGGTGATGCTGACGTGCTACGGCTTCGCCGCCCTGTCGTATCTGCCCTCCGACGAGCTCAACCTGGCCGACCACTCGCTGGTCCTCTATGTCGGCTACGTCGGCCTGGTGCTGATGATGGTCGACGGGGTCCGCGGCCGCGACCGGCTCGACCTGGTGCTGAAGGCCGTCGTCCTCGCCGGCGCGTTCGCCTCGCTTGTCGCCTCGCTGCAGTACCTGTTCGACTTCGACCTGACCTCCTACATGGTGCTGCCGGGCCTGCGGCACACCTCGGTCGAGGGCACCGAGACGATCATGTCGAGGGCCGCCCTGCGGCGCGCGGCCGGAACCCTCGGCCACCCCATCGAACTGGGCGTGGTCACCGCGATGATCCTTCCGCTCGGCGCGCACTTCGCCTTCCAGGCCAGAAGCCGCGGCGAGCGCTACCTGCGGTGGTGGCTGTGCACGGCGCTGATCGCGGCCGGGCTGATGTTCTCGGTGTCACGGTCGGCCGTGGTGGCCCTGGTGGTCATGGGCGTCGTGCTGTTCATCGGCTGGCCGCCGCGGCGCTGGGTGGCCACCCTGTGCGCGCTCGTGGTCTTCCTCGGCCTGGTGAAGCTCATGGCCCCCGGCCTGCTCGGCACGTTCTTCAACCTGTTCGCCAACGCGGGCAGCGACGACAGCATCATGTATCGCACGCACGACTACCACTTCGCGATGCTGGAGATCGACAAGCATCCGATCTGGGGTCGCGGCATCGGCACCTGGTATCCGTACAAGCACCAGGTCTTCGACAACCAATATCTGCTCGGCCTGCTGGAGACCGGCGTCCTCGGCGTGGTCGCCTACGTGGCGCTGATCGCCACAGGGGTCGCGGTGGCGCTCCGGGTGAGGTGGCTCAGCCGCGATCCCAACGTGCGCAACCTGGCCCTGACCATCGCCGCCTGCCTGCTGGTGCCGCTGATCGACTCGGCCACCTTCGACCTGCTGTCCTATCCCGGCGTGACCAGCCTGCTGTTCCTGCTGCTCGGCGCGGCCGGCAGCATGCTGCGCACGGCCAGGGGCGAGCTACCCCAGGAGGCGGGCCTTGAGATCCGCCCAGGAGCCCGCTGACAGATCCCGCCCGCTGATGATCGTCAGCGGGTTGGGCCACGGCAGCGCCAGGTCGGGGTCGTCGTAGCGAACCGACAGATCCTCTGCGGGGTCGTGCTCGCGGTCGATGCGATAACACACGTCGGCGTCGGTGAGCGCCTGGTAGCCGTGCAGGATCCCGGGCGGGACATAGAGGTGCCCGAACGTCTCGTCGTCGAGCAGCACCGTCACGTGCTCACCGAACGTCGGCGACTTCGGCCGCGCGTCCACGAGGATGTCGAGGATCGCCCCCCGCGCGCAGCGGACCAGCTTGCCCTCGCCCTGGCCCGACCTGCCGTGCATGCCGCGGATCACGCCCTGCCGCGACCGCGACTGGCTGTCCTGGATGAACGCGGCGTTGTCGAGGCCGTGCTCGGCGGCGACCGCGGCGTCGAAGGTCCGCGTGAAGAAGCCGCGCTCGTCATGGAACGGCGCCGGCACGAACAGCAGCACCCCGTCGAGGGCCAGTCGGGTCACTTTCACAGTCGATAGTCGTCTTCCGGTAGTCCCGCGTTACGGGAGTGCTTGCAGGCGCTTGGAGGGGCGTACGAGGGCCGTGAGGGCGGCCCGGGCAGTCCGGCGTCCGGTGGCGGCTCGCATGGCCTCACCGAGCACTACGGCGGCGTAGAAGGCGAACGAGGAGACGGGGCCGCGGCGACGGCGGAAGAGCTTCACGCGGTTCACGGTGAGGAGCGCGGCGAGCATCGGGCTGGTGTTGGCCTCGCCGCCGATGTGCTCGATCACGGCGGCCGGCTCGTACCAGAGCGTCCAGCCCTGGTCGGCGGCGCGCAGCGCGTACTCGGTCTCCTCGCTGTAGAGCAGGAACGACTCGTCCCACGGGCCGAGCGCCCGGACCGCTCCAACGGAGACGAGCATGGCCGCGCCCGTGGCCCAAACGGCCGGGCCCGGCCGCTCGTAGCGGCGCTCGTCGTAGATGACCTCGCCGACCCGGTCGGCGCGCCGGCCGCCGACGAGCGCCTCGGCCAGCGCGCCACGCACGCTCGGGGCCCGGCGCAGCGATGGGTGCGTGTGCCCGTCAGGGCTGACCAGCCGCGGTACGGCGATGCCGCGCTTGTCGTCCTGGGCGAGAGCGTCGGCGAGCGTGGTGAGCGCGCCGGCGCGGATCCGGCAGTCCGGATTGAGCACGAGGACGGCGTCGAGCGCGTCGAGATCGAGGGTGGCGACCCCGGCGTTGATGGCCGCCGCGTAACCGGCGTTTCGCCCGGTTTGGACGACCCGCGCGCCCGCGCGCCCGGCGATCTCGGTGGAGGCGTCCTTCGAGGCGTTGTCCACCACGACCACGTCGCGTGGCCGTAGTCCGCCCTGGTCGAGAGAGCCCAGGCAGTCGCCCAGCACCGCGGCGCTGTTGTATGTCACGATCACGACCGCGATGTCGCCCATCAGCCCTCTTTCGATCGCTCCAATCCGCGTGTAACGCGAATCATTTTGCGCCACGATATGCAAACCGGACTACACGATGGGCGGGGATGGAGAAACCATGCAGGACACTCTGACGTTCACCTTCCGGCGCGACGAACTGTTCCCCCTGGCCGACAAGCACCGCGAGGACTTCCTTACGGCGTCCCCGTTCCGCCACGTGGTGATCGACGACTTCCTGCCGCCCAACATCCTCGACCCCATCTTGGCCGAGTTTCCCGAGCCGCGTGACGGAAGCTGGCAGCAGTTCGACTCCTCGCGCGAGATCAAGCTGGCGCTCGCCGACACCGAGCGGATGGGCCCGGCCACCCGTCACCTGCTGCACGAGTTCAACGGCCAGGTGTTCGTGGAGTTCCTCGAGCGCATGACCGGCATCGAGCAGCTGGTCTCCGACCCGCACCTCGAGGGCGGCGGCCTGCACCAGATCAAGCCGGGCGGCTTCCTCAAGGTCCACGCCGACTTCAACCGGCACCGCAGGCTCAACCTCGACCGCCGCCTCAACGGCCTGCTCTACCTCAACAAGGACTGGTCCGAGGAGTACGGCGGCCACCTGCAGCTGTGGTCCCAGGACATGAGCCGCTGTGAGCACAAGATCCTCCCGGTCTTCAACCGCTTCGTGGTCTTCGCCACCACCGACGACGCCAACCACGGCCACCCCGACCCGCTGACCTGCCCTGAGGATCGGGCCCGCCGGTCGATGGCGCTGTACTACTACTCGAACGGCCGCCCCGAAGAAGAGATCCACGGCGACCACACGACCCTGTTCAAGCAGCGCCCGGGCGAGGAGTGGAAGAGCAACTTCCGCCAGACCGTCAAGCGGTGGACGCCGCCGGCGCTGGTGGACCTCATGAACCGCGAGAAGTGAGCGCGGTAAACGTCGGGCTCGTCGGCGCTGGACCGTGGGCCTCTGGCTTCCACGCGCCCATGCTGGCGGGCGGTCCGGAGACGCGCCTTGCCGGCGTGTGGGCGCGCCGCCCCGAGGCGGCCCGCGCGCTCGCCGGACGGTTCGCCACACGGGCCTTCGAGGACTACGGCGCGTTGCTCGACGCGTGTGAGGCCGTCTCGTTCGCGGTGCCGCCGGAGGTCCAGGCGCCGATGGCGATCCAGGCCGCGCGGGCGGGCCGGGCGCTGCTGCTGGAGAAGCCGCTCGCCGCCGACCTGGCCGGGGCCATGGCTCTGGTCGACGCGATCGACACGGCCGGGGTGCCGACCCAGCTCATGCTGACCCGCCGGTTCCGGCCTGGCGTGCGCGACTTCGTGGAACGTGCCCGGGCCTTCGACGTGCGCGGCGCGTACGTGCGGCACATCACCGACGAGCTGTTCTCCCCGTCCTATCTCAACGCCTGGCGCGAGCGGCAGGGCATCCTGCTCGACTTCGGCTTCCACGCGCTCGATCTCGCCGACGCGGCCGCGGGCGGTGTCAAGGAGATCGGCGCGGTCGGCGACCCGCACGGCTTCATGGCGCTCACCTGCCTGCACGAGGGCGGCGTGGTCAGCCAGATCTCCATCTCCGGCCGCGTCGTCGTGCCCGCCGGCCATCTCAAGACCATCGACCTGTACGGCCCGGCCGGCACGCTCGCGCTGGACTGCCGCGACCTCGGCGACGACTCGGCGGCCACGCGGTTCAATGTGCGGTCCGAGTTCGCTTCCGCGATACGCTCCGGCAGATCCCACCCGGTCGACGCCCACCACGGCCTCTATCTGCAACGGCTGCTGACAGAGGCCGCGGCGCAGCTCGGCCAGACCCTGGATGGCATGTGATGAGATCCGTCGCGATCGTCGCCCTGGCCGTACTGCTGGCCGGATGCTCGGCCGCCACGTCGAGCGCTCCGCCGACGCCGCGGCCCGCTCCTTCGAAGGAGGCCTCTCCCAAGCGGCTCGCCTGGCCTGGCCCGAGCAACACCGGCGTGCCCGACGGCGTGGTGCTCAAGCCGTCCGGGTCGATCAAGGTGACCGTGCCGGGCACCGTGATCGAGGGTATGGACGTGCACGGCGAGATCGAGGTCATGGCCGACGACGTGGTCGTCCGCAACACCCGCGTGCGCGGGGTCGAAGGCTGGTGGGGGATCCTGCAGCGGCAGGGTTACTCGGGCCTGACGGTCGAGGACACCGAGATCTTCGGGAACGGCAGGCAGCGCACCCAGTTCGGGATCCTCAACCAGGGTGTGATGATCACCGTACGCCGGGTGGACGTGCACACGATCTCCAATGGGATCAGCACCGAGCAGGGCCTGGTCGAGGACTCCTACTTCCATGATCCGAAGTACTACAAGGACGACCACGTCGACATGATCATGTCGTCCGGGCCGCCGGCCGACGGGACCAAGCTGGTCATCCGCCACAACACGGCCATCAACACCCTCGACCAGACGGGCGCCATCTCCCTGTTCCAGGACTTCGGCGTGGTCCGCGACGTGACCGTGCAGAACAACCTGATGGCCGGGGGCGGCTGGGCGTTCTACGCGGGGGCGGGGGTCAAGGGCGTGTCGTCCAACATCAAGGTCATCGGCAACGTCTTCAGCCGCCGCGTGTGGCCGAAGGGCGGGTCGGCGGGCCCTGTGGCGTACTGGGACGCCAACGGCCCCGGCAACGAATGGCGCGGCAACCACTGGGAAGACGGTGGGGAAGTTTCGCCTAATTAACGCCAGGTCGTCACGTTTGTGTTATCTGAGATTTCTGCAAATCGAGATGAAATTGAGCTCATTAGTGGAAAACCTCGCGCGCGCTCTGTGACTATGACTACCCTCTGGAGCGCTGCAAGGTCCGCTGGAAGGAGTCCGGCTGTGCGGAGCAACGGTTGGTTAGCTGTGGTGGGCGCGTCCACACTGGCCGTCCTGGTCAGCGGATGCGGACTCTCGGCGGGCGAGGCTTCGAACAAGCTCGCGGCTCTCACGGACAGCGCCGGCTGGGGTGACGACTCGGCCGATTCTCCTGCCAAGCCCCCCAAGCGGGTGACCAAGACCTCATCGACCTCGGCGCAGGACAAGCGCGGCGGCAGCGTGGTCGCTGCCGCCGTCGCGGCGGGTCGCCGCCCGCCGAGCTGGCGCGTCCGGACGCATCCTGTGCCCAACTGGTGGGTCCCGTGGAACGGCGGCAAGTGGGAGCGTCCGACGCCGGAGCCGAAGCCGAGTCCCGTCGTCACCCCGACGTCGCAGACCTCTCCGTCACCGGACACTCCGGCGTCCGAGGTGACCGCGTCCGCGACCCCGGAGATCACGACCAGCGTCAGCCCGTCGCCGTCTCCCTCTGTGTCGCCGTCGCCTTCGCCCAGCCCGTCACCTTCCCCTTCACCGTCTCCCTCGCCTTCGCCGACCCCGAAGCCGTCGCTCAGCCCCAAGCAGTCGCTGACGCCGTCTCCGTCCCCGTCCCCGTCGAAGTCGGCCTCACCGACGCCCAGCGACACGCCGTCGACGTCGAAGCCGTCGAACGGGTCGTTCCCCAGCGCCGCCGACACGGGGGTGCCGGCGGGCGTCACGCTGACCAAGTCCGGGTCCCTGGAGATCACCAAGGACGGCACGGTCATCGACGGCCTTGAGGTCACCGGCGAGATCACGGTCGACGCCGACAACGTGACGATCAAGAACACCCGGGTCAAGGGCCAGCAGGACTACTGGGGGATCATCCAGCGAGCCGGCCACACCGGCATGGTCGTCGAGGACACCGAGGTGTTCGGCAACGGCAAGGTGCGCACCCAGTTCGGGATCCTCAACGAAGGCAAGATGATCACGATCCGCCGGGTGAACGTGCACACGATCTCCAACGGCATCGCCACCGACCAGGGCCTGGTCGAGGACTCGTACGTGCACGATCCGAAGTACTACGCGACCGACCACACCGACATGATCATGGCGATGGACACGGCCGACCCCGGCACCCAGCTGATCATCCGCCACAACACGGTCATCAACACGCTCGACCAGACGGGCGCGGTCGCCCTGTTCCAGGACTTCGGCGTGATCAAGAACGTGACGATCGAGAACAACCTGCTGGCCGGCGGCGGCTACGCCATCTACGGTGGCGCGGGCACCAAGGGCACGTCGTCCAACATCAAGATCATCGGCAACGTCTTCAGCAAGCGCGTCTGGCCCCACGGCGGCTCCGCCGGAGCCCTCGCCTACTGGGACGCCAACGGCTCAGGCAACGTCTGGAAAGACAACACCTGGGAGTCCAGCGGCCAAACCGTCACCTCCAACGACTAACCGCCCCGCGCGGGTGGGGGGTTAGATTTGGACGGCTATTACTGACTTCACCAGGCCGCCGAGGCGTTCGAAGCGGATTTGGGAGGTGGGGAAGTAGAGGCGCATTTCGGTGATGCTGAGCAGCTCGACTTCCATGGCCGTGTGCCGGGCGCCGATCTTGTCTGAGCTGGGGGTGTGGATGAGGGGCCACTTGCGCAGGACCTCGGCGCGCACGTTCACCGGCAGGAATTGGAACCCCGGGAACAGGTAGTGCGGCTCGATCGGGAAGTAGCGGTAGGGGGTCTGCACCCAGTGCCTTGGGGCCAGCTCGTGGACCGCGTCCGCGAACTTTTGCCGCCGATAGTGGCCGCCCACGTGCTCGATCACCGCGTTGGAGAAGACCAGGTCGTACTTGTCGTCCCGGATCGATGACGGCAGGTCGCACGCGTCGCCCGTGTCGAAGGTGATCCACGACGGCGGCTCCTCCGCAGGCGAGTCGCCGAGGTTGACGACGCGCACATGCGCCGGCCTGATCGGGGCGCGCAGCCACGCGCTGGCCGTGCCGCCGAGGTCGATGACGTTCATCTCGCCGAGGTCGGGAAAGTTGTCGGCGAACCACTGCCACCGCTTGGCCCGCGCCTTGGCGCCGAGCGAGTCGGGGGCGTCGACAAACCGGCGGCGCAGCGCGTTCAGGCGGCTCATAGCATCACCTTGGCAGATTGCCACGTTCCAGGCAGGGGCCTGTCCCCTTCGTGACAATCTTGGGACCGACCTGGGCTCACAGCCTCGCCGCGTACCATTCGACGGTCCGGCGCAGGCCTTCACGAAGATCCACGGCAGGGCGCCAGCCGAGCAGCTCGGCCGTCGGCCCGATGTCGGCGGTTTGGGCGATGTCGTGGGCCCGGTCGTATACCGCCCCGAATTTGGGCGGTGGCACGTTCCTGCCGAGCACCGACGCGACCACCTGGAACAGCAACTCGACCGATTCGCGCACCGATGTCTTGGTCGCCGTGCCGACGTCGAGGACCTGGCCGACCGCGACGTCGGTCTCGGCCGCGGCGACGAACGCGTTCACCACGTCGTCCACGTACACCCAGTCGACCACCTTGGCGCCGCTCGTCAGGCGCGGCTCCTCGCCGCGCAGCAGCGCAAGCGTCACGTACGGCACGAGCTTGGCCGTGTCGCGCTGAGCCGGGCCGTACACCATGGTGGGCCGCAGGATCGTGACCGGAACGTTCCACAGGCGTTGGAACAGCTGGCCGTATCCCGTGGCCGCCCACTTCGCCATAGCGTACGGAGAGGGCGGCGGCGCCTGGCCGTTGGCCGGGCGGGGCTCCTCGCTCGACCCGCACAGCAGCACCCGCGTGCCCGGACGCGCGTGCGCGCCCGCGAGCAGGTGGATCGTGCTGACCAGATTGGCCTGAAGCGTGCCGGCGACCACGCCGGGGTCACGGGCCCCGTTGACCTCGCTCGCCAAGTGGAAGACCACCTCGGGCGCCGCGTCGGCGTACAGCCGGTCGACGGCCGCGGCGTCGGTGACGTCGGCCTCGTGCCAGATGACGCCCGGCCGATCCGGGGGGCGGCGGCTCACGCCGTGCACCTCCGCCCCCAGTGCGGCCAGCCGGTCAGCGGTGTGCGCGCCGATGAAGCCGCTCGCGCCCGTCACCAGAACCCGTCGCCCTAACCATGGTGATCGCATGATCCGCAAGGGTAGGGGAGGGCTCGGTGATCCGTCAGCCGTTTCAGCCCCGGTGATCCGTCAGCAGCTCAGTTGATCCGCCAGGTGTCGCCGCCGAGCAGCAGATCGCCGAGGTCGCCCCGGCCCCGCTGCGAGACCGCGAGCTCGACCTGCTCGTTCATGAGCTGGTCGTACGACGGGCGGTCGACGCTCCGGAAGATCCCGATCGGCACGTGCTCGAACGCCGGCTCGTCGAGGCGGCTGAGCGCGAACGCGAGCGAGGGATCCTGGCGGTGCGCGTCGTGCACGAGGATCCGCGACTCGTCGACGCCGGCCCGGTCGACGACCTCAAGCCCGTCGTCGCTTCGGACCACGGCCTTGGTCGCGCTGGCGATCGGCTTGCCGTGCTCCATCCGCAGCGTGATCGAGTCGCGCACCTCAGGATCCTTCAGCGCCTCGAACGCCCCGTCGTTGAAGATGTTGCAGTTCTGGTAGATCTCGACCAGGGACGTGCCGCGGTGCTCGGTCGCCTCGCGCAGCACGGCCTGCAGGTGCTTGCGGTCGGAGTCGAGCGTACGGGCGACGAATCCGGCCTCCGCGCCGAGCGCCAGGGAGATCGGGTTGAACGGCCGGTCGAGCGAGCCCATCGGCGTCGACTTCGTGATCTTCCCGACCTCGCTGGTCGGCGAATACTGCCCCTTGGTCAGCCCGTAGATCCGGTTGTTGAACAGCAGGATGTTGAGGTTGACGTTGCGGCGCAGGGCGTGGATCAGGTGGTTGCCGCCGATCGACAGCGCGTCGCCGTCACCCGTGATCACCCACACCGACAGGTCGGGGCGCGAGGCCGCGAGGCCCGTGGCGATCGCCGGCGCCCGGCCGTGGATCGAGTGGAAACCGTAGGTGTTGAGGTAATAGGGGAAGCGGGACGAGCAGCCGATGCCCGAGACGAAAACGATGTTCTCCCGCTTGAGCCCCAGCTCGGGCAGGAAGGACTGGACGGCGGCCAGGATCGCGTAGTCGCCGCAGCCCGGGCACCACCGGACCTCCTGGTCGGACTTGAAATCCTTGAGCGTCTGCCGGCCCTCGGCCTTGGGGATCAGGGCGAGGCCCTTGCCGTTGACGCCGTTGGTGGTCGTCTCAGTCACTGTCGATCACGTCCTGGATGACGCCGGCCAGCTCCTCGGCCTTGAAGGGCAGGCCGCGCACCCGGTTGTAGCTGATGATGTCGATGAGGAAGCGGGCGCGCAGCAACATGGCCAGCTGACCGAGGTTGATCTCGGGCAGCAGCACCTTGTCGTAGGCGCGGAGCACTTCGCCTATGTTCTTGGGGAACGGGTTGAGGTGGCGCAGGTGCGCCTGGGCGACCTTGCCGCCCGCCTTCCTGATCCGGCGCAGGGCCGCGGCGATCGGCCCGTACGTCGAGCCCCAGCCGATGACCAGCACGCGGGCGTCGCCGTCGGGGTCGTCGACGGTCAGGTCGGGCACGTCGATGCCGTCGATCTTGGCCTGGCGCAGCCGGACCATCAGGTCGTGGTTGCCCGGGTCGTAGGAGATGTTGCCGCTGCCGTCGGCCTTCTCGATGCCGCCGATGCGGTGCTCGAGCCCGGCCGTGCCGGGGACGGCCCAGGGCCGGGCCAGCGTCTCGGGGTCGCGCTTGAACGGCTGATAGGAGCCGTCGTCGCCGTTGGGCTCGGTGGCAAAGGCGACCGAGATGTCCGGCAGATCCTCGATGGCGGGGACCTTCCACGGCTCGGAGCCGTTGGCCAGATAGCCGTCCGACAGCAACATGACCGGCGTGCGGTATTTCAGCGCGATCCGCGCCGCCTCGATGGCCGCCGCGAAGCAATCCGACGGGGTCGCCGGGGCCACGATCGGCACCGGGGACTCGCCGTTGCGGCCGAACATGGCCATCAGCAGGTCGGTCTGCTCGGTCTTGGTCGGCATGCCGGTGGACGGCCCGGCCCGCTGCACGTCGATGACGAGCAGCGGCAACTCGGTCGCGACCGCGAGGCCGACCGTCTCGCCCTTCAGGATGATGCCGGGGCCGCTGGTGGTGGTGACACCGAGCGCGCCGCCGAAGGCGGCGCCGAGCGCCGCGCCCACGCCCGCGATCTCGTCCTCCGCCTGGAACGTCCGCACGCCGAACCGCTTGTGCTTGCTCAGCTCATGGAGGATGTCGCTGGCCGGGGTGATCGGGTAGGACCCGAGGAACAGCGGCAGCTTGGACTGCACGCTCGCCGCGATCAGCCCGTACGCCAGGGCCTGGTTGCCCGAGATGTTGCGGTAGACGCCCGCGGGCAGCTTGGCCGGCTTGATCTCATAGGACACCGAGAAGGACTCGGTGGTCTCGCCGAAGTTCCAGCCGGCGTTGAAGGCCGCCACATTGGCCTTGGCGATGTCGGGCTTCTTGGCGAACTTGGCCTCGAGGAACCTGATCGTCGCCTCGGTCGGCCGGTGGTAGAGCCAGGACAGCAGCCCGAGCGCGAACATGTTCTTCGCGCGCTCCGCGTCCTTCTTGGAGATGTCGAAGTCTTCGAGCGCCTTGACCGTCAACGAGGTCAGCGGCACGGGGTGCACCCGCCACTCCGACAGCGACTCGTCGGCGAGCGGGTTGCCCGTGTAGCCCACCTTGGCCAGGTTGCGCGTGGTGAACTCGTCGGTGTTGACGATGATGTCGGCCCCGCGCGGCAGATCCGCGAGGTTGGCCTTGAGCGCGGCCGGGTTCATCGCCACCAGCACGTTGGGCGCGTCGCCCGGCGTGAGGATGTCGTGGTCGGCGAAGTGCAGTTGGAAGCTCGACACACCCGGCAAGGTGCCGGCGGGGGCGCGGATCTCGGCGGGGAAGTTGGGGAGCGTGGAGAGGTCGTTTCCGAATTCGGCCGTCTCCGCGGTAAATCGGTCGCCGGTCAACTGCATGCCGTCGCCGGAGTCACCGGCGAAACGTATGATCACGCGGTCGAGCTGCTGAACTTGCTTCGTCACAGCTGCTCAGTCCTCCTCGACGCGCCCAGGCGTCGTAGCTCGTGGCACGTTTGTTATATCCACTCTAGATCCCTTGGGGGCCACGCGTTCCCGTCGCCCGCACGGCTCGTCGGATAGGTATGGGAAAGCGGCGAAAATGTCGTCGCGTCATTGGCTCTGAGTCGCGGCGTCATCGGCGCTTATTCGATCGAGCGGGGCGGGCTACACAGCCCCGACGCGAGCCTGCCGAGGTCGACGTGCAAGCGGGCGTAGAGGGTGTTGCGGGTCACGCTGCCTAACTATATGTCGCTTCGACGTCTTCGATGGTGCGCTTCCCACCAGGCGAGACGAGCTCGTCAAGGCTGCGGGGGCCGCGCCGGCGTCATACCTGATTCATACGTACGGCCTGGCTGGACGGTTCGCCCGCCGAGCAGTTCCGGAACGGTGACGAAGGCATATCCACGGGCCGCCAGCGCGTCCACCACGGCCGGAACGTCTTTGGAGCCGCGCAGCAGAATGACCGAACCTGGCCTGAAATGTTCAACTGATTCGCCTGCTTCGGCGTTCCATTGAACGATCGCCATGCCGAGTTCGGCCGCCACTTCCGCCACGTCGGGATCGATCGCGCCGTACGGGGGCCGGAGCAGGGTCGGGGTCTGGCCGACGACCGCGCCGATGGCCTCCTGCGCCCTCGTGATCTGGTCATACGTCCTGCTGCCCGGGAGTGTCGTCAGGTCTTGATGGCTCCAGGTGTGATTGGCGATCAGGTGACCTTCGTCACGCATCCGGCGCAGCAGGTCCGGGTGCGCCGCCGCGTCCTGGCCGACGACGAAGAAGGTCGCCCTGACCTGCCTCTCGCGGAGGAGGTCGAGGACGCGCGGCGTGTCGGGGCCCGGACCGTCGTCGAAGGTCAGCGCCACGCAGGGGGTCGCGGTGCAGTCGACGCCGCCGTGCTTCAAACTGACCGCCTCCGGTAGCTTCGCCGTGGTCATCTGCGGAAAGGCCGCGCGGGTCTTGCTGGCTTCCTGGGCATCCCGTCCGAAGGAGGTGAGCAGACCGGCGGCCTTGTCGGCCGGAATGGCCACCGCGACCCGCCCGGCCGATCCGGGCGCCACCTGGTAGTCGTCGAACTCGGCGACCAGGTCCCCCCGCGAGTTGAAGTCGAGCGAGTCGAACAGGTCGGGCCGCGGCGTGATCGCGGAGATGTCCACGCCCGCCTCGTCCTTCAGCCGATCGCGCACCGCGTCCGCCAGCCCGCTCAGGTCTTCCACCAGCTCAGCGGAGGTGCGGACCTGTCCCGTCGACCGGACGTACCAGACGGTCCGATAAGAGCTGGACCAGGTCGCGCCGGAGAACCGGCCCGTGCGCAGCCGTACCCCGATGGCCTTGGAAGAGACGGCGGTGAGCTGCCAGTCGACGTTGAGCTCGGGCGCGGGGAAGGAGTTCCAGTCGAGGTGTTCGCCCTTGAAGCGGGTGATCGCCTGCGCCGCGTCGCGCGCCAGCCACGCGTTGAGCGCCGGCGCGCCGGCGAACGTCGGATAGGCGGTGTGCACGTGAGGGCGCTGCTGATCGCTGCCGGCCGTACGCGTGCCGAGGCCGGGGACCGTCGCCGGGTCGACGATGTTGAGCATCGTCGGTTCGGCGGGGACCGTGACGTCGTCCGGCTCGTCTTCCGGGGGCAGAGCCACGCCACAGCCCGTGACGACCGCGGCGAGAAGGGCGATTCCCCCGGAGAATCGCAAACGGGGCATGACCCCCACACTAGGGTCGTTTTATACCGTTTTACCCGGATTTGAGAGTCTCTGGCGTTAGCTTTGATCCGGGTTACGATCGCCGGTATGGACGGTTACTTCGGCTCGTACGTGGTGGTGGCCGTGCTGCTGGCGATCGGCGTCGGCGTTTTCGCCGGCGGCCTGCTCGCCAACCGCATGCTGCGGCCGCACCGGCCGACCGTGGAGAAGCTCACCACCTACGAGTGCGGCGTCGACCCGGTCGGCGAGGGCTGGGCTCAGTCGCAGGTGCGCTACTACGTCTTCACCTACCTCTACGTGGTCTTCGCCGTCGACGCCGTCTTCCTGTTCCCCTGGGCCACGGTCTTCGCCGCGCCCGGTTTCGGCACGACCACTCTCGTGGAGATGTTCGTCTTCCTCGCCTTCATCGCGATCGGCATCTTGTACGCCTACCGGAAACGCGTCCTCACCTGGACGTGACGCCAGGCTGATCAGCGAGGGAGGATGGACGCATGACTGAGCCCCGAAATCCCATGCCGACTTCTGGGATTTCACATGATCTCGGCATGCCCAGCGTGGGGCCCCTGTCCCGGCTGGCGCCGAAGCCGATGAAGTTCGTGCTCAACTGGGGCCGGCGCTACTCGCTGTGGGTGTTCAACTTCGGGCTGGCCTGCTGCGCGATCGAGTTCATCGCTACGTCGATGAGCCGGCACGACTTCATCCGGTTCGGCGTGATCCCGTTCGCCAACGGGCCGCGTCAGGCCGACCTGATGGTGGTGTCGGGCACCGTGACCGACAAGATGGCCCCCGCCGTCAAGAGGCTCTACGAGCAGATGCCCGACCCGAAGTACGTGATCTCGTTCGGGGCCTGCTCCAACTCCGGCGGCCCTTACTGGGATTCCTACTGCGTCACCAAGGGCGTGGACCAGATCATCCCCGTCGACGTCTACGTGCCGGGATGCCCGCCTCGTCCCGAGGCCCTGCTGTACGGGATCATGAAGCTGCAGGAGAAGATCTCCGGCGAGACGCTGAGCGAGCGCTACGTCTGGGCGCGGGAGAACGGCTCGTGACCCCCGAAGTGCCTCCCGACGCGACCCCGGAAGCGACTCCCGAAGTGACCCCCGAGGCGACCTCGGACGTCGCGCCGGAGGAGTGGCTCTCGGCCCTGCTCGGCGCGCGCGACCGGGGCTATGAGTTCTTCGACTGGCTGACCGGCGTCGATGACCCGCCGGACGCCTTCCAGGTGGTCGCGCATGTCTTCAACCCCGTCGAACACGCCCACCTGCTGATCAGGACGCGCGTCCCGCGGGCCGATCCGGTGCTGCCGAGCGCCGTCGAGGTCTACCGCGGCGCCAACTGGCACGAGCGCGAGACGTACGAGATGTTCGGGGTGATCTTCGAAGGCCATCCCAACCTGGTCCCGCTGCTGCTGCCCGACGGCTTCGAAGGACATCCGCTGCGCAAGGACTTCGTGCTGGCCGCGCGTGTGGCCAAGGCGTGGCCCGGCGCCAAGGAGCCGGGCGAATCCGGGAGCGGCGCCCCGAGCCGCCGCAAGATGGCTCCCCCTGGTGTGCCGGCCGATTGGGGTTCTGATGCTTGACGTCGTGATCCGCCTGGCCATCATCGTCGCGGCGTTCCTGGTGCTGCCCCTGCTGGTGGGGCAGACCGAGCACAAGGTCATGGCGCACATGCAGTCCCGCCTCGGCCCCATGTACGCGGGCGGTTTCCACGGCTGGGCCCAGCTGATCGCCGACGGGGTGAAGTTCGTCCAGAAGGAGGACATCATCCCGGCGGCGGCCGACCGCACCATCTTCAAGATCGCTCCGGCCGTCGCGCTGGTGCCCTATCTGGTGGTGCTGATCGTCATACCGGTCGGCGACGGGCTGGTCGGGGTCGACCTCGACGCCGGGCTGTTCTTCGTGCTGGCCGTGATGGGCGTCGGCGTGCTCGGCGCGATCATGGCCGGCTGGGCCTCCGCCAACAAGTACAGCGTGCTCGGCGGCATGCGGGCCGCGGCCCAGCTCATGTCGTACGAGCTGCCGCTGGTGCTGGCCGCCTCGTCGGTGGCCATGGCGGCGGGCACGCTGTCGCTGTCGGGCATCCTCGACGAGTGGCAGTGGTGGTGGCTGCCCTGGCAGGCGCTCGGAGGAGTGGTCTTCTTCGTCGCGGGGCTGGCCGAGCTGCGCCGGCCCCCATTCGACATGCCGATCGCCGACTCCGAGATCATCATGGGCCCCATGACCGAATACGCGGGGATCAGGTTCGCCCTGTTCATGCTCGCCGAGTACGCCGGGATCGTGGTGCTCGGCGCGCTGACGGCGGTGCTGTTCCTCGGCGGGTGGCACGGGCCGCTGCTGCCCGGCCCGGTGTGGACGCTCATCAAGATCGGCGTGCTGGCGTTCGTGGTCATCTGGGTCCGGGTCAGCTACCCCCGGATGCGCGAAGATCAGCTGCAGCGGCTGGCGTGGGTGGGCCTCGTGCCGCTCGCCCTGCTTCAGCTCGCGCTGACCGGCGTCGTGAAAGTTGTCATGGCCTAGGTTGTGGATAACCTGGGGACATCGCTGTGGATTGTGTGGAAAAGCCGCCGTTCCGGGCCGTCACATTCCCGTCCCGGCGATCGTGCGTCATGATGTTGAACCGTGGCGCGCATACCAGGAGCCGGGCTGGCCAAAGGGCTGGCCGTCACGCTGCGGCACATGCTGCGCAGATCAGTGACCCAGCAATATCCACAGGCCAAGCCGGAGCTGCCGCCCCGCAGCCGGGGAGTGATCGCTCTCGTCGAGGAGAACTGCACGTCGTGCATGCTGTGCGCGCGTGAGTGCCCCGACTGGTGCATCTACATCGATTCCCACAAGGAGACCCTGCCCGCCCCCGAAGGGGGCCGTCCTCGTCAGCGCAACGTCCTCGACCGCTTCGCCATCGACTTCTCCCTGTGCATGTACTGCGGGATCTGCATCGAGGCGTGCCCCTTCGACGCGTTGTTCTGGTCGCCCGAGTTCGAGTACGCCGATGGCGACATCCGCAACCTGCTCCACGAGAAGGATCAGCTGGGGGTGTGGGCGGCCACCGTGCCGCCGCCGCCTCCGCACGACCCGGGCGCCCCGCCGCCCAAGGAACTGGCCGCCGCGGCCACACCGGCGCGCGAGCCGCGTGCCGGCCGGGATGTGCGCGCCATCCGGCCGCCGGGTTCCTTGAAACGGGAGGATCCATCGTGAAACCGGAGGGTCCATCGTGAACTTCGCGTCGCCCGCGTTCTGGCCCCCGACAACGCAGGAGATCGTGTTCCTGTTGCTCGGCGTGATCGCGGTCGGCTCGGCAGTGCTCGTCGTGACGACCAGGCAGCTGGTGCACGCCGCCCTGTGGCTGGTCGTCAGCTTCGGCGCCCTCGCGGGCGGCTACCTCGTGTTGACCGCGGAGTTCGTCGCCTGGGTGCAGATCCTCATCTACGTGGGCGCGATCGTGGTGTTGCTGCTGTTCGGCATCATGCTCACCCGCGCTCCCATCGGCCGGTCGGCCGACCTCGACTCGGGCAACCAGATCGCCGCCCTCGTGGTCGGCGTGGCCACCGCGGGCGTGCTGGTGTCGGTCCTGGTCGCCGGGTTCCGGCACGCGTACATGCCGCTGACCCCGGGCGCCGGCGCGGCCAAGCCGCTGGGGTCGAGCATCTTCCGCACCTGGGTCCTGCCTTTCGAGGCGCTGTCGGTGCTGCTGCTCGCCGCGCTCATCGGCGCGATCGTCCTGTCCCGCACCGACATCAGAGGGCGGTGACCGATGCACGTCGTCTATCCGGCGGTGATCTCCGCGCTGTTGTTCTCGGTCGGGGTGTACGGCGTGCTCGCCCGGCGCAACGCGATCCTCGTGCTCATGTCGGTCGAGCTGATGCTCAACGCGGTCAACCTCAACCTCGTCGCCTTCGACGTGTGGCTGCGCGACCAGTTGCACGGCGGGCAGGTGCTCACGCTGTTCGTCATCGTGATCGCGGCCGCCGAGGTGGGGCTCGGGCTGGCGATCGTCCTCGCCGTCTTCCGCACTCGCCGTACGGTCGACGTCGACCGGCTGCGCGACCTCGCCGAGCCCGATTTTCCGCAACCGAGCCCCAACGGCCAGGCCAAGGTGCGTGAATCCTCATGATCACCATCGCCGCGCTGATCGTGCTGCTGCCGTTCCTCGGCGCCGCGGGCGGCCTGCTGTTGTCGCGCGTCGGCGGCGGCCCGATCTCGGCTCGCGCCGGGGTGCCGACGCGGGCCATCTGGTTCGCCATCCTGCCGACGGCGGGGTCCGCCCTACTCACGGTGTGGCTGGCCGTCCAGGCGGCAAAAGGCGACGGCACGGGCGCTTTCTGGGACTCCTGGTTTCCTGCGGAGGCGTCGGGCCAGCTCACGGTGGTCGACACGGGGGCCGTGCCGATTTCGGTGGGGCTGGCGGTCACGGGATTGTCGGTGCTCGTTGGCATCCTTGTGGTCGTGGTCGCACTGGGTGTTCAGGTGTATTCGGTGGGTTACCTTCACGGTGACTCCCGCTATCCGTCATACAGCGCCTTCATCAGCCTGTTCACCAGCGCCATGCTGCTGGTGGTCTACTCGGGCGACCTTCTTGTCCTCTATGTCGGCTGGGAGGTCATGGGTCTGTGCTCCTACCTGCTGATCGGGCACTGGTGGGAGGAGAAGGCCAACTCGCGCTCGGCCGTCAAGGCGTTCCTGGTGACGCGGCTCGGCGACGTCGGTTTCCTGTTCGGCATCTTCACGCTGGGCATGGCCGCCAAGAGCTTCCGCATCTCCGACATCCTCGCCGCGCAGCTGCCGACCGCGACCGTCGTCACCGCGACCCTGTTGCTGCTCGCCGGCGTCGCGGGCAAGAGCGCCCAGGTCCCGCTGCACACCTGGCTGCCCGACGCGATGGCCGGCCCGACGCCCATCAGCGCCCTCATCCACGCCGCGACCATGGTCGCGGCCGGCATCTTCATCGTCGCCCGGCTCTATCCGCTGTTCCTTGCCGCGCAGCCCACCCGCGACGTGCTCGCGGTGTCGGCCGCGCTCGGCATGCTCGGCGCCGCCCTGGCCGCCCTCGCGCAAGACGACCTGAAACGCGTGCTGGCCTATTCGACCATCAGCCAGTTGGCCTACATGGCCGCCGCGCTCGCCGCGGGATCCGACGAGGCCGCGATCTTCCACCTGACCACGCACGGCGCCTTCAAGGCGCTGCTGTTCCTGTGCGCGGGTGCGGTCATCCACCACGTCGGGTCCAACCTGATGAGCCGCATGGGCGGGCTGCGCGCCGCCATGCCGCTCACGTTCGTCACCATGACGATCGGCTTCGCCGCGCTCATGGGCCTGCCTCCCGCCAGCGGCTTCTTCAGCAAGGACGCGGTCATCGCCGCCGTCGAGCACGCCCGCCTCACCGACGCCGCCCAGCTGTTGCTCTACGCATCGGCCCTCGTCACGGTCGGCGTGACCGGCGCCTACGCGACGCGCGCATGGCTTCGCACGTTCTTCGGCCCGACCCAGGTGGAAGCCCTGCCGGAGCCCGAGCCCGGCACCGCGCATGTCTTCGACGGCCGTGAGGCCCCGCCGTCGATGCTCTGGCCCATCGGCATCCTCGCCATTCCTGCGCTCGCGCTCGGCTGGACCTCGGTCGTCGAGCTCGACCTGGGGTCGGCCGCCATCGACCTGGTCATCGCGCTGCTCGGCGCCGGCGTCGTCTACGCCTTCTGGCGTAGCGCCCCCACCCGTGATCCGGCCCGCCTGCTCGGCCCCTTCTACGGCCCATGCGCGCGGGCGTTCTACCTCGACACGGTGTATGCGATGGTGTTCGTCCGGCCGGTGCTGTGGCTGGCCCAGGGCGTCGTCCACACCGACGCGACGCTGGTCGACGGCGCGGTCCGCGGCTCGGGCCGCGCCACACTCGGCCTGTCCCGCTTCGTGCGGCTCGCCCAGAACGGCAACGCCCAGCTCTATGTGACCGGCCTGCTCGCCGGAGTCCTGCTGATCGCGGTAGGGGCGGTGGTCCTCGGATGAACTGGCTCCTGATCGCACTGTTGGCCGTGCCCGGCCTCGGCACCCTGGCCCTGCTCGCGGGCCGCCCCTCAACCCAAACCCCGGCCCCTGCAACGGCGGCTTCGCAGATCGAGCAGCCGCCATCCCCGGCCCTCGCGGAGCCGCCTGCTCCTGGAACCGAGCCGACGCCGTCCCCGGCACTGGCGGAGTCGCCTGCTCCAGTGACCGAGCCGACGCCATCCCCATCCCTCGTGGCGGCGCCTGCTTCGGGGATCGAGCCGACGCCATCTTCGGCACGGGCGTCCGACCGCAGTCGGGCCGCGACGAGGATCGGGCTGGTCACATCAGGGCTGACCCTCGTTCTGTCCATCGTCCTCGCGGCGGTCTTCGACTACGGGTCCGCGGGCCGCATGCAGCTCGAAACCAACCTGGCCTGGATCCCCGGCCTCGACCTGCGCTTCCACCTCGGCGTCGACGGCATCTCGCTGCCGCTCGTCGTGCTGACGGCGCTGCTCACCTTCCTCTGCTTCGGCTACCTCGCCGGGCAGACCACCCCG
Organism: Streptosporangiaceae bacterium NEAU-GS5; assembly: GCA_017592665.1. Lineage (GTDB taxonomy): Bacteria > Actinomycetota > Actinomycetes > Streptosporangiales > Streptosporangiaceae > NEAU-GS5. The sequence goes on along the minus strand of JAGFNW010000006.1, from coordinate 184,350 downwards.
CGCCCACGCGCGCTGGCGTTCGCGCTGCTGGTGCTCGAGATCGGGATGATCGGCACCTTCCTCGCGCTCGACCTCCTGCTCTTCTTCGTGTTCTTCGAGGTCGTGCTCATCCCGATGTATTTCGTGATCGCCATCTGGGGCGGCCACGACCGCCGGGCGGCCGCGATCAAGTTCATCCTCTACACCCTGCTCGGCTCGGCCGTGCTGCTGCTCGGCCTGCTGGTCATCTACGCCCAGACCGGCACGCTCGACATGGTCCAGCTGGCGGCGCGCCACGGCGCGGGCATCGCTCGGACGCCGCAGATCCTGGCCTTCCTCGCCATCGGGCTCGGGCTGGCCGTCAAGACCCCCATGTGGCCGCTGCACACCTGGCTGCCCGACGCCCACACCGAGGCTCCGACGGTCGGATCCGTCCTGCTCGCCGGGGTGCTGCTCAAAATGGGCACCTACGGCTTCGCCCGCATCGCCATCCCGGTCCTGCCTGAGGGCGCGGCGGCGCTGGCGCCGTGGCTGGGGGCGTTCGCCGTCATCGGCATCATCTACGGCTCGCTGGCCTGCCTCGCGCAGCGCGACCTGAAACGGATGATCGCCTACTCCTCCGTGGGCCACATGGGATTCGTCCTGCTCGGCTTCGCCACGCTGACCCCGGTCGGGATCAATGCGGCGCTGTTCGCCAACATCGCCCACGGCCTGATCACGGGCCTGCTGTTCTTCCTCGCGGGCGCCATCAAGGAGCGCTACGGCACGGCTGACATGACGGCCCTCGGCGGCGGCATGCTCGCCCGGCTGCCTCATCTCGGTTCCCTGCTGACCTTCGCCTGCATCGCGTCGCTCGGCCTGCCGGGGCTCGCCGGATTCTGGGGGGAGATGCTCGCCCTCCTTGGGGCCTATCAGCCGGGGGCAGGCCAATCCCGGCCGCTGTTCCTCGTCTTCATGGTCTGCGGCGGCATCGGCACCGTGCTCACCGCGGCCTACTTCCTGGTCATGCTCTCCCGCGTCACCCACGGCCGACCGGACGAGACCCTGGCCGTCGGCGTCGACGTGCGGCCTTTCGAGCTTGCCGCCTGGGTGCCCCTGGTCGCCCTGACCCTTGTCTTCGGCCTCTGGCCCAAGGGCCTGCTGTCGCTGACCGCCCCCGCCGTCCACCTCATCCTCGGAGTGGGCCCATGACCACATGGCGCAGCCCCCTGACGATCGGGATCTCTCGCGCACGGAGACGGGCCGTCGAGCCGCCCACGAGGCAGACCCGAGCTCTGTCGACAGGCCGGCCAAGGGTCCCGGCAAGCATCCCGGCAAATCGGATGATGGCGGGCCGAGCGCATGGTGAATGGGCGGTGGGCCGATGATTCAGTCGATCGACTACTGGGCCATCGCCGGGCCGCTCGTCCTGGCGCTCGCCGCGGGCCTGGTCCTGCTGCTGGACGCCTTCGTGCCCTCGCGGTGGGTGTCCGGCGCCGTGACACTGGCCGCGATCGTCGCCGCAGGCGTCGTGATAGCCGTGCAGGCCGCTCAGGGGACGACCAGAGGCACCTTCTGCATCCCAGGAAGCGCCGCCGGCAGTGAATCCTGCTCGTTCGTCCTCGACCGGTTCACGCTGATCTTCGCGGGTCTGACGCTGGCCGCCGGCGCGGTGATCGTGCTGCTGTCCATGGGCGAGCTCGCAAGCGGCCGGATCCCCGCAGGCGAGTGGTATTTCCTGCTGCTGTCCACCCTCACCGGAGCCGTGCTGCTGCCCGCCTCCCGCGACCTGATCATGCTGGTCGTCTCGCTCGAGCTGGTCTCACTGCCCGTCTTCGCGCTCACGGCGCTGCGCCGCTTCGACGGCAGAGCCTCCGAGGCCGCGCTCAAGCTCTTCCTCGTCTCGGTCGTCTCCACCGCGATCATGCTCTTCGGCGTTTCCTTGCTGTACGGCCTGACCGGATCCGTGCACCTTGACCTGCTGGCCGCGCACCTGCGCGACGGGGTGTCGCAGCCGGCGCTGATGGGTGGTGACGGCGCGGGGGTCCTCGCGGTCGGCGTGGTCCTGGTGCTCGCCGGGTTCACGTTCAAGGTGGCCGCCGTCCCGTTCCACTTCTGGGTCGGTGACGTCTATCAGGGCGCGCCCATTCCGGTGGCGGCCCTGCTGTCGGTGATCTCGAAGGCGGCCGGGTTCGCCGGTGTGATCCTCATACTGACCCAGGCGCTGCCCAACCAGTCGTGGCTGTGGACGCCGATCGTGGCCATCGTCGCGGCGCTGACCATGACCGTCGGCAACGTGCTCGCGCTTCGCCAGCGCGACGCCGTGCGCATGCTGGCCTGGTCGTCGGTGGCGCAGTCCGGCTACATCCTCGCTCCGCTCGCCATCGGCTCCGGCGCGGCCGCGTCCGTCACCTACCTGGTCTTCTACGCCGCCATGAACCTCGGCGCCTTCGCGGTCGTGACCCGCTTCCCCGGGCTGATCGAGAGCCATCGCGGGCTCGTGTGGCGCAGCCCTGTGGCCGCCCTCGCGCTGGCGTTCTTCCTCATCTGCCTGGCCGGGCTGCCGCCGGGCCTGGCGGGGCTGTTCGCCAAGGTCGTCGTGTTCCGCGAACTGGTCGACGGCGGTCTCGGCTGGCTCGCGGTCGTGATGGCGATCAACACGGTGATCGGCCTCTACTACTACCTCGCATGGACCGTCCGGCTGTTCGCCGGCCGCCCGGAGGGCGCGCCGAGCGTCGGATCGCGGGCCGTCGTCACCGCCATCGGGCTGACGGCGGCCGTGGCGGTGGCGTTCTCCCTCGCCCCTCAGCTGGTCCTTTCCGCGGTCGGCTGAGCGGCCGTTCAGCCGTGGGCGGAGGCCGTACGGGAACGCTGTCGCAGGTCGTGCGCGTTGGGATGGTGGAACACACCCCACGTGAGGAGGACCCGTGCACCACAACGGTCTACGTACCGCGGTGCTTCTGGGGGCTCTGTCCGCGCTACTCCTACTTGTCGGGGCGTGGCTGGGAGGCGGACCGGGGGTTCGCATCGCCTTCCTCGCCGCCCTCGGCGTCAACGGCTTCGCCTATTTCTTCTCCGACCGGATCGCGCTGTCGGCCATGCGGGCTCGTGCCGCTGGCGAGGTCGAGCAGCCTGTCCTCTACAAGATCGTCCGAGAGCTGTCCTATGACGCGCGGCAGCCGATGCCCCGGCTGTATGTGTCGCCGACCCTGCAGCCCAACGCGTTCGCGACGGGGCGTAACCCGCGCAACGCGGCCGTCTGCGTCACCCGCGGCATCCTCGGCCTCCTCGACGAAAGCGAGCTACGCGGCGTCATCGGCCATGAGTTGTCGCACGTCTATAACCGCGACATCCTGATCTCGTCCGTCGCGGGGGCGATCGCCACGATCATCACCTATCTGGGCTATGTCGCCGTGTTCTTCGGCGGCTCCGACGACGACGAAGGTGGCGGCGGCTTCGTCGGCGCGCTGCTCATGCTGATCCTCGGCCCGGTGGCGGCCGCGATGATCCAGATGGCCGTGTCGCGGTCGCGGGAATTCGCCGCCGACGAATCCGGCGCACGGTTGACCGGCGACCCGCTCGCCCTCGCCTCCGCGCTGCGCAAAATCGAGCTCAGCGCCCGGCAGCTGCCGCTCCCCGAAAACGGGCGTATCGCGTCGGCCAGCCACATGATGATCGCCAACCCGTTCCGCGGCGCCGGCGTGGGCAGATTGTTCTCCAGCCACCCGCCCACCGCCGAGCGCGTCGCCCGCCTGGAGAAGATGGCCGGCTACCGCCGCTAAGGAGAGTCGGGCACGCTCTAGGAGTGCTGACTGACCGGGTCGGTCTCGTCCGGCGCGAGGGCCGGGATGGCATCGATGCTCTCGCGGTTGTTCTTGGCGCGGTAGCGCCGCTTCTGCTGGACGTCCTTGCGCCCCGACCACTCGTCGAGCAGTGTCCGATCCTTGTCGTACGCCATGAAGGGGACGGAGAAGCCGCACGAGTCGGAGACCCGGTCGCAGCTGACCACGATGATCGTCCGTACCCCCGGATGCGGGCCGAAGTGCCCGATAAGCCGGGCGAACTCGGGGTCGTGCGGGGTGACGACGCGGCCCGTGCCGTACAGGCGGACGATGTTGGGCGGCCCGGAGAACGCGCAGAACATCAGCGTGACGCGGCCGTTGGCGCGGACGTGGGCGATGGTCTCGACGCCGCTGCCGTCGAGGTCGAGATAGGCGACGGTGGTCTCGTCGAGCACGGCGAAAGTGTCGGAGTAGCCCTTGGGGGAGACGTTGACATGTCCGCCGCTTTCGGGGGCTGTGGCAACGAAGTAGACCGGCTGCGAGGTTATGAACTCACGCAGCCGGTCTGTGATCGTTTCGTAGGTTTTCCCCATATGGTGGACGATATCCGGATCACTCGCCCGGCAGCCACCACGTCCATGTGTTGGACTTGACCTTGAAGCTGTCGACCACCGAGGTGGCGCCGCTGCCCGGGCTCACGCGCCGCTGGGTCGCGCCCGCCACGTTGCCGGCCTTGTCGTAGCGCAGCTCCCAGAGCTTGACATTGCCGGAGGCGTCGAAGAACAGCCGGTGCGCGCTCTCCGACTTCGGCAGCGACAGGTCGACCGCGTCGCCGACCGTGTCGGTGGCGAGGTCGTACATGCGCAGGCGCTGCTTGCCCTTCGACGTGGTGATCAGCACGCCGACCGTGGTCCCATCGTCGGACAGCGCGATCGGCGAATTGTTGGCCACGATCTGCGGCACGACCTGGCTGTTCACCTTGGCGCCCGACTCGTCGTACACGGCGAACTCGGTGGTGTTCTCGTCGGTGAAGCGGGTGGCGAGAACGAGCTTGCCGTCGGGGCTGAAGCCCTGGCCGGCCGAGTCGGCCCGCAGCGTGCGCGTGCTGCCCCCGGTCAGGTCGACGATCAGCGACGGCCGGGTCCCCGCGGCGTCGAAGTAGTCGATCAGAACCTTGGTGCCGTCATCGGACAGGAAGGTGTCGAGGTCGCTCATGCCGAGGCCCTTCGGCAGTGACGCCGCCTTGCCCGGCAGCGCCCGCACCCTGCCCGATGCCACGTCCCTGACCACGATCTTGCGGTCGGACTTGCGGAAGTAGGACACGACCTTGCCATTGCCGCTGATCGCGAACGAGGTCGCCCCCTCCTTGTCCACCTTGCCGTTGGCCATGATCGGGTGCACCACCGCGTCCTTGAGGACGACGCTCTTCCCGCTGGTCAGCGTGACGGTCCAGGAGCCGCAAGGGATGGTGTAGGTGCTCTTGGGGCAGCTCTTCAGCCAGGCGTACCGGACCTGACTCGAGGCGGCCGCGCTCTTGGACGCTGTGGAGACGGCTCCCGTTTTCGCCTCCGCCATCGTCGCGGGCACAACGAGCGCCGCAGCCGCTATCGCGAGGATCGTTAATCTCTTCATCGAAGTTCCTTTCGTCATTTGGATAGATGCAGCGTAAGGGCGAAAAGTTGCGTTACGAATCGGCCACGGGACAGGCTGGCACATGACCCCGATCACGAAGACGTTCGACTTCATCTGGCCGCGATTCCGGCAGCGGCTGGAAGGTCTGACCGACGATGAATACTTCTGGGAGCCGGTCCCCGGCTCGTGGAGCGTACGGCTATCGCCTGGCGGAACGTGGGAGATGGACGGTCACCCGACGCAGGGGCCGGGCGCGCCGATCACCACGATCGCGTGGCGGATCAGCCACATCGGGGAGTGCCTGCTGACCTTCACCGGCCGCCTGTTCGGCGACGGAGCATTGGGAGATGCGGGCTCGAGGGATGCGCCGTTGAGTAACGCGCCTTTGGGTAACGCGGCCTTGGAGGACGCGCTCCGGGGTAACGCGCTTTTGGACGACGCGCTGGCGTATGAGCCGCCACCATCGGCCGCCGCCGTCGCCCCGTTCCTCGATCGCTGCTACAAGGGTTGGCGCGACGGCATGGGCTCACTCAACGAGGCGGCGTGGGCGCAGCCGCTCGGCCGCGCGTTCGGCATGTACGCCAAGGACACCAAAGCCGACCTGATCATGCACGTCCTCGACGAGCTCATCCACCACTCCGCCGAGGTGGCCCTCCTCCGCGACCTTTACGTCCACCGCGGTGAGAAGTCCTGGTGAAGCCGGCCTGTCGGTGAGCCACGAGGGGACCCGGGCCCTCGTGGACGACACTCGGCCTAGCGGTAGTTCGTGAACTGAAGGGCGATGTCGAGGTCTTTGCCCTTCAGCAGGGTGATGACGTCCTGCAGGTCGTCCTTCTTCTTGGAGCTGACCCGGAGCTCCTCGCCCTGGATCTGCGCCTTGACGCCCTTCGGCCCCTCATCGCGGATGATCTTCGAGATCTTCTTCGCGTTGTCCTGGTCGATGCCCTCTTTGAGGCTGACGGCCAGGCGATACTCCTTGCCGGACAGCTGCGGCTCGCCGGCGTCGAGGACCTTGAGGGACAGCCCCCGCTTGATGACCTTCTCCTTGAGCACCTCGAGGACGGCGTTGGCCCGCTCCTCGCTGTTGGCGTGGATCACAATGTCCTTGCCCGACCATTCGATCTTCGCGCCGGTGCCCTTGAAGTCGAACCGGTGCCCGATCTCCTTGCCGGTCTGGTTAAGGGCGTTATCGACCTCTTGATGGTCGATTTTGCTCACTACGTCAAAACTGCTGTCGGCCATCGGCGTCCTCTCCTCGTTCCCCTACGAGACTATCGGCCACTAACGGTCCGGAGTCTTTAGATCCCTGCGCATGACCACCCGGGGCGCCATCGCTATCCCCATCCCTCGCTCGTACGCCACGAGGGCCGCCATCTCAGGCCCCCACGCGGCCGCTTCCAGGACCGCGAAACCCCGCTTCGCGTACCAGGGCGCATTCCACGACACGTCGCGGAAGGTGGTCAACGTGACCGCGGGGGAGTTGACCTCGCTGGCGTACGCGCAGACGGCTTCGATCAGCTGCGAGCCGTGGCCTTGGCGGCCGTGTTCCGGGTGGACGGCGAGTTGGTCGAGATGGACCAGACCGTCGATCCGGGTCAGCATGGCGAACCCGACAGGCGGCCTGCCGGCCACGAGCACAGTGCCCGGGTCCTCGCAGGACTCGATGGAGGTCGGCATGCCCGAGAAGTTGATCCCCACGCCCACGTACAGCCCATCGGCTGCCCGCTCAACGTCCACCAGCCCCTTGAGCTCTTCGGCCTCCGCCCACCTGATCACACCGCTCATCCTCCCACCGCTCCTGGTCGCCTGGTCGTACGCCCTGGGATGCCTGGCCTTCGGCTTGGTCTTGGGCTTGGTCTTCGGCACACGCCTTAGACGCCCAGCCTTCTTCATGCGCGCGCGGGTCCCCGCCCTTCGCCGCACGCCCGGAACGTCCCGCCATTGCCGTACATCCCGAACATCTAGCCCTCGTCGTACGCCCCGAAACAGCCGGTCCTCCCCGGAGGCCGGAACGTGGCCCCTCGCCCTACGCACGGAACATGCGGCCTTCGCCGTACTCCCGGAACGTGTGGCCTTCGCCGGTACGCCGGGCCGCAGCGTTTCGTATCAGGCAGACGTGTACCGCCCTCACCTACGCTGCCGGAACCTCGCGGAAGCCGAGAAGCCCCATGCCACCGGGCTTCCCGACCTGTGCCTACAGCCTTCCGGACGCACGTGGCCCCGCCAGGACAAACCGGTGTCACAGGCACCCCCGAAGTCCGCTATTCTTCTACCTGTCGCCGCCACGGCGGAAGACACGGCAGGTTGCCCGAGCGGCCAAAGGGAGCGGTCTGTAAAACCGTCGGCTCAGCCTACCCAGGTTCGAACCCTGGACCTGCCACCAGCAGATACACGGCCCCTGACCTCGGGATACGTCCCGACCGGGGGCCGTTTCGTTTGCCAGCAGTTCCCGGCCGTTCCCGGCATTGCCAGCCATCTCTGGAACAGCCATGGAACACAGCGAGGCGATGGGGTGGGTGCCTTCTACTCCCACGGATCGACGAGCACCAGATGACCGACGTGTCCTATCCCGTGGTCCGGGCATACGTCGCCGAGCGCAAGCCGCAGGTCAGGGCGGAGGCCGGCCGCGGTCCGGCCGAGGTGTTCGTGCGGCAGTCGCACCGCCCCGGCGATGAGGCGGAGGTCGACTTCGGCGAGGTCGTGGTATCTCAAGTGAGTCTGTGGACAAGGGCCGCGGCCTCGACCCGGCCGGTCACGCCGAGCTTGGCGAGGATGTTGGAGACGTGCACGCTCGCCGTCTTCGGGCTGATGAAGAGTTCGGTGGCGATCTGCGCGTTCGATCGGCCGCCGGCGATGAGGAGCAGCACCTCACGCTCGCGTTCGGTCAGGCCGAAGTGTCCGAGCGGGTCCTCGTCGACCGGCTCGGGCGGCCGCTCTTCGCGTTCCTCCTGGCCGAGGGTCAGCCGGCCGCGCCGGGCCAGGGCCTCGATGTCGTCCAACAGCGGGCGCGCGTCCATCCGGGCGGCCAGTTCGGAGGCCTCACGCGCCAGCTCGGTCGCCGTACGGCGGTCGCCGCCGGCCAGCCGAGCCTCGGCGAGCCGGAACAGGGCGTAGGCCAGCTGATACGGCTCGTCGGTGGCGCGCCACGCCGCCACCGCGTCCTCCCACGCCTTCTCGTCTCCGGCCGGTCGGCCCCGCTCGGCGGCGGTCGAAGCCCGGTAGCCGCGGGTGCTCGGCGCGATCGCGGGCAGTGCGGCGGCGATCTCGGCCAGCTTGTCGGCGGCCTCAGCTCCCGCCTCGTCGGCGACGCGGCGGTCTCGGGAAAGGATCGTCAGGTCGGCCGCGATCCGGCTGCCGAGCCACACCAGCGGCCACGCGTGGCGGCCCATGCCGACGTCCCGCTCTTCGGCCAGCGCAGCCATTATGATCTTCAGTGCGCCCGTGGGGTCGCCGGCCAGCCGGCGCATCTCAGCCCGGGCGAAGGCCAAGGGCTGGACCATCTGCGGGTCGTGCGAGACGCGGAGGAGCTGCCCCAGCCGCTCGCAGTGCCGTTGGGCCTCCTCCCGGCGGCCGCTGAGTACGGCGATGTGGGCGAGTGGCTCGAGCAGAGGCACCGCGAAGACGCCTTCTGGGTCGGACCGCATGGCCTGCACGGCCGCCGCCTCGGCCTCCTGCCAGCGACCCAGCCGGACCATCGGCTCGACCATGTTCCCGGTCAGGAACGCGCCCGTCGTCCTGGCGCGGCCGGTCCGCCTGGCCAGCTCGACCCCGGCGCCGGCGAAATCGATCGCCTCCTGGTGCCGCCCGGCCATCTCCAGGAGATGGCTGTAGTTGACGTGGCCGCGAATCGTCGTCTCGACCGCACCTAGCCGTTCGGCGAGCCGCAGCCCGTCGAGGAGGGTAGCGAGGCCCGTGTCGATGTCCCCGTCCGTGGAGGCTTGCATGGTGCCCAGCGTGATGAGCGCTTCGGCCAGCTGCGGTTCGGCCTGAACCTGGGTCGCCACCTCCACGGCACGCACCACGATGTCGCCCTGGTCTCGGTCTCCGCTCAGCATGACGATGACGGCCAGCGAGGTCAGCACGACGGCGTGGGTGTAGGTGAGCGGCTCGGCCGGCAGCAGATCCAGCGCGGCGCGGAGCGTGGCGCCGCTTTCGTCCTCGCGCCCGAGGTCGCGGAGGACCATGGCGCGCCGCTCCATCAGCATCGCGCGCCGGGTGACCCGGACGCCCGGCTCCGCGAGCGCCTGGTCGAGGAGGAACAGCGCGCGATCGACGAACCCCGCGCGGAAGGCCGCGTCCGCCGCCGAAGTCAGCAGGTCGACCAGTTCGGCGCCGGTGAGCGCCGAGGCGTCCGGCACCCGCGGCCAGATCTCCAGCGCCCGCTCCAGGTGCTTGAGCTCCTCCGCGGGCGCGTACGCGGACGAGGTGGCCGCGGCGGCGAGCAACGCGGGGAGGGCGGCGGGCAGGTCGAGCGCGGCGAACCAGTGGTGTGCCAGCGCCGCGGGGACCAGGGCGAACTCGGTGGCGAGCCCCGCGTTCCCGGTCAGCGCCTGGGCGTAGGCCACGTGCCAGCCGGCCCGCTCGCCCGGCAGCATGTCGTGGTAGACGGCGTCGCGGGCCAGCGCGTGCCGGAACGAGTAGCCCTGCGCGGCCTCGCTCACCACGAGCAGGTGATGCTCCACGAGCTCGCGGAGCCCTTCGAACAGCGTGGCCGGCGGCAGGTCCGCGACCGCGGCGAGCAGCCGCTCCGGGACCTGGCGCCCGGCCACCGAGGCGGCGCGCATCAGCCGCTGCGCTTCCGGGGAGCGCGACTCGACCCGGACCAGCAGCAGATCGCGCAGAGTGGGGGAGAGTTCGGCGGGGTCGCCGCCGGAGCGTACGTGTTCGAGGACCTCTTCGACGAGGAACGCGTTGCCTTCAGAACGGTCCAGAACGAGCTCGACCGTTTCCGGGTCGATCGTGTGACCAAAGATGGCGGCCGCCTGCGCGGCGACCTCCTCGCGGCCGAAGCGGCTCAGCTCCATGCGGCGCACCTGCCGGGCCCGCTCCCACCCGCTCACCAGCGGCCGGAGCGGGTGCCTCCGGTCGATCTCGTCGGATCGGTAGCTCGCCACCATGAGGACTGGCCGGTCCTGGATCGTGCGGACGAGATAGGCCAGCAGAGTGAGCGTGGACTGATCGGCCCACTGGAGGTCTTCGATCACCACCATCAGCGGCTGGTCCTCGCTCAGCCGCTCCACCAGGCCGAGCACCAGCTCGGGCAGCTGGGTGCCCTGGCCGGCGCCGTGCCCGCCGGACGGGTCGAGGCTTGGCAGCAGATGCGCGAGAGGACCGCGGGCCGGGCCCAGCCACCGGTCGAGCTGCTCGGGGGTCGCCGACCTGGCCAGCGTACGGAGCGCCTCGACCAGCGGGGTGAGCGGCAGTCCGTCCGGGCCGACCTCGACGCAGCGGCCCGCCAGTACGCGTAAACCCGCCTCGCTCGCCAGCCGCGCGGCCTCCTCCACCAGTCGCGTCTTGCCTACCCCGGCTTCGCCGCCGACCATGACGAACCGCGGTTTGCCCGCCTTCGCCCTGGTGACCTCCTCCGCCAGACTGGCCAGCTCCTCCTGCCGGCCCACGAACACCGGGCTGACGACCACTGCGCGCATATCCGTCACCATTGCACTCGGTGCGGGCTCACGTACAGATCTAAGGAGTGACGAACGCCCCAAATAGGGCTGCCGCTCGAGGTGGACGCTCTTAGCGCAACGGCGCGCCGATCATCCAGTGGAGCCTGTCCGGGGACAATCAGGTCTGGACCTTCCGGCTGGCCGGCTCCGGCTACCAGATCGTCAACAAGCACAGCGGCCTCTGCACCACCACCAACGGCATCGCCGGTGCCCAGCTCAGGAACGTCGGCAGCGGCCTCCACATGGCCGTCGCCGGCGCCAGCGGAGCCAACGGCGCGGCGAATCGACACGTGGTAAACAACGGCGGCAGCAACCAGTTCTTCCTGGCCCACGCCGCCTGACCTCAGGTGACGAGGTCGATGGCAAGCCAGGGGTGGACCATCGCTTCGCTCGCGGCCCAGACCTCGGCGCGGCGAGCGGGGTTCGCGGCGCGCTCGGGCACGCGGATCAGGCGCCGGCGCGGGCCGAAGAAGGCCCAGGAGACGGGGATCGCGCTGGGATCGCGGGCCAGTTGGACGAGTGAGGCCGCGGCGGCTTCCGGCGGCAAGCCGGCGCGGCGTTGCACGGCCGTCGCGGCGCGAGGACGGTCCCCAGGCCGCACACCGCATGCGCAGCGGGCGGCCGGGAAGGACGCGCGGCGGCGCGGAGCGCCGCCTTTGACCTCTACGTCGATCAATTCGGCAGTAGGTGGCAGACCACTCGTGCATCGAGATCCCCGTCGCTGAAGCCCCCCGATCGTAACTTTCGCCGGAAGCCACGTGCAGGCAATTCTCCGCGCATAACGGGACCCGAGAGCCGGCGCCGGGGATCGCGTGGAGATCGTCCCCCTATTAGTTCGGGGTGACCTCATAGAGGATGGTGTACTTCGCGTGCTTGAGCGCGTCGAAGTAGCCGGTCTGGATGCCTCCGCCGGAAGCGTTCTGGCTGACCGTGACGCTGCCGAGGAAGTCGTCGTTGCTGATGCCGTCCTCCTCCCAGGCCTCGATGGTGGCGACGCCGGTGAAGAGGGCGTTCGTGTTGGTGAAGGTATGGCTGTCGCCACGATGGAAACTCCGGGGGCCGTCCACAAAGGCCCCGTTGATGTACATTCTCACTTTGTCCGGGCCAATGGTGTCCTGTTGGTTGTTGCACATGATCGAGATCAGTTCGAGCTTGTACAGGGTGCTGCTGGTGCGCGCGGACGCGGACGACGCGGGTAGCAGGGTCGTGGCCGCCAGTGCCACCGCGATCAGCGGCACGCTCCACTTCAGAAACTTACGCATGATTCCCTCCCGTTTGGTGGGCCCGAGAATGCTGCCCGGGCTGTCACCAGTTCAGCGGGAGGAGGCCGGGGGGTCTGTAAACGCATATATGCACGCACGATGTACTTCGGCACATCGGCGGGGCAAGCGCGTGAACCGCCCGGCGATCTGCCTTCCCCCGGGTGCCGGCGAACAGGCCGATCTCCTCCACGTCCAGGCGGCGGAGATGAATGTGGCGGGCAGCTGCTCGGCGAGCACTTGAGCGTGTCCGCCACCTCCGCCCCGGCGCGGGTCGGCAGGCTGATGTTGTGGATCTCGTCCACCAGCACCAAGTCGACCCGGGTGCCCGCGGCGGTGGCACAGACTGCGTTGCTCACATCGGTCAGATTCGCCGATCGGGGTGTGGGCAGCGGGGCACACGACAAACGGCGCCGGGCAGGCCTCCCACGCGGCTGCTCATACGCACTTGTGCTTATGTCGTCGGCCAGGGGTCGCCGACAGGATCGGCGGAATGAGGAAACCTAGGTTAGGCATGGCCCTCGCGGGGGCCGTGCTGGCGGCCGTGGCGCTTGTCGCGGTGGAGCCGGCTGCTGAGCATGCCGTGGCGGACGGCCCGGGCAACGGGGCACCGTACATCGTGAGCTTGGGCGACTCGGCGATCTCCGGCGAGGGCGGACGCTGGGCGGGCAACGCGAACGGGTCGTCGAACAAGTCTGACGCGCTCGGCGAGAAGGCGTATCACGACGGGGGATTTCCGGGCGCGATCACGGGCCTGAGCAACAAATGCGTCGATGTCCAAGGCGGATCCTCCGCCAATGGAACCCCCATCTGGCTGTACCCATGTAACGGTACGGCCGCGCAATCTTGGACCATTCACACGAGTCCGAACAGCGGCAACCTCGGCGTTGACGGCACGATCCGAGCGCTCGGGAAGTGCCTGGACGTGACCAACGGCTCGACGGCGGCACTCACCCCTGTCCAGCTGTATGACTGCAATGGGACGGGAGCGCAGATCTGGCAGGAGTTGCCGGACGGCGCTCACATCCTCAACCCGCAGTCGGGGAAGTGCCTGGGTGTCAATCCTGTGCTCAACGGCGACTTCCGGCTGCGCATCGAAACATGTGAGTACAACTGGCCGATCAGCTCCGAGCAGATCTGGCACCTGCCCGACTCCTACGAACAGATCCGCGGTTGCCACCGATCGAGGAGCGCCGCCGTCTATATCGGCGGCGGGGTCAATGGGGTGAACTTCGCCTGCTCGGGCGCCAGGACCAACACGGTGCAGAGCAACAACGAGGGCAACTTCAAGCCGGGCATCGACTTCACCACCACACCGCCCGGTCTGCCGAGCAATCACAAGGGGCAGGCGTTGCTGCTGCAGGAATTCGCCGCCACGCACAACGTCAAGGCGGTTTCCCTGCTGATCGGCGCGAACAATCTCGGTTATTCCGCCATCCTCAAGTCGTGCATCACGAAGTGGTACGTATCCCAGGTGGATGTCTTCTCCGGCCGCCATTACTGCCACACCGATTCAGACCTCACCAACCGGTTCACCGCCTCGGCGTTGGCCACATTGAAAGCCGACATCAAGACGGCCATCAACAACACCCGGCAGGCGATGCAGAACGCCGGCTACTCAAACCAGCAATGGACGCTCCTGGTGGACACGTATTGGGTGCCCATCCCGGGCGCCAGTGGTTTCCGGTATTCCGAATCGACCTGGGAGCGCGGCGAGAGCGGCTGCGCCGCCTGGGACCAGGACGCCGACTGGGCCGTCTCGACCGCGGTGCCGGCGCTCAACGGCGCGGTTCGCAGCGCCGTGCAGGAGCTGAATCACCCCAACGTCAGGCTGGTCGACATGCAGGGCATCGGAACGGGGCACGCTCTCTGTCAGAACGGCGTGGGCACGATGGAGGAGAAAGGCGTGACTTATTGGACGAATCCCGGTGCCGCGGACGTCTCTGAGTGGTTCACGCAGATGCGGGTCAGTCAGGAAATCCGCGACGCGTTGCCGGGGTTCCTCCCCGCCGGCCCCTGGGATAACTCGGACTACGACGACTATCAGACACAGGAGGGCGGGCACGCCAACTACTGGGGGCAACTGGCCATGCGCAACTGTCTGCGCCAGGCGTACAACAACGGCAGCCCCGTCGGCATCGAATGCTGGCCGACCTGGGGCGGCGGGCTCAACGGCCGGAGCGAGCCCAATGTCTCCCAGGTGCCCCCCGTGCCGCCGCCGCATCCGGTGGCGTCGCTCCACTGCGACCCTGGTTTGAGCACCTACAGCTGTGACGTCCAAAACGTTGGGACCGGCCCGTATACGACCATTCGCTGGTCGGTGAGAACGAACACCGGGACGGTGCAGAAGGGCGCCTGGGACGATCAGGAGCACGTTTCCAGCGCGTGCACCGCCAACAAGAAATATACCGTCACCGTCGAATTGAACAATGCGCAGAATCTGAAATCGACCAAATCCGTCGACGTGACGTGCGGAGATAATCCCTGACCGCACGCATTCGCGCTGCCGGCCGGGCCGCCGCGGGCCCCGGCCGGCAGTGTCCCTCGCTGGTCAGAGGCCGCAGGTGAAGCGGAAGATCTCCCATCCCTGGATCAGGGTCGCGTTGCTGTGGATCACATCGGTAGTGAGGCCGCCACCGCCGACGGCGGTCAGGTAGTGGCCGTCGATGGTCTGGATGCCGAACAGGCCGCTCCCGAGCGGGACCAGTCTGAACTCTTCCCAGGCCTGCAGCCACGTGGCGTTCGAGTGGATGACGTCGCCGGTTTGATTCCCGCCGCCCATGGCGGTGAGGTAGTTGCCGGTCAGCGTCTTGATGCCGACGTGCACGCCGTCGCCCGCAGAGACGAGGGTGAACCGCTCCCACCCCTGGAACAGGGTCGCGTTGCTGTGGATCACGTCGGTGGTGCGGCCACCGCCGCCGACGGCGGTCAGATAGTTCCCCGTGGTGTACGTCTGGATCGCGCAGGTGGTCGGGTAAGGCGGATTCGTGGGGGTGGGGATCGGGGTGGGGCTGCCGGTTGGGGCCGGGGTGAGGGTCGGGCTGCCAGTGGGGGACGGAACCACCCTCGCGTCGGACTGGGCGGGCATGCTCAGCCAAACCGCACCCGCTGTGGCGAGTGCGAGCCCCATGCCCACGCCTAATGCACGTCTGAGGTTCAAGTCCGCTCCCTTGCTCCGGCTCCTCCAATGGGGGCCCTTGTGGAGGGGGCGTTCCATCCTGTTCCGGCCACTCGATCGGCCGTCATGGCGGCCGTCGCCGCACATCGAGCGAGTTGCGGGAGATCAGTGGCCGGTGCCGGCCCACGCCTGGGTGCGTGGGTTGAAGAACGACCAGATTCCGGTGCAGGCCATGCGTAGCTGCAGGGTCTGGTCGTAGCCGTATTGTGTCCGTACGGTCCACCTATAATATTCGGTGCTGCCGGGGCAATCTCCGGACACATATGTGATGCCGGCTTCGATGTGCTGCCACATCCATGGTTCGACGACCGTCCTGCCGCTGAACATGCTCTTGGTGGCATTCTCCGTGCCCACCCCGAATTCGCCGTCAATGAAGTCGTACGGGAGGACCAGTGCGGTGACGGCGATGGCCTGCCAGAGCCTGACCACGCCGCCGGCTCTGACGCAGGAAGGATCCGTGCGGCAGAGGCGATGGTTGTCGCCCCAGCCCCAGGTGACCGAATCAGCTGATACCGGGGGAGCGGCGGCGAACAGCAGCGCGAGGCCTAATGTCAGGGAGCCGATAAGTTGCATGAATTTACGCATTGGCTCATCTCTCTATCGACGGCTCTGTCGGCAGCGAGAATCGCATTGCGCGATACATTTCCCGTACATCACGAAGCGTGCCGGCTTCGGGCGGCGCGGATGGTGAGGCGGCCGTAGGGCAGTTCGCCGGTGATCTGGAGGTGCAGCCTGCCTGGGGACTGGCGGCTCGCCTCTTTGCTGACCACTTTGCCCCATCCGATGCGCACGCCATCGGTGTTCGCGGACGCCCCGGCCGGCAGGATGATTTTGGCGCCGCCGTATTCGAGCCAGAGCTCGAGGTCGATCCGTGTGTACGGGATGTGCGCCCGGGATAGGTCGAGCCGCACTTTGCCATATTCGGAGTCGATGCGCAGCCGGCGCGGGACGTGCCAGTCGCCGGCCCGTGTGACGCCCCCCTTGGTGGAGAAGATCCGGATCATTTCGTCCGGCAGGTTGGCGACGACCGGCCGCAGGTCGTGGAGGGAGGCGGCGGTGAGCGCCAGTTCGAGCCGCTGCTCCAGCTCGGCGGGGCTGAGCAGGCCGTCCGCGTACGCCTGCTGGATCAGCTCCACCGCCACATCACGATCCCTGTCCGAGAAGCGCTCGCGGTCGGAGAAGTGGGCCGGCGGGTGGCTCATTGGCTGACGGCCCGCTTGTACAGCCGCGTGGCCAGCGGCACGAACACCACCAGCAGCACGACCGACCACAGCAGCGACACCGGCACCGCATGCCGCAGCGGCCAGGCGCTGGGCACGGGGAGGGCCGGGCTGGTGTTGCCGAACAGTTCGCGTGCGGCCTGGATGAGCGTGGAGACCGGGTTCCAGTCGGCGACCACCTTCAGCGGGCCAGGCAGCCGCGCGCTGTCGACGAAGGCGTTGGACAGGAAGACCAGCGGGAACGACATGAGGGTGGCGATGTTGTTGAAGACCTCGGGTGTGCGCAGTGCCAGCGCGACCGTGGCCGTCACCCAGGAGAAGGCGTACGCGAAGAACAGCAGCATCAGGAAACCGAGGGCGGCCTCGAGCGGCGAGCTGTGGATGCGCCAGCCGACCAGCAGCCCGACGAGCGCCATGGTGACCATGCTGATCAGATTCATGATCACGTCGCTGGCGGTCTGGCCGGTCAGCACCGCCGAGGGTGACATCGGCAGGGTGCGGAACCGGTCGAAGATGCCCTTTTGCAGGTCCATCGTCAGGGTGTAGCCGGTGATCTGCGCGCTGGTGACGATGGTCAGGACGAAGATCCCGGGCAGCATGTATTCCGCGTACGACATGCCGGGCAGGCTGATCATGCTGCCGAAGACGTAGGTGAACAGCAGCACGAAGACGATGGGGAGTATGACCACGCCGCCCAGCAGGTCGGGGGCTCTGCGGATCTTCAACGCGTTGCGCTTGGCGATCGTCACGCCGTCGGCGACGGCCAGTCTCAGGGTGTTCATCGGACGGTCTCCTTCTCCTTGATCTTCTCGTCGGCCTCGTGTCCCGTGAGGCTCAAGAACACGTCGTCGAGGGTCGGCCGGCGCAGACCGGCGTCGCGTACGGTGATCCGTTCGGCGGCCAGATGGCCGAGGGCCTGGGTCAGCGCGACCGCGCCGCCCGCAACCGGGATCGTCACCTGCAGGGCGGTGGCGTCGATCTGCATGTCTCCGACGGCCAGCGGCGCCAGCGTCCGGGCGGCGCTTTCCAGATGCGCCGCGCTCGTCACCGACAGTTGAATCCGGTCGCCGCCGACCTGGTCCTTCAGCTCGTCGGCCGTGCCGAGCGCGATGACGCGGCCGTGGTCGACCACCGCGATCCGATTGGCGAGCCGGTCGGCCTCCTCCATGTATTGGGTGGTCAGCAGCACCGTCGTGCCCGCGGCGACGAGCTCGGCGATGACGTCCCAGAGCCCGATCCTGGCCCGCGGGTCGAGGCCGGTGGTGGGCTCGTCGAGGAACAGCACGGGCGGGTTGGCGACCAGCGCGCCGGCCAGGTCGAGCCGGCGTCGCATGCCGCCGGAGTAGCCCTGCACCGGGCGGTCGGCGGCGTCGGCCAGGTCGAAGCGGTCGAGCAGTTCGCGGGCGCGCTGCTTGCTGTGCTTGATGCCGAGGTGGTAGAGGCGGCCGACCATCTCCAGGTTCTCGGCGCCGGTGAGGTGGTCGTCGACGGCGGCGTACTGGCCCGATGCGCCGATCTGGGCGCGCAGCCGCGCGGCGTCACGGACGACGTCGAGCCCGGCCACTGTGGCTCGCCCGGCGTCCGGCTTGAGGAGCGTGGTGAGGATCCGCACGGTGGTGGTCTTGCCTGCGCCGTTGGGGCCGAGCAGCCCGAATATCGTCCCTTCGGGGACGGTCAGCTCCATCCCGTCGAGGGCGACGACGTCGCCGTATTTCTTGACCAGGCCTTCGGCCACGATCGCGTCTGGCATGAGGATCTCCTTGGTTGTCAGGAACGGTGAACGAAGATGTCGCCGTAGGTGGTGTGGGCCCGCACCTTGACGATCAGGTCCCCGTGGCGGGGGTCGTCGCTGGGGTCGAGGGAGACGTCGACGGTGCCGTGGATGGAGCTCACGTCCAGCCAGGCGGCCGTGCCTTCCCGGACCCCGAGGTCCAGGCCGCCGCCGGTGGTCTCCATGACGATCGAGCCGGACACCACCTCGCCGATGAGCACGCTGGCGTACGCGGTCTTGGCGGCGACGCCGGCCAGGGCGCGATCGACGGTGATGTCGCCGTGGGCGCTGTTCAGCCGCAGTTCGCCGGTCACCTCGCGGAGGCGGACCTCGCCGTGGGAGGTTTTGACCGCCGCGGTGCCGTCGATCTCGTCGATGTGGATGCCGCCGTGCGTCGTGGTGACCTCGGCGTGCCCGAACGCGCGGGTGACCGTGATGTCGCCGTAGGTGCTCTTCGCCCGCAGCCGGCCGGCCTGTTCGACCCGGATGTCGCCGTACGTCGTGGTGACCGTCACCTCGCCGAACGAGCCCCGGCACAGGACCGTCGCCGCCGTCTTGACGTCGAGGCGGGAGCCGGCCGGCAGACTGATCGTCACGTCGACCGAGCCCGGGCCGAGCAGCAGCGAACGCGCCCAGGTCGCGGGCGACTCGACGAGCTTGCCGAGCGAGAAATCCCAGCCGGTGGCCGCGCCAACGTGCTCCTTGTCGGTGCGCACCCGGAGCCTGCCGTCGGCGTAGTCGACCTGGGTGTGCCGGGCGGCCTGCACGTCGGCGTCGTTGAGCTGATCGCTCGGGCGGACGTCGACGACGGTGTCGGTGCGGTCGCTCGCCGTGATCCGGACGGTGCCGGTGGCCGTCTCGAGGATGACGAGGATGGGGACCGGGGTGTCGAAGGTTCCCTTGCCGGGCGTTGGCGTGGCCATCAGCGCACCCACCCGCTGAAGCTGTTGCCGGTCTGCTGAGCCGGGCGCCGCCCGGAGCGGCGGCTCGCGTCGCCCGGGTCGAGCGCTGCGGCGACGGCCCGGACCAGCCACGAGTTGACCGACAGCCCCTCGCGGGCGGCCGCCTCCTCGATGCGCGGCTTGAGCTGCTCCGGGACCCGGAGCGAGATACGGGATGTGCCGCCCTCGTCGACGTCCGGCGGCGGTGGCGGCGGGGCGGGAGCTCTGTCGGCCTGCCCGATCTCGCTCGTCTCCTCGAACGGGCGGGCGCTGCGCGGCGGTGACGTCACGACGAAATCGGGGTCGCGCCCGCGCAGCCGCACCTCGACGGACCCCGGTGCGAGGTCCTGGGTGATCTCGTCTGCGGCGGCCGACAGGGCCTCAAGCAGCGCGAGCCGGGCGGCCGATTCGAGCGTGGCGGCGAGGCGCTCGGCCAGCGCGCGAGCCTCCTCGCCGCCCGCTCCGGCGGCGATCGCGAGTTCGCGCCGGAGCTGATCTACATAAGGCGCAAGGTCCATGACGTCACTATGACACCATGATGGCGTCAAATCAAGTCAAGCATGCCGCAGGCGCGACGTCATGGTGATGTCGCGCCTGCTCTAAAGGAGTGCCGGAGATGTCAGCCCAGGTGGCGGGCGAAGAAGCGGAGGGTGCTGTCCAGCTCGAATGGCGGCGTCCCGCCGTGCTTGCCGGGGTTGGCGTGCAGCGTCTTCTCGGCTGAGGCCAGGGCGTCGAACAGTGCCAAGCCCTGTGCTCGCGGCACTCGCTCGTCGTGCCACTGCAGCAGGAACTCGACCGGTACGGTGATCCGCGCGGCGGCCTCGGCCGATGCCAGTGCCCCGCCCAGTCCCAGTACGGCCGCGCGGACGCGGGATTCGGCGGCGACGAACGGGACGCCGAGGCCGCAGCCCAGCGACACCCCCCAATAGCCGACCGGGCCGATGCCGATGTGCTCGAGTTCCTGCAGCGCGTCGAGCGCCGCCCGCCATTCCGGTACGGTCTGCCGGGCCACGAGCGCCTGGAAGCCGGCGATCAGCGGGGCCGGGTCCTCCCCGGCCTCCACGCGGGCCTGGTTCCCGGCCGCGATCCGGTCGTACCTCTCGTCCGTCGGCCGGTCCCCATGGCCGGGTACGTCGACCGAGGCCACCGCGAAACCGAGCTCGATCACGAAGCGTCGCGCACGGGTCACGATGTCGGGGGCCTTCTTGTGCTGACCGCCGCCGTGCCCCATCAAGATCAGGGGACGGGCGCCGGCGGCGCCTTCCGGCGTCCACAGGACGCCGGGGATCTCACCGAGGGTGAAGAGTTGTTCGCGGACGCCGTCGGACGACGTCTCTGAGGTGAAGCGCATGGCGTTCACGCCCTTTCGGGAGGCCTGCCACGGGCACTCCCTAAGCCATGCAGGGGAGGGAGTCCCGACCTGACGGTGTGTTGATCGGTCTCACCTCCTCGGTTCGCGCGCAGCGCACGGCGCCGCCGAACGTATCACATCCACCCATGGCCCGATTTGTCTGTTTCGTGTTTGTTTGTCCGAGTCACGGGCAGGGGGGGCCTGATCCGCGTTGATGAGGCGCGGCAGAAAAGCGAGGAGCGCTCACCATGAAGGACAGCATCCGCGTGGGGTTGGCCATCGCGGCCGGCTACTACCTGGGCCGACGCCACAAGCTCCGCCTGGCTGCCGTGCTGGCGGCGGCCGGGGCCGCCGGGCGGCTGCGGAAGGGCGAGGGCGGCATGCTCGGTAAGGCGCTGAAGACCCTCGGCGCGTCCCCGGAGCTGGAACAGGTGGTCGACCGCCTCCGCGGCAACCTGACAGAGGTAGGCAAGGCCGCCGCTGTCGCCGCCACGAGCCGGCAGATCGACACGGTCAGCTCGAAACTGCACGATCGCGCCGAAGCGTTGCGGTCGCCGGGCAAGTCCGGCGGCGACGATGAGGAGGCGCCCGAGCAGGAAGACGAGTCGCGGGAGCCGGCGGCCGACACCGGCAAGCAGCCTGATGGTGATGAGGATGCGAAGCCGTCGCGGGAGCCCCAGGCGGCGGGCAAGGGTCGGGGGTGACCAGGATGTCCCAGGATACGAAGGGCGGGGCGGTGAAGGAGATCGTCCGGCAGATTCCGACCGAGCGGCTGACCGCGGAGCTGGGAAACCTGGGCCGGGCCCTGATGGAGCGGGCGATGGGCTCTCTGGCGGACCGGATCGAGGGGGCGACCAGCCGGTTGACCGACTATGCGGAGGGCAACGGTTCGGGCGTCATGTCGGCGCTCACTGGGAAGGCGGGCGGCGGCGACGACGGCGACGACGGCGGCGGCGGCACGAGCATCGGGAAGGAAGCCGTCAAGGGAGCGTTCAAGGGCGCGATGAAGGGGGTCGTCAGCAAGGTGTTCGGGGGCGGCAAGGGCAAGAAAAAGGATCAGGGCAAGAAGCTCAAGCTCACCAACATCGTGGAGACGATCGATATCGGGGCGCCCATCCGGGTCGTCTACAACCAGTGGACGCAGTTTCAGGATTTCCCGAGCTTCATGAAGAAGGTCGAGACCGTGAAGCAGTCCGCCGACGAGAAGCTCATGTGGCAGGCGCAGATCTTCTGGTCGCACCGGACGTGGCGGTCGCAGATCGTCGAGCAGGTGCCCGACCAGCGGATCATGTGGCGATCCACGGGTGACAAGGGCCGCGTCGACGGCGCCGTGACGTTCCACGAGATCGGGCCTGAGCTGACCCGGGTCGTGCTGGTGCTCGAGTATCACCCTCAGGGGATGTTCGAGCGTACGGGCAACATCTGGCGGGCGCAGGGCAGGCGGGCCCGCCTCGAGCTCAAGCACTTCGGTAGGCACGTGATGACGGGGACCATGCTGCACCCCGACGAGATGGCGGCGAACGGCTGGCGCGGCGAGATTCACGAGGGCAAGGTCGTCAAGGACCACGAGCACGCGGTTCAGGAGGAGGAGCAGGAAGGAAAGGCCGAGGAGCCGCAGGAGCCCGAGGAAGAGCCCGAGGAAGAGCCCGAAGAGGAGTCCGAGGAGGAACCAGAGGAAGAGCAGCCCGAGGAGCCCGAGGAGCCCGAGGAGCCCGAGTCCAAGGGAACCGAGTCTGAAGAGGAGTCCAAGGAAGAGCCCAAGGAAGCGGAAGAAGAGGAGCCGGAGGAAGAGGAGCCGGAGGAAGAGGAACCTGCTAGTGAGCCGGAGGAAGGCGCCGAGAAGAAGACGGCTCCGAAGGGTTCGCGCGATCGGGGGCGGCCGCGACGAGAGGGCCCGGCGCGGCCGGTTCGGCGCAAGCTGGAGACCCACCGGGCCTGACGGGTGACCGACCTGGCACCTGCGGAGGAGATCGGGGGAACACGCTATGACCGTCCAGGCCGCTCAGGGAGGTGTGGCGGGAGGTCCGTCGCCATCGGGTTTGGCGGATGTCATCGACACGATTCTCGACAAGGGGCTCGTCATCGACGCGTACGTCCGGGTCTCGCTCGTCGGCATCGAGCTTTTGACCATCGACGCCCGCGTGGTCGTGGCCAGCGTGGACACGTACCTGCGCTTCGCCGAAGCCGTCAACCGGCTGGATCTCGCGGAGTCGAGTCCGCCGGGGCTGCCCGAGATCGTAAAGGGCGCGAAGCAAGGCCAGATAGGTGGCGCGAGCAAGGACATCGCCGGCGGCGTGCTGGACGCGGCCGGTGACAAGCTGAGCGACTTCGTCGGCAAAGACGAAGACGACGAACCCGAGGAGTCATCGCAGCGATCGGAGGAACGCTGACATGGCCGTCGATACCGAACCAGAGGTCGGCATCTACGTCTACGGCCTGGTCCCCGAAGACGTCGAGGTCGAGGAGGACGCTCGCGGGGTGGGCGACGAGCCGGGCGAGCTGGAGATCGTCCGGCACGGTGACATCGCCGCTCTCGTGAGCGCGATCACCCTCGATCGGCCCCTGGGCACGCCCGACGACCTCATGCGGCACCAGGCCTTGCTGGACGGCACGGCGGCGGAGGTGCCCGTGTTGCCGCTCCGTTTCGGCGCCGTCCTGGCCAGCCGGGAGGCGGTCGTCGACGAGCTGCTCGCGCCGCATCACGACGAGTTTCTGGCCGCGCTGAAAGAGATGGAAGGGCTGGCCGAGTACGTCGTCAAGGGGCGCTACGTCGAGGGGGCCGTGCTGGGCGAGGTGCTGGCGGAGAACCCGGAGGCCGCCCGGTTGCGGGACGAGATCCGGGGCGTGCCCGAGGCCGTCGCCCGCGATGCCCAGATCAGGCTCGGAGAGATTCTGACGGGCGCCATCAGCGCCAAGTACAACGCCGATACGCACGCGGTGCTCGATGCCGTCGCGCCGGTGAGCGCGCTTTCCTTCGTACGGGAACCGACACACGATCTGGACGCCGTCCATGTGGCGCTCCTGGTGGAGAACGACCGGCGGGAAGAGCTCGAAAGGGTCGTGGCCGAGTTCTCCGATCGGTGGGAGGGGCGGGTGCGGCTGCGGCTGCTCGGGCCGCTGGCCCCGTACGACTTCGTCACCACGAGCCAGGCGGGGTGATGCGCGATGGGGTTGATCAGCTTGCTCTTCGGCTGGCCGCTCGCCCCCGTCCATGGGGTGATCCGCCTGGGTCAGCTGATTCAGGAAGAGGCCGAGCGCGAGATGCATGATCCGGCCAGGGTCCGCCGCAAGCTGGAGGAGATCGAGCAGCTCAAGGCCGACGGCGAGATAACAGAGGAGGACGCGGCCCGCGAGACGGAGCTGATCCTTCAGCCGATGACCGGCCGCGCCGGCGGATCGCGTGAAGGCTGACGGACGAGAGAGGGTGACAGTGTGCCTGCCGATCGCGATGTCCCGGAGGACCGGCGGCGTCCCGAGGTCAAGAAGCGTCCCCGCGTCCTGACGGCGATGACCGCCGGAAACGCCGGGTCGCGGCGCGTCGCCGAGCTGACCGCGAAGGAAGTGGAAGGCGCCACCAGCGTGCAGCCGGTTGACGAAGGCTG
Organism: Streptosporangiaceae bacterium NEAU-GS5; assembly: GCA_017592665.1. GTDB lineage: Bacteria > Actinomycetota > Actinomycetes > Streptosporangiales > Streptosporangiaceae > NEAU-GS5. The sequence continues at coordinate 159,987 of JAGFNW010000006.1, read as the reverse complement.
GCTGGTGGACGTGGAGGTGATCGAGGGCCGCCGAATCCCTTCGTCCGGCGACATTCTCTCGCTTTTCGAGGCAAAGCTTGACGCAGAGGGAAATCTCATCTCAATCCGGAGGAAGCGCCGCTACCGGCGCGGCAGCGGCGACGACGGCGGGACACGATGACATGTCCGAATCCAGTTCCGTGATGCGGCAGCCGTACAACCCTTCCGCTTCCCGGGAACCGGCCAATCTCGGCGACATCCTGGAGCGCGTGCTCGACCGGGGGATCGTGATCGCGGGCGACATCCGCGTCAACCTCCTGGACATCGAGTTGCTGACCATCAAGCTCCGCCTGATCATCGCGTCGGTCGACACGGCAAGGGAGATGGGGATCGACTGGTGGGAGCACGACCCATGGCTCTCCGGCAAGAGCGAGACGCTGCAGGAGGAGAACCGGAGCCTCCGCCGCCGGCTCGCCGCCTTGGAGGAGGCCCAGCCGTCGGCGCTGGAGTCCCGCGATTCCCCGCCGGACGTCGCGGCTTCCGTGCTGGAGTCCCACGATTCCAGGAAACGGCCGACAGAAGCGGGGGAGCGTGATGAGTGACGTCGGCACCTACCTCTACGCCGTCGCGATGGAGCGCGATTCGGCCGCGACGCAGGGCCTGACGGGAGTCGCCGGCCGGGCCGTACAGGCGATACCTCATGCGGGTCTGGTGGCGTATGTGAGCGCTGTCCCGTTGACGGAGTTCGGCGAGGAGCCGCTGCGGCAGTCGCTGGAAGACCTCGACTGGCTCGGCGAAACCGCACGCGCCCACCATCGTGTGGTGGCGGCGGTGGCGGCGAAGGCGCCGATCGCCCCCGTGCGGCTGGTCACGATCTACAACGACGAAGCGCAGGTCCGTACGCTGCTCGAGCGCCGGCATGAGGCGTTCATGGAGGTACTGGCGCAAATCGCCGATCGTCAGGAATGGGGCGTGAAGGTGTACGTCCCCCCGCCCGACGACCGGCCGGCGCAGGAATCGGCCGCGGGCGGCGGGCCGGGAGCGGCGTACCTCAAGAAGCGCCAAGCCGGCCTGCACAACCGCGAGGAGGCGTGGCGGCGGGCGATCGCACGCGCCGAGCTCATCCACAAGACGCTGGAGTCGCTCGCGGAGGCCAGCCATCTGCACCGCCCGCAGGACCCGCAGTTGTCGGGCCGGGAGGACTGGATGGTCCTCAACGGCGCCTACCTGGTCGACGAGGAGCGCGGCCAGGAGTTCGGACAGGTCGTCGAAAGGCTGCGCGGAGAAGGCGTCGACCTGGAGCTGACCGGCCCGTGGGCGCCCTACTCCTTCACCACGTCCGTCGAGGCGGGTGCGGAGGGAGAACAGGATGACCGTCGCTGAGCCGCGGGGCGCCGCGCTGGCGGCCGAGGGCCACCTGCCCTCGGAGCGCGTGGCGCTCGTGGATCTCCTCGACCGCCTGCTGGCGGGCGGGGTGGTGATCAGCGGAGACCTCGTGCTCTCCATCGCCGACATCGACCTCGTCCGCATCTCCCTGCGGGCCTTGATCATGTCCGTACGGGAGGGCGACTCGGTCGCGGGCGTACGCCGCCATGACTAGAACCCGGGATTCGGATGGGCGGCCGGAGCGGCGGCTTCGCATCGAGGCCGATCGCGAGGCGGTGGAGCGCGACCTGTCCCGGCTCGTCCTCACCCTCGTCGAGCTGGTCCGCCAGCTCATGGAGCGGCAGTGCGTCCGGCGGATGGAGCGCGGAGACCTGTCGGACGACCAGGTGGAAGTGCTCGGCCTGACCTTGATGCGCCTCGAAGAGGCGATGAACGAGCTGTGCGACCGTTTCGACCTGTCCCCCTCCGATCTCAACATCGATCTCGGCCCGCTCGGCCCTCTCCTGCCCCGCTCGTGACGGAAGCCTTTGAAGGGACCTTAGATCGTGTCGACCACGACGTCGTGGTGGGTCACGGTGCGGCTGTAGGTCAGGAGGACGGCCTGGGCTTCGGGCTCGACCACGGCGGTTTCCAGGTCGGGCCCGGCGAAATCGCGGATGGCGTCCAGGGATGCCCACAAGGTGATCACCTGAATGTCGACGCGGTTTTCGGTCTGCCGCTGAAGCAGATAGGCGCCGCGGTGCCCGGCGAGCGACTGGAGCTCGGGCTGGACCCTTTTCTGAAAATGCTCGACATAGGCGGCCGCGCCTTCAGCGGTGGCCGCGGCGGTCCAGATGCGGGCGATCACGTGTTCCACCCTAGTCCCACGCCGTGGAACGCCATGGCACGCATGCCTTAGTGAGGTTCGACGAAGGGCGTGTGCCGATGTCTGGGATTCATCTGCGTATGCGAGCACGATCGGGAATGGTGGCGCTGACGCTCGGGGCGGCCCTGATCGTCCCCGTGGCGGGCGCCGCCCAGGCCGCGGATTCAGGCTGGTCACATGCCACGGCGTGGGGCTTCAACGACGCCGGGCAGGTAGGCGACGGCAGCACGACCACCCGCCTGACGCCGGTGCCGGTGACGGATCCGGGTCTCGGATTCACGACCGTGGCCGCCGGGTCGTACCACAGCCTGGGCATCGCGGCCGACGGCACGCTGTGGGCCTGGGGCGCGAACAACCAGGGGCAGCTGGGCGACGGCGGGACGACCAGCGCGCCGCGGCCGCGGCGGGTGCCGGGGCTGACCAACGTCACGAAGATCGCCGCGGGCGCCGACTACAGCCTGGCCGTACTGAGCGACGGCTCGCTCTGGGCCTGGGGGCTGAACGACGAAGGCCAGCTGGGCGACGGCACCATCGTCAACCGGTCGACGCCGGTCCGGGTGCCGGGCCTGGCGAGCGTGATCGACGTCGCGACGGGCTCCAGCCACACGCTGGCGGTGCTCGCCGACGGGACCGTCCGCACCTGGGGCGGCAACTTATTCGGCGAGCTGGGTGACGGCACCACGACCGGGCGGCTGTCTCCGGTGCTGGTGCCTGGTCTGACCAGCGTCACGAAGGTGGCCGGTGGATATCACCACAGTCTGGCGCTGCGTTCCGACGGGTCCTTGTGGTCCTGGGGTGACTTCTCCCTGGGCGCGCTGGGCAGGACGGGGAACTCCCTGCTGGCCGCGCCGGTGCCGATGCCGCTGAGCGTCGTCGGCATGGCGGCCGGCGGCGAGCACACCCTCGCGGTGACCTCTGACGGCCGTGCCTGGTCGTGGGGGCGCAACGACTTCAGCGTCCTCGGCGACGGCGGCCCGAGCCGGGGCACTCCCGCCCTGATCCCCGGGCTCGCCAACGTCATCCAGGTAAGCGCCGGCGGCCGGACCTGCATGGCGCTGCTCAGCGACCACACGATCATGGGGTGGGGCAACAATCAGCTCGGCAATCTCGGCGACGGCACCGACACGCCTCGGCCGACCCCGGTGCCGATCCGCGGAGTGACCGGCGTCACCCAGGTCAGCGTGGGCTTGGAGACGCGCTTCCACACGGCCGCCCACACCGTGGTGGTACGGCCGGCTCCGCTGCCCGCCTTCTCGATCGCGATCTCTCCGGAGAAGGTCAGCCTGCCGGTCGGCGGGACGGTCACCCTCACGGTCGCCACCACGGCCATCAACGGCTCGCTTCAGCGGATCGGCCTGTCTCCCAAGCTCATCCTGCCCGCGGGGGTGACCGCGACGTTCAACCCGCAGTCGGTCGTCGCGGGCGGCACGTCCACGCTGACGCTGCGAGCCTCCGTGACCGCCAGGCCGTCACCCGTTCAATCGACGGTGACCGTCATCGGATCCAGCGCATTGCCGCGAGGCACCGCCTCGGCGACATTCCAACTGCGCGTCACCCCGCCGCTCGCATAACCCGGCGGAAAAGCGCCGCTAAATCACGCGTTCGAAGGTGACGAAGTCGCGGCCCGGTCCGTTGTAGTCGGCGACCGGGCCGTGGACGGTGAATCCCATGGCCCGGTGGAAGGCGATGGACGGCTCGTTGCGCGGCGAGGTTATGGCCTTGACCAGGCTCCGCTCGCGGGCTCGGGCGATGTCGAAGAATCGCTCGTAGAAGGCCCGCGCGAGGCCCTCGCCGCGGCAGGCGGGCGACACCCCGACGAAGTGGATGTACGCGTCCGGGGCCGGCGAGACGACGCCGACCAGGAAACCCCGCAGCTCGCCGTTGTCGGACGAGATCAGGCTCGTGCCGTGGAAGTGGTCGAGGAAGAGCCTCGGCAACGCCCCGAGCACGGGCCGGCCCCACCAGTCGTCCACGACCGCCGCGATCGCATCGTAGTCCTCCGGCCTCGCCATCCTCACTCGCCAAATCTAGTGCGTCAGCTCACATAGGGCATACGCCGCAATAGAGGTGACAATGGGGCGGTGAGGGACAGCGAGTTGCGGCGGGCAGTACAGCTGCGCGAGGACGGCAGGGTCGAAGAGGCCAGAGCGGCCCTGGTGGCCTTGGCCGCGCGGTGGCCGGACGACGCCGAGATCGCCTACCAGACCGCGTGGGTGCACGACAGCCTCGGGCTCGAGGCCGAGGCGGTGCCGTACTATCGCCAGGCCCTCGGCGGCCACGGCCTGAGCGACCGGCTCGGCGCGTACTTGGGGCTGGGCAGCACGCTCCGGGTGCTGGGGCGGTTCGCCGAGTCGGTGACGACCTTCCGGCGCGGCCTGGCCGAGTTCCCCGGCGATCCCGGGTTACGCGCCTTCCTCGCGATGGCCCTGTACAACTCGGGGCAGGCGCGCGAGGCCGTGTCCACGCTGCTCGGCCTGCTCGCCGAGACGAGCGCGGACGAGCAGATCCAGCGCTACCGTCGAGCCATCGAGTACTACGCCGCCAACCTGGATGAGACCACGTGAAACGTGCCATCGCCGTAGGCGCCTTACTGGCCGCGGCGGGGTCGGCGCCTGTCCTGGATCAGGTGCCATCGGTCGTCCGCATCGCGTACGAGTTGGAAGGCTCCGTCCCGTACGCCTGGGGCGGCGGCCACGGGGCGAAGCCGGGACCTTCGAAGGGGACCTGCAAGGGCTACCACGGGACGATCACACCCTGCCCGGCCGCCAGGACCACGGGTGTCGACTGCTCGGGGTTCGCGCGGTGGGTCTTCCGGCTCGCGTACGGCCGTGACGTGCTCGGCCGGGGCAACACCGACGCGCACATCCGGCGGCTGCAGCGGGTCGACCGGGCCGAGCCGGGTGATCTCGTCTTCTACGGCACACCTCGCCGGACCCATCACGTCGGCGTCTACATGGGCGCCGGTCAGATGGTCAGCGCCCTGCGGACCGGGACCAAAGTGCGGATGGACGACGTCAGGGTCCTCGGCGACATCATCGGCTACTACCGGCTGACCGCTGCGGATGCGTGATTACCTGCGCGCGTGTGTCATTGCCGGAAATTGACGGTGTCAGACGCTAGCTTTTCCAGCCATGGGGAGGCGATGGGTCGGTCCGGGCGGCTATGAGGTCGTTCCCGCCGTCCGGGGGCGCCGGCAGGTGCTGCGGGTGCGGCGCCACGGCTGGCTGATCGCCGACTGCCTCTCGGTCGACGATGTGGCGAGGTTCGTGAACCTCGCAGATCTGTGCGAAGTGATCGCGCTGCCCACGCCGAGGCAAAACCGTTCCGCATACGTTGGGTGAGCGCGCGGCGACAGGTTTACCGTCGATCCCATGCGCCCTCTCGGTGTCTTCCTCGCTCTCGCCCCTGCCCTCGCGCTGACCGCGGCATGCGGCTCCGCGCCCGTCGCCAAGACGCAGATGTCGGCGACGCAGGAGGTGTACGTGTTCAACACGTATGGCGCCGAGGAGGGCCGGGTCGACCAGCGGCCGGCCGACCTCGTGCTGTCGGAGTTCAGCACGCTCAACAGCGTCGCGTGGCGGTCGTGGGGGCCGACCCGGGCGCTGGGCACGGGCAAGCTGAGCGGTTCGTGGTGCCTGCCCGAGTGCGCCGACGCCCCGTACGACGCCACGGTGACCTTGAACGTGGTCCAGCCGGTGCGCGGCAAGGCCTACTTCACCCGCTATGAACTGAGTGCCCAACTGCCGCCCAAGCAGCGCGAGAGCGCTGATCTCGAGGGCCGGCTGCCCACGCCCTGATGATCGCCTTATGATTTCGCATCGGTCGTCGCGGGCGTGTATGGTTACACCTGTCTGCGACGCCCCTATAGCTCAGTCGGCAGAGCGTCTCCATGGTAAGGAGAAGGTCAACGGTTCGATTCCGTTTGGGGGCTCTGAATCAGCAAAGTCCTGTCCGAGGTGTTTCGGGCGGGGCTTTTGACGTGATTCAGGGGGAGAAACCACGATGCGGACCTGGCGTGCGCATCGGGTATCCTTGCGTGGCCGGTCTGTTTCGCCGGGTCTCCAGGACCGGTCTGTTTCGCCGGTCCCCAGGCGGAGTAGCTCAGTCAGGCAGAGCAAGCGGCTCATAATCGCTGTGTCGCCGGTTCAAGTCCGGCCTCCGCTACTACCCTGCCAGGTCCTTCCCAAGACCAGGTTTGGGTTGTCCAGTAGTCCCAGACGTAGAAAGGCACTCCCACGTGGCTGCCACAGACGTTAGGCCGAAGATCACGCTGGCCTGCCAGGAGTGCAAGCACCGCAACTACATCACGCGGAAGAACCGGCGCAATGACCCGGACCGGCTTGAGCTGAAGAAGTACTGCCCCAACTGCAAGTGCCACCGGCCGCACCGCGAGACCCGGTAACGGCACTCCTGAAATCGTGAGACCGGCGTCCCCCTCGACGGGCCGCCGGTCAGACGTGTTCCAGCACCCACAGCAAGGACCATGATGGCGCTGAACCGTGATTTCCTCGGCCGGTCATATCCGTCGGCCGTGCCGTACGAGGTCTCCCGGGTGAAGATCAGGGAGTTCGCCGCGGCGATCGGCGACCACAGTCCGCTCTACCGCGACCGGGAGGCCGCCGTGGCGGCCGGTCACCCCGACGTGATGGCGCCGCCGACGTTCCCCATCGTCTTCAGCCTTTCGGGAGCCGGTGAGGCGCTGGCCGATCCCGATTTCGGGCTCAACTACGCGATGGTCGTGCACGGCGAGCAGCGCTTCGAATATGTGCGGCCGATCTACGCCGGTGATGTGCTGACCTGCACCTCCACCATCGCGGAGATCCGCAGCGTGGGGCGCAACGAGTTCCTGACGGTGCAGAGCGACGTGAAGACGCTCGACGGCGAGCTCGTCTGCCGCGCCTACAACACGATCGTGGAGCGCGGGGGGGCGGCGGAATAATGGCGGCGACGGTCAAATACGACGAGGTCGAGGTCGGGCAGCAGATCCCGCCCGTCGAATATCCGGTCCGCCGGGTCAACCTCGTCATGTACGCGGGGGCTTCCGGCGACTTCAACCCCATTCACTGGAATGAGCGGTTCGCCAGGGCGGTCGGGCTGCCCGATGTCATCGCGCACGGCATGTTCACGATGGCCCAGGGCGGGCGCTATGTCACCGACTGGGCCGGCGACCCGACGGCCGTCATCGACTACGGCGTCCGGTTCTCGTCCATGGTCGTCGTGCCGGACGACGAAGAAGGCGCGACCATCACGGTGAGTGGCATCGTCGAGGACAAGCTCGACGGCAAGCGCGTCGTCATCGCGCTGAACGCCCGATCCGGCGACGCCCGCGTCCTCAGCAAGGCGCGCGCGGTGGTTCAACTCGTGTGACGCTCCGCAGCCGCGCGGTCCGCCCCCTAGGCTGGGAAGGTGTTCTTGAAGGAGGTACGGCTGGCGCCGTACACCACGCTGGGGCTCGGCGGGCCCGCCACGGCCTTCGCCGAGGCGACCACGCAAGCCGAGCTGGTCGAGATCGTCGCTGAGGCCGACCTCGCCGGTGATCCGGTGCTCATTCTGGGCGGCGGCAGCAATCTCGTCGTCTCCGACGCGGGCTTCGACGGCCTGGTCGTACGGGTGACCACCACGGGGATCGAGCTGACCGGCGACGGACTGCTGACGGCCCAGGCGGGTGAAGATTGGGATGCGCTCGTCGCGCGGACCGTGGCCGAGGGCTGGTCAGGGGTCGAATGCCTGTCCGGCATTCCGGGTCTTGTCGGGTCCACCCCGATTCAGAACGTCGGGGCGTACGGGCAGGAGGTCGCCCAGACGATCACCGGCGTCCGGGTCTACGACCGGATGACGGGAGAGACGGCCGATCTGACGGCCGCGGAGTGCGGGTTCGCCTACCGGCACAGCGCGTTCAAGGACGATCCGCGGCGTCATGTGGTTCTGGCCGTGACTTATCAGCTGATCGAATCCCCGCAATCGGCCCCTGTGGCGTACGCGGAGCTGGCCAAGCGGCTCGGCGTCGACGTGGGCGAGCGGGTGCCGCTCGCCGAGGCCCGCGAGGCCGTGCTCGACCTGCGGCGCGGCAAGGGCATGGTGCTCGATCCGGACGACCCGGACACCCGCAGCGCCGGCTCCTTCTTCACCAATCCGATCCTCAGCGCGGCCGAGGCGGCCGCGTTCGAGTCGCCGCGCTGGGACATGCCTGATGGACGGGTGAAAATCCCCGCGGCCTGGCTCATCGAGCAGGCCGGTTTCCCCAAGGGGTACGCCAAAGGGCCCGTGCGGATCTCGACCAAGCACACGCTCGCGCTCACCAACCCTGACGGCGAGGCCGCGACCGACGACCTGCTCGCGCTGGCCCGCGAAGTACGCGACGGCGTGCGCGACAAGTTCGGGATCACGCTCGTGAACGAGCCCGTCATGGTCGGTTTGACCCTCTGAGATACCCTTTGAGGTAACCGAGGGGGAGTAGTCCCGAATCCGCGATCGACATACTGGCTCGGCTCGAGCCCGGTCGCGGGGCCCATGTGGCGGACGAGACCTTCGGCCCGACAGGCATCTCTCAACATGCCCGCCGGGCCGGAGATGTCGTACGGCCTTGCGGGAGAAGGGCTCCCCGTGGACGCTTTCTGGATTTCGCTGGCCGTCGTTTTCGTGGCCGAGCTCGGTGACAAGAGCCAGCTGATGGCCATGACGTTCGCGACGAGGTTCAGGCCGTGGCCGGTGCTGGCCGGGATCACCGTGGCCACCGCGGCCGTCCACCTGGTCAGCGTCGGGATCGGCGCGGGGCTGGGCGACGTGCTGCCGACGACGGCCATCTCGATCGTCGCCGGGGTGGCGTTCCTCGCGTTCGCCCTGTGGACGCTGCGCGGCGACACGCTGAGCGACGAGGAGTCGAAGAAGGCGTCGAAGTCGACCGGGTCCGTGCTGCTCGCGGTGACGGTGGCGTTCTTCCTGAGCGAGCTGGGCGACAAGACCATGCTGGCGACCATCACGCTGGCCACGCAGCACGGGTGGTTCGGCACGTGGATCGGCTCGACGGTCGGCATGGTCGCGGCCGACGCGCTCGCCATCGCGGTCGGCGGGCTGCTCGGGCGGCATCTGCCGGAAAGGTTCATCCGCTACGGCGCGGCCGCCGCCTTCGCCGTCTTCGGCGTGATCCTTCTGCTCGAGCCCCTGTTCGCATGATCACCGCGTCGCGTGCCTGCGGCGCGGGAGAAAGTGCATGATCACCGAAGCTGTGACCTGCGGCGCGGGAATTCGTGCAAGATCACGCGAGGTGGTGGCGGGATTGGGCGGCGGCTTCGCCGCGGGTGGCTACGCCTAGTTTGGCGAGGATGTTGGAGACGTGGACGCTGGCGGTCTTGGCGGAGATGAAGAGTTCGGCCGCGATTTCGCGGTTGGACCGGCCTTCGGCCACCAGCCGCAGCACTTCCAGCTCCCGTGAGGTGAGCACCGAGTCGGCCGCCGTCGCCTGCCGGTCGGCGCCGACCCGCCGGGCCAGGTCGTCGATGTCGTTGACCAGCGGGACGGCGTGGAGGTCGACGGCCAGCGGGCGGGCGATCCGCAGGCGCTCGGCCGCGCCGTCGCGGTCTCCTGCCTCGGCGGCGATCCGCGCGGCGCTGGTCAATGTCCTCGCCTGGGCGTACGGCCGGCCCAGCTCAGCCCATCGCTCGGCGGCGGTGTCGAACTCGCCCTCCCACGCGAGTCGGAAGGCATCGCTGACCGGTCCGTCGATCCTCATCTGCGCCGCGAACTCGCTGGCCCTGGAATGGATCGCGGCCACCCGGTCGCGGTCGGCGGCCGCGTCGCAGACGGCCCTGACCAGGGCGAGCAGCCGCCAGCCGAGCATGGCCTTGGCCGACCACGGCGGGTTGGCCAGCGCCCGCTCGGCCGCTTCGAGCGCCCGCTCCGGCTTGCCCGTCAGCAGATACCACCCGAGCACGAGCCGGGCGTTGGTCGACCACTCCTGGGCCCATTCCTCCTCGTGTGTGGAGAAGGCACCGATTTCGCCGAGGGTGGCGTGGGAGATGTCGAACTCGCCGCGCGCCATGGTGATGTCGGCGCGGATGCGCAGCAGGTGCTTGGCCGTGCGCACGTTGGGGCCGAGCGCCAGCGAGACCCGCACGATCTCGAGGGCCTCATCCCAGCGTCCGGTCGACTCCAGGGCCTCGGCGCGGTTGTTGGCGATGAACAGCCCGTTTCCCCGGACCCTGCCGTACTTCCTGGCGAGCTTCTCGCCTTCGAGCGCCAGCTCGACGGCCTGCGCGGAGCGGCCCTGGTTGTTGAGCGCGTCTATGTTGTTGGCGATGGCGCGCAGCATGATCCGCGCGGAGCCGAGCCGGGTGCCGATGGCCAACGCCTGCGAGTTGATGGCGATCGTGCCCTCGAGGTCGGCGGACAGCGAGTTGCCGAGCGCCAGATCCATCAGAAGGTCGGCTTCGGAGCACTCGTCGCCGAGCGCGCGGGCCATCTCGATGGCCTCGTTCGTGAGCGCCGCGCCTTCGCTGATGTGCCCGGCGAGGATGAGCTGCCGGCTGAGCCGGGACAGCACGTACGCCCTGGTCTCGGAGGGCTCGGGGACGAGGCTCATGGCGTGGCGCAGGTCGTCGAGGGCCCCCGGCTTGCTCTTGCTGATCTTGACGTCGGACCGCTGGACCAGCAGCTCGGCCACCCGTTCGGGCTCGGCGGCCTCGTCGAGCTGTTCGAGGGCGGCGCGCACGAACCGGTTGCACTTGTCCAGCTCGCCGCTCAGATAGGCGGCGTCGGCGGCCTTCTCCAGGACCTTGGTGTGGTCGGTGCCGATCCGCTCGGCCGCGTCGGGCACCTTCTCCCACAGCGTGAGCACGCGTTCGAGCAGGTCGAGCTGCTCGGTGTGGGCGAACATCTTGGCGGCCTTGGCGGCCGCGTCCCATGCCGAGATCAGCGCCCACACGTCGTCGCGCGCCGAATGCCAGTGGTGGGCCAGCTCGATCGCGGCGCGGCCGTGCGGCACGAGGGAGCGGTCGCGGTCGATCGCCTGGGCGTAGCGGGCGTGCATCCGGGTGTGCTCGCCGGGCAGCAGCTCGTCGTGGACCGCCTCGCGTATCAGCGCGTGCCGGAACGCGTATGTGCCGCCGTCGGCGACCTGCAGCACGTTGGCCGCGATGGCCGGGCGGAGCGCGTCTTCGAGGTCGACGTCGGAAAGGGCGCTAACGGCGGCCAGCAGATCGTGGCCGACCCGGACCCCGCCCGCCGCGGCGATCCGCAGCACGCGCTGGGTCTCCTCGGGCAGCATCTCGACCGAGCCGATGATCAGGTCGTGCAACGTGTCGGGGAAGCCGCACTCCTCGCCGCAGTCGACGAGGGCCTCGACGAACAGCGCGATGCCCTCGCTGCGCTCGAATATCTTGCTGACCTGCGCGAACGTGGGGACCGTGCCGAGTATGCCGGCGACCTGCTCGGCCACCTCCTCGCGGGAGAACCGCGGCAGGTCGAGCCGCGTCACCCCGGCCACCCGGCTCAGCTCGGCGAGGACCGGCCGGAGCGGATGGGTGCGGTGCAGTTCGTCGGCCCGGTAGGTCATCACCATCAAGATCGGGCTGGCGCCGACGTTGCGGCACAGGAACGAGATCAGGTCGCGGCTGGACCGGTCGGCCCAGTGGATGTCTTCAATGAGGAGCAGGACCGGCCGCTTCTCGGCCAGCCGCTCAAGCAGCGTGAGTATCTGCTCGAACAGCCGCGCTCTGGCCGTGTCGGTCTCCACGTCGCCGCTCGGCTCGCCGAACTCGGGCAGCAGCCGGGCCAGGTCGCGCTCGGCCCCGTCGGGGAGCAGGGCGGTCACTTCGGCCGCGCCACACTCCCTGACGAGCTGGCGTAGCGCCGCGGTGAACGGCGCGTACGCCAGGCCTTCGGTCGACAGCTCGATGCAGCCCCCGAGCAGCACGTGCGCGCCGTCCTCTGCCGCCTTCTCGGCGAACCTGCTGACCAGGCGGGTCTTGCCCACTCCCGCCTCACCGCCGACCAGGACCGCCCCCGCGGATTGTTTCCGAGCCTGGTCGTACGCCTCGGCGAGGGTCGCAAGCTCTGTGACCCGTCCCACGAAAACGGGGCTCGCCGCCCGGCCAATCATGTCGTCAAGCATTTCACGCTCTCTGAGGTGCCTTCACATCATTTTTCCGCCGCACGTCAGGGCGGACGTGTTGATGCCCGGCCGGGAGGGAGGGTCCGGCCGGGCATGCTTGGCGACTGAATCATGGAGGGCTCACCAGATGTCTCATGGCCGCGATCAGACGGCGCTGCGGAACTTGCCGAACGCGCCACGCGCACGCCGGTGCGACGACCGCTCGTCGGCCTTCCGCGCCGCCTTGGCCGCCCGCGCGCGCCGCTCGTGCGACGCCTCTTCGTGCAGCTCGGCCACTCGGCTGATGATCATCTGGTACTGAATCTCGGGTCCCATGGGGTGCTCCTCGGTTCCGTTCTTTGATATTTCCTGACACCTTTAGGTTCGCTCTAAGGCCCCCAGGCCTACATCGGGCGGATGCCTTATCTCTCGTACGCCCCAGGACCTAAGTCCACCTAAGACCCCCTAGGCACCGCCTTAGACGAGCCTCAACCGGCTTACGGCAGGGCGGCGCGCCGCCGGACGATCAGTCGCCGAGCGCCAGGCGATCAGCAGACGGGGGTCCGGTCGATGGCCGGGAGCCTGCGGCGGGCGGCGCCGATGGCCGGGACCGCGGTGTGCTGGGTGCCAGCGGTCTCAGGCGCGCTTGCTCGGCAATCGGACAGCGCATTTCGCCTGTCCTATCCTCAGCGGCCCGTAGGCCTTCTTTTATCGGCGGCCGAGAATACGGAATCCACGGTAACGGAACTTCGCCATATTTCATTCGAGGCCTGCGTAAGGCGTGCCTTCTCGTTAAACTCGGGACACTCCGCAAAGTTACGTGTGCCAAGGCGAGGATGAATGAGTGCCGGCTCTTCCGAAGATGTGGCGGCCCCACCGCAACGGCCGATCAGCGAAGCCGCCGGCGCACCCATCGGGCCTGACCGCGCATCCAATGCGAGCAAGGTCAAGGATATCAGGCCATCCGCGATATGCCGGCGGGGATCTGGCCGCGCTCCACTCCCCGGGGCGCCGTCTCGCTCTACAACGGGACTATCAGCACGCGCAGAACGAGAGTCGATCTCGAGGTAGGAGACACGGCCGGCGAATATTGGCTGGACTTCAACAACGACGACGCCCGAGATCCGGGCTATCTGGAATATGTCGTGTCCGCGCACGGTATCGCGCATGTGATACCCATGAAAGACCTGCTCGACCGCGGCGAGCGGATGTTGGCCAACGAAATCGACGATCTTCGCCTGGCCGCGCGACTCAAGAACCACACGAGAGGAAGCGCTTCCTTCGTGCCGCTGATCGTCGTTCTGTCAAAAGCCGACCTGGTCGTCCCCCTGGCGGCGCTGAAGGAGCCCGACGCCGGACTCCTTCGTGTCATGTCAGGCCAGGAACTGCCTTCGGCCCGGCTTCTGCGGAGCCTCGACCAAGCCTATTCGGCGGAACGACTGGTGGATCTCCTCCGCGTTTTCACCGAGAACCTGCAACGAGATTTCAGCACCATCAGCTTCGTCTTCTCCTCGGCGCCGGCCATTGTGGAAGCCCGGTTGCGGGCGGGAGAGCAGCATGGCGAAGACCTGGTCCGCTGGTTCCTCCGGGAGGCCCCACGTCTGGGGCGGGTGCGGAGGGACGAGTAGCGCGTGGAGCCGTATGGGTAGGGCGATTGCGGCCAGACGATGCAGGAAGGGGCGGTCACGGCCGGAGCGCGCCACTCGATCGGTTTGGAAACATTCGCCCCGGTCGGCGATGCTGTGGAGGTGTCAACAGTCACTAGCCCGCTCGCCGAGGTGGCCGCGTCCAACGCCACCCTGCGCGCCTTCCTCCATGGCCTGCCCGGCGTCGACCAGGTAGGGGCGGACGCGCGCGCCGCGATGCTGGGCACCCGTTCGATCAAAACCACGGCCAAGGCCTCGGCCATCGACCTGGCCATCAGCATGGTGGACCTGACCACCCTCGAAGGGGCCGATACGCCGGGCAAGGTGCGCGCCATGTGCGCCAAGGCGATCCGCCCTGATCCTTCCGACCTGTCCGTGCCGCATGTGGCGGCCGTCTGCGTCTATCCCGACCTGGTCGCGGAAGCCAAGGCCGCGTTGAAGGGCTCGCCCGTCAAGATCGCCTCGGTGGCGACGGCCTTCCCCAGCGGACGCTCGTCGCTGGAGGTGAAGGTGGCCGACACCGCGCTCGCGGTGGCCGCCGGGGCCGACGAGATCGACATGGTGATCGACCGGGGGGCGTTCCTCGCGGGGGACTACATCAAGGTCTTCGAGGAGATCGCCGCCATCAAGGCCGCCTCTGGCGAGGCCCACCTCAAGGTGATCCTGGAGACCGGCGAGCTCGTCACGTACGACAACGTGCGCCGCGCCTCGTGGCTGGCCATGCTCGCGGGCGGCGACTTCATCAAGACCTCCACCGGCAAGGTCCAGCCGGCCGCCACGCCGCCGGTCACGCTGATCATGCTGGAGGCCGTACGCGACTTCCTGGACGCGACCGGGCGCAAGGTCGGCGTCAAGCCGGCCGGCGGCATCCGCACCACCAAGGACGCGATCAAGATGCTGGTCCTGGTCAACGAGACGGCCGGAGACGGGTGGCTGAGCCCCGACTGGTTCAGGCTGGGCGCGTCGTCGGTCCTCAACGACCTGCTCATGCAGCGGCAGAAGCTCACGACCGGCCGTTACGCCGGTCCCGACTACTTCACTTTGGACTGATGATGTTCGAGTACGCACCCGCGCCGGAGTCGCGCGACATCGTCGACATCAAGCCGTCCTACGGATTGTTCATCGACGGGCGGTTCGTCGACGGGTCAGGGACCCCCTTCAAGACGATCAATCCGGCGACCGAGGAGACGCTCGCGGAGATCTCCGTGGCCTCGCCCGAGGACGTCGACCGCGCCGTCAAGGCAGCGCGGAAGGCCTTCGAGGGCTGGAGCGCCCTGCCGGGGTCCGAGCGCGCCAAGTATCTCTTCCGGATCGCCCGGATCATCCAGGAGCGCTCGCGCGAGCTCGCCGTGCTCGAGTCGCTCGACAACGGCAAGCCGATCCGCGAGTCCCGCGACGTCGACCTGCCGCTCGTCGCCGCGCACTTCTTCTACTACGCGGGCTGGGCCGACAAGCTCGAATACGCGGGCCTGGGGTCCAAGCCGCTCGGCGTGGCCGGGCAGGTCATCCCGTGGAACTTCCCGCTGCTCATGCTCTCCTGGAAGATCGCCCCTGCGCTGGCCTGCGGAAACACGGTCGTGCTCAAGCCGGCCGAGACGACGCCGCTGACGGCGCTGCTGTTCGCCGAGATCTGCCAGCAGGCCGAGCTGCCGCCCGGTGTTGTCAACATCATCACGGGCGCCGGTGAGACCGGCGCCGCCGTGGTCGGCCACCCCGACGTGAACAAGGTCGCGTTCACCGGATCCACCGAGGTCGGCAAGATCATCGCGCGTACGGTCGCCGGCACCAGCAAGAAGGTCACGCTGGAGCTGGGCGGCAAGGCCGCCAACATCGTGTTCGAGGACGCCGCGCTCGACCAGGCGGTCGAGGGCATCGTCAACGGGATCTTCTTCAACCAGGGCCACGTCTGCTGCGCCGGCTCGCGGCTGCTGGTCCAGGAGTCCATCTACGACGACCTGCTGGGCGCCCTGAAGCGCCGGCTCGCCCTGCTGCGCCTCGGCGACCCGCTCGACAAGAACACCGACATCGGCGCCATCAACTCGGCCGAGCAGCTGGCGAAGATCCGCGAGCTGTCGAACATCGGGGCCGAGGAGGGCGCCGAGCGCTGGTCGCCTCCTTGCGACCTGCCCGACCGTGGATTCTTCTTCCCGCCGACGATCTTCACGGGGGTCGCGCAGTCGCACCGGATCGCCCGCGAGGAGATCTTCGGTCCGGTCCTGTCCGTGCTGACGTTCCGCACGCCGGCCGAGGCCGTCGAGAAGGCCAACAACACGCCCTATGGCCTGTCCGCCGGGGTGTGGACGGAGAAGGCCTCGCGCATGCTGTGGATGGCCAACCGGCTGCGCGCCGGCGTGGTGTGGTCCAACACGTTCAACCGCTTCGATCCGGCCTCGCCGTTCGGCGGTTACAAGGAGTCCGGCTACGGCCGCGAGGGCGGCCTCGCCGGTCTGGAGGCCTACCTTGACGTGTGATCAGACGTGCGAGCACACGCGCCGCCGTCGGCGCCGTCGGCGGGCCCTGGTCGGGGCCGGCGAGGGTTACACGCGGGCGCACCGCTCGCGTCGTTTCGCCGTACGGCACGGCTGGTTCGCGCACCGCGCCGGGGTTAGCAGATGCTTCGAGACGGGAAGTCAGGGATGACCGAGCGGTTGGCCGTGCGCAAGACGTACAAGCTGTTCATCGGCGGGGCGTTCCCGCGGTCGGAGAGCGGAAGGTCCTATGTCGTGACCTCGTCGAAGGGCGACTTCCTCGCCAACGCGTCGAGGGCGTCGCGTAAGGACGCGCGTGACGCGGTGTCCGCCGCACGTAAGGCGTTCCCCGGCTGGTCGGGCGCCACCGCGTATAACAGGGGCCAGATCCTCTACCGGATCGCCGAGATGCTGGAGGGCCGCCGCGCGCAGTTCGCGGCCGAGGTGGCCGAGGCCGACGGGGTGTCCGGAAAGAAGGCGGGCGAACTTGTCGACCTCGCCGTCGACCGGCTGGTCTGGTACGCGGGCTGGTCCGACAAGATCAGCGCGGTGCGCGGGGCGGCCAACCCGGTCGCCGGGCCCTATTTCAACCTGTCCACCCCTGAGCCGACCGGTGTGGTGGCGGTTGTCGCCCCGGCGGCGGCGCCGCTGCTCGGGCTGATCAGCGTGATCGCTCCGGTGATCGTCACGGGCAACACGTGCGTGGTCGTGGCCTCCGAGCGGGCCCCGCTGCCGGCGATCACCCTGGCCGAGGTGCTGGCCACGTCCGACCTGCCGGGCGGCGTGATCAACATCCTGACCGGATCGGCCGAGGAGATCGCGCCGTGGCTGGCCGGTCACATGGACGTCAACGGCATCGACCTCACGGGCGCCTCGCCAGAGCTCGCCCAGAAGTGCGAGGAGATGGCGGCCGACAACCTCAAGCGGGTTCTTCGGCCGAAAACCGCCGACTGGTCGGCCGATCCGGGCACAGGCCGCATGACGGCCTTCCTCGAGACGAAGACGGTCTGGCACCCGATCGGCACGTGAGGATCTAAGAGGATCTAAAGGGGCGTGTGCCGGGGCCAGGGGTTGGCGGCTTCGAGCTGGGCGGCGAGGGCCAGGAGCTGGCCTTCGCCGCCGGGCGGTGCCACCAGCTGGACGCCGATCGGCAGGCCGTTCGAGTGCCGGCCGAAGGGGACGCTCATGGCCGGCCACCCGGCCATGTTCCACGCGCCGGTGAGCGGCGCGTAGCGGACGTTGACCGCGACGGTCCTGGCCAGCCCGCGGCGGCCCCACCGCTCGGCCTTCGGCGGCACGTGCGCGAGCGTGGGCGTGACCAGCACGTCGGCGTTGCCGAACCACTGGTCCGCGCCGCTGGCGCGCCAGCGCTCCCGGCCGGCGCTGCCGTCGGCCCGGAGCGTCCGCATGGTCCTGCCGGCCCTGGCCAGGGCCTTCGTCCGGGGCTCCAGCTGGTGCAGGTCGAACTGGGCGGCGTCGTCCGCGGCGACCGCGTACCAGTTGGCGACTATGGACAGGCCGATCGAGTTGGGCATGCGACGGTCGTGCGGGACGACCGTGTGCCCGGCCGTGCGCAGCACCTCGCCCGCGTCGAGCGCCGCCCGCTGGAACTCCTTGTCTACGGTGAATCCGATGGGTAGCGGGTTGGTGGCCACGGCGATCCGCAGGTCCTCGGCGTCGAGCCGTAGCTCTGTGCCCGACATCACCTCGAACGCCAGCGCCGTGTCGGCAACGGTCGTCGCCATCGGGCCGTTCTCGCAGAGGCCGAACCAGTCTCGCTCGGGCGGCGGGATGAGCCGGCGGCCCGGCTTGATCGTGACGAGCCCGCAGCAGGCGGCCGGGATGCGCAGCGAGCCGAGGCCGTCGTTGCCGTGCGCGAGCGGCACCATTCCAGCCGCCACGGCCGCGGCGCTGCCGCCCGATGAGCCGCCCGGAGTGTGCTCCAGGTTCCACGGGTTGCGCGCTATGCCGTACACGCTGTCGGAGAACGCGGCGAGCGCCAGCTCGGGCATGGCGGTGATGCCGACGACGATCGCGCCGGCCTGCCGCAACCGCGCCACGACCGGGTGGTCCTCGGCGGCCGGCTCCGCGGAGGTGGCGGCCGAGCCGTAGCGGACCTGCTCGCCCTGGACGGCCACGTTGTCCTTGATGGCGACCGGCACGCCGGCGAGCGGCAGGTCGGCCACGTCCTCCAGCCGCCGGGCCTCGTCCAGCGCCTCCTCGGCGCGCACCTTGCGGAACGCGCCGATGGCCGGATCCCGGGCCGCGATGGCCGCCAGGTGCTCCTCGACGACCACGGCCGCGGTGGTCTTCCCGTTCCGCACGGCCTCGGCTATCTCACGCGCAGTGCTACCCACCCACGACATGTCCAGAGTCTGGACCTTTATGTGCTGAATGTCACTCTTCTTGCACGCCATCTCGCGGAGAGCGGCCTACCTGTTTGAGCGCGAGGCGCAGCGCGTACTCGATCTGGGCGTTCACGCTGCGCAGATCGTCGGCGGCCCACTTGGCGATGGCCGCGTGGACCGCCGGATCGAGCCGGAGCAACAGCTTCTTTGGTTCCTTCTTATGCATAGAGGGCGCCCGTCTTATGCATAAAGCGTGCCCGTGTTGACCACCGGCTGGATCGCGCGGTCGCCGCACAGGACCACCAGCAGGTTGGACACCATGGCGGCGCGGCGCTCCTCGTCGAGCTCGACGACCTGCTCGGCGCTCAGCCGGTCGAGGGCCAGCTGGACCATGCCGACCGCGCCCTCAACGATCAGCCGCCGGGCCGCGACGACCTGCGAGGCCTGCTGACGGACCAGCATGGCCTGGGCGATCTCGGGCGCATACGCGAGGTGCGTGATCCTCGCCTCGAGCACTTCGATGCCGGCCCGCGCGGTGCGCTCGCGCAGCTCGGTGGTCATCTCCTCGGCCACGGTCGCGCCGTCGCGGAGGCTGGTCTCGCCTTCGCCGTGCGAGTCGTACGGGTGAGTGGTGGCGAGGTGGCGGACCGCGGCCTCGGACTGGATCGTGACGTACTGCTCGTAGTCGTCCACGGCGAAGGCGGCGCCCGCCGTGTCGTGCACCTGGAAGACCACCACGGCGGCGATCTCGACCGGGTTGCCGTTGGCGTCGTTGACCTTGAGCTTGGCCGTCTCGAAGTTGCGCACCCGCAGCGAGATGCGGCGCTTGGCGGTGAACGGGACGGTCCACTGGAACCCGGCGTCCTTCAGTGTGCCGATGTAGCGGCCGAAGAACTGGATCACCCGGGACTCGTTGGGGTTGATCACGGCGAACCCGCTCGCGGCGAGGAAGACGAGCACGGCCCAGGCCGTTATCCAGTGCTCGCCGCCGCTCGTGGTGCCGCCCATGGGGCCGAAGAACACCACGATCCCGAGGGCGACCAGCACCAGTAGGACCACGAACCCGTTGATTCGGAACGCCTTACGCTCCATGACGCGCCTCCGCTATCGAAGTGATATCACGATGATAGTCGGATTCACGAGTTCTTGTGGAACAGCTCGGCGACGGTCACGCGGAAGTGATAGCGGCGGACCGTGCCTTGGATCATGGTCAGCCACATGTCCTCGTTGATGCGATACACGGCTCGCTCGCCGCCGCCGAGCGTCGGGTGCTGCGGCACGTGCCGCATGGCCAGCTCGTACGCGATGCTCCTGGCCTCGGGTTGGCCGCCCTCAACCTCGTAAATCTCCGAGATGTGCCACGACTTGCCGCTCCCTTGTCCCAGGTTCTCCTCGACGAGGACTCGCCATTCACTCATGGCGAGATCATCCCGTAATCGTGTGACTCAGGAAGTGGATCAGGACGAAGTGGGCGAGGCCGCCGGAGACCCGCCCTTCTTCAGCTGATCGAGGTTGAGCTCGGACACCTCGCCCGCGGGCGGGGTCTGGATCGTCACCGGCCGGCCGTACTCGCGCACGTTGGTGGTCCACATGGCCGAGCCCTTGTCGCTCTCGCCCTGGACCTTGCTGCGGCGCACGTAGTCCTGCGCGTCAACCCAGGCCTCGAAGGTCGGGTCCTCGGGAATCTGGCTCGCGTACTTGTCGGACACGCCGAGCGCCTTGTCCATGGCGGCGACGTCGAGCTTGCCCGTGTAGTGGGTGACGGCCACCCCGTCGACCGTCTCCTTGCCGACGACCTTGACGTCCTTGTAGGCGCTGAGCACCTTCTGCGGCAGGTTGGGGTCGCTGAGCTTCTTCACGAAATCGGACCCGCCCGGCACCTTGGACAGCGAGATCTTCCACCAGTCCTTGCCCTGGACCGTGGGGAACAGGCCGCTCGGCTTGACGTACACCGTCTCGTTGTCGAGCATGACCTGCGGCGAGCTGTTCTTCGGCGTCCCGTTCACCGTCAGATCCATGATCTTGAAGGTCCCGGCCGGGTGCGGCTTCGGCTGGTACGAATACGAGATCTTGGCCTTGACCGAGCCCGGCTTGTCGCCGCCCTTCTTCTCGGCGGAAAAGTCGATGGTGCCCGATGAACTTGTGGTCATGGACTTGGTCACGGCCTTGCGGAACGCCTCAGGCACTTCGGATCCCTCCGCGGGCGGCGACTCCGACGCCTCTCCAGACTCCGACGGCTCTCCGGTGTCGGCCGATTCCTCCGGCGTGCCTTCGGTGTCGGTCGGCTCTTCGGACGTCCCGTCGGTATCCGATGGCGACTCCGGCACCATGTCGTAGTTGGAGTCCATCGGCGTGGGCGTAGGCATCGGTGTGGCCATGGTCTTGGCCGGGGTGAACAGCCCGAGCGCGGTGGTCGCGCTGATCGCCGCGAGGGCGAGATGAGCTTTCGTCATGCAGAGGAAGTACCTACACCAAAGGTGTAAATATCGGCATATGTCCTAATTTCAGGCCTGCTTGAGGGAGAGCAGGAATTCGGCGTTCGAGCCGGTGGCACGCAACTTGGCCAGGAAAGGCTCGTACGCCTCGGGGTTGGACAGGGCCCGGCGCAGCTTGACGACCAACGCGAGCTCGGCCGGGTCGAGCATGAGCTCCTCGCGGCGCGTGCCGGAGGCGGGGACGTCGACGGCGGGGAAGACACGCCGGTCGGAGAGGGTGCGGTTGAGCCGCAGATCCATGTTGCCGGTGCTCTTGAACTCCTCGAACAGGGTGTTGTCGAGGGCCGAGCCGGTGTCCACGAGCGCCGTGGCGAGGATCGTGAGCGAGCCGCCTTCGCTGACGTTGCGGGCGGCGCCGAGGATCCGCTTCGGCGGGTGCAGCGCGCTCACCGCGAGGCCGCCGGTGAGGATGCGGTCGTGGCCGGAGGCGGCCAGGTTGTACGCGCGGCCGAGGCGCGTGATCGAGTCGATCAGCATGACCACGTCGCGGCCCTCCTCGACCAGGCGCTTGGCCCGTTCGACGGCCAGCTCGGCGAGGGCCACGTGATCGGCGGGCGCGCGGTCGAACGTCGAGGCGAGGATCTCGCCGTCGATCGCCTTCCGCAGGTCGGTGACCTCTTCGGGCCGTTCGTCGACCAGCAGCACCATGAGGTGGGCGTCGGGGTGGTTGGTGGTGATCGCGTTCGCGATCGCCGTGAGGATCATCGTCTTGCCGGCCTTGGGCGGAGCCACGATGAGCCCACGCGTGCCCTTGCCGACCGGGGCGATGAGATCGATGACTCTCGTGGCGAGGATGCCCGGCGAGGTTTCGAGCCTGAGCCGCTCATGCGGATGCTCCGGCGTCAGTTCCGCGAACTGACGCCTCTTCGGCCGGACCTCGCCGTCGATCTCGACGAGCCGGTTGCCGTTCGCGGTCCCCGCGACGAAGTCGCCGGGCCGCAGGTCGTACGTCCTGACCAGGTCAGGCGAAACGACCACGTCCTTCGGCCCCGGCAGGTAGCCGCTGGTCCTGAGCTTGTTCTTGGTGTCGAGGATCCCGCTGACATGAACCGTACTGACCGTCTTCACGGGTCTCCGGCTCTTCTGCGATGCCCTCGAAATCTGCGGTGCCTGCGGAGGCACCAAAGTAGCCGTCGTCATACAACGCGCTCCTTAATCGTGATGTGAGGTGTACAGGGGTGGGGGGTGTAGAGGGTGGGTTAGAGAGGGGTGAGTAGAGAGGGTGATCTTGCACCTTCTCCCGATGCGCTGGCAGCGAGCTCGGTGATCTTGCACGTTTTCCGTATGTGCAGGTAGGCGGCTCCGTGATCATGCAATGCACGTGCATTGCATGATCACCGAAGCTCTGACCTGCGAAAAGGGAATTCGTGCATGATCACCAACGGTGCGAGCTGCAGGGTGGGAACTTCTGCAAGATCACGGTGAGAAATGGGGGGGCGGCGGGGCGGGATGGGCCGGGGAATGAGAAGAAAGGCCGGCTAGAACCATCGGGCCGCTTTGAAACTGGTACTGCTACGACAACGGTAACAGACGTCGACGGGAATGTATTCCTCAGCGCGCCTGGAGGGCGTCGAGGGCTACTGCCATGGCGATGACCAGGCGGCGGTCGAGGCGGGGGTCGTGGATGTCGATGGCGTAGCGGTCGCGCAGCCCCCACTGGCGGTCCACGGAGAAGGCGATCGACGCGCCGATGCTGAAGTCGAAGTGGTAGGGGAGCCACGACAGCGAATCGGTGAACCGGCGGAGCACGGCCACGGCGATGTTGCGTTCCTGGCCGGTCATGGTCGGCAGGCCGGGCTGCTGAAGGTGCCACGTCGAGCGCAGCAGTGAGCGGCTGAAATCCTTGCGGAACAGCCCGATCGGCTCGCCCGCCCCGTCGGTGACGTCGTAGCCGCTTGCCAAGTCGATCACCTTGCGGGCTTTGAAGCCGGCCAGCGGCTCGTTTCGTGACTCATCGGTGTATATCGTGACCTGCTCCCGGAAGGCCATCCGCTTCTGCTCGGCGAACGCGACGATTCCCCCCTCGCCGCCCCCCGGGTCCCCGACGTGGACGACATATCGGTTGATCATCATTGTGATCTTCTGCCGCAGGATCAACCGCGTCTGCGCCTGGAGAGAGGCAAGGTCCATAGATCACTCTTTACCACCTTATTGCCGTTGTTTAACGCTTCCTTGGAACGTAACTAGAACCCAAAGGACAGTGGCGCCAACCGCGCTGATGACGAACGCCACACGTGTGGCGGAGCCGAGTCCGATCACCGCCATCACGCTGCCCAGCACGCCCACGCCCAGCGATCCGCCCGTCTGCCGTGCCGCGTTGAACAGCCCGGCCGCCACCCCGGCGCGCCCGTCCGGCGCCGCTCCGACGATCGCCGATGTCAGCGGCACGAACACGAAGGACACCCCGAACCCGGCGATCAGCAGGCATGGCACGAGGGCCAGGTAGGGCGCCCCGGCTGAGATCACCGCCGCGCCGGCTCCATGTCCCGCGATAATCAGCAGCAGCCCGCCGCGCAACGTCCGCCGCGTGCCGTACGCGATGGTGGCCCTTCCGGCGAGCGGCGACAGCATGGGTCCGATCGTGTACGGCGCCAGCGCGAGCCCGGCGAGGGCCGGTGTGAGATGGCGGGCCTCGAGCAGGTCGAGCCCGAGCACGAAGAAGGTCCCCACCATCAGGAACTGCACGCCTCCGCCCACGGTCAGGGCCGTGCGTACGGCAGGGATGCGCACCATGTTCCGGGGGAAGGCCGGGGTGCGGCTCCGCCGCTCGACCGCGACCAGTACGGCCAGCGCCGCCACGGCCAGCGCGCCCGGCAGGAGCGTCGCCCGCGGGTCGCGCCCCGCCTCGATGATCGTGTGGGTGAGGAGACCGAGGAAGACGATCGTGGCGAGCTGTGCGCGCCAGTCGAGGCGTCGTTCGCCGCGCGGCGAACGCAGGCCGAACCGCCCGGCGAGTACCAGGCCCGTCACGGCCAGCGGCAGATTGACCACGAAGACCGTGCGCCAGCCGCCGGCCCCGACCAGCAGGCCGCCGATCACCGGTCCACTGGCGAACCCTGCCGAGCTGAGCGCGCCCCAGAACCCGAGCGCCTTGGCCCGCGCGTCATCCTCCGGGTGCAGCTGCCCGATCAGCGCGAGCGTCGCCGCCGGGATCAACGCCGCCGCAGCACCCTGTACGGCGCGCAGCGCCACCAGCACCGCCAACGTCGGCGCCAGCGCGCACAGCAACGACGCCACCGCGAACGCCGCCACACCCACCCGGAACACCCGCGCCGCGCCGTAACGGTCGGAGATCGCCCCGCTGGACAGCAATAACGCCCCGAAGGTGATGAGGTAGGCGTTGATCGTCCACTGCAGGCTCGCCACCGACCCCCCGAGGTCGCGCGCGATGTCCGGCAGGGCGACGTTGAGGATCGAGCTGTCCAGCAGCACCATGAAGTAGCCGCATGAGAGCCCGGCCAGCCGTAATCGCACTCTCGCCGGCCGGCTCCGCTCTTCCAGACCTGTCATGCATCCACCCTCACCCTCGCTCCTTTCGCCCCCCGCCGAACGATCCATGGGTCATAGGGGGAGGGGGCCGGTCAGGTAGCGCTGGAGGACCGGGGCGACGCAGGCGACCAGTTCTTCGCGGGTGAGCTCGGCCATGGGGCCGACGCGGAGGATGTAGCGGGTGAAGGCGATGCCGATCAGCTGGGAGCCGGCGAGGATGGCGCGGTTCTCGGCGTGGTCGACGCCGAGTCGTTTGGCGACCGGCTGGAGCAGCTCGGTGGTCATGAAAGCGGTGATCATCTCGCGGGCCGCGGGGGACGAGGCGGCCGAGCTGAGGATGGCGTGGAGGACGGCGCCGGTTTCCGCGTCTTCCCATAGTTCGAGGTAGCGCGTGGTGAGACGGGCGCCGACCCCGTCGAGGCGGCCCTCGACCGTGTCGAGGATCTTCCGCAGCGGCAGCGCGCTGGCCCCTATCGCCTCGGCGAACAGGCCGTCCTTCGAGCCGAAGAAGTGCATGACCAGCGCCGGGTCCACTTCGGCCGCCTTGGCGACGGCGCGGATGGTGGTGCCGGCGTAGCCGTGCTCGGTGAAGGCCGCGACGGCCGCTTCGAGGATGGCCTCGCGTGTCTGCGGGGAGCCCGCTCGTCTTCCCATGGGGACTATTCAACCATGTTGAATTCGTCTACAGTGAACTCAACGCTGTTGAAGTCATCGTAAGGAGAATTCGATGAAGAAGATCATCGGAGTGTTCGGGCTGGTGACGATCCTCGGGCTGTTGTTCGCGGGGTCGTTCCTCGGCGCGCTGCACAAGCCGGCGCCCCACAACGTGCCCGTGGCCGTGGTCGGGCCCGCCGAGCAGATCGCCGGGGTGCTGAGCCAGAAGGCTCCGGGCGCGTTCGACATCCAGGCGTATTCGACGGAGCAGGCGGCACGCGACGCCCTCGCCGACCGCGACGTGGACGCCGTGCTCCTGCCGGAGCAGGGCAAGCTGGTCGTGGCGAGCGCCGGTGGCCGCACCGCCGCGACGGTCGTGACCACGGTGTTCCAGAAGGCCAATCCCCAGCTCAAGGTCGAGGACGCGATCCCGCTGCCGGAAGGCGACGCGGGCGGCATCTCCGGCATGTTCTACGTGCTCGCGCTGGTCATCCCCGGCATCGCCATGGCGCTGCTGCTCGCCGCGGTCGCGCCCACGCTGACCGGCGCCGCCAAGGTGGGCACGCTCGCCGCGGGCTCCCTGGTCGTCGGCGCGGCCCTGGCCTGGCTGGGCGACGTGGTCTTCGACGTGCTCCCCGGGGCGTACCTCGGGCTGACCACGATCTCGGCGGCCGTCACCCTCACGATCGCGCTGGTCGCGGCCGGACTGCTGCGGGTCGTCGGCACGCCGGGCGTCGGGCTCGCGGCCCTGCTGTTCATCCCGATCGGGCTGCCGGCCAGCGGCGGGCCGCTGGGCGCGCGCTTCATCCCCGAGTGGTACGCGGCGGTCGGGCAGGTGCTGCCGATCGGCCAGGGCGCCGAGGCCATCAAGAACGTCGTCTACTTCGGCGGCGCGGCGCTCGCGCTCCCGCTGACGGTCCTCGGCGGCTGGGCCCTGCTCGGCCTGATCCTCACCCTCGTGCCGCGGCGCGGGCGGCAGGAGGCGCCGGCGCAGGAGCCCGTCCTTGTCGCATAGGGATGCCGGCAAACGTAGGGATGTCGGAAAGGTGCGGGCGGGCAAGTGTCCGGGATCGGGCGCTGACCCGCCCTCCCCGGCGAATTCATCATGAGTTAGCTGCGGTAACGTCTACTTGTATGTAGCGTGCACGCTTTTTCCCAGGGTGGCCGCGCAGAATGGAAGGGTGCTCATGCGTCGCCGTTTGAGGTGGGTCGCCGTGCTCGGCACGGCCGCCCTCGCGGTGTACATGTTGCGCGACCGGATCCCCGACCCGGCCGAGGTGTGGCGGACGATCAAAGGCGTCAGCTTCGGCTGGCTGGCCGTCGCGGTGCTGTTCGAGGCCATGTCCATGAGCACGTTCGCCCGGTTGTTCCGGCGGCTGCTCACCCTCGGCGGCGCCCGGATGACCGTCGGCCGCGCGGTCGCCGTGACGTACGCGCGCAACGCGCTGTCCAACTCGCTGCCGGCCGGTCCCGTCCTGTCCATCGCCTACACCACGCGGCAGTTCGGGCGGCTCGGCGCGAACAAGCCGCTGATCGCGGCCACGCTGGTGCTGAGCGGGATCTACTCGACCGCCACCTTCGTCGTGCTCACCCTGGTCGCGCTGCTCGGCGGGCCGTCGACCCGCCAGGCCACCGGCATCTTCCTCGCCGTTCTCGTTCTCATCTGCTCGGTCGCCGTACGGCTCCGCCCGCGAAGCCTCGGCAGCCTCATGAAGAGGCTCAACGACCGCTTCCCCGCGCTTGCCGAGCAGCTTCGCCAGGCGCGCGAGGCCATCAGGCCGGGCGGCCGCGACCGGATCACGCTGTTCACGCTGGCCCTGCTCAACTGGTTGCTCGACGTGGCCTGCCTGGCCGCCGTGTGTGCGGCCGCCGGCGTGAGCGTCGGGCCGCACACGGTCCTTCTTGGCTACGTCGCGGCGAAGGGCGCGGCCACGCTCGCGCTGATCCCGGGCGGCCTCGGGGTGGCCGAGCTCGGCATGGCCGCGACCTTCATCGCGGCCGGGGTCGCGGGCGGAAGCGCGGCCGCCGTGGTCGCCCTCTATCGCCTGATCTCCTACTGGGCGATCCTGCTGGCCGGATGGGTCGCGTGGATCGCGCTGCTCGACGGCTTCCACGCGTGGGCCGTCAAGGTGGGGCAGCTCATCCTGCAAGCGCTGATCGGCCTGTCGATCGCGATGATCCCCAGTGCGTACGTCTATCGAGAGCAGCCCAAACCACGCTAACCGTCTGGCATGCTTTTCGGACGGCTCACCGAGCAGGCCGGAGAAAGACGGAAATAATGGAAGTGTTCACCCTGGGTGAGGCGCTGGGCGTCGTCTCCGCCGACCGGCTCAGGCACGACGCGAGCGTCCGGCTCGACGTCGAGGGTCCCGAGCTGACCGCGGCGATCGGCCTGGCCCGTCTCGGCCACTCGGTCTCCTGGCTTGGCCGGGTCAGCTCCGACGAGCTGGGCGTGCGCACGTTGACCGTGCTCCGCGGCGAGGGCGTCGACGTCTCTCACGTGAAGGTGGACGAAACCGCCCCCACCGGTCTGGTCGTACGGCAGCGCAGGATCGGCCGGATCGCGCACGCCGTCAACTATCGGGCCGGGTCGGCCGGGTCGCGGCTGTCCACGGGCGACGTGCCGAACAACGCCATTCAGTCCGCGAAGGTCCTGCACGTCACCGGGATCACGCCCGCATTGAGCGGGTTCGCCTGGAGCGCGGTCCACCACGCGGTCAAGCTCGCCAGGGACGCCGGAGTGATCATCTCGGTGGACGTCAACCACCGCCCGCACCTGTGGGAGAGCGTGGAGGAGGCCCGCGAAGGCCTGACCGAGCTGGCCGCCTCCGCCGACGTGCTGTTCGCGACCCAGGATGAGCTGGGCCTGGTCGAGCCGGTCCTGACCCAGGTCTCCGAGCTGGTCGTGATGCGCGGTGCGAAGGGCGCCAGCGCCACCGTGGACGGCATGCGTTACGACACGCAGGCCGCGCCGGTGACCGCTGTGGATCCGACGGAGGTCGGCGGGGCGTTCGTGGCCGGTTACCTCAGCTCGCTGCTCGACGAGCTGCACCCGGCCGACCGGCTCAAGCGCGGCATCGCGCTCGCGGCGTTCGCGGTCGCCAGCCCGAGCCCGTGGCAGGGGCTGCCCACGCGGGCCGAGCTACCGCCGTAGGCGGGTGTTGCCCGGGTCGTAAAGCGGCTCGGGCACGATCTCGGCAGGGATCCAGCGGCCCTCGACGCCGACCGTGATCTCGCCGTCCACGTCGACGGGCAGATACGCGTACGCGATGGACTTTTCCACGCGATAGCCATATCCGCCGCTCGTGACCCGCGACATGGGCACGCCGCCGCACCTGACCGGCTCGCCGCCGGAGCACACCTCGCGCGGATCGGCGAGGACGAGGCAGCGCAGCCGCTGCTTGGGGTCGGGCAGGGCGACTCCGGCGCGTACGGTGAAGCCCAGCCCGGCCTCGAGCGGCGTGGTCTCGGGCGTGATGTCGAGCCCCCAGACGCGGTAGCCCTTCTCCAGCCGCATGGCGTCGATCGCCTTGTATCCGCCCGGGCGCATCCCGTACGACCGGCCGGCCTCGGCGAGCGCGTCCCACAAGGTCAGGCCGTATTCGGCCGGGCAGTACAGCTCCCAGCCGAACTCGCCCACGAACGTCACCCGCTGCGCCAGCACCGGCACATGCCCGACGCTGATCTCGCGTGCCCGCATGTAGCCGAAGCCGAGGTCGTCTGTGGTGAGTGATTCGAGGATCGGATACGCCTCCGGCCCCCACAGGCAGTAGCAGGCGTACGCGCTGGTCACGTCGGTGACGTCGAGGCTGTGGTGGCGCAGGAACGCCGCGTCGTGGCCGCCGAACGCGGTGCCGGTGATCATGCGGAAGCGGTGCTCGCCGAGGCGGGTGACGGTGACGTCGGCCTCGATGCCGCCCCGGTGGTTGAGCAGCTGCGTGTACACGACCGAGCCGACGGGCCGGTCGATCGTGTTGCCGCAGAGCCGCTGCAGCCCCGCCACGTCTCCGGCGACCTCGAGCTTGGCGAAGGACGTCTGGTCGAACAGCCCCGCGGCGTCCCGCGTGGCCAGGCACTCGGCCTGGATCGCCGGCGACCAGATCCGGCCGGCCCAGCTGCGCGGCCGGGCCGCCGCCGATCCTGCGTCATTGGAGTCGTACCAGTTGACGCGCTCCCAGCCGGCCTTCTCGCCGAAGGAGGCGGCGAGGTCGGCGTGGCGGCCGAAGGCCGGGGAGCGGCGCAGCGGGCGCGCGGCCGTCCGCTCCTCGCCCGGATAGACGATGTCGTAGTACTTGCTGTACGAGTCGAGGGCCTTGGCCCGGGCCCAGGCCTTCGACCGGGCGTGGCGGCCGAAGCGTGAGACGTCCATGCCGAACATGTCGTATTCGGGGGCTCCACCGACGATCCACTCGGCCATGACCTTGCCGACGCCGCCGGCCGCCGCGAGCCCGTGCACGCAGAACCCGGCCGCCACCCAGAATCCGCGCACCGCCGTCTCGCCCAGCAGGAACTCGCCGTCCGGGGTGAATGCCTCCGGCCCGTGGACCACCTTGACGATGTCCGCGCCGTCCAAGGTGGGCACGCGCCGCCGTGCCGACTCCCACGACTCCTGAAATTTCGGCATATCGGGGTCAAAGAGGGTGCGCGGACGGCTCAGTGGGTCGGGGTCATCCCACACCTCGGGCGTGCGGACATAGCCGCCGACCAGGATGCCGCCGCCCTCCTCCCGGAAGTAGACGATGTTGTCGGGATCGCGCACGGTCGGCGTGTCCACGGGAACGTCCGAAGGCTCGGTCACGACGTACTGATGTTTGATCGGCACGATCGGCAGATCCACCCCGGCCAGCCGGCCCACCACGCCGGCCGCCGCTCCCGCCGCGTTCACAACGGTCCCGGTCCTGATGATCGACTCGCCGTCGGCGTGCCGGAGCCGTACGGAATGGACCGGATCGCCCTCGACGGCGATCACTTCGGCGCCGGTCACCACGCGGACGCCCAGCAGACGCGCGCCCTCGGCGAGGGCGAGGCCCAGCCGCGCAGGGTCGAGCCAGCCGTCGCCCGGCAGCCAGAGCGCGCCGAGCACGTCGCCGACCTCGAGCAGCGGCAGCCGCTCCTGGGTGGCGGCCGGGGTGAGCAGGTCCATGTCCAGCCCGTAGGTCTCGGCCGCCCCGGCCTGCCGGGCCAGTTCCTCGGCCCGCTCGGGCGTGGTGGCCAGGCGCAGTCCGCCGACGCCGTGCCAGCCGGGGTCGAGCCCGGTCAGCTCGGCCAGTTCCGGATAGAGCCCGGCCGAATACATGATCATGCGGGTCTGGGTGACGGTCGATCTGAGCTGCCCCACGAACCCGGCCGAATGCCAGGTCGTGCCCTCCGTCAGCGCGTGCCGCTCGATCAGGACGACATCGGTCCATCCGAGTCTGGCCAGGTGATACGCGACGCTGCAGCCGGCCACACCACCGCCGATGATCACTGCTTGGGCGTCGGAGGGAAGTTGCATCATCGGTACCGTCCTGTAACACCAAACGCCCACAATGCGATCAATAACCTAAAGGTCTGAACATAGACCAAAGGGAGCGGGGCATGCCAGACGCCGTCTCGGACGCGCTGGACCTCGTCGCGGCATGGGCCGGGCGGCCGGTCACCGCGACGACGATCAAAGGTGGGCTGAGCCACCGGATCGCCCGCGTCGAGACCGAGGACGGCGACCGCTGGCTGCTCCGGGTGCTCGACCCCCGCATCGCCGAGGTCGGCCTCGGCATCCCGCTCGACCAGGAGATCGCCAACACCGTGCACGCGGCGTCCACGGGCGTCGGGGCGCAGGTGCTGCACATCATGCCGGGCGCGCTCGTCCTCGAGTACATCGACGGACCGACCCTGGACAACCCGGCCGTACGGGACGGCATCGGCGAGATCGCCCTCACCTGCCGCGCGTTGCACCAGGCCCCGCCGTTCGTCAACGACTTCTCGATCTTCCGGAAGCTGGAGCAGCTGGTCGGCGTCTGCCGCGCCAACGACCTGACGCTGCCCCACGGGTATGCCGAGTGCCTGTCGTACGCGCGGGACATCGAGGCGGCCCTCGACGCGCGGCCGCTGCCGGCCGTGCCCTGCCACAACGACCTGCTCGCCGAGAACTTCATCGCCGGGCCGTCCGGCATCCGGATCGTCGACTATCAGCTGTCCGGTAACAACGACCCGCGGTTCGAGCTCGGCGACCTGGCCGCCGAGGCCGACTTCGACCCCGACGACGTGGCCCGCCTGGCGCACGCCTACTTCGGGCACGGCGCCCACATCCCGGACGTCCGGCTCTATCTGATCATGTCCAACCTGACCTGGACGCTCTGGTTCGTCATCCACGACAAGCTCGTCGGCGCTTCGCATGTGGGGGGCGCGTTCGACTACAGCGCCGAAGCCGCGGACAAGTTCGCCCAGGCCGTACGGGATATTTCCGCACCAGACTTCGGCCGCCTCATCGACGGCCGGACATCCCCCCCGCACTAGAGGAGGCCATTGTGGCGCACGCCCTCGACGACGACGCTCAACGACTAGCAGAACTCGGCTACAAGCAGGAGCTCTCGCGGTCGTGGAGCGGCTTCTCCAATTTCGCGATCTCCTTTTCCATCATCTCGATCCTGGCCGGTTGCTTCACCACGTTCTACCAGGCCTGGAACAACGGCGGCCCGATCGCCATCTCCCTCGGCTGGCCGCTGATCTCGGCGTTCATCCTGATCATCGGGTTCTGCATGTCCGAGCTCGTGTCGGCGTATCCGACCGCGGGCGGCATCTACTGGTGGGCCGCGACGCTCGGCAAGCCCATCCACGGCTGGTTCACCGGCTGGCTCAACCTCATCGGCCTGATCGCGGTCACCGCGAGCGTCGACTACGGCTGCGCGACCTTCCTCAACATCACCATCGGCCGGTTCAGCGAGAGCTGGTCCAAAGGCAACGTGATCCAGCAGCAGTTCCTGCTGTTCGCGATCATCCTGGTGCTGCACGCATTGATCAACATCTTCAGCCACCGCCTCATCTCGCTGCTGCAGAACATCTCGGTGTGGTGGCACGTGTTCGGCGCGGCGGTGGTCGTGCTCATCCTGATCTTCGGCCCGAAGAGCCACCAGAGCGTCGGCTTCCTGTTCGAGCGGTTCAACCACTCCGGCTTCGGCGACGGCACCGGCGGTGGCACCTTCTGGCTGTACGTGCTGCCGCTCGGCTTCCTGCTGACCCAGTACACGATCACCGGCTTCGACGCCTGCGCCCATGTCTCCGAGGAGACCCACGACGCGGCGCGGAGCGCGGCCAAGGGCCTGTGGCAGTCGATCTTCTACTCCGCGATCGGCGGCTGGATCCTGCTGCTGGCGTTCCTGTTCGCGGCGACCAACGTGGATGAGATCAACAATCAGGGCGGGCAGGTCGCGGCCATCTTCACCACGGCGCTGTCCTCACCCCTGGCCACCGCGATCTTCCTGATCTCCACGATCGGGCAGTTCTTCTGCGGCATGAGCTGTGTGACGTCGATGTCGCGGATGACGTACGCGTTCTCGCGCGACGGCGCGGTGCCCGGCTGGCGGCTCTGGTCGAAGGTCGACCGGAACCGCACCCCCGTCAACGCGATCATCGCCGGCTGCATCGCCGCCCTGATCATCACACTGCCCGCCCTGTACGCCCCCGAGGGCAGCACCGTGCCGGTGGCCTTCCTGGCCGTCGTCTCGATCGCGGTGATCGGCCTCTACTTGGCCTTCGCCATCCCGATCTACCTGCGCGTGCGGATGGGCGACGCGTTCCGGCCGGGGCCGTGGACGCTGGGCCGCAAGTACAAGGTGCTGGGCTGGATCTCGGTCATCGAGATCACGATCATCTCGATCTACTTCATCATGCCGGTGCTCCCGACCGGAGTGCCCGGCAACAAGGACTTCGACTGGACCGCGGTCAACTACGCGCCGGTCGCCGTCGGCGTCGTCGTGATCGGCATCGCGCTCTGGTGGGCGCTGTCGGCGCGCAAGTGGTTCACCGGCCCTCGGCGCAACATCGATGAGGTCGACACCGGCACCACGATCGAAGTGGGGTAGCGCACGGCCGTCGCCCGGGCCTCAGGAGGTCGCCTCGACGTTCAGGAGGTGACCTCGAAGGCCCGGGCGATCGCTTCGCGCGTCTCCTCCATGGAGCCGGCGCCGCGCTCGCGCAGGATCGAGGTCATGTCGACATCGGGCATGCCGCACGGCACGGCCAGATGCCAGGGCGTGAGGTCGCCGTCGACGTTGAGGGCGAAGCCGTGGCTGGTGACGGCGCGGCTCGAGCGCATGCCGATCGACACGATCTTGCGCCCGGTGTCGCGCGTCCAGACGCCGGTCAGCAGCTCGGACCCGGGCGGGGTGTCGCGCCGCTCGGCCGGGACGCCGAGCTCGGCCAGCGCGGCGACCAGGCGCAGCTCGACCTCTCTGATGTAGTCGACGACGCCCTCGCCGTCGCGCAGCTTCACGATCAGGTAGCCCACCAGCTGGCCCGGGCCGTGATAGGTGAGCTGCCCGCCACGCCCCGTCAGCACGACGGGGATGCCGTGCGCGGGGTCGGGCAGATCCTCGGGCCGCGTGCGCTTGCCGATGGTGAACACCGGCGGGTGGCTCAGCAGCCACAGGGTGTCGGGGCGCCGATCTTCCTGCCGCTCCTCGACCAACTCGGCCATGCGATCCATGGCCTTGTCGTAGTCGACCGATTCGTCTTGGAGGAGGGTCAGCGGCCGGTTTCGCATATCACTGATAGTACGTCGAGGTGGCGGGTGCCTTGGGGATGAAGATCCACATGATCAGGTAGATGATGAACTGCGGTCCGGGGAGAATGCAGGACAGCAGGAACAGCAGCCGGACGAGCGTGGGCGCGAGGCCGAACCGCTCAGCGATGCCGCCGCAGACGCCGGCGATGATCTTGTGCTCTCGTGAACGATGCATACTTGGTGAACGAACACCCCCCAAGCCCGCGTTCCTTCGGGAACCCTGACAAAACCCTTAGGGCGGATTCCTGAGGGCTCAGGCCAGCCCGGACAGCAGCCATCTGCGGGCCTCGTCGAGGTGCGCGTCGGTCAGGCCGTAGCGCGGGTCGACGCCGATCGTCAGGCCTTCGCCCAGCCGCTCGTCGTCCGTCGTGAACCAGACATACGGCCTCGCCTGGGTGTGCGTCCCCGCCTGGGCGTACGCGACGACCTGCGGGGCCATGCGCGCGCCCGGGACGAGCGGCACGACGGGCAGGCGGGACAGGCCGAGGCGTGGTGCGATCCAGAGGTTGGCGTTGTCGCCCCAGGGGGTGGCCCAGACGAGCTCGGCGGCCGTGGTGCGGGCCAGGTCGAGCAGCATGCGGCCGTGCTTCTCGCTGAGCAGGACCGTGCGGATGCCGCCGTCGACGGCGCAGTCGAAGCGCAGGAAGTCAGGAGACGGCCGCCTCTGAGGGTTGAGCACACCGTCTACATCAAGCAGCAGCAACGGCCGCCCGTTCACCAGGACAGTATCGGCCAATTTCCCCTTGCTCGACAGCAGGAATTCGCTGATACATTGTTACCATGGTAACAGTCGAGCGCACGCAGACCGGACTCCGGATCGAGCGCAACACGCTGAAGGTCCTCAAAGGGCTCGCCGAATACCTGGACATGTCCCTCGGTGACCTGGTCGAGGGCATCGTGCTGCACAGCTTCGAAGGCCTCGCCCCCTTCGGCCCTCCGACGCTGGCCAAAATCCAGCAGCTCAAAGACGTCTACGGCCTCACCCTCACCGCCGCCGACGCCCACAAACTCACCGAGGCGGCCTCATGAGGGTCGTCCTGACGGGTCACGTGCATGTCGGCCTGCCGCCCGACGAGGCGTTCGTCCTGTTCACCCCCCGCGGCGAGGAACGCTGGGTCCCCGGCTGGCATCCCCACTTCCCCGCCGGCGCCTTGGCCGACGACACCGAGCCGGGCACCGTCTTCCAGACCCACAGCGACACCCACATCCAGACGACCTGGATCGTGACCGACTGCGCCCCCGGCCGCCACATCGCCTACGCCCGCCACGCCCCCTCCGACCACGCCGGCCGCGTCACCGTCACCCTCCACCCCAGCCCCGGCACTGGCACTGGCACTGGCACCAGCGTCGAGGTCACTTATGACCTGACCGCGCTCAACGCCGAGTCGGCCGAGCGCCTTCAGGCCTTCGCCGACGGCTTTCCCCCATTCCTCCAGTCCTGGGAAACGGCCCTCCGCGCTGAATAGCGCGTGGCGTCACGTGGGGAGGTCGGGGCGGGGTGGGAGGGGGGAGAGGCGCCAGGAAATGGGTGCGGAAGCGCTGTCGTCCGAAGTTTCAGGGGTGGGGTCGAGGGTCCAGAGGAGGGTGGTTTCCGGGTTCCACGACGGGGCGTCGTCCAGGGGGCGGGGGTGGAGGTCGCGGGCGTCGAGGGTGGCGGTGTAGTCACGCCAGGCCGCGCGGTAGCGCTGGCGGGCGCCGGGCTCCTCGGCGGCGAACATCTCGGGGGCGACCGGGCCCTGTTCGACGTGGCCGTCGGGATAGAGGATCTGCCACCGGTCGTTCGTCATGCGGTGGCAGGCGTGAAACTCAAGACCGCCGTCGGGCAGCCAGCGCCACCGTACGGACCAGCCGCGTCCGTAGAGGGTGCCGTCGGATCGTCGCTCGATCGCCTCCGCCGGCAGGGTCAGTCCCCACGACCGGAAGTACGCCGCGAAGGCCTCCGCTTGCTCCATACCGCCCGATGGTCGCACTTTTCCGGGCATAGCGTGCACGTCCTCCGGACATCGGGGGTCCGGAGGGCGTGCACGCGGCCCGGCGGGAGCGCTCATGTCGGGCGATCTAGGACGATCTCGGGGCCGCGGCCAGGTTCGGCCGGGCCGGGGTCTCGGCCGCGCCACCCGAGGTGAATGGGATTTACTCGTTTCGCTCGTCGGGGTAGGTGCGGCCGGCGACGACGCGGTCCCCAGGTTCGGGAGCGGCGGCGGGACGGGCATGCGGTGCGGTGGGGTCCGCCCGGTCCACACGGTCGGTCTGGTCGACGGTGTCGGTCCGGTCGACGGTGTCGGTCCGGTCGACGGTGTCGGACCGCTCAGCGCGGTCGGCACGCTCGGCCTGCTCGGCCCGTCGAGCCTCGGCTCGCTCGGCCCGTTCGGTCAGGGCGGCCCTTTCGGCACGCATGTTCCGGCGGCGGACCAGCGACCGCTTCATAGAGCTGTTGATCAGCAGAATCCCGAACACGAAGACCAGAGTGGTAACGGCGCCAGACACGAACATCCCGAACGGCGTCAGGTGGAACGTGTTGTTCAGGATGGTGATCGTGGTCGTGGTCACACTGTCGTTCAGCCACGCCTCCACGACAGCGGCCCCAGCGGCGATCATCAACAACAGGCCCAGTAAGATCATTTCGAGTCACCTCCAGCCCCCAACTGCCCAGGTAGGGCCAAATAAACACGGCCATGGTCCTCTTAACGCCGTGTTCACATTCGGGCAAAAGATCCGAAACGGCTCGTTGGGACCCTCGGCGTGGCGAGTGAGAGACCTGTGTGCGCGATCTCATGCCGACTTCTGAGATCGCTGGAAAGGACCGACGTGACCTACAAGGCCGAGTACATCTGGATCGACGGCACAGAGCCCACCGCGAGACTCCGGTCGAAGACCAGGATCCTGCCGACCGGCGCCGAGCTGCCGACGTGGGGCTTCGACGGTTCCAGCACGAACCAGGCCGAGGGCCACAGCTCCGACTGCGTGCTCAAGCCCGTCTTCTCCTGTCCCGACCCGATCCGCGGCGGCGCGCACGTGCTGGTCCTTTGCGAGGTGTACGGCGTCGACGGCAGGCCGCATTCGTCCAACACCCGGGCGGCCCTGCTCGACGTGGCCGAGCAGTACGCCGACCAGGAGATGTGGTTCGGCATCGAGCAGGAGTACACGTTCTTCAAGGACGGCCGCCCCTACGGCTTCCCGGTCGGCGGCGGCTTCCCCGGCCCGCAGGGGCCGTACTACTGCGGCATCGGCGCCGACGAGGTCGTCGGCCGGGACATCGTGGAGGCGCACCTCGACGCCTGCCTGACCGCGGGCCTGGCGATCTCCGGCATCAACGCCGAGGTCATGCCGGGCCAGTGGGAGTTTCAGGTGGGCCCGGCCGGTCCGGTCGAGGTCGCCGACCATCTGTGGATGGCGCGCTACCTGCTCTACCGGATCGCCGAGGACTTCGGCGTGTCGGCCACCCTCGACCCCAAGCCCGCCAAGGGCGACTGGAACGGCGCCGGCGCGCACACCAACTTCTCCACCCGCGCCATGCGCGAGGGCTACGACCCGATCATCGCGGCCTGCGAGTCGCTCGGCGCCCCCGGCAAGGTCGAGGAGCACATCGCCGGCTACGGCTTCGGCATCGAGGGCCGTCTCACCGGCCAGCACGAGACCGCTCCCTACAACGTGTTCAGCTACGGCGTGTCCGACCGGGGTGCGTCGGTCCGCATCCCGTGGCAGGTCGAGGTCGACAAGAAGGGCTACCTCGAGGACCGCCGCCCCAACGCCAACGTCGACCCGTACGTGGTCACCCGCCTGATCACCAACACGGTGTGCGAGGCGCTCGCCAAGGCCGACATGGTTTAGACGCGTGGGAGAAGTTGGGTAGAGGGGTACTCATGCGCAATCCGCGGTCCCAGCGCATCCTGACAGTATGTGGCGCGCCGATAGCGGACTGGTACGAGCGCGGCTGCTTGCCGAGCTCGACGGCGCGCCGCCCCGGCTGACGACCGTCGTCGCGCCGGCCGGGTGCGGCAAGACCACTCTGCTCGCCCACTACGGCGCCGCCTTCCGCGGCCCGGTCGCCTGGCTGCGGCTGGAGCCGGCGGACGCGGCGCTGCCCACGCTCGTCCGGCACATCGCCGACGTCGCCGGTGTGGAGCGTTCCCAGGATCCGCGGCCGGCCGCACGCGCGCTGCCGCCCGGCACCTTGCTGCTCGTCGATGACCTGCACGTACTGCACGGCTCGGCGGCCGAGGCCTACCTTGAGCGGTTCCTCGCCGACGCCGGCGTCCGGACCGTCATCGCCGGCCGTACGCTGCCGGGCATCAACCTGTCCCGGCACGAGCTCGGCGAGGTCCGCCTGCTCGACCAGGAGGCGCTCCGCTTCCGCACGTGGGAGGTGGAGCGCCTGTTCCGCGACGTGTACGCCGAGCCGCTGCTCCCCGAGGACGTGGCCACGCTCACCCGGCGGCTCGGCGGATGGGCCGCCGGGCTGCACATGTTCCACCTGTCCACTCGCGGCCGGTCGAGCGGCGAACGCGGCGCCGCCGTCCGGGCCCTCGACGGGCGTTCGCCGCAGTCCCAGGCCTACCTCGCCCGGACCGTCCTCGCCGACCTGCCCCAAGGCGTACGCGACTTCATGGTCCGGACGTGCGTGTTCGGCGTGCTGACCGCGGAGCGCTGCGACCGGCTGCTCGGCACCGACAACGCCCGGCTCCGGCTGCGCGCCCTCGCCGCCCGGCAGGCGTTCACCGACAGCCCCGATCATGGCCGCACGTTCCGCTACCACGAGGCCCTGCGCGCCCACCTCGACGTGGAACTCGTCGACGACCTCGGCGAGCAGGGCGCGCGCGAATGGCACGGCCGTGCCGCCGCGCTCCTCGAAGGCGAGGGCGAGGGCGCCTACGCGGACGCGGCCCAGGCCTACGCCCGCGCCGCCGACTGGGCCGCGGTCCGCAGGCTGCTGCCGTACGTCGAGATCATGGAGCCATGGCAGGACCTGCTGCCGAGATGGCTGGTCGCAGAGGAGCCGCGGCTGCTGCTGGCCCAGGGCCGTTACCTGTTCGGGCACGGCCGGATCGAGGCGGCCGTCCACGCGTTCCGGCAGGCCGAGCAGCGTGCCCGCCATCCTGCCGCGCAGGCCGAGTGCCGGCGGGCCCGCGCGGTGGCCGCTCTCTGGCTGCCGCATCCCGCTTACGGCGTGCCGCACTGGAGCGCCCGGCTCCGCGACATGCTGCGCGTTCACTGCGGCGAGCCGGCCTCCGGCGACCGGCCCGTGGTCGCGCTCGTGTCGGCATTGCTTGCGGGGGAGCTGGAAAGGGTACGGCGACTGGCCGCGACGGAGACCGGCGAGCCGCTCGACGACCTGGCCGCCCGGCTCGTCCGCACAGCGCTGGACGCGGCCGAAGGGGAAGACGTCGAGCTCGACGTGGAGCGGATCGCCGACGACGCCGAGCGCGCGCGGCTGCCCTGGCTGTCGCGGCTGGCCCGGGCCGTGCCCGCGCTCGGCGGCGGGGAGCGGGAGCGCAAGGAGGCCGCGAGGATCGCCGAGGAGTGCGAGCGCGACGGCGATCCATGGGGCGCGCTGCTGGCCGCCTGCGCCGGATGCCTGGCGGACGTGCTCCACGGCGCGGCCGACGCCGCCGGTCTCGACGCGCTGGCCCGGCGGGCCGACGCGCTCGGCGCCGGCGTCCTGGCCACCTGGGCGCGGCTGGCCGCCGGCGGCCCGCTGCCGAAGACGGCCGGGATCCCGGTCCAGCGGCTGGAGGCCGCGCGCGCATGGTTCCACGCGCGGGAGCCCCGAGGTCCCGGCGCCGCCGTGAGCTGCTTCGGCGGGTTCTCGATCGAGGTCGACGGGCGGGCGCTGGACCTGTCCGCCGTACGGCCCAAGGCCCGCACTCTGCTCCGCCTGCTCGCGCTCAACGCGGGCCGTCCCGTCCACCGCGAGGTGCTGCTGGCCGCGCTGTGGCCGGACACCGAGCAGGTCGCCGCAACCCGGAGCCTGCACGTGGCGCTGTCGTCGCTGCGGTCCCTGTTCTCCGGCCATCGGCTCGCGCACGCGATCGTCCGTCGCGGCGACGCGTACGTCCTCGACCTGCGGTGCGACGTGGCCGAGTTCCGCCGGCTGCTGCGCGGACCACGGACGGCCGCCACCTTGGCCGCGGCCCTGCTGGCGTACGGGGGCGACCTGCTGCCCGAAGACGGCGCGGCCGAATGGGTGGCGCATGAGCGGGAGATGCTGCGTGCCCAGGCCGTCGCCTGCGCGAGCGCGCTCGCCGAGCGGTGTCTCGACGACGGCGACCCGGCGGGAGCGGCGCGCGCCGCGACCCGGTGCCTGGAGATCGACGAGTGGCACGACCCGGCATGGCGCGCGCTCATGGCCGCCTACGACCAGCTGGGCGACGTCATGTCGGCCGCCCGCGCGCGCCGCCGCTACGCCGAGATCCTCGATCTTCTCGGCGTTTCACGCTGACGCGTCGACCACGATCCTGACGTGCGCCGGGAGCATGGGCTCGGCCAGGGCGCGGATGCGCTCGGGGTCCTCGCCCGGCGCGCGTACGAGGACCTGGTTGGCCACCGAGCCGGGCAGCTCGCCGCCCGGCTCGTCGGACCAGACGCAGCCGCCGGTGTCGGCGACCTCGAGCGGTTTGCCGGTCAGCAGCCGCAGCTGGTCACGGAGGCTGCTCAGCGTGCCCCGCGTCCGCGAGTCCAGCACGGCGCGGGCGATCATCGCGCGGCGCTGCGCCAGGGTCCACTGCTCGTCGAGCGGCAGCGCCACCCAGCGGGCCAGCCAGTCGAGCAGATCCTCGGGCGTCAGGGCGGGCGACAGGTAACTGTCGAGGCAGTCGAGCGTGGTGAACACGGGGGCCAGGACCTCGTCCAGGGCTTGCGTGAATCGCTGGGCGAAGTCGTCCTCCGCGTACAGGGCCGGCAGCTCCTCCCCGATCGGGAAGGCCGTGCCGAGTCCGTCGATCGCGCCGCGCATGGTCAAACCTCCACTCTGACCTGATGGCCGTATGAGAAGACGAGCGCGTTGGGGGTGAGGTCGATCAGGTCGGCCTGCCCGGTGCGCTGGCCGGTCACCGGGTCGGCCTTGAACAGCAGGACCTCCTCGACGCGCTCCACCCCGGCGACCCGCTGCAGCACCGGGAAGATCTCCCCGCTCTGCACGGCGTGCCCGAACGGCCAGCCGTCCTCGTCCGCCCCGCCGACCAGCGGGTTGAGGTAGGTGCGCAGGGCCAGCATGGCCCGGTCGCGGACGGCGTCGCGGCTGGCGTTCTTGCGCGCCCGCAGCCGCGTCACGACGGTGACGCCCTGATAGAACGGCGGCTCGACCACGACCCTGGCCCCGACGCAGCGCCGCTCGTCGAGGTAGGCGGTCACGCGCTGCCGCAGCTCCGGCGGCACGCGCAGGTCGCGGAAGGGCGCGTCCACCGGGTCGGCCACCGCCGGCACCAGCAGGACGCGGACGCCCGCCGCCGCGCCGCGCTCGTCGCCGCCGACCGGCACGCAGCGCACGCGCGCGAGATCGGGCGCCGCCTCGCGGGCCAGCTGCTCGTAGTCCTGCGTGGTCACGGCGCGGTCGCGGGTGCGCAGCAGCAGCGGCCCGCGGACCGCGGCGTCCCGCACCGACTCGGCGTCGACGCCGCCGGTCGCCGGCCGCCGGTTGGTCACCGAGGCCACGTACGGCACGGCGTCGCGCTGCACGACCAGCGTGCCCCGCGCCACGTTGCCGCGCCTGCCGCCGCCCGTCCGATAGACCGGCACCCGGATGACGGCGCCCTTCTCCGGCACGCCGCCGTGCCGGCTGAGCGAGCCGTCCTGCTCCCGTACGGCGGGCCCGAACTCGATGACGCCGTCGGCCCGATCCACCCGGATGTGCCGGTCACCTGGCCCCGACTCGGCGAACGACGGCACCTCGCGCCACTCCTGGAAGCCGGTCGCGCCGACGACCAGCACGACGAGCGGCTTGTCCGAGCTGATGATCGGAACCTGCTGCGTGGTGAACCGTTCCCCGGGGACGCCCGCGCTGGTCCCGATCACCTCGTCGTAGACGAAGTCGGAGTGGACGGCCGGGGTCGTGCCGCCGATCGTGGCCGCGGTCGCCGCGTGCAGCCGTGGCGAGGACGTGTAGAACGGCTGGCCGTCGCCCGGCTCGACCACCCGGCAGCGCAGCCACCCGGCCGCGTGCTGCCCGACCACGGAGGTGACGTGCGTGGACGGCACGTGGAGGACCACGTCGCCCGGCCGGTTGAGGCCGCCGGTCGAGTCGCGGTCCACCTCGCAGCGGGTCCACCCCGACCCGTCGTACGCCTCCCAGGCCAGCGGCGGGTTGCGGGGGTCGACGCCGGCGCCGGTCAGCTCGCACTCGACCCGGAGCAGTATGGCGCAGCTCGGCACGGCCACCGAGAGGCCCAGATAGAGCAGGTCGCCGGGGGCGGGCCGGTCGGTGAAGCAGGCGAACCCCTGCCCGGTGGACAGGTCGTCGGCGCGGTCGATCGGGTCGGCGCCCGCGCCCGCGGTCAGCACCCGGACCAGCGCCGACGGCGGCATGGTCAGCTGATCCTCGGTGGTGAAGACGATCGGCTCGTCGCCCTCCCTGCGCTCGGCCGCCACCTGCGCGCCCGCGCGGATCACGACCGGCTGCCGCTGCGCCGCCGAAAGCCAGTAGGTCACCTCGGTCCGCGCCGCCGTCGGCGGGAACAGCCGCACCCCGATCAGCTCCAGATAGCGCAGATAATGCAGGTCGGTGACCCGGTTGAGGCGGTAGATGAGCTGGTCGACCATGTACGCGAAGGTCTCGATCAGCGTCACGCCCGGGTCGGACACGTTGTGGTCGGTCCACTCCGGGCAGCGCTGCTGGACCATGCGCTTGGCCTCGTCCACCAGATCCTGGAAGTGGCGGTCGTCAAGGTTCGGTACGGGCAGCGCCATCGGACTCGCCTTCTTCGGGGATCACATAGAACGGGAACACGAGGTTGCGCGGGTCGTTGTCGCCGCGCAGCTGATAACGGATGTCGATGAGCAGGACGCCCTCGTCCACCCGGTCGAAATGGACCACGACGTCGTGAAGGTCGATGCGCGGCTCCCAGCGCTCCAGCGCCGTCCGCACCTCGTTGGCGAGCTGCCCGGCCGTCCGGCTGTCGGCCGGGGCGAAGACCAGGTCGTGGATGGCGCAGCCGAACTCGGGCCGCATGGGCCGCTCGCCCGGGGCCGTGCCGAGGATGAGCCGGATGCTCTCGGCGATCTCCCGTTCGCCCCTGACGACG
The DNA here is from genome assembly GCA_017592665.1 of Streptosporangiaceae bacterium NEAU-GS5. Taxonomy (GTDB): domain Bacteria; phylum Actinomycetota; class Actinomycetes; order Streptosporangiales; family Streptosporangiaceae; genus NEAU-GS5. The sequence goes on along the minus strand of JAGFNW010000006.1, from coordinate 116,573 downwards.
GCGATCGAACCGGTCGCGTCGGTGCGCACGGGGAAGGTCCAGCCGGCGCCGATGAAGTCGGATCCCGTGTTCACGCCGGTCACCCTCCGATCAGGACGTTCAGGCAGCCCATGAGGATCGGGGCGCCGCAGCCCGCCAGGTCGCCCATGACCGCCGCGGGCATGCCGCCGATCAGCACGTTCGGACGGCCGGGCCCGGCGATCGGGGTCGGCGGATGCGGCCCGCCCGGCGGCGGGAACGAGCAGGCGTGCATGGTCCCGCCCACGGTCGCCGCCGGCATGCCGCCGATGAGCACGTTCACCACGCCCGGGGGCGAGATGACGCCCGGGTGCCCGGTCGGATCCCCTACGCGTGCGGCCGGTGGCATGGCTCGTTCCCCCTAGTTGAGCTTGATGACGGTGGCGGCGACGGTGACGTCGCTCTGGCCGGTGACGGTGACGCGGGCGCCCTTGAGGTCGAGCGGTCCCGTGCCCGCGTCGATGGAGATGCCCATGGTCGCCTTGAGCTCCAGCTGCCCGGTCCCCGCGTCCACCGTGACGCCCTGTGGGGCTTTGATGATGACTTTTCCGGATTTCTCGTCGAGGGTGACGGTGACCTGCGAGTCGGACGTGCTGAGCAGGACCTGGCCCTGCTCCTCGACGAGCTCGAGGCGATGCCCCTTGCGCGACACGAACGCCCGGACCCCGACCTGGCCGCTCGTCCCGTCCACCAGCGAGGTGGAGGCGGACGGCAGCGTGTCCGTGCCGTTGAAAAGGCCGCCCAGCACGTACGGACTGTCGAAGTCGCCGTTCTCGAACCCGACCAGGACCTCGTCGCCCACCTCGGGCAGGATGACCAGGCCGCGGTCCTTGCCGGCGCCCTGCTGCGCCACCCGCGCCCAGCCGCTGGTGAACTCGCCGCTCAGCCACGGGAACGTGAGCGCCACCCGGCCCATGTCGAGCGGGTCCTTGATGTTGCTGACGACCGCCGGGACCAGGCCGTGCGCGACGCCTTGGGCGCGGGTGGTCAGACCGTACAGGGAGCGATCCTGGCGACCCGACACGGTGAACGCCGTGCTGTACCCGGTGTCGGGGGAGAAGACGTGGCGCGTGCTGGTCAGTGTGTACTGCCCGGCGAACGGCGCCCCCACGCCCGCAAGCGCCACCGCCACGCCGGCCCGTAGCTGGGGGTTGCCCTTGGCCAGGCCGTCCATCTCGACGGCCGTCGCGCCTAGGTCGGCGGCCAGCGCGTTGGCGGCCGCCTTGACCTCGGCCTGGCTGCGGTGCCCGCTGACGCCGGCGAGAACCGGTGGCGCCTGGAAGGTCTGCCCCAGCTCGGCCGGGTCGGCCCCGGCCCCCTTGAGCGTCGGCGTCGCCGTGGCCGTGACCTCGCGCTTGTGCTCGAAGTCCCAGCCGCGTACCTCGACTTCCGGAGTCTGCGACGCGGCCGCGACCGAGGCGCGCAGGGACAGCAGGTTGGCGTCGGCCTCGAGGACCAGCGGATTCTGCTCGGCCTTCTCCGTTGTTCCCGGCGCGCCCTGCGGGGGCGCCGGCAGCTTGAAGAACAGCTTCCCCGCCGCCACGCCGACCTGGGCGCCGACCCGGTCGGCCAGCCGGGTCAGGAACGTCCAGTCGCTCACGTTGTCCTGGCTGAGCTGGGTGTTCACCTGGCCGCCCACGCCGGGGAGCGAGTCGATCTGCCCGGCCGGTATGCCGGCCCGCTTGGCCACCTGGCCGACGACGTCGCTGATCGTCATGTTCGGGTACGCCGCGACGCGACGGCCGCGCATCAGCCGGTGCGCCTCGTCGAAGCCGCGCACCTCGGTGATCGTGCCGCCCGCGTCGAGGTCGAGGGTAAGGCCGCAGACCTCGCCCGACATGAGGAGGATGGGCAGACCGGGGGTCGAGGTCTGCGCCTTCAGCGTGACCTTCGCCCCGATCTTCAGGCCGCCCTTCTCGACGACCAGCTGCCCCTGGTCGCGGAAGCGGAGCAGGAACGTGTCGAGCAGGTTCCTGCTGTCCTCCACATGGCCGTAGAGGAGCAGCGCGGCGATCTCCGGCGGAAGCGGGTTGCCCCCCACCTCCACCAGCAGCGTGCTCGCGAACGTCTCACCCGCCACCGAGCTCCTCCCTTGACGGGATCAGCAGCCGGGAGCCGGGCCGTAGACGCATCGGATCGCCGATGTCGTTGGCCTCCGCGATCGCCCGCCAGAAACGGGGCTCGCCGTAGTGGGCGTAGGCCATCCCGGCGAGCGTGTCACCGGCGACGACGACGTGCACGTCGCGCGGCTCCAGCGACCCGGAGGTCGGATTCTGCTTCTTGAGGGTGCCGAAGACCTCTTCGATGGCGATCGTGCAGACGGCGCGCACGGGCAGGCCGCCTGGAGTGAAAAGGGTGTACTTCGCGGTGACGTTGCTGACGAACGCCGGGAACCCGGTCAGGCCGCCCCACTCGAAGACGACCCAGGGCGGCGTGGGCTTGCCCTCTTCGCACACCATGCAGTTGAACAGCGCCTCCACGGCCGTGACCACGGACTCGTCCATCTTCTCCGTCGCGTCCAGGAACATCTCCAGTTGGAGCTTGACCGGGTCCGAGCCGAGATACTGCGGACGCGCGCTCTTGGTGTTCTTCTTCTGGGGCTTGCGCTCCCACGTGGCGGCCTTGGTGAGCGTGAGTTCCTTCGGGTTGAACTGGAAGTCGATGGTCTTGGTCTTCGGGCCCGGGTTGCGGTCGGTCGGCGACTTCGGCGGCTCGTGGATGGCGAGGGACGCCTTCTGCGCGCTCGCCGGAGCCTTGCCCGTGACCTTGGGCGCTTTGAACGCGACAGGCGTCGAGGCCATGAGTCACTGCCCCCAACCTGGGCCGGTGAATCCGTGATGGGCGAGCTCGAGGGTCTCGGTCGCGACCTTGGGCGAGTCGAGGGTGAGCTGCGGGCCCGTCCACCGAACGGGGATCACGCCGCGCAGGCCCCACCTCACGATCACCTCTCCCATGAGGGTCCGCGCTTCGATGATCGCCGTCTTGTTGCGCTGCACGCCCGTGGCGAGGCTCGCCAGCCACCGTGGGATCTTGTCGGCGTTGGCCTGGGTGATCGGCCGGGTGAACTTGACGTTCGGGTATTTGAGCCGGGTCGGCAGCTGGACCACCATGCCGTTGTCGCCGCCCACCTCACGCTGCTCGATCACCACTTCGCAGCCGAGCCCCTCGCAGCTGTTGAACGCCCCGATGTTGTCGTCGTCGATCTTCACGACGAAGCAGACCGAGACCGCGACCGGCTCGTAGGGGACCGCATCCGCTGTCTGTTGTGCCATGTCAGAACCGCCTTCCACCTGGGTCCGCCAGATCGCCGCGCCGTTCGCGCTCCAGCCACAACTCCGCTCGCAGCCGTCGAAGCAACGGCTCGAACAGCCGACCGACCAGCTCCTGGTCCTGCTTGGCCGCCCCCGTCGCCCCGTTTCCCGCCGCTGGTACCGCTGCGGCTCTTTCTTCCTGCGCCACTCCCGAGGGCTGCTCGGAGGGCGACGACGCCGCTTCCTCCCGCGCCACGACCGGAAGGCCTGACGCCGCCAGCCGCATCACCACCTGGTCATACGCGGACGCCGCCCCACCCGCCCCACTCGGCCCAACCGGCCCGTTCAGCCCGTCAGCTGGAAACGCCTGCACCGCCAGCTGGCCACCCTCCGGTGGTTCGCCTGCGTCGCCATAGATCTGCCCCGAGCCGCCCGAGCCGCCCAAGCCCTGCACCGACCCGCCCGAGCGCTGCACCGACCCGCCCGCGCCCTGCACCGAGCCGCCCCCGCCCGCTGCCGCCACCCGCACGAACTCCGCCAACGACACCGGCCCGCCAGCACTCGCCATGGTCGTCTGTCCCCCCGCGCCCGCGGCCGGCGCGGGGACGGGGGCCACGGTCGACGCGGCATAGGCGGCGGACCTGGCGACAGTCGCGGCGACCCCGGGGACCCTGCTCGCAGTGCCTGTGGGCATGCTGCTCGCAATGCCCACGGGAACGCTGCGGGCAATGCCCGTCGGAACGCCGCTGGCAGTGCCCATGGGGACGCTGGGGGCAGTGCCCGTGGGGACGCTGCTCGCGTGCCGTTGAGCAGTGAGGCCGGCGCCCCCCTCGGCGGCCCCGATGAGGGGGCGCACCGGCGGCAGCACCGGCCGCGCGACCACGTCCGGCAAATCCGGAATGTCCGCAGTCGAGCGCTGAACATGCCCCGCCGCCGCCGCCGATGGCGATGGTGCCGACGCCGACGCCGACGCCGATGCCGATGGTGCCGACGCCGACGCGGGCCTGGGCGCTGGCGCTTCGGCGGACATCACTGATACCGACGGCGAGGCTGCCGGTACTGGTGATGCCGCTGCTGCCGACTCGGAGGTCTCCCAGTTGAGCGTCAGCGGCGGCACGTTGATGATGGTCTGCAGCGGCTCGCCCAGCCCTTTTCGGATGGTGACCGGCTCCTCGGCCTGGACCGTCGAGCGCTGGACCATCGGCTGTGCGGCCGCCAGTTCAGGCGGCTGGGCAGTCGGCAGTTCTGTTGGCAGCGCTGGTGACACCGCAGCCGGTGGAGCAACTGGTGGGGCGGCCGGCTCTGCGAGGTGCTGCAACGGCGGGCCAAGCCCGAGGCGACGCCCCTCCAAGCGCCCTTCCGAACGCTGCACTGCTGACGGCTGAACCGCGGGTGGCCGCACTGCCAAGGGCTGTGACGCGGCCGTCCCTAGCCCCGGTGCCTCCGGTTTGGCGGGCGGGGGAATCGCGTCGGTGTGGCGTTGCACAGGTGTGTGGCTGAGCAGCGGCGCGATCGGCGCGTTGTCCAGCGGGGGAGCCGGGCTTTCGCGCGTCGGGGTAGGCGGGGCATTGGGTGCCGGCGTGGGTGCGGGCTCGAGTGTCGGCGGGGCTGTCGGTGTAGGGGCTTGGGTGGGCGGAGGTGTGCTGGGGATCCGGGCGACCGTGATGGGGGGGTGGATGGCCGGCAGGGGCGGCGTCGCCGTTGGGGAAGGGGAGTCGGTGGCGGCGTGGTGGATTTGGGATGGGGTGGGGGGTGGGGAAGAGAAGCGGGTGGGGGGTGGGGAGGAGAAGCGGGAGAGGGTGGGGGGGTCGTTCAGGGCATCGGTGGGGGCTACCAGGCCGCCGGCTTCGGGGACGAGGTGGTGACCCAGGGACGCCAATGATGCGGGGTTCCGCCAGGCCGTGAGCGTACGGGAGAAGGCTTCTGGCGGGTTGACCAGCGGCTGCGCGCCGATGACCCGCTGGACAGGGGGGAGCGTGCGCCATTCGCCCCGGAACACCGGGGACGGCTGAGCTGTGGCAGGTGCGGCCGGTTCCGGGGGTTCGGGCGCGCGGGTCCAGGGCCACCGCATCGCGGCCTACCCGATCCTCGCGCCCTGGGCCAGCCGGCTGGTCTCGGCCACGTACCGGCGGCGTTCCACGTGCTCCAGGTCGAGGATGTCGTCGAGCGCCCAGTGCAGGTGGTAGGCGAGGTAAGTGATCTCCTCGTGCAGCCGGTCGGTCATGATTCCCCCAGGCGGCTGCCGGAGAGGTCGACCGTGAACTCGTGACGGCACTCGGGGCAGGCCACGGCGGCCCGTGAGACGCCCTCGCTGTTGACCCGGCGATACAGATCCTGCAGAAATGCCAGGTCGGAGGCGAAGAAGTTCTCGATGGTCCCCGGGTGCACGTCGGTGATCGTGCCGATCCGCATGACGACCCTGGCCAGCAGGACGACCGTCAGATACGCCGGGTTCTCCCGGACGCGGTCGTCCCGCAGCGGCACGAGCTCGTCTCTCGCGGTGGCCAGGCGCATGACGCCGTCGCGGTGCACCGTCCCGTAGTCGTCGACGTACCCCCGGGGCAGCTCGAACGCGAACTCCGTGCGCATGGGCTCCCGGCCCGCCCGCTCGGCGGCGGGCGCCGGGACGACCGACGGCGCGGGTGTGAGGTCGGCGATGGTGGCGGTGCGGCGCGTCACGCGGGCATCATCCCCTCGTGCACGATGACGAGCTTCTCCATGAGCACCGTCGTGTCACCGGCCTTGAGCGTGCCGATCTCCAGGCTCTTCGGCCACGCGTTGGTCAGGTTGTACCGCTTGAGCTCGGTGCCTTCGAAGTCGTACACGATGATGGATCCGCCCTTGCGGGCCTGGGTCATCTTGCCGAACTGGGCGTCCTTGGCCCATTTCTCGAAGCTCTGGTCCTTGGTCAGGCCGCGGGACAGAGTGATCTCGCCGGGCTTGGGACGGCCCGGCAGCTTCTTGCGCATGAACACGCCTTTGTCGGTGTTCTGCGGCAGGTCGATGACGTCCTGCTCCATCTTCAGCCCGGACACCTCGCTGATCTGCTTGATCACGATGCCGTCGATCTCCAGCCCGAAGGAGTGACCGACGGAGGTGTCCATGTCGGGAAGGCCCATTTACTCTCCTACAAGACTCGTGCCGCCCGACATTTGGGCGAGCCGGAAGATGACGAACTCGGCCGGTTTCACGGGGGCGACGCCGATCTCGCAGATGACCTGGCCGGCGTCGATGGTCTCCGCGCTGTTGGTCTCGCCGTCGCATTTGACGTAGAAGGCCTCGTCGGGGGTACGCCCGAACAGAGCGCCCTGCTGGTAGCTGAGGATGAGGAACGCGCTGATCGACCGCCTGATGCGGGCCCAGAGGGCCTCGTCGTTGGGCTCGAAGACCACCCACTGCGTGCCGAGCAGGATGGACTCCTCGAGGAAGTTGAAGAGCCTGCGCACGTTCAGATAGCGCCACGCCGGGTCGGACGACAGCGTTCGCGCGCCCCAGACCCGGATGCCGCGCCCCGGGAAGGATCGGATGCAGTTGATCCCGATCGGGTTGAGCAGCTCCTGCTCGTTCTTGGTCAGCTGGGTCTGCAGGGCGACCGCGCCGCGCACGACCTCGTTCGCGGGGGCCTTGTGCACGCCGCGGGCGGCGTCGTTGCGCGCCCAGATGCCGGCCATGTGGCCGCTCGGCGGCAGGAAGCGGGTGGCGTTGGCGGCCGGGTCGAAGATCTTGACCCACGGGTAGTAGAGCGCGGCGTACTTGCTGTCGTAGCCGGCGTGGTCCATGCGCCACTCTTTGACCTGCTGCGCCGTCATTCCGGGCGGCGCGTCGAGGATGGCCATCCGGTCGCCCATCAGCTCGCAGTGCGAAATGATCGCGTCCTGGACGACCTTCACTCCTTCGAGGTCGATGGCGCCGCGCTCGTAGGCTCCCATGAGGTCGGGGATGGCGACCATCGTGACCTCGTCGATCGCCTCGAGGCCGCCGAAGCCCGTGCGTTCGGCCACGTCGCCGACGTATTCGTCGGCCGAGACGTGATCCGGGGCCGCGGCCGGAGCGGGCGGCTGGCGCAGCGTGACGGTCTGCGGCGACGGCACGGCGGCGACCGCGGCGGTGCCGGTGTCCTCGAGGGTGATCAGGCGCGACTTGGTCTGCACCTGCGTGGCGACGTTGTCCTTGCCCCGCTTGATCGAGACGCCTTCGTAGGTCTCCTCGACCTTGCCGTTGCGCTTGACCGTGAGGTTGAACTTGTCCCCCGTCTCCTCGGGGTTGGCCGCGGGCGCGACCTCGACCGTGATCTCGCCTTTGCCGCCGTTCTCGAGCTCCTTGGCGGCGACCCGGTAGTTGCCGAGCATGGCCTGTGGTCCGGCCTGATTGCCGTTCCCGTTGCCGCCGATGCGGATTACATAGCACGTTCCACCGCCGTTCAGGAAATATCCGTAAACGGCGTGAGCGAGGTTGCAGCCGGGGGTGAAGTCGCCGAACGTCTGGGTGTACTGGCTCCAGCTCGTGACGAGCGTCGCCGTGTTGTACGGCCCGAGCGCCGCGAAGCCGATGAACGCCGCGACCGCGGTCCCGACCCCTTCGATCGGCCGCGAGCCCGCCTCGACCTCCTCGACATACACTCCCGGGGTCAGATATGTGGGCATCCTTGCCTCCCGTTCGCGGAATCCCGTCCCTTTCAGGATCGGTCCCGCGCTTCGGGGGCACAGCGTCCGTCCGCTCGCCCTTTCGGCCCTTTACCGCTGCCCTTTCGGGCAACCCGTCAACGTACGAGGGTCATGGGCAGGAACGTCCGCGAATCCCTGCCCCAGGTATAAACGATCTTGATGCGCTGCTGCTGGGCGGCCAGGCGCATCCGGTTGACGCACGACGCGCACGGGTCATATTGGCCCATGATGTGCAGCGTGTCGCCGGCCTGCAGGGCCGGATTCTGGACGGCCCGCGCCTCGGTGTGCGTGAGCAGCGCGCTTTCCGGCCATCCCTGAGCGGCTTCGGCGTCGGTCATGTTGCCGCTTCTGATCGTCTCGCGGAGCACCTCGCCCACCTGCGGCCGTTCGATGACGACCTGGGCGTAGTGCGGCGCCCTGAACTCGCTGCCCTGCGCCTTCCGCAGCGCCTCGTCGTTCGGATTCAGCCGCTGTTCCAGCACGTGGGCGGCCGTCTGGTCACCCCTTCTCGCCTTGCCCTGCAGCGTCTTCTTCGGCAGCTTCCAGTAGCGCTCGAACAAGACCTGGGCCGCGGCCGCGTCGGTCAGCGCCGCCTTCTTCAGCGCCTGATCGGTCATCGCCTCGAATGCGCCGGCGCCCTTGGCCGCGCCGCCGCCCGTGGACTCGTACACCGAAAGCGCCTCGGGCGGGGCGTGCACGAAGCGCGGGCCCGCCTCGCCCATGACCAGCGCGGGCACGAGCCGTCCCTGGCCGCCGGATTCGAGCGCGGTCTTCAAGAACCGGCCGCTCGCCCGGGCCGCCGCCTGGATCTTCGGCGTGACCGGCTTGGTCACCTTGTGGAGCAGGATGGCCGACAGGACGTCGATGCCGATGGCCGCCGCCACCTTGGCGAAGTAGCGTGCGGCGAGGTCGAGATCCGGCTCGTCCTTGGCCCCGACCGCGGTCGACAGGAACGCCCCGATGTCGCTGGCGATCGTGATCACCTCGGGCCCGGCCAGCAGCGCCGACAGCACGAGCATCACCCCGCCCGCGGCGCCGCCCGTGCCCATCTCCAGCAGGGCGAACAGGATCGTCAGTCCCACGATCATGCCCAGCGACTGCGGGGTGATCAGCTCGGCCAGCTTGCCCTCGACCTCCTCCTTGGCGTACCGCTCCGACCAGCGGATGGCCGTGCCCAGCTTGTCGACGGCCGACATGGCCGCCACGTTGAGGCCTTCGAGGGTGAGCGCCTTCGGCCAGGGTGGCTCGGTCTTGGGATAGCGGCTGCGCCAGGTGGAGTCGAGGACCCGCCGGATCCGCTCGGCGTCGGTGTAGCGGTCGGCTGTCCGGTTGGCGCCCATGAGCAGGGTGAGCTGAGGCTGCGTCATGGCGCCGACGACCTGATGGGTTTCGGCGTCGCTGAGGAAGTCGAGGACCCGGAACACGTCCTCGGCCACGGTCATCCCGGCGAGCGGGCCGAGCGCCGTCTGCTGGAAGTATCCCTGGATGAGCGAGTTCCAGCCGCCTGCGGGCGCCCTGACCTTGGCGCGGATGGCGGCGAACTGGTCGGAGCGCTGCCGTACGCCCGAGCGGTTGATCGCGTCCAGCAGCGGGATCACCAGCTCGGGGTAGGTGCCGGTCTGGCGGATGCCGATGGCGCGGATGGCGGCCTCGAGCCGCGCCAGCGCGAACGGGCCGAGCCAGGCCGCCGCCCCCAGGTTGCCGAGCAGGTAGCTGGCGTTGGCGAAGCCGAGGGTCTCGAGCTTGTCGAGCATGTGCTCCATGGGGAGCCCGTTCAGATACTCCAGGGCCTCTTTGAACTGCCCGTTGACGATCTGGTCGCTGAGCGCGTCACGCTGGATCGCGAGCGCCCGTCCCGGCGGGGTCCGTGGCACCAGTCGCTGCACGGCCTGGTTCCCCGCGTCCCGCTGCAGGTCGAGGAGCTTGTCGAGGGCGGAGGAAGACGAGCCGCCAGAGCCGGTCCGCTGCCGGGGGCGTTTGTCTTGGTGCTCGTCGAAGAGCCTGGTCACGCGTGCTCCCGCCGTACTAGGTCAGCCGTCCTCAGGCCTGTTCTTCTTCGGGCGCCTCTTCTTCTTGGCGTTGGACATAGGTCTGGGCCGTCTCCTCTTCCTCCTCCGGCATCGCCGCGCGCTGTACGGCGGGAGCTGGCCCGGACATGACGTGATCGGCGGTGGCGGCGGCCTCCCGCTCGAACCGGTCCGACGGGTCGCTGACGCGGACGCCGCCGCCCGCCTCCGATCCGTCGACGGGGCCGCTGCGCTGCTGGATGACGTGGGTCAGCTCGTGCGCCAGCATGTGCTTTCCGGTGTCCGAGGACGGGTCGAAGTGCTGGAACACCACGTCGGACCCGACCGTGTACGCCTGCGCGTTGACCGACGCGGCCGACTGCCGTGCCTGCTCGCCCGTGTGGATCCGCACGTCGGAGAAGTCGGCCCCGAAACGGCCTTCCATGTCCTCGCGGGTCCCGGCGTCGAGGGCCTGGCCGCTTCCCGAGATCACGTCGTGGATGGGCGAGCGCTCCTCTTCGAGCATGCCGGCGACCGCGGCGTTGCCGGCCGTACGCTGCAGGTCGAGCAGGCCACGCGGATCCCCCGGCACGGCCGCCTCGGACCTGGGCCGGTCGCCGGCCGGCCGCAGATCCGCGTCGAAGTCGCCACCGTGTCTGTGCATGTCAGCCGCCTCCTCCTCAGGGCCCACTTCGGACGGTAGCCCTGGGCCGGGCCGGAGGGTTCGGCCGCGCGTGCGGCCGAAAGGGCAGGGGCCGATGCCCTTTGGGGCTAGGGGCGCTCTATGACTCCCTCGAGGATTTCGGCCACCTCGTCCCAGCCGCCGTCCAGGCCGTCGTACTGAGTCCACTGCCGGCCGTTCACGGTCATCACGTACGTGACCTCATCCCGGATCTGGGGATCCTCCTCCGACTGGCCGATCGGGAGGTTGGCCAGCTTGTCCTTGAGGTCGCTCAGTTCGCTGTCGGTCAGGTGCTTGTCGTTGGCGCCCTGGCCGCGGTCGACCGTGGCACGGCCGTCGCCGAACACCGTGATCCGGTCGAGCCACCCGGCGAGCCCACCCTCCCGGCGATATTCGATCAGCAGCTGCGTCGCGGGGTCCACGGGTGGAGGCGGGGTCGTCGTCGGCGGGTCCGGCGACGGTGGCGGAGGTGGCGGTTCGGTCGTCTCCTCGGGCGTCGGCTCCGGGGACGGCTCCTCCGTGGTCGGCTCCGACGTGGGCGTCTTCTCGCTCGTCTGCTCCGGCTCGGAGGACCGCGTCGCCGCCGTGACCGTGCCGCCGGACCCGCTCGAATCGCCGGACGAGCGCATCTTGAGCGCCACTCCGCCGGCCGCGGCCACGGCCAGCACCCCGGCCAGGACCAGCGGGAGCACGCCCAACAGCGGCTTGAGGACCCGTACGCCGTCGGCCGTCAGCGGCTGCCCGTCCGACGGGGTCGAGGTCACCCGGTAGGGCACCCGTTTCGGCTTGCCGAACCAGTCGCGCCGCGCCCGCACCCGGAACGGCACGGCCGAACGCCCAGGGTTCACCGTGACACCCGGCGGGATCTCGAACCGGAGCAGCCCCTCGCTGTCGGCGCCCGCGAGCGACACCTGTTCCGGCATGTTGCCCTGGTTGTCCACGTACAGGATCTGCCGAGGCCCGGAGCCGGGCTCCAGCGACAACGTGAGCGCGCGGAACCCGCCCAGCTGCACCGATCCGACGGCGCTGGCCTGCAGGCCGGGCGTGACCTGGGAGTCGGCGAGCACGCCGAAGTTCCAGGCGCCGGCCGTGTTCGCGGCCTGCCGCGGCGGCGCGAACTTCACCATGCACACCCCGGGCTGGCCCGGATAGACCGTGACATCGGCCGGCTCGACGGTTGCCCAGCGTGCGGCCGGCCCCGAGACGCGCACGGTGAAGCGCTCGACTCGGGTGCCCGTGTTGTGGATGGTCGCCTGCGTGTCGGTGACCTGGCCGGGCTCGACCGAGAGCGCCGACTGCGCCAGCTCGATCCTGGCCCCGGTCCGCTGATCCTCGACCCTCGGCTGCTGGGCCGTCCGCGATGCCTCCGGCGGCGGTGGCGCCTGGCGCGGCGGCTGCGGCCGTGGGGCGGGCGGCTGCTGGGGTGGTGGCGGGGCGGGCGGCCGCTGGTGTCCGGCGGTGCGATCCCACGGCAGGTAGGCGCCGCAGGACGGGTTGACGCAGAACTGCGTGCCGTCCGAGTTGACCTGCCCGCACACTCGGCACGTGACGCTCACTTCAGATTCTCCAACTTGTCCAGCCACTCCTGCAGCAGGCCCGCCTGGTACGCCCAGAGCCCGGCCGCGACCAGGCCTGCGATGATCACCAGCCACACCACGAGCTTGATGAAGCCGCCGAGACAGCCGCGCTTTTTGGCCGCGGGCGCGGGCATGAAGACCACCTGCGGCTGGGGCGGTGGCTGCGGCACGGGCTTGGGCTGCGACTTGGCCGGGAACGCCCGCGACCCGGACAGCATGACCGGTGTGCCGTCCTGCGGCGTCGCGGTCACCGAGAAGCGGAACGTCCGCCCGTCGTGCCGCTCGGCCCCCTGCCCGGTCAGCAGGCTCACCTTGACCGGCACGAACGTACGGCCCGGCCCGGCGGTCACCTGGGACGGCAGCTGGATCCGCAGTTCGCCCGACTCGTCCGTCGCGCTCAGGTTCACGACCTCGGGCAGATTGCCCTGGTTGTCGAGGATGACCGAGTGTTCGGTGGTCGCCCGTCCCCGGGTGACCTGAGGCCAGAGTTCGGCTTTGAGCGCCGAGAAGGTGCCCACGGTCAGCCAGCCGGTGGCGTCGGCGTGGAGGCCCGAGTTGACGGCCGATTCGACCAGCACGCCGAAGTCCCACCGACCGGCCCCCGTCTCCGCGGATCGGGGCGGGGTGAACCGTACGGTGGAGGTCCCTTTGGTGCCGGGATAGACGGCGAGCTCGGCCGGGTCGGCCTGGCCCCACGCCGAGGCCGGCCCGAACAGGCGCAGCCGGAACTGCTCGACCCGGGTGCCCGTGTTGTGGATGGTCACGGTCGTCCCGACCGTTTGTCCTGGATCGACCGTGAGAGCACTGTCGGCGAGGTCGATCCGGAGGCCGGCCCGCTGTTCGGCGATCGGCATGCTCACGGTGCCCGGCTGGCGGGTCCGATCCCACGGCAGGTAGGCGCCGCAGGAGGGATTCGCGCAGAACTGGGCGCCGTCGACGTTCTGGTGGCCACATCGGGCGCAGGTCAGGCTCATGTCACGACCAGCCAGTCATAGGGGGTTTTGACGTTGGGCCGCTGAACGAAGAAGGGCTCCACGGTGGCGAAGCCGCTGCCCTGGTTCACGACGCAGACGCCGGCGAAGGCGGCGTCGGCGCTGCCCGGATCGTCCTGGAAGGCGGTGGAGTCCGTGGTGAGAAGGACCGCGGCGGTCGCGCTGATCAGCCCGTTCTCCAGGCGCGGCCCATCCACTCCGACCTGGCCGTTCGTGGTCTCGCCGAATCCGGCGGCCGCCTTGTCAGGGCCGTCGCCGCCGCCCGACGGATCCACGACCAGGTAGTCGAACTCGACGTCGGAGGCCGCGGGCACGCCGTCGGCCGTGGCCACGGTGAACACGCCGTCGGCCTTCCGGTCGACCCGCACATCCTGGGAGCCGCCACCGACCGTCAGGATGATCACGCTCTGCGGGCCGACCCCTTGGACTCCGGATACGTCGACCCGCTTCTCGCCGCCGGGGATCCGCCCGGTTCCCGCCTGGAACGGCAGGGCCCCGATCGACCCGCTGGGCTTGTCGACCACGAGCCAGCTGAAGCGCAGGTCCTCCGGAGGCGTACCGGAAATCGGCTCGACCCGGAACGAGGCGTCTGCGCGCGCGGTCACCCGGAGCGCGGCGGCCGGGAAGCCGCTGCCCGTGTGGACGCCGTCGGCGACCTGGACGCCCGCGCCGCTGATGGCGGTCAGGTCAGGGGTGAGGAAGATGTGCGCGTCCTGCGGCAGGCTCGGCACGCTCACCTCGGCCGCGCCGCCGCGCAGCGCCGTCTTGCCGCTGAAGTAGACCGGCTGAGGCCTTTTCGGCGTGCTCTTCGGCGTGTTCTTCGCCCCGGGCTTCTTGGACGGCTTGCCCTTCGCGGAGGGCGTGGCTCCGGCCGACTGCTCGCCCTGCCCGGCCGCCGCCGGGGGCGCCGCCGCATCGCCGCCGGAACGGCTCAGCGCGACCATCGCGATCGCGACCAGCGCCGCGACGGCCACCGGGGCCACGATCAGCGGCCAGCGGCCGAAGCGCGGCACGACGACGCGCGTGCCGTCGACCGTGATCGGCCGTTCCCCGCCGGGCGTGACGACCACCTGGAAGGTCACGCGCTTGGGCAGCCCGAAGGTCGCCGGCGTGGCCGCGACATCGACGGGGACCTCAGTCTTGCCGGGCCGCAGCCGAACTTGGGCGGGCAGGCCGATGCGCAGCTCGCCCTCCGAGTCGGCGGCCGTCAGCCAGACGTCTTCGGCCGCGTTGCCCTGGTTCTCCAGCGCCAGGACGTGCTGGGTGCGCTCGCCGCCGCGGGTCGCGGGCGGCACGAGCGCGGCCGAGAGCGCCTGGAAACGTCCGATCGTCAGCCGGCCGGGCCGGGCCTCGTGGAGGCCGCTGACCGTGGACGCGGCCTCGACGGCGAAGTCCCACGTGCCGGCCGGACCAGCGGGGGAGCGCGGCGGCGCGAACGTGACCGTGGCCGCCGCCGAGTTGCCCGGATACACGGTCATCTCGGATGGTGTGACCGTCGCCCAGCGTGCGGCCGTGCCGGTGATCGACACCCGGAACTGCTCCACCCTGGTCCCCGTGTTGAACACGGTGACCTGCGCCCGCGCGTTGCCGCCCGGGTCTGCGGAGACCTCTGCGGTGTCGAGCTCCATGCGCATGCCGGCCTGCTGCTGGGCCTGCGGCCGGATGAACGTCTGCGGCTGCTGTTCCTGTTCATGCTCCCAGGTCAGATAGGCGCCGCAGTTCTGGCAGAACTGGGTGCCGACCGGGTTGGCGGTTCCGCAGCTGGGGCAATTCATCGGTACTCCCCGGTGATGAGCGGAATGTAAGGTCCGAATTCGCGGTCCAGGCAAAGCCGGCCGAGCTTGCGATACTCGCGGGCGACCGCTCCGACCACGTCGGCCATCCGCATCGGCTCCCCGGAGGCCGCGGCGAGGTAGGCGGCGGTGATCGCCGCCGACCTGATGTGCCCGCCGGCCAGCTCGAACGAGCGGGCCAGGAAGTCGAGGTCCACGTCGGCGGCGCGGGGCAGCCAGGGCCCGAGGCAACGGTCCCAGAGGGCCAGCCGCAGATCGGGCGTGGGCACCGGGAAGTCGATCACCTGGTCCAGCCGCCGCGTGAAGGCCTCGTCGAGGTTGGCGCGAAGGTTCGTGGCCAAGACGGCGAGGCCGTCGAAGGTCTCCATGCGCTGCAGCAGGTAGGCGCTTTCGATGTTGGCGTACCTGTCGTGCGCGTCGCGCACCTCCGACCGCCGCCCGAAGATCGCGTCGGCCTCGTCGAACAGCAGCACGCCATTGACCCCGGCCGCCTCGGCGAAGATCCGTTCGAGGTTCTTCTCGGTCTCCCCGACGTACTTGTCGACCACAGTGGCCAGGTTGACCGTGTAGAGGTCGAGGCCGAGGGAGGCCGCGATCACCTCGGCGGACATGGTCTTGCCGGTGCCCGAGTCGCCGGCGAACAGCGCCGTCACGCCGCGTCCGCGCCCGCCGCCCGGCCGCATCCGCCAGCCGCCCAGCACCTGGTCGCGGAACCGGGCGCGGGCGGCCAGCTCGTGCAGCTGCGCCGCGACATTGTTCGGCAGGACCAGGTCGTCCCAGCCCACCTGAGGTTCGGTGCGGCGGGCCAGGCGTTCCAGCCCGCCCGCGTTCTGGGTGCGCGCGCCGAGGCGCAGATGGCGCACGTCCACCGGGAGCTCCTCGGCGCGCGCCGCGAGCGAGGCGGCCGCGGCGGCCCGCCTGATCTGCTCGGGGCCGAGGGTGAAATGGGCCGTCGCGGCGTCCGCATCCGCCCCGTCGAGCAGGCCGTCGAGCGCGTCGCGCCACAGTTCGGCCCGCACATCCCCTGGTACGGCCTGGGCCTCGACCGGCAGCGGCGGAACCGCGCTCCATCTCGGGTCGAAGGGGGCCGGGCCGTACAGGACGACGGTGATCGCGGCGTGCGGTGGCGCCGGGAGAGGGCCGGTGACGGGGCCGATGACCAGGCCTTTCCCGGTCAGCAGGGCCTCGCGGTAGAGCGCGCGGGCCAGATCCGGGTCGAGCCGGGTGGCGTCCGCGCAGAGCGCGCCGGGGAGGACCTCGTGCAGGGCGGCGACGCCGAGGGCGCGCCCGCTTGCCCCGGGACGTTCGCGGACGTGGATCAGCCGGATGCCGTTGCGCAGGGCCGTCGCGAGCCGGTCGGCGCCCGGAAGATTCTGGCTGGGGCGGCCGTCTTCGAGCGCCTCGGCCAGGGCGGGATCGGGCCGGTCGTCCCCCAGCAGATGCGCGCTCACCCGGTCGGGCACCCGCAGCGTGCGGGACAGAAGGGGGCGGTCCAGGTCCTCCACGACCAGCAACCCGCAGGCGACGAGCGCGTCGACGCGCGCCCGCGCCGCGGCCGACGCCTCCGGCATTCCGCACAGCCGCAGCGCCAGGCCGACCGTGGCCCGGCGCCGGGTGACGTCGTCGTTGAGGTAGCCGTAGAGCTGCTCGTAGCGGCTGTCCACGTCCGGGACCAGGGCCGCCACTAGCAGGGCGACGTCGAGCGGGGTCAGGGCGGCCGACCGGGCGAGCCGGCGCAGCCGCAGCTCGTGCCCGGCCGCCTCGGCCGCGTCGGCGGCGGCCTCGACCTCGGCCAGCACGGCGTCGTCCTGCCCGAACGGCTCGCGGTGCGTCCGCAGGATGGCGTTCACGGCCTCGTCGGACAAGTAGAGGCCGCGGAACGGGTCGTCGGGCAGCGGGTCGCGGGCCCGGAAGGCGGCCACGGCCTGCCGTACGCGCTGCTCGACCAGGCCGAGGCGGGCGAACAGGTGCGTCAGGCTGGGGTCGGTGAGGTCGGACAGTTCGGACACGGGGGTCACGGCCGCCACCGCCGCAGCTGCCGGGACATCACGACGTTGGTGTCCCGATCCACCACCTTCGCCACCAACTCCTCGGTGACCAGCGGCGCCGCCGGGCGCGGCGGACCGGCCAGCACGGGCGCGCTGACCACGACGTCGAGCGACGGCTTCAACTCGCCGCCGAGCGCCGTCCACACGTCGGCGAAGGCGCGGTCCTCCGGCGGCGGCAGGGCGACCGTCATCGGCACCGGCAGCCCCAGCTCCGCCAGGTCGCCGCTCAGGCCGACGAGGTGGGAATGCGCGAGCAGGACCGCCAGCATGGCCGACAGCAGCCGGTGCTCGTCCTCCGGGCGCTGCGTCCACGCCGTGACCAGGTAGGACAGCTTCATGTAACGGGGCGGGGGATGCCGGGCCGCGATCCGGCCCTGATCGTTGTACTCCGGGACCCGCCCGACCTCGCGGCGGCGCAGATCCTCGCGGATGTCGTACAGATACATGTTCACCGTCGGCGTGTTGCGCCGGGCCGCCCAGTCCTTCGTCGGGGCCTCGAGCATGATCTCGATGCCGTCCGTCAGCGCCTGGTCGCGGATCAGGGCGCGTAGCGCCTCGTCGACCTCGTGGATCACAGCAGCCCATTCCTCAGCGCGTAGGCGACCGCGTGGGAGCGGTTGCGCAGGTTGAGGCGGGTCGTGACGTCGTGCATGACGCTTTTCACGGTCCGCTGGGAGTAGCACAGCCGCGCGGCGATCTCGGCCGTGTCGTAGCCGTCGGCCACCAGACGCAGGACCTGGATCTCCCGGTCGGCGAGGCCGGTGAAGGTCAGCCCGCGCGGGCCGAGCACGTTGCGCTGTACCGTGCCGACCTGGGTCAGCAGGCGACCGAGCAGGTCGGGCGGGAGCGACCCCTCGCCCTTGGCGGCGGCCTGGATGATGGTCAGCAGCCGATCCTCGGTGGCCTCGGCGCGCCGCACCAGACCGGCCACGCCGACCTCCATGACGGCGATCAGGCCGCCGTCGTCGACGTGCCGGGAGATGACTATGATGCGCAGGTCGCCCCGGCAGCGCAGCGCCTTCAGCGCGCGCAGCAGATCGTCGTCGACCGTGTCGCCGACGACGAGGGCGACCGTGGCCTCGTCGCGGTCGGCCAGCCGCAGTTCCGGACGTTGCCTCAGCTGGCTGAGCACGCCCGCCCGCAGAATCGGATCGTGCGCGTGCACATAGACGGCGATGCGGTTCACGCCCGTAGTATCGGAAGGTCGCCCTAACGTGCAGTCAACACGCACCTAACGTCGCCCGATGGTGCGCACTTCTTCACCTGCCGGGACCTTGTCCGGTCGCGTCTGTGATGCGACGTTCATGGTCGAAAGGGGGAAATTTATGAGTACGCTGCCGCAGTTGCCCTTTGCCCGCCGCGATGTGCTGGACATCCCGCCCGAGTTCCGCGAACTGCGGGAGCGGGCGCGGGTCACCAAAGTAAGAACCGAGACCGGCGACGAAGCCTGGCTGGTCACGGGTTATGAGGAGGCGCGCCGGATCCTCGCCGACGACCGGCTCGGCCGGTCGCACCCCACACCCGAATCCGCTCCCCGGATCACCAACAACGCGATGCTCGGCGGCCCCATCGGGGACCACGCGACCGAGCGCGCCACGCACCAGGCCATGCGCCGCCTGCTCGCGCCCGCCTTCTCGGCGCGCCGCATGCAGCGGCTCTCCGGCCGCGTCCAAGGGCTGGTCGACGACCTGCTGGACGAGCTCGAGGCCGCCGGGCCACCCGCCGACCTGCACGAGCGGTTCTCCGTACCGCTGCCCGTGCAGGTCATCTGCGAGTTGCTGGGCGTGCCGTACGAGGACAGGGACTCCTTCCGCCGGATGGCCGACGCGATGACCGACACGAGGGACTCCGCGCGCTCGGCCGCGGCCCAGACCGAGCTGGGCGTCTACACGCACACCATCGTGCAGGCCAAGCGCGCCGATCCGGGCGAGGACATCTACTCCGACCTCGCTCGCGCCGAGCTCCCGCCGGTCGAGGTGGCGCGGATCGCGGCCGGGCTGCTGTTCGCCGGCCACGAGACCACCGTCAACCGGATCGACACGGGCCTGCTCTGCCTGCTCCGCGACCGCACGCAGTACGACGCGCTCGCCAAGGACGCGGCGCTCGCGCCGGGAGCGGTCGAGGAGATCCTGCGGCTCGCGTCGTCCACCGACACCTCGCTCCTGCGGTACGCCCACGAGGACGTGGAGATCGCCGGAGTGACGATCAAGGCGGGTGACGCGGTCTCCGTGTCGGTGATCGCGGCCAACCGGGATGAGGAGGTCTTCGAGGACGCCGAGCGGTTCGACATCGGCCGGGAGGCGTACGACCAGCACCTCGGATTCGGCTACGCCATGCGCTACTGCCTCGGCGCGAGCCTGGCCCGGGTGGAACTGCGCGCTGTCTTCTCCACCCTGCCGCGCCGCTTCCCCACGCTCGAGCTGGCCGTGCCGCGTGAGGAGCTGACGCGCCGGGCCGATCGGGTCACCGGCGGGTTCCGCGAGCTGCCGGTGGTTTGGTGAGATTGCTGCCTGGAAAGCTCGTCCCCATGGATGAAGAGATCGAAAGACTCGACGCCGACCTGGCCAGGCTCCGCAAGGAGGCCACTGAACTGCGCGAACAGATAGGCGACCAGGACACCGAGGGCCCGACCGACTCGGCCGAGCTCTCGATGATGCTGTCCAACGTCGAGCAGTTGGAATCCCTCATAGAGACCCTGGAGGCTCGCCGGGAGAAACTTTCCGATAACTGACTCTATCGGCACGACATCTGGATATTTACGGATATAGACGGACAATTCAGCTACAGGGTCGCGAAGGCGCTCGGGGGGGCTGAATGGACCAGATACGTGCCACCGAATATGGATATCTGGACGCACTCGGACATGTCTACCTGGACTACACCGGATCGGGCCTCCCGGCCCAGTGTCAGATCAGGGCGCACGCCGAGCGTGTCATAGCCGGATGCTTCGGCAACCCGCACTCCGACAATCCCACGTCGAGCGCGGCGACTTCGCTCGTCGAAGACACCCGGCAGGCGATCCTCGCGTTCTTCAATGCCTCGCCCGACGAGTACGCCGTCGTGTTCACCCCGAACGCGACCGGCGCCTGCCGGCTCGTCGGCGAGGCGTACGCGTTCGGGCCCTCGGCCGGGTTGGTGCTCACGGGAGACAACCACAACTCCGTCAACGGCATCCGCGAATACGCCCGGGCGCGCGGCGGCGGCGTCCGGCTCGTCCCGATGACCCCGCCCGACCTGCGCGTACGGGAAGAAGACCTGCGGGCCGCGCTGACCGGATCCAGCGGCCTGCTGGCCTTCCCCGCCCAGAGCAACTTCACCGGCGTGCAGCACCCGCTCGCCTGGGTCGACCTGGCCCACGAGATGGGCTACGACGTGCTGCTCGACGCCGCCGCCTACGTGCCGGCCAACCGGCTCGACCTGAGCGAGACCCACCCCGACTTCGTGCCCGTCAGCTGGTACAAAGTGTGCGGATATCCGACCGGGGTCGGCAGCCTGATCGCGCGTCGCGAGGCGCTGGCCCGGCTGCGGCGCCCCTGGTTCGCCGGCGGCACCATCAAGACGGTGAGCGCGCTCGGCGGATGGCACGTGCTCGCCGAGGACGAGACCGCCTTCGAGGACGGCACGCTCAACTTCCTGTCCATCCCCGACGTCGCGGTGGGCCTCGGCTGGGTGGCGGGCGTGGGCATCGACGCCGTACACGATCACGTCGCGAGCCTCACGGGGTGGCTGATCGACGGCCTGCTCGCCCTGCGGCACGGCACCGGCGTCCCTCTCATCCGCCTGTACGGCCCGGCCGACGTCAAGGCCAGGGGCGGCACGATCGCGTTCAACTTCCTCACACCGGAAGGGACCATCGTGGACGAGCGCGACGTGGCGCGGGCCGCGTCGGCCGCCGGGATCTCGCTGCGGACCGGCTGTTTCTGCAATCCGGGCGCGGGGGAGAGCGCGTTCGAGATCGACGAGACGCTGCTGATGGGGCCGATCGAGCACGACGGGCGGACGCTGGACGAGTATCTGTCGCTGCTGGGCCTGCCGAGCGGCGGCGCTGTCCGCGTGTCGTTCGGGCTGCCGTCGACGCTGGGTGACGCGCGGCGGTTCGTCGAGTTCGCGGTGGAGACCTATTTGGACCGGGTCCCCGCCTGCGAAGGCCTCGAACCGCGTACGCGCTGCTGAAGGACCAGGCAGGTCGCGACCAGGAACGCGATCGTGAAGCCGCCGAGGATCAGCCAGTCGGCCGGGACGGCTCGCGCGAAGGTGTCACCATACGAGGCCTTGAGACCGGTCGCGATGGGGGAGTCGCCCCAGAGGCCGGTCACGCCGAGCGAGCCGCCGAGGCCCTCGAAGGCCCAGCGGTTCGTCATGGCGTAGCTGATCGCGCGTCCCGCCACCGCCATGACCGGCACCGGCAGGATCGCCCCGACGAACAGGACCTGGGGGAAGCAGAGCATCGGCAGCGCGATCGCCGCCTGGGACGGATCGGAGACCGAGGCGGAGGTCAGCAGCCCCAGAGCCAGCGCGCCCGCTGAGGAGAGGAGCAGGGTCACGAACAGCCGGCCGTACGTGGCCGCGTCCGCCGCAGGGAGCCGGTCGAGGGCGCGTAGCACGCCGATCAGCAGCCCGTCCACGACTGCCAGGAGCGGGGTCAGGACCGTGGCCTTGGCCAGGACATACGGGATCACGCCGAGCCCGGCCAGCCGTTCCCGGCGCAGAATGGGAAATTCCACGCAGATCTGGAGCAGGCCGTACGTCAGCCCGAAGAAGAACCCGCCGAACGCGATCCAGAACAGCGTCATGACGGTCGTGGGCGGATCGGGATGCGCCGGACCGAACGCCCCTGGCTGGAAAAGGACGAGGAACATCAGCAGGATCATCACCGGTGAGCCGAGCAGAATGGCCAGCGTCAGCCGGTTGCGCAGCAGGATGTCGACGTTGCGGCGGGTCAGCAGGGCCCACTGCCGGATCTGGTTCGGCGGCCGGGTCGCGGCCCGCGGTCCTTCTTCGTGCGGAGCGATCACCCGTGGCGCAGGAGACTTGTCGACCTCCTCGTAGATCTCGTCGATGGACGCGACGCCGAAGTGGGTGAGGGCCTCCGGCGGAGCGCCGTAGAAGGCCAGCCGCCCGTTCTTGGTCAAGACCGCGAGCGCGTCGCAATGCCGCACGTCGGCGGGGGTGTGCGTGGTCACGACGACGGTGATGCCGCCGTCTGCCAGCCGCCGCAGCATCCGCATCACCTCGGCGCCGGTCGCCGGATCGAGGCCCGACGTCGGCTCGTCCAGGAAGAAGACCTGCGGTTTGGTCAGCAGCTCCACCGCGATGCTGGCCCGTTTGCGCTGCCCGCCGCTCAGCGACCCCACCCGGACGTCCGCCCGGTCGGCGAGGTCGAGGGTTTCCAGCACCTCGCGTACGGCCCGGGCGGCGTCGGCGCCCTTCGGCAGCCGGAGCCTGGCCGCATAGGTGAGGGTCCTGGAGAGGGGCAGCTCGAGATGAATGATGTCGTCCTGCGGCACGTAGCCGACGTCGGACCAACGGAGCGAACCGGTCGAGTCGTAGCGGATCGACCCGGCGGCCGGGGGACGGAGCCCGGCGAGGGCATCGAGCAGGGTCGTCTTACCGGCGCCGCTACCTCCGACGATGGCCACGAGCCGGCCCGATTCGATGGTCAGGGAGACGCCGTCGAGGGTCGCCCGGTCGCCGTCGACCCGTTGCGACAGATCTGCCGCCTCGATGCGCATGTGCGGAGATTAACCGGATTTCCAGCGGATTCGCGACAGGCGCAATCCGCTCTGCGGGGAATCCGCCGCAAGTGAAAAGAAGTATCCAGGTGAGAAGATCCCTGGCACCGTCGGAGAAATGGACAACCCTGTTGAATTCGCACTGAGCCAGCGGCTGCTGCGGCAGCGCATCGTCGTCCTGGGGGAAGAGGTCACCGACGACAGCGCCAACCGCATCTGCGGCGAGATCCTGCTCCTGTCCGCCGAAGATGCCGAGCGCGACATCCAGCTGTACATCAACTCTCCCGGTGGCTCGGTCTCGGCCGGGCTCGCCGTGTATGACGTGATGCAGTTCGTGCCGAACGACATCGTCACCGTGACCATGGGCCTGGCCGCGTCCATGGGACAGGTGCTGCTCTGCGCCGGGACGGCCGGCAAGCGTTACGCGCTGCCGCACGCCAGGATCGTGATGCACCAGCCCCACGGCGGCATCGGCGGCACGGCCTCCGACATCAAGATCCAGGCCGAGCAGATGCTGTATACGAAGCAGGTGCTTGCGGAACGGACCGCCTTCCACACGGGGCAGGCGCTTGAGCAGATCATTGAGGACTGGGACCGCGATCGCTGGTTCACGGCCGAGGAGGCCAAGACCTACGGCTTCGTCGACCACGTCGTCCGGACCACGGCACAGGTCACCGCCCGCTGACCGTTCTACCGACCTCTTTTCGCCCTCCCCGGCGATGCGTGACTACCGGACGCCGAAGGCGACGCTGGTGGCACCGGCGATGACGGTGGTCAGCACGACCAGCACGAGGACTGAGCCGAGAGGATCGCGCCGGTGTGGCAGGGCCGCGATGATCTTTTGATGTGGGGGCTCAGGCCGTGCGGGCGGCTTGACGATCGGCGAGGGACTCGGCTGTGGCGACGGCCTAGGACGCATGCGTGCGACCAGCGGCGCGGGCTGCGGACGCCTGGGCGGGTGCGTGACGGTCGCACGCGGCTCCGGCTCGGGCTTCGGAGCGGGCGACTCGGGCTGCGGCTTTTCAGTCACTGGTATGGACTTCACCGGAGTCGGCTTCTCCGGGACAGGCTTGTCCGGGCACGGCTTCTCGGGCGTCTTAGACGTCGGTTTCGGAGGCGCAGGCGCCGGCTCCTGCGGCTCCGGCCTCGGCGTGGCGCCGCACTCGCGCCTCCGCCCTCCGAGATGTAGGTGAACGCCGGCGCGCACCCCGACGAGCGCATTGACGTCCAGGCAGACATCAACCCCCAGCCCCGGCGCCCCATCAGAGGCCGGCCCCGGCCCCGGCCCCGGCCCCGGCCCCGGCCCCGAATCCTCCCCAGCCCCCGAATCCTCCCCAGCCCCCGAGTCATCCTCGCCGCCGCCCAGCGCCGCCGCAGGTCCCGCCGACGTAGGTGCCACCGACGTAGCAGCCGCCGACGTAGCAGCCGCCGACGTAGCAGCCCCGTCACCCGTCGCCCCGCCCGTCGCCCCACCCGTCATTCCGGCGGTCGTCCCGCTCGTCGTCCCGCCGGTCGCCCCACCCGTCATTCCGGCGGTCGCCCCGCTCGTCGTCCCGCCGGTCGCCCCGTCGGTCGCCCCGTCGGTCGCCTCGCCCCTCGTTTCGGACATCGGCGCATACATCGGCGCAGGCGCCGAGTCGCCCAGCGAGTCGGACATAGACCCAGACATCGCCTCAGGTATTGCCTCAGATATAGGCCCAGACAGGGGACCGGACATGGCGCCGGACATCAGCGTGGCCACGGGGATCGACACCGACATCGGAATCAAAGTGAACGCCGGCACCGCCGCGGCCGACGCGTAGATCAGATCCGGCCCAGACACTCGGCCCGATGAGACCCCTGACGCGGAATCACCCGACGCGGAATCAGACGGCGCGGCAGCCGCAGGCCCCCAAGAGACCGCGGACCCAGACCCGGGCCCGAGTCTGGACCCGGATGAGAGCGGGGAGCTTGGCAGGCCGCGCGACAAGAACGCCGAGCCGACCGGGGTCGGGGCAAGCGCGGTCGCGGAGCCGGCGACTGTGGGGACAAGGTCGGCGAGCGTGATGGGCGCGCTCAGGACAATGAAGACGGTCGCGGCAAGCAGCACGCCTCCACGCCGCCGTCGCAATGGGTGCCATCCCGCCACCCCGCGCGCCGCCACCCCGCGCGCCGCCACCCCGCGCGCCGCCACCCCGCGCGCCGCCACCCCGCGCGCCGCCGCGTCGCATTGCCCCGCCTCACGCGCGGCCGCCCCGCGCTGCCCTGGCTCGGGTGCAGCTGCCTCACGCGGCGGTGCCTTAGGTGACTCGGGCTGGGCTTGCTGGGTGGGCTGGAGGCGCCGGGCCGACTGGCGAGGGCGACCGGGGGCGGGATGGGGGGCGGGGTGGGGGCTGGGAGGGGTCATGTGCCGCTGGGGGTGGTGGGGAGGGTGGCGGGGATGTGCTGGAACTCGAGGAGGGCGGCTCGGAAGGCGTCGGGTTGGACGGCGAGGCTGCCGGCGAAGACGTGGGAGATGTCGTAGGTGAGATAGATGCCGACGCCGAGGAGGCCGGCCATGACCAGGAGCGGAAGCAGGGTGTGACCGCGGGGGCGGGCCCCGGCGAGGAAGGGGAAGACGAGGATGACCAGACCGGTGAGAACCGTGAGGCCCATGAGCCCGGGCGGCGGGGTGGCGCCCGCGTCGGCGGCGCGCTGGCGGCGGGCCGCGGACAGGGCGCCGAGCTGGTCGAGCATGGGGCTCTTGGCGTCGTCGGGCGCGTCGAGCTGGGCGACCTGGGCGCGCAGCGTGTTGAGGCGGGTCGTCGCGTCGGCGCTCATCCGGCCCTCGGCCATCATTGGCCATTCCTTGACCAGAACATAACTCATGTAGTCGCGCAGCTCGGTCCTGACCGCGGTCACCGCGGTGGTGGGCAGGGCGGCGGCCGCCCAGTAGGACTCCACGGCCGCCTGGCTCTCGGCGTAGGTGTTCTGCCTGGCCGAGTCGGCGGTCGTCCACGGGACGATGATCGCGATCGCGAACACCAGCAGGAACAGGGCCGACAGCATGGCTCCGGCGTGCCCGGCCGAAGGGCCTCCGGCATCGCGGTCGTCGTCGCCGCGCCTGCGGAACAGGAACGCGGCTATGGCCACCACGCCGACGGCCGCGAGGGCGGAGACTGCGCTGGGGAGCATGACCCTCCTTAGTTTTACGGACCGTGGTATTACTATCACATTCAGTAACCCACTAATCGCATGCCGCGACTTGGTGTCATCACTAGGCTCGCAACGTGAGAGAGCTCAGCCGACTGCCCAAGGCCCACCTGCACGTACACCTCGAAAGCACGGTCAGGGACGCCACGCTGCGTGAGATCACGGCCGCCAACGGCCTGCCGATTCCTGCCAGAGTGACGGAGTTCGGGGGATTCCGGGCGTTCGGTGACCACAGCTCACTCGTTCGGGAGAGTCTTCGCACGCCGGCCGATTTCCGGCGGGTGGCCAGGGAGTTCTGCGAAGACCAGGTGGCCGACGGTGTCGGCTATGCGGAGGTCAGCTTCACCGCCGCCTCACACGGCGAGCGCCTTGGCGCGCTGGAGATGCCGCTCGAGGCCGTGCTCGAGGGCCTGGCCGAGGGCCGCGAGGCGTACGGGCTGGAGACCAGGGTCATCCTCGACCACTCCCGCCGGCGGTCCGTCGACCGGATGTGGCGGACGCTCAAGCTCGCCGTCCGCTACGGCGCGGTGGCGATCGGCGTGGCAGGCGAGGAGCTCTACCCGCTCGCCCCGTTCGCGGAGGTCTGCGACGCGGCAGTGGACGCCGGCGTCCACCTCGTTCATCACGCGGGCGAGCACGGCGGCCCCGAGCTCATGTGGGAAGCGATCAAGATCGGCCACGCCGAGCGGATCGGTCACGGCATCCGCGCGCTCGACGACCCTGAGCTGGTGGTTGAGCTCAAGGAACGGCGGATTCCCCTGGAGGTCTGCCCCACGTCCAACGTCGCGCTCGGGTTCGTGCCGTCGTTCGCGGCGCACCCGCTGCCCCGGCTGGTCGATTCGGGGATCGTCGTCACGGTCAACACCGACATCCCGTCCATCGTCGGCACGACCCTGACCGAGGAGTACTCCCGGATCAGGGACGTCTTCGACTACGACGACGCCGAGCTGGCCGCTCTCGCGCGGGCGTCGTTCGACGCGTCGTTCGCGCCCGCCGAGACGAAGGAGCGGCTGCACCAGGAGACCGACGCCTGGCTCACACGATGAGCTCGTCCCCTTCGCGTGCCAGCTCGGCGACGCCGGAGAGCTCCTTGGCCAGCACGTCGAGGTCGTCGTCCACCCGGCCGGGTGCGTGGTGGGTGAGCACGAGCCGGCGGGCCCGGCAGCGTTCGGCGAAGGCCAGCGCGTCGGGGATGGTCGCATGGCCGTACGCGTCGGCGATGCCCTGCTCGCCCGCCAAGAACTGGCCGTCGTGCAGCAGCAGGTCGACGTCCGCCGCCAGTTCCTCGGCGGCCGCGCTGCCGAGCTGAGGGCTGTGATCAGGCAGGTACGCGAACGACACGCCACCGCGTGACACCCGGATCCCATGCGTGACCCCGCCCTTGTGGGTGATTTCGGCGACCCGCACGTCGTACCCCTCGATCTCGCCGCTGGCCGTCGAGAGGATCCGCCACGAGCCGCGCAGTCCGGAAGGGCCGATGGGAAACAGGGGCGGAGACATGAAGCGCTCCAGCGGCTCCGCCGGATGCTCGCCGGGCAGGTGCAGGTCGACGCGCGCGTCGGGCCGGTCGAGCGCGGGGCTGAACGGCAGTCCCTGCAGGTGATCCCAGTGCAGGTGGGTGAGGACGATCGAGCCTTGGAAGGGCGCGCCGTCGAGCAGACCGGTGAGCCCGCGGAGGCCGGTCCCCGCGTCGAGCACGAGCGTGGGGACTCCCCTTTCGTCCAGTACGGCAAGGCAGCTGGTGTGCCCGCCGAACCGGACGAAAGCGGGGCCGGGTGCGGGGGTCGAGCCGCGGACTCCGAGTAGGGCGAGCCTCACGCCAGGGTGTCCTCTCGGCGATGGCCCTCGGCGACGCGCGCCAGCGAGGCCTTGTCGATAAGATCTCCGGCCGCTTCGGCGATCCGGACCGGGGTGAGCGCGGTGAGGGTGGCCGTGCGAAGGCCGCCTTCGAGTACGGCGCGCTCGCCGAGGATGGCGCCGGGCCCGAGCTCGGGAAGGGGCCGCCCGTCCACGTTCACGCCGAGCACGCCGTCGAGCAGGAGGAAGAGCGAGTCGCCTGGGTCGCCCTGCCGGACCAGGACGTCGCCTTCCTTGAGCGACCTGATAGTCGGCTTCTTCCCGCCGCGCATGATCTGCGTGGACAGCTGGCGTTCGAGAGCGGTTTCGGCCGCCGTGATCAGCACCGGCGAGTCCTCGGCGCCCCAGGGGGTGCTGTGCTGGCGTGACCAGGTGGTGAAATCGGTCACTCCGGCCTTCAGCGACAGCTTTCCGGCGTCGTCGTAGACCCAGTGCCGGGGGAACGGGCTGGCGCCGGAAAGGGTGCCTTCGGTGCGCCCGTCCGCGTACAGGGTGAGGGACAGCGTCGTCCACACCCAGGGAGAGGCGAGCCGGACGTACGGCGGGCGCGAGATGGTCCGGGGGAACGGGACCGCGGTCCTGCCTCCGGCGCTCTGCGTGAACCGGATGTAGTCCTCGCCGATCTCGGGATCGGGACGCAGCTCGGGCAGGCTGACCGCGGCGAAGGTGACGCCGAGCGGGCCCAGCCGCACGGTCGTGCCACCGAGGACGAGCCCGCCGCCGCGGCCGTGGGCGATCACGCGCGTGCCGTCGAACTCGGCCCACGCGGTCAGCTGGTTGGCGAACCTGAATTTGTCGCTGTCGCGGAGCGCCGCCAGGTCGTCGATGGTGTCGGGCGGCGGGTCGTCGTAGTGCGTGACCCCCATCGTGAAGGCGGACTTGCTGACGCCCTTCACGGCCTCGGAAGGGATCCAGGAAAGGGAGGTGACCTGCGCTTCGATTCTCATGCTTCTTTGATATGCGGCCCGCGAACGCCGTTCGAGGGCGTTAGCCAGCGGACCCGAGGGGGTGTCAGCACCCTTTCACGCAGCGAACACAACGGGATCTAATCCACTTTGTGGAACGCATCACGCTCGTGCTCGCGGACGACAATCTGATCGTCCGTGAAGGCGTGCGCGCACTGCTCAACCGCGATCCGGCCCTTGAGGTCGTGGGGCTCGCCGCTGATTACGACGAGCTCGTCGGCAGTGCCGTACGGCTCCGCCCTCAGGTGGTCGTCACCGATATCAGAATGCCGCCCACCTTTCAGGACGAGGGCATCCAGGCCGCCCGCGAAGTGCGCAAGCGGCTCCCCGGCACCGGAATCGTGGTGCTCAGTCAGTACGACGACCCCGAATACGCGATCCGCCTCCTCGACGACGGGGCGGCCGGATACGCCTATCTGCTTAAAGATCGGGTGGGCGATCCCGGGCTGCTGGGCCGCGCCATCCGCACGGTGGCCACGGGCGGCTCGATGATCGACCCGAGTCTGGTCCAGGAGCTGCTGGCGCCCGCGCGGAACGAAGGTGAGCTGTCTCCGGCCGAGGAGGACCTGCTTCAGCAGGTCGCCGAGGGGCGTCCGGTCAAGGCCATCGCCGCCTCCAACGGGCTCACGCCGGAGGCCGTGAACGTCGCGATCGAGCAGCTGTTCCTCGACCTCGCCCGCGGGGCGAGCGCGGGACGGCAGTCGGCGCTGCGGCGGCTGCGGATGCTGCACACGGCGATCCTGCGCCGGGAGGAGCAGGGGGAGACGCTGTCGCGGCTCTTACCGAGTGGCCTCGCCGACAAGCTGTCCCGTGACCGTGACGCTGTCCACAGGACGGATCGGCTCGTCGTCACTGTGCTCATGTCGGACGTGCGGGGATATTCCAGGATCGCCGAGAGCACCGATCCGGCCGTGCTGGCCGCCCAGCTCAACGCCCATCGGCGGGCCATGAACGCGGCCATCCTCGGCGCCGGCGGCACCGTCATGCAGTACGTGGGAGATGCGGTGATGGCCGTTTTCGGCGCTCCCGACCCCTCTCCCGACCACGCGCGCGACGCGATGAAGGCGGCGAACGACATGCACCTGCGCCAGCGCGCGCTCGACGACGAGTGGGCCGAGCACGGGCTGGCCCCGTTCGATCTGGGCATCGGGTTATCCACAGGCGAGGTCGCGGCCGCCCTGCTGGGCAGCGACGAGCGTGTTGAATACACCCTCGTGGGCGACACCGTGAATCTCGCGCAGCGCATGCAGGATCTCGCTCGGCCGTCAGGCACGGTCGCGGCCGAGACCACCGTCATGGCCGCCGCATCTTCCCCCGCAGCCTCGTCGTCGGCCGACTGGCCGTGGAAGCCGCTCGGCCCACGCCAGGTCAAGGGCCGCAGCACCCCTGTAAACGCCTATCACCTCGAGGTGATGTGACCATGTCCAACACGCTTCCGGAGTCGAGCACGGAGTCGAGCACCAAGTCGGGCACGGCTGACGTCATGCCTGGTCCGGGCACGTCCAACATTGTCGAGATCAAAGGCGCGCGGCGGACGTTCGCCGCGGAGCTGGCGCCCGTGCGCGCGCTGCGCGGGGTCGATCTGCAGGTGACGCGCGGCGAGTTCGTCGCCGTCATGGGCCCGTCGGGGTGCGGCAAGTCGACGCTGCTCAACGTCATCGCCGGCCTTGACGCCGTTGACGAGGGCACGGTCGAGGTGGCCGGCGAGCGGATCGACGGCCGCGACGAGGATTGGCTCGCCAAATTCCGGCGGCACCACATCGGGTTCGTGTTCCAGTTCTTCAACCTGCTCGACGGTGTCTCGGCGCTCGACAATCTGGTCATGCCGGGCGTCCTCGGTGGAATGAAGCGGCGCGCCGCCGAGTCGCGTGCGCGCGACCTGCTCGACCTGCTCGGCCTCGCCGACCGCACGCACCAGGTGCCCGCGGTGCTGTCGGGCGGCCAGCGGCAGCGGCTGGCGATCGCCCGCGCCCTGGTCAACGAGCCGACCCTGCTGCTGGCCGACGAGCCGACCGGCGCCCTGGACAGCGACGGCGGCCTCGAGGTGCTCGAGCTGTTCCGGCGGCTGCACGACGACGGTCAGACGATCATCATGGTCACCCACTCGCCCGAGGTGGCCACGGGCGCGGGCCGGGCCGTGCGGATGCGCGACGGGCGGGTCGAGTCCGCATGACCCGTGCCATGATCGGCGTCTGGTTCGGCCTGGAGGCCCGCCGCAGGCGGCGCTCCCTGGCCGTCCTCGCGCTGCTCGTGGCCTTCGCCACCGCGACCGTCTTCGCGGCGGTCGCGGGCGCGCGGCGCGGCGACACCGCGCTCGACCGGCTCCGGGCGATCACACTGCCCGCCGACGTGATCGCGCTGCCCAATGATCCGAAGTTCGACTGGACGCCGGTTCGTGCCATCCCCGAGGTGGCCGCCCTCTCCGGCATCGCGATCGCGCCGTTCTTCATCGACGACGTGCCGGGGCTCTACGGCTATCTGCCGCCTGTGGACGACGTCGACATGCGCGGCCTGGAGCGTCCGGTGGTCTTCCGCGGCCGGATCCCCGACCCGGCCAAGAGCGACGAGATCGCGATCACCGAGGGCTTCTCCGCGCGGCACGGCAAGGATGTGGGCGACCAGATCACCTTGCGCCTGCTCAGCGCGGAGCAGGCGGAAGACCCCAATGCCGACTGGTATCACCCCGAAGGCCCCAAGGTCGCGGTCCGGGTCGTCGGCGTGATCCGCTCCCCGCTCTACTCCGACCAGATCAGCGGAGACTACTTCACCAGCCTCGCGCCGTCGGCCGGCCTGTTCACCCGCTATCCGGCCAACTTCATCGGCGCTCACCAGACCTACGGTTTCATCAACGCGCTGGTCCGTCTGAAGCGCGGCGCCGCCGACATCGAGCCGTTCCGCCGCCACCTGGCCGAGGTCACCGGCCGCTCCGACATCGAGTTGATGGATCTCGCACGGGGCGACCGGCACCGCGACGACGTGATCGGATTCCAGAGCGCCTCCTTCCTCGGGTTCGGGCTGGCGGCGCTCGTCGCCGCCCTGGTCCTCGTGGGCCAGTCCATCTCCCGCTTCGTGGCCGCGGGCCTCGGCGACCTGACGGCGCTTCGCGCCTGCGGGCTCACGCCGCGGCTGGCGCTGGCCATGTGCGCGACTCCGCCCGTGGTGGCGGCCGCCGCAGGGGCCGTGCTCGGGGTGGCGGGCGGGGTCGCCGTGTCGCCTCTTCTGCCGATCGGGGCCGCCGCGCTGGTCGAGCCCGCGCCGGGATTCGATGTCGACGTCCCGGCCGTGGTCGTGGCCCTGATCGCCGTGCCGTTGATCACTCTGGCCGCCGCGCTGGCCACCGGCGCGCTCACCCAGTTCGCGAGCCGTTCCGGCGCGACCCGTTCCAGGTCGGCGGCGGCGGCCGGCATCGCGCGGCTTCCCGTGCCGGTGCCCGTGGTCGTCGGCACCCGGTTCGCGCTGGAGAGCCGTAGCGGAGTGCCGGTCCGCCCGGCGCTGGTCGGCGCGATCACCGGTGTCCTGGGCGTGCTCGCCGTCTTCACCTTCTCGGCCGGGGTCGCCGACGCGGCCGAGAATCCGGCGCGCTTCGGCATGACATATGAGCTGGAGGCCGCCTTCGGCGAGGCGGGGAACGACTGGGGGCCCACGGCCGCGGCCCTGGAGCTCATGGGCCGCGATCCCGATGTCGCGGGAGTGAGCGAGCACCGGGTCGGCGTGCTCAACGCCGACAAGACCTCGGTCACGGTCTACTCGTTCGACGCCGCCGCGGTCCGCCGCGTCCCCGTGGTCATGACCGATGGACGCCTCCCGAACGATGTCGACGAGGTGGCGCTCGGCCCCACGACCGCCAAGGCGTTGTCCACAAGCGTCGGATCCACGGTGACACTCTCCGGGCGGCCCATGAAGGTCACCGGGATCGGCTTCGTCGTCGTGGGCGCGCACAACGACTACGACGACGGCGGCTGGATCACCCCCGCGGCCTTCTCCACGATCTTCGGCTCGAAGTTCAAATACCACATGGCCTCGATCTCGCTGCGTCCCGGCGCCGATCCGGAAGCGGTCATGGGGCGCCTGGCTCCGGGGCTGGGCGCGCTCAAAGGCGGCGGCGACCACATCGTCATGGCTCCGACCGAGCCGCCGGTCCAGATCGCCGAGCTCCGTGACCTGCGGCAGCTGCCCATCCTGCTCGGCGTCTGCCTGGCGTTGCTGGCCGTGGGCGCCGTCGGCCACGCGCTGGCGACGGCCGTGTGGCGCCGCCGGCACGAGGTGGCCGTCATGCGCGCGCTCGGGATGACGCGCGGGCAGGCCCGCGGCGTGGTCGTCACTCAGGCGACGGTGCTCGCGGTCATCGGGCTCGCCTTCGGCGTGCCGCTCGGCCTGGCGCTCGGCA
This sequence comes from Streptosporangiaceae bacterium NEAU-GS5, assembly GCA_017592665.1. Taxonomy (GTDB): domain Bacteria; phylum Actinomycetota; class Actinomycetes; order Streptosporangiales; family Streptosporangiaceae; genus NEAU-GS5. Next base: position 83,430 of record JAGFNW010000006.1, on the reverse strand, counting down.
GGATGCTCTGGCGGATCACGGCGGATCGCGCGCCGCTGTTCTACGAGCCGCCCATGGCCGTGCTGGCCCTCGCGCTGATCGGGCCCGTGGCGCTCGCGGTCGCCAACCTGCTCGCCGTCTGGCCCGGCCGCCGGGCCGCCCGCCTCCACATCGGCCACATATTGCGTACGGAGTGAGCTCGATGCTCTTCACCTTTCTCGCCCCCAGCGCTCCCACTCCTCGCGCCTTCGTTTTCAGCCGTGCCCCGCGCCATGCCGTAGAGCCGTCGCGGCGTGCGTCGGGAGCGTGCCCTGGTGGGGTGGGTGAGCGGCGATGACGGTGATCGCGGCGTGGCTGAGGCTGGAGCGGAAGCGGCGGTGGCGGTCGCTGGCCGTGCTCGCGCTGCTGGTGGCGTTCGCCACCGCCACAGTGATGGCCGGCATGGCCGGGGCGCGCCGGGGAGCGAGCGCGGTCGACCGGCTGTGGGGGCCCAGCCTGCCCGCCACCGCGGCCGTTCTGCCCAACCAGCCGGGCTTCGACTGGTCCAAGATCAGACAGCTGCCCGAGGTGGAGGCGCTGACCGAGTTCCCCATTTCGATCTTCTGGGTCGCGGAGATCCCCTGGTCTCAGGACATCGGATCCGTGATGGGCGACGCCGAGGCGCTCCACACGATCGAGCGGCCCGCGATCCTGGCCGGACGGCTCCCCGACCCGCGCCGCATGGACGAGGTCGTGGTCAGCCCGGGATTCCCCGCCCGATATCACAAGGGCGTGGGCGATCGGCTCACGATCGCGCTGGCCTCACCCGAGCAGGCCGCCTCCGACCTCCATGACCCGGCCGAGGAGCCCAAGGGCCCGCGGATACCCGCCACGATCGTCGGAGTGGTCCGCTCCCCGTGGTTTTCACCAGGGCCTGGCCAGCCCGAAGGGGTCCTTTCCACTCCGGCGGTCTTCCAGCACTACCGGGCCAATTTCCTCGGCCCTAACAGCTACGTCAACGCGATCGTCCGGCTCAAGCACGGGACCGCCGACCTCGAAACGTTCCGTCGTGACCTTGGAGAGGCCGCCCAACGCGACGACATCGTCGTGTGGGATCTGGACGCCATGTTCCGCGAGCGGGCCGCACGGGTCAGCGCGTTCGAGGCGTCGTCGCTGCTGGCCTTCGGCCTCGCCGCGCTGTTCGCGGCCGTCGTCTTGATCGGGCAGTCGGTGGCCCGCTACGCGGCGGCGGTCGCGGCCGATCTCGATGTGCTGCGCTCTCTGGGGCTGGGACCACGGCAATCCTGGGTGACGGCCGCCGCGGGCCCGGCCCTCGCCGCCGTCGCCGGGTCCACTCTCGCCGTCGTGGCGGCGGCGGTCGCGTCCCTCTGGATGCCGATCGGAGTCGCCGCCACCATCGAGCCGCATCCGGGTCTCGACCTCGACTGGCCGATCCTGGCGGGCGGGTGGGTGCTGGTTCCCCTGCTGGTTTTCGCCGGCACGGCCGGGTCGTCGGCCTTGCTGACCGTGCGGGGGCACGGCGCCGGCCGCCGCTCGTTCGTGGCGCGCGCCGCCGCGGGCGCCGGACTCCCGGTCGCCGTCACCGTGGGCGCGCGGTTCGCGTTCGAGCCGGGCCGCGGCTCGAACGCCGTGCCCGTGCGGCCGGCTCTGATCGGCGCGATGGCGGGGGTGCTGGGCGTCGCCGCCGCGCTCGTTTTCTCGGCCGGCGTGCGAGACGCGGCCGACAATCCCGCGAGGTTCGGCCGCACTCATCAGGTTGAGGCGTTCGACGGGCTCAACGGCAAGGATCTCGCGCCGGTGTCACGCGTCGTCGACGCGTTCGCGCGCGACCCCGACGTCGTCTCGGTCCTCGACGCCAGGGAGGGCGTGCTGGAGGCCGGACGCTACTCGATCACCACATTCACCTACGCTTCGGCGAAACGCCCGTTCCCCGTCGTGTTGACCGCGGGCAGCATGCCCGCGCGGGCCGATGAGATCGCGCTGGCGCCGGGCAGCGCCGAGGCCCTGAAGGTCGGCGTGGGCGGCATCGCGACCTTCGACGGCCGCGCCGCGCCGATCAGGCTCAAGGTGACCGGCATCGCCTTCGTGCCGGTCGGCTCCCACAACCGCTACAACGACGGCGGGTGGCTGACCCCGCAAGGCCACGACCAGGTCTTCCAGGACGCCACCTACGCCTACAAGTTCCGCACCGCGGACGTGGTGCTCCGCCCGGGCGCCGACGCGACCGCCGTCGCCGCTCGCCTGCAGGCCGCGGCGGAGGCGGCCGGGGCCGAAGGCCTGCAGGTCGGGCCGCCCGAGCCGATGGACGAAGTGGCCATCATCCGCGACGTCCAGGCGCTCCCGCTGCTGCTGGCCGCCTTCTTGGCCGCACTGGCGCTCGGGGCCGTCGGCCACGCGCTTGTCACGGCCGTGCGCCGGCGGCGGCACGAGATGGCGGTGCTGCGCGCGCTCGGCATGACCAGGCGGCAGGTCAGGGCGGTGGTGTTCACCCAGGCCACGCTTGTGGCCGCGGTCGCGCTGGGGTTCGGCGTGCCGCTCGGCGTGGCCATCGGGCGCGTGCTGTGGCGGACCGTGGCCGGGATGCTCCCCCTCTGGTATGTCCCGCCGGCGGCACTGGTGGCGGTGCTGCTCATCACTCCGGTGACCCTGCTGCTGGCCAACGCTCTGGCGATGTGGCCGGGCCGGCAGGCGGCAGGCGTCCGCATCGGCCACGTGTTGCGGACGGAATAGGGCCACGAGGTGCGGCGGGGAGTTGGCGGCGGGGTCGGCGTGGGGGACGGTAGGAAGCAAAGGATGGCAAGGACAGTGACCGACAAGTGACGATCATTTGGATGCGGCTGGAGCTGCGCAGGAGGTGGCGCTCACTGGTGGCGCTCGCGCTGCTGCTGTCGTTCGCCACGGCCACAGTGCTCACGTCGGTCGCGGGGGCGCGACGCGGCATGTCGGCCGTCGATCGGCTGCTCGCGGTGTCGTTGCCCGCCACCATCATCGTGCTGCCCAACCAGCCGGGCTTCGACTGGGCCGCGGTCCGCAGGCTGCCGCAGGTCGCGGCGATGTCGCTGTTCCCAGTGATCGGGTTCACGGTCGACGAGATGTCGCTGGCCGACCAGGGGTCGGCGTTCCCGCCGGTCGGCGACGACATTCTGCGCACGATCGAGAAGCCCGTGCTTCTCGAGGGCCGGGTGTTCGACCCGGCCAAGATCGATGAAGTGGTCGTCAGCCCCACGTTCCTGACCACCTACCACAAGAAGCTCGGCGACCATCTGACGCTGCGGCTGACGGCCGAGAACGAGGTCGGCGCCTATCAGCCCACCGGCGTGCGGCCCCATGGCCCGGTGATCGACGTCCACATCGTGGGCGTGATCCGCTCCCCGTGGTATTCCGAGCGGATCGGTGAAATCGGCGGCGTGCTGCCCAGTCCTGCCCTCTTCGCCCGCTACCCCAAGAATTTCGTCAGCAAGGACACCTACGTCAACGCCATGATCCGGCTCGAGCACGGCGACGACGACCTGCCCGCCTTCCGGGAGGGCCTGGCGGCCGTGTCCAAGCGGACCGACATCGACATCTGGTCACAGCGGGTCCGCTTCGCCGAGCCCGCCCATCGAGTCAACGACTTCGAGGCGTCGTCCTTGCTCGCGTTCGGGCTGGCCGCGCTGCTCGCGGCGCTCGTGCTGGTGGGCCAGACCGTGGCGCGTTACGCCGCGGCGACCACGGCCGAGCTCCGGCTGCTGCGCCCGGTCGGCATGACGCCGAGGCAGACCATGGTCAACGCCTCGGCGGCGCCATTCCTGGCCGCGATCGTGGCCGCGACCGCAGGCGTCGCCGCCGCGGTCGTCGCCTCCAACTGGATGCCCATCGGAGCGGCGGCCCGCCTGGAGCCGGCGCCGGGAATCGACGTCGACTGGCTGGTCCTCGGCGTGGGCTGGCTGCTGGTTCCCGTCCTGGTCGTGGCCGGATCCGCGGCCTCGGTGGCCTTCACCCTCAGCGCCGCCAACCGCGACGGCCCGGCCCGCCGATCGGCGGTGGCGCTGGCGGCGGCCCGGCTCGGCCTGCCCGTCCCGATCCAGGTCGGTACGCGCTTCGCGCTCGAGCCAGGCCGGGGCAGGAGCGCGGTGCCGGTGCGCCCGGCGCTCGTGGGCGCCGTCGCCGGTGTGCTGGGTACGATCGCCGCCTTCACGTTCTCGGCCGGTGTGGTCGACGCCGCGGGCAACCCGCAGCGGTTCGGCCAGACCCACGCGTTCAACGCGTGGGTCGGAATGAACGGCCAGGACTTCGGCGAAGCCGCCGCACTGATGCGGGCGACCAGCGCGGTCCCGGCGGTCGCGGCCATCAACGACGGCAGGATGGCGGTGGCCGAGTCGGGCAAGACCTCCGCCACGCTCTACACCTACGCCCCCGCGAAGGGCCGCTATGACGTGGTTCTCACGAGCGGCCGCGTCCCGGCCCGCGACGACCAGGTCGTTCTCGCCCCTACCACGGCCGTCGACATGGGCGTCGTCACCGGCGACTCGGTGACGCTGACCGGTCGCGGCGGGGCCACCGGCCGATTCACGGTATCCGGCATCGGGTTCGTCCCGATCGGCTCGCACAACGACTACGCCCAGGGTGGCTGGGTGACCGCCGGCGGCTACGAACGCCTCTTCGGCACGTTCTTCAAGTTCCACGTGATCGAGTTCACGCTCAAGGCCGGCGTCGACGCCGAGGCGGCCGGACGCCAGATCCAGCAGGCGGCCCTGCCGCTGACGGGCGCGGACGAGCCGCTCGAACTCGAGCCGAGCACCCTGCCGCCCGAGGCGCACGAGATCGAGGACGTCCAGATCCTCCCGCTGGTGCTCGGCGGCTTCCTCACGCTCCTGGCCATCGGCGCGGTGGGCCACGCCCTGGCGACCGCCGTACGCCGCCGCCGGCATGAGGTGGCCGTGCTCCGCGCGGTCGGTCTGACGCGGACGCAGGCCCGCTGGGCCGTGGTCACCCAGGCCGCCGTGCTCGCGCTGACGGGGCTCATCGTCGGGATACCGCTCGGCCTGGCCCTCGGCCGTACGTTGTGGCGGATCGCGGCCGACCGCACGCCCCTCTACTACGAGCCGCCGTGGGCCGTGTGGGCGGTAGTGCTGATCGGCCCGGCGGCCATCCTGATCGCGGGCGCGCTGGCGGCGTGGCCCGGCCATCTGGCCGCGCGCCTGCGCATCGGTCACGTGTTGCGGACGGAGTGAGTCATGGTCGTAGCGTCCGTAGTCGTCATCGCCGCCTGGTTGGCGGCGGCGCTCGGAGCCCTGCCCGCCGGTCGGCCGGCGCTGGCGCGCTGGGCGGCCCTGGTCGCCGCGACCCACGTCGCGGCCACGATCTGGCCGGCGTTCGCGCCGGTGGTCGTCGCGGCGTGGCTGGCCTGCGGGCTGAGCCTGCCGGACGGGATCGTCGGCACGCCGTGGCGGCGTTCGATCGCCGGGCTGGGCTTCGCGGCCGGGGCCGCCTGGGCAGGCTACTTACTGGTCTCCGGCCGTACGCCCGGGGTCGGCCAGATGATCGCCGCAGCCCTGGGCGGCGCCGCGATCGCCCTCGTGGCCGTGCTGCTGCGCTGCCCGAAGGCCCCGGCCGTGCGCCGCCGCACCCTGCAGTGGGTCGCGTCGGCCGCAGTGGTCGCCGGGGCCGCGGACGCGGTCATCCTCGCCACGCACGAGCTGTTCAGCATGCCCGACGACCGGCTGCCCTGGCTGTTCGCGGCCATGGCGACCCTGCCGCTCGGCGTGCTCGCCGGCCAGCTCAACGCCGTCGCCAAGCAGGCCGAGAAGGCGCTCGTGGAGTCCGTGGTGCTGGCCGGGCTGGCGCTCATGGTGGTCGCCGTCTACCTGGTCGTCGTGGTCGGGCTCGCGCACGAGCCGACCGAGCCGGAGCGCGACATCCTGCTGGCCAGCATGGTCGCCGGGCTCACCGCGGTGCTGCTGGCGCTGCCGCTGCGCTTCCGGCTCGTCTCCTTCGGCCGGTCGATGCTGGGACGCCGCGGACAGACCCCGGAGGAGGCGCTGGCCTCGTTCGGCGCGCGGATGAGCCGTGCCGTGCCGTTCGACGAGCTGCTGCTCCAACTGGTGGAGTCGCTGCGCGCGGCACTCGGCCAGGCCGGCGCCGAGGTGTGGGTCGGCTCGGGGGGCAGGTTGCACCTGACGGCCAGCGTGCCGGAGCGCCCGGACGCCACGCTCATACTCAGTGAGAAGGAGCGGCTGGTCGTCGGCCGCACCAGGATCGGCGGGCCCGCGTGGCTCACGGTCTGGCTGCCCAAGTTCGTCGAGGATCGCGAGGCCCCCGTACGGGTCGCCCCCGCCGCCCACCTGGGCGACCTGCTCGGTCTCCTGGTCGTACGGCGTCCGCCTGAAGGCGTCGACTTCACCGAGGAAGACGACCGCGTCCTCATCGAGCTGGCCCGCCAGGTCGGCCTCGCGCTCCACAACATGCGGCTCGACTCGGCGCTGCAGGCCTCCCTCGAGGAGTTGCGGCAGCGCAACGAGGAGCTGCAGGCCTCCCGGCTGCGCATCGTCACCGCCGCCGACGCCTCGCGCCGGGCCATCGAACGCGACCTGCATGACGGCGCCCAGCAGCATCTCGTCGCCCTGTCGGTCAAGCTCGGCCTGGTGCGCGAGATCCTCAAGGACGATCCAGGGGTGGCCGCCGAACTGCTGGAAGAGCTGCGCTCCGACGTGCAGCAGACCAACGCGGCCTTCCGCGAGCTGGCGCACGGCATCTATCCGCCGCTCCTGCGCGACCACGGGCTGGGCGAGGCGCTGCGCTCGGTCAGCCGCCGGGTGGCATTGCCCTATCACGTGGAGGTCGACCTGCCCATCCGCTACCGCGAGGAGGTCGAGGCGGCCATCTACTTCTGCTGCCTTGAGGCCATCCAGAACGCCGGGAAGTACGCGGGACAGGAGGCCTCGATCGAGGTCAAGGTGAGGGCCGACAACGGCCTGCTGCGCTTCTCGGTCGCCGACGACGGGCAGGGCTTCGACGCGAAGGTCAACGGCGGGCACGGGTTCGTCAACATGACCGACCGGCTCGGCGCGATCGGAGGCAGGCTCTTCGTGGAGTCGGCCGTCGGCTCGGGCACGACGATCCGCGGCGAGATTCCGATCGGGGGAGAAAGATGACCGAATACGACGCCGTCGTGGTCGGCGCCGGGCCCAACGGCCTGGTCGCGGCGGTCACGCTGGCGACGGAGGGGCACAAGGTGCTGCTCCTCGAAGGGTCCGACGCGTTCGGCGGCGGCCTGCGCAGCGACGAGCTGACGCTGCCAGGGTTTCGGCACGACGTCGGCGCGACCGTGATGGCGATGGCTCTGGCCTCGCCCGCCATGCGCGAGCTGGGAGTGGAGAAGGACGGCGTCGAGTGGGCGCATCCGCCCGTCCCGGCCGCGCATCCGCTCGACGCCGGGCATGGGCCGGCCGTGCTCGTCCACCGGGATCTCGCGCGGACGGCGGAAGGTCTCGGCCGCGACGGCGCGGCCTGGCGTGCGACGGTGGGTGCCACGGCACGAGCCGGGTTTCCGCTGGTCGACACGTTGCTCGCGCCGCTGAGCGTGCCCCGGGCGCCGGTCAGGGCGGCCCGGTTCGGCGTGCTCGGCGTGCTCCCGGCCACCGTCCTCGCCCGTACGGCGTTCCGCACTGAACGCGCACGTGCCGCGTTCGCCGGCATGGCCGCGCACTCCATGCTCGACCTCGGCGCGCCGATCACCTCCGGCTACGGCCTGATGCTCGCCTCGTCCGCGCATCTGGTGGGCTGGCCCGTGGTGCGCGGCGGCGCCCAGGAGCTGGCCGACGCCCTTGTGTCCAGGCTCGTCCGGCTCGGCGGCGAGGCCGTCACGGGTCATCCCGTCAAAAGCCTGGCCGAGCTCCCCCCGACGCGGACCACGATCCTCAACCTCACTCCGCGCCAGATCGTCCAGGTCGCCGGTGACCGCCTGCCTGGGGCGTACCGGAGGAAGTTGGAGCGGTTCCGCTACGGCCCGGGCGTCTTCAAGGTCGACTGGGCGCTCGACGGGCCGGTCCCGTGGCGCGACCCGGAGGTCGGCACGGCCGGCACCGTCCACCTGGGCGGCGCGCTCGACGAGATCGCCTATGCCGAGGCCGAGGTGGCGCGCGGCCGCCACGCAGAGCGGCCCTATGTGCTGGTCGTCCAGCCGACGGTGGCCGACCCGACGAGGGCGCCCGCGGGCAAGCACATCCTCTGGGCGTACTGTCACGTGCCCAACGGCTCCACCTCCGACATGACCGAGATCATCGAGGATCAGATCGAGCGGTTCGCGCCGGGATTCCGCGACCTGATCCTGGCGCGCAGCGTGCTCAACCCCGCCGACCTGGAGCGGCGCAACGCCAACCTGGTGGGCGGCGACATCGGCGGCGGATCGGCCGCGCTGTCGCAGTTCATACGGCGGCCCGTCTATTCGCCGCGGCCGTGGGCGACGCCGGTGCCCGGGCTTTTCATCTCCTCGGCCAGCACACCGCCGGGGGCCGCGGTCCACGGCATGGGCGGCCGTCAGGCGGCCAGGCTGGCGATCAAAGCGCTCGCAGGCGGGCGGCGGTGAGGTCGTCCTTGCGGATGTAGGCGATGGCGCCGCAGTCGCGGGCGTCCGGAGGCAGATCCTCGGCGGCGTAGGTGGACAGCAGCACGACCTTGGTCTCCGGGGCGGTGGCCAGGATCCGCCGGGTGGCCTCGATGCCGCTGATCCCCGGCAGGTTGATGTCCATCAGAATCATGGCCGGTCGCGCGGTCGTGGCCTGCGTGAACGCGTCTTCTCCCGTGGCGGCCTCGCCCACGACCCGCCAGCCGGGCAGCAGGCGGATGAGGGCTCGCGCGACCGAGCGGAATGGCGCCTGGTCGTCCACGATGAGCACGTCCATCACAACTCCAGACTCTCGCACCAACGATCGTCTTCCAAGGGCGTGACCACTACGTCTAGCGGGTGCTAGCACCACCTGCCTGGGCTGACAGGTAGAGCAGCACGGCCATGACGCGGCGGTTGATGTCCGGTTCGGGACCGAGGCCGAGCTTTGAGAACAGTGCGTTGATGTGCTTTTCGACGGCCCGCTCGGTGAGGAACAGGGACGCTCCGACGGCGGCGTTGCTCTTTCCCTGCGCGATCTGGCCGAGCACGTCGAGCTCGCGGGCGGTGAGCGTGGTCAACGGGGACGAGCGGGTGTGCACCGAGTCGGCGACCAGCGCTTCCACGACGAGCGGGTCGATCACGGACCCGCCCTGGGCGACGGACCGGATGGCGTTGGTCAGGGCCTGCGGGTCGCCGATCCGCTCCTTCAGCAGATAGGCCCGTCCGGCGCTGCCGCCCGCCAGCAGCGGCGTCGCGTACGCCGGCTCGGCATATTGCGACAGCACGACCACGCCGAGCTTCGGATTGGTGCGGCGAAATCGGATGGCGGCCTGAATGCCCTCGTCGGAGGAGGTCGGCGGCATGCGGATGTCGGTGACGACGACGTCGGGGGAGTGCTGTTCGACGGCGGTCAGCAGCTCGGGAAGATCGGCGCAGAGCGCCGCGACCTCGAGGTCGGTGGTCAGGTCGAGAACCCGGCGGACCCCTTCGCGGACGAGGAACGCGTCCTCCGCGATCACCACGCGGATCATCGTTGCTCCATCCGCAGCCAGGTGAGCACGGCCAGCACCCGGCGGTTGTCGTCCGACGCCGGGCCGAGCCCCAGCTTGCTGAAGACGGCGGCGATGTGCGCCTCGACGGTCTTCGCGCCTAAATAGAGCTGACGTGCGATGGCGCCGTTGGAGCGGCCCTCGGCCATCAGGGTGAGCACGTCGCGCTCGCGTTCGGTGAGGCGGTCGATCTGGGTCTCCTGATGGCGGCGCGCGAGCAGCATGCTGACGATCTCAGGGTCGACGACGGAGCCGCCGCCACGCACGCGTTCGAGCGCTTCGCGCAGCGCCGACGCGTCGTCCACGCGGTCTTTCAGCAGGTAGCCGACCCCGCGCGGGCTGGCCGAGAGCAGCCGCTCGGCGAAGGCCGCTTCGGCGTACGTGGAAAGGACGAGCACTCCCATGTCGGGGAAGCGCTGGCGGAGCTCGACGGCGGCGGCGAGACCCTCGTCGGTGAAGGTGGGCGGCATGCGGATGTCCAGGATCGCGGCGTCGGCGTGGTGCTCCTCGGCGAGCTTGCGCGCCTCGGACGCGTCCCGCGCCTCGGCCACGACCTCCACACCGGACTGCTTGAGCAGCAGGGCCAGCCCCCGGCGGAAAAGAGCAGAATCGTCACAGATCAGCACCCGCATACGGCGATTTTGTCATCCCACAGCCCCCAACAGTCAGTTCCCCGTCACGAACCCCCCTCCGGCGTCCCATTAGGCCAGATACACGTCGACGTAGATCCGAGCAGTAACACGTCCCCCTCGGACCAGCTCAGCGCCAGGTAGAAATCTTCGGGTCGCGAGCGCGCGTAGATTCCGATTCCATCGGGAGCGACGCCGTCGATGTAGTGTCCCTGTTGCTCCCAGTACGTCTTGATCTTCCTCGAAGCATCCTTGAGCTGATCTTTCGGAATGCCGTTCAAGTAGTACTCCCGATGGACGACGATGCGATCCTTGGAGCCACCATCTGTTGGCTGATCGCAGGTTGCATCCCTCAGGCTGGGCTTGTAGAGCTCGAGCTTCGGCTTGGGCACGACGGCTGCGGCGGCGCCGTCGATGAGCTCCTGGATCCGCTCCAGCGCTTGGGCCTTGGTGATGGTCGGGCGATCGGGCATCGGGCTCACTGCGCCCTCCTGAGTGGGACCTGTGGACGCGCAGCCGGCCACGAGGAGGATGACGGCTATGGTGAATCGACGGGGTTGGCGCATCTAGGCTCCCGATGGACCGGGCGAGGGCTGCGGCGTGGGCGAAGGCCGCGATGATCGATCGGGTGTCGCCACCGAAGGAGGAGTCGGCGGAGGCTCCGCCTCCGGATGTGGCAACGGCAGTGGAATAACCAGCACGTTGCTGTATTGGCCGTTGATGAGGAAACCCAGGTGCCTCAGGGAGGGCGAGTTCGGATCCCAGTAGCCGGAATGCGCGGGGAAGTTGTAAGGGATGACGTCCAGGAGGTTGCCTGGGAGGTCTTGGACGACGAATCGATGGGCGCCGAATTCGGGGTCGCTGGGATCGGTGCCGAAAGGACCGTCTATGGAGAATTCAGGCTCGATCCGGCCACCTGGGCCTCGCACGCTGCGAAGAGGCAGACGACCCAGATCGGCGACGGGATCGTGGGGCGACTCGCCTACCCACACCTGGTCGACTCCCAACTGCCGGGCCCTGGTCGCCATCATGCCCGGACTGCCAAGTGCGATCAGCTGGTCGGCGAAGGCTCTGGGCCTGCCCTGTGCGGCGACGCCCACGACGACCGAGCCGTAGCTGTGGCCTAGCACCGTGAAACGGGGAATCGAGCTCGCTTTATGCGCTGTGTGAAGACCGTCTATGAAGCTGTCCAACGTTCCGCCGCCGCGCTGGGCGATGTAGGGGGCGGTGACTGAGCGGTCGGCGAGAATTTCGGTGGCATCCAACTGTGGCGCGTCGTATTCGAACCAGAGCACGGACGCGATTTTCTGCGAGCGGGCGGTGCTGTGTGCCTGGTCCCACAGTTTGCCGGCGCGGTCGACGTCGGTGAGGATGCCGTCGAGGCGGGTGCCGGTGCCGGGGACCGATGTGACGACGGTGTCGGCTTGATCGGGGTCGCCGAAGGAGATGGCGGTGCGGCCGAGGCCACCGAGGCTGAGGCTGAGCAGGAGCGCGGGCGGGCGGCCTTGGGCCCCGCCTAGGGCCAGGCTCTGGGTGACCGCGTCGATCTGCCGTAGCTTCAGGTCAAGCTCCCGGAACTCCTGGGTTTTCCGGCCTGCTGGATGTCCCGACGTCCGCAATTGTGCCAGCCGGCGTTCGATCGCGACCTGCTGCTCGTGCAGGAACGTGCGATTGGCTCGGTCGCGGGTCGCCGCGGGCAGGCCGTTGAGGCTGCCGACGAGGTTGGGGGCGGCCGCGATCAGGTGCTCCTGGGCGGCGTGGCTGAGCAGCCGCCACCATGCGGTGACGCGGGCAGCGAGGGTGGCGTCCTTGCCGGTTCGCTGAGCGGTGAGCACGGTGGCGAGGGCGGCAGCGAGAGCCGTGGAGGAGGCGGAGGTGCCTCCCGCGGTGGTACTTCCCGCAGTGGAGAAGGCGGAGGTGTCCGCCGCGGTGGTACCTCCTGCGGTGGTGCTTCCCGCGGTGGTGCTTCCCGCGGTGGTGCTTCCCGCGGTGGGCCTTCCCGCGGTGGTGTCTCCCGCGTGGGCGTTTCCGACTGTGGCGAGGGCGGTGGCTAGGGCCGTGGCGGTGGCTAGGGCGGTGGCGGCTCCGCCTTGGTCGGGGGCATAGCCGCCGAACAGGCCGAAGGCTGCCATTCCGGCCGAGGTCAGGCCGGAGTCGTATTGCTGCTGCAGGACCGTCAGCCGTCGGCGTAGGTCGGGGACCTGGGCGGCGGCCCAGGCGCCGACGGCGGCGATGTCGCGGTCGGGATCGGTGCCGCGGTCGAGGTCGCGGCCGGGATAGTGACCGGCGTCGAGGTAGTGGTCGGGGGCGCGGTCGAGGTAGTGGCCCGCGCCGGGGCCGAGGCTGGGGTTGTGGCCGGAGCCGGGGGCGGCGTTGGGGCGGGGGGTGCTGTTGGGGATGCAGGCCTCGGTGAGGATCGCGGTGAGTTGGTGGGCTGCGGCGGGAAGGGTGTCGGCCGCGTGGTCGAGGTCGTGGATGAGGCGGGTCATGGCGGCCACGTCCATGCCGGCGTACGAGCCGCCGGAGCCGTGTGTGGTGGACGACAGAATGGCGATGGACGTCGTGAGGGCGGGTATGGCGACGTGACCGCCTTGGGCGCGGATCTGACCGGCGATCTGCCCGGCGGCCGTTTCGAAGGCGCGCTGCAGCCGGGTGCGCTGGCCGGACAGCGCTTGGCTGAACGCGACCGCTCCGCCACCTACCCACGTGCTGGCCGCCATGTAGCGCGCGGCCGAATCCAGGGCGCCGGCGTGCTCACCCGCCAGCCGGACCACTCGGGAGAACGCCGCTTCCAGCGCGGCCGTCTCACCCGCCACGATTCGTCAGGTTGTCACGCCCCGTGGCCGTCCGACAACCGACCACACTCGCTTGTTATGGCTTGACGGCCCTCTATCTATAAATAAAGCTTACTAACAAAACGCGCCAGGCGCGAGGAGGGCTCTGTGTTCAGCCGATTAGCCGCCGTGTTGGTCCTGCTCGCCGGGCTACTCGTCGTCGCTGAGCCGCAGGCGGCGACGGCCGCCGCTCTGGGCGATGTCGTTCCCGTCCCTGTGTCCGTACAGCCCGCTTCTGGGGTGACGTTCACGCTCGCGTCCGGCGCGACCATCTCCTCCGACGACACGAGCACGGGCGACTATCTGGCCGCCCTCCTGCGCCGCTCCACCGGCTACGCCCTGCCGATCACGTCGAGCGCGGGGACGATCGCGCTGCTGCTGTCGGGCGCCGACCCGAACGTCGGGTCTCAGGGCTACCAGCTCGACGTGACGGCGACCTCCGTGACGATCCGCGCTCAGACCGCGACCGGCCTGTTCAACGGCGTTCAGACGCTGCGCCAGCTGCTCCCGCCCGCGATCGAGAGCGCCACCGTACGGCCCGGCCCATGGACCGTCCCCGGCGGCCGGATCGTGGACTATCCCCGCTTCGCCTACCGCGGAGCCATGCTCGACGTGGCCCGCCACTTCCACTCGGTCGCCACGATCAAGAACTACATCGACCGGATCGCGCTCTACAAGATCAATTACCTGCACCTGCACCTGTCGGACGACCAGGGCTGGCGGATCGTCATCGACGCGTGGCCGCGGCTCGCGACGGTCGGCGGAAGCACTCAGGTCGGCGGGGGCGCGGGCGGATACTACACAAAGGCCCAATATCAGGACATCGTCGCTTACGCGGCCTCTCGCCAGATCACAATCGTTCCCGAGATCGACATGCCGGGCCACACGAACGCGGCCCTCGCCTCGTACGCCGAGCTCAACTGCAACGGCACGGCCCCGCCGCTCTACACGGGCACCGACGTCGGGTTCAGCACGCTCTGCACTACCAAGGAAGTCGTCTACACCTTCGTGAGCGGCGTGCTCGGCGAACTCGCGGCGCTGACGCCCGGCCCCTACCTGCACCTCGGCGGCGACGAGGCGAGTGCCACGTCGGCCTCGCAGTACGCGGCCTTCCTGAACCGCGTCCAGCCGATGATCACCGGGCTTGGCAAGGCGGTCATGGGCTGGCACAACATCGGCGCGTCCGGCGTCAACGCCTCGGCCGGGCGGGTGGTCCAGTTCTGGGGGACGACCACGTCCGACTCCTCGGTGACCAACGCCGTGTCCCAGGGCGCGAAGGTCGTGATGTCTCCGGCGAACAAGGCCTACCTGGACATGAAATACACCAGCTCGACCACGCTCGGGCAGAGCTGGGCCGGATTCATCGAGGTCCAGACAGCGTACGGCTGGAACCCCGGCGCCTACCTGAGCGGCGTCGCCTCCTCGGCGATCCTGGGCGTCGAGGCGCCGCTCTGGACGGAGACCATCGTCACCGAGGACAACATCGAGTTCATGGCCTTCCCGCGGCTGCCGGCGATCGCCGAGCTCGGCTGGTCGCCCTGGTCCACCCACGACTGGAACGCCTTCAAGGCCCGGCTCGCCCAGCAAGGGCCGCGCTGGGACGTGATGGGCATCGCCTACTACCACTCGCCGCAGGTCTCCTGGCCGGTCACCAACCGCTACGAGGCCGAGAGCGCCACGCTCTCACAGGCCGCGGTCGCGACCAACCACACGGGCTTCTCCGGCTCCGGGTTCGTCGACTACGCCAACGTGACCGGGAGCTACGTCCAGTGGAGCGTCACCTCGCCGGGCGGCGCCACGTCCCTCAAGATCCGGTACGCCAACGGGACCACGACCAACCGGCCGATGGACGTCTTCGTCAACGGCACGAAGGTGGTCTCGGCCACGTCCTTCAACGGCACCGGCAACTGGGACACCTGGGCGACCAAGACCCTCTCGGTCACCCTGACCGCAGGAACCAACACGATCCGGGCCGTCGCCACCACCGCCAACGGCGGACCAAATGTCGATTACCTCGAGACCTGAAGGATGGGCGGCAGGCCGAACCGGGGGAACAGGTCGGCGCCGAACGTGGTCACCTCGGCGACCCTGCCCTCGCGCGTGCGGATGACGTCGAGCTTGAACGCCCTGAACTCGGTGTCGTCCCACGCGCGGAGGTAGCTCGCGGCGGTCGGCATGCGGTTGGCCGACGTCGGCACGAGCCGCCACTCTCCGGGCTCGCGCAGGCCTTTGAGCAGCGCCCGGGCGATGGACGTGATGCCGTCGTAGCGGAAGGGGAGGGGCGGCATGGTGATCCGGATGTCCTCGCGCATGATCGCGATCGCCGCCTCGGCGTCGGCGCGCTCATGCGCGTCGATGAAGCCCATGAGCAGCTCGCGCTCGTTGTCGGTGGGCTTGTCGGCGCTCCAGTCCGGCAGGTTGTCCTTCAAGGTCGCCCGGGCCCGCTGGAGGGCGCTGTTGGCGGCGGGGACCGAGGTCTCGAGGATGGTCGCGGTCTCGGCGGCCGACCAGCCGAGCACGTCCCGCAGCAGCAGGGCGGCCCGTTGCTTGGCCGGCAGCAGCTGGATCACCGCGAGGTAGGCCAGCTCGATGGTCTCCTTGGCGATGGCGACCGCCTCCGGCTGCTCGGCCTCGTCGAGCAGGAGGTCGGGATAGGGCTGCATCCATGGCATCTCGTCGAACGACGCGCCGGGGCGGACCTTCCGCGCGTTGGAGCGCAGGAAGTCGAGGCAGGCGTTGGTGGCTATGCGATACAGCCACGCCCGGAAGAGGGGCCCGCCCTCGAATGTGTCTCGTTTGCGCCAGGCGCGCAGCAGGGTCTCCTGGACGAGGTCTTCGGCTTCCTCGAAGGAGCCGAGCATCCGGTAGCAGTGCACGTGCAGCTCTCTGCGGTGCCGCCCCGCCAGCTCGCCGAAGGCCGCCTCGTCGCCCGCCCGCGCCAGTTCGACCAGATCCGCCATCCGCCCATACAAGTGGATCCTGTACGGCCGGAGCAACCCGATCAGCCGATGAGCAGGCCGGAGGTGACGTTGACGATGGTGCCCGTCAGACCGGCCGCGCGGTCGGAGGCGAGGAACGCGGCCGTCTCGGTGACGTCGGCCAGCTGGGGCGCCCGGCGCAGCACGGACGCCTGCGCGATCATCTGTTCCACCTGGTCCGGGTCGGGCGCGTGCTCGGACACCGTCGCCAGCTTCTCCTTGGTCAGCGTGCCGGTCACGGCGGCCGTGTGGATGCCGATCACCCGTACGCCCGAGGAGCCGGTTTCGGCGGCGAGGTAGCGCAGGAACGACTCCACTGCGGCGTCGGCCGGTCCGGTGCCGCCCATGCCCGCCTGGTGGGCGCGGGACGAGCCGCTCGTGAGGCTCAGGATGACCCCGCCGCCCTGCTTCGCCATCTGCCGGGCCGCGGCCCGCGCGGTGAGGAAGGTGGTCAGCAGCCCGTTGGTGACGGGCCTGGTGAGGTCGGCGGCGGTCATGTCGACGAGCGGGATGCCCTGGACGTCGCCACGGGTGATCAGATTGAACGAGACGTCCACCCGGCCGGCCCGCTCGACCACGGACGCGAAATGCGCCTCGACCGCGGCCTCGTCGAGCGCGTCGACGACGTCGGCCTCGGCCCGGCCGCCGGCGGCCGCGATGTCGGCGGCGACGGCCTCGAGCGTTTCACGGGTGCGCCCGGCCAGGAAGACGCGGGCGCCCTCCCGTGCGAAGGTGCGGGCGATGGCTCCGCCGAGCGAGCCGCCGGCGCCGTAGATGATGGCGTTCTTCTGAGCGAGTGTCTGAGTCATGCCCGTGTAACGAGACCCGCCCGCCGAACTCATCGGCCCCCGGCAAAGGGCTCTTCTCCGGGCTTGAGGGGGCGGAACCGGAGGGCCGACCAGACGTCGTCGACGGCGATCTGGCCGTTGGGGCGCAGGCCGTATTCGCCGAGGATGGGCCAGAGCGTGTCGCGGTTGATGTCGGTCTTGTTGCCCTTGGGATAGAGCACCCACACGTTGGCCGGCTTGGTGATGTCGGCGGCCTGCTCGGTGAGGACGGCCCGCAGGGAGGCCGCGTCGTCGGCGAAGACGATGGCGATCGCGGCCTCGGACACCTCGCCCACGCTTTCCGGTGCCGGCTGGATCAGCCCGGCCCGGTCGGCGTGGGAGAGCCACACCGGTGTGCCGGGCTTGATGGCCAGCTTCTCGGCGACGGTTTTTGTTGGCATCGCTCAATTCTCCGCAGGCACGTACGTCAGGGCGAGCACGCCCGTGGGGAACGCCTTCGACTCGGCGAGCTTCAGCGGGACCTGCTTGCCGAAGTCGTCGAAGAGCCGCTGGCCGCTGCCGACCACGATGGGATGCTGCAGCAGCACCAGCTCGTCGACCAGGCCTTCCCGGAGCAGGGCGCGGACGAGCGTGGGGCTGCCCTGAATGTAGATGCCCTTGCCCGGCTGCTCCTTGATCCGGGTGATCTCGTCGGCCAGGCCGTCGCCGCCGCGCAGGATCTCGGTGTTGTTCCACGTCACGCTGTCGAGCGTGCTGGACACCACATACTTCTTCACGTTGTTGACGAACGCGGCGAACGGATCCTGCTCGGGGGTCACACCCGGCCAGTAGCCCTGCCAGTCGAGGAAGTTGGACCTGCCCATCAGGACGGCGTCGGCGTCGGTCATGACGCTGCCGATGACCTCGCCCATCTCATCGCTGAAGTAGGGGAAGTGCCACTTGTCGGGCGACTCGACGACGCCGTCGAGGGAGATGAAGTAGACGGCACGTAGCTTGCGCATTTCGAACTCCTCGGGTTGTCGCGCTTGTGCCATCACCCTCCCACCGACAATTTTTTTTGTCAAGACTCCTTGATTAGTCGGCCAGATCCGGGGCGAACTGGGCCATGGCCGCCTTGACGGCGTCCGCGAGCTGCTCAGGAGCGGCGAGGCCGAGCGCTTCGACGACTGCCGCCCACGCGCCGATCGACTCCCGGCAGAACCGCTGGCTCTCAGGGGAACTGGCCGCCGCCACCGGGTCATCGGCTATCTCTCCGCGCAGGTAGAGGCCGAGGGCGAGCACCGCGCCGTCCCATCCGGGGCCGACGTAGAGTGCTCCCTCGCCACCGGGCGGGGCGTAGTCGGCCGGCACCGAGTGCTCCAGCACCAGCGTGGTCTGCTTGTCGAGCGCCGAGAGCCGCACCTCGACGATGCTGGTCTCCATCCCGAAGGTGACCTTGAGCAACTGCGGCCGGTCGCAGGTCAGGATGGTGCCGCCGGCGTTGCCCTCCAGTTGGAAGGCGCCTCCTTCGCGCAGGTCGCCGCTGATCGGCAGGAACCAGCGGCGGATCCGCTCAGGATCGGTCAGCGCGTCCCAGACGTCCTCGATGTCGGCCTCGTATGTGCGGGTGAGCGTGACCGTGCCGGGAGGGTCGACCTCGCGGCGGATGGCGCTGATCTCGTTGACGATGTCGATCATTTGTCGTTCTCCTGCGTGATTCGTCGCTCGCGCTTGCCGCGGGCGATCTCGGTTGCCAGCGCGTCGAGCCGCCGGCTCCAGAACCTGCGGAACGGCTCCAGCCACACGTCGACCTCCTGGAGGGGGGCTGACTCCACGGCGTACACCCGGCGGGTGCCCTCGGCCCTGACGGACGCGAAGCCGGTCTCCCGCAGCACCCGCAGGTGCTGGGAGACGGCGGGCTGGGAGATCCGGAACTCCCGCTGAACGGCCGCGGTGATGGCCCCCGAGGTCTGCTCCCCCTCTGCGAGCAGCTCGAGGATCCGCCGCCGGACCGGGTCGCCGAGTACGTCGAACGCGTGCACATGCCGACTCTAGCTTATATACGTCAAAACTTATACTTTCCGACAATCCAAACAGTCTTGACAAAAAAGTTTGTCGGCAGCCATTCTGAAGGGGAGCAGCCGAGCCCGAAGGGACCCCCGATGAACATCACCGCTCTGCGACAGACGATCAGCGGCGCCGTCCGTCTGCCCGGCGAGCCCGGCTACGACGAGCAGCGTCAGGCGCTCAACCCGGCCGTCGACGCGCACCCGGTGGCGATCGTCGAGGCTGCCTGCCCGGCCGACGTGCGGGCCGCCGTGGCGACCGCCGCCGAGCACGGACTTCCGGTCGCAGTCCAGGCCACCGGCCACGGCACGCACGTCCCCAGCGACGGCGCCCTGCTCGTGCGCACCACAGCGATGGCCGCGGTCCTGGTCGACCCCGACCGGCGGATCGCCAAGGTCGGGCCCGGCGCACGCTGGGGCCAGGTGCTGGCCGCCGCCGCGCCCTCCGGCCTCGCGCCGCTGTCGGGCTCCTCGCCCGCCGTCGGCGTGACCGGCTACACCCTCGGCGGCGGCCTCGGCTGGCTGGCCCGCCGCCACGGCTTCGCCGCCGACCACGTCACCCGCGCCGAGATCGTCACGGCCGAAGGACGGCAGCTGACGGTCGGCCCCGACCAGCACCCCGACCTGTTCTGGGCGATCCGGGGCGGCGGCGGCAACTTCGGCGTCGTCACCAGCCTGGAGTTCCGCCTCCACCCGGTCAGCCAGGTCTACGCCGGGATCACCTACTTCGAATACAGCGACGACGCCGTCGCCGCCTACCGCGACTGGACCGCCACGATTCCCGAGACCACCAGCACGGCGCTGATGCTGACCGCGATCCCCGACGGCCCCTTCCAGGGCCGTCGCGTGGTGGGCGTCAAGGTCATGCACCAGGGCGACGCCGAGGAGGCCGGCCGGATCCTGCGCCCGCTGCGCGCCGCGCTCGGCCCGGTCGTCGAGGACCGCACCCAGGTCATCGCCTACCGGGACGCCGCGATGGGCGGCACGCCCGCACGCCACCTCGACCTGTTCGAGACCCTGCCCGACGCGGTCGTCGCGCCGCTCGCCGAGGCCGGCCGGACCGCCACGGTCGAGATCCGCCACTGGGGCGGGGCCATCGCGCGCGGCCAGGCGCCGGTCAGCCACCGCGCCACCGAGTTCACCGTCATCGTCGACGCCCAGGTCCCCGGGGTCGCCGAGGCGCTGCGGCCCCACGCGAGCGGCGGCTCGTTCCTCAACTTCCTCGCCGACCCGGCCAGGACCACCAGCGCGTACGCCACGGGCGACCTGCGCCGGCTGGCCGACATCAAGCGCACCTACGACCCGGCCAACGTGTTCCGGGTCGGTCACGCCATCGCACCGACCCGCCCGGCCGACGTCCGGCGCGCAGAAGGGATGTAGTTCCGATGAACACGACCACGACCAAGGCAGGTCGCCGGGAGTGGATCGGGCTGGCCGTGCTGGCCCTGCCGACCCTCCTCCTCTCGCTCGACGTCAGCGTCCTCTACCTCGCGCTCCCACAGCTGAGCACGGGCCTCGGCGCGGACGCCAACCAGCAGCTGTGGATCATGGACATCTACTCGTTCATGCTGGCCGGATTCCTCACCACGATGGGCACGCTGGGCGACCGGATCGGCCGCCGCCGGCTGCTGCTGATCGGAGGCGCGGCGTTCGGCGTCGCCTCGATCGCCGCCGCGTACGCGCCGACCCCCGAACTGCTGATCGTCGCCCGCGCCCTGCTGGGCGTGGCCGGCGCGACGCTGATGCCCTCGACCATGGCCCTGATCCGGAACATGTTCCACGACCCGAAGCAGATGGGCGCCGCGATCGGCGTCTGGTTCACCTGCTTCCTCGGCGGCATGGCGCTCGGCCCGCTGGTCGGCGGCGTGCTGCTGGAGCACTTCTGGTGGGGCTCGGCCTTCCTGCTCGGCGTGCCGTTCATGGTCGCGCTGCTGATCCTCGGCCCGGCGCTGCTGCCCGAGTTCCGCGACAGCTCGGCGGGCCGGCTCGACCTGGCCAGCGTGGCGCTCTCGCTCGTCACGATTCTGCCGGTCATCTACGGCCTGAAGACCCTGGCCAGGGACGGCTGGCAACCGGCGGCGGCCACGGCCATCGCGGTCGGCGTGATCATGGGCGTGCTGTTCGTCCGCCGGCAGAATCGGCTCACCCACCCGCACATCGACCTGCGGCTGTTCCGCAACCGCGTGTTCAGCGTGACGCTGTCGACCATGCTGCTCGGCGGGATCGTGATGGCCGGGATCAGCCTGATGAGCACGCTCTACCTGCAGACCGTGGTCGGCCTGTCCCCGCTGCACGCCGGGCTGTGGCTGATCCCGCAGTACATCGCGATGATCATCTGTGTGATGTCGGGCCCCGCGCTGGCCACCCGGATCCGGCCGGCGTACGTGATGGCGCTCGGCCTGCTGATGGGCGCCGCCGGGTTCGCCGAGCTCACCCAGATCGGCGCCGCGTCAGGTCCTGGCGCTCAGGCCGTCGGCCTGATCCTGGCCTCGGGCGGGATCGCGCTGCCCATGGGCCTCGGCACCGGCATCGTCATGCAGGCCGCGCCGCCGGAGAAGGCCGGGTCGGCCGCGTCCCTGTCGGAGACGGGCGGCGAGTTCGGCGTGGCCATGGGCGTGGCCACGCTCGGCACCCTCGGCGCGGTCGTCTATCGCTCTCAACTGGCCGACCTGATGCACGGAGCCGTGCCGGCCGGCGCGCAGGAGAGCGTCACCGCCGCGTTCGCGACCGCCGCGCACCTGCCCGGCTCGGCCGCCGCGACCCTTCTCGACGCCGCGCGGACCGCCTTCACCAGCGGACTCAACGTCGTCGCCGCGGTGGGCGTGCTGGTCTTCGCCGGCCTGACCGTCTCCACCGCGATCGTCCTGCGCCAGATCAAGCCGACCGGCGCCCCCGCGCCGGCCGAGGAGCCGGTGCCTACAGCAGCAGGTAGCCGGGCCTGAACCCGAGCAGCCGGGCCGCCGCGGAGGTGTCGACCGGAGCCGCACGGCCCGGCAGCGGGCGGCGCACCTCGGCGCCTGGATGGAACCGCCGCAGCAGATCCTCGGTCTGCTGCGGCACCATCGTGTTCGGCGCCGCCACGAGCACGGCCCGCATCCCGGGACCGGGCACCGACAGCCCGAGCACGAACGCGCGTGCCGCGTCCCGCGTCTCGAGATAGGCCCACAGAGACGACGCGCCCTGCTCCGGTTCGCGGGCGAACTCCTCGGCGTACTTCGACAACCGCCCGGCCGCCCCGCCCACGAACGGAAGCCGCAGCGCCACCACGCCCATGCCGTAGCGCCGCGCCATCATGGTCGCGGTCAGCTCGTCGACCTGCTTCGACAGCGCGTACGGATCCTCGGCCTGGCGCGGCAGATCCTCGTCTATGGGCACGTACGCAGGAGAGACCGGCTTGGCCGCGAACGAGATTCCGTACATGGCGATGGAGCTGGCGATGGACACCCGGCGGATCCCAGCCGCGCCCGCCAGCTCGAGCACCGTGTAGGTGGATCGGGTGTTGACGGAGAAGACCGTCTCCGGCGGGTCGTCAAGCGGCGTGGCGATGGCCGCCAGATGGATCACCGCGTCCACGCCCGCGAGGGCCTCCCTGACGGCGCGCGGGTCGCACGCGTCGCCTTCGACCACTAAGTCGGCCGGCAGGTCGCCCGGATCGCGCTGATCGAGCGCGTGCGCCGCCACGCCCTGCTCGGCCAGCAGTTCGAGCGTCGCCCGGCCGATCCTGCCGGCCGCGCCCGTCACCAGCACGCGGGTCGGTGCGTCGTTCATCCGAGCGGGATCCGCAGCGAGACCGTGCCGCGGAGATCGAGCCAGGCCGCTTCGGGGCCGCGGACCAGCCGCAGCATCACGTTGTCGCATCCGGGGCAGCGCGCGACCATGCCCATGGCGTGGCCGGGGGCATCGCCGTACACGTGGAGCCCGGCGACCGGACCGGCCTGCCCGCAGCCGGCGCACTGGCCCTGTGCGGCCGTCATGTCGACCGTGAAGATCTCGCTCAGCGGGCCCGCCAGCGCGTTGCCGTCCACATGCATGGTCATCCTCCGGTCGGTCCGAATCTCTCGGTTTTGATGCGGCGGGGATCATGGCCCAGGGCGACCAGCATGTCGGCGACCGCCTCGACGAAGCCGGTCGGACCGCACACGAAGCAGTCCGGCTCGAACTCGGCGGGCCACGCGCCGCTGTTGACATCGGCCACGGTGATCCGGCCCGGCGGCCGTGTCCAGCCCTCGGGGACCGCGCGGGTGTAGAGGTAGGTCACGTCCACTCCGGGCTCGGGGCGGCGCAGCTCGGGCGCGTAGTAGCGTTCGTCAGGCGCGCGCGCCGAGTAGATCAGCTTGAACGGCGTGGCGCCGCCGGCCTCGCGGCGCGCCCGGATCATGGCCATCAGCGGCACGATCCCGGATCCGCCCGCGATCAGCGTCACCGGGGCCTTGCCCGTCGGGCGCCACACGAACCAGCCGCCCACCGGCCCGCGCAGCTCCAGCTTGTCGCCCGTTTCGAGCACCTCGGTCAGATACGGCGAGACCTCGCCGTCGGCCACTTTCTGCACGGTCAGCTCGACCCGGTCGGGCGCGCTCAGCGAGTAGCTGCGCTGCGTGCTGTAGCCGTCGTCGGCCGTGAGGCGGACGTCGACGTGCTGGCCCGCGAGGTGGCCCGGCCAGCCCGGCACGTCGAACAGCAGCGTGCGCGCCGTCGGCGTCTCGTCCTTGACCTGGATCAGTTCGGCGATCCGCCACTCCAGGCGTCCTCGCGGCATCAGTCGCCCCAGTAGCGCTGCTCGCGCCAGGGGTCCCCGTAGTTGTGATAGCCGACCGACTCCCAGAAACCGGGCTCGTCGTCCTGCGTCATCTGGATGCCGCGCACCCATTTGGCGGACTTCCAGAGATAGAGGTGCGGCACGAGCAGCCGGGCCGGCCCACCGTGCTCGGACTCCAGCTCCTCGCCGTCGAACTGATAGGCGATCCAGGCCTTCCCGTCGAGCAGGTCCTCGAGCGGCAGGTTGGTGGTGTAACCACCGTAGGCGTGGACCAGTGCGTAGTCGGCCGTGGTCGCCACGTCCTCGAACAGCACGTCGAGGGACACGCCCTGCCACGTCGTGCCGAGCTTGGACCACTTGGTGACGCAGTGCAGGTCGACGGTCGGCGTCTCGGACGGCAGAGCCATCAGGTCCTGCCAGGACCAGCGGTGCTTCTCGCCGGTCTCGGTCTCGATGGTGAACTCCCACCGATCCAGTGGGATCCGTGGGGTCGGCCCGGCCGACAGCACCGGGAAGTCGTGCACCAAATACTGCCCAGGTGGCAGCTTGACGCCCTCGTCCCGGCCGCGCCCGTGGAATCCGCGCGAAATGATGCCCATTGCAGGACAGTATCCTTCCCGTCCCTCGGCCGGAATCGGTCGAATGACTCAGGGAGCCAGCAGCTTCGCCTTGGCCGCCGCGAACTCCTCCGGCGTGAGCAGGCCCTGCTGGGCCATCTCGGCGAGCCGTCCGAGCTTGTCCATGAGCTCGTCGGCCGATCCCTGCGGCTGTTGCCGCTGGGTCTGCCGCTGGGACTCCTCCTGGACGTTCTTGGCCTGGTGGTGGCGGCCCATGGCGTACGCGGCGCCGCCGACGACCGCACCGCGGAGCAGCGGCGCGCCGAAACCTCTCCTGATGATCATTTCTCCTCCTTGTTCCGTACGGCCCTTGCCTCTTCGAGCCGGTGCGGCGGGATGCGCACCGAGGCGGCCAGGTAGCCGCCCGCCTTGCGCAGCGCCTGGGCCGCCTCCTTGGACCAGATGTGCTCGAGGAGCACGGCGACCGCGCTCTGCCCCGGTTCCAGGGTCTGCGCGATCTCCTCGGCGTCCGCCTCGTCGATGAGCGTGGCGAGGTCGGGAATCCACCCCTCGCCCTGGAGCTCCATGACGTCGGTCAGTTCGGCGCTGGTGACCTCGCCGTCCGGCCTCTTGACGATCACCAGCGAGTCGATGATCCGGATGTTGCCGCCTTCCTGGACGCGCTGGAACGCCTGCGCCACCTCGGGGCGGCCGATGTCCTCGTCGGGGAAGGCGAGCACCAGGAACTCCACCGGTCCGAACTCGATGTCTTCCATGCCGTTGTCGTTGTCCATGTCACTCCTTGATCAACATTGCGGGCCGCCCGGCCACCAGCAGCCAGACGGGCAGTACGGCCAGGCAGACGATCGGCAGCAGGTCGAGGTCGGGCACGACGGCGAGCGCGGTGAACACGCTCACCCACCCCTGCTGCGTGAGGGCGAGGACCACGCCGAGGATCCCGGACGCGATGGCGAGCGTCGCCGACACCGCCGGGATCAGCGCGTGGGCCAGCAGGCCGAGCGCGGCCCCGATGAACACCCCGGGGAAGATGTGCCCGCCGACGAACGAGGCCGCGCCCGAGATCACCAGCGCGGCCACCTTCACCACGAGCACCAGCGCCAGCGCGCCCGCCGTGTAGGCGGCGGCGTGCCCGACCAGGGTCTGCATCTCGCTCAGGCCCTTGAAGAGGGTGATCTGGCCGCCCAGCATGCCGAGCAGGCCCAGCACGATCCCGGCCAGCGTGAGCCGGGGCACCGCACCGGCCACCCGGTGGAAGAGCCGGTGGACGTGCGGAAACGCGTACACCGCCGCGATGCCGAGCAGCGCGCCCACGGCGGCGACGGCCGCGGCCACGAGCACGTCGCCGAACTTGCCGCCCACGTAGTCGCCGGTTTTCAGAGCCAGCCCATGGCCGGCGAACAGCTGCGCCGTGAAGGCCCCCGCCCCGGCCGCGACCAGCGGGGCGAACAGCCGGTCCCACAGCGGCGGCGCGTCCGGCCCGGCGGGCGCCTCGGAGAGCATCAGCGCCGCGGCCACCGGCGTGCCGAACAGGGCGCCGATCGTTCCCGCGATGGCCAGCCCGGCCCAGACCTGCCCGGCGATGGCGAACCGGGCCCCGAGCGCGACCGCCAGCCCGATGTTGATCGAGATGATCGGGTTCTCCGGGCCCAGGCTCGGGCCTCCGGCCAGCATCACGCAGGCCGCGAGCGCCATCCCGGGCAGCACCCGCACCGGCAGCGGCGGCGAGACGAGGTCGCGCGTCGCGGGGTCGGGGCCGTAGGGGATCTTCCACTCGATGAGCCCGGTCACCAGGCCCACCACGGTCAGCATGAGCAGTGTCCACCAGGCCGAGCCGCCGTCGAGGCCGAGCCACTCGGGCAGGCCGTGCCAGAGGACGTGGAGCAGTCTCTCGGCCACCGCGCTGAGCGCGAGGAACAGGAGGCTGGACACGACGCCCACGACCAGCGCCGGCCCGACCAGACGCAGCTGGACGCGCACCGGTATCGCGGTCGAGAAGCCCACGACCTGGCAGTACCCGACCACTCACCGCACTAAGGGACAAACCCCGTAAACAACTAACGAGCCGACAATGACTCTCCTTTGACCACATTCCGGGAACCAGTTCCTGGACAGCGAAAAAGGGGGACCGCCATGACCAGTGCGACGACCAGGGCCCCGATGCCCATCCGGTCGGATTGGCTGTCGTTCGCGGGACTGCTGAGCATTCTGCTCGGCGCCTTCAACGTGTTCGAGGGCATTGTGGCCTTCGCCAAGAAGAGCTACTTCCTGACGGCCACGGGGCAGCTGCTGATCTTCAATTTCACGACGTGGGGCTGGATCCTGCTCATCGTCGGCATCATCCAGATCGTCGTCGGCGCCGGAATCCTGAAAGGCATGCTCTGGGCCCGCATCGCAGGTGTGGTGCTCGCCTTCCTGGCGTGCATCCTGCACTTCCTGTTCATCGCCGCGTATCCGTTCTGGTCGATCGTCGCGATCGCGGTGAGCATCCTGGTGATGTACGCGTTGATCTCGCCACCGAAGAACGCCTCCGCCTAGCCCTGCAGGCGGTGGCCGTAGCGGAACAGGTCGCCGGGGTCGTAGCGGCGCTTCAGCTCCACGAGCCGCGCGTAGATCTCCGGCGGCCATCCCGCGCGCACCCGCTCGGGGTCGGACGCCGATCCCAAGACGTTGACCACGCCGCCGGTGGCCGAATCGGCGCCGGTTTCCATCACACGGTCGACCAGCTCGGGCACGCCAGGGATGGCGGGCGCGACCACAGCGAGCGAATAGGCCGCGTCGCGCCCGCCCACGGCGTTGAAGTCGGGGGCCCGCCGGGAGGCGGCTCCGCCCAGGTGACGTATCTCTACCGCGATGAGCGGCAGGTCCTTGCCGGGCCCCGCCACCTCGAGCAGCCGCTCGAGAGTCGTCTCCGGCAGGTCGCGGAGCAGGACGCCCCGGTCGTAGGCGGGCACCGGGCCCTCGGGGTCGTTGTAGACCTCTTTGATCCGCGCGTACGGCAGTGGCCCGAGCGCGTCCTGGATGACCGGCGCGGCCGCGCGCAGTGGCGCCGCCACCGTCTCACCCTCCTCCGTCTCGCCCAGGTGGATCACCCGCACGTGCATCATGGGCGGCATCTCAGGGATCCGGAGGATGGCCACCGAACTCGTGGTGCGGTCGCCCACGGTCTCGGTCCACGCGCGGTAGGCCGCCAGAACGCGGGCCGCGTCCTCGGCCGCGTAGAACAGCCCTCCGGCATAGAGGTCAGGCATCGGGACCAGGTCGAACGTCATCGACGTGACGACGCCCAACGCCCCCTTGCCGCCGCGCAGCCCCCAGAACAGATCGGGCGCCGTGTCCTGGTCGACGTGCCGCAGCTCGCCGTCGGCCGTGACCACCTCCAGGGAGTGGACCAGGTCGGCCGCGTAGCCGAACGTGCGCGAGAACAGGCTCGCGCCGCCGCCGAGGGTGTAGCCGACCACGCCAACGCCGGGGGAGGAGCCGTTCAGACCGGCGAGACCGTACGGCGCGGCGGCCGCGACGACCTCGCCCCAGGTCGTGCCGGCCTGGACGGTCGCGGTCCTGGCCTCGGGGTCGAGGCTGACGCCGGACATCCGGCGCGTGTTGATCAGCATGCCGCCGTCGACCGGCGCGCCGCCGCCGTGCCCGGTGGCCATGACGCCCACGCCGAGGCCGGAGGCGGCCGCGTGGCGCACGGCCGCGGCCACGTCGCTGGCGCGGGACGCCGCCACGATCAGACTGGGCCGGTGCGCGGCGGCGGGGTTGAAGCCGCTCGCCTCGGCCGCGAAGCCGTCGTCCTCGGGGCGGAAGACAGGTCCGGTTAAGTCCTCGGGGATCATGTCGGCACCTTTGCCCGGAAGGGTGGCGCGGAAACTATCCCGAACTATCCCGAACTATCCCGTCAAAGCGGGTCGTTTGGGGCTGCCGACCAACTCGGCGACCTCGAGCGCGTCGGCGGCGCAGGCCTGCGCCTCTCCGATCGGGCCGGTCTGGAATTTGCCCGTCGCGAGCACGCACAGCAGGCCGTGCACCAGGCCGACCTCGCCGGTGGCGCGGGCGATCGGCAGGGCGCGCGCGGCGTGCCGGGTCACGTCCGCGAACCGGTTGACCAGCAGCTCGGCCTGTGCGGCCCGGATCGCGACCTCGAGCGCCTCGCCCAGCTCCTCGTCCGGCGTCGCGTCGAGCAGCTCGACGCAGCGTGCCACGTGCTCGCGCTGCTCGCGGCGGCCGGCGAGAACGGCGAGCAGGGCGTGCGCGCCGGCGGCGTAGATCCGGCGGCCCCGCCCTTCGGCCAGGGCCTGCTCGGCCCACAGCCGGGCCGCCGCCGTACGGCCCGCGTCGTGGCACGCGGTCGCGAGGTGCAGCAGGATGCGCGGCCGCTGACCCGCGGCGGCCACCGCCAGCTCCGAGCGGAGCGTCCGGCGGGCCGACTCGTGGTCGCCGAGCAGCTGGTCGATCTCGACGCAGAGGCTGAGCGCCCGTGCCCGCCGGCCCTGGTCGAGCGCGGGGAGCAGGCGGCGCAGCAGCGCCCGGCCGTCGTCGAGGCGGCCCTGCGCGAAGTAGGCGACCGCGAGCGTGTGCCGCAGCGCCACGCTCTCGTCCTCGCCGTCGCCTTCCGAGGGCAGCAGCCGCAGGGCCGCCTCGAGCCAGCGCGCCGCGCTCGCGGGCGCGCTGGGAAGCGCGAGCTGGGCGGCCTCGACAAGCGTGGCGGCGCTGTCGAGGTCGCCGCTCGCCGCGTGCCGCTCGATGTGCGGCGCGCGGGTCACGGGGGAAGAGCCGCGCAGGCGCAGCCACTGGTCGGCGCGGCGATGCGCGGCCGTGGTCCAGTCGAATCCGGCCGACTCGTACGCGGCGCGGCGCAACACGGGATGGCGGAAGGCGAAGCCGTACGGGGAGCCGTCCTGGCGGATCAGATCACGCCGGACCAGCTCGTCGAGGGCGGCCAGCACCTTGGGCACCGGCAGCTCGGCCAGGTGCGCGAGGATCGCCGGCTCGGATCCGTCGCCGCCCACCGCGAGGGCGTGCGCGACCCGGCCGGCGGCCGGCGGTAGCGCCGTGAGCGCGCCGTCCAGCGGATTGCCGTCGACCTCGGCGAGCAGCAGCAGGGGGTTGCCGCCCGATTCCTCGTGCAGCCGCGGCGCCTCGGCGTCGCCGGCCAGCTCGGCCACCTCGTCAGCGGTGAACGGGGCCAGGTCGATCGCGGTGAACCCTTGCTTGGCCAGGCCGAGCGCGCTGAGCAGCCGCGCCGGGGCCTGATCCGGCTGGAAGGCCACGGCCAGCAGGATCGGGGCCTGCGGCGGATGCCGTACGAGATGGGCCAGCAGCTCCAGCGAGGCGGCGTCGGCCCAGTGCAGGTCGTCGAGGGCCAGCAGCAGCCCGCCGTCGGCGGCGGCGCGGCGCAGCCGGGCGGCGGCCTGGCGGTGGACCCGGTGCCGCTCGATGGTGGCGGCCGGCACGTCGGGCGTGCCCGAGAGGGCGTCGCCCGAGCCGAGCGCCCGCACGAACGGAGCGAACGGCAGCTCGGGTTCGAACTCGGCGGCCCGCCCGGCGAGCACCCGCATGCCGCGGGCCGTGGCCAGGCAGCCCAGCTCGGCGAGCAGGCGGGTCTTGCCGATTCCGGCCACGCCGCGGAGCGCCACCACGGCCAGGCCGCCGTGCAGCGCCTCGTCGACCGCGGCGCCGAGCGCGTGGAGTTCGCGCTCGCGGCCGATCAGAGGGTGGCCGGCAATCGAACTCGACATCACCACGCGGCTCCTCGATATGGGGCCGGGCCCCATGCCCGTTCTACGTCCGGCCGGGGCGGTCCGGTTCACGCATACGGGCTATTCGCCGGTGACGTCTTTCAGGATGAAAACCGCGGCCTCTTCTTTTTCCAGCGCCCGATGGGCGTGGGCGGCCAGGGTGTCGAACAGCGCACGCCGTTCGCCCTCGCCGAGCGGGTCGGCGAGGTAGTCGTCCAGCGAGCCGCCCATCTCCTGGGCGAGTCGCGCCAGCTCATCGGCGGCCATCGCGCCATCGGAACGTTGCAATGCGCGCAGGCGCCGCGCCAATTCGTCGTAGCGGACCAGCGCCGGACGGCCGGCGAGCGCCGCCGAGGCGATGGCCGACCACTCCGAGCCCGCCGCCCGGTAGAGCGCGGCCGCCTCGCCCAGCCGCCGGTGCACCAGCGGCGCCGCCTCGTCGAGGAACGCGGCGTAGAGGGGGCGCATGGCGCCCGGCGCGGCCAGCTGGACCTCCAGGCAGGCGTTCAGCCGGGTCAGCGCCGAGAACAGCTTCGCCGGATCGGCGAACCTGGCCGCCCAGCCCTGCTTGCCCTTGTCGTCGGCCAGTTGGTCGGCCAGCCGCCGCATGCCGGACAGCCCGTAGTTGATGTCGAAGGCGTGGCCGAGCACCGGGCCGGTGAGGTGGGCCGCGGTGGTCGCGATCGCGTCGCGCAGGGCCTTCGGCAGATCCACGTCGTCGGGCCTGCCGGTGACGCTCACCAGGTGGTGCTTGCCCTTCTTGTAGGCCGTCCAGGCGGCCAGCAAGGTGCCGAGTGCGACGGCGTTGGGGCGCGTGCAGCGGTCGTCGACGTAGGCCGTGTCGCTGAGGTCGTCGGTGGCGCCGTCCAGGCCGGCCACGCCGACCTCGTACGCGCCGCCGGGAGGCAGTTCGGGCCGCCAGGGCAGCAGATGCGGGTCGACGCGGATGATCGCCGACCGCCCCGCGGCCAGCGCGGTCCGAAGGCTCCGCTCGGCGATCGCCGGGCTGCCCGTCGTCCTCGTGTCGTACGGCACGGCGGCCCGGCTCAGCGCGGCCGGGATGAACGGCTCCGGATGGTGCTGCGCCACGATGGTGGTGGTCGTGACGCCGGGGAACTCGAAGATCGCGTACATGAACCCGATGCCGCCGCCGAGCCCGGCGAGCATGGCCTCGCCGTACGGCTGGCCGGTGTGCGGCGCGACCACCCCGGCGTGGCGGAGCACATGGGTGAGCAGCGCGGAGTCGTGATGGTCGCCGCCGCCCGTCATCAGATAACCCGGGAGGATCGTCATGCGCGGCACCATACGCTCGAAATCTTGGCCGATGGGCCGATGTAACCAGGACGGTCGGTGTCTGAATTCGCTGGGCCGAAATGGGTAGCAGGCGAGATCCCGTCCGCGTTTTCCAGACATGGTCACCCCGTGCCGCCTATGGTTCGTATCACTGTGGAGTTGATTGGCCACGGATTGTCACGACACGATGGTGGGGAGGCCAGGGTGGCCGACGGCGAGTTCCTCGCTTTGGCGGACGACCGGAGGTTCCGGTTACTCAGGACGCGGTTCCGGCGGCTCGCGCTGACCGTCGTTGGATCGTTCCTCGGATGGTATTTCCTGTACATAGCGCTGTCGGCGTTCGCGCGCGACTTCATGGCGCGGCCGGCCATCGGGAACGTCAACGTGGCGCTGCTGCTCGGGGTTCTGCAGTTCGCGTCCACGTTCCTGCTGGCCTGGCGCTACACGTGGTACGCCAGCCGGAAGCTGGATCCGCTGTCGGCGCAGCTGCGGGCCGAGGCCGAGCAGCGCCGGGCCGAATTCGAGCGGCTGGAGCGCGTCCTTGCCGAGCGCCGCCGGATCGAGAACTGGACGCCCCAGCCGCGTCCGCGGGCCAGGCACCGCCGCGTCCGGGCGAGGGGCGACCAGTGATCGGAGGCAGGGTTCTCACGTTCGGGCTGTTCGTCACGTTCATCTTGATCACGCTGGCCATCACCGTGTGGGCGCGGCGCAACACGCGCGGCGCCGACGACTTCTACGCGGGGGGCCGTGCCTTCTCCGGCGTGCAGAACGGGCTGGCGCTCGCCGGTGATTACATGTCGGCGGCCTCGTTTCTGGGCATCGCCGGGATCATCGCGCTGTCGGGTTACGACGGGTTCCTCTACTCGATCGGGTTCCTGGTCGCCTGGCTGCTCACGTTGCTGCTGGTCGAACTCATGCGGAACGCGGGCCGCTTCACGATGGCCGACGTCCTGTCGTATCGGGCCAGGCGGCAGCCGAAGGTGCGGACCGCCGCCGCCGTGTCGACCGTCACGGTGTCGGTGTTCTACCTCGTCGCGCAGATGGTCGGCGCCGGCGCGCTGGTGTCGCTGCTGCTCGGGGTGTCGGGCACGGCCGCCAAGGTGGTGACGATCGCCGGCGTGGGCGTCGTGATGATCTTCTACGTCATGTTCGGCGGCATGAAGGGCACCACCTGGGTGCAGATCATCAAGGCGGTGCTGCTGATGGGCGGCACGGTCGTGCTGACCGTGCTGGTGCTGGCCAGGTTCGGCTTCAACCTGAGCGACATGCTGGGCGCGGCGGCCGACGCCAGCGGGCGGTCCGGGTTCCTGCAGCCGGGCCAGAAGTTCGGCCGTGAGGTGGCCGGCGACCTCGTGCGCACGGTGGTCAACAAGCTCGACTTCATCAGCCTGGCGCTGGCCCTGGTGCTCGGCACGGCCGGGCTGCCGCACATCGTGAGCCGGTTCTTCACCGTGCCGGACGCCCGGGCCGCCCGCACGTCGGTCAACTGGGCGATCGGCCTGGTCGGGATCTTCTACCTGATGACGCTCGCGCTCGGGTTCGGCGCGACGGCGCTCGTGGGCCAGCGGGCCATCGTGGCGCAGGATCCGGGCGGCAACACGGCGGCGCTGCAGCTCGCGCACGTCGTGGGGAAGGCCGTGGCCGGGCCGCTCGGCGGCGACGTGCTGCTGGCCTTCATCGGCGCGGTGGCCTTCGCGACCATACTCGCGGTCGTGTCCGGGCTGGTGCTGGCCTCCTCGACGTCGCTGGCGCACGACTACTTCGGCCACGTGCTGATGCTCGGCCGGCCCCGCGAGTCGCAGGAGGTGGCGGTGGCCCGCTTCGCCGCGTTCCTGGTCGGGTCGCTGGCCATCGTGCTCGCCGTCGTCGCGCGGAACCTCAACGTGGCGTTCCTGGTGGCGCTGGCCTTCGCGATGGCCGCCTCGGCCAACCTGCCGGCCATCGTGCTGTCGCTGTTCTGGAAGCGGTTCAACACGAGCGGCGTGGTGGCCGGGGTGTACGGCGGGCTGCTCGGCTCGCTGCTGCTGGTGATCTTCTCGCCGGTCGTGTCGGGCAAGGTCGACCCGGTGACCGGCACCAGCCTGTCGCTGCTGCCGGCCGGGATCGACTTCCACGTGTTCCCGCTGGAGAACCCGGGGCTCGTGTCGATCCCGTTCGGCTTCCTGTGCGCCGTCGCGGGCACCTTGCTCAGCCGTGAGAGGCCCGATCCCCGCCGGTTCGAGGAGCTATCGGTCCGATCCCTCACCGGCGCCGGCTCGGTCGGCCGGCGGTCGAAGTAGCCCTGCGGCGCGCAGACCGGCCCCGATGAGCAGGGCGGCCGCGATGATCAGCGGCCACTGGAGCGCGGCGACGACGTCCGCCAGGCCGGCCGGGCCGCACGCAGAGGCCAGGAACCCGTCGCCGCCCGAGCCGGCGGCCCCGAGCACCGCGGCGGCCGAGCCGAGGAGGAGCAGCAGCGCGGCCGTGGTGAACGCCCCGGTGGCCCGGCCCGACCGCAGTGACCCCACGGCCGCCGCGCTGACGATGACGAGCGGCAGGCCAAGGCAGGGGAGCAGCGACAGCTGCTGGGACAGCCGCTCGAACGCGACCGAGGGGGCCGGGCCCCACGACACGCAGGTATAGGTCACTTCGGAGGATCCGGCCCAGATCTGCAGGATCGGGATGGCCGCGAGGACGCCCGCGCCACTCCAGAGGATGATCTCGCCGCGGCCCGGCCGCCGGCCGGTCATGGGCGCACGGGCCGCCCAGAGCAGCAGCAGGGCCGCCGTCCCCAGGCTGACGAGGTCCGCCCAGGGAAGGTCGGTGCTGTACTTGCCGGCGCAGCCGTCGAAGGACGGGGACGTGTTCGTGACGACCACCCAGGCCGTGCCGATCAGCGCCGCGATCCAGGCCGCCACGCGGGGCCCGCCGCGGCGGCCGGACAACTCCGAGACGATCAGCACCGCGATCACGCCGGGGAGCAGGCGGTGCGCGTAGCCGACCACCACCTGGGCCGTGGGCGTGTAGTCCGGCAGGCAGTCGGTCACGTCGGTCGCGTGACTCAGGGTGCCGAAGTCCAGCGCGGTGACGAGCGCGGGGGCGGCGGCCGCGATGATGGCCAGAAGTCGCGGGGTGAGCGGGTGTCGCAGGATGGCCGTTGCCATGGAGGACACGAAAAGCGCCCTTTCCCTGATCGTTATGGTTGAGCGTTGAACTTTACCGGGTTTCGGCTCGTCGTATTCGCGTGGATATTAGGCGAATTCGACGGGGGATCGCGGTCGCCGTCGTAGGTATAGCAGGCATGGCAACGGCCGTGGGCGTCGCGACGCCCGCGCAGGCCGTGCCGTACAGGCAGGCGCCCGCCGCGGCGCTGAGGATCATTGACATCACCCCCATGGGGGCGAGCAAGGAGAAGGTCGGGGTCGGCTTCCCGATCATCGTGACCTTCAATCGGGCGGTCGTGAACAAGGCCGCGGTCGAGGCGCTGCTGGAGGTGACCGCCGAGAAGCCGGTCGAAGGCGCGTGGCGGTGGGTCTCCGGCACCAAGGTCGTTTACCGCACCAAGACCTACTGGCCGGCGCACCAGAAGGTGAAGTTCGTGGCGCATCTCGACACCGAGGTCAGCCGGGTCTTCGCCGTGGGCGCCGCGAACATCTCCGTGGTCAGCACCAGGAAGCACATCATGACCGTCACCCGGGACGGGAAGGTGGCCAAGAAGATCAAGATCAGTGCGGGCCGGGGCGGCATGATCAGGAACGGCGTGGACGTCTACCTCACCACGTCCGGCGTCCACCTGGCCATGGGCAAGAAGCCGGTGGAGACCATGACGTCCTCGTGGCTGGGGGTGACCGACCCGAAGGACCCGCTCTACTACAAGCTGGAGATCCCGTGGGCCGTGCGCATCTCCGACAGCGGCGAGTACGTCCACCAGAGCGCGGGCGCGTACCAGTTCCTCGGCAGGTCGAACCAGAGCCACGGCTGCGTCCGGGCCACTCCGGCGGGCGCCAAGTGGTTCTACGGGATCGCCCAGCGCGGTGACGTGATCACGGTCACCGGCACCAAGCGCAAGCTCGACTGGCGCAACGGGTGGAGCTACTGGCAGCTCAGCTGGACGCAGTGGAAGAAGGGCAGCGCGCTTCCCGTCACCACCGCGTGACGGTGGCGTTTCGGCCCGTCAAAGGGATAGCGGCCATTTGTTTGTGGCCTTGGCGGCCATCGGCGGCGCACGTACTCTCCGCCTGGAGAGTGACCCATGGCCAAGATGTTCGACACGTCCCTGCGGCTGGACGCGCCCGGCCCCGCCGGCCGGCCCCTGATCAACAACCTCCGCTTCATGGCCCACCCCGCCTGGTACTGCCTCGATCGGCTCGCGCCGGTCTCGCCCGGGCCCGTGCTCGCCGCCACCCGCGGCAACGGGTCGATCGTGGTAGTGCGGGGTGAGGAAGCGGTACGTCAGTACTTCACCGACAACGACACCTTCCACAGGATCGGCGACGGCGTCCTCGAACTGCCGAGAGGGCGTTCGTGGTCGCAGATGTTCGACGCCGTGATCACGTTCAACGGCGACCGGCATCGGCGCGCCCGCAAGCTGCTCATGCCGATCGTGCACAAGTCGGCCATGGAGCACTACCGCGTGGTCTTCGCCGAGACGTTCAAGCGGTCGAGGTTCGCGCGGGCGGACGGCGAGCCGTTCGACATCGCCGCCGAGTTCCTGTCGATCACCCGGGCCAACATGCTCACCTGCCTGCTCGGGCTGGAGCCGGACGAGGCCAACGTGCGGCTCGCCGAGCGGGTCGCGCGGCTGATGAAGAGCGTGTTCAACCCGGCCATCTTCCTGTTCCAGGTGGAGCGGCCGTGGACGCCGTACGGGTGGTGGACCCGCACGGTCGCCGGCCTGTACGACGAGTTCGTGGCCCTCATCGAGCGGACCAGGGCGGCCGAGCCGCGGCCGGACGCGCTGTCGATCCTCTGCCACACGGTCGACGAGGACGGCGACTCGCTCAGCCCCTCCGAGATCGCCGGGGAGCTGCACGGCCTGTTCGCGGCCGGGTTCGAGACCACGGCGATGACGATGACGTGGGCCCTGATCGCCCTGGCCGGCACGCCGGGGCTCGAGACCGACGGCGAGGCGGACGTGGACGCCCTGGTCAAGGAGTCGCAGCGGCTCATCCCGACGGTGCCGATCTCGCTGCCCCGCCGTACCACGAGGGAGGTGGAGATCGACGGCTCGGCGCCGGTGCCGAAGGGCGCCATGATCGTGGCGTCGCCGCTGCTTGAGCACCTCGACCCCGAGTCGTTCCCCGATCCCCACGCGTTCCGGCCGTCGCGCTGGGACGATCTGCGGCCGTCGCCGTACCGGTTCCTGCCGTTCGGGGTCGGGCAGCGGCGCTGCCTTGGCGCGTCCTTCGCGGATCTGCAGGTGCGCACGACGCTCGGCCTGGCGCTGGAGTCGGCCGCCCCCGAGCTCAGGACCGGCACGATCGACTACGTGATCAGAAGCGGCGTGACGGCGTTTCCGCGCAAGCCCGTCTTCGTACGGATGACGAACGGGCCGGTGCGGTCGGCGGCCGTCTCGGGGAGCGTCAGGAAGCTGTGGAAGACGTGACGGCGGTGATCGGGACGGCCGCCTCGCTGGTGTAGGCGAGGAAGGTGAAGGTCTCCTGGAAGTACAGGCGGATGGTGTCGGCGTCGTGCGAGTCGTAGCCGATCGACAGATCCTGGCCGAGGCGGAGCTCGAAGTCGCCGCCCCGGGTGGTGATCAGCACGGCGCCGCTGATGGCGGGCGCCCAGACGATCTCGCCGTCGAGCAGCCGGCGCAGGTGCTCGTAAATCGGATAGCCGTGGTCGGAGGTCTCGCTGACCGCGGTGTAGGCGTCGGCCGACAGGGCCAGGGTGTAGGGGCCGCCGACACCGGCCAGGCGGAGCGCGGAGATGGCCTGGGCCACGGTGTTGGGATAGTCGCGCGGCTCGGCCGGCAGCGTGAGCGCCGGATTCGTGGCGAACGAGCGGATGCCGGCGATCCCGGCGGCCGGGTAGCCCTCGAAGATGGCCCGGTCCTCGGCGTAGGCCATCCGGCGGGCCGCGTCCTTGACCGGCTGCCAGTCGGCGTCGGCGGCGCCGCGCTCGACCGAGTCGACCTCGCCGCGGCTTACGGTGAACGGCACCCGCAGCTCCACCAGCTGCTGCGCGCCACGAAGGCCCGCCGCGACGCCGTCGCCCGGCGGGTCGATCGCCGTCATGTGGCCCGTGGCCACGGCCGCGAGCGTGGTGCCACCGGCGTCGGGCACATCGACGAGCCGCCGACCGGCAAGGTGGCGGATGAACGTGCGGCGCGCCTCGGCCTCCAGGTCGTCCCACGCGGCCGCGGAGATGGGCGCGAGTTCGCGATGCAGGTTGTTCATACGGTGATCCCCCTCTTGAGCCCGCCGATTCGCAGGGAACCGTCGGACGTCCCGGTGGCTTCAGGCGTGGCGGTGGCCTCAGGTGCGGCGACGGCGCGTCCGGGCGCCTGGCCGGGCGCCGGAGGCGGGTCGTCAAGGAAATCCGCGGTCGGAACGTAGAACAGGCAGCCCGTGATCGCGGTGGAGAAGTCGAGGATCCGGTCGGTGGTGCCTGGGGGCGACCCGATGAACATGTTGCGCAGCATCTGCTCGGTCACGTCCGGCGTGGCGGCGTATCCAATGAAGTAGGTGCCGAAAACGCCGTCACCCACCGACCCGAACGGCATGTTGTCGCGGACGATCTGCCGCTCCTCGCCGTCCGGCCCGGTGACCGTGTTCAGCGCGACATGGGAGTCGGCCGGCTTGACGTCGTCGGCCATCTCGATGTCGGACAGCTTGCTCCGCCCGATCGCGCGCTCCTGCGCCTCGACGGTCAGTGCGTTCCACGCGGCCAGGTCGTGCACGTACTTCTGGACGATCACATAGCTGCCGGCGGCGAAATCGGGATCCTCCTCGCCCACGAACACGGCCCGGACGGCGGCCGGGCCGGTCGGGCTCTCGGTGCCGTCGACGAAACCCAGCAGGTCGCGTTCCTCGAAGTACTTGAAGCCGTGCACCTCGTCCTGCACGGTCACCACGTCGCGCAGCCGGTCCATGATCTGCCCGGCCAGCTCGAAGCACAGGTCCATCCGCGTCGCCCGGATGTGGAACATCAGGTCGCCGGGGGTCGCCGGTGCGACGTGCCGGGGCCCGGTGAGCTCCTGGAACGGGTGCAGCTCGGCCGGCCGCGGCCCGGCGAACAGCCGATCCCACACCTCGGAGCCGATCCCGGTGACGCAGCTGAGCCCGCCTGTGGGCACGCGGAAGCCGACCGCCCTGACCAGGCCGGCCAGGTCGGCCAGCAGGTCGCGCGCGACCGCCTCGCCGCCCGGGTCGACCGTCACCACGAGGAAGATGGCCGAGCTGGTCAGCCCGGCCAGCACGTCCTGTGGCACCGGCTCGCGTTGATCCATGCTGGGCACAATACCCAGCTGGGATCCGCGATCACCCGTCGGCTATGGGGCGCCCGAAAGTGACCGCCTCGAGGATGTCGGGCGGCGTCGTCTGACGCAGCCCGGCATCGGGGCGGGCCCCCAGCGCGTCGTTGACCGTGGAGAAGGCGATTCTGAGCGCGACGAACACCGTGATCGCGAAGATCTCGGCGTCCTCCCACCCGCAGTCGCGCATCCGCTGGACGTCGGCCTCCACGACGGCGTTGGGATCGCGGGCCACCTTGCGCGCCCAGGCCGCCATGGCGCGCTCGGCGTCGCTCAGCCCGATGTCCTCGCCGCGCAGCACCTCTGAGGCGGTCCGCGTGTCGGATTCGGCGGCCAGCCGCGTCCCCCACTTCAGCGCGCAGTAGGAGTCGCCGAACGCCGAGGCGCAGGCCGCGACCAGGATGCCGCGCTGGCGCATGGTCAGCTCGTACTCCTTGGTGATGTCGCGCAGCAGGCCGAACAGTCCTTCCTGGAGGCTGGGGCGGTATCCCCAGATCAGGGAGACGTTCATGACATAGCCGTCTTCGGCGATGTCATCGGCGTACAGCTTCTCGACCTCGGTGGTGATCTCGGGAGGGTTGAGGAAGGTCATCACTACTCCGGCTTTCGCGCGCGGAAACCAACGATGGACACGGACGCACGCAGGGGGAGACCATCCCGCACGCGCTCGGCGGCGAGCGTGGCCGCTGTTTTCAGGAACGCCGGCTCACCGGCGTTCTGGATGGCCTCGTACGCCGGGCCGGCGGCCGCCAGGGCCCTGGCGCACAGATCGGGACGGGCTTTCAACGGGGTCCGCCCTGGTACATCACCGGCCTGCCATGCTCCTTCCAGGCGTTCAGCCCGCCCTCGAGATGGGCGACG
The DNA here is from genome assembly GCA_017592665.1 of Streptosporangiaceae bacterium NEAU-GS5. Lineage (GTDB taxonomy): Bacteria > Actinomycetota > Actinomycetes > Streptosporangiales > Streptosporangiaceae > NEAU-GS5. The sequence continues at coordinate 43,859 of JAGFNW010000006.1, read as the reverse complement.
TCCAGGTAGCCGAGCTCCTGCAAGGTCTGCGCGGCGAGCGCCGACCGGCCGCCCGACGAGCAGTAAAGGATGATCTTGGCGCCCGGGTCGAACTCCTCCCGGTGATACGGGCAGGTCGGGTCGGCCCAGAACTCCAGCATCCCGCGCGCCGCCTGCACGGCGCCCGGGATCGCGCCGTCGCGCCACACCTCGTCCGCCTCGCGGATGTCGACCAGGGTGACCGGCCCGAGGTCGAGGGCTTCGGCCACCTCGGCCACCGACATGTTGCGCACCCGGTCGCGTGCCCGCGCCACCAGATGTCGTACGGAGATGCTCATGCGGCAATGAGAACGCACGGCCCGCACAGCGGGCATCCGTGGCGACTACTGAAATATCGCCCGTGGCCACTTCGGAGATTGCTGGATACTCGCCTCATGGGATCGGACGGGTTTCCCGGTCCGCTCCGGGCGGCCGGAGTGACCGCACGCGAGCTGGAGATCTTCTGGCTGGTGGGCGATCGCCTGCACAATCACGAGATCGCCGAGCGGCTGCGGCTGTCGGAGCGCACGGTGGAAAGCCACGTGTCGTCGCTGCTGCGCAAGCTCGGCGGATCCAACCGGGCCGCCCTGATCGACACGGCCACCCGGCTGCGTACCCCCCGCGACCCCGGTGGCGCGCTGCCCCGGCCCCTGTCGTCGTTCGTCGGCAGGACACGCGAGATAGCCGACCTGTCGCGCCTGGTCGAGGCCCATCGGCTGCTGACGCTGACCGGCCCGGCCGGCACCGGCAAGACGCGGCTGGCCCTGCGGCTGGCGCGGGCCACGACCGGGATGCCGCCGGCCGTGTTGGTCGATCTCGCGCGCGTACCGCCCGGTGAGCCGGTCGAGCGGGCCTTCGCCGACGCGCTCGGCGTGTCCGGGGACGCGCACCGGCTGGGCGACCTCATCCGGGGCACGCTCGCCGAGGTCCCGCGCTGGCTGATCGTGGACAACTGCGAGCACGTGGCCACCGGCGCGGCCGAGCTGCTGGCCGAGCTGCTCGCCAGCACCGACCGGTTGCGCGTGCTGGCCACGAGCCACGGGCCGCTTCGGGTCGCGGGCGAGGTGGTCTACGAGATCCCGCCGCTCGACCTGCCCGGCGACGTCGCCGACCCGGCGGCCGTGCTGGCCGCGCCCGCGGGACGGCTGTTCGCCGATCGGGCCGAGGCCGTGTCGCCCGGCTTCGCGGTCACCGCCGACAACGCCCGCCACGTCGCCATGGTCTGCCGCCGCCTCGACGGCCTGCCGCTGGCCATCGAGCTCGCGGCCGCGCGCGTGCGCTTCTTCACCCCGGCCGAGCTCGTGGCCCGGCTCGACAACCGGTTCGCGCTGCTCACCGACGGGGCGCGGGGGGCGCCCAGCCGGCACCGCACGCTGGAGGAGGCGCTGCGGTGGAGCTACGACCTGCTGGGGGAGGACGAGCGGCTGCTGTTCGAGCGCTGCTCGGTTTTTCCCGGCGAGTTCGACTACGACACCGCGGCCGAGGTTCTCGCCTATCCGCCGCTCGGCCCCGACGACCTGGTCCTGCTGTTTCCCCGGCTGCTCGACCGGTCGCTGATCTCGCGGCGCCGCCGTGGACAGATCACCGAGTATCGGCTGCTGGACAGCGTCCGCCAGTTCGCGCATCGGCGCCTCGAGGCGCATGGCGCCGCCGATGTCGCCCGCGAGCAGCACGCCCGGCATCACCTCCGGCACGCCGTCGCCGTGGTGCCGGATCTGCGGGGCCGTGACCAGGTCGCGGCGCTGCGCTGGTTCACCGGACGCTGGCCCGACCTCCGCGACGCCATGCGCTGGGCGCTCGACACCAAGGAGTTCGGCGCGGCGTGGGAGTTCTTCGCCGACATCGGCACCGGGTGGGAGATCCTCGGCGCGCGCGGCGAGCTGTTCGACTGGCTCGACCGGCTGCTCGACCGGCCGCTGCCGGACGGCCCCCTGGGCGTACACGCCGCGGTCACCTGCGTCATCGTGCTGTGTTTCCAGAACGCCGACCGGGCGCGCGGGTTCGCCGATCAGGCGCTGGAGCGGGCCGCCGGCGGCACGGCCGAGGACCGCGCCCTGGCCGAGCTGGCGTCGGGCTGGGCGCTCATGCACGCGGTGCCTGGGGGAGCCGCCGAAGGCCTGCGCCGCGCCGCGACCATGTTCGGCGAACTCGGCGACGAATGGCACCGGGCGTTCGCCATGAGCGGCGTCGGCGTCGTCACCGACGACTGGACGGTGGGGCTGGCCTGGCAGAACGCGGCCGCCGACCTGTTCGGCCGGCTCCGCGACAACGTGAAGCGGGCCAACTGTCTCAACCAGATGGCCAACCGGGCGATCATCGAGGGGATCCGCTTCGACGACGCGCTCGGCTGGCTGGAGGAGGCCGAGCGGCTGGCCGTCGGCAGCGGCAACGACCACGAACGGCTGCATGCCGCGGTGTTCCGCGCGAGCCTCGACCAGCGCCGCGGCGACTTCACGACCACCGAGGAGCGGTTCCGTGCGCTGCTCGGCGACTTCCGCCGGATGGGCGACCTCCGCTGCGTGACCCGCTGCCTGCGCGGGATCGGCGCGGCCCTCGCCGCGCGCGGCGACCACGAGAGCGCGGGCCGGCTGCTCGTCGAAGGCGTCGAGATCGCCACCGGGCTGGGCGACCCGTACGCGATGGCGACCGGCATGCGCCTGCTCGCCGAGACCGACTACGCGACCGGCCGGCTCACCCGCGCCGCCGCGCTGCTCGGCGCGGCCGACCGGCTGACCCCCGAGGACCATCCACTCCGCGCGGAGCTGCTCGAGCAGCTGGGCCCGGCCGCCTTCAACGCCCCGGTGGAACTGATGGAACGGAATGGAACGCCTTAGGGGATAAAACGTTCCTTCCCCGGGAGTGCGCTGTGTGGATGCGACTCGTCGTCGCTGGATTGGCTCTTGCCGCCTGTGGCTGCTCGGCTTCGACAACCGCCCCATCCGATGGTGGAGCCGGTGCCGATGCCACCGCGGCGGCGCCCAAGACGGCGGCCGCGAAATCGGAGACGCCGTCCTTCGCCGCCGATCTCGCTCGCGTCTGCTCCGACGGACTGGGGTTCCCCGGTCTCCCCGCCTATCGCCGCGGCACCGAATCGGTGCACCCCACCGTCCTGATGAACAAGGGCGACAGCACCTGGTCGCAGAACACGCCCCTCGACGGCGACTACCCGCGCGGCTGGATCCTCGGCTACACCGACAACATCAAGAAGACCGAACTGGTCGCCTGCTACGAGCGGCTCGCCGCCGCGCCCGCCGGTAAGACGTGCGCGATGAAGGACGACAAGACCGACGAGCAGTTCACGATCACCATGTACAACACCACGTATCGGCTGCGGGTGCTCGAAGCGCGCACCGGCAAGACCGTGCTCAATTACCGGGGCAGGGCCGCCTCGACGACCTGCCCCATGCTCACGTTCTCGTCCGAAGGCGAAGACCGGACGAAGTACTACACCGAGGCCCGCCCGGCCGACTACCGCGGCGTGCTCAAGAAGTTCATATCCTCCTGAGGAGTCATCATGGCCTTTGTCGGGCGGCGGCTGCCGCTGTGGATACGGCTGCTCGGCATTCCGCTGTGCGTGGCGGTGGTGTGGTCCATGACGGAAGAGCGCGGCTGGATCATGGGCGTCGTGGCCGGGGTGGTCTACGTCCCGTTCGCGATCGGCATGCTGTGGTGGGGCCGGATGACTGCCTGGGCGGGCGAACACCCCGTCCTGGACAGCCTCATCCAGTTGCCGGTGGTGTTCGTGGGGCTGGCGTTGATCACCTCGATGCCGCTCTGGCTGTGCGCCGTCATCGGCTTCTCGCTGGGCGCAGCATTGGTGGCATTGAGCGCATACGTACGTCGTCTCCGCGTCGCGTCGACGCAGTAGGCAATATGCTCGGGCATAGATCCCTTGTCCGTGTCGTTGGGAGCGAATTGGTGCCCGAGGAGCCGACCCGCGGTATCGACATCAGCACTCCGAACGCCGCCCGAATGTACAACTACTTTCTCGGCGGGAAGGACAACTTCGCCGCCGACCGGGCGGCTGCCGAGCGCGTGCTGGCGGTGGCGCCGCAAACGCTCCAACTCGCCCGGCAAAATCGCGCCTTCTTACGCCGGGCAGTGCGCCATCTCATCACCGAAGTGGGGATCACGCAGTTCATCGACATCGGCGCCGGGCTGCCGACCGAGGGAAACGTGCACGAAGTGGCGCGGGCCCTCAACCCGGACGCCCGTGTCGCGTACGTCGACAACGATCCGGTCGTGCTCACCCACGCGCGCGCCTTGCTGACCCGCACGCCCGGCACCATCGCGGTGCGCGGTGACCTCCGCAGGCCGTACGAGCTGCTGAACGACCCCGACCTTCGCGCGCTCATCGACTTCGACCGGCCCGTCGCCGTGCTGACGGTAGCGGTCCTGCACTTTCTCGCCGCCGACGACAAACCGGCGCGGCGCGTGGCCGAGATCCGCGACGCCCTCGCACCCGGCAGCCACCTCGTCCTGTCGCATGTGACCGGCGACGACAAGACCGAGGCGGCGCGGCAGGGCGCGGCCATCTACAAGCACGCCAGCGCGACGATCACGTTGCGCTCCCGCGAGGAGATCCTCGGCCTCTTCGACGGGTTCCGCCTGGTGCCTCCCGGGCTGGTGTCGCTGCCCGCGTGGCGCCCCGACGAGGAGGACTCCTATGAACACTTCGTCAGCCGCCGGTTGCCCACATGGTTCTGGTGCGGCGTCGGAGCGCTCGACGGCTGAGTTCTCGGCGGCTGAGTTCGAGTTCAATCCTCTCGGCGGAAACCTGCCGGCGGGCACGGCGTTCGCCCGGTTCGACGAGTTACGCGCGCTCCACCCGGCGTTCCGCAGCACGTACGCGTCCGGGTTCTGGGTCCTCAGCGGCTACGAGAGCATTCTGAGCACGCTGCAGGACGCCGAGACGTTCTCCAGCGCCGCGGTGTCCGTGCTCGACCCCGATCCGCCCTACCGGTGGATCCCCGAGATGCTCGACCCGCCCGAGCACACGATCTGGCGCCGCCTGCTCGCCCCCCTCTTCTCGCCCGCCGCCGTCGCCAGGCTGGCCGACCGCGCCCGATCCCACGCCGTGTCCCTGATCGACGAGATCGCCGCCCGCGACCCCCGCACCTGCGACTTCGTCACCGACTTCGCCCGCGTCTACCCCACCACGATCTTCCTGGAGCTGCTCGGCCTGCCGGTCGAGGACCTTGGCACGTTCCTGACCTGGGAGCACGCGATCCTGCACGCGCCGCCGGCCGAGCGTGCCAACCGCGTCCAGGCGATGGGCCAGGTCATCGGCTACTTCACCGAGGTGATCGCGGCTCGCCGCGGCAAGCCCGAGAACGACCTGATCAGCGCCGCCGTCACATGGAAGATCGACGGGCGGCCCGTGCCCGAGCGCGACCTGATGGACATGTGCCTGCTGCTGTTCATGGCCGGGCTCGACACCGTCACGGCCCAGCTTTCGTACGCCTTCTGGCACCTGGCCACCCACGACGAGGACCGGGAGAAGATCACCGCCGACCCGGCGCTGATCCCGGACGCGATGGAGGAACTGCTGCGCGCCTACTCGATCGTGCAGCCGGCCCGGAAGCTGACCCGCGACGCCGACGTGCACGGCTGCCCCATGAAGGCCGGCGACATGGTGCTGCTCCCGCTCAACCAGGCCAACCGCGACCCGGCCGCCTTTCCCGACGCGGCGCAGGTCATCCTCGACCGCACCCAGAACCGGCACCTCGCCTTCGGCGTCGGCCCCCACCGCTGCCTCGGCGCCCATCTGGCCCGCCTCGAAATGCGCATCGCCTTCGAGGAATGGCACACCCGCATCCCCCACTACCACCTGGCCGGCCCCCCTACAGAACACGCCGACCTGGTCCTCGGCCTCACCCACCTCCCCTTGACGTTCTCCTAGGCGTTGCGTTCGCGCCACAGCGAGCGGTGGCGGTCGGCGGCATCCTTGGCGAGGTTGAGGCAGGCCGCGGGCAGCGGCTCGGCCTGCCAGGCCGCCAGGCGATCGGCCATGCCTGACACGAAGACCTGACCCGGGGATGTGAGCCTGCCGCTGTCCAGCAGCGTCTGGCTGACCATGTAGGAGGCCGAACGCCAGCGGGCGAACTCGGCGCCCGCCCTGATGGCGGCCTCGCCCTTCTCCAGATGCCGGCGCCGCCGCCAGAATTCGGTCACGCCCAGGTAGGCGTAGGCGCCCTGGAGCAGGCCGCCCGCCGGGCGAGGGTCGTCGCGCCAGGGGGCGTAGTGGCGGGAGCCGTCGTCGGGCTTGGTCAGCTGGACTATGTCGAGCAGCGCCGACAGCTTGGCGTGCTGTGTCTCATGCGCGAGCGTCACGGCCAGGGCGTGCGCATCCGGGGGAGTGGACAGAGCGACACAGCCGAACGTCTCGCGCGAGGTCGCGCTGGACACCCCCAGCGGAGGCGCGTTGAGCGGGGTGAACACGGTGATCGCGGCGGCCACCTCCTCGGCGACGCGACGGTGGTCGTCGACGAGCATCTCCCACGCCTCGTCGAGCAGTTCACCCCACAAGTGGGCTTCGTCGGACGGGAGCCGTCCACCGAGGTTGGCCGACCCCGGCATCCGGTGCGGATCGAGGTCGTCGATCAGCACGCCCAGTCGCACTCCGGCTCGTTCGCTCTGGAGCGCACGCAATGAATCCCAGTCAGGTGACTCATCCCCGAGGCGTACGACAAGGCGGCCGGCGCTCACCTCGGCCCCGCCGCTGTAGCAGTGCACGGTGGCGCGGTCGGCGGCGACCCTGGCCTGCCCGAGCGACGGCAGGGTCACCACTCCCGACGTCACCGGCACGTCGACTTCGCATTCGAAGCCGGCTCGGATCGCGGCCGCCGCGGCAAGGCACGCCAGCTGCTCCGGGGTGTCCAGAGTCCGAATGGTGTGGCGGGTCCACGCCCCTACAGAAGGATGACGCAGCACGGCCGCGACCGCTTCGGGATGATTCGGCTGGATCGCGGCGAGGAGGCGGTAGGCCATCCGCACCTGTCCCCACCGTGGGTGATCGGCCCGCCGCGCGGCGTCCAGCACGCCTTTCACGAGCAGCATGTGCTTGCTGTATTGAGCGGTGGCCAGGCGCTCGACGATGGGCGCGCCGCCGCCACCGCCGGCCAGGTCGGCGAACTCCTCGGCGGCTATCTGATGCTCCGTGAGAATCATGGTCGTTCCTTCAGTGCGGCCCGGACGACGTCGCCGATGTGGCCGATGAGGCGCAGCAGATCGGGACAGTAGACCGAGGGATTGAGAAATCCGCTCCCGCTGCGGAACCGGTGCGCGAACATGCCTCCGCCGCACGTTTGCCCGATCGGGCAGTTCACGCATTCGGGCGCCAAGGCCGCCGCCCCGATTTGGCGGGCGGCCGTCATGGGATGGAGCAGCAGCCGGTCGAAGGGATCGCGGTCGACGTGCAGGCCGGTCCATGCCGCACCGTCGTACGCGGATTTCAGGATGTCCGACTGCTCGATCGAGCCGTCGGTCTCGATGACGACCATTGCCGCAGGGGAGAGCCCGACCTGCTCGGTTCTCGAGCGGCCGCCTACGACGAGACGGATGATCTCGTCGAACAACCGGATCCGAGGCTCTCCTGTCCAGTTGTCGAACACCGTGAGCAACCAGTCCGCGTAGGGCGTCGCCGGGCTGCCTTCCGTTCGGCCCGGGGGCGGATTCGTCCAGTTGCCGTGCGGAAGCAGAAAATCGATGGCCGGCGGGTCGAACCGGCGCAGCGCGGCGAAGGTCTCCAGCGGATCGTTCCGCAGATCGACGGCGCAGAGTATGCCGCGAAACAGCCGCCGCCATTCTGGTGAACCAAGCCGTTCGAGGGCCGCGGCCACCTTCCGATAGCTTCCCCTGCCGTCTTTCGTACGGCGGGCGCGGTCATTGTCGGGCTCCGCGCCGTCCAAACTCACGCCGACGCCGACATCGCATTCGTCGAGGGCGCGCAGGAATTCTTCGTCGAGCAGGGTCGCGTTCGTCTGCACCAGGATCTCGACGGAAACGGGCACGTCAGTCCGCATCCGGTCGACTATTTCCGCTATGTGGCGTGCCCCCGCGAGCAGTGGCTCACCACCGTGCAGAATGACCTGGACATGGCGGAGATCATGGGCCAGCACGTGTTCGGTGATCCGTGCGGAAGCCGCCTTGACCGTCTCAAGTGACATGCGCTTGGGGCGCGACCGCCAGCTTTGGTCGGCCATCTCATAGACGTAGCAGTACGTGCAGGCCAGGTCACAGCGGCTATGTATTTTCAAAATGAACTGTGTGAACGGTGTGGGTCGCCAGCCGTTTGCGAGTAACGCACCGACATCCATGGTCGACGGCCACGCGCTGGCGGGTGATGGTTCACGGGAGGACGTTGACGACGCTGTCTTCAAAGTTTCTATCCGAATTCGAGAAGTAATTCACGAGCACGCGCTAGAAGCTCTGTTGGTAATTGTGGCAGTACCCCGCGAATATGTGCCGCGGCTGCGGCCGACGCCCCGGACATGTGTAGGGCCTCGGCGAGGATGACGTGCGCCGACATATCATTCGGCGACCGCAAAAGTGCTGCTTGGATACGTTGCATAGAGGTTGCGTAGTCGCCTTCGGCAAGCCAGAGCCTGGCATCCGAGACCAATGCGCGGGCGACGCCATCAAAACGATTCCACTGTGAAAATATCTGGGCCGCTTCTTCGCAGTGGCGGCGCGCCGTGTGAACGTCACCGTTGGCCGATGCCACTGTCGCTAGAATCTCTGCGGCTTCTGCCCGCACCCAGGAGCTGGTGTAGTCGGAGGTCCTCACGGCGAGATCGGCGAGTCTTTTCGCGGTCTCCCAGTTATGCGCGGCAACGGCGGTCCGAGCTGCGCGCAGATAATTTTCCGGCGGCTCGACATGGGAAACGGGGATGATCAATCTGTCGTGCGCGAGCTCATACCAGAGAATACCAAGCCGGTGTTCGGCGCGGAGAATATAGCGATCCTCGAGCGCGGAAACAACGGCGTTGGGCATGCCTTGCGTCTGCTCCAATCCTTGGTAGATGATATTGCGCGTCCCATGTTCGGTTACGAAGGTGTTGCGGATCCAGAACCCGATCCGGGTTGCTGATATGTCAAATTGATCCGCCACCTCCTGGACGGCTCTCGTATAGAAGTCCAGCAGAAATTCCTCCACGTCGACAAGAACTCGGACGTGTTCTTCGGTTATCTCTCGAGTGTCGGGCTCCAGCCCGGACCACAACGCGGAACACACGACTTGCAACTGGACAGGTTCGACTACATCGACCGCGCGAGTAGGATCATCGGCATCGCCGGATATGGCAATCGTCCCAAGTTTGTCTACCATCAATTCTAGAGCTGCAGGTGAGATTCCGATGGTGGTATGCGACAACGGATCTTGAACCGCCTCGCGCGCGGCATCCTTGGACAGCGGCGGAAGGTGAAATCGAGCGCGCGTCCCTCTTCCCATGCGACTTTCAAACGGAAGCACCATGAATAGGTACTCCTCGCGTAGGCACAACAGAAGATGGACATCGAAGTTCTCTTGTGCGGTGGTTTTCAGATCCTCGAGGAGTTCTAAGCGTTCGCGATCGTAAGACGGAGATTCTTGAAAGAGCTCCTCTGCCTGGTCGATCGCGAGCAGGATCGGCATCGGGTCGCCATATCTGTCCAAACGTCTTGGTCGCGCGGCAAGGAAGTGGGACATCGTTTGGCCCGCGATAGGCTGATCGGTCCACGAGGACAGAATCGCCGCGATATATTTGTTGCCTTCTGTGAGCGCGCTGTTCGGCTGTAGTTTAATGCGAGCTACGGGCAGGGTGTCGACACGCTCGGGATCCAACTGCGGAATAACCCCCGCTTGCAAGATCGATGTCTTACCGACTCCGGATGCACCGTAAAGGACGGTTAGCCCCGTAGCCTGCCACAAAGTGGCAATCTCGCGCGACTCCCGTTCTCGTCCACAGAACAGTGCCCGATCTTGCAGGTTGTAAGGCCTGAGCCCAACATAAGGACTCGTCCCATCCATTGGCGCGCACCTCACATCTTGTTCCGCAACTCCCCGAAGAAATCATCTGCCGATCCGATGTAGATGGAGATGTGCCAGCGGTCAAGATAGCGCTCGAGATATTTCTTTGCTTTGACCTCGGCTTCGGCCACGCTCATGTCGAGATCTGGAAGTAGCTGGACGCTTATATGCCGTCTTCGTTGCGTGTCCGAGATGGCACGAAGCAGGCCCCGGAACAAGACCCAGAAGTTCCAATCCTGAAGGCTGTAGCCGATGAACAGTAGCGGGCGATTGAGCATCGCGTCCAAAACCGGGAAGGGCAGCGGTGACGCCTGAGAGTAGTCGCCTCGATGCAACATGTTGACCATGTATGCGATGTAGTCGTCCTCGGTCAGGACCAACGAGCGTGGCTCGTCCCAGTTGCCGTGCAGGTGATAGACCAGCGGCTTCTCCGCGGTCGGCACATCCAAGTCTGTGGGGGTCGTACCAAGTTCCCACCATCGTGCCGTCAGGGCCACCGGAGATTTGTAGCCGCCCTGTGCCCGCCGCAACGCTTCAACCATAAAATTATCATAGTTTGTTGTGATAAGGGTCTTGATGGGAAATTCAGCAATTGTTGAGTGTGGATCCAGCTTGGCCGGCAGGGATTGTCGGCTCTCGCCTTTGAGGTACTCGCAGACTTCGATTTTGAATTCCACTGGGTCGTCCCGGATGAAAGCGGCATACTGCATGACCCTATGAAGCACATTTCGATCTGCAAAGGGATACTCGTACTGGTCGGCGAAATGTCGACAGAGTTCTGCTCCGATTGGCAGACGCCCAAAGCAAGCTCCAGCGCCCAGAAGTGGCGTGCAGTCACCTCTATGGAGCTGTTTGAGCAGCCGTTCCCAGTCCGATTCGTTCAACCTGGCATCCTAGTGATTGCTCGTATCGTCTCCTGCATCTTGCGCTGTAGACACTGGACACCCTCCCAGGCTGGACTGGAACCCCGCCACCACGCCAGAGCTGGGGTCGTCGATCAACCGGACCAGCACTGCTTGGATGCGGGGATCATCAACCGATGCTAGATCAGAGAGAGCCAGCTCGCTCACATCGATGAGTCCACCACCATACTGCTCGCTCATTGCGCTCCTCATCGTAGCGATGGAGAATATGACAGATAGGTTCTATCAGCGGCCAGCGCCAGTGCATAGGGTCCACGTCAAACGAGGGCGACAGTATGATTATGGCGGGTGAAGCGCGCAGTCCCAAGAGGGAACCTGCCATCTGGGGGAAGGTTCCGCAGCGGCTCAAGAACTTCACCGGGCGAGAGGATCTACTGGCTCAGCTCAGATCCGGCCTGAGGGCTGATGTGACAGCGGTCCTCCCGTACGCTCTGCACGGGTTGGGCGGCGTGGGGAAAACCCAACTGGCCGTCGAGTTCGCTTACCGCCATCGTCATGAGTACGACTTGGTTTGGTGGATCCCCGCAGACCAGCCAATGCTGGTGAAGTCGTCGCTTGCGGGACTGGCACATCTTTTGATGTTGCCGTTGCCATCGTCTGCTGGAGTCGAGGAGGCCGCTAGCGCTGCTCTGGAAGCGCTTCGTCTTGGTATTCCATATGCGAAATGGCTCTTGATCTTCGATAACGCCGACAACCTCGAAGAGATCAACAGCATTATTCCGCGCGGACCTGGGCACGTGTTGGTTACCTCCCGCAACCATGGTTGGGAAGGCGTCGTAGATACGCTGCTCGTCGATGTGTTCGATCGCAGGGAGAGTATTGACTTCCTGCTGAGGAGGGTGCCCCGGGGAATCGATGAGGAAGAGGCGCGTTATTTGGCTGGAGTACTAGGCGACTTGCCGCTTGCCCTTGAGCAGGCAGGTGCTCTTATGTTCGAAACTGGCATATCCATTGCGGATTACCTTCAGCAGCTCGAGGAGCATGCCACCCAATTGCTTGCGGCGAATAAACCGCTGGACTATCCGTCATCCATGGCGTCCGCCTGGTCGATCTCGGTAGCGCAGCTTTCTGTGAAACTACCGGTCGCCCTTGATCTGCTTCGCTGCTGCGCGTTCCTTGGTCCGGAGCCTGTACCGCGAGATCTGTTCTCGCGACTTCCGCCAGAGTTTGCTAAAGACGCCATGCTCGCACCGATTCTGGCGGACCCGATTCAGCTTAGCCTCGCTATTCGGGAGCTGGGGAGATATGCGCTGATTAGAATAGCGCCGGAGAGTAGAACGCTACAGATTCACCGACTGATCCAGGCGTTGTTGCGCGACCAATTGTCGAGTAGTGAGGCGTCCACATATCGCAGGGAAGCCCATCTGCTTCTCGCCGCTATGGCAAATTCATTCGAGTCGGATGACACGGTGTCGTGGCCCGTTTATGCTGGACTGCTCGGGCATATTATCCCTTCCGGGGTCCCTCTTAGTCGTGATCCCAAGATTCGTGGTTTTGCTCTGAACATCGTTCGATTTCTTTACTCGTCTGGTGATCTCGAATCGGCGCGCGCCATGGTCGACGTTCTGATCGATCAATGGCGCATCGGCAATGGTGACAATGATCCCTACGTGCTAGCGGCTCACCGGCATAAGGCCATCGTCATTCGTGAACAGGGCGCATTTCAAGAGTCCTTCGAGATTAACGAGCGATTGATGGAACGGATGCGTTCGGTCCTGGGCGGTGATCATATCGAGACGTTGTTGCTCATCAACAGTCGTGGCGCAGACCTGCGCTTTAGGGGAGACTTCGCCGATGCTCTTGTGCATGACCTGGAATCCGTACGTCGCCATGAGAGCTTGTTCGGGCCTGCGAACCGTCGAACACTGCGTGCTAAGAATAACCTGGCGCTCGACTATCTCCTGCTTGGTGACTATACGAGTGCCCGTCACCTGCAGGCAGAGGCCTTTGATTTACAGCGTCAGGCGGAATCGCGCTCCAGTAAGCAGAATATAGCGTCGTCCTGGAATGGGCTCGCCCGTGTTGTCCGACTTACCGGGCAGTATCGACAGGCCTGTGATATCGGTGAAGATGCCTACGAGTATAGCGTGCAGGAACTCGGTGCAGAGCATCCATGGACATTGCGGACCGCAAGAGAGCTCTCAATCGCCCGGCGTCGTGCGGGACTTGTTGAGGAATCTCTCGAATTAGCCACTCGAACTTATGACCTGCAGGTTCGAAGGACCGGGCTGGATCACCCCGATGCCCTGGCTGCTGCTCTATGTTTAGGGAACTCTCTGCGCGTGATGGGTGAAATCCCCGCCGCCCTCGTGCTTCTCGAGGACGTCAGTGGGCGCTTCGCTGCCATGTATGGTGATGATCATCCGTTCACCTACGGTTCTGCTATGGACCTTGCCTTATTATTACGGCTTGGCGGTCAGGCGGAGCGGGCCAGGCAGATCGACGAGGTGGCACTGCAGGGCCTCGACCGGCGGCTCACCCGCGAGCATCACTTCTCTTTGACGTGCGCCATCAACCTCGCCAGCGACCTGTCCGAGCTGGCCGAGCAGGCGGACGCGCGCGACCTGGGCCAGAACACCCTCAACGAGCTTCGCCGGCTGCTCGGCCCCGACCATCCGCTGACGCTCGCCGCCGCCGCGAACCTGGTCGTGGATCTTATGGCGATGGGTCTGGTCGAGGAGGGTGAGGATCTTCGCGATGACACCCTCGCCCGCTACATCCGTGTCCTGGGCCCGGACCACCCTGACGTCCGAGTCATGCAGGAGGGCCGCAGGCTCGACTTCGACTTCGACCCACCCGTCTTGTAAAGACGGCGAATTTGTAAGGACGGCGAAGGACACCCGAGGCGGGGTGCCCTTCGCCTGGATGGGTCAGCTCACGGCGGAGCCGAAGAAGGATTGGGGTTGGGGGCCGGTGGCGGTGGTGGACTGGTTCCAGAGTTGGGAGTCGCGGGTGGGGTCGAGGCCGCCGAAGGCGATCAGGGGGTTGCGGCCGTAGACGATGTTGACCTGGCCGGCGGAGTTGAAGGTGCCCGAGGGGAGTTCGAGGGACTCGAGCGGTACGCCGATGGCGAGGTCGTCGCCCGTCTTGCCATTGAAGTCGGCCACGTAGAGGGCTTGGCCGAAGGAGTCGAACTGCTCGGACGTGTCAGGGGTGTCCAGCGAGGCCTGCGTCATCAACAGGCTGTGCGCGGTGCTCAGCCCCGGGCCGGAGGTGCCGTAGAGGACGTCGACGGAGCCGGCGTCGAAGACCGTGTTGCTGGTCACGTCCTCGCCCGGTGAGGCGATGGCCAGGTCGTCCTCGCCGTCGTTGTTGAAGTCGCCGGCAGCCAGGGTGTCGCCGAAGAAGTCGAACGGCTCCGATCCGCCGCCCGCGCCGACCGCGCTCTGCGTCCAGCGCTGGCTGTCGGTCGCCGAGAGGCCGTCGGCCGTGGCCGGGTCACGCAGGCCGTAGAGCACCTCGACCGATCCGACCGTGCCGACGGCCTGGCCCTCGATGGAGTCCTTCGGTATGCCGATGGCCAGGTCGACGCCCTCCTGATGGTTGAAGTCGCCGGCCGCGAGCGCGTCGCCGAACTCCTCGCCGGACGCGGCCAACCCGGTGATCCCGCCCGACTCCTGGGTCCACAGCTGGTTGTCCACCAGCCCTGAGGCGTTCCGCGCAGTGAGGCCGAGCAGCGGCCGGCTGTAGATGACGTTGACGCCCCCGGCGTCGGAGAGCGTGGTCACGCTGGTGGTGACGTCTTCGAGCGGCACGCCGATGGCGAGGTCGTCGCCGGCGGTGAAGTCGAAGTTGCCGGCCACCAGGGAACGGCCGAACGCGTCGCCCGGCTCCGAGGCGTCCAGGATGTCAGTGCTGTCCTGGGTCCAGAACTGGTCCCGGGTGAGGTCGAAGAACGGGGCCGCGCCGTAGAGCACGTTGACGCCGCCGGCGCCGCCGTTCTCACCCGGCACGCCGACGGCCACGTCGGCGAACTCGTCGTTGTCGAAGTCGCCCGCGGCGAGCGCCGCGCCGAAGTTGTCGCCCGCTTCGGCGTCGTCCTCTACGCCGCTGCGGTTCTGGGTGACCACGAAGTCGTCGCCGAGCCCGCCGGGCCCGCCGTGGATGACGACGATCGAGCCCGCCGCCCCCGCGGTCACGACGTCCTCCCCCGGCACGCCGACGACGAGGTCGGCGAAGCCGTCATGGTTGACGTCGCCCTTGGCGAGGGCCTGGCCGAAGTGGTCGCCGGCTTCGGCCGTGTCCTCGAGTCCGTTGAAGCCCTGGCGCAGGAACTGCTGGCCGGAACTGCTGAGCCCGTCGGCCGTGCCGTACAGGACCTGGACGGCTCCGGCTCCGGCGGCGCCGTTGACGCTCGCCCCCGGGATGCCGATGGCCAGGTCGTCCCGGCCGTCCCCGTTGAAGTCCCCGTACTCGGTGTTCGGCGACGCCGCTGCCGGATGGGCTGCGATCGCGCTGGTCAGTGCCGTCATGAGCGCGGCGGCGCAGACGGCCGCGCTCAGACGTCGGTGCTTTGTCACTGGCGATTCCTCACATTTCGATGAGGCCGCCGGCCCCCCATAGCGGCGTGTGTCGCCCGCCATGGCACCAAGCCTTCGTCCGTTATTCCGTGGACAATGACGGGTTCGGAGCGTGTAAGGCTCCCTTGTCGAGTTGGGCCGGCAGGTCGCGGGCACCTGTTTCGCCTGCGTGATGGCCGGCTTCCTGAAGGATTGCGAGGGCTTCGGCGGCCTGATCCATGCCGGATGGGTTGAGCCGGGCGAGCTCGTAGCGCGCTGGCCCCTCGACGGCCTGCGCGCCGCTCGCCCGCGCCACGGTCAGCGCGCGGTCTGCGTGAGCGCGCGTTCTCGAGGTCGCCCAACGTACGGCAGGCCTCCGCGAGCCCGACGAGCGCGCATATCTCCCGGTACGTGTCGACTGGACCGAGGGTCCCGAACCGCATCACGTCCCCCATGTGTCGTCACGTGTGCGGCAGAACGGAAACGTCCCACAGGGGCGGCCCGGGTTCTCCCCGCCGCCACGGCACTATGCCCATACCTGTCCGAGATCGCCGGGAAAACAGACGATGGCGCCATGGCACAGGAACGGCAGGAGATCCACATTCCGCAGTCAGTGGTGGACGCGGTTCTCGCGTTCGCCAACGGATTCTCGTACGAGGACAAGCGGCGGCTGGCCACGGAACGACCGGGGGAGCTGCTCGGCGAGCACGCCGACGCCATGCTGGAGGTCCTGATCGCGCAGTACCAGAACGAGCCGGACGCGGCCGAGTCGCTGCTGGCGGACCGCGAGCTGCTGGCGGATTGCCGGGAGCTCGGGGTGGACGAGGCGTTCGCGCGCCGGCTGCGGCCGACGCGGTCCGAGCTGGACCAGGGCGTGCTGAACCGGATGAGCGGTCTGACCGAGGAGGAGGACATCATCCGTTTCCTGGCCCGTCGGCCGGGGATCCGCCGTCTGCTGCTTGAGGCGGTGCAGGCGCTCGTTGCGGCGCAGGGCGCGGACGGCAAGGAGGCCGTGCTGGCGCGGGAGGCCGACCTGCTGCTCACCCCGGCCGCCGAGTATCTGTTCCGCACGGGACGGGATGAGAACTTCGTGGCGCACGCGGATCTGGTCGCGGTCGCCAGGGAGTACGGCGTCGGCCCGGCCCTTGACTGGGCGGGCTGGGAGACCGAGATCGAAACCCTGGAGGGCACGCCTGAGGAGCATGAGATCGCGTTCCTTCTGCAGGAACTGGCGTACGCCGACCGCCGCATGACCCCCGGGCGCAAGGCCGAGCTGTGCCGCCGCGGCCGGGAACTGGCCGCCCCCGGCAGCCCCGAGTGGGCCGGGTTCACCACACTGCTGGGCGAGGCCCTGACGAACATGCACGGCCCGGATCGCGCCGACCGTCTGGAGGAGGCCATCGAGTGTCATCGGGCCGTCGCCGAGTACGGCCTGCGGACCGGCCGTCCCGTGGTCGTGGCCCAATCCCACTCCAAGCTGGCGCACGCCTACATCGAGCGGGCGCGGGGCGACCGGGACGAGAACCTGCGCCGGGCGCACGCCCACGCGACCGAGGCCCTGGCGCTGGCCTCCGAATCCGGCATCGATCAGGCCGACGTGCCGATCCAGCAGGTCCTCGTCCGGGTCGCCATGCGCGGCGGGCCCGATGACGACGGTGACGGCGGGTTACGGCGCATCCTCGCCGTACGCGACCGGCTGAATCCGCTGGAGGATCCCGACCACTGGGCGGCGATTCAGATGTGCGTGGCCGAGGTGCTCATGTCGGGTGCGGGTCCCGATGCGCCGGACAAGGCCGAGCAGGCCATCGAGGCGCTGCGGTCGGGCCTCGCGTACGTCGATCCGGGCGGGCGCCCCGAGTCGTGGGCGCGGATCCAGGCCCAACTGGCCGACACGTACTTGCGGCGGGTGGCCGGCGACCACGCTGAGAACGTGGAGCTGGCGATCGACCACGCCCGCGCCGCGCTCACCCTGTTCACCCGGGACCGCTACCCCGACCAGTGGGCGGACGCGCAGGAACGGCTGGCCGACGGGATCCGGCTTCGCTGCTCGTGTGATCCGGCGGCCGACGCGCTCGACACGGCTCAGGCGGGCGACGCGGCTCAGGCGGGCGAGGCGGGCGACGCGGCGGAGGCGAACGCGGGCGAGGCGGCGCGGCTCTATGAGGAGGTGGCCGCCTACTACGAGGAGACCGGCGAGTCCGGTCGCTGGGCCGGCGTGCGGCTGAAGCTGGGATATCTCCGTAGGTCGGCCGCCGACGCGCCGTCCCACGCCGAGTGGGCGGCCCGGCTCACGCTCGCGGACATGGCGGCCCGGCAGGGCGACCTGGAGGGGGCGCTCGCGGGGTATGTCGCGGCGGCAGAGGAGTTGGAGGCCGCCTTCGCCTTCGCCGAGCAGCCGGGCGAGGCCGGGTGGCAGGAAACGCCCCCCGTGCTGAATCACGCTTACACGCACGCCGCGTACGTGAGCCTGCTCGCCGGACGTCCGGAGGAGGCCCTGCGCCTGTCCGACCTCAGCACGGCCCGGGCCCTCGACCTGGCCGTAGTTCAACCAGACCAGGCTGCCGTCCAACCCGACCTGGCCGTCGTCCAACCCGACCAGGCCGTCGCCCAAGCCGATCTGGCCGTCGCTCAACCCGCCCAGGCCGATCTGGGCGTCGTTCATCGCGGCCTGGGCGCGTCTGACACGGCAACCACGGTGGTGCCGGTGATCACTGGGTTTGGATCGGCGCTGATCATCGTGCCGCCCGAGGGAGGGGCGGTGCAGGTCGCGCGCCTCGACGGTCTGACATTGGGCGAGGTCAGAAGGCAGGAGGCGGCCTGGTTACAGAGCTACCTGGACTGGCAGCTGGGCGGCCCTCCGGCCGGTCTCATGCGGGCCATGGACGGCGTGGCCGCCTGGCTGTGGGAGGCGGTCGGGGAGCCGCTGCGCCGCCGGCTCGACGAGCTGGGCGTCGTCCACGGCAGCCGGTTGCGGGTGGCCGCGTCCAGTCTCAGCGGGTTCCTGCCGCTGCACGCGGCCCGTCCATCGGCTGGCGGCCCGGCTCTGCTCGACGACTACGTCATCTCGTATACGCCGAACCTGCGGGTGGCGGGCGAGCTGCGGCGCCGGGCTGAAGATGTGGGCCGCGCGCCGGGATCCATCCTCGTGCTCGCCGACTCCTTGGGCGACCTGCCGTACGCGGCGCAGGAGGCGGCCGCCGTCGCCGGGCTGTTCCCCGCCGACCGCCGCATGGTGCTGACCGGCCCCGAGGTCACGGCCGAGGCCGTCGAGGCGTACGCACCGAGCTGCGGTCTCCTCCACATCGCCTGCCACGCGTCGGTGACTCGGCCGGGGGGCGGTCAGCCGGCGATCTGGACGGCGGACCGGGATCCGCTGGTCGCGAGCCGGGTGGCCGCGTTCGACCTGTCGTCGGTCAGGCTGGTGGTCTTGTCGGCCTGCGGGTCGGGCATCACGACGGTCACCGGGGGGGCCGGGTCGGTCGGGGGGGCCGGAGACTCTGGGTCGGGGGAGTCGGGGGGGTATGCGGGTCTCGTGTCGGCTTTTTTGCGGGCGGGGGCCGCCGGGGTGGTGGCGTCGATGTGGAGCGTGTCCGACCAGGCGACCGCCTTCCTCATGCGGCGGTTCTACGCCGAGTTCCTGGCCGGCGCCGCTCCGGCCGAGGCGCTCCGCGCCGCCCAGCTCTGGCTCCGCGGCGCGACCATCGCCGAACTCGTGGAAGAGGACCCGGCCGCGGCCCGGCGCTGGCGCCTGCTCGGCCACTCCTCCGGCACCCGCCCGTACGCGAATCCGTTCTTCTGGGCCGGATTCTCGCTGATGGGCGAGTGAGACCTCTTGACCCTACAACCATTCGGGAGTAAACACAGATAAAACAACATGAAGTGGCGGTGAAACCACATGTACGCGGAGGAGCGGCATCAGGAGATCCTGCAGCGCGCCCGCTCCCAGGGCCGGGTCGATGTGGTGACGCTGGCCGAGGAGTTCGGGGTCACGACGGAGACCATCCGCCGTGACCTCACGGCCCTGGAGCGCGCCGGTGTGCTGCGGCGCGTGCATGGAGGGGCCATCCCCGTCGAGCGGCTGGCCTTCGAGCCGGCGCTGGCCGCCCGCGACGAGGTCATGACCGCCGAGAAGGAGCGCATCGCCAAGGCCGCCCTGGCCGAGTTGCCGCAGGACGGGGCGATCGTGCTCGACGCGGGCTCGACCACCGGCCGGCTGGCGCGCGTGCTGCCGGCCGACCGGGAGCTCACGATCGTGGTCAACTCGCCGCCCCTGGCGGCCGCGCTCGCGACCCGCCCCAACCTGTCCGTGATCATGCTGGGCGGCAGGGTGCGCGGCAAGACGCTCGCCACGGTCGACGACTGGGCGCTGCAGCCGCTGTCCCAGCTCCACGTCGACGTGGCGTTCATGGCGACCAACGGGTGCTCGGTTTCCAAGGGCCTCACCACGCCCGACCCGGCCGAGGCCGCGGTCAAGCGGGCAATGATCAAATGCGCGAGGCGGCGCGTGCTGCTGGCCGACCACACCAAGTTCAGCAGCGACTACTTCGCCCGCTTCGGCGCGCTCGACGAGATCGACCTCATCATCAGCGACTCGGGTCTGGACGCGGGACTCGCGGCCGACCTCGCGGCCGCGGGCCCGGACGTGGTCCGCTCATGATCTTGACGCTCACCTTGAACCCCAGCCTGGATCGGACGCTCCAGGTCGAGTCGCTGCGCCGCGGGGCGGTCATCCGGGCCGACGCGACCCGTCTCGACCCGGGCGGCAAGGGCGTCAACGTGACCCGGGCCCTGCTGGCCAACGGCATCCCGTCCTGCGCCGTCATCCCCTACGGCGGGCCCGACGGCCGGCGGCTGCTCGACCTGCTGTCGGCCGAGGCGATCGAGATGATCCCGGTCGAAGTGGCCGGACCCACCCGTTCCAACATCGCGCTGGCCGAGCCCGACGGCACGGTCACCAAGGTCAACGAGGCGGGGTTCGAGCTGACCGCCGGTGAGCTCGACCGCATCGCGCAGGCCGTGCTCGACGCCGCCCGGTCGGCCGACTGGGTGGTCGCCTCGGGCAGCCTGCCGCCGGGCGTGCCGACCGAGGTGTACGCGTGGCTCGCCGAGCGGTTCGCCCGGGCCGGCATCAACGTGGCCGTCGACACCAGCGGCCCGGCCCTGGTCGCCGCGCTCGCCGGAGGGCCGGCCCTGGTCAAGCCCAACCGCGACGAGCTCGCCGAGGCGACCGGGTCGGCCATGGAGACGGTCGGAGACGTCATCAAGGCCTCGATCCAGCTCGGCTGCGCCACGGTGCTGGCCAGCCTCGGCGCCGACGGCGCGCTCCTCGTCCAGGACGGCAGGATCCTGCACGGCGCCTGCCCGATCAAGCGGCCGCGCAGCAGCGTCGGCGCGGGCGACGCCCTGCTTGCGGGCTTCCTCGCGGCCGGGGCGCGCGGTGAGGCCGCCCTGGTCGAAGGGCTCGCCTGGGCGACCGCGGCGGTCGGCCAGCCGGGCAGCCGGATGCCGACGGCGTCCGACATCCGCCGCGAAGCCGTCCAGATCCGAGAGCCCGACCCCGCTCAGCCGCTCAGCTCCGGGGACTGACGCGGCGAACCCCCCACCCGGAAGGAGCAAGACCCCATGGCAACCCCCTATACCCCAACGGTCTACGGGAGTGGTCCAAAGGCGACCATTCAGCGGATCGGCGGCCACCTCGCCGGCATGATCATGCCGAACATCGGCGCGTTCATCGCCTGGGGCCTCATCACGGCCCTGTTCATCCCCACCGGCTGGCTGCCGAACGAGACGCTGGCCAAACTGGTCGGCCCGATCATCACATACCTGCTGCCGATCCTGATCGGCTACACCGGCGGGCGCATGGTGCACGGCCAGCGCGGCGCGGTCGTCGGCGCGGTCGCCACGGTCGGCGTGGTGGTCGGCACCGACGTGCCCATGTTCCTCGGCGCGATGATCATCGGCCCGCTCACGGCCTTCATCCTGAAGATCGTCGACGGCTTCACGGCCGAGCGGACCAAAGCCGGGTTCGAGATGCTGGTCGACAACTTCAGCGCCGGCATCATCGGCGGCGGCATGGCACTGCTCGGCCTCATCGGGATCGGCCCGGTCGTGGAATGGATCACCTCGGTCGCGGCCGACGGGGTGCATTTCCTGGTCGACCACAGTTTGCTGCCCCTGGCCTCGATCCTGATCGAGCCGGCCAAGGTGCTGTTCCTGAACAACGCCATCAACCACGGCGTGCTCGGGCCGCTGGGCGTCGCCGAGGCCGTCAAGACCGGCAAGTCGATCCTGTTCATGCTGGAGTCGAACCCCGGTCCCGGCCTGGGCGTCCTGCTGGCCTACCTGATGTTCGGTCCGAAGCTGCTGCGCCCGAGCGTGCCGGCCGCCATCGTGATCCAGTTCCTGGGCGGCATCCACGAGATCTACTTCCCGTACATCCTGATGAAGCCGCGCCTCATCCTCGCCGCCATGGCGGGCGGCGCGTCCGGCATCCTCGTCTTCCTCGTCACCGGCGCCGGCCTGGTGGCCACCCCGTCGCCCGGCAGCATCTTCGCGTACGCCGCGGAGACCCCAAGGGGCGGATACTTCGGGGTGTTCGCCGGGGTGCTGGTGGCCGCGGCGGTGTCCTTCCTCGTCGGCTCGCTGCTGCTGGGCTTCGGGCGGCGCAACGGCGACGAGAACGAGCCGGAGGACCCGGAGCAGACCGGCCAACCTGAAGAGACCGAAACAGTCGCGGAGGCGACCCAGTGACGAGCATAGAGAGCAAGGACATCCACAAGATCGTCGTGGCCTGCGACGCGGGGATGGGCAGCAGCGTGATGCTGGCCAGCACGCTCCGCAAGGAGCTGAAGAAGCTCGGGATCGAGGTGACCCACACCCCGGTCAACCAGATCCCCGGCGACGCCGACATCGTGATCTGCCACGTCGGGCTGGCCCAGCGGGCCGCGGTCAGCGCCCCTTCAAAGATCCTCATCCCTTTCCAGGTGTTCCTCGGCGACCCCGCGGTCACCAAGCTGGTCGCCACGATCAAGAGCGGCGGCACGGTCCATGCTTGAACCGGCCGCCGTACGGCTCGACGCGGTCGCCACCGGCCGCGACGACGCGATCCGGCAGTGCGGTGAGGCCCTGCTCGCGGTCGGCGCCATCGACTCGTCGTACGTGGACTCGATGATCCAACGGGAGCGCTCCATCTCCACGTACGTGGGAGAGGGCGTGGCCATCCCGCACGGCACGCTCGACGGGAAGGAGTCCGTGCGGCGCGACGCCCTGTCGTTCGTGCGCTTTCCCGACGGCGTCGACTGGGACGGCAACCTGGTCCAGGTGTGCATCGGCATCGCCGCCAAGGGCGACGGCCACATCGGGATCCTGTCCAGCCTGGCCCGCATCCTGATGGATCCGGCGCAGGCCAAGACCCTGCGCGAGACGAACGACGCGGAGGCGGTCATCGAACTGCTCGCGCCCGTGGGAGAGGACGAGGACGAGTGAAGGTAGCGCGCTTCCACGCGCCCGGCGACGTGCGGCTGGAGGAGGCGCCGGAGCCCTCGCCCGGACCGGGCGAGGTGAAGATCCGGGTGCGGAACTGCTCGACCTGCGGCACCGACGTCAAGATCTTCCGGTACGGCCACCACCACATCCGCCCGCCCCGGGTCATGGGGCACGAGATCGCCGGCGAGATCGTCTCGGTCGGCGACGACGTCCACGGGTGGACCTCAGGCGACCGTGTCCAGGTCATCGCCGCCATTCCGTGCGGGCAGTGCTCGGAGTGCCGGCGTGGCCGGATGACGGTCTGCCCAAACCAGGAGTCCATGGGTTACCACTACGATGGCGGGTTCGCGGAGTTCATGATCGTGCCGGCCAAGGTGCTCGCGGTCGGCGGGCTCAACCGGATCCCGTCCGGGGTGAGCTTCGCCGAGGCGTCCGTGGCCGAGCCGCTGGCCTGCGTGCTCAACGGGCAGGAGCTGGCCCGGGTCGGCGACGGCGACGACGTGGTCGTCATGGGCGCCGGTCCGATCGGCTGTCTGCACGTACGGCTGGCCCGCTCCCGCGGCGCGGGCCGCGTCTTCCTTGCCGACGTGAACCCCGACCGCCTGCACATGGCGGCCGACCTGGTGAAACCGGACGCCGCGCTGGACGGCGACATCGAGCAGGCGGTGCTCGCGCTGACCGAGGGCCGTGGCGCGGACGTGATCATCACGGCCGCGGCGGCCGGCGCGGCGCAGGAGAGCGCGGTCCGGATGGCCGCGCGGCAGGGCCGGATCAGCTTCTTCGGCGGCCTGCCGAAGGACGATCCGATCATCGCGCTCGACTCCAACCTCGTGCACTACCGCGAGCTCACGATCGTCGGCGCGAACGGCTCCAGCCCGGCTCACAACGCGCGCGCCCTCGACCTCATCGCCTCGGGCGCCGTGCCGGTCGCGGACCTCATCACCCACCGGCTGCCGCTGGACGGCGTGCTCGACGCGTTCGACCTCGTGGCCAGTGGCACCGCCATCAAAGTCACGATCGAAGGACCGTCATGACCGAACGCACGGTGACCATCGCCTCGCGCACGGGCCTCCACGCCCGCCCGGCCCGGCTGTTCGTCGAGGCCGCCGCGGCGCTCCCGGTGCCCGTCTCCGTACGCCTCGACGGGGGCAAGCCCGTGCCCGCCAACAGCATCCTCGGCGTGCTCTCCCTCGGCGCCGCCCACGGCGCGGCCGTGACGCTCGCGGCCGAGGGCCCCGGCGCCGAGGAAGCGGTCGCCACCCTCGCCGACCTCCTCTCCCGCGACCTCGACGAGGCCTGACCTGGCCGAGCCCGTCGGCGAGCCGCCGGCCCGGCGGGTCGGCGACGGGCCGGCCGCACGAAGGCGACGGGCCGGCCGCGCAAAGGTGACGGACCAGCCGTACGAATGGTGTCGGCAGGCGCCGGAAGAGGCGTCAGGCGTCGGCGTCGTAGGCGTGGAGGCCGATGAGGAGGCCGGCGGGGTCGGTGACGTAGCAGCCGTGGCCGACGCCGGGGATGGTGAAGGGCTCGACCACCACCGTGCCGCCGTTGGCGCGCACCCGGTCGAGGGACGCGTCCATCTCCTCGACGCGGATGACCGGGATGGCCCGGGGCCGGCCGTCGCGTGACGGCATGATCCCGGTGTCGACGCCGGCCACGTCGCCGTGGGCGGCGACCAGGTAGTCGGGCGCCGCGAACGGCTGCGGCCGCCACCCGAACGCGGCCGACAGGAAGGCCGTGGTGGCCTCGAGGTCGGGGCTGTTGAGCTCGACGTAGCTGACCGGCTGGATCATGGTCTCTCCTTCGGGAATGGGCGGCTCGGGCCGGCCGTCCGGGCGGAGCCTCGGCGCGGCGCGGCCGATGGCGGCCGTCCGGCGGGCCCAGTCCGAGATGACGCCGAGCGCCTCGGTGTTCAGGTGGTGCCAGCGGTGCCGGCCGGCCAGGGTCGTGCGCACCAGCCCGGCCTCCTGCAGCACCTTGATGTGTTGAGAGGCGGCCGGCCTGCTCATGGGCAGCAGGTCGGCCAGCTGCCCGGTCGTCGCCGGGCCGTGCGCCAGCCGCTGGAGGATCACCCGCCGTGAGCCGTCGGCCACCGCGCTCATGACCGTCTCGAGGCCCGCTGTCACGTTCTTCCTCCAGCTCACACCATATGTGTAAGCTGCATCTTACCTGTTTGCCGCTAGTCTGGCGCACTGTGACCGAACCCGGATATCTCCGCGCGACGCGGGAGTTCTACGACACGATCGCCGTCGACTACGACAAGCACTTCCACGATGATCTGACGGGCAAGCCCTTCGACCGCGCCATGCTGGCGGCTTTCGCCGAGCTCGTCCACGGCGCGGCCGAGCCGGTGGCCGACGTGGGCTGCGGCCCCGGCCGCATCGCGGCCCACCTGCGCTCGCTCGGCGTGCCGGCCTTCGGCGTCGACCTGTCACCCGTCATGGTCGACCTGGCCCGCCGGGCGCATCCTGACCTGCGATTCGACGTCGGCACGATGACCGGGCTCGAGGCCGGCGACGGCACGCTGGCCGGTGTCGTGGCCTGGTATTCGATCATCCATCTGCCACCTGACCTGGTGCCCGACGCGCTTGCCGAGTTCCACCGGGTGCTGGCGCCGGGCGGCGCCCTGCTGCTGGCCTTCCAGGTCGGCGACGTCCCGCTGCATCTGGACCGGCCGTTCGACCATCCCGTGTCGCTCGACTTCAACCGTCTGCAGCCCGAGCGCGTTGCCGATCTCCTGTGTAAGGCTGGATTCGCCATGACGGCTCGCTTCGTACGCGAGCCCGGCGCCGCCGAATCGGTCCCGCAGGCCTGCCTGCTGGCCCGCAAACCCTGATCGGGCGGCGGGCGGGTCAGCTGACGGGCACGGCGCCGAATTTGACCCGGGTGGCGTGTTCGACCAGGCGGATGAGGACCTGCTTGCTCGACTGGCGCTCGCGGGCGTCGCAGAGGGTGAGCGGCACGGCCTCGGGCAGGGCCAGGCCGTCGCGGATCTCCTCGGCCGAGAAGCGGCGGGCCCCTTCGAAGCAGTTGACGGCGACGACGAACGGGGTCTCGCGCCGCTCGAAGTAGTCGATGGCGGGGAAGCAGTCGGCCAGGCGGCGGGTGTCGGCAAGGACGACCGCGCCGACCGAGCCGAGGGCCAGCTCGTCCCAGAGGAACCAGAACCGCTCCTGGCCCGGCGTGCCGAACAGGTAGAGCCGGCAGTTCTGGCCTCGGAACGGGAACGTGATCCGGCCGAAGTCCATGGCCACGGTCGTGTCGCGCTTGTCCTCCACGCCTTCGAGGTCGTCGACGCCGATTCCGCGGTCGGTCAGCATCTCTTCGGTGCGCAGCGGGGTGATCTCGGACACCGAACCGACCAGCGTGGTCTTCCCCACGCCGAAGCCGCCGGCTATGAGGATCTTGATGGCCGGCGGCAGGGCGGGGTGTCTGCGGGGCAGCTCAGAGCGCACGAAGACCGTCCAACAGCGCCCGGTACATCTCCTGGCCGTGCATGGCAGCCTCCACGTGGGGTTCCTGCAGTTCGATGACGCCGGCGTCGACCAGGTCGCTGAGCAGCACGCGGATGACGCCGGCGGGCAGGGTGGTCAGGGCGGCGATCTCGGCCACCGACTGCGGCTCGCGGCACAGCTCGGCGATGATCGCGTACTCGGGGTGCTCGGGTCCCACCCGGCCGTGCTCGCCGACCGGGGCCACCGCGACCGCGATGGTGATCAGATCCAGCTGGCTGCGGGTCGGCTCGGTCCTGCCGCCGGTCACCACGTACGCGCGGACGACCGGCCCGGCCTCGTCGCCGACCCACATGGGCTCGTCGGCCGATCCGTTCATCGTGGTGATCCGCTGACGGCCGTGCCGCGGGCGGGCGCCGTGAGGAACTCCCCGACCCTGGCCACCAGCAGCCCCATCTCGTACGCGATGGTCCCGATGTCGGCCTGATGATCGGCCCGTACGGCCAGGCACGCACCGGAACCGGCGGCCATGATGATCAGATAGGTGTCGGCCAGCTCGAACAGGACCTGACGTAGCGACCCGCCCCCGAACTGGTTGCTCAGGGCGAGCCCGAGGCTCTGCGCGCCGGCCGCCACGGCGGCCAGCCGGTCGGCGTCGCTGTCGTTGAGGTCGGCCGAACGCGACATCGGAAGGCCATCGGTGGACAGGACTATGGCGTGACGAACGTCGGGCTGCCGCTGGACGAAGTCGGTCAGCAGCCATCCCAGGTCGCTCAGGCCTCGCGGTGCCACGGGTCTCCTCGATTCCGTCATCATGCAGATGGTCCAGGGGGTGGGTCGGAGCGCTCGTCGATCTGCCGGGCCGCCCGCTCGCGCCCGGCCTCGGTGCCGCGCTGGTACGAGGCGAGGGTCGCGGCGATCTCCTCAGGCGACGCGCCCGGCTTGCCGGTGTCCGGCTGCGGCGGGCTCGACGCTGACGACGTGCGCAG
Source organism: Streptosporangiaceae bacterium NEAU-GS5 (assembly GCA_017592665.1). GTDB lineage: Bacteria > Actinomycetota > Actinomycetes > Streptosporangiales > Streptosporangiaceae > NEAU-GS5. The sequence goes on along the minus strand of JAGFNW010000006.1, from coordinate 16,484 downwards.
GGGGGCCGCCAGGTGCGTCTGAGGACTGCGGCGCGGCAGGCCGTTGAGCGTCGTGCCGGCCGGCCCGGCGTCCTTGGCCGGCTGGTCGGCCCGGGACGGTCCTGGGTGGCCCGGGTGCACGGTGAGGCGTGCCAGGGGCCCGGTCGAGAACGCCGCCACAGAGCCGATCATGTGCTCGATCACCGGCTCGGGCTGCGCGCCGGCGCGGGGGTCGGCATAAGGCTGCGCCTCCGTAAAAGGCTGCGGGTCCGCATAAGGCTGCGCGCCCACGAGAGGTTGCGGGCCTGCGAGAGGCCGCGGGCCGGTGCTGTGCCGCGGGCTGGAAAGCTGCCGGACGGGCGCGCCGATCGGGGGCGCGGAGGCCCCGAGCCGGTCGGCCCACGTCTGGGTCTCCAGGTCGCCGACGCCGGACGCGGTCAGGTGCACCAGCTCGCGCGGGATCAGCACGACCGCGCTCAGCCCGCCGTACGGCGACTGCTTGAGCGTGACCCCGATGCCGTGCCGCTCGGCCAACTGCCCGACGACGTAGAGACCGAGCAGGGGATGGGTCGACAAGGTCGCCTGTTCAGGATTGGCGAGTTTGTGGTTGGCCTCGTCGAGTGCCTCCCGGCTCATGCCCAGCCCACGGTCCTCGATCTCGACGGCGTATCCGTGCGCCACCAGCTCGCCCACGATCGTCACCGTGGTGACCGGCGGCGAGAAGCGGAGCGCGTTCTCCACGAGCTCGGCGAACAGGTGGATGACGTCGCTGACCACGTGCCCTTCGACCCATGCCGGGGCGAGCACGCTCACCTGGGCCCGCTGGTAGTCCTCGACCTCGGCCAGCGCCCCGCGCACCACGTCGAGCATGGCGATCGGCTCGCGCCAGCCGCGGCCCGGCCGGCTGCCGGCCATCACCAGCAGGTTCTCGGCGTGGCGGCGCATCCGGGTGGCCACGTGGTCGATCTTGAACAGGTTGTCCAGCTCGGCCGGCTCGATGTCGCCGCGGCGCTGCATGGCGTACAGCTGGCTCAGCTGCTGCTGCACGAGGACCAGGAAGCGGCGGGCCAGGTTGCTGAGCACGGTGGCGTTGTCGCGGCGCAGCTGGGCCTGGCCGGCGGCCAGTGAGAGCGCGGTCCGCTGGACCTCGTTGACGGCCTCGCCCACCTGCCCGATCTGGTCGGCGCCGAAGTCGAGGGGCGGCGCCTCGGTGGCGAGGTCCACCTCCTCGCCGCGCGATACGCGCGTGACCACCGCGGGCAGCCGGTTTTCGGCCAGCTCGCGGGCCTCGGTGCGGAGCTTGTCCAGCTGGCCGAGGATCCGCCGCGCGGTGGTGATGGTGAAGACGATGGCCGCGATGACGGCCACCAGCCCGAGGCCGGCGGCGGCGAGCAGCCGTACGACGACGCCGACGGCGATCGGTACGGCCCGGTCGGTGATGCCGTCACCGGTGGTGAGCACCACCTGCTGCAGGCGCTGCAGCACGTCGGTCGCGATGGTGTTCCAGTGGACCAGGGACACCGGCAGCGCCGCCTGCGCTGATCCCGGCGGGTTCATCAGCTGCTCTTCCATGTTCCGCAGGTCGGCAGCCTGCGGGGTGTCCTGGAGCCGTTGGAAGGAGGCGGCGTCGGCGGCCGGCAGCTCGGCCAGGGCGTTCCCGAACAGATACCGCTGCGTGCCGACGAGCTGGGCGAATCTCGCCCGCTCCACCGTGGTCATCTTCCCTGCGGCCAGCACTCCGGCGGCCAGGCTGTCTTCACGGGCCAGGACCTCGCGGGCGCGGGCCATCAGGATGGCCGTGCGGGTGTCCTTGGCCACGCCGGGGTCGTCGAGCTGGGCCATGGAGTCGTAGATGCGGTACTGCTGGTCGATCACCGTGTCGTAGGCGGCGGCCACCCGCTCGCGGTCGCCGCGGCCGGCGTCGACGTCGGCGCGGATGCCGGCCAGCCCGTCGAGCGCGTGCAGCGCCTGGGCGACGCGTTCGTCGAGCGCGTCGTCGGCGATCCATCGCACGAATCCGCCGGTCGCGAGTGCACGGAAATCGACGAGGGTCGTGTCGGTGGCCTGCCGCTGGCTCGTGAGGCTGGCGTGCTGGCGCCGCGCGCTGATCGGGTCGCCCAGCGCGACCATCGTCATCCGGCGCTCGGTCTGCAGGTTGACCAGCAGCTTCTCCTGCGGCTGCGCGATTCCGGCGTCGAGGGTGGCGACGCCCAGCATGTTGACCCCTTCGGCGCCGGTCACCCAGGCCGCGAACCCCCAGAGCGCGGTCAGAGAGGCCAGAAGGAAGATCACCTTGCCGCGGACTGAGATAGTCCGTGAATTGCGTACGCGCACGCGCATATCCCGTCCTGGGGGTTGGAAAGTGTCCAGGTCCGCGGTACGGCAATGTCCGCGAATGTGGTGCAATATTGCGCTACGTCCGCAATTGTGCGGTCGTCGCGGAAAACCCTAGCAAGGCGGGCGGTAAGCGCTCAAGGCGAGCCGCTCACAGGGGGAGCGATTCTCCCCAACCGCGACCGATTGTTTTATACCTGTCCGTTACTACGTTTCTTATCTTTGCGCTGATGAGGCGAGGGGAATCGGATTCTGGCCGGTGCGGCGCAGGGCCGCGAGCGTGACCGCCGCCACGATGGATCCGGGCCGGTAGAGATCCTTGTCGTGCCACAGCGCCGGCTGGTCCTCCCGCTGCCGCGCCATGGTGAGGAAGCGCCTCCCCCTGGACACCGCCTCGTCGTGCGGCGGCGTGGCGAGCGTGAGCACGTGCAGGGCGTAGGCGCTCTCCTCGGCCGTGCCGTCCCACCGCCCCCACGAGCCGTCGTCGCGCTGCGTGCGGATCACCCAGCCGATGGCCCGCTCGATCGCCTCCCTGGCCTGGTCGCCGGCCTGGTCGCTCGCCTGGTCGCCGCTCTCCGCCAGGCTCAGCGCGCAGCAGGCCGTGGCGTAGTACGGCGAGGCGTGCCACCGGTCGTCCCACGCGCCGTCGGGCCGCTGCCGCTCCCGCAGCCACGCCGTGATCCGGCGCATGGCGGCCAGGTAGCGCGGCCGGTGCGGGGTGTCCGGCTCGGCGCGGAGGTAGGAGCCGAAGGCGTCGAGCACGTGCGCGTTGACCGTGGGCGACGCGCCGTCCTCGCCCGGCCAGGTGCAAAAGTGCGTGCCCAGGTCGTACGGCCACAGGCTCTCGGGCGGGCGGGGACGGCCGAGCCGGGCCAACGTGTCGAGGACGACGGCCGTGGTGTCGGCGTCCGGCGGCAGCCCGGGACCGGCGGCCGTGCCGGCCTCACCGAACTGCGCGGTCAGGCTGTCCAGCAGGCCCGCGGTCCACGGGAAGGCCAGGTCGGCGCCCGCCCGGGCCAGCCAGGACAGCGTCCAGGAATGGACGAACACGGCCACCGGCGTCGCGCAGGGAAACGCCCCGTCGTATCGGCCGGCCGCCCCGGCCAGGTAGCGCCGTACGGGATCCGCGTCGTGGCCGGTCAGCCGGGTCGCGCTGGCCGCGGGGGAGGCGCCGGCCGACGCTCCGTCCAGTGGGCCGGGCAGGGCGTGGAGCGGTGGGTGGCCAAGCCGGCCAGGCCCATCAGGCCCGCCGACGGCGTCCCCGCCCATGACCTCCCATACGTGCGCGAGCTTGCCCGGCCGATGCCCGGCGGCGAGCGCGGCGCGTGCCCAGGCCAGCCGGGTCCCATCCACGTACGGCAAGGGCGGCGCGCCGTCCACGGCGGCGAGATGACGGTCGATGGCGTCGGTGAGCGCCGGCACGATCAGGTCGCGCGCGGGCGTGTCCGGCTCGCCGGCCAGCGGATTCGGCTGCCGCCGCAGCGCGCGCAGGCCGCGCGCGGCCGCCTCGGCGGCCCCCGGCGGCCGGGCGGAGCCCGTGATCAGACAGGTCAGCAGGGCTTCGACGGCGCTGAGGGTCGGCACGAGCCCGTAGCCGTCCGGGGCGCCCCACCAGCCGCCCGGGTGCTGCGCGCCGAGCAGGAACCGCACGCGTGTGTCGTGTCCTGGCAGGTCAGGCGCGAGGCTGACGACCCGCCCGGTCTCGTACACCGACGGCGACACCTCGCCCCACGGGTCGGCGGCCATGGCTGCGGCCAGCCTCCGCGCCTTGATCGTGAACATGTCGTGCGAGGACGTCACCGACCGCCCCAGAAGTCGGCGTGAGCGTAGAAGCCGGCGCAGAAGCGCATCTGCCGGTCCAGGTAGGCGGCCCAGTCTCGGCGGGCCGCCGGTAGTCGCGCGATGAGGTCACCGGCCTGCCGCACGAGCGCGGCGAGGTGGTTTTCGGCCTCCTCCGCGGAGACCCCGACCAGCAGCAGGTTGAGGTCGCCCCAGGCCTGGTCGCGGCCGTGCGTGCCGAGGTCGTTGATGACGCGGATGACCCGCTGGACGGCCTGCGCCGCGGCCTCGACGGCGGGCAGCTCAGCCGCGCCGACCGTGCTGCGCGCCGACTCCAGGTGCAGCAGATGGGCGAAGAAGACGGCGCAGAAGCCCAGGTTGTCGGCGTTGGCCAGGTAGTCGGCGGGGCTGGGCGCGGCGGCCGCGTGCTTCCACCGCGCCTCGACGGCCATCGCGCTCAGCATGCGCGCCAGGTGGTCGTGCCAGAGCGGGCCGAGCACGCTGAAGGCGGCCGATCCGGCCAGCTCGTCGCGGATGTCGGCAAGGAACCGCAGCAGGTCGTCGCCGGACGGCGGCTCCGCGCCCCGGGTCACCGCCAGGCACCCGGCGACCAGCTCGTCGACCTGCGCCGGGCCGGTGGCCACGGTGTCGATCAGCCAGTCGGCGCCGAAGGCCCACAGGCACATCTTGTTGGCCATGCCGAGCTGCTCGGCGCTGAGCCAGGGCCCGCTGAACGCCGCGGCCATGGCCAGGGTGGCGTGCAGGGTCCCGTCGAAGGGAGCGGCCGAGAACAGCCGCGGATAGGCGGCGGCCCAGCGGGCCATCTGCCGTGCCGACCGTCCGGCCGTGGCGCTGACCTGCCCGCACATCTCGGCGGGCAGGCTGAGATCGATCTCGCTGGTCTGTCCGATCATCACGCGGCGACCGCCGACGGCCGGTGGGAGCGCAGCTCCAGCATGATCGTCTGCTTGGGCCGCAGCGAGGCCGCGGGGGAGGCCGTGAACGGCCCGGGCGAGCGGATGACGAAGCGGAAGCGGCTGAGGATGGCGGCGACCAGCAGCGGCGCCTCCACGAAGAACAGGTGCTGCCCGAGGCACTGATGTGGGCCGCCCCCGAACGGGAAGTAGGCGTACTTGGCGCGCCGCGTGGCCCGGTGCCCGCCCTCTTCGGCGAACCGCCGGGGGTCGAAGCGGTCCGGGTCCGGCCACAGAGCCGGCAGCCGGTGAGTGGCGTATGGGCTGATCAGAACCTGCGACCCGGCCTTGACCGGGACTCCGCCGAGGGTGACCTCGCGGACGGTCATCCGCGGGAAGATCCAGCCGGCCGGATAGAGGCGCAGCAGCTCCTGCAGGACCATGCGGGTGTAGACCAGCCGGGGCACGTGGTCTGGTGTCACCGGGCCGCCGCCCACCACCCGGTCGATCTCCGCGTACAGCTCGGCGGCGACCTGGGGATGGGCGTCCAGCAGCGGCCACAGCCAGGTCAGCGTCATCGCGGTCGACTCGGAGGCCGCGCCGTACACGGAGACGAGGTCGTCGCGGATCTGGCGGTCGGCGCCGGGGCCCTCGCCGGCCCGCGCCTCGCACAGGGCCGTGATGACGTCTCCGCCGCCGGCCCGGCCGGACCGGGTCTCCTCGCGCGCGGCCGCGATCACCGGCATGACCAGGGCGTCGATGGTCGCCACCGCCTTGCGGAACCTGCGGTCGCCCGGCACCCGCAGCGAGTACGGCAGGAAGGGCATGAGCAGCCGGAACCCGATCGAGGTGGCCGCCGCGTCGTAGGCCGGGGCGAGCCGCTCGCCGTCCGCGCGCGAGATCCGGCCGCCGAAAAGGGCGCGGATGACGGCCTGATTGATGATTCCGGCCATCTGCCGGGCCGCGTCGACCTGCTCGCCGCGGTCGGCGTAGCCCTGCAGCTCGTCCATCCGCTCGCCGATCGTGACGGCCATCTGCTCGGTCAGGCCCCGTACGTACCGGGAGGTGAACAGGGGCTGCAGGACGTCGCGGCTGGAGCGCCACGGCTCGCCCTCGCCGAGGATGCTCGCGCCGAGCAGCCGCCGCAGGGGCCGCCAGAACATGCCCTCCCGCTGGTACGCCTCCCAGTCCGTGTGCAGGACCTGGGCCACGTGGTCGGGGTGGGCGACGAGGTAGGGCCGGAACGGGCCGAGGTGCAGCCGGACGAGCCGGCCGTCGGCGCGGGTGGCGAAGTCGGCGAGGGCGTTCACCGGATCGCGGGCGAACGCGGGCAACGCTCTGAAAGTTTCAATGGATAAAAGCCCGTCCGCATCGCGTGCATGGTCGTTGACTCCCACCGCGCCTCCCCACTGGGCGATGTCTTGCCGCATTTGCGGACGTTCTTCGGGTTTTTGCCCGCCAAGCAATTCCTGATATGTCAAGAATTGACACAGAATTGACGTTGTCAGGCGCAGTATCACATGATCAACTCCGGTCAACAAGGTGGAACATTCCACAAAACGGTCGAGTGAGGACGATCATGGTCATGTCGCCCTCGTGAACTGCGGACATGCGGCCCTCCGGCCGGTGGGGCAATGAACGGTTCACGTTCAGGTAAGTGTGCGCCGCCCGACTTTGCCGGAGGCTGTTGCCTGATTTGACCGGCCACGGCGATGATTGTCAGACCCTTGACCGGGAGGCGCCGGATGAGTGCTCGCGCGTTGATCGCCGCCATGGCGGGGGTCATCCTCGTGCTCGTCGCGGTGATCCTGGCCCTGGTCCTGAGCGGCGGCGGCGCCGGCGAGGGCACGACCGACGCCGGCGCCACCGGGCCGCAGACGCGGACATCAGCGCAGGTCCCGGCGACCACGGCCCCCGTACAGGAGCCCTCGCCGTCGCCCCTGCCGTGGGACAAGGGCCAGTGCGTCAACGCGAACGCCACGGCGGAGGTCCCGTCCTTCGACGGCGTCACCGTGGTTCCCTGCGAGTCCGCGACGGCCAAGGCGAAGATCCTCGCGCTGGCCGGCAACCCGGCGCGGACCTGCCCCAAGGACACCGACGGCTTCGCACGCTCCTCGGGCCAGGACACGGCGTGCATCCGCAATCTCGCCGGGCCGCATCCGGGCGATCCGGGCAAGGGCGGCGGGATCCTCCGTACGGGCGACTGCGTCTACATCGCGACCCCGTCCGACAGCGAGGACACCGCCCCGCAGGAACGCGCCTGCTACGACCGCTATGGCCCGGGCCGGATCTGGGGCTTCTACAAGAAGAAGTCGCAGTGCAAGCGCCCGGACGGTTTCTTCGACAACCACTACACCAACCGCCGTGACAGCGCCTCCACGCCGTTCATCTGCACCACCGAGGGCTACGACGTGCAGGAGCCGGGGCCCGCCTACGCCAAGGGGAAGTGCGTGCGCGAGCCGGCGAGCTTCAAGAGCGCCTTCCCCAACTCGCGCAACGTCATCGGCGGCCTGCACACGGTCGGCTGCGGGGCCAAGTCGGCGTGGGCCAAGGTCGTCGGCAGCGTGAGCGAGCAGCGCTGCCCGCGGGGCACCACGCACCAGTTCGTCGACACCGACGCCTACCCCAGCACCACCTGCCTGCGGACGCTATAGGCGCAGCCGCTCGTAGGCGAGCCGGACGGCCATCGCGCCCTCGCCGACGGCCGAGGCCACCCGTTTCGTCGAACCGCTTCGCACGTCGCCCGCGGCGTACACCCCCGGCAGGCTCGTCTCCAGCAGCCGCCCCGTGCGGATGAATCCCTGCTCGTCCACCGCCACCTGGCCGTTGAGCCAGCCGGTGTGCGGCTCGGCGCCGATGAACGCGAAGACCGCGCAGCAGGGCAGCATGCGGCGCTCTCCGGATCTGATGTCCTCGACCACGGCCGACCGCAGATCCTCCTCGCCGATGAGCTCGCGGACCTCGGCGCCGAGCAGCACCGTGATCTTCAGATCCCGCTCGATCCGGTCGATCAGGTAGCGCGACATGGAGGAGCTCAGCTCGTCGCCCCTGACCACCAGCCAGACGTGCTCGACCTCACGCGACATGAACACGGCGGCCTGGCCGGCCGAGTTGCCGCCGCCGACCACCATGATCGGAATTCCCTGGCACCGCCGCGCCTCGGACCTGCTCGCGGCGTAGTAGACGCTGGTCGCCTCGAACTCCGACAGGCGCGGCACGTCGAGCCGTCGATAGTGGACGCCGGTGGCGATCACGATGGACCTGGTCTGGAGGACCGTGCCGTCGCTGAGGGTGACCGCGTAGCGGCCGTCACGCTGTTCGAGCCCGGTCGCCTCGGCCGGGACCGCGATCTGGGCGCCGAAGTCCACCGCCTGGATCTTGGCGCGCTCGGCCAGTTCACTGCCGGAAATGCCGAGCGGGAATCCCAGGTAGTTCTCGATCCGCGCGGACAGGCCGGCCTGCCCGCCGGCCGCGACCGCGTCCAGGGCGATCGTGGCCAGTCCTTCCGACGCGCCGTAAACGGCCGCGCCCAGGCCTGCCGGGCCCGCCCCGACGACCACGAGATCCCACACGGTCTCGCTCACCGACGGGGCGGGCAGCCCGGTGACCCGCGCGAGCTCGGCGTTGGACGGGTTGCGCAGCACCAGTTCGGCGCGCCAGATCACGATCGGGGTCTCCTTCGGCGACACTCCCAGTGATCGGAGCAGGTCCTCGGCCTGCGCGTCCGAGTCGAGGTCGATCCACCGATGCGGCATCCGATTGCGGGCCGCGAACTCCAGCAGCCGCCGGGTGTCGTGCGAGTAGTGGGATCCGATGATCCGGAACCCGGCGCCCGCCTCGATCAGCATGGAGCGCCGGATCAGATAGGCGCGGAGGATGGTGTTGCCGAGCGTGCTGTATTCGACGACGAGCGGGCGCAGCCGGGTCAGGGGGACCGACAGGACCGCGCCCGGCTCGCTCATCCGCGCCGTGATGAACGAGGCCTGTCCGGTGATCAGGCTCAGCTCGCCCAGGAAACGGGTGGCGCCGTGCACGCCGATCAGGCCGCCGTCGGCATCCAGGATCTCCGCCCGGCCGGACAGGACGACGTAGAAGTCGTGGCAGGTCTCGCCGGCCCGGAACAGCACCTCGCCTTTCTGCATGGCCAGCCGCCGGCCCTGCTCCTCGAGCAGGGCGACCTGCTCCTCGCTCAGCCGGGGAAACGCGCCGAAGGTGTCCGGGGTCTCATGTCTGTCAGTAGTCGACAACGAGCTCACCGTCCCGCAGGTCGACGACGATCACCGTCCCGTCCTTGACGTCGTCGGCGAGCATGGCGCGGCCGAAGCGCAGCGCCTTGGTCTGCGCGTCGTGCGGGGCCTCCTGCGACTTCTGGGTCAGGCGGTTCGGATCCACCGGGTCACCCCAATCGTTCAGCGCTGTCGTTCCAGTTCGGCGATGCGGTCGAGCAGGTCGACCACGAGGCCGACGGCCGCGTAGTTGAGCGAGAAACCGGCGCGCAGGCGCTGGATCCGGCCGGCGGCGGCCACCTGCGACAGCGGGAACCGGAGCCGGCCCCGGGCGTCGGCGGTGGCCTCGAGCAGGCCGAGGGCCACCAGGCGGCGGGCCATCTGGGGGTGCAGCCCGGTGGCCGCGGCGAACCCCTCCAGGTCGAGCGTCCTCTCGACGCCGACTCTGACCAGCGCGTACGTCGTCATTACGCCCTCCTCGGGTCGAAGCCGGGCGCGGCGGCCAGTCGCTCGTGGAGGCCGCGCTCCTCCTCGCTGGATCTCCTCCTGGCTCGCCGTCTTCGGTACGCCCAGCGCCTGGCAGAGGTCGGCGGCCATCAGTCCGCCTTCGTCGAGACCACCACGGACGCCGGGCGCAGCTGGTGTTCGCCCTCGCCGTAGCCGGGCCGCAGCACCGAAAGGACCGTGCCCGGCTCGTGGCCGGCGTCGGCCACCGCCGTCACGGCCTCGTGGCGTACGGGGTCGAAGTGCACGCCCACCTCGTCCTGCCGCCGGAAGCCGAGCCGTTCGAGCACGCCGACGGCGTGGTCGCGGACCGCGCGCACACCCTGGACCAGCGCCTCCGGGTCGCCCTCGGCGTGCTCGAGCGCGAGCTCCAGGTTGTCGACGACGGGCAGCCACTGGGCGGCCACCTGGCCCACGGCCCGCTCGCGGGCGCGCTCGGCGTCCCTGGCCGCCCGCTTGCGGACGTTCTCCAGCTCGGCCACCGCGCGCAGCCACTTGTCCTCGAGCTCGGCCACGCGCTCTTTGAGGTCGTCGTCACTCGGGGGTGGTGAATTCGGCGTCGATGACATCGTCGTCCCCCCTTGTCGAGGGCGTTGCGCGCGTCGATCAGCTCGCGCAGCCGCACGTCCTCGGTCTGGTGCTGCTCGGCTCTCGCCATCACAATCCCCGTGTTCATGACTTGTCGTTGATTCCGACATTTCTCCTCCGGGCCTGGTCGCGCATCCTCAACCTGGGTAGGCACCACTCCACGGCTACCTACTCGACTTGGGGATGATGTTCGGACGGGAAGACGAGGGCGGCGTCGTCCTGCGCACGCTGCGGGCGGCGGTCCTGGGCCAGGGAGAGGTCCTTCTCATCGAGGGCGAACCGGGCGCGGGCAAGAGCGCGCTGCTCGCCGACGCCGCCGAGCGGGCCGCCGGGCTCGGATTCGGGCTGGCGTCCGGCCGATGCGAGGACCTGGGGCAGCCGATCCCGCTCGCCCCGCTGCTCGCCGTGCTCGACGAGCCGCCCATCGATCGGCTGGAGGAGCTGATCGAGCACGTGCGGCAGGCGCTCGGCCGGCTGGCCGCCGACCGGCCCCTGCTGATCGCCCTGGACGACCTGCAGTGCGCCCACCCGGCCACGCTGACCGCGGTCCGGATCCTCGCCCCCCGGCTGCGCGACCGTCCCGTCGTGTGGATGCTGACGCGCCGCACGGCCCAGGCCGCCGATGCGGCCGAACGGCTGTTCGATCTCATGGAGGCCGACGGGGCAGCCCGGATCCGGCTCGGGCCGCTCTGCCATGCGGCGGTGGCGGCTCTGGCCGCCGACATTCTCGCCGCCACACCGGACCCCGAGCTGCTGGCGTTGGCCGCCGGGGCTGGGGGCAACCCGTACATGCTGGTGGAGCTCTTCACCGGGCTGCGCGACGAGGGCCTGCTGCGCGTCGACCGCGGGCGGGCGCACCTGCCTGCCGCGGTAGTGCCGCGGCGCGTACGGGGGCTGGTCCGCCGTGACCTTGACCGGCTCGCCCCGGCCACGCGCTACGTGATCGAGACGGCCGCCGCGCTCGGGCCGACGTTCGCGCCGCAGGACGCCGCCGAGATCCTGGGCACGACCCCGGCCGAGCTGCTGCCGGCGCTGGAGGAGGCCCTCGCGGCCGGGGTGCTGGCCGCGACGCAGGAGGCGTTCACGTTCCGGCGCGAACTGTTCTGGCGTGCCGTGGTCGCCGGGCTGCCGGCGCCGATGCTCCGGGCCTTGCACGGCCAGATCGGGGAGGTGCTGCTGGCACGCGGCGCCACCGCCGAGGCCGCCGGTCACCTGGTGCTCGGCGTCCGGCCGGGCGACGCGCGCGTGCTCGCCGAGCTCGACCAGGCCGCCGCCGAGGTGCTGCCCACGGCCCCCTCGTCCGCCGCCGACCTGGCCCTGCGCGCGCTCGAGCTGACCGTCGAAGACGATCCGGCGCTGCCGGAGCGCCGGATGACCGCCATCGCCGGCATGACGGCGGCCGGGCGGCTGGACGAGGCCGCCCAGCTGATCCGTTCGGCCCTGTTCCGGCCGCAGCCGCAGCGGGCCGCCTCGGAGCTGCACTGCGCCCTGTCGCGTGTGCTGTACATCGGCGGGCAGATGGCCGCCGCGGCGGCCGAGGCGGAGCTGGCGCTCGCCGAGCCCGATCTGCCGGGCTCGGTACGCGACCGGGCCGAACTGGCGCTGCTCAACGCCCTGGCGGGCAGCCACGACACCGTGGCCGCCGAGGCGCGGGCGCAGGCCGTGCTCGCCGCGCCCGACGCGCACGGCGACGCCGTCTACGTGGGCGCGATGGCCGTGCTCGCGGTGATCCGCTGGGACTCCGGCCGGCTGTCCGACGGCCTCGGCCTGGCCCGCCGTGCCGTACGGCATGCCACCGGAGCGTCGGCGGAGGCGCGGCGCACCCACCCGCGGCTGGCGCTGGCCGCCATGCTCACCGACATCCGCCTGTTCGACGAGGCGCGGGCCGTGCTCCGCGACGCGCGCGAGGAAGTGGAGTCGCTCGGCGACTCATCCTGGGCGCCCGGTCCCGCTCTGCTCGGCGCCCGGATGGAACTTGCCGCCGGCAACCTCGACGAGGCGGTCAACGAGGCCGATTCGGGCCTGGCCGGCGCCGATTCGCTGGGCATCCGGCTGTTCAGCACGCTCGGCATGTCCGTGCTGGGGATGGTGGCGTTCCGGCGGGGCGACCTCGCCGCGGCCGCTCGATATGTGAAACAGGACGGCGCTTTGCGCTCCCATTGCTCGGGCGGCCACGCGGACGCGCGGTCAGCGCTGGTGGCGGCGCATGTCGCGGAGGTGACGGACGGCCCGGTGAAGGCCATGCGACTCTGCGACGCCATCTGCGCCGACCTCGGCCGGCACGGCGGCGTGCTCATCGGCGAGCCCGGCGCCGCCGCCTGGCTCGTCCGTACGGCTCTCGCCGCCGAGGATCTGGAAAGGGCCGAGACCGTGGCGGCCGCCTGCGCCGAGCTGAGCGCCGCCAACCCGGGCTTTCCCACGGTCGCGGTGGCCGCCGCGCACGTGCGAGGCCTCCTGACGGGGGACCGTGACGCGCTGGCCGAGGCTGTCGACCAGGGATCCGACGAGTGGACAAGAGCCTCGGCCGCGGAGGACCTCGGCGTCCTGCTGGCGGCCCGGGGCGATCGCCAGGGCGCGGTCGGCGGCCTCGACACGGCTCTTGCGGGTTACGAGGGCACCGGCGCCATCCGCGACACGGCCCGCGTCCGGCGGCGGCTGCGCCGGCTGGGCGTGCGGCGCCGCCACTGGGCCCCCGTCGAGCGGCCCGTCTTCGGCTGGGCCAGCCTGACCGAGACCCAGCGCACGGTCGCGCTCGCGGTCGCACAGGGCCTGACCAACCGGCAGGTGGCCGAGCAGATGTTCATCAGCGTCCACACGGTGGCCTTCCACCTGCGGCAGGTGTTCCGCCGCCTGCACATCAACTCCCGCGTCGAACTGGCCCGCATTGTCGCCGGACAGGACCTGGGCAGGGGTTAGAGCCTGTTGGTGGACTCCCGTCCGACGTGTAGCAGGACAGCGGAGTCCACCAACAGGCTCTTAGAGCTTGGCGCGGACGTCGTCGGCGGCCGGGTGGCGCAGGGCGTCGAAGATGTCCACGGCCTCCAGCCAGGCCGCGCGCGCCGCGTCGGAGCGGCCGGACGCCTCCTCGGCGTCACCGAGGTGGGTCAGGACGTCGGCCACGTTGTAGCTGTCGCCGAGGTCGCGGTAGAGCTCGAGCGCGTGGCGGAAGCAGGTGATCGCCTGGGCGTGGTCGCCGGCCAGATGGCCGACGTAGCCGAGCGTGTCGGACGCGGCCGCCGCGGCATGCCGGTCGCCGATCGCCTCGGCCAGCTCGATCGCCTCCTGGCCGTACGCCGCGGCGTGCTCGAAATCGCCCGAATGGGCGAGATCCCACGCGAGCGCGTTGAGCGCCTCGGCCTGGCCCGCCACCTGCCCGGCCGTCCGGTAAAGGTCCAGCGCGGCGCGGTCGTGGCCGACCGCCTCCGCCAGATCGCCCTCGCGCTCGGCCGCGGAGGCGAGCGCGAGATAGGTGGCCGCCTCATCGGCCGGATGGCCGAGATCCTTGAAGTGGCGCAGCGCCGACTCCAGCTGCGCCCGGGCGTCGGCGTGCCGGCCCAGCCGGTTGAGCGCCCTGGCCAGGCCGGTCCTGAGGCGGGCCTGGGCCAGGCGGTCGCCCGCCCGGCGGGCGGCGTCGAGCGCGACCATGTGCGTGGAGATCCAGTCCTGCCAGTAGCCCTTGCGGTCGGAGAACTCGACCAGGGTCATGGCCAGCCGCCAGGCGTGGGCGTCGAAGCCCTGGCCGTCCGCGGCGCGTACGGCGAGGGACTGGAGGTTGAGGCGCTCCGCGGCGAACCAGGCCAGGGCCTGGTCGTAGCCCCGGACGCGCTCGGGGGTCACGCCCGGCCGCACCTCGTCCAGCGCCATCTCGTCGTCGTGGGGATACAGCGCGTGGGCCGCCCCCGCGGCCGTGTGCAGGTAGTGGTCGAGCAGGCGGTGCTCGGCCGCGCGGCGCTCGGCGGGGCCGTCTTCGGTGTGCGCGAGCTCGGCGGCGTACGCGCGGAGCAGGTCGTGGAAGGTGTATCGGCCGGGGCTCGGCTCCTCGACGAGGTGGGCGCGGGCGAGTTCGGTGAGCAGGGCGCACGTGTGCCGTACGGGAGATCCGGCGAGACCGGCCGCGGCCGCGGCGGCGATGTCCGGGCCCGGGTGCAGGCCGAGCAGGCGGAACAGGCGTGCGGCGGCGGGCGTGAGGCTCTCGTACGACCAGGCGAGGACGGACCTGACGTCGGTGGCGGGAGAGCCGGTGAACGCGTCGAGGCGGTGATGCGCCTCGTCCAGTTCGGCCGCGAGGGAGGCGAGCGAGAAGGTGGGGTGGGTGGCGGCGCGGGCCGCGACGATGGCGAGGGCCAGCGGGAGCCGGGCGCAGCGCTCGATGATCTGGTCGACGGCGTCCGGCTCGGCCTGGATCCGGGCCGTTCCGAGGCGGAGGAGCAGCATGCGGCGGGCGTCGCCGTCGCCGAGCGTGCCGAGCCGCACCGGGTGGCCGCCCGCCGCGACCAGCCCCGACAGCTCGTTGCGGCTGGTCACCACCGCGAGGTTGCCGGGGCCGCAGGGTAGCAGCGGCAGCGCCTGCTGGTCGTCGGCGGCGTTGTCGAGCACGACCAGCATCCGGCGGCCGTCCATGAGCGAGCGGTAGAGGCCCAGCTGGCCTTCCACGTCCCTGGGCACCTGCGGGCCGGGAACGCCGAGGGCGCGCAGGAACAGGGCCAGCGCCTGGCAGGGGAACATGCGGGCGCGGCTGTCGTAGCCGCGGAGGTCCACCCAGAGCTGGCCGTCGGGGAAGTGCTCGGCGACCCGGCGCGCCCAGTGCAGCGCCAGGGCCGTCTTGCCGGCCCCGGCCGTACCGGTGATCACGACGACGGCGCCGCGACGGTCGTCGCCCCGATGGGTGAGCAGGGCGTGCAGGGCGTTGATCTGCTCGGCCCGGCCGGCGAACCCGGAGGCCGGCGTCGGGAGCTGCCGGGGGACCGGCGGGAGGCCGTCCGGGCCGCCCTCGGCCGGGCCGCCCAGGATCGCCGCGTGCAGCTGCTGCAGCTCGGGGCCCGGGTCGACGCCGAACTCCTCGGCAAGCCGCCGCCGGATGAGGTGGTAGGCGTCGAGCGCGTCGGCGCGGCGTCCGCTGGCGTGCAGCACCGTGATCAGCTGCTGCCAGAGCTTCTCGCGCAGCGGATGCTGCGATGTGAGCGTGGTCAGCTCGCCGAGCAGCTCCGCGTGATCGCCCTGGCTCAGCCGCAGGCCGATCCAGCGCTCGCGTGCCGTCATGCGTTGTTCGGCCAGGCTGTGGCCGTACGTCCGGTGGAGCAGGCCGGACGGGACGTCGGCGAGCGGGTCGCCGCGCCACTGAGCGAGGGCTTCGCCGAGCGCGGCCGACTCGGCGGCGAGGTCGCCGGCTTCGGCCGCGCGGTCGGCCTCGCGCAGCAGCGCCGCGAAGCGGCCCACGTCGACCGAGTCGGGCGGGACGTCGAGCCGATATCCGTCGGGGCCGGTGACGATCAATGGCAGCGAGCCGTGTTCGATCAGCAGCGAGCGGACCCGCGTGATGATTATCTGGATCGCGCGGCGCGGATTGTCCGGATAGTCCGGGTAATCATCTCCCCAGACGGCTTCCGCGAGTTCTTCGAATGACACGTGCTGCCCGTTACGCAGCGACAGCGTCGCCAGCAGGACACGATGCTTGGCGGATCGGACCAGGACCTCGTCTCCGCCGATCCGTAACTCGAACGGCCCTAGCAGGCCGAACGTGGCGCTTTTCCCCATAGTGGCGCCCCCGTGGTCAGGCGTGGTCGGACTCGGGCACCCCCGCGGTGCCGGACTCGGACACTGCGCATCCTGACACGAATCCACGAGTAACGCGTATTCTTTTAGCCCACCCTGAATTGTCTAGATTTGTTGAGCTTTTGTCAGGAATAGCCCAACAAGTCGAGTTGAATGGCACCACGTGCCCGGAATCCCCCCACCCACCGCGGACCCCCACCCACCGCGGACCCCCACCCCACTGCGGACCCCCACCCCACTGCGGACCCCCACCCCACTGCGGACCCCCACCCCACTGCGGACCCCCACCCCACTGCGGACCCCCACCCCGCTACGGCCCCCCACCCCGCTACGGCCCCCCACTGCGGGACCCCACCCACCACGAACCCGCGGCCGGGCCACCGGCACC
>JAGFNW010000059.1 GCA_017592665.1 Streptosporangiaceae bacterium NEAU-GS5 | reverse complement strand
AGCAATCGAGGCTCCCGGGTAGGGCATCGTTCTTGGTCGATTGCTGTTCTTACCGGGGAGCCTCACCTATTGCCACCCCCGCGCCGCCTCCTGCTGTGACCAGCACCATCAGGCTGGAAAAGGCTCATTCATGAATGTACGTTATCGACCCCCACCAGGCTGGGAGGGTCGTCCATCGCTTACTCGCGGTCCAGTTCGTTGCCCGACGCCGACTACGCCGAAATCTTCCGCCTCTCCACCGACGTGGCCGCGACACCGGAGCAGTGGGCTCGCGCGATTTTCGGCGACGTCCCCAGCATCGGCGAACAGCTGATCTGGCGCGGTCTGCTCGGCCTGCGGCTCAGCCGAGAGCGATCATCGGACACCGTGGGCGGATGGCGGATCACCGGGCGTGGCGAGGACTGGCTCCGGCTCGGGACTGCTTCCTGGTTCCTGACCTGCAACTTCGTCGTACAAGTGAGTGATGCGCGGGTGTCTTTGACCACATTGCTGCGCTATGACCGGCGCTTTGGCCGGCTCCTCTGGCCCCGTTTGTCGGCCATTCATCGGCACCTGATCCCAGGAGTACTTCGCGAGGCCGCGGCAAGGCTCCGAACGCACGAGGAGAGATAGCGGATCCTGTTCACCGCGCACCTCGTCGTGGTCGGTCTGGTGACGCTGGTCCTTGGCGAGGGGCGCCCGGCCGTGCTCGCCTGTTGGTCGACGGCGCCGGGGAAATCGTCGCCACCGCCGACCGCATCTACATCGAGTTGCCGCAGGACGCCGGCACCCCAGGCCCACACCGAGTATCGGAGTGCAGCGCGACGCCGGCGGCCCGTTCCTCGGCGATCACTCGAGGTTTGAGTCATGTGGTCAGTTGGCGGGCGGGCTCCAGCGGCTGCTACCGATGGTTGATCGCTTTCTTTGGACTCTCGCCCTACATGCGCTCAGCGCGGGCCGAAGAAGGGGAGGGTCGTTGCTTTCGGCTGTGCGACAGCCAGATCCCCGCGATCATCACACCGATCCCAACGAACAGGCAGAGAATACGCACGATAGGTCCCCAGCCCAGAAATGGAGGAAGGATCAGGAGAATGATCCAGACGAAAACCAGGATCTGCGCTTGGCCGTACTTCTTGTGGTCACATGTTCGAGCGCGCCGCGGTAACCACCTCGGCACCCGCCGTGATGCCAGCGTATAGATCCCCACGCAAAGGTTCACAGTGGCCAGCCCGATCACGAGCGATTGCAGCAAGTGAAGTGCGGTATCGAGTTCCTGTGCTGACATGACAAGCCCCTGAAGTTTCATAGCCTGAGCGGCTCCCAGTGACGGTCAGCAACAGAATCTTGCCGCACGCTCATAGATAGCAAGGCGAAGGGTAAAAGCCAATCGAACCGACCTCCGCGTCGGATGCAACCAATCCCTACTACCCAGCCTTTGAGTATAGCAACTCTCCAACGGCTTCCGCCCTGCGCCTCTCTTGATGGCCGCCCCGATTGGTGGTCGGTCAAGCCCGGCGCCGCAGGGGGCGAGGACGAAGGAGTTGGTAGTGGGAAATGGAGTGCAGTAAGAGAGCTTGGGTCTTGGAAAATCCCGTGCAATTCCCATGGGTTTATGCGTGGTCGAGTCGCCCGCGCGGATAGAAGTGCACATTGGTCGCGGCTGCCGCGCACTCCAGCGCTTGGGTGATGTCGGCACGTTCGAGGCTGCCGCCAGCGCTTCACGGCGCACGTGGATCCAGCCTGAGTGAGACGCGCTGCGGATGGAGAGCGTCGGGATTATGGCAGCAGGGGAGGGTAGGCGTAGGTGGGAGAGCTTCGCGGCGCGTGACGGGATGGACAGTGACTTCAAATCGGGAACGTCTGGCGCGGCTCGTGCCCCCCACGCTTGCCAGGGTCGCCGCATGGAGCGCGTGTTTGATCATTATTGGCTTCGTAGCCAATTACGTGATCGGTTTCGTGGCCAGGCTGCGGATCGTCACGCTGCCGGTGGCGGTGGCTCTGTTGCTGACGGCGTTGCTGTTCCCGCTCACCCGGCGGCTGCGTGCGGCCGGCCTGCGGACGATCTACGCCACATGGATCACCATGCTGGTCGCCCTGGCCGTGTTGGGCGTCACCGGCTGGATCATCGGAGTGCGCGCCAACGATGAGTTCCCCGGCCTGGTCCGGCAGGTGCAGGCGACCGCCAAGACAGTGGAGGGCTGGCTCTACACCGGCCCGCTGCACCTAGAGCCGAACCAGCTCAGCAAGTGGGTCGACGACATCGCCACCATGATCACTGAGCAGCAGCGTCAGATCACCTCCACAGTGCTCGCGGGCACGGTCGTGTTGATCGAGGTTCTGGCGGCGATCGTGCTGCTGCTGTTCGTGACGTTCTTCCTGCTCAAGGATGGCGAGCGCATCTGGGTCTGGTTCCTCAAGGCCTTCGGGTCCGCCGCGCCCCGGGTCGACCGGGCGGGACGCACGGCCTGGGTCACGCTGTCGCACTACGTGCAGGGAACGGTGGCCGTGGCCGCGGTGCACGGCGTGGTCATCGGCATCGCGCTGGCCGTCCTGGGCGTGCCCCTGTGGGCGGCCCTCGCCGTGCTGATCTTCCTGGCCAGCTTCATTCCCATCGTGGGCATTTTCTTCGCCGGAGCCGTGGCCACGCTGGTCACGCTCGGTGCCAAAGGCCCCATCTACGCACTGATCTTCGTCGGCATCCTGATCGTCGAGCAGCAGCTGGAAAATCACGTACTCCAACCGCTGATCGTGGGCCGGGTCCTCCATTTCCACCCGCTGGCGATCATCCTCGTTCTAGCCGTCGGCGGAATCCTGGCCGGCATCGCAGGCGCGGTGGTGGCCGTGCCGATCGCCGCGGTCCTCTACCGGGCGATCCCCGAACTCCTCCACGACGATCCACCCGCCCTCCCACGCGGGCCGGACACGCCACCTGGACCGGACACCCCGTCGGCGCCCGGCGTACCGGACCAGAACGGGTCCGACCAGACGAGCTCAACTGACATCGGTGACACGCCCCGTGCCGGGTAGTGGCCCGCCATGGCGGCCATCGGGTTGGTCTCGCGGTTCACGACATGCTGGGCGCGGGCTCGTCACCGTCACGGCTGGCTGGATCACCTGGTGCGTGCGGTGGTCCGATACGACGAGGCCGACGGCGGCCGCCTGTCTGCCGCGCTCACCTACTACGCCTTCTTCGCCACCTTCGCCCTTGCCCTCCTGGGATTCGCCATCCTCGGACATGTCCTCGACAACCCGACGGTCCTGGCCTCGGTGCAACGCTACCTAAGCGAGAATTTTCCCCGTCTGGACGTCCAGGCCTTGCGCGACGCCCGGGATGCGGCGGGGGTGGTGGCCTTCGTCGGCCTGCCTCTGGCGGGTCTGTTCTGGCTCGACAGCCTCCGCTCGGCGATCAGGGCGATCTGGCGACTTGAGGAGTATCCGGGCTCCTTCCTGCTCCGCCAGCTCATCGACCTGGGCGTCCTGGCCGGGCTCGGACTGCTGCTGGCCGCCTCGCTCGCCGCCGCGTTCGGCGCCCAGACGCTGCTGGCCTGGCTGGCCCTGCACACCGTGGGCACCGAGGCCATCCCAGCACAGTGGTTCCTGGCCGCAGTCGCGTTCGTCCTCGGTGTCAGCGTCAACACGCTGCTGGCCATCGCCCTGCTGAGCGCGCCGCCCCGGCTCCGGCTGTCGCCCCGCCGCGTGCTGGGGCCCGCGATTTTCATCACCGCCGGGCTGGAGTGCATCAAGACCCTCGGCCAGTTCTATCTCAAGGTCGCTGCGGCCAATCCCGCCTACCAGGTCGTCACCGGCGCGGTCGGCATGCTGCTGTTCCTCAAGATCGTGGGTCAGCTCATTCTGTTCGCCGCTGCCCTCACCGCCACCAGCGACCGTGGCCATGCCACCGACTTGGCCGCCGCCCGTATGCCCCAGCCGTAGCTGTGGCCGTGGCGACGGCGGGCGAATATCTCATCAGGCGAGAACGCTTCCGCTCTGGTCTGATCACGCCGCCGCGGGTATCTCGATGTACGCCCGGAGCAGAGCCACCGGCTCCTCACGTGACGCGTCTTGGGGGGTAGAAATCCCCTTCGGCCGCCTACGCTCACGGTCGACCCAGTGGTGATCGCTGTGGCCGCGCGATCTCGGAAGCGTGACCCTCGTGGATGGCGGCTCTCCCGTGCCACGGCGAAGATGGGTAGATGGCCTACCTCGACGCCTCTGACCCACTGGCCATCGCCGTCACCGCGGCGATCCATCGCGGTGACACCGGCGAACTGGCGGAGCTGCTGCGTGCCCATCCCGATCTCGCGAGGGCGCGGCTCGGCAATCCAGGCGGGAAATCCCGGACGCTGCTGCACGTGGTGACCGACTGGCCAGGCCACTTCCCGAACGGGGCCCGCACGGTCGAGGTCCTGGTCGCGGCCGGCGCGGAGGTAGATCCCATGTTCGAGGGCCCGCACGGCGAAACGCCCTTGCATTGGGCGGCTTCAAGCGACGACGTGGCGGTGCTGGACGCGCTCTTGGACGCCGGCGCCGACATCGAGGCCGACGGCGCGGTCATCGGCGGCGGTACGGCGCTGGCGGACGCGTGCGCGTTCGCCCAATGGGCCGCCGCCCGCCGTCTGGTGGAACGCGGCGCCATCACCTCGCTGTGGCAGGAGGCATCGCTCGGCCTACTGGATCGGATCCGCGTACGCTTCGCCCGCGCTCCAGTACCTGGGCAGGACGAGGCCACCGAGGGGCTGTGGGCGGCCGCCCATGGCGGCCAAGCCGAGACGGCCCGGTTCTTCCTCGACCACGGCGCCGATCCCGGTTGGGTGGGCTACGACGAGCTCACCGCGGTCGGCGCCGCGCTCCGCTCGGGTGCCCGCGATGTGGTCGACCTGCTGCGCGCTCACGGGGTGACCGATCCCGGCCCCGGCGCGGAAGGACAACCCGCGGCTACGGACTAGCGCGATTCGAGACCAGAGGTCAGAGCGGCCAGCCCTGCTCGGTGCACGCTGCGTGCGCCCATCGCCGGGCGACCTTCCTGGGCACGCCGGTCATCGTCGGCCCGTCATCGTCGCGTCCGGGATACTGCCCGGCTGCCGCCCATCGCGTCTGGCCCGGATGGCTCGACGAGCACGAGCGGGCCGGTGAACACGAGTAGGTCTGGCTCAGCTCCGGCTGGACCTGATGTGTGCGAGGACGGCCAGGACGCGGCGGTGCGAGCCGGGGTCGTCGGCCAGGCCGAGCTTGGCGAAAACACTGGCCACGTGGGCCTCGACGGTGCGTTCCGTGATGACCAACCGGCCGGCGATGGCGCGGTTCGACAGGCCTTCCGCGACCAGGGCGAGGACCTCGCGCTCCCGGCCGGTCAGGTCCGCGACTGGATCGCGTACGCGGCGGCGGCCGAGCAGCCGAGCGACGATCGTCGGGTCGATCACGCTTTCCCCGTCCGCGAGCCTGTGCAGCGCGTCGACCAGCACGGCCGGGTCGAATACGCGTTCCTTGAGCAGGTAGCCGACCCGCTCGGGATGGTCCTGCAGCAGGCGCATGGCGTAGTCAGGCTCGATGTACTGGGACAGGACGAGGACGGCCGTGCCCGGATGGTCCGACCGGATGCGCTCGGCCGCCACGAGGCCCTCGTCGGTATGTGTCGGCGGCATCCGGATGTCGACCACGACCAGGTCGGGCCGCTCGGCGTGGACCGCGCTGAGCAGTGCCGCGGCGTCTCCCACCTGTGCCGCCACGGTCACGTCGTAGCGGTTGAGGATGTGCGCGATACCTTCGCGTGTGAGCACCGAGTCGTCGGCAACGACTACGCGCATGGCATCTCCGCTCGGAGCGTGCCCTGGGCATTCGCGCCGCCGGGCAGCAACGTCAGCTGTCCGCCCAATGCTCCCACCCGATCGTGCAGGTGGCCGGGGAGCGACGGCATGGTTCCGGTGACGGTCAGCACGAGGTGTTCGACGGCGGGCTCGAGGTCCACCTCGATCGGTCCGCTCGCCGCGTCGGCGACGGCCTGGACGATCAGGTACGCGGCCTGTTCGACGCCGGGCGGGAAACGCGTCTCCGGGATGTCGCCGAGCTCCACCGGCACGGGCGCCCGGTCCGCGAGCGACCACAGGGCCGAGGCGAGCCCGGTCTCGTTCAGGATCGCGGGGAAGATGCCGTGCGCCAGTTCGCGTAGGTCGCGCAGCGCGTCGAGGACGGTGGGCAGGCACTGTTCCTGGTCGGCGAGCCTGAGCTCGTACGCCACGGCGAGCAGGCGTTGCTGGGCGCCGTCGTGCAGATCGCGTTCCAGCTGCCTGCGCGCCTGGTCGCCGGTGGCCACGATCCGGGCGCGGGACGCGCGCAGGTCCTCTATCTGTGCCAGCACTTCGGCCCTGAGCCGCTCGTTGTCGATCGCGAGCCGGGCCGCGGCGCCGATCCGTTCGCTGAGCGCGCGGCTGCCGGGGCCGTGGGTGACGGTCGCGACGGGCATCCCGTCGCGGACGATCGACGTCGTCTCGCGGCCGGCTCGGTTCCCCGTGTCCACCGTCTTCCCGGTCGCGTCGACGTACCGGCCGGAGGTGGGCAGCCAGTACGCGACGGCGAGGGCCGGGTCGCCGGTGAGACGGGCCAGCACGGCCTGGAGGGTGCCGGGCCGTGGCGCGGATCCGAGGTCGGTGGCGAGCCGGGCGAGGGCGGCCCGCCGGAGCATGGTCGTGCCGAACTGAGTGAGGAGCGCGAGTCCGACGGCCGCCAGGCACGCGGCGCCCACGTAGATGACCGTGGCCGGCACGTTTTGCGGGTCGCGGAGGCGGGCCACGCCGTACAGGACGAAGGCCACGGCGGTCGCCGCGGCGGGCAGCGGCACGAGCCCGCCGACCCGCCGCGCGGCCGGGGTCATGCCGGTGAACCGCGCGACGGCGAAGGCCGCGGCCGTCGCGCCGAAGACGACGCAGAAACCAGCCCACACCGCCTCGATCGCCCGCGCCGCGACCGGCCACGACCACACCAGCGGCCGGTCTTCGCACACGCTCAGGCAGCTCGGGTCGTAGAACGGGCTATAGACCAGCGCGTGGCCCAGGACCAGTGCCGCGGTGATCAGATATCCGGTCAGGACGAGGCGATGGCGCCCGAGAGCGAGATGCGTGACGAGAGGCAACACGAATGCCGCGATGCTGGCATACCAGGCCACGCGGCTATTTTCCCATCTCGTATCGGCTCCGTCATTGGTGCCAGCACCAGCCCGGGCAATGCTGGAGATCCGCGTTGGCCGCGATGGCACGGGCACGCGAGATTCCTAAGGTCAGGCCATGTACATGAAGGTGTTGAGTGCGGCGGCGGCGCTGGTTCTTCTGGCCGTGACCGCGTGCGAGGGAAGGGAAGGCGCGGGCGGCAAGGAAGGGCCCGCCGGGGCCGTGGTGACGCTGACGATCGGGACCGACGACACCCTGGGCACGCCCAGCGCGGCGCAGATCGAGCAGTTCGCCCGGCTGGTCGCGGCCCGGACGGCGGGCAAGGTGCGGATCAAGCCGCAGTGGCACGCGGTCGGTCTGAACGCCGACGACTGGGATCAGGCGGTCGCGCGGATGGTCGGGCGAGGCGAGCTCGACATGGGGATGATCCCCGCGCGCGCCTGGGACGTCGAAGGCGTCACCAGCATGAACGCCTTACAGGCGCCCTTTCTCGTCACGTCCGACTACCTCGCCGACCGGATCGCGGCCGACCCCGCCATGGTCACGGACCTGCTGAGCGGCCTCGGCCGGATCGGGCTCACCGGGCTGGCGCTGGTCCCCGAGAACGAGCGCCACCCGTTCGGGGTCAAGGCCGCGCTCACCAAGCCCGCCGATTTCGCCGGCAAGTTCGTCCGCGCGCCCCGGTCGGACGTGACGTACGCGCTGTTCACGGCGTACGGGGCCAAGCCCGATGACCTGCCGGGCGACGCGCAGGGCAGGGCGATCATGGAGGGCCGCGTGGCCGGAATCGAGTCGTCGTTCCCGCTCGCCTCATCGGTGGCCGTGGCGAAGATCGCGACGGCCAACGTGACCTTCTACACGAAGATGAACTCGATCGTCATCAGGACCTCCGTCCTGAACGGCCTGGCCCCGCAGCTGCGGGCGGCCGTCGAACACGCGGCCAAGGAGACTGCGGGCTGGGCCGCTCAGCATCGGACCTCGGAGGCCGACGGCGCGGCGGCGCACTGCAAGCAGGGCGGCACGGTCGTCCTGGCCGGCAAGGCCGACGTCCGGGCGTTGGAGCAGGCGGCCAAGCCCGTGTACGCGACGCTGGAGCAGGACGCGGGCACGGCCGCGCTGATCGCGCGGATCCAGGCCGTGAAGGCGCGCGCGCCGCTGCCCGTCGTGGCGGCGCCCTGCGGCGGCACGGCCGCCGCGACCTCGCTGAAAGGCGGGAAGCAGGGCCGGTTCCCCGAAGGGGTGTACCGCGCCGAGGTGCCGCTCGAGCTGTTCCTCCAGCAGGGCGTGAACCGGTCGGACGCCGAGCCGAACAGCGGGGTCTCCACGTTGACCTTCAAGGACGGCACGTGGCGTCATCACGTCGGCGGCGACTCGCCCGATCTCGACTGCCACGGGCCGTACTCGGTCAGGGACGGCCGGATCGCCCTGTCCTTCAGGGAGATGCTGTGCGGCAGCGCGGGCGGCGACCTGTTCAGCGCCGCCTGGTCCGTCGTGGACGGCGGAATCCGCTTCGTGGACGTGGTCGCCGGTCAGCCCGATGAAGGGGGTCTGATGTCGGTGCTGTTCGGATCGACGACCTGGCGGAAGATCGGGTGACCGTCACGTGGCAAGCGGCCGGCCGTCGAGGGAGAGCTCGGCGACCAGCCGCGTTCCATGTCCGCTCGGAGAATCGACCGTCATCCGCCCGTTGAAGGTCTCCACTCGGTCGCGCAGCCCGCGCAGTCCCACGCCGAGCGCGGTGTCGGCGCCGCCCACGCCGTCGTCGCGGATCTCGACGACGACCCGGCCGTCATGCTGGGCCACGCCGACCGCCGCCGAGGTCGCCGCCGCGTGTTTGGCGATGTTGGCCAGTGCCTCCGCGCAGACGTAGTAGACCGCCGCCTCGATCTCCGCCGGGAGAGGACCTGTCGTCAGAGTCAGCCGTACGGGGACGGCGGCGCGGGCCGTGAGGGCGGCGAGTGCGCCGGCGAGGCCGTCGTCCAGTTCCCGGGGATGCAGGCCGCGGGCCAGGTCGCTCAGATCGTCGAGGGTCAGGGCCAGTTGCTCGGCCGCCCGGCCCGGCGGCAGCTCCGCCAGCAGCCTGGTCAGGCTGTGCACGGGGCCGTCATGCAGCCGCAGTTCGAGACGGCGGCGTTCGTCGTCCGCGGCCAGCAGCAGGCGGCGCCTGGAGGCGGCGAGTTCGTCCACCTGGGTCCGGACCTCGGCCTGCAGGGCCGCGTTGGCCGAGGTCAGCCGGATGGCCGCGGCCACGGCCGCGAAGATCGCGGGGTCGGACAGGACGGCGCGGTCGTGGACCAGCAGCGCGAACGGCTCGCCGTCATGGTCGACGCGTGTCATCGCCCGCTCACCGGCCGGGTCCAGCGGCGTGCCGGTCTCGTCCTCGTACACGCCGTCTCGCCAGTAGCCGAGGCGGAGGCCGGGGTCGCCCAGCACCTCGGCCAGCGCGTCCCGCAGCGAGCCGGATCCGCGTCCGGCGACCTCGACGACCCGGTCCGTCGCGCCGTCATCGCCGGGATGCCGCGCCGCCCACGCCAGCGCCACCGCGATCCCGCACAGCACGGCGTGGTACGCGTACCGGGTGGGCAGGGCCAGGTCGTCGGCCGGGACGAGAAACCTGACCAGGGCCCCGCCGTACAGGACGAGGGCGAAGGCGAGCGCGGCGCGGGTCCGGGCCACCGCGACGACCCCGGTGGCCAGCACCACTGCGGACAGGTCGTGCTGCCAGACGGGCGTTATGACGGCGGCGAGGTAGCCGGTGGCGATGGCGGCACGCGACCAGCGTTTTGGCCGCCGGGACGTGAGCAGCAGGTGCACAAGCGGCCCCCGATGCCAATACCAGGCAAGCGGGACGAGGTTTCCGGCGAACCAGGCGAATCCCGTCGCGACCAGCAGCCATCCCGTCCGGCCGATCGGGGCGGGGGCGGAAAGCAGCCCGCACACCACGAAGACCAGGCCGACGACCAGGTCAGGCACCCAGTCCTGGGGTTGAGCGTAGGCCGTCACCTCTGAGGCGGCCCCCAGCCCCAGCGTCACGGCCAGGACGGCCCACCGCCATGGCGTCATGGCAGGATGTCCGCCAGCGCCGGGCCGCTCAGCTCGTGCTTGGGCAGGAAGCGGGCGCCGTGCAGCCGTGGGCCGTACGTCACGGCCTCGCGGCTCGAGACGAACACGACGACAGGCGGTTCGCTCAGTCCGCTCAGTCCGCTCAGTCCGCTCAGTTCGCTCAACCGTTCGGCGACCGCGAAGCCGTCTATGTCCGGAAGCTGGACATCCAGCAGGATCACTTCGGGCCGCAGCCGGGCCACTGCGTCCAGCGCCGCGGCACCGGTCGCCGCCTCCCCGACGACGGCGAATCCGCCCGCCTCAAGCAGCGCCCGCGCGGACGACCTGAACCCATGGTGGTCGTCGACGATCAGCACGCTCCGGGTCACGTCCTCGATCGTCGCACTCGCCCGCGCCGTTGCCATTGGTGCCAGCACGGGGACCCACAGCCTGTTCTGCTGGATCAGGCCCGCGGGTGCAGCCCTTGTAGAGGTGGAAGGTCCGGGACTGCGGTCGGGCCCTCCGCCCACCGCCGAGGCGCCACCAGGTTCATTTCGATGGATGCCACATCCCGCGTCGTTTCCACGGGGAGGTGCACGATGTCAGCGAGTGGAGAGCGGTGCACCCACGCGCGGGAGTCGATTATGAGCGGCAGGCCGTTGTCGTGAGCCGGACATGAGCTAGCCCTCATTCGTGCTGCTCTGGAAGGTTTGTTTACTGATCGCGGAAACCACCATAGTGTACGACGCCGATGGCGAACGCCTCATCCGTCGCGAACCTGATGGGACGGCCACTCTGTATCTCGGGTCCATGGAGGTCCGGGCGTCCGGTCAGCAGTTGACCGCTACCCGCTACTACACGAGCCCGGATGGCGCGACCGTCGCACTACGCACTACTGGCGGCGCCACCGGCTTGAAGTGGCTGACTGCCGGGTTACACAATTCCGCTCAACTGGCCGTTGATGACGCCAGCGGTGTCGTCTCGCGCGAGCGTTACCTTCCCTTCGGTGCGCGGCGAGGTGCGGACGATCTGCCGTTCACCGATCGCGGTTTCCTCGGCGAGGTCGAGGACGAATCGACGGGACTGGATTATCTATCGGCTCGTTATTACGACCCCAAGACCGCGAAATTCATCTCGACCGATCCGCTGCTCGACCTGCGCCGGCCGCAGTGGGCCAACTGGTATGCCTATGCAGGGAACAACCCGATAGGTCTGTCCGATCCGACCGGTCTCACGGTCCCGGCTGGCGGCGGCTGCAGCGGTACAGCCGCCGACTGCAGACGGAGTGAGTGCTTGAAGCAATTTGACGCCCATACGTGCGACGAGATGGAAAAGGCGGCGGCGCAGGCGCAACTGGCCAAGTGGTTCTTCAAGCACTGCCCGAACGTCGTGTTCGCCGACAGCCCCGGAGTCGGCAGCCGATGCGCGGACGTAGCGCATACCCTCGGTCGTCAGACCGAGGATTGGACGAAACTCTCCCAGGACTGGCTGAAGCACACCGACCTGTATCAGGTGGTCGATTTCTTCGCCGGTGAAGTGAACGACTGTATCAATGGCAGCGCCGCGGCATGCGCTCAGACAGTGGCTGATTTCATTCCCGGGGAGAAGCTCGCCGGCGCGGGGCTGAAGGGGCTCGGCAAGGCTGGGGGATGGATCAGCCGAGGTCTCAAAGCCTTGGCGAAGGGATGTTTCAGTTTCGTACCGGAGACGAGTGTCGTGATGGCCGACGGCTCCCGCAAGCCGATTGCTGAGATCAAGATAGGCGACTCGATTCTGGCGACCGACCCGGTCACGGGCAAGTCACGGCCCGAGCCCGTCCTCGACGTGATCACCAGTGCGGGTGCCAAGAGCCTCGTCCGGCTCACCGTGGATATCGAGGGAGTGCGGGGCGCCCACACTGGTGTCGTCATATCGACCGACTATCATCCATTCTGGTCAGCCGACCAGGGACACTGGTTCAACGCCAATCAACTCAAGCCTGGTATGCGCTTGCGCAGTGACACCGGCGAAGCTGTCACGGTCATGGCTGTGGATGCGTATCAGGTAGGTGATCAGAGAGTTTACAATCTTTCGGTCACCGGCTCGCACACGTCCTACGCTGAGGTCGGCGAGGCGGGCATCCTTGTGCACAATTCGGGTCCGTGCATCAGGGTGTCCGTGGCTTACCAAGATTGGGCGACCAAGGGGGCGCACCTGCACATCGGTGGAAAAGAGGTTCGGGTGTTCCCGGACGGGGAGGGTGGGATCGGTGTGAAGGGGATCAGGCTCAAGTCGGGGGTGCCCAGCGATGCGGAGGTACAAGAGGTGCTGGATGCGATCAGGTCGGATGCAAAGCTGCGTGGAAATCTGATCCGCAACGCCAAGGAAGCGATGGCTCGTATGAACTCGGGCAGTATGGGCATGTCGAAGAATCGCGCTAGAATTACATTTCTTGATCAAGGCGTTGGAGAAAATGGGTTGAGTTATCTAGATTTCTACGCCCAGGTGATAGTGGATCGTGCGGTGCTTGGGCTCGGAATGGGAGTCTCTCCGGATGATGTAGCCGAACGTCTGGGCGACGAGTATCTCGATGATCGGCAACGGGATCGGCTGCGCCGAGATTACGGCATCGTGGAGTTCGCTTTTGCCCGTGCTTCCGGCTGGTCCTGCGGCGGTATTTCCCTGCAGGTGCACCGACTAGCGCATAGTCAAGATCGCATCGTGCCGCTGCCCTTGATAGAGAAGTTCGGAAAGTTTCCTCCGCTCACTTCGTTCGTGGAGCTGGGAAGCGCACTGGCCCGATTCGGAGTCCAATATTTCGCTGACGAACAGGCGCCTGACTCGGATTTCAAGACGTTTCGGAACGCCGGCTCGAAAACGGAAATTATTGTATTCAACGCTTCCGAGGTTCTGCGGAAAGGGGATGTGTGGTCGATCGCAGTGCAGGATTGACCACGCGATCACGACGTTAGGGTGAAGTCTATTCGGACGGCGCGGCCGTGGCGGGGTGGAGTTCGGCCATGGATGTCTCTGACAGGTAGTGGCGGTCGGTGACCTGCCATTCGTCTTGCGGCTCGGCCAGGACCGTACCGGCCAGGCGGGCCAGAGCGGGCGCATTGGGGAAGACCTGCACGACGTCGGCGCGGCGTTTGTTTTCCCGGTTCAGTCGCTCCAGGGGGTTGGTCGACCAGATCTTCTTCCAATGGGCGACGGGGAACGCGGCGAAGGCGGTGATCTCGTCGGCGGCCTTGAGCAGCATCTCTTTGACCGGGGGGAATTGGCGGTCGAGTATGTCGGCGAGGGTGTGCAGTTGGGTGCGGGCGGATTCGGCGTCTGCACCGAGGGCTTTGACCAGGTCATGGACGGCGCGGGTGGACACGCCGTGGGCGTAGGCCGCCACGATGACGGCGAACAGGGCGCGGTCGACGCGGCAGCGGCGTTCCAGCAGGCTGGGGGGGAACGAGCTGGAGCGGAGTTTGGGATCTGCAGTTCCAGGTCACCGGTGGTGCTGGACAGCAGCCGGTCGCGGTGGCCGTTGCGCTGGGTGGTGCGTTTCGGGGTGCGCTGGTGGGGGCGGCGCCGATGACGGTGATGGCTTCGGCTTCGATGAGTTCTTCCAGCATGCGTTGCAGGACACGGTGGACCTGTGGGTGCCGACAATGTTGTCATCGACGCTGAGCTGCGGCATCGCTCATCTGGGTGTGCGTTTCGCCACCGGATCGCCGTCCTGCAACAGCAGGTCAAGACGCCGCGACTGTCGTGGGCCGATCGAGCGGTGCTATCGGGGCCTAGCGCGGCTGTTGTCGACGGCGCAGGTGCGACGGATACGTCTGATCGTCTCGCCGCGGACGCTGCTGCGCTGGCACGCCGACCTGGTCAAACGGCGCTGGACCTTCCCACGTCGTCCGGGCCGGCCGCGTGCCGCCGCCAACCATTGTGGGGTATCGGCGGATGGCGGGCGAGGTGGCCGGTCTCGGGTATGCAGTCGCGCCGTCGACGGTGTGGGCAATCCTTAAGGCCGCGGGCATCGACCCTGTGCCGACCTGGGCGGGGCCGAGTTGGGCGCAGTTCCTGGCCGCGCAGGCCAAGACGATCGTGGCCGCGGACTTCTTCCACGTGGACACCGCGTTCCTACGCCGGCTGTACGTGCTGTTCGTGATCGAGCACGGGTACCCGACGGGACCACCTGGCCGGCGTCACCGCCCACCCCACAGGCGCCTGGGCAGTGCAGCAGGTCCGCAACCTGGTCATGGATCTGCGGGAACGGGGCGGTGCCGACGGATGGAAATTCTTGATCCGCATATATCGATCACTACAACCGGCACAGACCGCACCGCACGCTGGGTCAAATGCCGCCCGACGGGCGAGCCGATCACCCGCCAGTGACGGCACTGGCGGGTGACACTGCCCACGTCCTGAGCCGCCATCGACTGGGCGGGCTGATCCACGAGTACGCCCAGGTCGTGTGAGGTGACACCAATATCGGCACCGACAAGACCAGACGTAAGGCCACGACTACCCACGGTGCCAGAAGATGGCCCCGTCGCGCGGGCGAACCACGAGACAGCCTCCAGTAACGCCGCTGCTCAGAGGCTGTGACACTATTTCCGGCACCCACAGGCCCGGCCACGCCGACAAACGACCCGCCATTAGGCAGAAAGCTGAACGACGCGATCACGAATCGAGGGAATCGACAACGGTCGAACCTCTGCGCTGCCCGGCTCGGGGATGAACATCCGCCTCGGCGCCGGGCAGTCTACCTCAATAATTAGCGAACCTCTTGAAAGAAAGCCTCAAACGTATTGAGTCATATTCTCAAGAGAACTACATCTATCACCCAATCGAGAGCCACCTTCGCTATATCCGTCATTTCGGCTTAAGGGAGTGGCTAAAAGAGCTCCTCGACAGCGGACCTTCGGGCTGTCCCGTGTTCTGCTATAAGTGCGACCTCATTCGAGGGCTCGCACGAAACAGACGGCTCGTGATCAAGACGGGCAGCGTGAGGCAGTCCGTCTTCGGGCCACACCAGCCGACCCGAGGAGATAGGGCATGACGGCACCGCCATTCCAGCCACCAGTGCTGAAGTACCCGCCGCCCACTACGACCGCCACCGTATATACGTGGCAGCAGCAGATGAGAGATCGCGGCTGGCACATCCAGGCCGACGGTACCTACGGCCCGGAGAGCAAGCGCCTATGCGCCAACTTCCAAGACGAGCACGGCCTGAGCGCGGACGGCGAAGTCGGCCCGAACACGTGGAAGGCCACCTGGGAGGCTTCTAGCACGTACCCTCCGCAGGCACCCGACCACACCCTGCAGAAAGGTGACATGGACAACCTGGACGTCCAGAAGTGGCAGCGGCAGGTGAACAACCGCGGCTGGCCGGAACTCGATGTCGATGGCGACTTCGGGCTGCAGACCGAGAAGGTCTGCAAGGAACTGCAGAAATTCAAGGGCCTGCCAGTGACGGGCAAAATCGACCGTGAGACCTGGAACGAGGCCTGGCTGGAGAAGGTGCCCGTAGGGG
Source organism: Streptosporangiaceae bacterium NEAU-GS5 (assembly GCA_017592665.1). Taxonomy (GTDB): domain Bacteria; phylum Actinomycetota; class Actinomycetes; order Streptosporangiales; family Streptosporangiaceae; genus NEAU-GS5. The sequence goes on along the minus strand of JAGFNW010000059.1, from coordinate 18,200 downwards.
CGGCCAGGTGAGCGCTCCATCCGAATCGCGGGCCGGCGTCCTGTTCGAGGGCGTCGGCCCGCGTTCGTATGCAGGCGGCGTCAACCCGCCGCGGCTCCGACCCGGAAGGCTCCATAGCGATGAAACCCATAAAGGATGTGCCAGGAAAGGACGCGTGCTCATGGCGGCAGCGCGCCCTGGCGCACATCACCGAGTTGCGGAGCCAGCTTGACGGGCTGGACGGGGAATCTCCGGTCGCTCTTGGTGCGCAAAGGCATCTCAAGGCGGCCGAAGAGGCCGCGGTGCGCAAGCCGAGTCTGGCTGGAGCCTGGTCGGGATTCGCTGTGGATCGGATCTGGGCGAATATCAACGAGGCCGAAGTCGCCCTTTTGAAGCTGATGCCGGCCGAGGACCTGCCGTGGTGGGGAAGTGTTGTCCTCGCGCGCGCACTGCAGCACCTGGGGAAGGAGGATCCGCGAAGGGCCAAGCTGGAACAACTTCTCCTTCATCAGGACGGAAAGCTGGACCCGCAGGATCGCACATTGGCGGTGATCACCATGCAGGCGGCCAACATATCCGCGCAGCAGGAGAGGGCACAGCTCCGTAGCTTTCGTAACACGATATTGGTGTCCACCGCCATCATGGCGGTCATCGCCGTGGTGCTGGCCGTAGTGGGCTTCATATCTCCGGAGGTGATAAAGCTCTGCTTTCATGATCCGACGACCGGGCGCGCGTGCCCGATCGGCCGCAATCCGAGCAAGTGGGACGTGCCCGTTGTGGAGCTCGTCGGGCTGACCTCGGCCTCGTTGGTGGGCGCTTTCGGGCTTCGTCGAATATACGGAACTGCGACACCTTATATGCTTCCAATCGTATTGTCACTCCTGAAGCTTCCGGCCGGAGCCGTGTCCGCGGTCATCGGTCTGATGCTGATTCAAGGACGCTTCATCCCGGGACTGAGCAATCTCGATACCAGTGCGCAGATCATCGCCTGGGCGGCGGTTTTCGGGGGCGCGCAGCAAATCATCACAAGACTTGTGGACGAGCAGGGGCAAAATGTTCTCAGAAGTGTTCGGGACGGTTCGCGTGGGGTAAGAAAAGAAACAGGTGATGATGAGCCTCCATCCGGACCGGCGCCACGACCGGAGCGGGCGCGAGGGTGAAGCAGGTTGCCGGCTCGTCCCGTACGTCGGAGGCGCTCGGGCGTCTCGCGGGCCGGTTGAGCGCTCCCGGTAACGCGCCGAGGCCGCGGTGGCCGGGCCGCCGTCACGCTCGGAGTGATGTGCGCGCAGGGCGAGGGCACAGCGGTTGACGAAGGACGCGGCCTGTCGCTGATTCCGAACCGCCGACGTGCCATCCCGCCCCCTGGCGCATGGCTATCCTGCCGGCATTACGCAGCTGGACGGTGCGTGGGATCCCAGCTGGGTTGGGACCGCCAAGTCCGGCACTTCATGTTCGACGGACGCACGCTCTTGATTCGCACGGCGCCTTTCGGCCACCCGCCGTTCCCCGGCGAGGAGGTCATCGGCTACGTGGATTGGGGAGAAGGAGGCGTGACTGCCCTTGGCCCCGCGGGGGGAGCTGGACGGCGATGTCGCGGCCCTGGATCACCGTGGGTAAGAAGGTCCCACCGATGATCTCATTGTGGGTGACGTCGTGGCCGACGTCTTTCCGCGGCGGCATCGCGGCTAGGGCCTCTGCTCGCCGGCGCTCCCAGGCGGGGAAGGAAAGGCGTGCTGGCAGGCCAGTGATATCCCGGGCCTGGATGACCGGCCCGTGAAAGGTGCCGCGGTGACCTTGTTACGGGTGTCACCCGATCCGCTGCCTGGCTGGGCACCTCCGTCCGGCCGATCGGATCGGCTTGGATGGACCTGCGGGGTTCAACCACAATGCCGTAGATGGTCAGGCCGAGCCCGGCCAGAGCGATGACGCCAATCAAGCTGGTCGACTGATCGGCCCGCTCCAGACCGACGCGGGCGAAGTACACGCCCATCCCGGCCGCAGCTCCCCGCGTTTCCGCTGAGCCTGGCTTCGGCAAGCCCGGTGCGAGTCCTGTGGTGAATCTGCAGGCCTGGGCTGTTCGCTGCGGCGCAGGTCGAGTTCGCCGAAGGTGGGCAGGATGTGGCGGGTCAGGTCGCGCTGGTTGTCGTGCCGGGTCCGCTCCTCGACCGCTTCGGCCTTCTGGTCGAAGGTCTCTGACTGCCATTCACCGGTCCGGGTGCCCCCGAGGCACCATTGGACTCGGTAGGTCTTGGTCTTGCCGTCCTTCCGGACGCGCTTCTTGATCCGTGTCACGCAGTCAGTTTGCGGACGCGGAGAGTTAGCTCAAGGGGAATCCCGAAGATCGTTGCGGGGGGCGTTAGCGCACGGGTAACCCCGCGTGGGCACACCGATGATCTCCGTAGTGTCGGACGTCAGTCGCCGGGGGGTGGGGGGCCGATTAGGGCGGCGGGCCCGTTGCTGTGGGCCACGCGTGTGTCAGGTCGTGTCCGACAATCACGCCCTGCTGTGCCTCGCTCAGGTACGCGTCTCGCCGCGTTGTCCTCGTCGCCCATGGCCTCGGCTATGACTTCCTCCTCCGGCCTGCGGTGGACGCGCCTGACCGTCGCTCGCGATGGACGCTATTTGTCAGACACTCCTTAGGTCGTCGTTTGATGTTGGGTTGTGGTGGGATCCCTATTCGTGCTGCTCTGGAAGGTTTGTTTACTGATCGTGTTCCATGGGTCACGATTTTCCGTCTTGCGCGGTTGACCTCGCTGGCGGATCGTACGTGTGTTCGGTCATAGATCGTATCGAGGGGCGCTCAGCCAACAGAAGCCATCGTTTTGAGCATCCGCGGGACTGATCATGGATCGCATGAATCGCACTGAGCTGCATTATGCGGCGCTGGAAAACGACGTCGTACGCCTTCGTGCGCTCCTCGACGAGGGCGCCGACATCGATGCACCGGACAGGGACGGCTTCACGGCGCTGCATCTCGGCTGTCAACAATGGGCCGTCGAATGCGTCACCGAGCTTTTGTATCGAGGTGCGGATGTGGACCGAGTGAACAAATTCGGCAATACCCCGCTATGGATTGCGACGTTTGAATCCAAAGGTCGCGGCGAGGTCATCGGGCTTCTTCTCGCGGCTGGTGCCGACCCGGATCACCTCAATAATGCGGGCCGTAGTCCACGGATTCTGGCGGGTGTCATCGCGAATTATGATGTCGCTCGATTCTACGGATAGGCGCCCTTGGCGTACGCTGCGGGTCGCATGATTATCGCTTGGGGGCCGAAGGGTCCAGCGCGGGCGACTTGGCGAACCTCTGATCGGGTCGGCGCAGGGGGCAAGCCTCGGTTCATCGCGCGCACGGCGCGGTCGGCCCAGGTGGCGAGGTCGAAATCCGTGTGGGGGTACCGGCGAGTGCACAGCGAGCTGACAACCCTCGGCGTCAAGATCGCACCGTCCACCGTCTGGGAGATCCTCAAGCAGGAAGGCATCGATCCGGCCCCAGCGGGCGGCCACGACGTGGGCGGACCTTCTGCGTTCCCAAGCGGCAGCCGCTTTCGATTCTGTTGTCTTCACAAACACATGATCGTCAGGCGGCTTCCTCCCATGAGCACAGATCTCCCGCCATCTCGCCAGCTCACACCGACAATGACAGCTCCAGCGGTGCTGTAAGCGATGCTCGCGTGGTTGGAGTAGTCAACAGCACGATCACCTACCGTCGAGAAAGGCGGTGGTCGCCCGCGTAGCGCGCGGGTCGAAGAGCGTTGTCATGTGGCCTCGGCCGCGGAGCAGGACAAGCCGAGCGTTCGGGATGCCGCGTGCGGTCGCTTCGGCGAGCGCGGGTGGGACGAGGGGATCCCGGGTGCCACCCACGACGAGCGTGGGTGCGGTGATCTCGCCCAGCCGTGCGGTCACATCCCACTGTTGAATGGCTTCGATGAGGGCGATCTCACCGGGGGCTCGCTGTTGGTCGGTGCCGAGCGCGTACATGGCCGCGACGACCACGCGTAAGAGTCCGTGTGCGACCAGGCCGCTGCTGATCCAGGCGGCGGATTTTCCCCGGCGTTCCATTTCGACGCTTCGTAGCAGGTCATGTCGTCCGCGGTCGCTGACGCGGCTCGCGGCGACGGAGATGACCAGGCGGTGGACGACTTCGGGGTGGTCCATCGCGAGTTGGAGTGCGGTGACGCCTCCACCGGAGGTACCCATAACGTCGACCGGTTTGCCGAACCGCTCGTGCAGTGCGATGGCGTGCCATCCGGCCAATCGGGCAATGGTCGTGCCGGAAGGCATGTCGATGGGACGGTTGATCAGGTGGACCGTGCGGCCCGAGCCGAGCGCGACGGCGCGGGCCGCCCGGGCCATGGTTCGCGGGACCCCGTAGGACAGGTCGGCACCTGGACCGAGGCCGGGCAGGAAGACCAGGGATGCGCCGTTCCCGGTGGCCGCCACGGATAGTCCGTCGTTCAGGCGTTCGCCCTGCATCCCGGCCTCCGCCCGTGCTCAGTCGCGTTGTTGCAGACCGAAATCCTAGCTAGTAACGCCGCCACCAGTGCGCCTGCCGATAACCTCATCCGTGCGGTTCAAGCGGCGTATAGGTATGCGTGGAGGACGCCGCCGAGTCTGTCTCGTCGGCGTATGCCGAGGTCGATGCTCTGTTCTGGATCGGCGATCGGGACTGGGACGGTGCGCAGTGGAGCCGCCTGCTGAAGGGCTTGGTGGGCTCGGTGTCGGTTGTAGAAGTCTTCGTACTCGCGCAGGGCGCGTCGCAGGTGAGGTTCGTTTCACAGTAGGCAGCGGTCAAGCAGTTCGCGGCGGCACGACTGCACCCAGCGCTCCATGATCGAGTTCATCCGCGGCACACGGACACCGGTGAGAACGGTCGCGATGCCTGCATCGGCGAGGATCTCCCGGATGAGGTCCGGGAACTTCCCGTCCCGGTCCCGGATCAGATGGCGCGGCCGGCAGTCCGCGTCCTGCAGGTCCATCACAAGGTTTCGGATTGCCTGGCTGACCCAGGTAGCGGTCGGTGGGCGGTAGCGCCCAGCACGCGGACGCGCTTGGTGGCGTGCTCGATGACGGCCAGAATGTACTGCCGCTGCCCGGTCAGGGTGACCGTCTCGATGAAGTCGCAGGCCAGCAACGCGTCGGCTTGGGAGCGCAGGAAGTCGGCCCAGGTCGTGGCTGCTCGGTCGGGTGCCGGATCAACGCCTTCCTGCTTGAGGATCTCCCACACTGTGGAGGCGGCGATCTTGACGCCGAGCGTGGTGAGCTCGCCGTGCACTCGCCGATATCCCCAGGACGGGTTCTCCCGGACGAGGCGCAGGATGAGGATGCGGGTGGAGCGGACGGTGCGCGGGCGCCCAGGCCGCTTCGGTCGGCAGGTGTGGGCGTGACGCCGTTTCAGCAGATCGTGGTGCCAGCGCAGCACGGTGTACGGGCTGACGAGTAGGCGTAGCCTGCTCAGGCTCTGGCGGGGCAACGATGTCAGCAGGGCGGCCAGGAAGGCTCGATCCTCAGGGCGAATCTCAAGGTCGTGCTGGCACGCTCATGACACGTTCCGGGCTGTCGGCCCGAATGGCCCTCCGCAGGGGGGCCATTCGGCTGCCTGGCTCGGGACATTAGCCCCGAGAAGGCAGCCCGTCCCAGGCTCATAGTGGTGACACGCAGCCAAATTGCCCGCGAATGAAGGTGATTGAGATGCCCGCGACACTGAGCCTGGCATGCCCCCCGCTGGATGAGGCCTACTTCAGCCAGGCCGCGCACAGGCTGGACGATCACCACGCCGACCCCGCACACGGATGCGCGTCCTGCGGTCAGTCTTGGCCCTGTGCCAAGGCGCTGGCAGCCGCGTTCATCCTGGAACTGCGGACCTTGTGACGTCGGCTCGGACTCGGACCTGGCGGTGCGTCCATGAGTAATCACATTGCGGCTGAGCCGGTTCCCATACGGGCTGAACGTTCCACAGGTGCTCGCAGACCTGACCATGCCGCTGAAGCCGTCCAGCGCGGCCATGACATGATGCCGCCGTTTCCCAGACGGTTGCTAGCCGAGTTCCTCGGAACGGGACTGCTCCTCGTGATGGTGGTCGGGTCGGGGACCATGGCTCAGGAACTGTCGCCGGGCAACACGGGTTTGCAACTGCTGGAAAACTCCACCGCGACGGCACTCGGCCTGGGCGTACTGATCATGGTGCTCGGGCCGCTGTCCGGCGCGCATTTCAACCCAGTGGTCACGCTGGCCGACTGGTGGGTCGCCCGCCGGATGTCCGCAGGTCAGATCGGCGGGTACGTCACGGCACAGGTCACCGGCGGGATCTCGGGAGCGGCGCTGGCGAACCTCATGTTCGCCAAGCCCGTGATTTTCTGGTCCTCGCATGATCGTGCCGCGCCGCATTTGTTGTTGGGCGAGGTCGTGGCGACGGCCGGTCTGATCCTGGTGATCTTCTGTCTAGTGCGCGCAGAAAGGCTCAGCGTGGCACCGGTCGTGGTCGCCGCGTACATCGGCGCGGCGTCTTGGTTCACCTCGTCCGCCTGCTTCGCCAACCCAGCTGTCACGATCGCCCGCGCGTTCTCCGACACCTTCGCGGGAATCGCGCCATCCTCGGTTCCGGGCTTCGTCGTCGCCCAGCTATTCGGCGGTGCGGTCGGCCTGGCCCTGATCGGCGGTTTGTACGGCAGAACTGCCGCGTCCCATCTGGACGCGGCGGACATATCCTGCGCTCATGGCGGGGCAGTTGATAGCCGATGAGTTCGTGCATCCGGCCCTCCACCCCATGAATGAAATGCTGGGCTTTGGGTCCGGATCGCATGCCGCAGACACCTCCCTGTCTCAGCCCGGGAGTGTGTATCGCGCTGCTGGCCGAGCTTGTGGCCATTGGGGCAGTGGCGCGCCGTGGCGGGCAGATGGTCGTCACCGGTGTTCGCTCAGAATCGCCGACGTCACACCCCCCATGGCGTGTGTGAACGGCTCACAGGTTCCCGCTCCGGTGATCTCGGCGTGCATCACGCCCAGACGTCGGCCCCGCCGTCCATACCCGCGACAGGACCCGCGTCGTCCATGTGCTCATCGAGTTCGCAGCGGCAACCGCCACGAACGTTCAAGCCCTCAGACCGATCGTAGGAAACCGCCCAAGGCCCCCTCGCACGAAGGGGCTGTGGCCCTGCCCGAAAGGGTCCTTCGACCCATGGCAGGAACCTTGCGGACCCATACGCTGCCAATGGATCGGGATGGGAGGCGAGGCAGATATGCGGATCCTCGTCGTCGGCGCGGGCGTCATCGGCACCATCTATGGCTGGCTCCTGAGCGAGGCGGGCCATCAGGTGACGCACCTGCTGCGCCCCGGCAAGGCCGGACGGTTCGTCGACGGTGTGTCCCTGGATGTGCTCGACAAGCGCAAGGGCTACGCTGGCAACTTGCGCCTACGGTACCCGGTCGCCGTCACCGAGGTGATCGAGGATGACTATGAGCTGGTCATCGTACCGACCAAGCCGTATCAGCTGATCGACGCGCTACAGAGGCTCGCCCCGGAGGTGCGCGCCGGGGCCACCTACCTGCTGCTGACCCAGAACTGGGCCGGCACCGCCGCCATCGACGCCGTGATTCCCCGCGACCGCTACCTGTTCGGCGACGCCCAGGCCGGCGGCACCTTCATCGACGGAACACTGGTATGCGCGATCTTCCCCAAGATCGTCCTCGGGCGGGTGGACGGCGGGCGTGACCCTGCCCTGGACCGGGTCGCCGCTATTTTCGCCGACGCCGGCGTCCGCCCGGTCGTGCCTCCCGACGTCCTGCACTTCATCTGGATCCAGTACGCGATCAACGCCGGGCTGTGGCCGCCGATGGTACGCGCCGGCAGCCTACGCGGGCTGCTCCGCGACCGAGCACTGGGCACCGCCAGCCTGCTGGCAGCCGCAGAATGCCTGCGCGTCACGGCCGCCCGCGGCGTCGACCTGGACGCCTTTCCCGAGACCCGGCTGTTCTTACGCACCACCTCGCCGCTGGGCCGCCTCGTCGCGGCCATGGCGATGCGCCTGCTGTTCCGGTTCGGCAAGGCGGTCAACCGCACCTCGGCGCATGCGCTCGCGGATCCACGCGAGATCACCACCGCCTACCACGACCTGGTGACCACGGGGCGACGCCTTGGCGTTGCCATGCCCGTCATGGACGGCTTCGAAGCCGATGTCACCGCGTTCGCCGGGCTCGCCGCGGAGAAGTAGATCGCCACCGCGCTTGTCGGCCCTTGATGGGCCCTGAGGTCGCGCGATGCCGACCGTGCCCGTAGTCCCACTGTGCCCCGTAGTCCCGTTTGCAGGCGATGGTCGTTCGCCCGCGCATACCGGGACCTTCGTCCCTGGGCCACCGCGGCGATCCCTACCAGGCTGACAAAGGGATGCCAATCCCCGAGTTGATCCGGCTCACAAGGAGTCCCTTTCATGCGCACCGCGATCGTCACCGCCTTCGACCGGCCCCTGGAAATCCGCGACCTGCCCATCCCCGCCCCCGGCCCCGACCAGGTCCTGGTCCGGATCGAGGCCAGCGGCCTGTGCCACACCGACATCCACGCCGCACATGGCGACTGGCCGGTCAAACCCGCCCTGCCGTTCACCCCCGGCCACGAGGGCGTGGGCATCGTCGAGCAGATCGGGGCGGCCGTCACCGAGCACGCCATCGGCGACCGGGTCGCCCTGCCCTGGCTCGGCTACGCGTGCGGCGTCTGCACCTACTGCGTCAGCGGCCGGGAGACCCTGTGCGAGAGGCAGAAGAACACCGGATACTCCATCGACGGCGCCCATGCCGAGTACGCCGTCGCCTACGCCCGGCATGTGGTCCCGGTCCCAGACGGCCTCAGCCCGCTGGAGGCCGCCCCGCTTACCTGCGCCGGCGTCACCACCTATAAGGCCATCAAGGTCTCCGGGCTGCGCCCGGCGGAGACCTGCGCCGTCTTCGGCATCGGCGGGCTGGGCCACCTGGCCCTGCAGTACGCCCAGATCTTCGGCGCCGACACGATCGCGGTCGACGTCACCGATGACAAGCTGCGCCTGGCCGCCGAGTTGGGCGCGACCCACACCGTCAACGCCGCCGACCAGGATCCGGTCGCCGAAATCCAGGCCTTGGGCGGCGCGGATGTGGCCGTGGTGCTGGCCGCCAGCCCACGCGTTCTGGAGCAGGCCCACGCCAGCCTGCGCCGCGGCGGCCGGCTGATCCTGGTCTCGCTGCCCAAGGACAACACCGTGAACCTGCCCATCTTCCAGACGGTTCTGGGCGGCCTCAGCGTCATCGGCTCCATCGTCGGCACCCGCGCCGACCTGGCCGAGGTCTTCCGTCTGCACGCCGCGGGCCGTACCAAGGTCGTCTATGAGACCCGAAAGCTCGACGACATCAACCAGTCCATTGACGAGGTCCTCGCCGGCACCGTGGCCGCCCGCCTGGTCTTCGAGCTATAGGCCTCCACCCTGCCCGTTGTACGCGGGCAGGGCGGCATGCGCGGGGTGGGCTCCGCGATTCCCTCGTCCGGCCGCACTGGCCGCACAGGCGGCCACCGGCATGGTCACACCGGGGCATCACCGACGCCACGACGCTGCGACACCGCCCGGTCAGCCGTGCCGATCGGTGTCACCGCTGGGGACTGCCCTCCGCCCGGGGGCGTCGGTCAGGGTTGAGGCGCTGCATACCAGGGGAGTGAAAGCACGTGTCCGCTGCCCGTGCACCCGATAATCTGGGCCGCCGCGTCGCCTACCATCGCCGGCGGCTCGGCCTGACCCGCGCGGAGCTCGCCGGCCAGGCGAAGGTCGCGGAAGGCTATGTGGACGACCTTGAAGATCAGGTCTGGCCGGTCCCGATGGAGACATTGGAACGCCTGGCCGCCGTCCTGCAGATCACGGTCTACGATCTGCTCGGCGCGGGCACGGACCAGCCGCCCGGCCAGGGCCCGGCGGCCGCCCGCGCCGCCATCGAGGAACTGACCACCGACGCCTGCTGGCAGCTGATCAGTCCCGGTGGCGTCGGCCGGGCCGGCTTCGCCGGTCGGCGCGGCCCCACCGTTCTTCCCGTCAACTACCGAGTCCACGAAGCCACCATCGTGTTCCGGACCAGGCACGGCGGCCAGTTGGAAGACGACCTGGGCACCAGGATCGAAGGCCTCGACCTGGTCATCGCCTTCGAGGTGGATCGGATCGACGAAGCCGTACGCGGCGGCTGGAGCGTGCTGGTCCGCGGGCCGGCACACCTGGTCGCCGAGGGCGAGTTGGTGCTGTCGGCCGGCGCGGACGTCCAGCCATGGGCGGGCGGCACCCGTGACCTGTACATCCGGATCACCCCCCACGAGATCACCGGACGCCGCGTCGGCACCATATAGATAGTCGGGCGCGACCTGGCAGGGCAGCCGTTGCGCTCCCGTACGGCACGCTCTACGAGCATGGAGCGGCTTGGCGGCGACAGGCCAGGTTCACGATCATGGCGGAATTCGGCGGCCCCCCGCTCGACATGACGTAGGGGCTCGACGGAACCGATGCAGCCAGGACCAGCAGGACGGAGATCCCGCCCGCACCCCATCCGCTGACCGAACCTAGGCCGCAACGGCCTGCCCGCCGGACAGGCCTTGCGGCGTGTACTACTGCCTTGTGCGCGGAACGGTGCGCCTGACGGGTATCGGCAGATGACTATGCGTCTGGGCATTGCACTCACCGGGGACGTCCACTCGTGCGTCTATCGAGGTGACGGCCGGCTGACCTCCCGTATCACCCACACAAGCGACGTTCCATCGCGTTCGTGCGTAGCTCAATCCGTGGGCCGAGGGGCCCGCCAGGACGTCAACGGGCGCATCAGGGTGTTCTTCTTGTCCTGGTGGGCGGTCATCCGGCGCAGGATGTTGCCCAGGGCGGCCACGGCCTCACCGATGTGCGGGCCCTTGTTGAGCATCACGCATTCGGCGCGTACGCCCATGGCCGCGTCGGTGACCTCCGCGCGCGAGGGCAGCCCGGAGCGGGCCATCTGGTCGAGCGCCTGGGTCGCCCAGATGGTGGGCAGGTGGGCGGCTTCGCAGAGCCACAAGATCTCCTCCTGCAGTTCTGCCGGCCGCTGGTAGCCGCCCTCCACGGCCAGGTCGCCGCGGGCGATCATCACTCGGGACCATGTCCGGCGCATGGCGGTGAGCAGGATCTCCGGCAGGTTCTCGAAGGCCTGTACGGTCTCGACCTTGATGATCACGCCGAGGCGGCAATCGCCCAGTTCGTCCAGCGCTGAGAGCAGTTCGGCGATATCGGCGGCGGTGCGGGCGAACGATATTTCCACCAGGTCGGCGTGCTCGGCGATGAAACGCAGATCCTCGCGATCCTTGGCGGTCAGCGCCGAGATGGGCAGCGGGGTCTGCGGCAGGTTGATCCCTTTGCCGGCGCGCAGCCGGGACCCGCCCGCGCGGGCCCGGGTGATCCGCACCTCGATCTGATCGGAATCAGCAGGGCGACCGCCCGCGTTCGGCGAGCCGGCGCTGCAGATCGCGCAGGTCACCTTGCCGGATGCGCCAGTAGTGCACCAGATTCCGGGCGCTGGCCCGGTTGCCGGGATCCACGTGTTCGATCTGCGTCGCCCAGGTCGACTCGGCGATCCTGGTCGCCTCGTACAGTTCGCCGATCTGCTCACCGAGCCGGGTCAGCTCGCCCGCTGCCCGCGCCGCGTCCTGTGTCGGAATCATGCTTCCACACTCACCCGCAGGCTGCGGGAGGGGGCAGAGGCGATGATCCTCGAAGATAGGGCCGCCACGCCCTTCCATGTACCCGCCGTTCACCAAGCCCGACTTGTGGCCGCCGACTCAGGCCTCTCTTCACGCGCCGGAGGCCCGCCAGGTGTCGAGGGCGCGGCCGATGTCGGCCAGACGCTGTTCGTCCCACTCGACGTCGACGTCGACGGCGGGGTCGGGTTCGAGGAACGCGGTCGCGATCGCGGCGAGCCCGATGGCCGGTAGCGACCACGCGTCTTCGCCCGCGGCGCCGAACGGGGCGGCCACCGTCTCGTGGACGGCCACGTCCGGCGTGGACAGTGAGGTGATGACCAGGCCGCGCATGGTCGCGCCGAGGAGGGTGGCAAGAGCGTCGAAGCCGCTCGCGAGCTCGGGCCGCAACCGGTAGCCGAACATGCCGGCCAATAGCTGCCACGCCTGCGCGATCTGGGCCGTCCGGGCGGCCTCGGCCTGCGCGAGCGCGGCCTGGATCTGATCACGCAGCTCACCTTCGGCCAGGCCGGAGAACGTCGCGTGCAGCGCCAGATAGGTGCGCCAGGCGGGCGAGGCCAGGATCGACTGGAAGTCCAGCAGCGCGAGCTGCCGGATCAGTTCGAGGACCAGGCCGTGTCGTCGCCGGGGCGTTTGGAGCCAGTCGAGGTGTTCGCTGAGCACCCGCTTGATCAATCGGATCTCGGCGTCGACGATCGCCGGGCCGGCGGTTGCGGCCAGCTGCTTGACCAGGTCGCCGAAGAACAGCTCCTTGTAGGGCCAATGCCGGTACGCCGTGCTGCGCGAGACCCCGGCGGCGCGGATGACGTCTTCGAAGCTGATGTGGTCCAGGCTCACGGTCAGGCCGGTGCGATTGATCATCGCGGTGGCGGCGGCCAGCATCCGGTCTCGGGTCTCTTGGTCGGACATACGGCGACGGCGGCGTGCAAGGCCGCCGGAAGCGGGTGGTTGTTGTCTCATGCCGACCTTATCGATGGGACTTTGGACTCTGTGTTTCAAGTTTCACATCTCGCATCCTGAAGGCGACAGAGGCGGACGACCTGAAGGAGCGTGTGATGGCTAACTGGCCCTATTCTGACGACGATCTTCGTGCCATGTACGCCGGAGGACACGGCAACGCCACCGCTCGCCGTTTCGCGCGCGCGTGGGCCGCAGTGTTCGGCACCGGCGCGCTGCCGCGGCGCTGGGTGACCCTGGAGGTCCCCGGACGCCGCACCGGGCGGATCACCCGATTCCCGCTGGGCATGGCCGACTGGCACGGCGACTGGTATCTGGTGCCGATGCTGGGCGGCGAGTGCAACTGGGTCCGGAACATACGCGCGTCCGGCGGCCTGGCCACCATCCGGCGCGGCCGCGCCCGAGCGGTCCGCCTGGTCGAGGTGCCGGTCGACCAGCGTGCCCCGATCCTCAAACGCTACCTGGAGACGGTGCCGGGAGCCCGGCCTCACATGCCCGTCGACCGGCACGCGCCGCTGGCCGACTTCGCCGCGGTCGCGGCCCGCTACCCCGCGTTCCGCGTCGAGACCGTCCACGCTCAGCAGGAGAGTGCGAAATGACCGCTACCGCCCAGACCCCCCGGTCCGCACCCAATCGGCGCAAGCGCCACTGGCTGCGGTGGATCCTCGCGGGCGTCCTCGTAGTCGTCGTGCTCGCTTGGGCCGCGGTCGCCGCGGCCCTCAAGCTTCAGCCGACACCCGCGCCGCTTGCCTTACCCGCCTCCGTCGCCGCACCGGCCGGACCGCTCGACGGGACCTGGCGGATCTCCTCCGGCTCGGTGGCCGGCTTCCGGGTACAGCAGACGGTCCTGGCGATGAGCAGTGACGTGGTGGGCCGCACCGGCGACGTCACCGGCACGGTCGTCATCGCCGGCGGCCAGGTCACCAATGCCGACCTGCGGATCGGCCTCCTCACGTTGACCTCCGGGAAAGGCAAGGCGGCGCCGCAGTTCGGCATCAGCCTCGACACGCGAAACCACCCGGACGCGACCGTCGCCTTGGCGCGGCCCGCGGCCCTCGGCGGGCCTTTCGCGTCCGGCGCCGCCATCACCGTCACCGCGTCTGGTCGGCTCACCCTGCACGGTGTCACGCGTCCTGTGACGGCGCCCCTGTCCGCGCGCCGCGACGGCGCCGCCATCGCGATCGCCGGGTCCATCCCGGTCACCTTCGCCGACTGGGGTATCGCCCAGCCCGAGGGATACGGCCTGCTCGGCTCGCTGGCCGACCGGGGTGTGGCCGAGTTCCTGCTCATCCTGCGCCGCGCCTGACCGCCGCCCTTCGGGCAGCCGTCTGTACGAAGGCGGCAGATAGAGACCCGCTGCCGTCGGCCACGAGGCTCAGGCGGGCTGTCCACGTTCGCTTTCATGACGATGTATCAGCGGCGGCGGCGCAGGGCCAGCGCCGCCAGTCCGCCGGCTACAACGATCATGCTGGTGAGTGCTGCCAGTTCGGCCCAGTTGACGCCTTTTCCGAGCCAGGGGTCCTGCAGCGCGACGATGAGGTGGCGCAGGGGCAGGATCTGGCCGATCCGGTTCATCGCTGTGCTGAGCACTTCCGGCGGTGGTCCCGCACCGCAAAGCATCATCATGCCGAACCACAGAAGGATGCCGAGGCCCTGTGCGGCTCGCGGGGTCGGCATCACAGCGCCCAGCAGAACGCCGATCGCGGCGAACGCCACCACCCCCAGCGCCGCGGACAGGCCCACGCCGGGCCAGGAATACGGCCAGGAAACGTGATAGCTGACCTTCGCCAGCGCCATCAGCAGCGCCGACCCGGCCGCTACTCCTGCGACCAGGACCGCGAACTGCGAGGCCAGCAGGGCGCGCACCGGCAGCCGGACCGCTTGGAATCTGCGCAGTACGCCGCGCTCGCGGTAGGCGGCCAGGTGCACCGGTAGGCCGATGATCCCCAGCGATACCACGACGAGCCCGATGTAGGCGGGCACGTAGTAATCGGTGGGGCCGGCGCCGCCGAAGACGGCAGGGTCGGGAGCGTTACCGAAGACCTCAGCCAGGACGTACAGCACCAGGGGCGGCAATGCCAAAGCGAAGACCACCGTGAGTGGATCGCGGAGAAACAGTTTCAGTTCGATCCACGACAACGCGCGAACCGCGTGCATCAGGGGTCCTCCTTTGTGGCGTCGCCGACCAGGTTCATGTAAGCCTCCTCGAGGCCGGGCTGTTCGATGGTCAACTCCACGTCATACAGGCCGCACTCGTGGAGGGCGTGGCCGACGCCGATGAGGAATGCTCCGGTTCCATGGATCTCCATCTGGCCGTCGTGCGTGGTGACCGCCAGCACGCCCGGGACTCGCATCAGGTCCAGTGGGCGCGCCGAGATGGGAATGTCGAAGCGGAGCCGGGTGCCGCCACCGTACGTATTCACCAGGTGTGCCGGTGTTCCGTGCGCGATCACTCGGCCGCCGGCCGCCACGGCGAGGCGGTCGCACAACCGCTGCGCTTCGTCCATGAAGTGGGTGACCAGAACGACTGTGGTGCCCTCGGCCCTGACCTTCTCCACCAGATCCCATACCTCGCGGCGGGCATTGGGGTCCAACCGGTGGTCATCTCATCCAGGAACACCAGTTTCGGATGACCGACCAGGGCCAGCGCTATCAGCAGTCGCTGCCGTTGGCCGCCCGACAGGCGGCCGAAGACGGCCGTGCGCATGCCGCCCAGGCTCCATTGCTCCAGCACTCGGCCCTCGTCGATCGGCTCATTGGCCAGTGCCGCGAACAGATGCAGGGCCTCCCACACCTTGATTCGGTCCGGGAGGGCCGAATCCTGCAACTGCACGCCAACCAATCGGCTCACCGAATCGGGATGAGCGACGGGGTCCAGGCCGAACAGCCTGATTGTGCCCGAGTCGGCTCGGCGCAGTCCGTAGGCGCATTCCACGGTGGTCGTCTTGCCCGAGCCGTTGGGGCCGACGATGCCGAAGATCTCACCTTCGTCCACCAGCAGGTCGACGCCGTCGACCGCTCTGATGCTCCCGTAGGCCTTACGCAGGCCCTCGATTTCCAATGCTGGTTCCACGTCGACGAGCGTGATCCGAACTGGCCTGGGCCGGTAGAGCCGATGGACACGTTTCGCCCAGGACGAGTGTCTTCTGCCGCCGGGGTCTGGCCTGTTCCGCTTGGAATGGAATGTCGGACGCCCTGGATCGCGGCGCCGCCCAGTCCGTGCGGCGGCATCGCCGCCAGGAGGGTGACCAGCGCACGACGGTTACATGGCGTGGATGCGGCGGCCGGTGATCTCGTGGGGGGTGATCTGGATGTAGAGGTCGCGTTCTCCTCCGGCCCAGGGCTGGACGTCGTCCGCCGAGACCGGGACGAACTCGTCGTCGGTCACGAGGTGGGCGGGGCCACGGAGCAGGACGCTCCAGCCGCCCCGGACCGCTTCGTCGATCCGGTCGACCTCGAAGGCGATCCCTCGGTCGACGTCCTTCATCCCGGTACGTAGATCTTCTTCCATCTGCCCACCGTGCCGCGTGCGAAAGACGACGACACCGTCGTGGACGCGGTAGTTGACCGGTAGAACGGTCTGGCCGCGCAGCCCGGTGAACGCCACCCGGCCGACGCCGCCGGAGCCGATCAGCTTCCAGCAGTCCTCCGAAGACAGCACCTGAAGGGTGGGGCGTGCCATTGCCGGGCCTTGACCGGGCGCCCGGTTGGCGGCGCCGCCGAGGAGGTCGTCGACGGTGGTCTGCAGCGCGGACGCGATGGCCATCAACGTCTCGGCACTGATCGGCCAGGCCTGCTCCTCGAGGTCGCTGACATAGCCTTCGGCGATGCCGGCGCGGCGTGCCAGCTCCTGACGTGACAGGCCGAGCCGGTTGCGGTGATGGGTGACGCGGTGCGCGAGATCGCCGGGTGAGGCGGTGGCTGACATGGGACATCACTCCTCAAGGCTTGGTGACTCCATCGTAGGAAATGCCTTCTGCCTGCTGATATGGCCCTCCGTCCCAGACGCGTGGGACTTACGGCCCTGGGGCGGAGCCGCGCTCCTGGCGTGCCATGGAGGCAGGAAAGGAGGACCGGAGATGTCTGATCAGATCGTTGTGGGCGTCGACGGTTCACCCGCCGCGTTGAGCGCGGTGGAGTGGGCGGCCGCGGACGCGGCCCGGATCGACGCAACACTGAAGATCGTGTACGCACTGGATCGCTCGCCGTACGAAGTGACGAGGTCCGCGCTCGCGATGCCCGACCAGCTCGTGCTGGAGGGAACCAGGGTCGTGGCGGCCGCCGCGGAGCGGGCCCGTGAACGGCACCCGTGGATCACCGTGACCACCGAGGTCCGGGAGGGCCATCCGGGCAAGGTCCTGCGCGACTGCGCCGCGGACGCGGCCGAGGTCGTGGTCGGCAGCCGTGGGCTGGGCGGATTCGCCCGGGCGCTGCTCGGTTCGGTGAGCATCCACGTGGCCGGGCAGGCCGCCTGCCCGGTGGTGGTGGTCCGTGCCGGTGAGCGCGAGCCGCGCGGCGAGGTCGTGGTCGGCATCGACGACGGACCCGACTGCGAGCCCGCGATCGCCTATGCCTTCGAGCAGGCGGCCCGGCGCGGCGTTCGGCTGCGCGCGGTGTACGCCTGGCGGGCTCCGGTCCACGTGTACGCGCCTGAGGTCGCCTACGACATGGATGAGATCCGCGCCGCGCAGCACCACATGGCCAAGCAGAAGCTGACGCCGTTCCAGGAGAAGCACCCGCAGGTGCAGGTGGCCGAGGACGTGCGGTGCGCGCACCCGGTCGACGCCCTCGTCGACGCCGCGGAAGGCGCGGACCTGGTGGTCGTGGGCTCGCATGGCAGGGGAGCGTTCGGTTCGATGCTGCTCGGCTCGGTCGGTCACGGTGTGCTGCACCACACGAGCTGCCCGGTGGCCGTCGTCGCGGCGGACGAAAGGAGGTAGTGCGATGAGTGTCGAGGTCAAGGACGTCATGGGCCGGGTGGCGATCGCTGTGCGTCAGGATGCGGGCTTCACCGAGATCCTGGACGCCATGCGGCGGTACGCGGTCGGCGCGGTGACCGTCATCGACGCCGACCGGAGGCCGGTCGGTGTGGTGTCCGAGGACGACCTGCTGGTGAAGGAGACCCATCCCCGCCGGCCCGGGCTGCGCAAGAAGGCGGCCGCCGTGCTGGCGGGTGAGCTGATGACCTCACCGGCTATCACCATCACCCCGGGCACGCCGGTTCGCACGGCCGCGCGGCTCATGCTGGCCGGCAAGATCAAGCAGCTGCCGGTCATCGACCCGGTCACGGGCCGGATCATCGGGACGCTGCACCAGGGCGATGTGCTGCGGGTGTTCACCCGCCCGGCCGGCGAACTGGTCGCGGACATCACGGCGGTGCTGCGGGAGCAGACCGATGTCGATCCTGAGGCGCTCGTCTTCACAGCGGACCGGGGCGTGGTGGGCGTCGGCGGAACCGTCGAGCGGTCGTCCCAGGTCAGGCGGATCGCGGACGCCATCGGTGAGGTCGACGGTGTCGTGGACGTCGTGTTCGACCTGACCGTGTCCT
>JAGFNW010000058.1 GCA_017592665.1 Streptosporangiaceae bacterium NEAU-GS5 | reverse complement strand
CGTCACCAGGCACGATCCCGCTGGTTCCACCGGCGCACCCGCCTGGATCAGGGAAACGCCCTGGTCAACTAACAATTGGCGGCTGCCGTACTAGACACGGCATGGATCGTCGCAGGGTGAAACAGATCATCTCCACCATCGCGCAACCGGCACCCAGCACACCCAACGAGAGTCCTGGCTCCCCGTCGTCTGCCTGGTTGGCCAAAGGTGACTCACCCGAATGGCCTGGTCAACCAGGATAAACCGGGCGCATGCATGAGCTAATCCACTCAGTAGATGAAGAACCTCACCCCACGGTAGATGATCCTCAGTCGGCTGATCCGTCCGCTCGAACGGACCCGGGGTGAGGGTCCTACCGTTATCGAGACGGATCAGCCGATTCGGACCTTCCTCCTCGCGCTCGGATTACCCGCCCGGTGGACCTTCCGCCGGACGGCGGAGAAGAGGAGGAAGAGACGAAGTGGGCAGAGACCGTCGCGGTGAGCACAAACCCGGAGATGGGGACGCAGATTACCGACTGCGCACAGCTCTCGCGGTGATCCGGATGATCCTTTGGATCGTGTGGATCACTCACCACAACCAGTAGGTGGTCGGGCCTCCTATCAGCCGGGCGTCGGAGCTTGGGCAGGTAGGAGGCCCTTCCATGTTGGAAAGCTTAGCTAGAGCCAGACGAATATGAAGAACCTTCACAGCTATCGTCCCCCCTGGCGGTCAAGTTTGATCAGCCTGTGTGGTACTCACGCACTCCCAGAGATCAAACGAACCGCATTGACATCTGCGGCTGAGTAGGAAGCAAGCCTGACCTCAGTGTGGTTAGCCTTACAACAACGATCGCCCGCCTGCGCGCCGGGGCCAGGCCAAGCTGGTGGCTGGCAGCGTCAGTCGACCATATGGCGTGGCCTTGGCCCTTGGGCTGTTTCTCCAGCCAGGGACACGCCGAGGTTCAAAGGTCCCGACCAGTGCCTCCCGGTTCGATCTCAGCAATGGCCAGCAGCCCACGGTCGGTAATCGTGCAAAGGAACAGATCATCTCCACCGTGGCGCCACCTGCGTAAGCCTGTACCACCCGGTAGCGCAGTCCTGAGCCCTCTCAGCGTCGTACCCCAGAACTGGCCCAAGTCCCAAACGTTCACTCGTGGCGGCCCATGCCTACGAAGCATCTATCGGAGTTGGGCCGACCCGCTGATGCTCTTCTAGCGGCTCTAGCGACTCAGGAGGCCCTAGCCATCCCGCCGGGAGCTGGCCGTGACCAACCCCGGCCGCTACCGCCCCGACCTGGCTCGCTCGCTGTCTAACCTCGGCGTTCGGTGGTCGGAGTTGGGCCAGCCCGCCGATGCCCTCGTAGCGACTCAGAGTGCCGCGAACTCACGATCCCGAATCCCGAAATTGTGCGCGCAGCCTCTCCATGGTGGTCCTTTGGTCGTCCCCAAACAGAGGATCATATGGGCAGTAATTACTCAGCCGAACGACTAGGTCATGGTCAATGAAGTCGACTATATTGATACAGGCGAACGCCTGTTCAAGGTTTCCGAAGAGGACTTTTTTCTTTCCATTCATGAGCGCCCAAGACAGGATGGCGCGATTTGCAACTCCATGCGATACCAAGAGTATCGATTTCCAGGTGTCATCGCGCTGCAGGCGCTCCATTGTTGAAGTTATCCGATCCAGTAGTTCTCCAACCGTCTCCCCCCCAAAGAGAGTGGAATCTGGAGCTGCGACCCCTTTTAGAAAGCTATCAAAGACTTCGTTCCTTGCGGTTGAAGATAGGCTTGCTAGCGATCCACTCTCTATCTCACGAAACTCGGCCCATGATTCAATTGGCTCGAAACGGTCACCCACAACAATGCGTGCGGTTTCCATAGTACGAAGAGTTCCGCTAGTGACCACCCGATCAAAAGCTAGTCCTTCTAGTACGACTGCAGCTGCCCTCGCTTGCACGCGACCTTGTCCAGTGAGAGGAGTATCGTTCGAATGAACGATATGGGGTTCCGCAAAATAGTCGGTCTCCGCGTGCCGCATCAAAATCAAACGACGGCGGGCCATGCGCACCCCAAATCAATAGTAGTTAAGTCCTTGCCAATCGTAGGGCCGTCTGATAGGAGTGGACATAGCCCTAGCTCCAAGCATACGAGGTTCATGGTCCAAGCGGAATACTCTGCGAAGCTGCCGGGGGACCACTGGGAACGGAGCCCACATCATGTCACTCACCGGCGAACTCGGTTCCTGGATAGGCGGTGGCTTGGTAGGCGTGCTCCTCGGATGGACTCTCGAAAGCGCACGTTCATTGATTATGGGACGTCGAGGGCCAATGCGAGGTCTTTGGTATCAGTATGTCCCTCCATTCGATGATCAGCCTGCGAAACTGGACGAGGTTCGATGCCGTGACAATGGTAAGGAGATTACTGCAATCGTCCGGCGAAAAATACCCACAGCGGAGTCTCACCGATGCTGGAAAATGAAGGGCCGGACACGCGGAAACCTCTTCTATGGCACCTTCTTCTCCCAAAATGCATCGGATTTGAGCTATGGAACCGTTCAAATGCACAAGCAGGATGAGTTTGGAGAATCCTGGCAAGGGACATATTGCAGGTTGCGACTTCGTTCCATTGGGACGGCATGGAAAGAAGAATTGCCCCATATTCCTATAGAATGGCACCGAAGGATGCCATTAGGGATTGAGCCATCCTCAAAGGACTGATTTGATCAAAAGATCGCTGATCTCCAGTTGTCCCGGGAGGGAACTGCTGGTACGGCATCGAAGCTGTACCGCAACACATAGGAACTGGCGTCCAGTGTGAGGACGGCGACCTCCACTGGTCTTCCCTCCGATGTCCAGGCGGTTCGAACGATTGAAAGGACGGGAACTCCCGGGGGCAGGTTCAGCCGTTCACGTTCCCACGGCGTGGGCATCCGCGCGCGCAACTCTTCGGTGAATGTGGCGGGGGCATGCCCGCGTTCGGTCAGCCGCGCGTAAACCCCGCCCGGTCCGCTGTCGATCTGGGTGATAGCCGTTCCGGTTGCGATGTCAGCGGGGTAGTACGACAGCGCCAGCTGCACGGGGCAGTCTTCCACGGCATAGCGTCGCCGCCGTACCCAGACCTCCCCGAAGCCCAAGCCATCCCCGATCGGTTCGGGCGCGGGGAGCTGTTCCACGCTGATCTCATCGACACTGTACGGGCGGCCGCCGGTCTCACGATCCCAGATCGACCGGCCGCCCTCCCACCAATTCCGCCGCAACCGGGTATCCACCCGCCGCACGATCGGCTCCGCCAACCGGAGGACCACATGCCCGGCTAATCGCTCATCCGGGTTGTACAGGCCCGCCGGGCCGTCAGAGGTGGCCACAGGCGCGCTGCTGTGTGAGTTATCCGCACCCTTCTTGCCCTTGAGGTTGTTCGGGTCGACGCTCACGACGGGGTTCGCCTCTGTGGGCTCGTGGTGGTGTCATGGTGATCACAGCCAGGGCTGCGCTCCTCCTGCCGCTGTGACATGGCCGTACCGATCCACCAGGGCCACGGCATTGGCAGGGGGCAGGCCATTATCGCCAGAACCGCCCACCGCGGATCGGGTCGCGCCGTACACGACATGACGCCCAACGATGAGCACGGTGATGGCTCCCACTGCGACCCGCGCAGGCGCCTGAACAGCGCCCTGATCACGGGGTCTCCAGCCGACGCTGGTGTGTGGCTCGGCAGAGTCGGGCGCGCAGCCATACCGGAGGATGGTCGGGCAGTGTTGACAGCCGAATCGTTCGTTGCCACCACCGCAGGCCGGCCCGGCTCAGCGCCCCTGCTTCGGTGTACATGGCCCAAAGTTGCGGAGCGGCGGCGCCGTGGCAGCGCGCAGCGTTCAGATCGCAGGCGAGCTCGATGACCCACGCCCACACCATCCAGACCAGCAGTAGGCCAGCGGCTGCGAGCAGGACTGTCATTCCCGACGAGAGGATGCCCGCGGCCACGGCCGCCAGCGAGACGACGAGGATACGCGCCCGAGCCGCTGCGAACCACACTGTGCTTACATGTGTCCGCTCGTGCACCATCACGAACCTCAAGACGTCGGCCTCTGCCTCCAACAGCCGGTCTCCCACCAGCAGCACCACACGACGGCCCGGCATGGGTGCAGTGCCGGCGAACCAACGCTGACGGCACGAGCACGCCGAGCCGTCGTGGCCGCACGTGCATTCCATCCGGTACACATGGATGCGATAGCCGAGCCGGCCAATCCACGCGGCAGTCTCGTCTAGGACTGTGAGGATCCGCGGGCTGATCTGTGCGCGGATCGCCTGCTCGTACGGCGCCGCGCTATCCCAGTCGATCCGGCCGCCGGGCCGCCGTCGACGTCGCAGCGTGAGAACCAGCGCACCGATAGCCAGCACGGCGGCCACCAGCGCCAGCGCCCACAACGGCCCAGCGAGGGCGCGAAGACCGGTGCCCACGGCCACCATCAGCACAGGCAGATAGCTCAGCAGGCAGCGCGCCAGTGGCCTGACACTGCTGACGACCGCGCGTTGCATGGCAGCCGGGAAAGGGACTATCCGGCCCGTAGCTGTCGAGGGGTGGTGAGTATCGGTGGACACCAGGCCTCCAAGAATGCCGTGAGAGAGTCGATCTCGAAGAGGTTGCGTGAGGCTTGCCGCCACGAGTCGAGGAGGGCGGCATGGGCAGGGCAACGGTCATCCACAGTCGCGGCCACATGAGCGGCCACGCGGACAGGACGGCACCCAACCCGGAACCTGTGAAGTGGATAGGCCAGCCGCACGCAACCCGGCTGCTTCACCGGATGCCGCACGACCATCGCCCATGCGCGGCGGCAGAAGAGATCGGCAGGCAGATCGCTCTTGCGACCGCACGATTTCCCCGACTCACCCACCGAGGCGGCCGACCCTCGCCATCGTCCGCCCCTGGTCTTTCACCGCCCGGCTCAGCGCGGCTTGGAGCAGCGCGGGCAGGAGGCACACGTGTACATCGCCCCGCACTTGGAACAGGTGTTAACCGGCTTGCTGTCGCCCTTGATCGAACGCAACACGCCCGTATGTCGTCGGACGCCTGCCGTCTCGTCGCCCACCCCCGGTTGCCGCCCCAGGTGGGCGCCCTGCGACGCTTCAGCCGGCATTCGCCTGACACCGGACATCGCGATCAATGCCCGCTCCTTCCTATCGCCACCTGTGTCCCTGTCGTCGTCAGCCCGTTGGCGGGGGTCGAGCTGGGGCAGTCGCCGGATTCACGGTGTGTGTCCCTGCCGCGGTACTCCGGCGGCGCGCTGGTCGAGGCGGGCTTCCTCGGCGAGATGCGACGCCAGTTCGGTCAAGGAGTTCCCGCATCGCACATTGGCCCGCCCACCGCCAGCGGATTCGGGCAGCAAGACACGGCGGACGGCCCAGTACCCACCACCTGGGCCATCGGAGATGGTCCATCCCTTGTACCGGGCGGCCAGATCCACGAGCGTCATCTCGTCACTCATCGCGCACTCCCGTGATCGGAAGGCCGTCGGCCAGATGCCCCGCCACCAGTGCGGCGGCCATGGCGGCATCGCTGGCCATCTCGGATCCCCCATCGGGGCGAGCGATCAGAAAACAGCCTGACCGGCCGCCCACCATCACCGTTGCCAGCTCATGCCCGTCGTGGTTCCACACCAGCAATCGGGGTGGGTACGACCGGCGCTCCCCCTCGACCAACCCCTCTGGGGATCCGCCTACCGTGATCCGCAACGCGGGGAGCATCTTCGTGCGGAACGCGGCGCCTTCCAGCGCGGTCGCCAGCTTGGCCAATCGCCGCTCCGACACGGCGAACGCATCGGATGGGTCATCAGACTCGTACCGCCGTGAGCCGCTGTCGGCGTCCTCACTACTGAACGGCCGCCGATGCCCCAGCAGATCCGCATCCGAAAGGAACGGCGACTCCAACACATCCCGGCTATCGGTGTGAGCTTGAGGCTTTGGTCGGTTCACGCGGCATGCCCCTTCTCTTGCTGGCCCGCGCTGCGTGCGAGGGCGCAAAGGGCCTCAGCGAGCAGCGCAGCCGTTTCGGGGGTAACGCGGCCAAGATCGACGAAGCCAGCGCCAGTGACGTTGACGTCGGCGCGAAGGTACGGCAATACGTCAGGGTGTCCGATGGCCTCAAGAGCGCTGACAAGAGCACTGGCAGCGTGTTGGGCGCGTGCCCAGCCCTTCACATACGCGATGCCTTCCTCAAGGAGGAACGCCGGCTCATCGGCCCAGGCGGCCATCTCATCAGGGTCAGTCATCGGCTCCGCCCTCCTCCGGGGAAGGCGATGGGCGCCAGCGGTTCGAGGGCGCGCGTGGGATGTCGAATTCGGCCCAGACCGTTTTGCCGCTCTCGGAAACGCGGACCCCCCACCGTTCGGCGCACTGGCCGACCACCAAGAGGCCCCAGCCGTTGGTCTCTGTGGGTTCGGGAGCCTGAACCAAAGGCATGTTCAGCGGGTCTTGATCGCGGACCTCAAGGCGCAATACGTCGGCCGCGTACATCATGAGCAGGGTGACGGATCCACCGTCTTCCGCGTGACGGATCGCGTTGGTGACGAGCTCTGAGGTGGTAAGGACGATGTCCTCTTCGCGGGCCGTCACACCCCACCGGGATGCAGTTTCCTTGACCCAGGTGCGCGCGTTTCGGACAGCGCGGGGCACTGGCGGAAAGGTGATAGCGCGGAAGAGCGAGTCGCTGGGGACAGTAGGCAAACGGACTCCGCGATGCGCGGAAATGGCGCCGTCGCCCATAACGTGTACGCCATGTTCGGGCATCGCTTCCTCCCTCCCTCGCCTGACGGTGGTGTCGTTGACACCGTCGAGCTTGCTAGGGAGGCATGTCTCATCGCGTCTCCGCGAAGATCGCATTTGAGGAGTCTCGTGCTCGTTCCGTCTCGTCTCGGTCTCGTCTGTTACCGTCGTCCTGGGGATGGGGCTCCGCTGTTCAGGTGAATGAAGGGCATGGGATGACCGCGCAGCCCGTACGGATCAAGCTCCTGCTCGAACAGCAGCATTGGCAGACGTATAGGACATTCCGCAAGGAATACGACAAAGCGGCCAAGGGTATCGATCCTGAGTTGATCGGATCTGCGCCCAGTCGCGCGCAGTTCTATCGATGGGTTACCGGAGATATCAAAGGTCTGCCCTTCCCCGACCATTGCCGCGTTTTGGAGCGGATGTTCCCCGGCATGACAGCCGCAGAACTCTTTGAAACTGTCATTTCTCAGGCTGTCGTAGTGCCTGAGTCGATCGAGTCCGATGCCACGGATGCAGAGATAGCGCTTCTCACTAAGATGATCGATGAGGGTCTAGAGGAGCACAACTCTGACGTCGTCGGTCGACATCCAGCGGTGACGCTCCATGCAAGATCGGACGGTACGACGGTGGATACCGCGGCTCCGTCGATAGCCCCATCGAATGGCCAGAGCGGCGAAAGTAGCGAGGACTTCCCGCAGGGTATTGCGCGAAGGCTGGCAGAACTTAAGCGCGCGATGCGGCTGCCTGACCACGAGATCCACCTGCTAGCCGCCCTCGCGGGCGATATTGTCGAACTTGAAATGAACGTCGATATCGACATAGCGGATGATGGCTGGGCGCGCTTGACGTACAGACATCACCTGCTCAATCTCGGCGAGAAGCCGCTAACGCGGATTCCACGAGAGCTGT
Organism: Streptosporangiaceae bacterium NEAU-GS5; assembly: GCA_017592665.1. Taxonomy (GTDB): domain Bacteria; phylum Actinomycetota; class Actinomycetes; order Streptosporangiales; family Streptosporangiaceae; genus NEAU-GS5. Next base: position 29,760 of record JAGFNW010000058.1, on the reverse strand, counting down.
GGTTCGAGCACACGCGCGGTCGGCTTACACTTACCCCGATCAACGAAGATGGCCACCGTGCCGCAATCGAAAGAGTGCACGACACGCCAAGCATGTCGAAATTCGCATGCCGTGTTTCACCTCCGATCCGCACAGGTGAAACAGGGGTTGTCGGGTACGTCTGCGAGGGCGGCAGGTTCGTATACGACCACTATTGGAGACAGTCCATCGCTCGTCACACGCGCCATTTCACCCTACGGCTCCGGCATCGAGGAGCTGAACAGTTGGTTGTGTGCACTGCTGTCGAAGAACACGCAGACGGGTCGGAAAACTCTGCGACCGACGAACTGATGTGGGACTACGAAGAGGATGACGTGGTCATAACGCTCACGCGTGACCATTTGCACCCCGGTCAAGCTGTGACGCTCCGATGGGACGTTGGCGATGAGGATCCGCGATGAGCTTGAGGGCGTCCTACGAGCGTGGCACAGATACGAGATAGCTCGTGGAGGACCAGCAGTCATTGACTTCGACTGCTTCCCATCCGGCCCAACTGGCGATGATGTAGAGGATCGCCTAGCCGTCCACAACCGGCTCAACGCCCTGCTGGACGCAAGCGCCGACGATCCGCACTTGCAGAAGCAAATTGTTGCGCACCTGACCTATCTCGCCGCGTTACTCGGCGAACGTTTGGACTTGAACACCTACGTTGAGCGAACGCAAGGCTGTAAGGCAGTCGGCTGGTCCAATGAGTACATATCGCAGAGAGGCGAGCTTGCCCGGCAATCCCTGGAAACGCTCGGCCTGTCGTGGAACACCGACACCGAACGCAATCTTGAGGAGCTGGAGAAGCCGCTCGCTGCTCATGAGGCGCCAGACGCTATCCGGGAAGCCGCGGACCACTTTGAGCCGAGCATTCGCCAGGCGACCGGAAGCGAAGCAAATTATCGGCTAACGATCGAGACGGCCAACATCGATGCGTACTGGTCCTACTGGCTGGATGGCGCAGGAAGCGATGTACGACTGCGCCTGAATCTCCATACCGCCCGATTCACCGAAGTCCGGGCACGTCAGTTCGCCTTGCACGAGGTACTTGGCCACGGCTTACAGAGCGCGAGCTTCTCCGCGCAGTGTGAGCAAAAGGAAGTCCCCTGGGTTCGCCTCCTGAGTGTGCACGCGCCAACCCAGGTCCTCCTGGAAGGATTGGCCCAGGCATGGCCGCTGTTCGTGGCCGCTTCAGATGGCACCCTCATCGCACGCGTACGCCTGGACCACTACCTCCAGCTGGTACGGGCTCAGCTACATCTCGCGATCAATGCACGAGTGAGCATCGACAACTGTGTCAGCTATGCCCGCACCCGCGTACCCTTCTGGTCTGACCAGACGATCGCTGACACCCTGAGCGACAGGGGCAGAGACCCCCTGCTGAGGTCCTATCTCTGGTCTTACCCTGCCGGCCTGGACTGGTTCGCTGCCCTTGCGGACGCCGGCGCCGCAGTCGCGGGAGAGGTGCTATATGCCGCATATCGACAGCCACTCACCCCACTCCAACTCCAAGCTCTCTGGCCAGATGGACCGACTATCGGTGGAACCGCAAGCTCTCTTCGTTTACGGCAGCCTCCTCTTTCCTGAAGTCTTGCGGACGTTGATCGACCGTGTACCCGAAAGCAGCCCCGCAGCGGTCGAGGGTTGGCGGATCGCTGCACTACCAAATCGGGTCTACCCCGTGCTCGTACCAGCGGAAGCCATCGCACATGGCAGGCTCATCACAGATCTAAACCCGGCAGAGTGGCGCACGATCGACGCATTCGAAGATCGTGTGTACGAACTTCGCCGCCTCAACTTGACCGACAGTCGCTATGGATGGGCTTACGCAACTGAGGATGTCACCTCAGCTCTGCCGGAAGATTGGGATAAGGAAGTCTTCGCAACTAGAGAGCTATCCACATACATTGTCCGTTGCTCGGCTTGGCGGACACGCTATGAGGCGTCCCAAAGCTAGACGCTGGCACGCCGGGTGCCGACCTTGAACCGCACCGAGTTTCGTGGAGGCCAGGGCCTCACGAAAGTCACAGTGGTTCACCTCGTCTCTCATTCTGAGACCTGAGTTTTATCAAGTTAGTGCGCACTTCGCGGGTCGTGGATCTGTTGGAGCGCCCGCGCGTAGATCGGCGGGTAAAGGGTCGGCGGCGGTGACCTGAGTTGGCTCAATTTAGTGCGCACCTTCCTAGCCAGCCGCGAGCAAACGAAGGAATGTATGGCCCGTGGTCGCCTTCCGCTGCGAGTCCTCGCGCAGCGGGTTCGAACTCAGACGAACCGTAGGTCGTTCGAGCAGTATGCGGTATATGCAAGCCCGAGCAGGTTGCCCTTGGCAAGCAGGCGCGAACGCATCCGGTGAAGGGCCTGGCCGACCGGAAGTTGCCGACTGATGAGACCCTCGAGCATCAACTCTACGGCTTCGCCGGCCAAGCGCTGTGACACCGTAATCTCCGTCCCAACTATGCCAGCCGCACCCGCGCTGGACAGACCGTCGACGAAGTTAACGGGCGAGTTTGGGGTGAGCTCGGCCGTGTGGCAGCCGTTAAGGATCACTAGCGGACGCGTGGTGGACCAGTGCTCATCACGCGGCACCCAGTCGACGACGGCCCACGTCGCGATGTCCTGTGGGTAGATGGCCTCGTCGCGTCCCACCTCGATCCAAGCGTCGTCGGGTGTCCCCCGGCCATGGCAGTAGAAGTACGCCAGGCCGAGGGCGTGCTCGCCGAGCGCCTCGCAGACCTCGTCGGCTGAGCTGGCCTCCCGGACGCTGAACCCGGGCAACGCGGCAACCACTGCGGCAAGATGGGTGTCCGCCATCTCCCGGTCGAGCGCGAGGCTCTGTGCGATGATGGCCGCCGGTGCGGACGGGAGGGGGATCTGCAACGGCAGCGACCTACCGCGTGTCGAGGCCGGCTGCTCTATCGCGAAGCGAAACCCCCAGAAGCCGAAGGGGCACAGCATGTTCTTCCGGGCGTGCTCGGCTTCACGCGGGCATCGCGTCGGAGAGCCGTCGATCAACGGTGCTCGACCGTCCCACTCCTCGACGAGGGGGCACAGGTCGTAGTGACCGAACCGCCTGCGCTCAAGCGGTAGGTCGTAGATCCCTGCCCACGGGAAGACGAACCGGCTGCTCTCGACGCGAGCGATCTGCATCCCGTCGCCTTGTGCCTTGGCGAACGCGGGCAGCGCCTCTGGGGCATGCGGATACAACGCCGCCCAGTGGTCGGCTCCCACACCCGCGAGCCGGGCGAGGTCCTCCACCAACCCCACCCGTGACTTTTCGTTGGCAGGACCGAGGAGGCTGCGGCGCTGGGTGCCGTCCTGCTTAAGCTGAGCCCTCAGCAGCGCCGCACGGAAGGCGTCCATCGCCGTCATCAGCGTCCCCTCGCTGAAGTCGACGGTGATAATGCCGTCGTCCACGCCATTGAGGACCAGCGTGTGGCTGCCGCCGCGCTCGTTGACTAGGACGCCGGCCGCTCGCGCCCGAAGGGATTCGACGTCGCTGAGGTTGTGGGTGAGCGTGAAATCGACGTGCGCATGTTGACGTCCCGGGTCCCGCTCCTGCGCCACCACGTCGACTTCGACCAGCACGGACTGGACGACGTTGCGTCTGTGCCACAGCGCGACGCGGAGCCGGCCGGGGCCTGGTTCCAGGGGAGCCGTCACCGTGATGAAGGCGTAGTCATCACGGTCGCGGACCTTGCACGTGTGTGTGTCTCCGGGATGGCACGGACACGTGAAGCTGGCGCCCTGTCTGGGGAGGTAAAGGTGGGTCGGCTCCGTCGGCACGCGGAAGCCTTCGCTGGTGACGGTCAGCTCCAGCCAGTGTCCCTGCTGTGTTGGAGGCAGCCGCTTGGTCGGCACCGGCGGAGCGTTGACGATGATTGACTCTGGTGAGAACCTGCCGAGGTCGACCCGCAGCTGATAGCCACCTCCGGCGCGCAGGCCCTGGGTCGCCGGGACGCGGGTGAAGTCCTCCTGCCGGATGAACGCGAGGTTCACGTAGCGAGGCGGCGGCGGAGGTTCGACCTTCGGCGGGCCGTCGCCCCTACGGAGCACGTCCTTCGGCATCGGTGGCACGGTGTCTGGGCTCTCGGGCTCCGCCGGGCCGGTGACCAAGCCGTAGACCTGTGGGAAGTCCGCCACGGCGACGCGGATGCGCGTTGCGGCGACTACCGGCGCCAGGCGACCGGACTCGCCCTCTTCTATGAGCCGGGTAAGCTGCCGCTCCAGCTCCGGCCAGCCTGGCCCGGCGAGCGCGGGCAACCTGACCCAATTGCGTCGCAACTTGGCGACAAGGTCGTCGAAGTCTGCCATCAGTCGCCCATGAACTCGTCGCGCCTGCGGGGGTTGCTGGGGTACTCGTCGCTCTTGCGGGGCTCACCGAGCCATTCGTCGGCCTTCTGCTTGTCCCTCACCAGGAGCAATGAGGTGAAGAGGTAGCCGAAGAATCCGACCGCGAGCCCGATGGAGTAGGCGGCGAAGACGTCCGGGTCCTCGAACGGGATCGCAGTCACGGCACCGCCGCTGACTGCCCCGATCACCGCCGCGAGGTCGGAGAGCTGGGCGGGATCCTCGCGACGACGCAGGGTTCGATAGGTGATCCAGCCGACCACGACTCCGAAGGCTGCTGCGCCGATGATCGTGAGTGTTGTCGCTTCCATCATGCCGCTCCAGTCACAGTGAAGGCCGCCCAGTTCAGCTCGTCGGCGAACGCCGGCGAGTCGTCGCCCCGGCGTACGACCCACTCGTCGCGCGCGGCCCGCAGGCGCTCGTCGTCCGGTGCCTCGCGTGCTAGCGAGTCCGTGAGCCGAGCCACGTCGTCATAGCTGACCTCTTCACGCAGCCACGCCTGCGCCTGGGCGAGTGCACGGGCAGGATGAACCGCGCCCCGGTTCCAGCGCCGGAAGAACTCCGGCACGAGGAGCGACGTCGCGATGTCGCCGACCTCCCACAGAGAGCCGACGACCCAGCGTGTGCCCGTGGCGAGGAGGATGCCCGGCAGGCCGACGAGCTCGTCGAACGGGTCGTCCGGGGTGAACGAGGATGATTCACATGCCGAGAGCACCACGACATCGGGAGGAGTGGAGACCTCGCCCAGCGTCCGCGTCACCGTCAGCCGCCCATGGTCGTCGCGTGAGGGCGCGCATCGCAGGAAGGAGCGCACCGGGTCGTCGGCGTCGAAGGCGGCGTGCCCGGCAAAATGCAGCACGTCGGCAGAACGCATCAGCTCGAGAACGGCGTCCGGCGTCGCAGCCGGGCCGGAGCATACGGTGGTGGGACCGTCATGGAGGGCCGCGACGGCACGCGCTTCGGAGCGGCTGAACGGCAGATCGCCCGTAGGGTCGACGGCCTGGCAAAGAAGCCCTGTCGCAGGTCGCGACGTCCGATCGGAGATCAGCGAGAGGCTGGGAGCGAACGTGAGGCAGAACCGCTCGGCTGCGCGCCGTCCGTCCGGCAACGTGGCCGCGCCGAGCGGCAGGCCCGCCAACCGGGCAGACGGAAGCACCACCAGCCGCGACGCGTCGGCAGTCAGTCGCTCCAGCACGGCTGGCCACAGCTGCCGGCCCAGCGTCCGGCACAGCCGCGCCAGTGTTGTGGGGTCGCGGAGCCGCTCGGGGTCGGGCAGGTCAGCGCGTGTCATGCGCGGATCGAGCGCCGCCTCCGCCCAGAGCGCTCCGGTCGCGTCCCGGCCAGCGCATACCAGCTGGATGCCGTCCTCCACGACGTCGACCGCCACGACAGCCACATCGGCCAGCAGCGGGCGAAGCAGATCCTCAAAGCGCGGGAACGGCGAACGGGTCTTGTCGGGCTGGTGCTCGCCGAAAACCGCGGCGGTCGCACGCGCGAGCTCGCGCTCCGCCTCCGACGACTCGCGCGCGAGCTCGGGGTCGGGCGACAGCAGGTCGTTGCGTCGCCGCACGCGCAGCTCGGCCAGCGCGTCCGCGGCGCGCTCGTAGCGCAGCCAGTCCGCGTCGGACGTTCCGGCGGGACGGCTGCGTCGGCGCTCCATCACCGTACGCAAGAACCGGGCGCGTCCCGATTCGAGGATCTCCAGGGCGAACTTACCGTCGCCGGCACGGACCGCTGCGTTGGCCGCCAGCCGGTGGATGCGTTCCTCGCTGCGCAGACGCTGGCGTGCAGACCCGGCTGCGCCTGAGAGGTCCGAGCCGTGGAGGAGCTCGAACGAGGTGCGGAGCGCTTCGCGCGCCGCCGGCCACTGCCCCTTGTCGGCCATCACAAGGGCCGAGAGGAGGTGCGCGTTCCAGAGCAGGGCCGGCGCACTGTCGTCGCCCAGCAACGAGTTGACCTCGACCAGCGCCTCCTCCGCGCCATAAGGGTCGTGCGCGCAGTAGCGCGCCTCGGCGAGGTTGAGCAGCGCGACCAGCTCGTCGCGTGGCGAGTCGGCCGCGCGGAAGGACCCCGCCGCGGCCGCGTGGTCCTGGGCGGCCTGGTCGAAGCGGCCTTCGAGGCGCTCGACGGTGCCGACCAGGTCGACTGCCGTCGCCTCCGCGTGGCGGTCGCCGACGCTCGTTGCCAGATCGCGTGCCGTCTGTGCGTAGTCGAGCGCGCCCTCGAGGTCGCCGCGCTCGATCGCCACGTTTGCGCGGATGCAGAGGGCTCGGGCGAGCCGAGCGTCGTCGCCGTTCACGGTGGCCCGCTCGGCGATGCGAGCCAGCACCGCGTCGGCGCCCATCGCGTCGCCCATCGCGCTGAGCGCCTGAGCGGTCTCCAGCCCGACCAGCCGCTCCGGGTCCTCGACGCCGGCGTCGTACAGGCGGCTCGTCACCGACTCCAGGACCGTGAGCGCCTCGCTTACCGCGCCGTCCTCCAGCAACGCGAACGCGAGCGCCTGTGACCCGAAGCATGACGTCGGATCCAGCTCCGCCTGATGCTCGAGCTCGAGTGCGTAAGCTATCCGCAGCTCCGCCAGAGCGGCGATGCGGTCTCCGCGCTCCGCGAGCGCATTGGCACGTGCGGTGCGCAGCAGCACGCGGCTGGCAGGCTCGACCGACTCGGCATCGACCTCGTCGAGCTGCGCGAGCGCCTCATCTGGCCGGCGGGCGCGTGCGAGCGCGTCGCCGAGCATGATCCTGACCTTAGGGTCGTCATCGAGCTTCACGGCAGTGCTCAGCGCATCGACCGCGGACGCGAACTGCTGGTCCTCGTGATGGAGCGCGCCGAGGACGGCGTACGCATGCGCTCGCACGCGCGGGTCTCCCGAGGCGGTCGCCGCGCGCACCGCGCGCTCGGCGTAGCCGCGAGCCCGCAGTGGCTGGGTGCTGGCGGCTGTGACCATGCGCCCGAGCGTCTGGGCGGCGAGTGCCGGGTTGTCGTGCTCGTAGCGACGGGCGACGGCGTCCAGCTGGTCCAGTGCGGCGTCGATGCGCCCGAGCGCGTAGAGGGCGATCGCGTAGTTGGTGCGCGCACCCCACTCCGTGGCGGAGGGCTGGCCCGACTTGATCTGCGCAAACGCGCGCTCGAACAGCTTTACGGCCGCGTAGGGCTCGCCCTGGCGCGTCAGCAGCGCGGCTCGTTGCAGAATCTCGTCCGGGTCGTCCCTCTCAGCCGCGAACTGCTCGTCTGACCCGGCGGCCGCGCGGGCAGCTCGCAGGTTGTAGCGCGTCAGCTCGAGCTGGTCCAGCTCGCCACGCCGCTCCTGGCCGCGTTCGAGCTGCTCGAGGACCGGGATGGCCTCGTCCGCGCGATCAAGCTGGAGCAACGACGTGGCGAGGTTGCCGAGGGCCATGCCCTCGATCTGCTCGAGCCCCAGGCGTCCGGCCGCATCGGCCGCAGCCCGCGCCGCCGCCATCGCCTCTTCCGCACGGCCCAGCTGTTGCAGGTTCACCGACGTCTCGTTGAGGAGGTCTACTCGTATCTCGATGTCGGCGTCCCCGAGCAGCTCAACACCGCGACGAGCATGCGCCAGCGCCGCCGCCGGGCCGGGAGCGCTTAGCATCAGGAACCGGCACAGGCACGCGGCCAGCGGCGCACTGTCCGTGGTCTCCACGACTAGCTGCATCAGCGCTGACCGGACGCCGCGTTCGACGTTCTCATGACGCGCGACGTAGGCAACGAGTGCGGTCGCGTCGTCGGTCGTGACCGCCAGAGACCGTGCGGCCGCCTCCGCGTCGGAAGCCGAGGCGTGGCCTTGCGCGAGCAGCTCTGCCACCTGTAGCAGTCCGCCCGGGCCGCCAGCCGATGCGCCGTCCACGGTCGTGGCCGCGCCGCTGTCCATGCGCTCGGCCAGGTAGTCGAAGAGGTCGAGCAGCGACGTGACTGCGCGCGGCTGGACGGGCGAGGCCCGCCAGCGGCTCAGCATCCCATCCAAGCTCGGATCGTTCGCCGCGCGCAGCGCGTCCACGTCCAGCGCGGCGACTGTCGGGGTGGCCGGCAGGTCAGGCAACTCCATTCCTCCCGCTCTGCCCAGCCGTAGCGCCAGCGCCACCTCATCGGCCTTCAGCAGCCGCGTAGCCGCCTCCGCCACCTCCGGCAGCAGCAGCTCGCGGTCATCGGCGTCGAGATCACTTTCCTCCAGGAGGCGGGCGGCCTCGGCGAACGCGGCGACAGCGGCCGTCCAGTCGTGCTGGGCGTCGATGGCGACGCGGCCGCTCAGCAGGTAGGCCAGCAGCCGATGGTCGACGCGCGCCGTCGCGGAGATCTCGACGCACCGCTGTGCCAGTGCGACCGCTCGTCCCGTCTCACCCATCTCGAGCATGGGCACGACGAAGTTGAGGCTCAGCACCAGCTCGCGTCGCCGGTCACCTCGTGCCCGGAGCCTGAGGATCGTCTCGTCGAATGCGGTCAGCGCGTCGCCCAGGTCGTGCTGCAACAGCGTCGCGGCGTAGTTTACGCGCGCCGAGAGCTCCGCCTCGACGTCGTGGACGGCCAGCGCCGCGTCGATCTCGGCTCTGAACGTCTCCGGGGCGAGGGCGCTGGTTCGCAGTCCGTTACTGGGCTCGGCGTCCAACGTCTGCGTCATGGCAGTGACTATTTCGTCGTAGCCGAGACGACGGGCGATGTCCACCGCGGCTCGGAGGTCGCTCCGAGCGCGCTGGAGATCGCCCGCGCGCTCCGCGAGGCTCCCGCGCAGCATGAGCGCACGCAGCACGAGGTCGTCGCCCGCAGGGGGATCGGCGAAAAGACGTCTGAGCACCGCGGACGCGTCCGTCACGCGGTTTTGGGCGAATGCCGCGTCAGCGAGCGCGAGGCGCACGATGGCGAGGTTGTCGCGCAGCAGCGCTTCGATCTCCGGCTGGCCGGACGCTGTTTCCAGGCCGTGGGCGAACCACTCCTCGGCTTCCGCGAACCGCTGCTGCTCGGCGAAGTACTGCCCGGCAGTGGACGCCGCGGCGCCCACTTGGAGAGCGTCACCGGTCGCCTCAGCGGCCTCCAGCATCCGGAGGAGCAGGTCTTCGGCCTGCTCGTTCGCGCCGCGTGAGAGCAGCAGCGCGACGAGGTTGGTGGTCCAGCGGCTCAGGTTGAGTGCGTCCTCGTAGCGCTGGCAGAGCGCGATCGCGCGTTCGTATGTCGCGATCGCCTTCTGAGGGTTGCCGATCCGCTTGTAGGCGACGGCCATGTCGCCGAGAGCCCCGCACATCGCGGGGTCGTCCACGTTCATGGCCTCGGCGCGCGTGTACGCCTCGAGGGAGCGCACGGCATCTCCCGACTCGAGGAAGTTGCTGCCCTGGCGCAGGAGCTCGGTGAACTTCATCCCAGCAGCACCTCCCGATCCCAGCAGCACCTCCCGGAGCTCGCCCAGCCGGTCAGCCTGTCCTAGCAGCTGCAGAGCGGTCGCCATCGTCCTCGCGACGTCGAAGTCGCCGTCGCGAACCGAGAGCGTGGCGACGTTCACCATCACGTCGACCAGCCGGGTGACGTAGACGGGGTCCTCCACCGCCATCGCGTTCAGCTCGTTGGCGCACGCGAGGAACCGATCCCTCGCTACGGTGATGCGCTCGTCCCTGAGGGCCATATCACCGTCGAGCAGCTCGAAGTACAGTGCGGCGCGCGGGTCCCGGAGGTCCTGCGCGAGCGCCTTACCGGCGTCAATCTCCTCGCGCGTCGCGTGCGCGACGTCGCGGCTGGCGATCGCGTCGTGCAACCGGAAGATCTCAAGCGCGAGCACCGAATCCGGAGTGCCGCCGAGGTGCGCCGCCACCGCGTCGTACGCACTGCTAGGTGCCATGCCCGGTCCCTGATAGGCCTCCAGCAGTGCGTACACCGCGGCGCCCTCTTCGTAGGAGACCCCTCCGTACGGCGGCGACCCGCCGACCGACCACACCGCATCCATCCACGCCTCCCGGCCATTGGCGAGGATCGCGCGGGTGAGCCAGTAGGGCCAGGACAGCGACTGCTCATCCATGGTCAGGATCTCCGTGTTCGGCAGAGAAATTGCGGTCGACCGCTGCCATCACGACGAACCGGTGCGCCAACGACTCTTGGTCCTGCCGGAGATGTCTGTTCATCTCCAACTCCTTGCCGGACTGTTCGTAGCGATTTGCCTGCTGCCGCTGGCGGAAGGTGGGCAGGGCGGGGGGATGCGGATGTTCCGCCGCCTCCGCAGCCCACCGGCGTGCCGAGGGCTACCAGCAACATCCCGTTGGCGAGAGAGGTGCACCGTGCTGCGCTGGCGCGCAGAGCCTGTCGTCACACTCGAGAACGAACGTCTGAACATGGTGTAGTCACCGGATTTGAGTGGGTCCATTAGTTTTGAATTCATGCCGCAATTCGATGCGCTGGTATAGCGTGCGTCCGGACTGCAGCACCGAGTGGAGGAAGTGGTATTGCTCTTTGCCGTACTCCTCCAGTTCCTCCGTGGTGACGACGTGGATGTCGATCGGAATGATCCAGCCGCCGAGGTAGGGGGTGAGGTCTGAGGGCTGGCAGAGGGGCGTCGTGTCGGTCGGGACGACGACGAGCAGGTCGAGGTCGCTGCGGTCGGTGGCCACGCCTTTGGCGTACGAGCCGAACATCAGTACGCGGTCCGGGCGGGCGACCATGACGATCCGGTTGACGATGGTATCGATCTCGGCGGGGGTCAGTTGCGCCGTCATGGGCGGTCCACGGTGTAGTTGATGATGAGGAACAGCTCGCGGACGGCGTCCGGCGGGAGCGAGCGGAAGTCGCCGGCGTCGGCCTTGCGGATCTTGAGGGTCCAGCTGGTCATCGGTGCCTCGATGCCGGTGAGGTCCTTGGTGGCGCGATGGAGGCCCGTGTACGCCGGGTCGGGCGTCAGTGGGAGCAACTGATTGCCCAAGGGGGACACGGAGACCTTGTACGACGCCGCGTCCTTCATCTGCGCGGCGACCTCCACCATGCGTACCTTCTTCGTGGGGAAGGAACGGGTGAACCACGGCAGCCGCTCGGCGAGGTCGCCGAGATCGATGACCTGGTCGTCGGCCGGGTGCGCGGGCTGCAGGAACCGGTAGAACGCGTCGGGGAACTCCCGCTTGAGGTCGAGTACGCGGTACAGGCCCGTCCGGCCGCCGGCCAGGACCGCGCTGTTAAGGGTGGTGTCGATGTTCTTGAACGCCTCGGTGCGCAGCAGCCCGCCGCCTTCCCGCGCGGTGTACTGCAGACGGATGACAACGTCGGAGATCGTGTCGTGGTCGAACTGCGGGACGTCGGAGTTCAGTCGAAGATGCCAGGAGCTGATCGCGCCCGCTCCTTCGAACGGCAGGTATCGCTGGTCGTCGAAGCGCAGTTCGAACAGGCCGTCGTCGTCCACGCTGGAGCTGGTCGCGATGGACTGCACCGCGGTCAGACTGTCGCGGAAGCGGGTGTCGCCGACCGGGTCCCTGGGGTATTTGCCGGCGATCAGGGTGGCGTCCTTGCGGAGGCTGTTGCTGGTCAGCGTAAGCGTGCAGGCCACCGTGGCGTACGGCCCGACCACGCACGGGACGCTCAGAGAGACCGCCTTGAGCCGCCGGAAATAGTGGCCGGGGTGGTCGAGGTCGAAAACCACCTCGGGGATGTCGACGAAGCACTCGCCGTTCCGCTTGAGCTGCAGCAGTGCGACAGGGTCGAACTGGGCGAGCGAGACGTGCTTGGTCAGCTCGTACTCGCGCTTGTTCTGGTCCATATAGGCGGCGTCCAGCCGGCGCAGATCGTGCCCGAGCCGCTCGCCCGCCAGCAGGCCCTTGTGCAGGCTGTCCCAGTACCCGTATCGGATGTAGCTGGAGTCGGTCAGGCCCAGTTCGTGCCGGAAGCACCGCTCGGCCCGCTTGGCCAGGTCGAAGGCGAGCTGGTAGCTCTGGAAATACACGGTGGACAGCTGGCCGATCATCCAGTCGTACAGTTCGGCGTTGGTGAACTTGGTGCGCAGGAACTCGTCCTCGGCCACCGCGTGCTCGCGCTGCTTATCGTGGTGTGTCAGTTCCTGCTGTGCGACAGTGTGCCGCAGCTGCGCCGCGAGGATCTGCTTATCGATCTGGGGTAGCTCGGTGGCGGCCATGTTCCGCTGGTGCTCCCATTCCTGCGCGCGCCGGGCGTGGCCGGCCAGCACACCTGCCAGGGAGGCGCCCTTGTCAGCGGTAGTGGCGAGCGACCGCAGCGTGGACACGGCCATCTCGGCCGCGTTGCCGATCTGCTGGCCGCCCATGCTGGCGGAGACGGTCGGCGACCCGCCGAATCCGGCGGCGCCGGCCAGAAAGCTGGGGATCAGCTTCAGTCCGCCGGCCACGATGTAGCCGACCGCGACGGCCGCCTCGAGACCGAGCGACACCCCCGATAGCGCGAGCGACGTGATCTCGCCGGTGCTCAGCCCCTCGTCGAGCAGTCGCTGGTTATAGGCCCGCCGGAGCTCGACGACGTCTCGGCTGCGTTGGTTCGCGTCCCAGGTGGCCTGTGATTCGTCGACCTGGCTGGAACGGACGTCCCGGAGCAGGTCGAGCAGCGCGATCTCGTGGCTGGAGTGCAGCGCCGCGAACGTCTCGGCGTCCCGCTTCTCTAGCGCGGCCAGCATCGCCTGGCCGAGATTGGTGACGGCGGTGCACACCTCCTGCGCCCGCTGGATCATCACTGAGAATCGGTACGGTGGCATCGGCGCGCTGATGTCGCTGAGCGCCGCCCCGATGTCGAGGCCGGCGGCTGTCGCCTTGACCAGCAGCGCGGGGTCGATCGGCGGCTCGAACAGCGGTAGCTGCCGTACCATTCCGGCGATGTTCATGCAGTGCCGGATCTTGAACAGCCGGTCCTCGACGGTGTCCCACAGGGTCAGCAGCTTGTCGTTGTTCGGGATGCCGAAGTACAGCACGTCCAGCCGCGGCAGTTCGGGCCCTGCCGGGGTCGGCCCGGTCTCGTCCGGTACGTCCGGCAGCAGGTTCTCTACCTCCCGCAGCACGTTCCCGAAATCGTCGATCCCGGCGGCCTGCAGCTGATAGAAGGTGCGAGCCGGGTTCGGCACCTGCCTGGGCACGCTCTTGGGGCGCGGGCCGAGCACGGTCGCGGCCAGGATGTACAGCTGGGTCGCCTCATTGATCGACTCGATGGTGTCCTGGCCGAACAATTGGTCGCCCCAGGCGATCAGCGTCTGGATGTACTTGATCAGCACGTTCTTCTGGTACGCGACCGTCCGCATCCTGGCGATCAGGTGCGGGTTGAACGGATGATCGCGCCACTCGGCGACCTGGGCCCGCATCGTGGCGTCGCCCTTGGCGATGGCCAGCAGCATGTTATCGATCTTCTGCTGGTAGTAGTCGCTCTTGGTCGTCTCGTAGAACGGCTTGGTGATCCAGTACTTCTGCTGCGGCGTTTCCGGATCCGGGGTGGCGGTGTCGGTGCTGGTCGGATCGAACACGTAGTGGTACCACCTAAGCGCCTCCTCGAACCGCTGATTGGCGGCGAGCCGGCCGGCGATCATCATCGGGATGTGGAAGAACAGCTCCCAGTTGTACGGCGCATACGGCCCGGCGTAGTCGAAATCCACCTCCTCCTTTGGGTACGGCTGCGTGACCGCGGTGTCCGGCTGGTAGGCGGCGAAGTCGAACGGCACGGGGCTGCCGGGTATGGTCTGCGGGCTGACCTGGATGCGCCGGTTGAGCAGGCCCGGCAGCCCCCAGGTGTTGAGCTCCTTGATGAACAGCTCGACGAACGGGTGGTAGTGCGGGTAGTACAGGAAGTTCGAGACCTGCCAGCTGTACCAGCCGCGGGAGTTGTACGACCAGTACGTGCGGTACTCGTAGTCCACGAAGTAGGTCCGCGCCGGGTCCCAGGTGAAGAACGATCCCGTCGGCGCGAAGCCGGATGCATGCGAGTCGATCACCGACCAGGTCCGGCTGGGCCGGATCTTGCGCAGCAGGCTGATCGTCGGCGCGTTGTCGTGCGCCGGGACCGTGTGCGGCTTGCCGGACTCGACCGTCGCCGAGTAGTAGAAGTACTGCGTGGCCGTGGTGTGCCGGATCAGGTTGCCATGGTAGACGCTGTCCGGCGGCGAGACGAGGTGCTCGTGGAACCCGAGCGAGTCCGGGGTGATCTGCGGGCCCAGCTTCTCGTAGTGTTCATCGGCCCGCGGCGCGACCTGGCCGGGGCTCGAGGTGAAGTACAGGTGGGTCCGGATCTCCGGCACCATCCTGGTCCGGAACGTGATGTTCTCAAGACGGTTGCCGCCGGTCGCCGAGTGCAGCACCGTCAACGGTGCATCCGACAGCACTCTGGGCGTCCACGTGCCGTTTTTGAGCTCGCTCCAGAAGAGCTGGACCTGCCAATATCGGCGGGGGGCGATCACCGCGACGTTCGTGTCGGCGCTTGGTGTCTTGATCGAGCTCGGCTCGGCCGCCTTCTCCAGGAACTGTGGCCACAGGAGGTAGAGCCTGCGGTTGTGCAGGCCCAGCATCAGGTGGTCGGCTTTGATCTCGACGCCGACCGGTTGCCAGGCGGTCCATCGCGCCCGGTTGAGCCTGGTCCGGTAGAAGTACTCGGCGCCCTGGTTGCTGCGGGTGCGGCCGATCACGTGCAGTACGGACTCCTGGCCGATCCGCTGCTCGAACATCGCGCGGATCTCCAGGTTGGCCACCTTGTCGAGCTTTTCCAGGTAGCCGCGGTACGCCTGTTCGACGGTCTCCGCCGTGACGTCCTGCTGCTGGAGGTCGTGTTCGAGTTCAATGAAGAACGGCGACTTCTCGTCGCGCAACTCGGGCTCGATCCAGTTCTCCGGATATAGGAAGACCTTGCGGTTGGCCTCCCACACCCGATAGCGGCGCATCCACTCCCACTGCTTCCACTTCGGGTCCGCGACCGTGCTCGCCACGATGTCGAGTTCCAGGTTCAGCAGCACCCGTTGGACGAAGAGCTGCGCGGATCCGGTGGCCTGCTTGAGCCGTGAGGTCAGGGCGCAGGCGCTCATCTCCACGTCGATCAGGAAGTAGCTGTACAGCCCGTTCGGGTCGGTCCAGGTCTGGCCCTGGCTCTTGTTGGGATGTGCCACCAGCCAGTCCACCAGCACGTCGCGGCGCCGTTCGCGGAGTGCGTCCTGGACCGGGCGGTTGGCGTCCAGCCATTGCGACAGGTCGTAGCGGGCCTTGAGTACCTGCTTGATCTCGTCGGCGACGACTGCGTCGGGCGTCGCGTCGGCCCAAGTCACCGCCCGCGCCGCCGTGATGCCCAGACTCCGCAGCGCCGTCATGGCATAGGCGACCTTGCGCAGGTCGCCCGCCGTGGCCAGGTGAGCCTTGACGTGGTCGACTCCGGCCGCAAGCCAGCCGTACGCGGTGGCGAGGGCGGTGAGGTCTGCCGTCTTCCACGCGGTCAGCTTCGCCAGCGCGGTGATGGTGTCCGCCGAGGTGGTGGCCGGGGCGAGCAGCATGTCGGCGAAGTCGAGTGCGGAAAGGTCGGAGGCGGGCAGCTGGGACTTCCAGTCGAAGAACCAGCGCATCGCCGTCCAGCGGGCCAGCGCAACGGTGGTGCCCTTATCGACGCCGAGCGCGGTGGCCTTGATCCAGCCGAGGCCCTCGGCGTTGTTGCCGGTCAGCCACCAGGTGACGTCTGCGGGCCGCATGCCGAGCTTGCTGATGAGGGCGGCGACCTTGTGCAGCAGGCGCAGCGCCGCGTAGACGACGGGGAAGGTCGCCTCGTCGAGCGCGGATGCCGTGTCGGGCAGCCGGGGGTCGTTGATCACGGTGCGCAGGTCGGTAGTGGCGCCGGCCAGGTGCAGCCGGGTGAGCGCGGTCGCTACGGACACTTCATCGATCTTGAACAGTGCGGCGACCTGCTGGTCGACGTAGAGGTCCTTGTGCGTACGGAGCAGGAACGTCTCCAGTCGCGGCGCGACGAAGGCGAACCGGGCGTTGATCCTGGTCTGCCGCTGGGCGGGGCTGTCCTCGGCCGGCAACTCGGCCAGCGCCGTGTGCGCCGCGGTGAGGTCGTCGAACAGGGCGGCGAAGTACCGATCGATGAGTAGGTTGCGCTGCGTCGCCGTGCCCGTCCAGCTGCCGTCCACCAGGGCCAGCGCGGCGATCAGGTCGGCGTCGGCAGCCAGCGCGGGCAGTAGGCCGAGCTTGCCGCCGACGTAATCGGCATCGGTCTCGTCGTCCCGCTGGCGCAGCCGGTCGGCGATCTCAGTCAGGCCCTGCCGGAGCAGCCGCAGGAAGGCCAGCACGTTCCGGTCCTCCAGCGCCACGCCGGAGTTCACCGTGAAGGTGTGGGTCAGCAGGTAGTCGAGCTCGGCCACGGAGAACGCAGCGGCGGCGACCTCGTCGGCCCGCGCGGCGAAGGCCACCGCTTGCGCGGGCGAGGCGAACGGGTCGGTCCCGGCGATCGTAGCCAGCCGCAGGAAGTCGCGGACGGGCAGCCCGAGGCCGCGGGCCAGCGCCGCGACCCGGTGCAGCTTGGCCAGGACGCCCGCGGTCAGCGGTGCCGTACGGGGCAGCGACAGGTCGGCCAGGATCAGGTCCAGGTCGGCCTCGCCGATCCGCAGTCCGGCGAGGATGCCGGGCACCCGCTGTTCGATGGTGCCGCCGAGGTCGGCGACCCGTGGCGGGAAGGCGCCGGTCGCGTCGACGAGCTTGTTGCGGAACAGCCGCTGGTAGACGGTCTGTACCGGCGCCCCGTCGGCCACCGAGCGGTCGACGTACTCGTGATCGTCGAAGCCGTGGAACACGGTTATCAGGGTGGGCAGGTCGAGGCCGGTGCGCTCCTGCAGCCGGCGCATGCCGGCCAGCTCGCGCAGCGCGGCCTCGTCCAGCTGCCGCCCGGCCAGGAGCTGGTCGGCCTCCCACTGGGGGATGCCGAGGCGCCGGCAAAGCCGGACGAACCGGTGCGTCCGGCCGAGCGCCTCAGCGGTCAGCCCGCTGATCGTGAACGTGGATGTATCGCAGCTCGCCGCGTTCACGCCGCCCGAGCCGTTCGAGCCGGCCAGGTCCACAATGGAGATGGTCTGTGCGGGATCGACGTAGCGCATCTCCAGCACCTGTACGAGCTCCCGGTACGACAGCCCGGTCCGGTGCAGCATCACCGGAACATTGCCGAGCACGTCGATCCAGGTGCCAGTGACGTTCCGGGTCGGGTCGGCGGGCGCGTCCGGATGCGGGATCGAGTTGCCGGTCTCGGCCAGCCCCCAGTAGTCCCAGGGCTTGCGCATAGGCAGCACCCCGACGATGACCTGCCGTTCGACGTCGCCGATGCCGAGCAGCGCGCAGTCGGTCTGCCCGCCGGTCGGGGTGCTGGTGGCGCCGTCCGGCGAGGTCTGGCCGAACAGTTCGAACAGCTGCGGCTGCGGCAGGCCGAGCTGGTCGAGGTAGCCGCGGCTCTGCTCGTTCGCGAGATCGAAGGGCAGGGTGAACGGGAACACCTCGCCGGCCAGCTTCGCGTACGCGGCGAGGTTGAGATGCTCGGGGTTGGCCCGCACCTCGGCGGCCGATCCCGTCGTCTGCCGTGTGGCCCGCAGCCCGAGGGCGGCGCCCTGATGGGACACGCTGTAGGTGTGCGTGTTGTCCCGGATCACCCAGCGGCCGTTGACGTCCGGGGCGTAGACGTACGCGTCGTCGGCGATCGCGACGTTCTTGGTGCGCAGCTCGGCCAGCACCTCGGGGGCGATCCGTCCCTCGGTCAGCCGCGGCTGGATCGCGGCGGCCAGCGCGACCACCGGTGGCGGCGCGACGACGTCTTCGAGTATCTCGTTGACCAGGTCGATGTAGGGCACGGGCGTGTTGGTGTTTTCGCAGTTCAGCTCGATCTCCCCGAGATCGGGACGGCGTTCGAGTAGCACCCCGCGGACGCTCTTACCGGCGTTCTGCCCGCTGCCCTGCGTGCCGCGGTCGCCGAGGAAGCGCAGCACGTCGACGAAGTGCGCGGCCGGGCTGTAGACCGACTGACAGGCCGCACACTCGCAGTAGTCGAGTGAGCCGAACAGGGTCTGCAGGTTCGGCAGGGCGGCGATCTTGGCCTGGGTCTCCGGTTCGATGGTCTGCTGGGGCAGGCCCGCCAGGGTGACTCCGTTCAGCGCGAGGTTGAAGTCGGTGAAGGTCGTCAGCGCCAGCGCGTAGGTGTTCTCCGCCTTGCGGTAGATCGTGCGGGCCTGGATGCGGTTGACCGGCGACTCCTCCAGGGCACTGGTGAACTGGCCCACGCCCATGAAGTAGATCTGCTGAGCCGAGTCGATGCCCTTGGCGAGCAGCGTGTTCGTGGTGGCGAAGGTGGGCTGCAGCTTGAAGATCCGCTGTGCGGCCGACAGCTCGTCGAGCAGACCCGGGTCGAGTTGCGCGGTGGCCGCCCGCTCGCCGTTCGCCGCTTGGCCTCCGTTTCCGGCGGCGAGGTGCTGTTGCCGCTCGGCCAGGTAGTGGTCGATGCGGTGACGATCGAGGTGGAAGTCGGGGTGCTCGTTGAGGAACTGGACGACCCGATTACTCAGCTGGGGCGCCGGGGCGCTCGCCCGGGTCGCCTTCGCCGCGAGCGAGCCCGTTGGGTACGCCCGTTCGAACTGCTGGTCCAGGATGGCCGCATAAGTCGCCTTCTTCTCTTCTGGGGTATTGCCGTCGATATTGTCCGGGATGCCGATCGGCTTGCCGTCGGGCCCGGGGCTCGCGAACAGGGTGAGCCAGTCCTGTTTCGAGAACTGCGCCACCCCGCGTTTGGTGAGCTGCCCGGCGCCGATCTTGTTACTCAGCGTGGCCACCAGCGGAACGTGGTTGCGGGTTAGCATGCCCAGCTCGATGCCAAGGCGGACGCTCTTGACGGTGTCGGCCGGCAGCGTCGGGTCCGACTCCAGGCGCTTCCACAGCTCGGCCAGGGAGCCGGAGTGGTTCGCCAGCGTGGCCAAGACCGTCTGCTGCTGGGCGGGCTGCACCTTGACCGCGTTCAGGATCTGGCCGACCGTGCCCTTGCCGCCACCGACGTTGACGTCTGAGGTGTTCCGGACGTTCATCGCGGCGAGGGTGGACAGGAGATCATCGATCCGGGTGCGCAGTTTGGTCGGGACCAGATTGTCGTCGACGGCTTTGACGAGCAGCTCGCGCTGCCGCTGCGCAGGCATTGCGGCCATCGCGCGCAACAGCGCGTCCTCCATCAACGCGATCCGCTCGGGATGCTGGACGTCGTTGAGCAGCGACTCGCGGAAGATCGACGGCTCACCCTGGGCGAGGAAGGCGAAGATCGCCTCAGGCGGCAGGTCCGGATTGTTCTGCTCCGTCCGGAACGACAGCCGCCAGCACGCCGCCCAGGTGCCGATCGTCAGTGCGGTGTAGCCGGTCTCGCCGACCAGGAACGACACGTCCTTGAACTGCTCGTCCTCGTGCAGGTCCACCGGGCTCAAGCCGTCGAGCAGCGGCATCAGCACACCGGTCTGTACTTCCCACGTCGACGGGCCCGCGTAGACCGCCCCCTCCAACCCCAGGTCGAGCTGGAAGTCGGCCGGCGCGTTGTAGTACACGGGGGACCGCAACAGCAGCGTGCCCGCCCCGTTGGCAACAGTGAGCACAAGATCGGCCGAGTCCTTCTCGGCCCGGCGGAACTGGGCATCCGAGTACCGGATCTCGTACCGCCCGTCGTCAACTGTGCACTGGCCGAGTGGCTCCTCGTGGCGCAGGTCACGGTCGAAGGCGCTCACCACGACCCCGGTCATCAACTCGCCGAATTGGTCTCGCACCGTGCCGTACACTCTGCGGTCGCCCACTTCCTGCGGGCGGTAGTCGACCTGCAGGTCGATGACGGTCTGCGGGATCTGTTTCCGCTGCGGCTTGCTCTTGCCAACCTCGCGGTCGTCGACCAGGACGAGGATGATCACGGTCGCGACGTGGGATTTCGGGTCGCCGTCGTCCTCCACCACGTCGATCCGGTACCGGCCGTCGGATCCGGTGCGGGCCTCGCCAAGCGGCACGTCCGTATGGCCCTCACCGGGTCCGGACGCGCGCACCAGCGCATCGGGAAGCGGTTTGCCGTCGGCGTCGGTGATCAGTCCGGTGACGTGGTACGACCGCTTCGTTGTCATGGTGACCTCCCTAGGTCGTCTAGGACGCGGCTACCGCACGTTGCGTCTACTGCGCGCTGAGCCACTTGCTGAGGGCCTCTCGGTCGACCGCGGTGGGTTGGAGATCGAAGGCCGGGCGGCGCTCGTGCCTGCGGTTCCATTCGTTGTTCGGGTCGAGCGCGCCGCCGGGGCCGTGGCATTGGGCGCAGAACGGGTCGCGGCCCTCCTGCAACGCCCGCTCGGTGAGCTTCGGGTCGCTTCTGAACTCTTTTCCCTCTGGACCCATGAGGTCCATGAAGACCCACTGGATTGTCGCCAACGGCGTCAGGCCGTACGCGTCCTTGGCGATGCTCCAGATGAGGGTGCCGGTGGTGACATTGCCCTCTACGAGGGTGTCCGTGGTGTTGGCCAGCGGGTTGGCCGTCTGCACTGCTGCATAGGCGTCCCCGGTGTCGAGCAGGACGTACCCCGCCACCCCGATCATGATGATCTTGCCGATGATGCCGCCGCCCTTGCCCTTCGGCCCCTTGGGAGCATGCAGACCTTTCGGGGCGTGGACCTGCCCGCTCTTAAGGTTGAGGTGCGGCTCATGCACCGGCGCCGTCTTGGTCCAGTCCATCTTGGCCCGCTCGGAGAGGTCGGCGGTCGCCGGGAAGCGCTGCTTGCTGACCTCTCCTGCCGCCTCGAGGTTCTTGGCCGTCTTCGGCCCCTTCGCCTGCTCGTTGAGGTCGATGTGCTTGGCGACGTTGTGGTGGGTGACCGTCTTGCCGTCGAACCCTGGGTCCCACACCGGCTTCCCGCTGTCGGAGATGCCGGCCTGGACGGTCTTGTCGGATTTCGTGGACCAGACCGAGGTCATGTTCTTGCCCATCTTCGTGGGGTCCAGCTTCACCTCGGCCGCCTGTTTCACGCCGGTGTTGTGGTGCTGCTCGACCGGCGTCTTGCCGCGCTTCTTCGCCATATCGGCGGCCCGTTTTTGCATCGGGTCGGGTGTGTAGCCCTTCTTCTTCGCGTCGGCGAGGTTCTGGTTCATCTCGCGCGCCTTGGCCGCCGTGTCCTTGCCGCGCTGGTCCTCGTACTTCTTGGGCGCGGCGCCCGACGGGTCGTGGTAGCCGACGGGGTTGTCCAAGGCGTACACGTAGAGGTTTGGGCCGGCGCCCAGCTCGGCGGGGTCGCACGCCGTCCATCGGCCCAGCCAGGGCGCATAGTAGCGTGCCCCGTGGTAATAGAACCCGGTCTCGTCGTCGCGTTCCTTGCCGTTGAAGCGATAACGGCTCGGCGTCACCGTCTGCCCGCTTACCGCCTGGTAGGACGTACTGCCGTACGGCGTGGTCTCCTCGTAGGAGATAACCTGGGCCGCATCGTCGAGCTCCAGGCTGGCGGCCCCGACGTGGGCACCAAACTGGTAGCGGACGCGTTGGCGCGGTACGCCGGGCTCGCTGCCAGCGATGCGGGTTTCGACCCGGACCACGGTGCGCTCGTCGTCCGTGACGTGCAGCGTCTCGCGTTCGAGCGGGCTGGCGCTGTACCGCCGGAAGATCTCAAAGCCATCCAGGTAGATGCGTTCGTCCTTGACCTGACCGGTCGAGTCTTCGGTCACCTTGCGGACGCGCTCGCCCGCGGCATCGTAGACGTAGAAGGTGCGTTCGCCTTGATGCAGCTGGCCGTCGACGTCGTCGGTGGCTGCCGCCTGCCGACGGGTCATCCGCAGCTGGTCGTGGAAGTCCCACCGCATGACCTGCAGGTGCGGCATTCGCAGCAGGTTGCCGTAGACGTCATAGCCGTCACCGGCCGAGCTGTAGGTTTCGATCGTTCCACCCACCGTGGTGCTGGTGAGGCGGTTGGAGTGCACCGCCGAGTCGAGCGCGCTCGGCTCGGTGTAGGTGTAGGCACGTGTCCAGCCCGGATGGGCAGGGTCGCTGCCCCGGTGCTGCATTGTCTCGATGTTGCCGACGGCGTCGTAGATGTAGCGCTCCAGGTAGCGGCCCATCGCGGTGCCGTCCTCGGGGTGCTGCAGGCGGAGCCGGGCGAAGTCGTTGTAGGAGTGCGGGGTCGGCGCATTCGGAGTGCCGCCGGTCTGACCTAAATGCTCGCGCCCGGTGGCCTCGATGAGCCGGTAGATGGCGTCGTAGGTGAAATCGGCGCTCGGCTCTACCCGTTTGTTGCGGAAAAAAATGGTCTGCTGGGCGGTGTCCCGTACGTGCGTGGTATTGCCTGCTGGGTCATAGGTGTAGTGCAGGTTCTGCAGCTGGCAGCCGGGCCAGCTGGCCGGTGCCGGATCGGGGCAGTCCTGCGGGAACGCGGCGGGATCGCGCCAGGTGAGCACGTGGGTGAGTCGATACGTGAGCGGGTCGTAGGCGTACGTGGTGCGGGCGCCGTTGCCGTGTTCGACGAACGCGCGCCGTCCCTTGGCGTCGTAGTCGATGTCTGTCACCGCGTGCCGGCTCGCGGTGGTGGGGTCGAGCGGGCCCGCGGGCTCGGCGGTCAGGTCGAGCCAGACGTGCACCTGCTCCAGCAGACCCGCGACGTTGTGCACCGGCTGGACGACGTTCACTACGGTGCCGGGCCGATCGCTGTGCGGCGCGATCACCTGGACCGGGCGATTGAGCGCATCGTAATAGGTGCGGCTGGTGAAGGTCTCGGCCTCGAGCGCCATCCCGGCCGCAACGTCGATGGTGCCGGCGTAGTCCTGCGCGAGCCGGCGGCTGCTCGACAGCACGTTGCCCTTGAAGTCGAAGGCGTCGGTAACGACGACGCCCGCCTGGTCATGCACCTCGACCACCTTGCCCCGCAGGTTGCCGAGCTCCGGATCGGGCCGGGTCTCGCCGTAGACGGTGCGCTCGATGAGGACCTCAGGGTCGTCCCCGGCGCGCAGGTACGTTCCGATGGGCCGGCGCAGCGTGTCGTACGTGGTGCGAAGCCGCCGGTCGGGACCGTCCCAGACATAGCAGGGGTGGCCGGCTGCGTCCGGCAACGTGCGCACCTCGCCCGCGTCCATGCTGAACCGGCCGATCCGCCCGCCGAGCAAGTCGTAGGTGTAGCGCGCGGCCGCTCGCTCCTTTGCGTCGATGATCTCGCGCTGCTGGTTCTCGATGTCCAGGACAACTCTCGTCTGGTGAAACTTCTCGACTGGCGGGTCGGCGGCGGGCGCGTGGGTGTAGCGGAACCGGTTGTGCGCGATGGTGGCGACGGTCCGTCCGAGCGCGTCGGCGTGCGCGACCGTGGGCGTCGCGGCGTGTGGGCGGGTCCGCTCCGCGGCCTCGGTTTCGTGCTGACGGTCGGCCGGATCCGGATAGTGTGCCGCGAACGCGGCCGCGGCTGCCGGGTCAGTCCGCAGCGCATACCACGTGGGCAGGTACTCCGTCGCCGCGATCCGGGCGAAGTGCGGTCCCACCTCCGGGTCCGCGGCCGGGTCGGCCGCCAGCATGGTGTCGTTGACATCCCAGGTCTCCTGCCGCCACGGATCGAAGACCACCTTCTGCCACGTGTGGTCGGGATGCAGCGTGACGACCATCCGGTCCTGCGGGTCGTAGCAGCGGAGGATCCCCACGCCGATCCGGACGTCGGACTCGAAGTGGTGGGTGTCGGTGAAGAACGGCTCGTACTCGCGGACCGGCTTGCCCTTGTTGTTGAACACCACCCAGCCGGTGCCGACCCACCTCGGGTCGACGTCGCCCGGCGTCGGGAGCGGCAATCCGTTGGACCCGACGACGATCGCGCCGGTGCCGTCGCGTTGCGGTCCGGGCCCTGGCTCAGCTCTGACCTTGACCTGGATCGGGCGGCCGAATCCGTCCGCGTACGACAGCTCGACCTGGATCCGGCCGTCGCTGTCTGCCGGCGTCGGCGCGTTGAGATGCTGCTCCCGGGCGAACGTGACCGTAGGAGTCGGTGGGCCGCCGACCGGCCCTGCGGATCGTTGGTACGCCGTCAGGTCGCGGACCACGCGGGTGGTGGCGTCTCCGAGCAGCGTCGCGCCGATCGGGCCGGTTGGGTCGGCAAGCACTGCGTCGATCTGGGCCTGGGTCAGGTCGGCGGCGAAGCCGGTAGTCAGCCGGTCGCCCTGCGCGGGCAGTTCCTCGGGTTTGCCCATCACGGCGGTGCCGGCCACCGCGCCGAGGGCGTCGAATGCGATCACCACACGGTTGCGATTGGGGTCCATGACGAGAACCGGCTGCAATGCCCGGTAGTCGTTCGCGGCGCTGACCAGCGGCAGCGTAGGGTCGGTCGCCCGGACACCCGCGGTGACGCGGTTTCCCAGCGCGTCGAGAGTCTCCAGGACCAGCAGGTCGTAGCGGTCGTAGGTGACGAATTGCTCGGTGCTCACCGCCGCCGTGTGGAACGGGTCGCGATAGCGACTGGGCAGGAAGAAATGGGCGCGGGCGTGCGCGAGCTCCGTGGCGGCCGGGTCGGCCGGACCCGGCGAATAGAACATCCGCCCCGACGGCGACCACCATCCGGCGTCGCCCGCCAGCCGTACGTACCGGCCGTCGCCGGAGAGCATTGCGTCTGTGACACGGTTGCCATAGACGGCGTCGACGAGCCCGGCCGTGAGGGCGAGCTGGTAACTCTCATGCGGCAGCGCCAGCGCCTCCATGACGCCGAGCGGCAGCGGGCCGGTGAGATCGTCGCGTCGGAAGTACCCGATCACGTGGTCGATCAAGCGCTTTTCGAGCGTGCTGGCGGTCGGCTCCTGCTCGTAGCTCAGTGGCGTGGCGGCGGCAGCGGCGGCGGCGACCTCGTTGAACGACAGGCGGGCGCGGCCGGGGCCTAGAGTTACACCGGTCAGCTCGTAGCTGCGCGCGGCGCACGGCAGCGGTGTGCGGTAGTTGTCGGCCGTATCGACGGCGTTGGTCATGTCGTTCTCGGCGTACGTGATCAGCATCCGCGCCTGCGCGGCCTGGACTTCGGGGGGCAGCTCCGGGTCGGGAGCGCGGCGGCCGTAGCCGATGGTGGCGGACCTGAGCTCGTTGCCGTAGTCGTCGACCTCGAGGGTAAGGGCATGCCCTACGCGCGGGTCGGTAGGGTCGCGTTCGTACTGGTAGGTGAGCGCCTCCCGGGCATGAGCGAGGAATACGGCGTGCCGGTTGCCGGCGCGCGGCTGGACCAGCCGGACAGCGTGGTTCTGCTCGGAGACGGTGTAAGGGTGACCGTAGGGGTAGTCGGCCGAGCCGGGGCCGTCGAGGGCGTAGACCTCCTTGCGCAAGACCGATCCGCGCAACGCGCGGCAAGCCTCGCGTTCCTCCTCGCCGGTGAGGCCGGCGGGCAGCACTGTGTCGAGCAACAGCGCCCTGGCCTCGTCGTCGGTCAGGCCGGGCTCGCGGTAGTACTCGCCGCGGTCGTCAGCGTCGATGAGACCGGCGAAATAGTTCGAGACGCGCCCGCGGCCGATGTGGATGCCGGTGTGCAGCCATGTACGGGTGAGGACCGGTGGCACGCGCGAGGTGACGTCCTCGTTGGCGGCGCCTTCACTGGCCGGGCCTGCCGGCGGGTCGATCTCGTGCTCGGTGTCCCACTGCTCCACCATTCCGAAGCCACGGAACTCGCGCTCGACGCCGTCGTAGTCGCCGTGGTGGTAGGAGTAGCGCGTGACGAACCGGTGTCGGCTGACCCGGTCGTACGTCTCGACCCGTTCGACGACATGGACGGGAAACGGCAGCCGGCTGACCCAGGGCCGTCCGGCCGCGCGGTCAGCCAGGTAGAACTTGGTGGAGGCGGCGTACCGGATCGTCGTCTCCGCGCCGAGATTGTTGACCGCCTTGCTGAGCAGGTGGGGTTTGCCTTCGCCCATCAGATCGATGTAGCGCACCGGCCGAGTCGCATCGGCGGGCAGGGGTGACGACCACACAAGGCAGGCGGTGCCGGTACCCAGCAGGTCGACAGGCGTGATCGAGGCAAGGTCGTGCTCGGGTGAGAAGACGTCGAGGCGGCGTGCCTCGCTCATGCCGTTGCCCGACCGATTGAAGTAGAGCCGGACCCCGTCGCGGTGCAGATAGATGATGTCGGTGGTGCCCGACCCGTCGATGTCGGCGAGCCGGATGCGCCTTTCGTCGAACTCATCGGGTGTGTCGAACCACGGCGCGTTCTCCATGGTGATCTTAGCGCCGAACCGCCCGTAGCCCAGGTTGGGCCAGTAGCAGACCTCGCCGTTGCGGATTCGTACCAGGTCATGAAGTCCGTCGCCGCACATGTCGGCGAGGTGCACCGACTGGATGCCGTCGGCGAAGACGAGCGCGGGCCCGCTCTCCTCGTCCGGGGGCCGGGCCATCCGCAGCGCCGGCCGGAACCCCTCCTCGGCCAACGACGGATACCAGACGATGCCGTCGTCCTCGGTGATGAGCACGTCGGCGTGTCCGTCGCCGGTGAGGTCGGTCAGCCGCAGGTTCGGCTCGCCGCTGCTGCGGCCGAGACGGGACTGGAACGGCTGGAACGGCAGCCAGCCGGCGCTGTCGTCGTGCTCATAGAACCCGGCCATCGGGCCGTCCAGTACGACCAAGTCCGGTCGGCCATCGCCGGCCAGATCCATGAACTGCGCCCGGTTCCGCGTCGACAGGTTCGGGCGCAGCGACACTGTCTCGGCGCCGCCGAACTGCGCCGTCCCCGTCAGCGGGCTCATATTGCGGTGATAGAACCAGGAGCCGTCATGCTCGGCGAGCACGCCGGGGATGCCCTCGCCGTGCAGGTCCACCCACTGGTAATTGGGGCCGTTCAAGCCGTTCGGCAGCGCCGTCGCCGGGTCGACGTCGTGCACCTTCGCTTCGATGACGGGGCGGGTGTACTCAAATTCGACCGGCGGCAGCGTCCGCTCTACGTAGGTGGCGTACTCGACGCCGTCATGCGTAACGGTGGGCCGGGTGTCGTCGCGGACGTATCCCTTCTGTGTCACCCTGCGCAGGAACGAGCCGAACCGGGTGCTGCCCTGGTGGGCCAACTCGGCGTCAACGGTCACCGGCCCCTCGCCGTTCAGAGGCGTGCCGAGGTCGGCGTAGTCGAACTCGGTCGAGCTCACCAATCCGTCGTAGCCGGGCTCCCCACTAGGGAGGTCAGGGATGTGGTGGAACATCAATACCCGATGGCAGCGGCGATGGGTGCGCACTTCGAAGCCGGCCCGGTACACCGAGAACGGATCGGGGCGCACCGCCCAAGCCCGCGCGGCTGATACCGATGCCTGGACGTACCGGTGCTGCGCGGCGGCCGGGACGTCCGGTGCCGGTTCTACGGCCTCGACGTGGCCCTCGTCGTAGTCGAAGACCACTTCGAATAGCCAGGACGCCTTGCCGAGGTCGGGCTCGACGAGGTGCGAGACGCGGTTGCCGTAGCGGATGCGCTTGAGGTAGCGATTCGCGCCGCGGTCGTGGTGCCGTTCGCCCGGACGCGCGAGGTTGACGTTGCGGGAGTCCTCCGCCGCGTACTCGTAGACGATCGCGTTTCCCTTGTCGTCGTAGCTCTCGCAGGCCAGCCAGCTGAATACGCGCGAACCGGCGGCGATCCGCGACCCTGCATCCGTGCCGTACCGCGTGGTGACGTTGCTGGGATCGATGGAGCGCCAGTGGATGTCGCCGGTGGTGAGGTGGGTCCAGCGTTCGATTCGAGCGAACAGGCCTTCGGTGCGCGGCCGGTAACGGTGTACGACATATCCCGGTGCGATGGTCTCGTCGGCGAAACGGGTACCGTCCTCTCGAAGCACGGGGACGAGGTCCTCAACGCCGGACAGAAGATAGACGTCGGACTCCTCACCATCGCGGTATACGGGCAGACCCTTGTCCGTCTTACGAGTGATCGTGGGCACCGACAGGTGCCAGCCGAATCCGAAGGGCCCATTGCCGGTGCCGGAGTCGTACGACAGCGCCAGTTGGGGATGGAAGCCCGACCGGCCCTCGCTCGCCACGATTGGTACGGTCATCGCTCCGGCGCCAGTGACCGGATTGGCCGAGAACTTCTCGCCCACACTGCGTACGGCGCCACCTCCCTTGGGCAGCGAGACGGCCGGAGCCTGCACGCGTGAAAATGCAAGTTTCGCCATTCCTGCCACCTCGTATCGACGACTCGTACCGATGGATGGATGGATGTTCGCGAATACAAGTCTCGCGGGACGTGGTCAATTCACGGTGTCATCAGTTCTGGAGTTTTCGTCATGACTGGGATTGTGGGCGCCCAGTAGTGCTCGACTCCATGATCATGATCGAGTCAGAACATTCTCGATCTCCGCCGAAGTTGGGTGTTATTGTGTCGCCACCTTGGACTGCAGGGGTTACTTAGCAGTGCAGCCTTCGGTGCCGCTCCAGGAAATGGCGCCTGCCTGTATCGTAGACTCGACTCTCATCCTGCGGAACGGCTTGTCTTCAGAGTCCACCCCCCAACTAGGTGCCTCGTTTGATCACGATCTCCGCTTCAGGAACGCCTGCAGAGATGCCCCGCCCTCTTGGATGCCTTCCTGGCACACACCGGCCTGGTCACAGACCTGAGATCGACATGACGCCCCCGAACATTAAATCTCTGTACCTAGCGCACCTGCTCGAGATGATGATTGTGCCGCAGGGTTCCGGCAAACCGCTCCGCGTAGCAATTCGCGCCAGGCGCACTCCTCCTGCTGTCGGTACCGAATCGCCGGTACCGACAGTGGGGGCAAACGCGATCAAAGACCCGCAAGTCGTACGGCGTGTCGCGACCCAGCGAACCTAAGTGGACACCGCACTAGACGTGCTGGTAGGAGATCATTGCGACGACCACGCCGGTCAGTTGCGGCAAAGCCGTTGGTGCGGAAGCGAGGGTAGCGACGTATTGCAAAGGAGTAGAGAGGCCGGCTACACCGCACGAGAGCCCTAGGTGCGGTCCACCCGGAGATTGATCCAGTTCAGGTAACCCGAGTCGCTTGTGATCGGGATTATGACCAGATGAGGCACAGTCTCCCCGTCTGCTTGGATGTGGTCCTGCAAGGTGCTCAAAGCCTCTGTCGTTGTCGTCATAACAACCTGCCACTCATGAATCTCTTCTAATGAGTCGTCGGTCCACAGTCTGAATCTGCGCACCGGACCGATCACTTGGGCATCTGCTACGAGTCGAGCCTCAACCACGCTGCGGGCGAACGCGACGGCGTCTGCCTCGCTCTCCATTGCGGTGAACACCTGGACAGGATCTGTCATAGACGCATCCCCACACGAGAAGATCGCCGATTGGTTGATCGAGATCTTCAACTCTAGCGGGGTTCAGTGCGTCCGCGGCTTTGGAGTCGGCAATGTGTAGACGGCCTCTAGTACGGCAGCCGCCAATTGTTAGTTGACCAGGGCGTTTCCCTGATCCAGGCGGGTGCGCCGGTGGAACCAGCGGGATCGTGCCTGGTGACG
>JAGFNW010000057.1 GCA_017592665.1 Streptosporangiaceae bacterium NEAU-GS5 | reverse complement strand
GATACGGCTCGATCAACGCCCACTCGGCATCGGTCACATCGAAACGCGCCACACCCGAGTCCTACCAGCCATGATCAGCCCACCGCCGGACCTCACCAAGATCCGAACCCCGAACAGCTCCTAGTCTCCTGAGAGAAACGGGCAGGACGATGACCCTGACTCGAACCCCCGCTCACATCAGCGCGCTGCTCGCCACGCTGATAGCTACAGTGATCGCGCTGGTGGCGACACCTGGGACGGCCGAGGCCAAACCGCACAGACCGGCCAAGGCGGGTGACGTCAACGGAGACGGGCGCGTCGACGTCATCGCCGGACTCCACCTCTTCAAGGCCAAGGGCAAGAGCGAGGCCGGCGCCGTCGCCGTCTACTTCGGAGCCTCGAAAGCGGTCTCCACCAGGGCGCGGATCGCCACGCTCGCCCGGCCGGCCGCCCGCGACGATCTCGGTCGTACGCTCGCGACGGGCGATTTCGACGCCGACGGCTACGCCGACGTGGTGGCATCGGCACGCGGGAAGCTGGTGGTCTTCCGCGGCTCGGCGGCCGGGCTCCGCGCCAATCCGAAGGTGATGGCCTGGCCGGTCTCCACGCCCGCGATGGCCGCGGCCGACTTCGACGGCGACGTCAACGGCGACCGCAAGGCCGACCTCGTGCGCGTCGTCTGTTCCGGCGTGGACACTCCGGGATGCCAGGTGCTCGTCCAGCTCAGCCTGGGCGGCGGCCTCGGCCCGGCGCAGGCGCTGCAGTACGGCCACGACTACCCGGCCAACCTCGCGCTCGGCGACGTCACCGGTGACGGCCGCGCCGACGTCATCGCCGGCCTTCCCGGCGTCTACGGCATCGGCGAACTGGAGATCCTGCCCGGCGGCGCGCGTGCGGGCGCGCAGCGTTTCGGCCTCAGGACCACCAGCGGCCTCGGCTGGAGCCAGCCCTCCTGAGTTCGGCGCCGCGGGTCTTCAGCGGGTGCAAGTGATCTGTAAGCGGCGCGCAAGACCGTAGATCACAATTTGCGTCGGGTGCCGGGCGAGTGCAGATCAGGACGCCTCCTTGGGCGTGAAGGGGGCCGCACGTCTCGACAAGGAGGCTTTGGTTTCATGCGGAACTCGCTCAGAATCGGGCTCTTCGCGGCCGCCGCCGGCATCGCCGGGATGCTGGTCGCCGTGCCCGCTTCGGCAACGTCCACCACATCCGACACACGCGCGCACAGCGCCGCGCAGGCCGCTCAGAAGGCCGGCGGTCTCGCGCACATCAGCTACCGGTACACCACATCGGTGACCTACGGTAACCCGATCACGTTCACCTACACGCTCACCGGCACGGACAACTACACCCGTGGCCGATCCGCGATAGCCGTCGCCAAGATCGCGACAGAGTCCGTTGATTCAATCCAATTCACCCAATATGTGCCATCTCCCCGTAATTGCGGCAAATATATCGAAACGGATGATGATGGCAACGACTGGTGGGTGATCTACTGCATTCAGTTCCGTCCGGAGCGGTACTCGCGATTCGGGTTCCAGTTCCGCGTCTGGCCGACGGACATCTACAGCAATCTGACCACGTACCAGTACTTCGACGACGTCAAGGTCACCGGCAACATCCGTAACTATGTCGCCAGGGCCAGCAACAACTACTACGGCAAGTCGAATACCAGGATCTACTTCGAATGACCCGACAGATCGGGTTCGCCGGCCGGGCTGGGGCATCGGCTCGGTCGGCGAATGGCGCCGAAGTAGACGCCCGCGAGGATCAGCGGGCCGCCGATGAGCAGCCCGGCGCCGATGGGCTCGTCGTCCAGCCACGCGGAAAGCGCGACCGTCACGATCGGGATCAGCACGGCCTGGTACGACGTGCGCGACGCCGACCAGTAGCGCAGGACGACCAGATAGAGCAGGAACGCGGTCGCCGTACCCCCGAGCACGAGATAGACCAGCGCGAGTCGCGTCTCGGCGTGTTGCGGCAGGGCCCAGGTGTCGCCGTGTAACGCCGAAAGGGCGAGCAGTATCGCCGCGCCGACCGACAGCCCGACCGCGTTCATCGTGACCGGGTGGACCGGCGGGAAGGCACGGGCCACCACGGCCGCCTGCGCGATGCAGAGGCCTCCGGCGATCACGGCGAGCACGTAGATCACAGGGACGGGCCCGGCCAGCGCCTGCCACGACAGGACCGTGACGCCGGCGATGGCGGGCGCCGTGCTCGCGACCGCGGCGACGGTGATCCGCTCCTGGCGCCAGGCCGCGGCGAGCAGCAAGGTGGTCAGCGGCGCCACGGACACCAGCAGCTGGCCCATGCCGCCGTGCACCTTGACCAGCCCGAAGTAGACGAGCGCGAACGCGGCGCCGACGTGGAGCGCGCCGAACAGCGCCGCGCCCGCAAGCTCCCGGCCGCGAGGGAGTTTCAGCCGGAAGACGGCCATGACGGCGAGCATCACGAGGGCCGCGAGTCCGAATCGCAGCCCCGCGCCCCAAAGCGGATCGAGCTCCCGGTTGCTGAACC
Organism: Streptosporangiaceae bacterium NEAU-GS5; assembly: GCA_017592665.1. Taxonomy (GTDB): domain Bacteria; phylum Actinomycetota; class Actinomycetes; order Streptosporangiales; family Streptosporangiaceae; genus NEAU-GS5. The sequence goes on along the minus strand of JAGFNW010000057.1, from coordinate 35,858 downwards.
GGACGCCGACCCCGTTTCCGCCTCCGAGGATCGCCGAGGCCACCAGCGCGGTGAGGGCGATCCGATCGGTCCCCGCCTTCATGGACCACATGGACGAAGTTCTACGGGCGGCCGGCCCGCCGCGGCATCCGTGCGGGCTACCGAAGCCGGGCCGGCGAGTGCCGAAATCGGGCGTTCAGCTCGTACGGGTGAAGTCCATGACCCAGTTGACCTCCCAGGTCTTCCGGTCGTCGACGGAGAAGGCCTGCTCCCAGCGGACGTGGTCGGCGTCGATGACCGTCCAGACGAACCGGCAGACGATCGGCGTGCCCTCCCAGACGTCGTCGGAGTAGAACTCGCCGACGTTGCCCTCGAACCTGCCCACACAGGGGACGGTGTCCAGCTTGCCGGTCTTGCTGCTGGCCCAGTAGATGGACCAGAGCCGGGTCTCGGGGTCGTAGAAGCGGACCGTGAGGCCGTAGTAGCCACGGGTCGGGAAGTGGATCTCGTCGAAGCTCGCGGCCCCGTCGAAGTGCCGCGACGCGACCGACGTGGAGGGGAACTCCTCCCACTCGTCGCTGCCCGCCAGGCGCTTGACGAGATAACGGTTGTGGGCGTCCCAGGTGCCGGCGAAGAAGTCGAAATCGTTCATGCGTGGACGCTATGGCCCATCCACTGACACCCACTGTCAGTGGATAAACGTCGGGAAATCTCAGGGTTTTGCCAAAAAGCATCCCTATCGTCCTGCCCGCCAACAAGCTTCACGGAAGGAAGCACCCTCATGCGGCGACGCATCCTCATTCCCGCTGTCCTCACCGCTGTGGCCGGCGCCTCGCTGGTCGGCGCGGGCTCCGCCTCCGCGACCTCGTCCACCGGCCACACCTGTGAGAAGGCCGGCTGGATCGGCGAGGTCCAGGGCCGGCCCACCGGGTTCGGCATCCACTCCAAGAGCGGTGACTACCTGTGGCACGCCAGCGACGGCTTCCACGTCCGCTTCACCCAGAAGCGGGCCGTCGCGCACACGTACTCGGGTGTCATCACGGTTTCGGCGCCGGTCGTCGGATTCAAGGTCGTCAAGCTCGAGAAGCAGGACCACGTCTCGCTCTCGGCCGACAAGATGACCATCACCTTCTCCATCGTGAACCACGGCCTGATCGACGGTTTCGACTTCAAGACCGCCTGCGCCGACAGCCTGACGGTCTCGGAACTGAAGATCGGCGCCAAGTCCCAGCCGCTCTCGCGGGTCTACCTGGGCAAGCACCGCGTGCACCCGTCGACCATCCCTTTCACGGTGAATCGCAGGGCCTAGGTTTCAGGGTCCGGCCGGGACGCCCTTACGGTTGGGTGGCACGGCCGGAGGAGGAAGTAGTTGATGGGCGGGCACCTGATTCTCGTGGTCGACGACGACCCGGCGATCCTCCGGGTCCTCCGGCGCGGCCTCACCCTGGAAGGGTTCACGGTCGAGGCCGCCGGCGGGGGACGTGCCGCCTTGGAGGTCGCCGGCAACGCCGACGCGATCGTGCTGGACGTATCGATGCCGGCCATCTCGGGCATCGACGTCTGCAGGTCGCTGCGGCAGAGCGGGTCTGAGGTGCCCATCCTCATGCTGTCCGCCCTCGACGAGGTGGCCGACCGGGTGGCCGGCCTCTCGGCGGGCGCGGACGACTACATGGTGAAGCCGTTCGACCTCACCGAACTGGCCCTCCGGCTGCGGGCGCTGCTGCGCCGGTCCAGTGCGACGACCGGCGCCGCAGCCGACGCGGCCGGAGAGGCCGCGGTCCGGGTGGGCGACCTCGTGCTCGACCCGGGCGGCCGCAACGCCGTGCTCGCCGGGCGGCCCCTGCCGCTGACCAGGCGGGAGTTCGACCTGCTCGAAGTGCTGGCGCGCAACGCGGGGATCGTGCTGTCCCGGGAGGTGCTGCTCGACCGGGTCTGGGGCTACGACTTCGCGGTCACCCACAACGCCGTCGAGACCTTCATCGGTTACCTGCGCCGCAAGCTGGAGGCCTCGGGCGAGCCCCGGATCCTGGAGACCGTACGCGGCGTGGGCTACGTCCTCCGGGGCCGGCGCTCATGAAGCTCTCCACGCGATTCGCGGTCTGCGTGGCTGTGCTGGTGCCCCTGCTGGTGGGCCTGTCCGGCCTGTTCATCATCCGGATGGCCGTCAGCGACCTCCACGCCGAGCACGACCTGCGGCTGAGCCAGCGGCTGCAGGCGCTCAAGCCGTTGGCCCTCACGTACGCCCAACGGGAGGCCGCTCCCGCGGGCAAGAGCCGTACGGCACAGCAACGCGTGACCGCCGCGGGCACGGGCCACGACACGGAAGGCGTCTACGTGGCGCCCGCCAAGGGCGACCCCCTCATCATCGGTGCCGTCCCCACCACCCTCCCCGCCATCGCCGACGGCCCGGTGACCTCGGCGGACGGCGGCTGGCGCTATGCAAGCGCGGCCCTTGGAATCGGCGGCCGGCGGGGCCGGCTCTGGGTGTTCGAGCAGGCGGCTCCGCTCGAAGCCGAGACCACGCACCTGTGGCGGCAGCACCTGCTCATCACGCTGATCGCGGTCGGCGCCGGGGCGGCCGCCGGATTCGGCCTCGGCCGGTTCGCCATCCAGCCGCTGACCCGGCTGCGCCGCGACGCGTCCACCGTGGACGTGCGCGTCGGCGGCGGCCGGCTGCGCCGCGACTCGCACGTCACCGAGATCGACCAGCTGGCCGGGCTCGTCAACGACATCCTCGACCGTCGAGACGAGGCCGTGCAGCGTACGGCCGAGGCGCTGGAAACGGCCCGCGCCTTCGCCGCGACCGCGGCCCATGAGCTGCGCACGCCTCTGACCAGCATGGGCGCCAACATCGCGCTGCTCAGCTACCCCAACCTCGCGCCGGGCGACCGGGCGGAGGTCATTCACGACCTCGCGGGCGAGCAGGCCCGCGTGGAGCGGCTGATCACCATGCTGCGCCAGCTGGCCCGCGGCGAGCTGATGGAGCCGGACACCCTGGAGGAGGTCGACCTGTCCGGCCTCTGCGGCGTCGCGGTCAAGGAGGCGCGGCGGCGGCAGCCGCACGCCACGATCGACGCCCACCTCCCCGACGACACGATCGTGCGCGGCTGGGCCGAAGGCCTCCGCATGATCGTCGACAACCTCCTCGACAACGCCGCCGTCCACGGCGTCGGCCCCTCCGGAAAGGTCCGGATCGAGCTCGACGTCGTGCGGGAGGGCGCGTTCGCGGTGCTCAGAGTCGCCGACGACGGCCCCGGCATCTCAGGCGAGCACCACCTGCAGGCCTTCAACCGCTTCAGCCGCCGCGCCGGCAGCCCCGGGTCAGGCCTCGGCCTGACCCTCATCCACCAGCAGGTGGTGCTGCACGGTGGCTCCGTCCGGATCGAAGGCCCCAACGAGGTGCCGCCCGGCGTCGGCCTCTCGGTGCGAGTGGAACTCCCCATGGCCGGCCGCCCCGACGGCCCCAGCGACGGCCTCTCCTGGCTGTCCGCCCACAAACAGTCCTAGCCCAGACAATGGTCCCCGCTCTTCCGCGCCCAGTATCTAGGTCGGCAGGTGGAAATCGCGTTGCGCGGGGCCAGTCTCGATCTTGCGGTGGAGAGGATGCACGCGCTTGTCCGTGCGATACCGTTCATCAACTCCGCCCGCGTGAACTAGCGCGCAGCCGGCATACTCGGGGCCTCCGTCAAGTGGAACACGACGCCGGAGATCAGACAGGCGCGCGAGCACATTCGGACGATGCTCCCACTCGACCAGTTGCTCCATTGAGGCTCGTCCCTGCGCGGTCGCTCGCCCCTACAAGAACGTCTACGAGCTGCTCTGCACGCTAGGAGTGGCTGAGGTCGGCGGCCTTGATGCAAGGGGCGCTGTCCGCTGCACCATAGTCACAGATGCGGAGTGTTTTGAGCGAGACGTTGCCTGGAACTACCGCATAGATCCGGACGTAGTAGCGATGTCCCGGCTCCATGACGAACTCTTTGAGACCCCATTCTGCGGGATCGTCGCCACCTCGATTTATCTCGACGGGTTCATTGATGGCTCCGAAAGGACCAACGCATCCAGATGTTGCACATATCGGTGCTTTCCACACCAAACGGGAAAAAGCGACACGAGGGAGAGGGGTTGGGCGATCGGGCATAACCGGGGCGACCTGAAGGCTAACAACGGCGAATAGATAGCCAGAGGACGCGGACTTACCTTGATAGGTGGACAGCAATGCGACGTGCATCCCCTGCACGGTGTAGGGGTAGCTGCCGTCGATCTGAAGAATGGCACCTCTGGGTGCTGGCAGGTCGTTTCCCCCACCTAGGCCGCTACATCCCACCAAGGCAGCCAATAGGACAAAGATGGCGATTATTCGGCCTTGATCGCGCATGTCGTCTCCTACTTGATCAAGTACTGATGATCACGGCGAACTGAGATTTTAGACTAACGCCACCATAGGCGGAGAAATTTCGTCCGAATAAGGCAAACGCCTTCAGGGCCCCCATAGCTGTACGCGACAATGATCTCTAGGTGAGAGGGTGCCTGGGTGTGGCCGCGCGGCCCGGGACCCGCCGAGAGCCGCATGCCCGGGAGCCGCTGGCCGCAGCGGCGGCCCGCCCGTAGGGCGTGCCTCTTGAACCAGTAGAGAAAGCCTGAGCCCACTGTGCCGGGGGATTGGCGGGCTGATCATGTCGGGCTGATCGGGCGGGGCTAGATGACGAGATCGATGCCTGCGTGCGCGAGCTCTTCGGGGGTCAGGAGTGAGGGTTGCCGGCGCTAGCGCGGGCTATTTGTCCGCAAAGCCCGGTCCCGATCCCTTGGTGTCCATTAGTCTGCGCATCGAACAGTCGGAGAGCCCCATCACGATGTTAAAGGACTTCAATGTCCGATGCCGAAAGCGGCGATCTTGATCGCCGAAGCGGGACCTTGCTCTTATGGACTGGCCTAGCCATCGACTTCACCGGCCTATTAGTGGGCATGTTTAACGTGACTAGCCCCTTAGGCAGAGCGCTGGTGATAGTCATAGCCGGTCTATTCGGCGCCATACTACTTCGATCAATCCATCTTTGGAAAGCTGGAAAGCTTGACACGAAACTCACCACCTTGGCGGCGGTGCTTTTCCTGGCAATTGCGATACCGCTATTCGTTCTTGCGAATAGTTTGCCGGTGAGCACGGAGAGCGGGGCAATCGAAGATCTGTCGACGAGAAGTCCTCAACCCAATTCGACGGTTACAGCCACTGTGACCGTAACGGCGACTCCTTCGAAAGTTCCCCAATCCGAGGAAAACGCAAGCTCGGAGCCTTCTGGCAACCCAAGCAACACGGTCCCTAGCTCCCAAGGAGTTCCATCAACGAGGTATAAAGGAGCGGTTTCGATCAGCAGCAAAGGGGATAAGGACCTTGACCACAATCCGCCGATAGATATCGAGGAAGACGGCGAAGGCGGCGACTTTTCGTATAACTTTATTAATGGGCAAATCTACTCGACCGGTGGAGCAACCTGGGCAAAATGGAGTTCGGCTGGTGTTCCTTCCTACTCCGACTGTGCGACCTATGCGGATGCAGCTGGAGTCAACACTATGGAATTGCGGATTGGTGATATCACCTGCGTTAGAACGAGTGAACGTCGTGTCGCCCGACTAAAATTGATCAAATACCCCGACTGCTACTGTGCCGTGTTTGACGCCGTCATATGGGATTAGGTCCCAAAAATCAGTCCCGTCGACCCGCCGCGAAGCAGTGACGGTCTGCTCGGCTCGCCAAGGGTAGAAGGCGGGCGGGAAGGGGGTTGGATCCCTTCCAGGAGCCGGAGCGCCCCCGCCGGAGGCACCACCGATAGCTGGCCGGCTGTAGGCGGCAGCCGTTCCAGCGGCTCGGTGGCGGCTCCAGGGCAGCTCGGTGGCCGCGCGGTGGCGGCCCACGGGGGCGATGGCGGGGATCAGGTGTCGGGGTCAGGTGTGGGAAGCGGATGTTGAGAACAGGGGCTAGTTGAAGAACTCGTGGAGGGTGGGGGCCAGGGCGTCGGGGTGGACGTCGTGGGTCTGGCCGTCCAGCACGCGGAATTGGGCGGTGGGCAGGGCGTCGGCGGTGGCCTGGGCGGCGGCTTGGAGTCGATCAGGGCTCGCGCCGCCTGCGATCACGAGGGCGGGGATGGTGATGCGCGCGGCGAGGGCCCGGGGGATGGCTCCGCCATCGAGCACGGCATCGTCGTACGCGAGAGTGGGCGCGATCGCCTCCATTCCGGCCCAGCCGGGCCCGCTCCGCATGCCGTCGATGATCTGCGCGGGGATGCCCACCCGCGACATGAACAGGGCCACGGCGTCGCCCCTCTGGCCGGCGGCGAGGAGTTCGAGCAGGCGCTCGCCGTACTCCTTGGCCTCGGTCTCCTCGCCGACCTCGGCCATGTAAGGCACCTCGTAGATCGCCAGCTTGGTGATCCCCGGCTCGGCGGCCGCGGTGCGCAGGGCCAGTGCTCCGCCAGAGGAGATGGCGTACACATACGCCTCGCCGCCGGCCTCGGCGATGAGGGCCCGCAGGTCTTCGACCTCGCGCTCGGCCGCGTAAGGCAGGGTGTCGGAGCTGCCGCCCCGGCCGCGCCGGTCGTAGGTGTAAACGGTGAAGCGGTCGCGCAAGCGCTCGGCGAGCGGGGTCATCGGCCCGGCGCCGCGAAAGCACATGGCGCCGTCGACGAGGACGACCGGCGGCCCGCTTCCGGCCCGCTCGTACGCGATCACGGTGCCGTCATGCGAATTGAAGGTGGACGAAGCGAAGGTGGACATGAATGCCTCCTGGATAAGCGTCTAGATAAGCGTCGCGAGGTAGGCGTCGAAGCGGTCGAGGCTGGTGTTGAAACCGGCCCGGGCTTCGGCGTTCAGGTAGGCGGCCGGGACGTTGGTCTGATGGGTGATCACCTCGGTGCGGCCGTCGCGCAGGTCGACGAAGGTGATCGTGGTGCGCATGCCGCCCTCGACTCCGGGCTCGATCCACTCCAGCCGATCGGGGCGGCGCACCTCCACGTAGACGGCGCGCATGGTGTAGGTGCTGCCGTCGGCGTCGCTGACCATCGTGGTCTCGAACCTGCCGCCGGGTCTCAGCTCCACGACGATCCCGTCGAGCGGCGCGGTCGTCCCGGCCGGGCCCCAGAAATGGGCGAGGTGCTCAGGCATGGTCATGCAGTCGAACAGCAGCTCACGCGAGGCCTCGTGGATCCGGCTGAAGGTCAGCTCGCCGGTCTCGCCGGCCCCATCGCTCACGCCTGTCATGCGTCGTTCCGCTTGGCGCGGAGGGCGGCCAGGTGCTGCTCCAGGCGGTCGTGCCGGTCGGCCCAGATCTTCTGGTGCCGCGCGATCCAGCCGGCCGCCCTGTCGAGACGCTCGGGGTCGAGCGCGCACGGCCGCGACTGCGCCGTCCGCGACCGTGAGATGAGGCGGGCGCGCTCCAGCACCTTCAGGTGCTTCGACACGGCCTGCTGCGACATGGCGAACGGCTCGGCCAGCTCATTGACGGTCGCGTCGCCCTCCGCCAGCCGCTCCAGGATCGCGCGCCTGGTCGGGTCGGCCAGCGCCGCGAAAACGCGGCTCAATTCATCGCTCAATTCGTCTTCGACGACAACCATGCCGCCGACTCTACTAACAACCCCTCAGTTGCACAACCAATCGGTTGTAAAACAATCAACCTCGGAGCACCCGCAGAGCGACAGATGGCCGGAACAGCGCGCTCGGCGGCGCGAGCAGATGGGCGACCCGGATGAAGGCGCCGGCCGCCACCGCGTCGTGCTCGGCCGCCGCGTGCAGCCTCCGCAGGTAGGCGTTGACGAACCGGCCCATGGCCGTACGGGCTCCGGCGACACCGGGAAAGGCGAGGTCGGCGCCGACGGCGATCTGCCAGGGCACGTCGACGACGGGGGCGATGGCCCGGAAGAACTCCAGCGGGTCGAGCGCGGTCTCCGCCATCCGGCGCAGCACGACGGCCTCCTGGGCGGCCACGCTCATGCCCTGGCCATATTGAGGGTTGAAGCTGCACACGGCGTCGCCGAGCGCGAGCAGACCCGCAGGAAACCGGTCGAGCCGCTCATATCTGCGACGGATACTGGCCGGGAAGCGGAAGCCCCACGGCTCGCCGCACGGCGTGGCCCGCGCAAGCGACCCGGCGATGTCGGGCCGGGGCAGCGTGGCCGCGAACTCAAGAAATCCGCGCAGATCCTCTGGGGCCGCGTCGCCCAGGATCCCGAACAGCGTGACGAGGACCTTACCGTCCTCCAGCCGCTGCGCCACGCCGCCCCGCGGGTGTGCCACGGTCGGCGCCACGATGATCGCGATGTCCTCGCCGAGCGCGTCGGCGGGCGCCGTGAACACCCGTGTGGTGTAGATCAGGTCGACCGTCACCCGCTCCTCGGCCGGCGCAGGATAGCCGAGCTCGCCCAGCCAAACCGGGGCGCGCGAGCCGCGGCCGGTCGCGTCGACCACCAGGTCGGCCAGGTAGCCGACGTCGGCGCCGTCAGGGGTGCGCGACCGCAGTGTGGCCCCCACCACCTGGTTCCCCTCGGCACGCGTGAGCAGCCCGACCACGTCGTGGTCGCCGAGGATCGTCACGTTCGGCAGGGCGGCGACCCGATCTCGTACGCTGCTCTCCAAATACGGTCTGCTGACCGACAGCGACCGGAAGCCGAGCGACACCGGCCGCAGGCGGCGGCCGTTCACACAGAGCCGGATGTTCGCGGAGATGTCGCCCACCGGCACGCCCGCCTTGACCAGGTCGTCGCCGATGCCGGGAAGTAGTTCCTCCATCGCTTCGAGGCCGCCGCCGAGCAGGCCGTGCGCGTGCCGCCCGTGCGGCACGCCGCGCCGCTGCCGGGCCGACACCTCCTCCGGCAACGGGTCGCGGTCGGCCAGCAGCACCTCGTCGTACGCGCCGGCGAGAGCCCCGGCCGCGAGGAGACCTGCCACGCTTCCCCCTAGAACAAGCGCGCGATGTGACCCCATGGCCGGTCCTCCCGTCCCGAGCAGTTCGTAGGATCATGTCTGGTGGGCCACCGGAATCGCGCAAGAAATCAGACATCGTCGGACGCCGCTTGACATTTCTGGACGGCGGCGCAAAGCATCGCTTCCGGGAAGGGGCGACCATGCCTGAGCAGGCGACGGCGCCGATGCTCGATGCCGCGGCGGCCGTCACGACCTCAGCAGATCTGGCCCGCCTGCTGCGCCGGCTCCGCCGCCGCGAGGCCCGCGCCAGGGGAGGGCCGGAGCTCACCTACCGCGAACTGGCCGCGCTGACCGGCTGGTCCACGGCGATCATCGGGGGATACCTGACCGGCTCCGCGTTGCCTCCGACCGACCGCTTCGACACGCTGACCCGGCTGCTCGGCGCCGCGCCGCGCGAGCAGGGCGCGCTGGCCACGGCCCGCGACCGGGTCGCCGACGCGCGCCGCGCCGGGACGGGAGCGCCCACGGCCGAGCGGGCGCCGGTCCCGCGCGAGCTGCCGGCCGCACCCTCGGTGTTCGCCGGCCGGGAGTCACCGCTGGCCGCCCTCGACGCCATGCTGGCCGCGGGCGACGCGGTGATCGCCATAACGGGCACAGGTGGCGTGGGCAAGACCGCGTTCGCGCTTCGCTGGGCGCACGGGGTCGCCGAGCGATTTCCCGACGGGCAGCTCTATGTGAACCTCCGCGGCTACGACCCGAACGAGCCGCTCACCCCCGCGGCCGCGCTCGCGCGGTTCCTGCGCAGTCTGGGCGTGGAGTCGGCGGCCGTACCGCCGGACGAGGACGAGCGCGCAGCGCGCTACCGGAGCCTGCTCGCCGGCCGCCGGATGCTGATCGTGCTCGACAACGCCTACGCGGCCGAGCAGGTCAGGCCGCTGCTGCCGGGCAACCCGTCCTGCCTCGCCGTCGTCACCAGCCGGGACGACCTCGCCGGCCTGGTCGCCAGGGACGGCGCCCGGCGGGTCGAGCTCGACGTCCTTGCCGACACCGAGGCCGCCGACCTGCTGCGCGAGCTGGTCGGCGACCGCGTCACCGATGACGCGGCCGCCGCCGCTGAGCTGGCCCGGCTGTGCTGGCGGCTGCCGCTGGCCCTGCGGGTCGCCGCCGAGCAGGCCGCCGCCCGGCCCGGCGCCCCGCTCGCCGAGCTCGTCGCCGACCTCGGCGAGGAGCGCCGCCGCCTCGACTTCCTCGACGCGGGCGACCCCAGCACGTCGGTCCGCACGGTCCTTTCGTGGTCGCATCGCCATCTCGCGCCCGCGCCGGCCCGGGCGTTCGCGCTGCTGGGGCTCCTTCCCGGCCGCGATTTCGACGCGTACGCCATGGCCGCCCTCGCCGACGCGCCCGTCCAGGAGGCCGAACGGCTGCTGCGCTCGTTAGGCCGGGCCCAGCTGACCCAGCGCTCCGACGGCCGGCGGCATGCGATGCACGACATGCTCAGGGCGTACGCGACCGAGCTCGCGGGCTCCGCGCTCGACCCGCGCGAGGCGGCCGAGGCGCGCGGGCGGCTGTTCGACTACTACCGCGCGGCCGCGTCGGCCGCGATGGACGCCCTCTACATCAAACGCTGGGGCCGCCCCGAGGTCCCGGCCGCGGCCACGCCGATCCCCGACGTGGGGGATCCGGCCCGCGCCCGGGCCTGGCTGGACGCCGAGCGCGACAACCTGGTCGCCGTCAGCCTGCACGCCGCCCCCCGCTACAGCACGGATCTGTCCCAGACGCTCTGGCAATATCTCGAATCGGGCGCCGGGCCCTGCACGGACGCGCTGGCCATCCACGGCCACGCCGTCGCGGTCACCACCCCCGACGACCCGGGCCACGCGGGCGCGCTGACCGCGCTCGGCATCACGCACTGGCGGCGCGGCGAACCCGAGGAGGCCTACCGCCGCCTGGAGCAGGCGCTCGACGCCCACCACCATCTGCCGGGCCCGACCACCGACAGATGGATCCTGTCCACCCACGCGGGGCTCGGCCTGGTCGCCGACCAGCTGGGCCGCTTCTCCGACGCGCTCGGCCACTTCCGCCGCGGCCTGGCCTTCGCCCGGTCGATCGGCGACCGCGACGGCGAGGCGGGCCACCTCATCAACATGGGCCACGGCCTGCTGCGGCTCGAACGGTACGCCGAGGCCGAGCGCCACTTCCAGGAAGGCGTGCGGCTCGGCCAGGAGGTCGCCGACCAGCGGGTGATCGCGGAGGCGGTCTTCGGGCTGGGCGAGGCGCTGGCCGGGCTCGGCCGCCACGACGCGGCGCTGACCCACTTCGGCCAGGCCCTGGCGAGCAGCCGCGAGCTGGTCGAGGGCCGCGCCGAGGCGCTCGCGCTCGACGCCATCGGCCTCGTCCAACGGCGGCTCGGCAAGCACCAGGAGGCGCTCGACCGGCTGGAGGAGGCGCTGGCCGTGGCCCGCGAGTTCGGCGATCGGCGCGTGCAGGCGCAGGTGCTCAACAGCCTCGGCGAGACCCTGTGCGAGGGCGGCGACCTGGATCTGAGCGTCTCCCAGCACGAGGCCGCGCTCGCGCTGGCCGTGGAGACGGCGGACCGGCTGCAGCAGGCCCGCGCGTACGAGGGGCTCGGCGACGCCGATCCGCCCGGGGCGGCGCGCTGGTGGCGGCAGGCCGAGGCGGTCTACGCGGCGCTCGAGGTGCCGGCCGTGGCGCGCGTCCAAGCGAAGCTGGACATGTGAAAGGCCCGGGGGGCTGGGAGCGCCCCCGGGCCACTCACGGATATCAGTTGTTGTTGATGAAGTTGCGCGCCAGCGTCTGACCGAGGTCGATGGCCTGCTGGTGGTTCTCCTCAGTGGCGATCTTGGTGCCGCTGCCGGTGAAGACGATGTACGTCACGCCGGTGTCGGTGCCGCCGTTGCTGGGGTCGGGGTTGATGCCGAGGTCGCTCGCGGTCTTGTACGAGGCCTCGCCGATGATGCCGGATGGTCCGGTGTCACCCATCACCGCGTATTCGACCTTGTTGTTGAAGATCACCGCCACGACCGTCTTGCAGCCGATTCCCTTTGTCGTGTAGTTCCAGATGCTGCTCGTGCTCGGGATCACGACGTACGGCAGCTGCGCCGCGTTCAGCGGGGAGTCGCCGCTCGTGTGGCAGAACGTGTCGGCCTGGAAGCAGCAGTCGGTGTTCTCGTTGCACTGCGTGGTCCGGATGCCGTCGCAGTCGATGTCCATGTCGGCCTTCCAGAAGACCGCGCCGGTCTTCTCGCAGACGGCCACCGTGGCGCTGCTGACGTCCTCGTCGGTCTTGTACTTGCCGTTGGAGATCTGGCTGCAGGTGGTCACCTTGGCCATCAGCTCGGCCGCGGTCGGCGCGCCGGTGCCGCCGGTCTGCGTCGTGCCGCTCGCGCTCGCGCTGTGCCCCGACTCGTTGTTGGCCGCGTCGACCGCCGTGACCGTGTAGGTGTGCGAGGTGTTCGCCGACAGGCCGCTGATGGTCGCCGTCGTGCCGGTGGGGGAGGCGACGACCGACGAGCCCTCGTAGACGCGGTAGCCGGTGACGCCCACGTTGTCGCTGGACGCGGTCCACGACAGGGAGATGCTGGACGACGTCGTGCCGGTCACGGTGAGGCCGGTCGGAGTGGACGGGGCCTGCGTGTCGGGCGGTCCGCTGACGGTGACGTCGAGGCGGTCGACGTTCGGACCGCCGTTGGCCGTGGTCGCCGTCGCCCGTACGGTGTTGGCGCCCGCGTTGAGCGTGGCCGTCACCGACGTGGTCACCCAGGTGTCCCAGTTGGTGGTCACGTTGAACGCCTTGCCGGCCGAGACGACCGTGCCGTTGACGGCGATGTCCATGGGCCGGTTGGAGGTGGTCCCGTTGGCGTACCGGAAGCTCAGGGTGGCCGTGCCCGCGCTCGCGGCGCTGACGTTCCACTGGACGAAGCCGCCGGTCTGGTTCACGTAGTCGACGAAACCGGTGCCGGTGAAGCCGGTGTGGTTGGTCGCGACCGTGGCGTTCGACAGGGTGGCGTCCTCGGCCTGGTAGGAGGTGGCCGGGCTGTCGGCCGTGGTGACGTCGATGAAGTCGATGTTCGGGTTGCCGCCGGAGCCGGCAGCGGTGATCCGCACGGTGTTGGAGCCCGAGTTCAGGGACGCGGTGAGCGTCGAGGTCGCCCAGGTGTCCCAGTTGGCGGTCGCGTTGAACGCCCGGTTCGCGGACACGACCGTGCCGTTGACCGCGACGTCGGCCGGCCGGTTGGCGGTCGTGCCGTTGGCGTACCTGATGGCCAGGGTCGCGCTGCCGGAGGACGGCGCGCTGATGGTGAATTCGAGGAAGCTGCCGGCGACGTTGTCGCCGTTGACGTACGCCGTCCCGGAGAACCCGGTGTGCGTGCTTTCTAAGATGCCCTGCGAGATCGTCGCGTTCTCGGCCTCGTACCTGGTCGTCGCGGCCTGGGCGCTGCTCGTGGCGACCAGCGACGCGCCCACCACCGCAGCCAGCGTGACCAGGGCTGATGCGAAGCGGGGGGCTCTTCGCATCGCTCACCTCCATTAATTAGGAAATCTTCCTAACGATTGACGAGTAACGTAGGCCGCCAGTGGCGATCTAGTCAAGAGCGTATGGACCGATATGTAGATCGATATGTTGATATATCAGGACACAGTGGTTAGGTTCGGTCGGATGAGGCCCGAAGAACTACGCAGCCACCGGTGGTACGGCACGGCGAGCCTGCGATCGTTCAGCCACCGGGCCAGGACCAGGCAGCTCGGCCTGGCCGCCGAAGACCATCTCGGCAAGCCGGTGATCGGGATACTCAACACCTGGAGCGAGCTCAACCCCTGCCACATCCACCTCCGCGACCGCGCCGAGGACGTCAAGCGCGGCGTCTGGCAGGCCGGCGGATATCCCGTCGAACTGCCGGTGATGGCCGTGGGGGAGACGTTCCAGAAGCCGACGGCCATGCTCTACCGCAATCTGCTGGCGATGGAGGCCGAGGAGGTGCTGCGCTCCTATCCCCTCGACGCCGCCGTGCTCATGGGCGGGTGCGACAAGACCACCCCGGCCCTCGTCATGGGGGCCGTCAGCGCCGATCTGCCGGTGATCTTCGTGCCCTGCGGGCCGATGATCCCCGGCGACTGGCGTGGCACGCGCCTGGGCAGCGGCAGCGACATGTGGAAGTACTGGGCGGATCGGCGCGCGGGGCTCGTCTCGGACAAGGAGTGGGACGAGATCGAGGAGGGGATCGCGCGTTCGCCTGGCCACTGCATGACCATGGGAACCGCCTCGACCATGACCTCGGTCGCGGAGGTGCTCGGGCTGTCGCTGCCCGGCGCGGCCGCCATCCCGGCCGTGCACGCCGCGCACAACCGGATGGCCGCCGCGAGCGGGCGGACCGCCGTACGGCTGGCCTGGGAGGACGTCCGGCCGTCCGCGATCTTGACACCGGAGGCGTACGCGGACGCCGTCACCACGATCCTCGCGCTCGGCGGCTCCACCAACGCCGTCATCCACCTGATCGCGATGGCCAGGCGCAGCGGCGTGCCGCTCGACCTCGACGCCTTCGACGCCGCGTCCCGGCAGGTCCCGGTGCTGGCCGACATCCTGCCCAACGGGGCCTACCTGATGGAGGACTTCCACCAGGCCGGCGGCCTGCCGGCGCTCCTCGGCCGGATCGAGGATCTGCTGCACCTCGATCGGCCGTCGGTCGGCGGGTTCGAGACGCGAGAGCCGTACCGGCCGGAGGTGATCAGGCCGCGCGGCGACCCGCTTTCGGCCGAGGGGGGGCTCGCGGTGCTGCGCGGCAACCTCTGCCCTGACGGCGCGGTGATCAAGCACGTGGCCGCCGAGCCACGGCTGCTCAAGCACACGGGGCCGGCCGTCGTCTTCGACGACCACGCCGACCTGCTGCGCCGCATCGACACCGTGGACGCCACCGCCGACAGCGTGCTCGTGCTGCGCGGCTCCGGCCCGCGCGGCGGCCCCGGCATGCCCGAGCACGGCATGCTGCCCATCCCCAGCCACCTGCTCAAACAGGGGGTACGGGACATGGTCCGGATCTCTGACGCGCGGATGAGCGGCACCAGCTACGGCGCCTGTGTGCTGCACGTCGCGCCGGAGTCGCACGCCGGAGGGCCGCTGGCGCTGGTGCGCGACGGCGATCTGATCACGCTCGACGTTCCGGCCCGCCGGCTCACCCTCGAGGTGGACGACGCCGAACTGGCCCGCCGGCGCGCCGAATGGACGCCGCCCGCGCCGCGCTACACCCGGGGCTACGGCGCCCTGTTCACCGACCGGATTCTGCAGGCCGACGAGGGCTGTGACTTCGACTTCCTGCTCGGCAGCGGGGGAGCGCCGGAGCCCGAGGTCGACTGATATACCAGTACATATGAACGAGTCCGTCCTCGCGCCGGTGGCGCGTTCCACCACGCGCACCGACCTGGTCGCCGACGCGATCCGCGAGGCGATCCTCTCCGGGCGGATCAAGCAGGGCGAGACCCTCGTCGAGCGGCGGCTGGCCGAGCAACTCGGCGTGTCCAAGACGCCCGTGCGCGAAGCCCTGATCGGGCTGGCCTCCACGGGGCTCGTGGTGATCAGCCCCAACCGCGGCGTGACCGTGCGGGTGGTCGGCGAGGAGGAGGTCCGCAAGGCGTACGAGGTGCGGCTGCTGCTGGAGCCATGGGCCGTGGCGCGTACGGCACGGCTGGGCGCGCCCATGACCGAGGCCCGCCGGGTCCTCGACGAGGCGGCGGCCCTGCTCGACGCCACCGACCTGACCCACCTGAGCCTGGTCAACCGGCGGTTTCACCGCGCTCTCTACGCGGCGTGCGACAACGAGATCGTCGTCACCCAACTGGACAACCTGCAGGATCTGGCCGCGCTCGGCACGGTGACCGTCCTCTGGAAGCACTGGCCGACCTGGCGCGAGGAGCACGAGGAACACGAGGCCATCCTCACCGCCGTCGCCGAGGGCGACCCGGCCGCCGCCGAACGCCTGGCCCGCAAGCACATCCGCCGATCGGTGACCCACCTGACAAGTTAGACAGCCCAGACTGTACAGTTTTGACTGTATATCTTGGGGGTGGGGGTCATGCCCGAGGCCATCTCGGATACGGCCGCGCAGGCGGCCGGTGAGACCTGGGTGGCGATCAGCCGCCTGACCCGACGGCTCAGAGAGCTCGCCGTGGAAGGCGACCTCAGCCCTGGGCAGGCGCTGGTGCTGGTCAGGCTAGTCAAGCAGGGCCCGGCCTCGGCCAGCGAACTGGCCGCGGCCGAGCGGGTCAAGCCGCAGTCCATGGCCGCCATCGTGCAGGCGCTCGAGCACCGCGGGCTCGTGGAACGCACGCGCGACCCCGAGGACGGCCGGCGGCAGCTGATCTCGGTGACCGAGCGGGGGCGAGAGCGCCGCCTCGACGACCGACGGGCCCGCGAGGCCTGGCTGGCCCGGGCGCTGCAGGAGCACTGCACCGAGGCCCAGCTGCGCACCATCATCGAGGCGATGACCCTGGTCGACGCGGTGGCACAGGTGTGACCCGGCTCATTCACGACGTCGCCCGGCCGCGGCCGGACGGCTTCAACCGGAAACTCATCGCCCCGATGATCCTGGGTTCCATCCTGAATCCGATCAACTCGTCGATGCTCGCCGTGGCGCTCGTGCCGATCGGCCGGTGGTTCCACGTCTCCCCGGCACAGACCGCCTGGCTGGTGACCGGGCTCTACCTCGCTACCGCCGTCGGCCAGCCGGTCATCGGCCGGCTCGTGGACATGTGGGGCCCCCGCCCGCTGTATCTGGCCGGCACCGCGCTGGTCGGCGTCGCGGGCCTGCTCGGGGTGCTCGCGCCGAACCTCGGCGTCCTCATGGTGTCCCGGATCCTGCTCGGATTCGGCACGTCGGCCGCCTATCCAGCCTCGATGTACCTGCTGCGGGCCGAATCCGAGCGCACGGGCCTGCGCAGCCCGAGCGGCATCCTCGCGACCCTGTCGGTCGCCAACCAGGTCATCGTCGTCATCGGGCCCACCATGGGCGGCCTGCTCATCGGCCTCGGCGGCTGGCACCTGATCTTCGCGGTCAACGTGCCGCTCTCGATCGCCTGCCTCATCCTCGGTGGCCGGCGGCTGCCCCGGCACCTGCTTCGCCGTACGAGAGCTGCGCGCCGAGCCGCCCTTCGTCGACCTTCGCGTCCTCGGCGGCAAGCCGGCGCTGCTCGCGACGTACGGCAGGCAGGTGCTGGCCTACACGACCACCTACGCCTACCTCTACGGGTTCAGCCAATGGCTGCAGGAGGACCGCGGGCTCGGCTCGTCGGTCGCCGGACTGCTCCTGCTGCCCATGTCGGCCTGCGCCATCGGCGTGACCGCGCTCGTCGGCCGCCATCCGCAGATCCGCGGCAAGCTCATCGTGGGCGGGGCCATGCAGATCGCGGGCTGCGCGGCGCTGCTGCTGCTCGACTCGGCCAGCCCGCTCTGGCTGCCGGCCGCCATCGGCGCGGCCGTCGGCGTGTCCCAGGGCCTCATCGGCCTGGCCAACCAGAACGCCCTGTACGCGCAGGCCGAACCGGCACGCATGGGATCCTCCGCCGGTCTGCTGCGCACCTTCACCTACCTGGGCGCGCTGATCGCCTCGGCGGCCAACGCCACCTTCTACAGTCACGGCGCGACGACCGGCGGACTGCACGACCTGAGCCGGCTGCTGCTCGTCATCGCCGGGCTGCTTCTGATGATCACCCTCGCCGACCGTTCACTCCATCGCGTCGGACGCCCTTGAGCGTCGGCCATCGATACCTCCCAGGTATCGATCCTTGCTTAGTCGATCATTGTTCGCGCAGCTCCCGTGCGATGCAGTGGATGCCGGCGGTCGACTGACCGGCCGTCTACGGCATTGCGAGATAGGAGATCGAAATGGGTCAGCTCGACGGCAAGGTCGCAGTGGTGACGGGCGCCAGCGAGGGCATCGGGTTCGCCAGCGCGCTGCGCTTCGCCGAGGAGGGCGCGTACGTCTACATAACCGGACGGCGCAAGCCGGAACTCGACGAGGCGGTGGCCCGCATCGGCGCGGCCCGCGCCAGCGGGGTGCCGGGCGACGTGACGGACCTGTCCGACCTCGACCAGCTTTTCGCCACCATCGGCGCCGATGGGCGCCGCATCGACGTCCTGTTCGCCAACGCCGGAGGCACGGCCATGGCTCCGCTGGCCGAGGTCACCGAGGAGGACTACGAGCAGATCACCCGGTTCAACCTGCACAGCGCGCTTTTCACGGTGCAGAAGGCCTTGCCCCTGCTCAACGACAACGCGTCGGTCATCCTCTGCTCGTCGACCCTGGCCAGCCGCGGGGCGGCCGGCGCCGGACTCTACGCCGCGGCCAAAGCCGGAGTTCGGTCGCTGACCCGCACCTGGGCCAACGAACTGAAGGAGCGCGGCATCCGGGTCAACGCGCTCGCGCCGGGCGTGACGGAGACGCAGCTGGTGCGGGGCAACGCCCCGGCCGGCGTCAGCTCGGACGAGTTCCTCGCGATGCTGGGCACGATGGCGCCACTGGGACGCGTCGCCCAACCAGCCGATCAGGCCGCCGCGGCCCTCTTCCTCGCCTCCGACCAGAGCCGCTACATCACCGGCCTCGAACTCCTCGTAGACGGCGGCTTCAACCAGATCTAACCCCGTGGGCCGGCGTCAGGCAGCGCTGGTTTGGGCGCTGGTTCGGGTGCCGGCCAGCGCCGCCACCGCCACCGCCGTACGGACGAGCCGGTCGCGCGAGGCCGACCGGGTGGCCTCGGGCCAGGCGAGGACGATCTGGTTGTTCGGCGCGCCGAGCACGGGAACCGCGACGAGGGACGAGCCGAGCCGGCCGGTCGCGGTCGCCCCGACAAGGACGATGAGTTCGCCGAGCGCGACGCGGTCGAGAAGCTCGTCGAGGCCCACCGGCGGCGACTGCGCGCGGAAGCGATCGTCGACTTCCAGGTCGTCAAGGGTCAGGCTGTCACGCGCGGCGAGCGGGTGCCCCGCAGGGAGAAGCGCGACCGGGGCCTCGTCGAGGAGGTCGACCCTGTCGAGTCCGTCGAGATCGTCGCTGCCGCACATGAACGCCGCGTCGGCCGTGCCGGTGCGCAGGGCGGTGCCGAGGTCGGTGGTGAAGAGCACCTCCACGGGCACCGGGTCCGGCCCGCGCCGATAGGCGTCCAGCACCTCGGCGAGCAGGCCCGCGCCGGTCCCGGCCGGAGCGGCGAGCACCAGCCGCCGGGGCCGCGCCGCCCGCTGGGTGCGGCTCACCGCGCCGTCGAGGGCGGAGAGGATCTTGCGGCTCTCCCGCAGGAACACCTCGCCGGCCGTGGTGAGATCGACCCGTCGGCTGGTCCGTTCGAAGAGCCGGACGCCCATCCGGCGCTCCAGCCTGCTGATCGCGCGTGACAGGGGCGGCTGCGCCATGCCCAACTGCTCGGCGGCGCGGCCGAAATGCCGGTGCTCGGCCACCGCGACGAAGTAGACGAGGTCCCGGACCTCCGGTCGATCCATGCTTCAAAGCTACCAATCGCCGTCGAATGAGCCTCCGGGATCGTTGTGGTCCGCCGTTGAATCGGACCTCTTTCGCAGCCGGAAATCGGCTCTGCACACCGGTCCAATCTGCCAGCAGCATGAGTCCTGCGTACCCCGATATCTGGTGGAAGAGGGAAATCTCATGATGCAGACCGCGATCCTGCTCGCCCTGGCCGCCGCCGCCCTGTACGGCGCCTCCGACTTCCTCGGCGGATTGTTGTCGCGCCGGATGCACTACGCGCTGGTCGGGCTCATCGGGCAGTGCGCCGCCGCGATCGGCGGCGTGAGCGCCGCCGTTGCCCTCGGCCCCCGTCCCAATGTGACCGCGATCGGATGGGGGATCGGCGCCGGGCTCGGCGCGGCGGTCGGCACCCTGGCCCTCTACCGCGGGCTGTCGCGGGGGCGGATGAGCGTGGCCGGCCCGCTGTCGGCGGTCGGCGCGGCCGGCCTGCCGATCCCGATCGACCTGCTGTCCGGCGGGAGGTTCACGACCCTCGCCGCCCTCGGCGTCGGCCTGGCCATCCCCGGGATCTGGCTGGTCGCCGCCCAGCCCGGCAAGCGCGGCGGCGGGGTGGCCGAAGGCCTGCTGGCCGGGGTCGGCTTCGCCGCGCTGTTCGTCTGCCTCAACCGGGCCGGGGAGACGGCCGGCCTGTGGCCGGTGGCCGCGAGCCAGCTGTCCTCCGTCGTGGTCCTGGTGGTCTTCGCGCTGGCCGGCCGACGGGCCGCGACCGCCGCGTCCCACGCCACCGACGCGGCTCAGATCGTTGACGCGGCTCAGATCGCTGGGAAGGCGCGGTCGGCGTGGACGGCGCTTTGGCCAGGAGTCCTGGGCGTGAGCGCGACCATCCTGTACACCCTGTCCACCCACCAGGCATCGCTCGGCATCTCGGCCGTCATCACCTCCCTGTATCCGGCCTTCACCGTCGCGCTCGCCGCTGTGGTGCTGCGGGAGCGGACCAGCCTGGCGCACGTCATCGGGCTGCTGTTGTGCGCGGCCTCCGTCGGCGCCTTCGCGGTCGGCTGACCTAGGGGATTTCGGGGGCGATCGGGACGAGGGAAGGAGCATCATGGCGGGCATGGCTGGTGGACCGTTCGGGGACGACCTCAAGTCGGCGAGCGCGGCGACCTATTCGCTGACGGCCGATACCTTCGATGATCCGGTTCTGTCGTTCTGGGATCGGTTCGGGCGGGAGACGGTGCGCCGTGCGGCGCTCCGGCCGGGCGATCAAGTTCTGGACGCATGCTGTGGCACGGGCGCCTCGGCGCTTCCGGCCGCCGAGGCGGTGGGCCCGGCGGGCAGCGTGCTGGGGATCGACATCGCCGAGCCGGCGCTGGCGCTGGCGCGCGCCAAGGCGGCGGCACGTGGGCTTTCGAACGTGGAGTTCCGCGAGGCCGACGTGGAACGCACCGGCCTGGCGTCGGCGTCGTTCGATGCCGTCATCTGTGTGTTCGGGATCTTCTTCGTCCCCGATATGGCCGGCGTACTGGGGGAGCTGTGGCGGCTGGTCCGCCCCGGCGGTGTCCTGGCGGTCACGGTCTGGGGACCGGATTTCATGGAACCTGGCGCGTCGGCGTTCTGGCGGGCGGCCGAGGCTGAGAACGCGGCGCCCGCCGGCCGGTTCGAGCCGTGGACCAGGGTCACCGACCCGGCGGCCCTGGCCGGGCTGTTCTCGGCCGCCGGCGCGGCCGAGCCGATCATCGAGTACGAGCCCGGCACGCACCCCCTCGCCGATCCGGCCGACTGGTGGAAGATCGTTCTAGGCACGGGTCTGCGGGCCACGGTGGCCCAGCTGGCCCCGGCCGCGGTCGAACGCGTCCATCAGGACAATGTGGAACGAATGCGGCTCGACGGAGTGCGAGCCGTACAAGCTAACGTGCTCTTCGCCCGCAGCCGCCGCTGACCGGTGCGCTGACGGCAGCGACTTTGATGACCGCGAGCGACCACGCCGGCGTCACTTTCCGTGCCTTCCGAGCAGCACGGCTGCCTCCGCCGTCCTGCCGAGCAGGTCGTACACTTCGGCGCGGTTGAGCTGGTAGGCCCGATCGAAGTCTTCGACGCACTCGGCGAGCTTGCCGGGCGTGTGGCCTCAGCCGGCGTCCGCCACGACATGAATCTGGAAGTCGAGACCGCTCACGACCTGGCCCGCCCGGATCTTGCAACGCCTGCGCAGTTCGACGGCTCCGTCGACGAGGACCTCGCCCGCCGAGATGAGATGCTTGGCCTCGCCGCCGCTGTCCGTGACCGAGCAGTATTTCAGCAGGTCACATAGCGGGATGAAGTCCGAGCGCAGCTGGAAGGTCTCCTGCAGGAAGGGCTGGTCCACCGTCTCAGCATAGGCACTGCGACCGGCGACCAGTTGACGAGGAGCTTCGCTCAGCCAGACGGCGGATCGCCCAACGCTTCGAGGACCAATGTCGTCATATCGAGCAGCCTCTGGTAGTAGGCGGCCTCATCGTGCGGCAGCTCCGGGATGACTCGGCGAAGTCGCGGCGCGCATGTCGCAAGCATGTCTCGGCACTGGTCATCGTCGTTCGCATCTCGATTCAGCCAGCTATTGACGCACATCGCCACGTGCAAATCGAGCACCACCATGTCGACGCCCATCACGTCGACACTTGTCAGCCGGCGAGGAAACGGCGCCTGTCTGTGCGCAGTCCAGAGGTCGGCGACCATCGCCAGCCGGTCTGTCATAAGGCGCCAGCCGTCCAACCATCGACCATGCATCCAATGTAGTGGGCCGCGAAACAGCGCTGCCCGCGTGATCAGAGATGCCCGTAAGGTCGACCTCATGCACCAGGTACCGGTAAACGGGACAACCGATCCCGCATTCGCGGCGGTCGCCGACGTCTTTCGCGACCTGCTCAACACAGGCCAGGAGACCGGAGCCGCGCTGGCCGCCTTCGTCGACGGCAGGCCGGTGGTCGACCTGTGGGGCGGCTGGGCCGACAGCGCGCGCACCCGCCCGTGGACACGCGACACGTTGGTGACGACGTTCTCGGTGTGCAAGCCGATCGCCGCACTCGCGCTGCTGCGCCGGGTCGCCGACGGGCGCGTCGACCTGGACGCGCCGGTCACCCGCTACTGGCCGGAGTTCGGCTTCGGAGGAAAGGCGTCGGCCACGGTACGGCACGCGCTGGCGCACCAGGCGGGTGTGCCGGTCGTGGCCGAGCCGCTGCCCGCCGAGGCGGCCTTCGATTGGGACCGGTTCGCCGCCGCCATCGCGGCCACACCGGCGGAATGGGAGCCCGGCACCGCGCACGGAGAGCACGCGGTCACCTACGGGCATGTCGTCGGCACCATCCTCCGCCGAGCCGGTGACCCCGGCGGCACGGTCGGCCAGGTGATCCGGGACGAGATCGCCGGCCCCCTCGACCTGGACGTCCACATCGGACTCCCCGCAAGCGACCTTGCCCGCGTCGCCGAGCTGGAATACGGCGCCGACGACTGGCCGGCGAGCGTCGCCGGGGCGTACGGGAGCCTCTGGGCGCGGGCGCTGGCCAACCCGAGCGGACTGCTCACGCTCGAGGTTCTCAATGGCACAGGCTGGCGCACTGCCGAAATACCCGCGATCAACGGCCATGCCACGGCCCGCGGTCTGGCCGGCCTGTACGCGGCCCTGCTCGCCGGCGAACCTCGCCTCTTGCCATCGGCCGTCCTCGACGAGGCACTGAAGCCGCAAGCCGTCGGGGTGGACCGGCTGCTCGATCAGGAGGCCACCTGGACGCTCGGCTGGCGCCGGGAGGGCGGCTTCGTCGGGCTGGGCGGCATCGGCGGCTCGTCCGCGGGCATGGACCTGGATCGCGGATACGCACTGGCCTACATGACGCGCCGGCTCGCCGGCCACGACCGCAGCGACGCATGCTACGACGCCCTCGAGGCGTGCCTATAGAAGAGGGAGCGCCGCACCACCAGCGACGACGAGCTCGACCACATCGCCGGCGTGCCCGACCTCTGACCGCGACGAGGCTGAAGCGCGCCGTGCCGTGTTGGGGATGCAAGCTTGAAGCATGAAACCCGCGTTAGCGATCCTGCCGTTGCTCGCGCTCCTCGTGCCGGCCCCCGCGCAGGCGGCCCCTGTCAGCCCCGTGAAAGCGCTCAAGGCCCAGTTCATGAAAGGCCGAGGCGTACGCTTCACGGAGTTCGTCACCCTTTCCATTAAGTCGGCACCGGGATCGACGTACATGCGGGCGCATGGCGCGGTCGCCTTCGGCCGACACGGCTCCGTCGCGTCAAAGAACTCGGCCACCTACAAAATCACCCTCGACTTCCGCAATCCGGTCGAGACGATCAGGATCGGCGAGACCTGCTACACCAGAGGCGGCCGCGATGAGCGGCGTCCCCTGCCCTCCACTGGCAAGAGCTGGCTGAAGCGCTACGACTGTCACAGCAGCGAGCCGTACAGCGGTCAGGTGCTCGACGTCACCGACCCAGACGTGCTGGCCCTGCTACTGCGCACAACGAACCACAGCAGGAACACATATCGCGGCAAACTGAGCGTTCTTCGGCTCGCGAAGGTCTCGCCGGGGGTTGAGGCCGTGTTCGACATGCGACCCGAAGACGGGACCGTCTCCTATGTCCTGTCACTCGGCAAGGGCCGCCTGCCCGAACACCTGACCACCACATGGCAGGCGAGGTCACCCGTCGGGCCATTCGTGTTCACCGTGGACACGGAGTACTCCGGCTGGGGCTCGTCGGTAAGGATCAGCGCGCCGCCGGCCTCCCACGTCACAACGATCCCCAAGAAGGCACTCCCCGCCTGAGCGAGATCAGTACGCCGCTCGGCGTGCACGGTCACATTGCGGTGGCGCGCCGAGCAGCCGACGGTACAGCGGTGTGTCGACGTTGCCGGTGACCAGCGCGTTGACCCGGACACCGCGGTCAGCCCACTCCAGCGCGGCTGACCTGGTCAGACCAGCGACACCGTGTTTGGCCGCTGTATAGGCGGCCAGCCCGGGGATCGCGGAGACCGCCGCGGTGGAGGCGTTGTTGACCGCGCCGTCCAGCCGGCCGAACGTGCTCACCGTGGTGCCGACCGCCGCTGCCACATCGTCTTCCTCGGTCGCGTCGCAGGGAAGGAACACGGCCTGGCCGCCGTAGTGGACGATCTCGGCGACCAGGCTCTCACCCAGCTCGGCGCGCCGGCCGGCCGCGACGGCCATGGCTCCCTCCGCGGCCAGGCGCAGCGCCACAGCCCGGCCGATTCCGGACGTGGCACCCACGACCATGATGACCGTCGAGCTCAGACGCGTCATCAGACCCGCTCCCGTGTCCGGCGATCTTGACGTCGACGGCGCGATAGCCGGCATTCAGGTCGCGAGCGTACGGTCCAGGATGCCGAGTGTGGCGCGCAGGGCGGTCTCGGAGATGACCGGGAAGATGCCCTTGTCCCGGTACACCTCGTCGATCTCGCTCCAGTCGTAGTAGGACACGACCCTGGCGCCGGTCTCGATCGGCTCGAGACGATACCCGTAAAGGTGCTTGATCTGGGGGCGGATCCGGCCTCGGATGGTCCATTCCAGGAGCCGATCCTGCTGGTACTTGGTGATGAGGACGGTCACGTCGTACTTGCCCAAGGGCATGTCGTTGAGGGCCTCGCGATCCATGTGGACGACGAAGCTGTCGCCCACGGCCCTGACCGGTTCGCCCTCCGCCGACTGCAGCATCCCGGAACTGTCGATCGCGACATGTCCCTGAGGGTTGCACAGCAGCGCGAACACACGCTCCGGCGAGGCGCGGACGTCCCGGCTCACCTCGAATCGCTCGGTGTCCATGCCGGACATCTTGGCATAGCGACCGGTTGCGGCTCCTCCGGGCGCGGTCGGCCGGCGTGGCCCGCGAGGCGTGGGCCAAACCCTGCTCTAGGCGCGTATCGCGTGCTGAGCAATGGGCAGCACCCCGGACACCGTGGTCCCCCCTCCGATGACGCCGTTGACAGACAGGGTGCCACCCAGCGCGACGAAGCCGGCCCTCATCCGGGCAACCCCGCTTCTCCCGGCACCCGGCCGCATTCCCCTCCCGTCGTCGCTGATCGTCAGGCGCAGACCGGCGCGACTCACGGTCACCGCGATCGAGACCTGCCCGGCACCGCTGTGCCGTTCGACGTTGTCCAGCGCGTACGCGATGACCTGCAGGACAGCCTCGGACATACCCGCGGGCACGCTCTTCGCGGGCAATGCCCAGAGTTCGACCGCGATACCGGTCCGGCACGACCAGTCGGCCACATAGTCCTCCAGCACGCCGGCCAATCCCGGTTCGACACGTCCGGCGACATCCATGCGTTCCTTCGACAACTCTTCCCCCTGTGATCGGCCCGGCCAGCATGGTCGGCAACTCGACGCCGAGGCCAAGCACAAGTGCCGCTCCGCCCTATGTATTTGTGCGTGGACAATCCGGGAAGTTGACGCTGCCCCGCCTCGGGGACCGTTGGGCAGGGCTTGGCCGGGCACGCTTCCGGCTCGCGAAAAATAGGGAGCCGCCACGCAGGACCCGGCCAGCTCTGGAACATTTGACCGTCCGGCGGTCCACCCAGGTCGGCGGCGACCGTTTACTCGAATCGCCTCGCAGCTTGATGGGCAGACCACGTCCGGTGGGATCTTTCGGCGGGGACCGGCTACTGCTTACCGATGAAAGGAACCATGGTGATGGCCAGACTGCGCGGGTGGCTGTGGGCGGTCACGACTTTTGTTTGTGCGCTTGTGACCATGTGATGGTGCCGCCTCCGGTGTCTGCGGCCGAATCGCCGATCCTGTACGGCTGGGGGAAACCCAGACGGCCAGGTCGGTGACGGCACCACCGAGTTCCGTCGCCATGGCGCAACCAGAAGCAACTTCGGCCGATGCTCCTGGAGAGTGCAGGGACGAAATTTTCACATCTCAGTCACTCGGTCAGTCACCCGGAAGATCAAAAGGTTGGCTTCGATGATCGGACCGGCCTCTGTCCTCCTACGGTATCGACCCAGGTGTGAGCACAGATGGCCACGCTTTCGCCGGTTCTTCCGACGACATTGCCGCGCTCAACCGCGCTCCCCAGGGTGTCAGGCTGGAAAGTCCAGGGTCTACAGGTCGTCGGGTCGTGTTCACATTGGGCGCATGCGCTTACATGCGAGGTTGTCTCGCGCGTTCATCGCGGCCACGGTCGCCGCCGCGGTCGTGCTCGCCCCGGCCGGGCCGGCCTCCGCCGGGATCTGGCAGCTCACCGACGGGTTCGAGCCCGCCAGTAATCCAGCGTCCAGGTGGACACCCACCGTCGTGGGGACCTGTTGGGGGCCGTACTACACGAGCAGTACCAGACCCGCGCGTTCCGGGACCGGATTCGCCCACTGGCGGGTCCTCTACAGGCCGGATTGGTGCTCGATCGGGCGCACCATCCAGCTCACGCCGGTGATAAGTCGTCCGGGGATCAGTTGCAGCGCGGGCATCTGGGCGAAGCTGAGGGGTGGGGATCCCCAGTTGAACGTCGAAGTGATCGATCCCGACACGTGGACGTACCTCGCGCTGAAGTCGGTGCCCTATCCAGGATCGACCGACAGCTGGACACTCCACACGGTGACCTGGACCGCGCAACGCCCCAATGTCGTGCTGCGGTTCACCCTGGGAGCCATGGGGCCGGGGCCCTACCCCGCCGAAATCGAACTCGACGACGCCATCGTGCAGTGCACTTACTGACCAGGCTGTCCACGACGGGTGTGCGTAGCCGTACAGGAACCAGAGAAGCCGCGCCTTCCCAACTGCGGTTCGATGCGGGTACGCGAGAATCCGCCTCACCGAGCAGGCTTACCGCAATCAACTCAAGCCCCGTGATCACCGCGGGGGTGCCGGAACCATGAACAAGGTGTTCGGCGAGAGGCCGGCCAAGTCGGTGTGAGGTGGCTCCCCGTTCGGCTCCACCCGACCCGCAAAATCGGACAAGGGGTTTCGGAGACCTCCGAAACCCCTTGTCACCTGCTGCTTCCGGGTGGGTGGAGCCGTGGGATTTGAACCCAGACCCTTCGATGCGAAGCCACTTACCGTGACCTGCGGCTTGGACGTATAACTGCACTGACCTTGGCATAGAGTCCTCAGGCGTCCGCCGCGATCCTTCGAGATGCGTCCGGGTTGTCACTCAGGTGGTCACTCGCCCCGCGTCCGCGGCGCTGACCTGGGGCGGTGATCATTTATGAGTAACCGTGATCGCCCCTTTTGCCATGCTGTTCAGTGGCCGCTGGCAACCCGAGGATCAGTCGCCTGTGCCGGTAGCGCGAGGCGCTCGAGGCATAAGGGCAAGGGCGGTCCTAGCAACGATTCTCAGGCGTTCCCAAGCGGGATGGGATCGCAATCCCTCAGCGCTCCAGGGCGCGGGACCTTCTTCCGTAAGATCGTTGGTGAGACGGTCGATCTCGCTGAGGTACTCCATCGCCTCGTCACTGATCCACCCGGCCTCTCGCGACTGCCAGGAAGCTTGATACGCGGCGTCGAAATCCAGCGCCAACTCGTCCGGGGACATCGCCAATTACCCCGTGCAAGTGCCTCTTGCTCATCTGAAGGCCGCACAGGTTGATTCTGCCGCACGCGCACGGCTCGCCGACCAACTCCCTGACGTCCAGGCTTCTCCAGACATAGGGGAAGGTCACAGGTGAAGGCTCGCCGCCCCCCTACCCCGTGTTGTCACGTAGTTGGTCACTCAGCCGCGTGCGCGATACACCCATCTACGGGGCCACATTCCTCCCCGCCTCCGACAGACGACCGATCCCACAACGGGCACGGCTGGGTCGAGGGTCGGTCGCCGACCGGTTGCCTGTGGGCGCAGCGCGGCCAGCAATCGGCAGGAGCGCGTCGCATTCCGCCGTAGGCGGGTGGGGCGAAGAACACTCCTGCCCCTGAGGCGTGGGCACTCAGCGCTCGGCTAGGGTGCCGAGGTGTACGTCGCTGAAGATCCACACGTGTCGGAACGCCTCCGCCGATTCCTCGCCGGCCGCTCGCGCCGGGTCGCCTGGATGGATGAGCAGATCGTTCGGTCAGCAGCGGTTCTGAACGTCGATGGCCAGGCCATGCCGGCGCCTGAGGAACTCGTCATCGCCATGGTGCGGTTCGAGCAGCGCTACGGCGGATTGTCGTACACGGTCATCGGCGGCGATGACATGGAATATGGTCTCCACGGCGACCCCACCGGTTACCACAGCCCACATGGGCCGGCCTTCACCGGTATCTGCGACGGCGATTGGACCTGGGATGTCGACGTGCTCGTCGACGGCCGAACCGCTATGCAGCCAGGGTCGTGGTCGCACCGCATCATCGACCGATCGGTCGACCAGCGGCTCGAAAAGCACGCCATGTTGATTTCCGTCCGGCACTGGCCCCACCGGACCTACACCTGTGTTTTCCCGGCAGGACAGATACCCGTTATCAGCGGGGCGCTGTTACCGACTTCGGTGCCAGAAGCCACCGGCCCGGCGGACATGTGGTTCGCAAGCGACAGGGCGGCGGTCCAGTTCACGTTGCGCGGCTGGCCACCAGAACACGACCAATGGATTGTGCGCTACTTCGCCCACGCGTCGGATCTGGCGGTCGACCCTGCCGTCACCGTTCGCACCGCCCTTGGCCGCACGGTGAAGCCTGCCGACTGGTGTGCGCTGTGCGCCACACCCCTGGCGGCTGACGCTGCCTGCCCCGCCTCACCCGCGGCAGATTAATGCGCCGCGTAGTGACGCGCCGTGCCGGCCCGTCACTGACGTCGTCCCCCTTATGGTCGGAACGCTGGACCGGCGGACGGGCCCGGGTCGCCCGCTGGTCAGCCGCGGCGGCGGCTCGGTTGAGCACGATGTCGATCACGCCGACAAGCGCATCGCTTTGATCGCTGTGGTGCTGCACCAGCGGGCTCGTGAAGTGCTGCGTCAGCTCGATGTACGCCGTATCGCCCGTGCACTGGCATCGGCCCGGCCGAGTTGCTCGCGCATCCGCCGCAATGTCGCTGAGGACTCTGCCGGCCGTGCCATCAGTTGCGCCAGCTGGATCTCCTTGTCCGCCTCGGCCTGCCGGCCTTCGAGGTCGAACCGGCGTATCTCCGTCTCGGAAGGCGCTCCGCGCCGACCATGACCCGCCCATCCAGTGGACCTAACGTCTGCCTACTCGAACACTCCACCGCAGGTAGGGGAGTCGGCGCTCAGGAGTCTGCTGCGCGACGACCACGTCATGGGCTAACCTCTTAGCTAAGGAGGTCGCATGTCCGCCGAGGCCGCTGCGCAGTTCAATATCCATGACGCCAAGACCAACCTGTCTCGCATCATCGAGCGGGTCGAGCACGGCGAGGAGATCATCATCAGCAGGGCGGGCACGCCCGTGGCAAAGGTCGTCCCCCTACGCCGGACCGTCAATCGGACAGGTCGTGGCTCGCTGCGCGGCCGGCTTACGATGGCTGATGATTGGGACTCACTGGAGACCAACGAGGCGATCGCTCATGACTTCGGCCTTGCTGAATGAGCCTGCTGCTGGACACCCACGTCGTACTGTGGTGGCTGACCGACGATCCGTCACTCGGTGACGACATCAAGGATCGCCTGGACCACGAAGCTGACGTTTATGTCAGTGCGGCCACCATCTGGGAGGTGGCCATCAAGCAGGCCATGGGCAAGCTGAGCGAGCCGTCCGATCTACCCGAGCTCATCCGTGACTGTGGTTTCCGTGCCCTGCCCATCACGGTTGACCACGCCATCGCCGCCGATCGACTCCCGTTGCTGCATCGAGATCCCTTCGACCGGATGCTGATCGCCCAAGCCGATAGCGAAGGCCTCACGCTGGTGACCAGAGATGCCGCAATACAGAAGTACGACGTAGCGCTGCTCGCGGTGTGAATAGGGCGATCGTTCACGCATGTGGGAGCGGCGAGAACCGTCGCAGAAGGCCATGGACGGCCCGACGCTGGGAGCGGATCGGCGGTACGCCCCGCACCAACAACTCCAAGGCCAGGCTGTCGTGGGTGTCGGCGGCACTGATCCCGACAGAGATCGGCAGACCGGACCGGTTGGTGATCAGGCCTTTCTTACCGCGGCTGACAGGATTCGGGCCTGTCAGGTCCCCCCTTTCGCGGCGCGGACGCTGACCGAGTCGGATCGAGACCGGCCTTATCCCTCAGTCGGAATCCCGGAACGGTGCGCCTTCCGGCCCACCGGATTCGAGGAGCTTGATGACCGCCACCACTGCGCCCGAGACCAATAAGAGGGCGAATCCCCAGGCCAGACCACCGAGGATCGCACTGACGACACCCCCGGCTCCAACCAGGCCGATAAGGACAGCGATGGCAATCCGGGCAGCGCGTGACATAGACGCCTCCTCTGAAAGGAGCCACGTAGAGTGGCGGATGAAAGGCTTGGGCGTCGTCGACCCACCTCGCGCAGCGCCCCGCACGTCTGTCGGCCCCGACCCCCTTGGAATCGAGCCCGATCTTTCCGCTAAGCCTGCCATCGTCCACGCGTCGATGTCAGTCCGTTGCAGTCGTACCACGCGAGTCGACCTGGACAGCAAGAGCGCAGGCATGGCGTCCTTCAACACGGCGGCGCCGCCGAACTTTACCTCCACCAGGTCCGTGAACGCGTCGGTGATCCAGGAAACCGAGCTCGGCATCGAGTCCACTTCCTATCGGCGCGAGCACCTGCACCTGATACGCCTTCAGCTGCGCGCCGTCGTCGTAGGGGGCCAGGTGCTGCTTCTTGGATCAAGCGCGAAGCGAGATGACCAATTCGGCCACGGCGAGGCATACGCCGGCAGCTCAAGCCTGTGATCATCACAGGTGTCGAACGATGAATGCGATCTTCGGCGAGAAGAAGTGGCACACAAGGAAACAGTCCGCGTGAGGTGGCTCCCCGATTGGCTCCCCACGACGCTAAAGATCGAAAAAGGGCCCCGGATCGAATCCGAGACCCTCTCTCACCTGGCAGAACTTGTGGACCTAACGTCCGCCTACTCGAACACAACGCCGCAGGTAGAAGAGCTGCGCCGATACTTGGAGTCCTTCTGAATCGGTGATCGCCCCTCCTCATCCCGCCTCGCCAACACCATCAACCCCAACGCGCTCGATTCCCGGAAGGTCTCTGTCAGGGCGCCCGGGCCTTCCGCGTACTCGCCCACGCGGCTTGGCTCCGCTAGGAACATGGCAAAAACAGCACGGCCGCGGGTAGATACTTTTGGTATGAACTGGAACCTCGTTCTTGATTACGTTCGAGTCCTTATTTGGCCCGTCATAGCTACTCTAGTAGCCATTGCATTCCGACAGCCCATTCGGAGCTTAGTCAGTCGCATACGGAAAGCAGGGGCAGTCGGGGTTGAAGTTGAGTTTCACCAGGCAGAGGAGGTGCTTCGTCGGGCCGACGAGGTTATCGAAGCAGGTCAAAATTCCAATACACCGGCTATGGATAGCAAGTCTGTTGACACTGTCGACATCAATGAGAAAGAGATGGGCTTAATCCAAACTTCGACTGCCGAAGATCAATTAGATATCGCCGAAGAGGCACGCCGAATCGCGATCGAGGAAGTCTTGGCGGAAGGCGTTCGATTAGGATGGGAATATGCCACGTATGGCGAGAGCCAACCTCCACGACTTGAAGTGACATGGAATTCAGGGAATCCCCAGATCAAGAACCTTACCAGCAATGCAGCCCTACGAGTGGCAGAGTTGGGTAAATATAGGGAGCAAGTAGTCGAGGTTGTCCTTAACCACGTCTACTCACGGGAAGCCAAAGTGGTTAGGTATGATTACGCCAGCCGCTTCTTTGATCACATCTTCGAAAGCGAGGAGGGCGCGATTGGCGCGGTCATGGAATTGGACTTTCATAGCGTCGATCGCCTGCACATTGCCAATGAAGGATTTCAATTCTATCGAGCAAGACCCGAAGAAAACGCAGATAGACGTCGTCAGCTAGGGCGCCCGAGCATGTTGGGGGTCGTATTTATCAGTCGAAGCAGGATTCCCAGTCGCGCGGTCCGTGCAGCTAAACTTTTATGGGGAGGGGACGACGGCGCGAAGGTCAAGCTCATGCGGTGGGTAGACGCAAGTGACAATGACGAATTATTGACAATATTTAGCCATCTGGATCGCAGCATTCCCCCATTCTGATCGTCAGTAAACAGTAGCGAGCTCGCTCGCTAGCCTACTACAGATACATCCCCCAGCACCAAAGGCAATCACGGCCGCTCCAAACGCCTTCCTGGCCAGCGCACTGGAATCCTTCACGGGTTACTCACGAGTAACCCTGCTTGGCGGATAAACAGTTCAATCCTTATCTGGAAGGCCGGATTCGTGTGCCCGTCGAGCCACCTGAGTGAGCAGCAGAGGCGTGTCGCTACAAATGCCGTCGACACCAAGTTTGCACAACTGATTCAGCACGTCCTCGCGCTCCTCATGCCAGCAGATCACGCCTAGACCAGCACTGCGTACGCGCTCTAACCACCCGTCTGCAAGCAATCGGTCAGGACGCGGGTACCTTTCCCAACATGGATGGACGAAGTCCGCCGCTACCATTGCCGCAAGCTGCAAAGGCTCCTCCAACGTGGAGGCGAATAGGACCGAACGGGGTATATGTGGAGCAAGTTTGGCGCACATGCCCACAAGGTCGGATCGTACCGAGGCCAAGATCGTGCGTGTATCCATTTCTTCCGCACGCAACAAATCCACGAGACGTCTGCCTGCCTCATGTGTCAATGTTTTAATGTCTACGTACAATCCCAAATCGACAGACCTGGCAGCCCGGATAACTTCTTCGATGCAGGGAGATCCTTCTCCCTCCAAATCCTTTCGGAGATCAGAAAGCGGATAATCCGCGAGCCACCTTCTGCCCGCACCAACTATCGGGTCGTGACGCACTACTAATTGATCGTCCGCAGTCACATGAAGATCAAATTCCACCATGTGCGCGCCCTGACTCCGAACTGTGGCGAGATCGCTAGCGCTGTACTTGTGGCCTCCGCCCGCCCCGCGATGCGCGATGCGCAGTATCTCCGCAGGTCTGCGTTGTCCCTGAGGCCGAATCGTGAGTGCTGTGAGCTGAGACCACATGAACGAAGCTCCTTCCGCTTGAACAGAACATCATCTATCCTATGTCACGTTATGGCATAGAATCGCTTGCTTCGTTCACTATGTCATGGAGGTGCCGTGAAGTACATCGTGGGAACCGGGATGATCTCCGTCCCAATTCCCGGTGCTTGGAGGCGTCTCAATCTCATTTTGCGCGATGGCCCATTAAGCGGATTAGCCGAGCAGCAATTAGCGGGACAATTGGAAGAATTGGGCATTCCGCGCCATCACTATGGGATTGTGCGTGTTGTACTAAGTTGGCGGAAGGCAATGATTCCGCCAGATGTCGCGTTCTCTTTATGGCTGCTCAGAGAGCAAATCCCACCGAGTGGAGGAATGCCAAGAAGAGCCACGAGAGAGCCCGAAGATACCGGGCCGGCCATCCGGTACATTCAACTTTCCGTAGCCGTCGGCGAAACCCTGGATACGGATCCCGCAATTCGCTCCCTCGCACAATGGTTGATCGATCTACAATTGCCCGATGGTAGCATTCCGGCAAATCTTGGGACGACACTTGGCGAGGCAGGTACAACCGCTCGAGCCTTACGAGTTTTGCGGAAGCTCCATGAACCCTCTTGGCAAGTGCATGCCAATCGGATGCAGAAATATCTTGTAGACCATGCTCTGACGGGTCCTCATGGGACGGCGTGGTCATACTCCCCGGATGATCAAACACCCGTAACAGGCGCCACCAGCCTTGCGGCCTTGGCCTTGCTTGAATGCGAGCAGCCTGGGGATATGTTGCTTGACGTCTTCCGATTCCTCCTTTCGGCGCAGAATGCGAGCGGTGGATGGTCCGAGGTCCCAGGGCGTATGCCTGCAATTCACAACACATTCAATGTAGTGCGCGCATTGAAACTCGCCGCAAATAGGGGTGTTGTGGACGGTAACGTCGAATTAGCACTTACTGCGGCTGCCGCGTGGTTCCGACGGGAGGGGGTGCGGGTAGCGTTCCGGAATATCCTGGATCTCTCTTATGCCTTACGTTTAGCGACCCAGTTAGACCTCCTCCACGAGAAGCGTTCGGAGAAGCTTGCCTTCGCATTGTGCCAGCGGAGGAGTACATATCTTGACTCCGGATCAGATTTGTACGCGGAAACCGAGATTGCAGCTCTGGCAATTCTTGAATGCTCACGAAGTCTAGATTCCACCCCCAGGAGCAAGGCCGCCAAAGGAGGCGCTTGGGGATGGAGATGGTCCTTACCAAATTTTTCGCCACCTTTCCTCTGCCGCACGCCCTATGTTTATGAAGTCCTCTATGGTCTATTTCCAGGTAGGTCATGGATTAAGGTCGTTGATTGGTTGGTGAGAGTCTCAGCGGTCGATACGGCCGCAGGACTGCTACTCGGCACAATTACCGCTCTCGGTATTGTCGACGATTACTTGACGGATGTGTTTATATCGATGGGAGGCGGCCTCCGGGGCCACCTAGTCACCGCATCAATTACATTTCTGACACTATCCTGGATAGGCGTTAAAGCCTGCGCCTACTCTTCAATAGCTCGCGCACTGCGCAGGAGTGCCGGATCTCTCATATTTGCAATACTACTATCATTGCTGCTGATTCTTCCTACGCAAACTTATCTCGCAGCGATCGCATTAGGAATGCTACGGTGGCTCATTATTGATGTTGTGGCGCACACCGCGGACTCGATTGGTTTGCTGAAGCGGCTAATGATCCGATAATTTCGAAACAAATCCGGAGTTTGCAGACGAGACTACAGAGGTTGAATGATTGAGGTCTCGCGGCGTGGTTGCGTGACGACGGCCAGGTCGGTGAGTATGCCGGTGGGATGCGATATCCGGATGGTGGTGGTCTGACCCCGGAGGCACGCGCCAAGCGGGAACGGATCCGCTTGGAGGCCGCGGGGTTATTCGCCACGGGCGTGCCGCCGATACAGGTGGCCAAGCGGCTACGCGTGTCGCGCAAGTCGGCCTACACCTGGCATCGGGCCTGGCAGACGGGCGGCACCGACGCGCTGCTGTCGAAAGGACCCAGCGGATCGGACTGCCGGCTCGACGATCGGCAACTGGAGCGGCTGCAAGCCGAACTGGACGCCGGACCGGCCGCACACGGCTGGAGCGAGGATCAGCGCTGGACACTGGCGCGGGTGGCGACGCTCATCAACGATCTGTTCCGGCAGTCCTACACGCTGCGCGGCACTTCTTATCTGCTGCACCGGCTGGGCTGGAGCCCGCAGGTACCGCAGCGCCGCGCCGCCGAACGCGACGACGACGCGGTCGCCACCTGGGTGAAGGAGACCTGGCCGCTGGCGGAACAACCGCGCGGGACCAGGACGCATGGATCTGCTTCGAAGACGAAGCCGGCCAGACGCTGAGGCCGCCCAAGGCCCGCACCTGGTCCCGCCGTGGCCACACCCCGATCGTCACCGTCACCGGGAAGGGCTC
>JAGFNW010000056.1 GCA_017592665.1 Streptosporangiaceae bacterium NEAU-GS5 | reverse complement strand
TCAGCTGTTGTGTCTGCTCCAGGCATTGCTGGGGGCCGGCGGGGATCGGCGCGGTCGCTAGCGCGGCGGCCAGCGACGCGATCCGCTCGATCAGCACCGGGACCGGCACACCGGCCAGATCGGCCGCGTCTTCCCAGCCGGCTGCGTCGTCCCGGCCGGCGGTGGCTTCCCAGCCGGCTGCGCCGTCCCTGTCGGCGCTGGCTTCCCTGTCGGCGGGGTCGTCCCTGCTGGCTGCGTCGTCCCGGCTGGCGGGGTCTTCCCAGCCGGTTGCGTCGTCCCTGTCGGCGCTGGCTTCCCTGTCGGCGCTGGCTTGCGCGCTGCCCTTGCCGGCTGCGCCGCTGGTGCCGGTGGTGCCGGTGGTGCCGGTGGTGCCGCGCGTGCCGCCTGCCCCGGCCCAGTCCTGCGCGCCGCTCGTGTCGGCTGTGCCGCTGTCGGGGCAGGGTGCCGCCCCGGACCGGGGGGCCGCACCCAAAGGGGGTGCGCTGGAATGCCCGGTGCGGGGCGAGGTAGGGAATACCGGCGGGCAGCCTGGCCAGCCCGGGAGCGGAAGGGCGGTCGCAGGCCTGCCGGGTGGTGGCGTGGGGTCGAGAGACGATGCCGGCTCGGGCGTCGGGGTGGACACGGGCGACGTGGGCGTGGGCGGAGTAGCCGACGCGAGTGGGCTGGTCGACCCGAGTGGAATGGCCAACGGTGGAATGGGCGAGGGCGGGGTGGGCGCGGGCGGGGTGGGCGCGGGCGGGGTGGATGGGAGCGGGGTGGATGGGAGTGAAGCGGCGGACATTTCGGCTCCCTCCTCCTTCTCGCGTAACAGCTGACTCAATTTTCTCTCAACTCGGCCGATTATGCGAACGACAATTAGGGCATGGACGGCATTCGCGTGAGGTTTTTCGAAGATTCTTTCGGCTTGGTATTCGGGTGCTCGTGGGTTGAGGGGTGGCTGATCGCGTGCGGACATGCGTTGCCCTTTACGCGGCGCTCCTTATGTGAAGCCGTTTCCCGATTTGATTCGGACGGCCGCAGGTGGACATCCTCCGCGCCGCTCTCTGGTGGGATGATGCTGGGTCCGAAGCCGGTCACGCGTGTGGGTTGGTCCGGGTGCTGTAGCCGATCCGCGTGTTCGCCGTTGACGAGCTCGGCGGCCGGGGGCGTGCCATGGCCGGGGGGCGTGTCATCGACAGGCGCCGAGCCGCGCGGGCCCAGACACCGGGCGCATCGGGGCACACCAGGACACCGGGGCGCACTTGCAGGCGCGTCGACACGAGGGGGCCGGGGTTTCGTGTGAACACGCACACAGGCGCCGGGCCTGTGCAGGACGCGGTCAAGAGCAACCGAGACACAGAGACACAGAGACGCGCACGACGCATGTGATGCGCCTGACGCGTGTCACGTCTGTCAAACGTCCGGGACCGCGGGCCGTGGCCTGCTGTCACATCGACACCTGCCAAGGTCCCATCCCGTATGCCGTCGACCCGAGGCGAGGCAGAAGCGGGCCGGTGACGGAGCCGCAAGCCCGGCATCGCGTGTGCCTGAGCGCGGGCACCTTCCACAGCGACCACGCGCCCAGCCCGCACGGCCGGGCTTGAGGCGCAGGAGACGGTCTGCTGAGCTCGCAAAGGGTCGGGGGCGGACGGGAAGGGACCGCGGGGTTCCCACTCCCGGAGCTCCGAGCGCCCCCGCCGGAGGCACGAGCCTCCCTCACTGCTATCGGCTTCCGCCATAGGCAACCCCTCGGGCAACTCCTCGGGGCAACCCCTCGCCCTTGACACTCCGGAGGCAACTCCCCTGCAGGAGGGGCCCTGGCAACCCGGCCGAAGGCACGGAGGCCCGTCGGCCCGTTGGAAGGCCGCCACCGACCCGGTGATGCGTTGAGAAGGCTCGTGGGCGGCCCTCCCAGGCGGCACCCCTATTCACGGCTGCCGCGCTTGTGATCAGGTCGAACTCATACACGGCTCTTGTGGATGCAAAGCGGCGCGATGGTGGCGCGCGTGCATGAGCGCAAAGAGGTACGAGGCTGCCCAGCGGTCCCACACCGGCGGCCGGGGAGCGCCACCAAGCCGCCTGACCGCAGGCGGCCGGTCGGGCTCATACGGCGCGAGCAACGTGAGTACGGCGCGAGCAGCAGGAGCGGCGCGAGCAGCAGGAGCGGCGGGAGTGCGGCGCGAGCAGCAGGAGCGGCGCGAGCAGCAGGAGCGGCGCGAGCAGCAGGAGCGGCGCGAGCAGCAGGAGCGGCGCGAGCGGCGGGAGTGCGGCGCGAGCAATGTGAGTGCGGCGGGAGCGGCGGGAGCGGTGCCGGCACAGGCTCGGTGGTCAGCGGGGAAGGGCTGCGGCGAGGACGGAAAGGACGGTTTTGCGGACAGTCTCGGCTGGTGGCGGGGGGTTGTGGCGGTCGGCGAAGTGGATGTGGGCAGTACCGATCAGGGTGGCAGCGAGCGTGTGGACGTCGGCGTCGGCCGCGAGGCGTCTCAGGTCACGTTCGGCAGTGAGGTACGCGGCGAGCATGGCGGCGGCCTCGGCGAGGACGGGGATGCCGCCGCCCAGGCGCGCCTGACGTAGCCGCGTCCGCAGGTCGTCGCGGAAGATGACGAGGCCGACGATGGCGACGGCCACGGAGCTGAATACGTCCATCAGGGCGGACGTCACGTTGCCGGCGACGTCGCCCGTCCCGGCGGAGGCCGCGAGATCGGCGGACTGGGCTTCGATTCGGGCGATGCGGTCGAGGACGAGCTCGGCGAGGAAGCCGTCGAAGTCGGCGAAGTGCCGGTGAAGCACGCCCTTCGCGCAGCCGGCCTCGGCGGTGACGGCCCGGCTGGTCAACGCGGTCGGCCCGGCTCTGAGCAGAATGCGCTCGGCGGCGTCGAACAGCTGCTCGCGCGGGTCGCGCAGGGCTACTCCGGTCGGCACCCTTGATCCTGTCTGATCTGGCCCGTTGACAAAGTGGGCGGATGCCCACTTAAGGTGGGCGGGTGCCCACTATACCGTCTATACCGTCCGAGCAGCCATCGCCCAGCGAGCTTCAGCCTCATCAGGCCAGGCAGATGGCCGAGTCGTTCGGCACTGATCCGGCGCGCTACGACCGCGCCCGGCCGCGCTATCCCGACGCGCTGGTGGAGGCGATCGTAGAGGCGAGCGTAGAGACGAGCGTCGCTGCCGCCTCCGCTGCCGCCTCCGGGCGCGAAGCCCTTGGCGCGGGTGCTCCCGGGCGTGAGGTCCTCGACGTGGGCTGCGGGACGGGGATCGTGAGCCGCCAGTTCCAGGCGGCCGGGTGCCGCGTGCTCGGGGTGGACGTCGACGCGCGGATGGCCGAGTTCGCCCGGAGCACGGGGGTCGAGGCCGAGGTGGCCAAGTTCGAGGAATGGGATCCAGCGGGCCGGGTCTTCGACGCGGTCGTGTCGGGGCAGTCCTGGCATTGGGTGGACCCGGTCGCGGGGGCGGTCATGGCCGCGAAGGTGCTGCGGCCCGGAGGGCGGCTGGCCGTGTTCTGGAACGTCAACCAGCCGCCGCCCGACCTCGCCGAGGCCTTTCGCGACATCTACCGCCGGGTGATGCCGGGCTTCCCCGCCACCACCCGGCCGTCGACCGCGCCGGACGACGACTACTCGCCATTCGTCACCCGGGCCTCGGACGGGGTGGCGGCATCGGGCGCGTTCGGTGAGGCCGAGCAGTGGCGATTCGGCTGGGAGCGGGGCTACACGCGCGACGAATGGCTGGACATGGTGCCCACGTCCGGGGGTTTCAGCCGGCTCTCGCGGGCCGATGTGGAGGAGGTCCTCTCCAGCGTCGGGGCGGCCATCGACGCCGTCGGCGGCGCCTTCACCATGCGTTACACGACCCTGGTCGTCACCGCCACCCGCCTCGATCATTCCTGAGCCTTAGGCCGGACCAGGCCCTCAGAGGGGGAACAGGCAGTTGACGCGGGCCGTGGCGGCGCCCTCCAGAGAGTTGAGCACGAGGCGCGCGACGACGGGGTCGGCCAGCGTGGTGAGGTGGGCGCTGAGGTCCAGCGGGCAGACGTCCTGAAGCGTGACGTTGGCGACGCCAGGGCCCGTGAGGAAGGCCGAGGTGTACGGAGTGACGACCTCGTCCCACCGCGTGGCGATGACGGTGTAGCTGACGCCGGAGACGGTCTCGCCGCCCGCGTTGAGGTCGCGGATGAAGTCGGAGCCGGCGATCTGCTGGCCGCAGGCCGGGCACAGGTCGACGACCGCGCCGGTGACGCCGAGCAGGTTCCCCAGTGTGACCAGGCCGCTGAGCGTGGTCCCGTGGTTGGAGGGGGCGATGGCCACGAGCCGGTGCACCGCGGCCGCGCCGCCGAGCCGCTTCATGTAGTAGCGGGGCATCATGCCGCCCTGGGAGTGCCCGACGATGTCGACCTTGGCGGCTCCCGTGGCGGCGCGGACGCGGTCGACGAACGCCGCCAACTGCCCGGCCGATGCCGCTATGTCGCCCGTTCCCTGAAATATCGAGTTCTCCGTGGCGCCGCCGTAATTGAGGGCGTAAACGCAGTAGCCGCGATTCTTCAGCACGGGCGCGATGAGCGGCCAGTCGACCGTCATGTTCTCGAACGTGCCGTGGACGAGAACGACGGGATAAGGGCGTGCGGCGGTCGGCGCGCACGACCAGTCGTTCATCGTCGCCGCCTCCGCGCGGGTGGAGACGGCCAGTGTGAGCAGCACGATCAGGGCGGCGAGCAGGGCACGTATTCTCATGTGAGCGAAACTAGGCGGGTTTCACCCGGCGGGCTTCACCCGTTTCAGCAGAACATTCCCCGCGCTTTGTCATCAGCACGCGAAAAACTGCGCAGAGCCATTTCGAGTTCGAATCGGTCGTCGGGATCGTGCAGTTGTCCGGCGAACAGATCGGTGACCTGGCGGAGCCGATAGCGCACGGTCTGCGGGTGAATATGCAGCCGGGCCGCGACCTCGTTGGCGTTGAAACCGCACTGGAGCCAGGCCAGGAGCGTCTCGGCCAGCCGCCCGCGCCGGGCGGGCGGGATGCGGCGCAGCGGCGCGAGCCGTACGCGCTGGAGGATCCGCAGCAGCGCCTCGTCCTTGCGCAGGATGAGCGTGCCAAGGTGGTCGGCGCAGCGGACGACCTCGCGGTGGTCGAGCACGCCGTCGCGGGCCAGTTCGAGCGCCTCGCGAGCCAGGCGGAGCGAGTGGCCGGCCTCGGCGAGCGGCACGGGCGGCCCGAGGACGACCAGCCAGTCGCGGACCGCCGGGTCGAGGAGGCGGGAGCGGCCAGGGCCGCCGGGGTCGGGGATGATCAGACAGGGATCGGCCCGATCCAGGTCCGCCAGCACGTCCGGGGGCAGATGCGGCCGCCGCGGCAGCCCGTGGACCGGCAGCCCGTGGACTGGGGTCCCGTGGGCTGGCGTCCCGTGGGCTGGCGTCCCATCGCGTGGCCTGCCCTTGGAGGGATCGCCCGGCGGGCGCGGGGCCGAAGCGCTGGGGCGGGCGGCGAGGGCCACGCCGGCGACCGTTTTCGGCAGCGGCCAGTCGA
The DNA here is from genome assembly GCA_017592665.1 of Streptosporangiaceae bacterium NEAU-GS5. Classification (GTDB taxonomy): domain Bacteria; phylum Actinomycetota; class Actinomycetes; order Streptosporangiales; family Streptosporangiaceae; genus NEAU-GS5. Next base: position 33,737 of record JAGFNW010000056.1, on the reverse strand, counting down.
CCGCGCGGGCGAGGTCTTCGATGGCCCAGGGCTCGGCCGTGTTCGAGGTCAGCAGGTCGAGCAGGCGCCGCCGGCGCGACTCCAGCTCACCCGCCGCGCGCGCCTGCACCTCGGCGTAGCCGTCCGCGGCGGCAGCGGCGATCTCGTCGAGGTAGACGAGGATGGCCTCGCCGATGTCGCACATCCGGCGGTGGGACAGGCCGAGCCGTTCGCCGTCGTCGGCCAGCCGCCGCCAGGCGACCCGCGCGCAGATGCGCAGCGCCTGCTGGAGGGCGTCGAGCGGCCGCCCGGCCGCGGCCTCGCCGGCGCCGATCATCCGGTAGACCTTCCGCAACCGCCCGCTGTCGCGCTCGGCGAATCCATGGAGGCCCTCTTCGACGGCCCGCCGCACGATCTTCCCGTACGGCCCGTCAGGCGGCCCGGCGTAGTCGGCCACGCCGGACTGGATCGCACTGATCATCTCCTCGGCCAGGTCCCGCAGCGAGGGCCGCAGCGACGCGAACGATTCGTCCATCGGACGCGCCATAGGCTGGGCCATGCGGCCTCCCGTGAGCGGCGAGGATCTGTGGCGGTCCGCGAGGCGGGCCTGTGGAGCGGGGCCTGTGAAGCGGACCTGTGAGGCGGACGTTACACCGATGTCACGTGCGATTCTTCGTGCGGTTCGGCACATTTCGTCGGCCCATATTGCGCACTCACGTGACAAGCGTTCACGTGACAAGCGGTACTGAGGACCTCGTTAACCTGGCGTTCTTGATTCTGGACACTACCGTCCATAAGGATGAGACATGACCTTCACTGACGAGCTCGCCGAACTACGCCACAACCTGCACAAAGAGCCCGAGATCGGGCTCGACCTGCCGCGTACGCAGGAGAAGGTGCTCGCGGCGCTCGACGGGCTGCCGCTGGAGGTCTCCACAGGCGAGCGGCTGAGCTCGGTGACGGCCGTCCTGCGTGGCGGGACGCGCACGCAGGAGCACAGCCCCGCGGTTCTGCTCCGTGCCGACATGGACGCGCTGCCCGTCCACGAGCGGGTCGACGTCCCCTTCAGGTCGCGTTTCGACGGGCGCATGCACGCCTGCGGCCATGACCTGCACATGACGATGTTGCTGGGGGCGGCCCGGCTGCTGGCCGAGCGCCGCGCCGACCTGGCCGGTGACGTGGTCTTCATGTTCCAGCCGGGCGAGGAGGGCCACGAGGGCGCGCGGCTCATGATCGAGGAGGGCGTCCTGGACGCCGCCGGATCGCGCGTGGTCGCCGCGTATGGCATGCACGTGTTCTCGACGATGATCCCCAACGGGCTGTTCCTCACCAAGGGCGGCCCCATGCTGGCGGCGGCCGACACGTTCTACGTGACCGTGCGCGGCCGGGGCGGCCACGGGTCCTCGCCGCACCGCGCGCTCGACCCCATCCAGGTCGGCTGCGAGATCGTCTCGCAGATGCAGACGTACGTGACCCGCTCCTTCGACGTCTTCGACCCGGTCGTGATCACGGTGGGCAGCTTCCACGGCGGCACGGTCGACAACGTCATCCCCGATGACGCCCGCTTCGAGGCCACCGTCCGCACGTTCTCCAAGGAGAGCCGGACCAAGATCCGCGACGGTCTCGTACGGCTCGCGCAGGGCATCGCGTCCGCCCATGGGCTGACCGCCGACTGCGAGTTCGGCATCGGCTACCCGGTGACGGTGAACGACAAGACGGAGGCCGCCTTCGCGGCCGAGACCGTGCGCGAGGCGCTGGGCGGCAGCCGCTATGTCCCGATGCCCCGGCCGCATCCGGGCTCGGAGGACTTCTCGCTGGTGCTGGACCAGGTGCCGGGAGCGTTCCTGGCGCTCGGCGCGTGCCCGCCGGACGCCGACCCGGCGACCGCCCCCACCAACCACTCCCCCGAGGCCGCCTTCGACGACGCCGTCCTTGCCGACGGCGCGTCCGTCTTCACCGAGCTCGCCGTACGCCGCCTGGCCCAGGTCTAGCGGTCGACGAACTGGCGGGCCTGGTCGATCAGGTCGAAGCCGATCGTGAACTTGAGCGAGGCCCAGACGATGGTCAGCGCGAGCGCGGCGGTCAGCACGCCCGCGAGGATCCGGATGGGCCAGCTCTGCCGTTTGATCCAGTCGGTGGCCGCGCCGACCTGGCGGCGCGCGAACCCCAGCACGCCCTGCGCCCAGGCGAACTCGGTGGCCAGCAGGGCGAGACCGAGGAAGACGATCAGCCAGCCGGGGCCGGGAAAGGGCACCAGGATCAGGCCGCCGATCACCATCGCGGCGCCGACGGTCCCCACCACGATCTTCAGCGTCAACCGGCCGGCCGGATTCGCCCGGACGCGGTCACGCCAGCCATTCCCCGTCACAAAGATCACCCCTCTCCGAGGATAGCCAGCGTCTGGCGGGCGATCTCCAGTTCCTCGTCGGTGGGGATGACCATTACCGTCACCTCGGCGCCTTCGGGCGAGATGACGGCGGCCCCGTTCGCCGACACCTCGGCCGAGGCGCCGTCGTTGCGCAGCGGGTCGATCTCGATGCCGAGCCGCGCGAGGCCGGTCAGGGCCAGGGCCCGCACGCGCGGGTCGTGCTCGCCGACCCCGGCCGTGAACGCGACGGCGTCGACGATGCCGAGGGCCGCGTAGTAGGCGCCGATGTAGGCGCGCAGGCGATAGCCGTAGACGTCCATGGCGAGGCGGGCATCCGGGTCGCCCGAGTCGACCAGCTTCCACACCTCGCGAAGGTCGATGGCGCCGGCCAGGGCGAGCAGGCCCGAGGCGCGGTTGAGGTCGTCGTCGACCTGCGCGACGTCCATGCCGCGCGTGCGGCCCAGGTAGGCGGGGAGGGCCGGGTCGACGTCGCCCGACCGGGTGCCCATGACCAGCCCGGCCAGCGGGGTGAGGCCCATCGAGGTGTCGGCGCTTTGGCCGCCGCGCACCGCGGTCGCGCTGCACCCGTTGCCGAGGTGCAGGACGATCGTGTTCACGTCCTCGTAGGGGCGGCCGAGCAGCTCGGCGGCGCGCCGCGACACATAGGCGTGCGAGGTGCCGTGGAAGCCGAACTTGCGCACCTCCCACTCGCGCGGCACGGCGTAGGTGTAGGCGTGCGGCGGCAGCGTCTGGTGGAAGGCCGTGTCGAAGACGGCCACGTGCGGCACGTCCGGCAGGGCCCGCCTGGCGAGCCGGATGCCGTCGAGGTTGGCCGGATTGTGCAGCGGGGCGAGCGGCGCGAGCTCCTCGATGGCCGCCTCGACCGCGTCGTCGATCTCGGTGGGCGCGCTGAACCTGGTGCCGCCGTGCACGACCCGATGTCCCACCGCGACCACCCGGTCGAGGCCCGGGCCGCGCTCGGCGAAGGCCTTCAGCACGGCTTCCAGGGCGTGGTGCAGGTCGGGCAGCTCGGCCTGGATCTCGGCGCCGTTGTGCACCAGGCGGCTGCCGCGCTGGCCTATCCGCTCGGCCAGGCCGGCCGCGGCGCGGCCGCCGGACGGCATGTCGATCAGCTGGTATTTGAGCGACGAGGATCCACTGTTGAGCACCAGAACACGGGTCACAGGTGTCTATCCTGCGGCCTGGATGGCGGTGATGGCGACGGTGTTGACGATGTCCTGGACCGTCGCGCCGCGCGACAGGTCGTTGACGGGCTTGCGCAGACCCTGCAGGACCGGCCCGACGGCCACGGCGCCCGCGCTGCGCTGCACGGCCTTGTAGAGGTTGTTGCCGGTGTTCAGGTCGGGGACCACGAACACGGTGGCCCGGCCGGCCACCGGGCTGTCCGGCATCTTGGTGCGCGCGACGCTCGGCTCGGCGGCGGCGTCGTATTGGATGGGCCCCTCGACCAGCAGGTCGGGGCGGAGCCGGCGGACGATCGACGTGGCCAGGCGCACCTTGTCGACCTCGGGGCCCGCGCCCGAGTCGCCGGTCGAATACGACAGCATGGCCACGCGCGGCTCGACCCCGAAGGCCCGCGCGGTCACCGACGAGGAGATGGCGATGTCGGCCAGCTGCTCGGCCGTCGGATCGGTGACCACGGCGCAGTCGCCGTACACCAGGACGCGGTCGGCCAGGCACATGAAGAACACGCTGGACGCGACGCCGACGCCGGGCTTCGTCTTGATGATCTCGAAGGCCGGGCGGATGGTGTGCGCGGTGGTGTGCACGGCGCCGGAGACCATGCCGTCGGCGAGGCCGAGGTGGACCATCATCGTGCCGAAGTACGACACGTCGGTGACGGTGTCGCGGGCCAGCTCGGCCGAGACGCCCTTGTGGGCGCGGAGCCGGGCGTATTCGACCGCGAACTTGTCCCGCAGGACCTCGTCGAACGGGCTGATCACCTGGGCCGCGTCGAGGGCCAGGCCGAGCTGCGCGGCCATGGTGCGGATCTTCCGCTCGTCGCCGAGCAGCGTGAGGTCGGCCACGCCGCGTCGCAGCAGCGTGTCGGCGGCGCGCAGGATGCGCGGCTCGTCGCCCTCGGGAAGGACGATGTGCCGCCGCGCGGACCTTGCCCGTTCGATCAGGTCGAACTCGAACATCAGCGGCGTGACCGCGGCGGCCGGGGCCACCCGCAGCCGCGACAGCAGCGCCGGGCCGTCGACGTTGGCCGCGAAGTGGCCGAGCGCGGTCTCGATCTTGGCGGTGGCGTCCGGCGTGAAACGGCCCTCGACCGCCGACAGCCGGGTCGCGGTGGGGAAGGTGTCGCCGCCGCAGGTGATGATCGGCAGTGTCACGTCCAGGCCGTTGAGCAGCCAGAGGATGGTCGCCGGCAGCTCCATGCCACCATTGAGGATGATCGCGGAAAGGGCCGGGAAGGTGGGGGCCCGGTGCGCCGCGAGCAGGCCGGGCAGCAGCTCGGCGCCGCGGTCGGCCGGCACGATGACGGCCACGCCCTCGGTGATCCGGTCGAGGATGTTGGGCAGCGACATGGCCCCGACCATCAGACCGGACACCTCGCGCCCGAGCTGGCCCTCGTCGCCGAGCAGCAGGTGGCCGTCGCAGCCGGCGATCAGGTCGGCGACCGTGGGCGCCGACAGGCGGCGCTCCTCGGGCAGGACGTAGGCGAGCTCACGATCGACGGTGATGCCGGGGCCGGCCCGGGTGACCATCACAGCCAGGATGCCGGCGTGCTGGAGGACGATCTCCTTGCAGGAGACGTCGATGGCGGCCGTGATCTCCGTCGCCGTGCGGCCGAGGCCGTTGACCACGTTCACCACGGGGGTGCCGAGGTTGGCCGCGATCCGGGCGTTGAACTCGAACTCGGTCGGCGCGCCGACGTCGGTGTAGTCGGTGCCGATGGCGACGACCGCGTCACAGCGCGCGGCCAGCTCGCGATAGCGGGCCACGATGTCGGCGACGGCCCGCTCGGGGTCGGCGTGCACGTCCTCGTACGTGACCCCGGCGCAGGCCTCGTACGGCAGCGGCAGCCGGAAGCGGGCGAGCGCGGTCTGGATCAGATTGTCCTCGCCGCCCGCACGGACCACGGGGCGGAACACGCCGACGCTCTCGACCTGCCGGGACAGCAGTTCGAGCAGGCCGAGCGCGATGGCCCCTTTGTTGCTGCGCGCGTCGCCCGCCGCGACGTACACCCCAATCGGCACCCCAATCGACACGTGATCGAGGGTACGTCGCGGCGGACGTCAGGTCATGTCGCTGTACAAGTGGTTACCGGCACGGCGTTGGTCGTGTTGTTCCAGCTCGCGTTGAAGCCGAACGACGTCGTGTTACCTGCGCTCAGGCTCCCGTTGTAGCTCTCGTTGTTGACTGTTACGTTCGCCCCGGTCTGGGTGTAGAGCGCCTGCCAGAGCGAGGTGATCACCTGGCCGTTGGCGTACGCCCACTTCACCTGCCAGGCCGTGGTCGCCACGCTGCCGGTGTTCTTGACGGTCACCGTCGCGCTGAAGCCGCCGGGCCACGAGCCGGTGATGGCGTACGTGGCCGTGCACGCCTTGCCGGTGCCCGTCGGGCTGGGCGAGGGCGACGGCGACGGGCTCACCGATGGCGAGGGAGACGGGCTGGGCGAGGGTGACGGCGACGGGCTGTTCGAGGGTGTGGGCGTCGGCGACGGCGTGATCACCGGGCCCGTGCGGTCGCCGTAGATGACGCCGCGGCCGTTCGTGCCGATGTAGACGCGGCCGTAGATCCGCGGGTCGCCGGTGATGGCCTCGCCCCAGTTGCCGTACTGGTGCTGGTCGTCGTTGATCCGCAGCCAGGCGCCGCCGCCGTTGTCGGAGCGGAAGGCGCCGCGCACGCCGTCGATCTTGCCGATGACGTAGAGCGCCGGGTAGGTCTGGCCGGGCGCCGCCTTGCCGAAGCCCACGCTGTTGGCCTCGGTCAGCGCGGCGATCTTGGTGAAGGACGCGCCCGAGTTGGTGGAGTGCCACAGGCCGTACGTGGCGCCGGTGGCGCCGCCGGCCAGCCAGATGTCGCCCTCGCGTCCGGGGACGGCCTTGTAGTGCACGCCGGTCGTGGGCAGCCCGGTCGCGGCGATCGCGGCGAAGGTCTGCCCGCCGTTGGTGCTCACGTAGAAGGTCCCGTTGCTGAATGCGTAGAACTTCTGGGAGTTGACCCGGTCCGACTCGATGGTCGCGTTGGCCGGCACGCCGGTGGAGGTGGACCAGGTGTTGCCGAAGCCCACCGAGTAGACGACCTGGAGGCCCGGGTTGCCCGGCGCCCACACGAAGCGGCTGCCGTCGGCGGCCGCGGCGACCGTGCCGCCCTGGGTGACGCCGCCGGGCTCGCTGCCCTGGAACCAGTTCGAGCCGCCGTCGGTGGAGAACGCCACGTGTTTGTCGTTGGGGTGGGTGGTCGCGTTGGCGTCGAAGTTGCCCGACCTGACCATCACGCTCGGGTTGGTCTCGGCGTAGTCGAGCGAGGTGGTGGAGGTGAAGACGGGCTGGGTGAACAGCGTGGACGGCACGACGTCGAGGTTGTTGTGCCGGAAGCCGGCGATGTCGCCGAGACCGCTGATCAGCGGGGCGCCGGTGGGCGGGCTGATCAGGTCGAGGACCGCGGTCTCCTCCAGGCCGGCGGTCATCGGCTTGAGCGTGAACTGGCCGCCGGTGTCCCACAGGCCGAGGTCGGTCGTCCCGTAGATCGTGGCGCCCGTGCCGTACATCATGCGGTTGGAGTTGAACGGGTCGATCTCCATGGACTCGGTCATCCAGCCGAGCTTGGGCGTGAGCTCGGGCGGCTGCGGGGTGAACCCGAAGTTCAGCCAGGGCGCCGCGGTGATGTCCTGCTTGTAGCGGAAGCTCCGGTTGGGGTACGACGTCCAGTCCCACACCTTGGTCCAGGTCGCGCCGCTGTCGGTGCTGCGCCAGAAGATGGCGTCCGGCCACCAGGAGATCTGCGCCGCCACCATGAGCGTGCCCGGATGCTGGCGGTCGAGGGTCAGGCCGCTGTAGCCGTGATAGTCGTCGGCCGAGCTGGACGGGACGGGGCTGACCTGCGTCCACGTGCCGGTGGCGGTGGCGTAGCGCCACACGTCGCCCTTGGCGCCGTCATAGGGGCCGCCGGTGTCGCTGGTGGAGATGAACAGGTAGCCGTTGGTCGTGTCGAGCACGCCCTTGTGCGCGATGTACCCGGTGGGCGTGCCGGCGAGCGCCGTCCAGGTGGAGCCGCCGTTGGTGCTGCGGTAGACCGTGTTGTTCTTGTCGGCCACGCCCACGTAGATGGTCTGAGTGGTGGTGCCGGCCGTGCCGGTCCGCTTGTCGAAGGTCACCCAGAGGACGCCCTGGTTGTCGCCGAGGTAGACGTCGCCGGCCTGCTGCACGTAGTTGCCCACGTTGGTGAAGCTGGTCACCTTCGCCCAGGTGACGCCGGCGTTCGTGCTCCGCCACAGGCCCTGGCCGCTGGGCGCGCCGAAGTAGATCACGTTGCCGTTGTTCGGGTCCACGGAGAGCCGCTCGCCCATGCCGCGGCCCGGCATGTTGCCGCCGAGCTTGAACGGCAGCGGGGTGACGGCCCAGGTGTCGCCCTTGTTCGACGACCGGATGATGGCGCCGTTGTTCGGGTCCCACGCGTTGGTGTACATGCCGACCGCCGCGTACACCTTGTTGGCGTCGGAGGGGTCGGGCGCGACGCTGACCACGCCGTTGTACCCCCAGTTGTCGTATCCCACCCAGTCGAGCAGGGGGATCCAGCTCTGGTTGGTCTGGTTCCACCGGTACATGCCGCCGATGTCGGTCCGCGCGTAGATCAGGTTCTGCTGTGCGGGGCTGAAGATGATGCCGGGGACGAACCCGCCGCCGCCGATCTTCACGCCTTTGAACGCGTACGGGTCCGAGGAGACGGCCGCGACCGGATTCATCCGGACCACGGCCGTGATAAGCGCGACCGCGGCGACCACGAGCACGGATAAGAGTTTTCTTCGCATGGACGGTTTCCCTCTCGATACGGAACAACCGCCATGCACGATCAGGTGGGGACCCTGACCGTCAACCGCCCAGTGCGTGCATGGAACCTGGCCAGAGGTTCACATACCATACGGACCAGCGTCAATAGTTTGACGTATAAACGAACTCGGCCGTGGCAGTTTCGCGCGGATCGACGGCATTCGCGATCGAATCCGACGTTGACGGATAAATATGCTTTTGATTGGGTTGTCGGCATGATTGACCGCGAACGCCTGGCCGCGCTCGTCGCCCGCGAGCGCGAGGACTACGAACGACGGCTGCCACGCAGCCGGGCCGCCTACGAGGCGGCCCATTCACTGCTCGGCCACGTGCCGATGACGTGGATGGCCAAGGCGGCCGGACGCTTCCCGGCCTATCTGGCCGAGGCGCGGGGCGCGCGGGTGCGCGACATCGACGGCAACGAGTACGTCGACTTCTGCCTCGGCGACACCGGCGCCATGGCCGGCCACTCCCCCGAGCCGGTGGTCCGGGTCATGCGCGAGCTGCACGGTTACACGGCCATGCTGCCGACCGAGGACGCGCAGTGGGTCGGCGCCGAGCTCACCCGCCGGTTCAGGGTGGGCCTATGGAGCTTCAGCCTGACCGCGACCGACGCCAACCGGTGGGCCATCCGGCTGGCCCGGCAGATCACCGGGCGGCCGAAGATCCTCGTGTTCAACTACTGCTACCACGGCAGCGTGGACGAGACCGTGATCACACTCGACGACGGGACGCCGCGGGCCCGGGCCGGCAACGTCGGGCCGCCCGTCGATCCGGCCACGACCACGCGCGTGGTGGAGTTCAACGACCTCGACGCGGTCGACCGCGAGCTGTCGCAGGGCGACGTGGCCTGCGTGCTGATGGAGCCGGCGCTGACCAACATCGGCATCGTGCTGCCCGACCCCGGCTTCCTCGACGGAGTGCGGAAGGTCACCCGCGAGCACGGCGTGCTGCTCATCAACGACGAGACGCACACGTTCTCGGCCGGCCCCGGCGGCTGCACCCGCGCCTGGGACCTCGACCCGGACATCGTCACCATCGGCAAGTCCATCGCCGGCGGCGTGCCCATCGGCGCGTACGGCGTGACGGCCGAGGTCGGCGAGCGGATCCTGGCGCAGCGCGACGCCGACCTCGAGGACGTGGGCGGCGTCGGCGGCACGCTCGCCGGCAATGCGCTGTCCATGGCCGCGGCCCGGGCCACGCTGTCCGAGGTGCTGACCGACGACGCGTTCGCCTACATGTCGACGCTGTCGCACCGCTTCACCGAAGGCGTCCAGCGGGCCATCGCCGGCCTCCCCTGGTCGGTCTCCCAGCTCGGGGCGCGTACGGAATATCGCTTCGGCACGCCGCGCAACGGCGGCGAGTCCAACGCCGTGGCCGACGAACTGCTCGACGACTACTTCCACCTGTACGCCCACAACCGGGGCATCCTGATGACCCCGTTCCACAACATGGCGCTGATGTGCCCCGCGACCACGGTCGAGGACGTCGACCACCACGCCGAGATATTCACGGCGGCGGTCCGCGAGATCACCTGAAGCCGGAACCCATGAAACTCGACGACACCGACCGGACCATCCTCCGCCAGCTGCAGAAGGACGGGCGGATGTCGTACGCGGCGCTCGGCGGGACCATCGGCCTGTCCGCCCCCGCCACGCGCCAGCGGGTGCAGCGGCTGATCGAGGGCCGGGTGCTGCAGGTGGTCGGGATCACCGATCCGCTCGCGCAGGGCTGGTCGGCCATGGCCATGCTGGGGATCCGGACGGACGGCGACCCGCGCGGCATGGCCGACGAGCTGGGCGGCCTGCAGGAGGTCGTCTACGTCGTGCTCACGGCCGGGTCGTTCCAGCTGTTCGCCGAGGTGGTCTGCGCGTCGGCCAAAGATGTGCTGGATCTGGTCGAGGATAGGATCAAACCGGTCCCGGGGGTGACGGGCGTGGAGGTCTTCCCCTACTACGCGCTGCACACCCACCGTTTCACTTGGGAGGTACCGTGACCATGAGCACGCGGGCTTTGGTTCTGGGCGGCGGCGGAGTAGCGGGGATCGCGTGGGAGGCCGGCATCGTGGCGGGCCTCCGGCAGGAGGGCGTCGACCTCGGCGCGGCCGACCGGATCGTCGGCACCTCGGCCGGTTCGGTGGTGGGCGCGCTGATCGCGACCGGCGCCGACCTGGAGGCCGAGATCGCCCACCAGGTCGAGACCGACACGTCCGCGTCCCGCGCCTTCGACATGGAAGCGCTGATGACGGTGTTCGCGGTGCTGTTCGACCCGGCCGTCGACCCGAAGGAGGCCCGCCGCCAGGTCGGGCAGGCCGCGCTGCAGATCACCGACGGCGGCGAGCGGCTCGAGGCGATCGGCAAGCGGCTGCCCGTGCAGACCTGGCCGGAGCGCGACCTGCGGATCACCGCGGTCGACGCCGAGACCGGCGACCTCGTCGTGTGGACGCGCGAGGCGGGCGTCTCGCTGGCCCTCGCGGTGGCGTCCAGCTGCGCCGTGCCCATGGTCTTCCCGCCCGTCGAGATCGGCGGCGCGCGCTACGTGGACGGCGGGGTCCGCTCCCAGACCTCGGCCGACCTGGCCGAGGGCGCCGAACGGGTGATCGTGCTCGACCCGATCGCGCACTTCGTGCCGCCCGACACGGTCACCGCCGAGCTGGCGGCCACGGGGGCCACGCACACCCTGCACGTCGGCCCAGACGCGGCCGCGCAGGCGGTGTTCGGGATGAACATCCTCGACCCGGCGCTGTGGGGGCCCGGCTACAAGGCCGGCCTGGCGCAGGCGGCCACGCTCGCCGACGAGGTGCGCTCGATCTGGTGACCGATCCCTGACCCCGGGTGAGACAGGCGTCATCCGGGGTAGCGGGATCTTTCATGATCGCCCTTCAGCCCGCGCAGGATTTACGGCTCGACGCGGGCGTACTCGACTACGTGATCCTCGCGCTTTACTTCCTCGTGGTGCTGGGGATCGGGTGGATGGCCCGGCGGGCCGTACGGACCAGCCTCGACTTCTTCCTTTCCGGACGCGCGCTGCCCGCCTGGATCACCGGTCTCGCGTTCATGTCGGCGAACCTCGGGGCCATCGAGATCCTCGGCATGGCCGCCAACGGCGCCCAGTACGGCATCATGACCGTGCACTACTACTGGATCGGCGCCGTGCCGGCCATGGTGTTCCTCGGCATCGTGATGATGCCGTTCTACTACCGGTCGAAGGTGCACAGCGTCCCCGAGTTCATGCGCCGCCGCTTCAACGGCGCCACCCAGCTGCTGAACGCCATCACCTTCGCGGTCGCGCAGATCCTCATCGCCGGCATCAACCTCTACGCCCTGGGCCTGGTCATGGAGGGCCTGCTGGGCTGGCCGCTGTGGGTGTCGATCCTGGTCGCGGCGGCCATCGTGCTCGGCTACATCACCCTCGGCGGGCTGTCGTCGGCGATCTACAACGAGGTCATGCAGTTCTTCGTGATCGTCGCGGGCCTGGTGCCCGTGGTCGTGCTCGGCCTGATCAAGGTCGGCGGCTGGTCGGGCCTGATGTCGAAGGTGCCCGAGAAGATGCTGCACACGTGGCAGAACACCGGCACCTCCGACAACCCGCTCGGCGCCAACTGGATCGGCATCGTGCTCGGGCTCGGGTTCATCCTGTCGTTCGGCTACTGGACGACCAACTTCGCCGAGGTGCAGCGGGCGCTGTCGGCGCGCAACACGAACGCGGCGCGGCTGACGCCGATCGTGGCGGCCTACCCGAAGCTGTTCATCCCCATCTTGACCATCATCCCCGGGCTGGTGGCGCTGCTCCTGTTCGACAACCTGGGCAAATCCGGTGGACCTGACTACAACGACGCGATCCCGCTGCTGATGAACCAGTTCCTGCCGAACGGCGTGCTGGGCATCGCGATCACCGGGCTGCTGGCGTCGTTCATGGCCGGCATGGCCGCCAACATCAGCGGCTTCAACACGGTCTTCACGTACGACATCTGGCGCGCGCACATCAACGGCGACCACCCCGACGAGTGGTACGTGCGGCTCGGGCGGCTCGCCACGATCGGCGGCGTGGCGGGCGGCATCGGCACGGCCTTCATCGCGGCCGGGTTCTCCAACATCATGAACTACCTGCAGGCGCTGTTCTCGTTCTTCAACGCGCCGCTGTTCGCGACGTTCATCATCGGGCTGTTCTGGAAGCGGATGACGGCGTGGGCCGGGTTCTGGGGGCTGCTGAGCGGCACGCTGGCCGCGTTCGCCGTCTACATCGGCTACAAGTCGGACGTGTTCGGCTTCGGGACCGATCTGAACGCGAGCTTCGTCGGGGCGGGCACGGCGTTCGTGGTCGACGCGATCGTGTCGGTCGTGGTGACGCTCGCCACCACCCCCAAACCGGAGTCCGAGCTGCGCGGCCTCGTCTACGGCCTGACCGACACCACGATCCGCGACGACGCGCTGGCCGGCGACGCGGCCTGGTATCGCTCACCGCTGGTTCTCGGCGCGGGCGCGCTCGTCCTCGCCGCCGCCTTCTACATCCCGTTCCTCTAGGAGGTCGGCCGTGCACAACCTCTTCGACATCCGCCGCATCATCGGCGCCCTGTTCGTCGTGTACGGAATCATCCTGACGATCACCGGCTTCGTCGACGACAAGGCCGCGATCCAGAAGGCGCTCGGCGTCCGGATCAACCTGTGGGTCGGGATCGGCATGCTGATCCTCGGCGTGGGCTTCCTGATCTGGGAGCGGCTCCGCCCCGTCACCCTGGAGTTCCAGGAGGAGGTGGACACGTCCACGTTCGGCCCGCCGCCTTCCGGCCACGACGAGACACCGAGTAGCCGTGACACCGAGTAGCCGTGACACCGAGTAGCCGATGACCGCCTGTCAGGCGACGACCTCTGGCAGGTAGAGGCCGAGCTGGCTGAACAGCTCCAGCTGGTCGAAATATTCTCGATCGCTGATGATCAGCCCGTTCTCGATGGTGCACAATCCGGCCACGCGAACCGCGATGCGATGCCCCGTGGCCGGCAGCACCGACCCCCCGGGCAGCAGGAGCGGCCCGAGGTGCGTGCCCGTCATGAGGTATTCGCACACGGCCGACACATCCTGATCGCTGACGGGGACCTTCCACCACGGTGTGCGCTGCAGATCCGGAAAGGACTCGAGCTGATGCTCGACGTACCAGCCGATCTGGTCGCGCCCTTCGGCCGCGCCCGCCGGGCCGACGTAGACGGCGTCCGGGGCGAAGCACTGCTTGGTGGCCTCGATGTCGTGATCGTTCAAAGCGGCGATCACTTGCTCTTTCAGTTCTCGAGCGGTGACCATCATTCGCTCCCCCCAATATGAGTATCACCAGCTCATACGGCCTTCATTTTAGCGCGGCGGGGCCCGACAGATATGCCGCGGCGAAGCGCGGTGCGCAGCGCATAGCGCATAGCGCATTCCACGGCGTTCCACATGGATTCCACCTGACGCCCTCACTCTTGCGATGCAGCACTGCCTCAGCCGACTTCGAAGGAGAAATCGACAGTATGGCAAGAGCGAGACGGTGGGTCGCCGGCACGCTGGCCGCCCTCGTGGTCGCGGGCGCGCTGGCCGCGTCCGCCGCCCCCGCACAGGCCGGTGACACACCGCGCCCTGACCCGAAACCCAGCTCCAACATCGTCGGCGGCACCCCTGGGAACGTCGTCTACTTCGCGCAACTCGCCGTCCTCAACCGCGACGGGGTCTTCCTCTGCGGTGGCACGGCCATCGGCGGGGACTGGCTCCTGAGCGCGGCGAACTGCATGACCGGCATCCCCAACCGCACGGGAGTCTCGGCGCGGCTCTGCCCGACCTGTGGCTGGGTGGACGCGGATCAGGTCATCGTGCACCCCCTCTGGGACGGTGACGTTACCCACGGGCATGACCTCGCGCTCATCCACCTGCCCGCCAACACGGTGCGCGGCGCGATCGTGCCCAAGGTCGGCTCGCCCTGGGATCTGGGCGCGTACGCGGCCGGCACTCCGGCCGAGATCATGGGGTACGGCAGGACCTGCGCCGGCTGTCCCGGCACCACTCAACTGCTGACCGCGAACACGGTGGTGGTCAGCGACAACGACATGGCCGACGAGATGAACCCGTTGCCGCTCATGAACAACTGGATCGCGCCGCTGATGATCGGCGGCGGGTCGTCCTCGGTCACACCGTGCGACGGCGACACCGGCGGGCCGCTCATCGTCCATCGGCAGGGAGTCGCGGTGCAGGTCGGCGTCAGCAGCTTCGGATACCGCTCGCCTTTCGACTCCGGATGTGACAACCCGGGGGCCTTCGCCGAGCTGTCCGGGCCGCAACTTGCGTGGGTGGCCGCCAACGTGCCGCAGGTCGCCGCCAACTGGGGCACCTGCATCGCCGCGGACGGCTCCGCCGGAACCACGTACGTCCACTACAGCACCACCGCCGTCGCCGGTGACCAGGGTGACGGCTCGTACCACTGGCAGGTCTCCTGCCGGATCATCGGCGTCACGGTGCCGAATCTCCTCGGGAGGGACGAGGCCTCGGCGCAGACCGCCATCGTCGGGTCCGGACTGACGGTGGGCACGGTCTCGCACCACAACGACTGCGCCGACCCCGGAAACGTGGAAACCCAGAACCCGTCCGGTGGCGTGATCGCCTCCCGCGGCTCTTCGGTCAACATCACCGTCTCCACCTGCACAGGCGGTGGCGGTGGTGGGGGCGGCGGGGGCGGAGGCGGCGGCGGTGGGGGTGGCGGAGGAGGCGGTCCGATCCTCCCCAAGTAGCCCAAATAACCCAAGTAACCCCGCCTGGTGGCGGTCGCCAGCGTGCCCCGGTGACCGCCACTCCGCGTGGCCCGCCGAGCGCAGCGAACGCGCCCGAGACCGGTGGATCGGGTTCAGGCGGATCGGGTTCGGTCACAGGAGCCCGGCCGGCGCGCACTGGGCCAGATACTGCGGCGTGCAGATCTCCTGTACGCTCCAGAACCCGTCCTTGATCACGGTGTCCTTGATGTTGCCCTTGACGACGACGACCGGCGGGATGATGACGGCCGGGATGTTCGACCTGGTCCCGTTGCTGACCCTGGACGTTCCGGTGATGGTCTGCCCGGCGCCGAGCTTGACCGCCATCACGGCGGCGGACTGCGCCTCCGGCTTGATCGGTTTGTAGATCGTCATGGTCTGGGTGCCGACAAGGATCCGCTGGATCGCGGCGAGTTCGGCGTCCTGGCCGGTCAGTGGGATGCCCGGCTTGACGCCCGCGCTCTGCATGGCCTTGGCGATGCCGCCCGCCACGCCGTCGTTGGCCGCGTAGACCCCGATCACCTTGTCGGCGCCGAGGGCGGTGAACGCGCGGGTCGCCTTGGTGTTGGCCTGATCGGGGCTCCAGTCGGGCGTGTCGTACTCCTTGCCGATGACGACCTGGCCGTCGAGCACCGAGTGGGCGCCCTTCTTGAAGTCCGCGGCGTTCGGGTCGGTGGGCGAGCCGTTGATCATCACGATGGGGCCGCGCTTGGGGTCGCCACCGGCCTTGATCGCGTTCAGCAGCGCCCGGCCCTGCATCTTGCCGACCTCGAGGTTGTTGAACGACACGTAACCGTCGACGGGCCCTCCGGCGAGCCGGTCGTAGGCCACCACCTTCACGCCCTGGCTGTTGGCCTTCGTCACGGCCGACGTGATCGCCTTGGCGTCCACCGCGTCGAGGATCAATACCTTCACGCCGTTGGCGAGCATCGAGTCGACCTGCTGCTGCTGCAGGTCGGGGTCCTGGTTGGCGTTGTTGTAGACGATCTGACACTTGGGGCAGAGCGTGCCGATGCTCTGGGTGAGGTAAGGCCGGTCGAACTTCTCGTAGCGGGCGGTCTTCGTCTCGGGGAGCAGCAGGCCGATCTTGAAGCCCTCCTCCACGCTGCCGCCCGCGGTGCCGGTCGGAGACGCTTCAGTGCCGGTCTCCTTGTCCGATCCGCAGGCCGCCGACCCCAGGAGGGCGGCCAGGGTGACCGCCACACTCACCCAGCGAATCCGGTCACTCCGCACGGCAGGCCCCCGATTTGACACACCCCAGTAGTCAGCCCAGGCCGTACCCGACGCACTTGAACGTAATGCCAGGTCAAGGGCATGCGGATCTTTCCATGAGCACACCTTGACCCGAGTGGCGCAATGGGAGCAATGTCGGCTTCATGCACGAGACGCTGCGCACGACGGTCGTCGGAAGCTTCCCCCAGCCGCGCTGGCTGGTCGACAGGGACATGCTGGCGAGCCGGCTGCCGCCCAGAATCCGCGCCAAGGAGATCTGGCGGATCCCCGACGACCACCTGGCCGAGGCGCAGGACGACGCGACCGAGATGGCCATCAGGGACATGGAGCGCGCCGGCCTGGACATCATCACCGACGGCGAGATCCGGCGGGAAAGCTACTCCAACCGGTTCGCCACGGCCCTCGACGGGATGGACATCGACAACCCGGGCACCGCCATCGACCGCACGGGCCACCCCAATCCGGTGCCGCGGGTGACCGGCCCGATCCGGCGGGCCCGCCCGGTCGAGGTCGAGGATCTGGCCTTCCTCCGCCGCAGCACCGACCGGCAGGTGAAGATCACGCTGCCCGGGCCGTTCACCATGACCCAGCAGGCGCAGAACGACTTCTATCCCGACCAGCGGGCGCTCGCTCTCGACCTGGCCGATGCCGTACGCGAGGAGATCGCCGATCTGTTCGCGGCCGGGGCCGACCTGGTCCAGATCGACGAGCCCTACCTCCAGGCCCGCGCCGAGCAGGCCCGCGAATATGCCCTCGAGGCCATCAACCGGGCGCTGGCCGGCGCCGCCGGGCCTGTCGCCCTGCACACCTGCTTCGGCTACGCGGCCATCGTGCACACACGCCCGCCGGGCTACTCGTTCCTCGCCGAGCTCAACGACTGCGCCGCCGACTGGATCGCGATCGAGACCGCCCAGCCCGGCCTCGACCTGTCCATCCTCGAGCAGATCCCGGACAAGTCAGTGATCCTCGGAGTGATCGACCTCAGCGACCCGTCGGTCGAGCCGGTGGACAAGATCGCCAGCCGGATCCGGGAGGCCCTGCGCTACCTGCCGCCCGAGCGCCTGCAGATCGCCCCCGACTGCGGCATGAAATACATCTCCCGCGACCTGGCCATCGGCAAGCTCCGCGCCATGGTCGAGGCCACCGCCCTGATCCGCTCCGAACTAAAACAGCCCTAAGCCGGTCCGTCTCAAATTTCCTCGGCGGCCGGGTGTGGGGTTGGGGCTGTGTACCGGTTTTTGTATCGGTTTTTGTATCGGTGATCGACCTGACGCCGTACTGCTCCGGCGTGGCCTAATCGAGTGGGTAGGGGAAGTGACGTGGGCACGGGGACCAGCCATCCGTGCCCACGTCGACCCCCCTTTTTTGTTCCCCTTCAGAACTCGGCCAGCGCCATCGTCATGACCTGGTTGACCGGCATCTCCCGCCCCGCCGACCAAGCCGAGGCCGCCACGTGCTCCGACAGCTCGTCGCGCACGGCCGCGACGTCGCGCTGGTAGATGAAGTGGGCGACCGGATTCATCCGGATGCCGCTCGCGTCCGCCGTCGCCTCCGCCGCGCCGAAGAACCGCGCCGCCCGCTCGAGGTGCCCCTCCGCCACCGCGAGGCTGGCCAGCCCGGCAAGCGAACGCGCCAGTCCGTCACGATCCTGTACGGAGTGGCTCAGCCGCAGACTGCGATGGAAGTGCTCGGCCGCCTGACGATGGTCGTTCATGGTCAGGGCCGTGTAGCCGAGGTGCTCGTACGAGGTCGCCATCCCCCACCCGTTGGTGAGCCCCTCGAAGAAGGTCAGGCTGTCGAGGAAGCAGTCGCGGGCACGCGCCGGCTGCAGCCCCGCGAGGGCGACCAGCCCCTGATGGTGCAGGGAGATGGCCGAGCCCCACGGGTGGTGCAGCCGGCGGAAGATGGCAAGGCTCTGCACCAGCATGTCCTGCGCGCCTTCGTAGTCGTGCCGCTCCAGCGCCGCGCAGCCGAGATGGTCGAGCGACCACGCGATGCCCTCGTCGTCGCCGAGCTCCCGGTAGAGGTCGAGACTTTCCTGGAACGCGGCGGTCGCGTCCTCCTCCCGGCCGGTGGCCTGCATGATGATGCCGACGCCGTGCAGAGCCTCGGCCACGCCGTAGGAGTCGCTGAGCGCGCGGAAGGTGCCGCGGCTCTCCTCGAAGTAGAGGTAGGCCTTGTCGTACGCGCTCTGGTCGAGCGCCAGCCACCCGGCGCCCTGCAGCGCCTGCGCCTTGATGTGGTCGCTGCGCGGCCCGCTCAGCTGGAGAATGAGCGAGATCCAGCGACGGCCCTCGGTCTGGTGCGAGCGGATGTGCCAGAACTTCCACAGCGCCGCGCACAGGCGCAGCCCGGGCTCGGCGGCCTGGCGCTGGATGTAGCCCTCGAGCACGGCGCGAAGGTTGTCCTGCACCGACTCCAGCCGGTCGAGCCAGGTCTGCTGATCCTGGTTGTCGGCGATGTGCTTGTTGGCGTTCTCGGCCAGCGACAGGTGGAAGGCGTCGTACAGGTCGCGGACCGCGGCCTCCTCCCCACGCTCGGCGAGCCGCTCCACGGCGTACTCGCGGATGGTCTCCAGGAACGCGAAGTGCCGCTCGCCGTCGGTCCGCTCCTCCTGGCCGAGCAGGTTCTTGTCGGCGAGCGCGGCCAGCCCTTCGAGCACCGGCATCGGCAGGTCGTCGTGGGCGTTGGCGACGGCCTCCGCCGCCTCGGCCGTGCATCCGCCGATGAACAGCGCCAGCCGGGCGAACAGGATCTGCTCCCCCGGGTCGAGCAGGTCGTAGCTCCAGTCGATGGCCCGGCGCACCGTCTGCTGGCGTACCGGTAGATCCCGGGGGCCGTCGGTGGCCAGCGCGAGGCGATGGCCGAGGCGGGCCACGATCTCCCGTGGCGACAGCAGCCGCGTGCGGGCCGCGACCAGTTCGATCGCCAGCGGCAGCCCGTCGAGGTTGGCGCAGATCAGCGCGATGTCGGCGGCGTTGGCGTCGGTGATCGCGAAATCGGGCATGGCCTCACGCGCGCGTTCGTGGAACAGCTCGACGGCCGGGGATCCGAGCGCGGCCGCGGCCGTCAGATCCTGCGACCGATCGGGCAGATCCAGCGGCGGCACCTGGAACAGGTGCTCGCCGCGCACGTGCAGCGGCGCCCGGCTGGTCACCAGCACCTTCAGGCCCGCGCAGGCCGTCAGCACGTCGGCGACCAGCCGGGCCGCCTCGAGCATGTGCTCGAAGCTGTCGAGGACCAGCAGCACGCGCCGGTCGTGCAGGAAATCGATGAGGGTCGGCGAGAACGTCTGCCCGGTCGACCCTTTGATGCCGAGCGCGTCGGCGACGGCCGGCGGGATGAGCATGGGGTCGCTGATCGAGGCCAGCGGCACCACGAACACGCCGTCAGGAAAGGCGTGCTGTACGGCTGTCGCCACGGCCACGCCCAACCGGCTCTTTCCGATGCCCGGCGGCCCGACAAGCGTGATCAGACGGGTCTCCCGATCCAAGAGAGCCTCGCGGATCACGCGCACCTCGTGCTGACGTCCGATCAACCGGGTCAACGGAGTGGCCAGGTTGGTCGGCGGACGCAGTTCGGGACGCCAGGGGCGGTCGGTGGCAACCCTTTGGAGCAGCTGCGACCTGGTGTCGCCCGGGTGCGACCGGGCGAGCAGGACGAAGGCCGGCTGATCCTCGGGCACGATGCCGAGGCACTGGGCCAGCCTTTCGGCCAGCTGACGGGACGGACGGCGCTCGTCCGCCTCGACCTTGCGGATAGTGATCACCGAATACCCGACCTGTTGCGCCAGATCCTCCTGGGTGAGGTCCAGCGCTCTTCGTCGTACCTTCACGAATCGCCCAAAAGAGAGATCGCTGGTCATGGGTTGCCCCCTAGGGGAGGGCTCGGTGTGGTAGGGGTCCACCTCATTGAACGACATGGCAGCTCAGCTGGTTCAGTAGTAGCCCATCTGACCGTCCGAAACCCGCGGATCGCGTCCCGCGTCACCCTCGTCGCGGGGAGGTCATGGGCGATGACGTTACTACATGGCCCTGTCATGTCGCTGTTAGGGCGATCGCGGCATTCTGTACGGATGAGGCGTCGCACTGTCCGGACCCGTTTCACCGCACTCTATGGTTCGCTCTTCCTGCTGTCGGGCGCCTTCCTGCTGGCCATCGCCGGCATCGTGGCGTACGCCGGGATGGACATCTCCCAGACCTCGCCCTTCACCGGGCAGCCGCAGCCGATCGGGGTGCAGATCCGGGTGCTGCAGGAGCAGCTGGACCAGGTGCACGCGGTCCAGTCGCGGCAGCTGCTGGCCGGCGCGCTGATCGCGCTTGCCGTCATGGCCGTGCTGTCGGTCGCGCTCGGCCGGTTCGTCGCGGGCCGGGTGCTGCGCCCGCTGCGCGCGATGACGGCCGCCACCCGGCGGATCACGGCCGACAGCCTGCACGAGCGGCTGGACGTGCCCGGCCCGCGCGATGAGGTGAAAGACCTCGCCGACACTATCGACGAGCTGCTGGAACGTCTGGAGAGCGCGTTCGCGGCGCAGCGCCGGTTCGTGGCCAACGCCTCACATGAGCTGCGCACGCCGCTGGCGACCATGCGGGCCTCGCTTGACGTCGCGGTGGCCAAGCCGGATCCGGCGCCGCCGCAGACGATCGTGCTGGCCGAGCGGGTGCGCGCCGAACTCGATCAGGTCGAGCGGCTTCTGGAGGGGTTCCTGACCCTGGCCCGCACCCAGCACGACGACCTGCCCGGCCGCGCGCCGCTCGCGCTCGGCGACGTCGTGTCCGCGGCGCTCGCCGCGCGTACGGCCGACATCGCCGCGCGGGACCTGACGGTGGAGGTCGCGGTGGCCGAGGCGGTGGTCGAGGGCAGCCCGACCCTGCTGCGGCGGATGGTCGACAACCTGGTCGACAACGCGATCCGGCACAACCGCGACGGCGGCTGGATGCACCTCATGGTCGAGCCGGCCGCGTCGGAGGCCGTGCTGGTGGTGGAGACGGGAGGGCCGGTGCTCGACCAGGACCAGGTCGACCGGCTGGCGCAGCCGTTCCGCCGGCTCGGGGCCGACCGGGTCGGATCGGACGGCGGCGCCGGGCTCGGGCTGTCGATCGTCGCGGCCGTCGCCGCCGCGCACGGCGGCGACCTCGCGCTGCGCGCCCGGCCGTCCGGCGGGCTGCGGGTCGACGTGTCGCTGCCGCTCGCCGTCGCGGTGCCGGCATGAGGGTGCTGGTCGTCGAGGACGCCAGGGCGCTCGCCGACGTCGTGGTCGAAGGCCTGCGCGACCAGGGCATGGCGGTGGACGCCGCGCACGACGGCCTGGAGGCGGCGGCCAAGCTCGACGGGGTGTCCTATGACGTGGTGGTCCTCGACCGCGACCTGCCCGGCATCCACGGCGACGCGCTCTGCCAGATGATCACCGAGCGGGACGGGCGGCCCATGGTGCTGATGCTGACCGCCGCCGGGTCGCCCGGCGACCGGGTCAGCGGCCTCACCCTGGGCGCCGACGACTACCTGGCCAAGCCGTTCCACTTCCCCGAGCTCGTGCTGCGCGTGCGCGCCCTGGCACGCCGCCGCCCGTCCGCCCGGGCGCGGACGCTCCGCGCCGCCGGGATCGAGCTCGACCCGCTTCGCCGTACGGTCACCCGCGACGGACGCCACCTGGACCTGTCGGTCAAGGAGTTCGCCGTCCTTGAGGCCCTGCTCCGCGCCAGCCCCGCGTATCTCAGCGCCGAGGACCTGCTGGAGCAGGTCTGGGACGAGCATGCCGATCCGTTCACCAACACCGTCACGGTCACCGTGGGACGGCTGCGCCGCAAACTCGGCGATCCACCTGTAATCATCACCACACCGACGGTCGGCTACCGAATAACCTGAAGGCTCGCGTGAGGAGAGGCGGGCGGGCAGTGGCGGACGAGCAAGGGCAGAAGAGGCCGGACGTCGGCGTGTTACAGGCGACCGTGGCGATCGCGCTCATCGTGATGTTCATCGTCGCGCTGATCGTTCTCGGGTTCATGCGCGACGCCGAACACTGGGATCGCCTGGTCTACCTGCTCGGCGGCTTCGAGGCCGTGGTGTTCGCGGGCGTGGGCGCGCTGTTCGGGACTTCGGTCCAGCGCGCGAACGCCGCGCAGAAGGAGGCCGACGAGGCCAAGGCCCGGGCCGACGAGAACGAGAAGGACGCCAAGAACGGCGCCATCCTGGCCGCCGCCGTCCAGTCCCACGCCGCCGCCCAGACCGGAGTGCGGCTCGGCGCCCGCGAGGAGGACGCCGGCGAGCCCGAGCCCGGCTCCCTGGCCGACCTTGCGGCCTACGCGCGGAGGCTGTTCCCTGACGTATGACCCGCGTATGACCAGTGACCAGCGTATGACCAAGTGACCGGCGTATGACCCCAGGCTTACAGGCGGACCATTGATCACCAGCGTCATCAGGGTGGACGACCTGATCGGCGGCGACGGCGCCGGCCACTACCCGGTGAGCCTCTACACCGACCAGAGCGGCGGCGACCCGGTGGCGCAGTGCGAGCTGCCCGACCCCGGCGACCTGGAGACGCTGCGCGGGGTCCTGCTCGCGAGCGTGCCCAATCCCGCCGCCCGGCTGGCCGCGGGCAGGTCCCTCTACCAGCTCATCGCCGGCACCGCCGTCGGCCAGGCCTGGGGCGCGCTGCTGGCCGGCCCCGACCGGATCCGCACGGTCTTCGACATGCGGGCCGGCGCGCTGCGCACGCTGCCGTGGGAGCTGATGCTCGCACCGACCCAGAAGCATCCGTTCCTCGACGACGCGTACGGGTGCGTGCGCGGCAGCTTCCGGCCCGGTGTCGGGCCCGGCTTCCTGGTGCCCATCCGCGTGCTGATCGTCGTCGGTGACGCCCACGACCCGAACCTTCGCGCGAGCGACGAGGTGGACGCCGTGCGCTGGGCCCTCCGTGAGGGCCTCGGCGCGTGGCACGTGGAGGTGCTCACCGAGCCGTCGCCGGATGAGCTGGTCGCGAGGTTCAAGGCGCTGAAGCCGCACGTGTTCCATTTCATCGGGCACGGCACCTGGGAGGACGGCAGCCCAGCGCTCCAACTCGGGCCCGCCGCCGCCAATGAGCCGCTCACCAGCTACTACATGGCCAACTCGGAGGTGCCGGCGCCGCGCCTGGTGTTCCTCAACGCCTGCCGCACGACGTCGGCCGCCGGGCCGGCCGACGCGCAGGCGGTCGGCTGGGGAGTCGCCGCGGCCTTCGAGGACCTCGGCGCGGACGCCGTGCTGACCATGCAGGGCGACATCGCCTCGCCGTCGGCCGTGCGCTTCGCCGGCGCCCTCTACGCGGCGCTGGCCGAGGGGAAGCCCGTCGACCTGGCCGTCCGCAGCGCCCGGCGCGACCTGTTCAGGAAACAGGACGACGCGTGGGCGCTGCCGTCGCTGATCGTGCGCCGCCACCCCGAGCAGGTGCTGCCGTGGCAGCTCGGCCCCGGCGTCGACCGGGACGCGGTGGTGAAGATCGCGAAGCAGGAGAAGTGGTACACCAGTGTGGGCCAGACGGTCGACCGCGTCGCCGAGCACTGGGCCTTGTGGGACGGGCCCGACGTGGACGCTCCTGGATACCAGGCCTGCCTGGTCGGCGGCGAGCCGGAGGTCGGCAAGTCGTCCCTGGTCAGGTCGTGTGTGTTCACCTGGTGCCTGCGCGGCAGCCAGGCCGTCTACGTCGACGTCAAGACCATCAAGGACGGGCGGACCGTGTCCTGGGTCGACGTGGTCAGGGCCCTGGTCGACGCGCTGGCCGGCCGCCTTCCCGGCCGGGCGGAGCTGCCGGCCCGGCGCTTCCGCCACCAGCTGGTCCACCTCCGCCAGGGCCGCCGCCCGCCGACGGTCGGCGACGACGAGCTGACGCCTGACGACAACGGGCCCTGGGAGGCCGAAACCGAGGAAGAGGGCGCGCTCCGCAAGGAGCTGATGGCCGCCCTTCGCGCCCTGCTCGCCGAGGTCGCCGGCGGCCGTCCTCTCACGATCGCCCTCGACCACCTGGCCCGCGTGCTCGAACACGAGCTGACCGGTTACCTCGTCCCCGGCCTGCTGATGCCGATCGCGGAAGGCGAGGTGGCGGACGTGCGGTTGATCGTCGCCGAACGCACCAAGGACGCCAGGCGGCTCCTCGGAGACTTCCCCATGCTGGCGCGCTCCTGCGAGGTCCAGCCGTTCAGGCGGGCTCAGGCCGAGGAGCTGTTCCGCGAGTACAGCGCCATGATCTGCCGGCCGTACGAGGGGGAATGGCGGATGCTGGTGGAGCAGGTGAGCCGGCTGGCGGCGGCCCGCCTCGACCCCTCCGACCTGTCCCTGCTCAACCGGCTCGCCAGGCAGGCGTGATGGCCGGCGCGCTCGATCTCGCGGCCACGCTCTTCGGACAGCTGTCGGACGCCGAGCGCGCGACGCTGCAGCGGTGCGCGGCCGTGCGGCGGTTCGAGCCGGGGCTGTATGAGAGCGTGCTCCGCGGCGACGGCGGCCAGGAGCTGACCGAGCTCGTCGCCGACGGGTGGGTCGAGCCGTTGACGAGCGCGACCGAGAGCTACCGGATCGACCCCTCCCTGCGCCGCTGCGCCTGGGAGCGCTGGTGGGTGGACGAGGATCTGACGCCGGGCGCCACGGTCATCCCGGCGGCCCTCGCGCGGCTGGCCGGGCGGCTGGCCGTCTCGGTCGGCGACGACCTGGAGGAGCTGCGCCAGCTCATCCTGTTCGCGCCCGCGCAGGCCGCGGGCCGGTTCATCGAGCTGTACCGCGACGCCGACGCCGCCTTCGACCTGGTCCGCTGCCAGGACCTGATCGACGTGCTCATCTCGCCCGAGCTGGCCCACCTCGTCCCCGTCGAGCTGGCCGCGCTCCGCGAGGAACGGCAGGCCCGGCTGTCCGCGCGTGGAATGTGGGCCGCCGAATATCGGCAGAGCGGCCGCTACATCGGCCGCCGCGACATCGAGCGCGCGCTGGCGTCCCTGACCTCGGGGACCTCACGCGTCGTGCAGTTGCACGCGCCCGGCGGCATGGGCAAGACCATGCAGCTGCGCTGGTTCATCGCGCGGCACTGCCTGACCGCGGAGCGGCTCGTCCCGTGCGCGAAGATCGACATGGACGCGATCGACCCGGTGAACGCGGTCCGCTATCCGTGGCTGCTGCTCCTGGAGGTGGCCGGGCAGCTCAACCCGCAGATGCCGGGCGCGCCCTTCCAGGAGCTGTTACGCGACCACGACCGCTATCGGCGGGCGTTGCGGCGCACCGCGAGCCCCGACACCGCCCTGCTCGGCGAGATCGCGTCCGCGACCGCCGACGGGGAGGAGGTCGTGCGCCGCTTCCTCGGCATCCTCGGCGACCTGTCCGGCCTGGTCGTCGTGGTCTTCGACACGCTCGAGGAGATGCTGCTGCGGCCGGTCGCCGATCCGGCCGCCATCTCCGACCTGCTGCGCCGTCTCCACGACGCCGCGCCGTCCATACGGCTGGTCCTGTCGGGGCGTTACGACCTCCGCGACGACCAGCGGACCAGGTTCGCCGAGCGCTTCCCCGACGCGATCTCGATCCTCGTGCCGGTGTTCACGGCCGAGGAGGCGCGCCGCTATCTGGTGGAACGCCGTGGCGTACGCGAAGACCTGGTCGAGGTGATGACCCGGCAGTCGGGCGGCCTGCCGTTCAGCCTCGCGCTGTTCGGCGACCTCGCGGCGGCCAACCCGGCGGTCACGGCCGAGGAGGTGGCGCAGGCCCGCGACCCGGCGCTGCTGTACTGCCTGGACCGCATCCTCGAACGCATCCCCGACGACCGGCTGCGCTGGCTGCTGCGTTACGGCGTGGTGCCGCGACGGCTCGACCTCGACTTCGTCGGCCAGGTCCTGCGGCCCGAGCTGCGGCGGGCCACGGCCGGTGACACCGCCTATGACGACCCGTCCCTCGACGGCCGGCCGCCTGACCGTATGGAGATCTTCCTGCCGGCTCCGCGGCCGGTGGAGGCGTCCGACCTCAGCTCGCTCTGGGACGACCTGATCCGCTACGCGAGCGCCACCTCCTGGGTGTCGCCCGCCGGGCCGGACGCGGTGACCTTCCACGAGAGCCTCCGCGGCCCGGTCCGCGAGTTCCTGCGCGGGCACGAGGTGTACGAGCGCCTGCACGAGGCGGCGCACGCCTATTTCCTGGGACGGGCCGACGCCGAGCCCGCGCTCTGGTCGCAGTGGACGCGCGAGGCCGTCTATCACCTGTTCCACGTGCGGGGGCCGGCGGCGATCGAGTTCTGGCGCGAGCGCGTGGCAGGCGCCTGGTCGTCGGGCCATCCGGATTGGGCCGGCGAGCTGGCCGCCGACCTGCTGTCGGCCGACTACAAGGGCCCGTCGGACGAGCCGCTGGCCGGGGTGATCGACCGTCAGGCATGGTACGAGGCCAACGTCGAACTCGCGCGGGTGGCCGTCAACCGGGCGAGACGGCAGCCGGAGGCGGGCGCGGCGGGCGCGTCATGGAACGAGGCGGAAGGCTGTCTGGCGAGCGCGACCCTGCTGGTCGCGGGCGGCGTGCCGGCGTCCTCGCTGCACCACGCGCTCGCCGCGGCCATCCACTACCGGCGCGGCCGTTCCGACGACGCCCTCATGGAGATCATGGAGGCCGAGGACGCCGGAATCACCCCGGAGGCCGAGGCGGAGATCTTCCTGGTGCGTCTGACGTCCGAAGACCCGGCGACGCTCGCCGAGGCGTACAGCCAGGCGGTGACGGCCGACGACCAGGAGCAGATCACGGCCGCAGCGTCCGCGCTCAGCCGGTCGTACATGAAGGCCGGGGATCTGGACCTGGCCGCTCGCTGGTCCGAAGAGGCCGGCGACCGCGCCGGCCTGGCCAGGGTGCTGCTCCGCGAAGGCCGCCCCGAAGCGGCCCTGCATGCCCTCGACGCCGTCGACGCCGTCGACGCCCGCTCTTTGCCGGACGAGGCGGCCCTGATCGCCGCCGACGCGCTCCGCGCCCTGCGCCGGCCGCTGGCCGCCGTGCAGTTGCTCGTTGGCCGCGCGAATCCGCCCGCGATGTCCCTCCGGATCGCCGCCGCCCTTCGTGACCTCTACGAGCACGACGACGCCCTGGGCACCCTCGCGTCCGCCCGGCGGCGGGCCACCCTGGAGGACGATCGGGCGGCGCTCGCTTTGGAGTCCGTGCGAATCCACCTGCGGGTCACCGGCGACCTCCGCCTGGCCCGGCAGGCGTTCACCGAGGCCGCTTCGTACGTGCTGGACGCGGACGCACCGGCCTATTGGGACCTCGACCTGCTCCGGTCGGAGAACGACCTCGCCCGCGACGTATCCCTCGACATCGGGGCCTTCGTGGACGCCGCGGTGGCGCAGGGCGATCCCGTGCTGGCGGTACGCGCCGCGCTCGCGAGCCTGCGCCGCGACGCTCGGGCCTCACACGTCCAGGTGCTGATCGCGGGCCTGCGCCAGTTGTCAGGGACAGGAGAACGCCTCGCGCTGCTCCGGGACCTGCGGCACTGCGCGCCTTTCCCGGCCGAGATGACCTATGCGCGCGGGGCGCTGACGGACGAGGTGCTCGACCCCTGGCTCGCCGAACGCGACCAGGCCGGCCCCCGCCAATATCTGCCCACCGACCGCGCCTACCTCGACCTGGCCGCGGCGGAGGTCGCCCGCGTCGCCGGACGCGGGGACGCCGTGTGGCTCGCCCAGGCCGGCGCCCGCACGCTTGCCGAGCGCGACCCGCTGAGCTGGCTCGACTGGGTCGAGGCCGCCGACCGGATCGGCCCGCCGCATCCTGGCGAGCCGGAGCCGCCCGCCGCGCTCCTTTCGACCTATCGCGATCGGCATCTGTTGTGCGCCACCTATCTCGTCCGGCTGACCCGTCGCCGGCTCGGCGTCGACCCTCGCGACGTCTCGGAGCAGCGACTGGAGCAGGCCAGGATCACGCTCGACCAGGCCGGGTCTCCCCTGGTCCTGTGCGGCGCCGAACTGCGTGCCGTACAGAGCCGCCTGGCGCGGATGCGGAACGACGCGGCTGAGGCGGCCCTCCACGATCTCGCCGGCGTGCGCGTCCTGCAGGAGCTCGGCCGCAGCCCGGACGAGATCCTCGAACTGGGCCGCGCCACCCGCGCACCCGAGCCTCGTGCCCGTCCCGTTCCCCCGGTGTCCGCTCAAGAGGAGTCCATCGGCGCCTTGCGGGAGAGATCCGAGCCGGCGTCCACGGACCCGCCGCGCATCCGCGAGATCGGTGTGCGCCTGGCCTACTCGGGCAAGGCGCTGATCGAAGAGGAGATCCAGGTCGGCGACGAACGGTCGGGACGGCGAATCCCCCTTCCCGGCTGGATTCCACCGGCCGGTTCGCGCCCCGGGAGCTACGGCGCCGTCCTGATCAACTCGCTGCGCACGCCGCTCCAGTGGGGTTCCGACGCCGCGCGACAGATCTTCGATCGAGTCACGGAGCGGCTGGCCGCCCTGCCGGACGCGAACGGCCCCGTCGACGTCGGCCTCATGCTGGATGACCCGCAGCTCGCGGCCGTGCCGTGGGAGCTCGCCGAGCAGCGTCTTCGGCCCGCGAACGCCGATCTGCGCTGCCTGTATCGCCGGCCGCCGGAGGAGGAGGCCCGGCGGATCGAGGACACCGCAGCCCGGGGTCTGCTGGAGGTGGCCGCCGGCGCCGGGATGGCCGCCGAGGACAGCGCGGCGGTGGAGCGCGACCTTCGCGATCGCCGTGTGTTGACGCGGCAGAACGCCTGGCGATCGCTGCGCACCGCGGCCCGCGGGGGGCGGCCACCCCACGTCCTGGTGCTCCAGCCGGGCCGTACCGCCTCGATCAAACTCGGCCGCGGCACGACAGGCAGTCAGAACGACGTCGCCGCGACATACGACACGGCGGGCGTGCGCATCACCGTCGGCGACATGCGTTACCCCGGCGACTGGGACGTGAGAGCCGTCGACGCCATCCATCTCTGCGCCACCATCGAACGGTCGGGCCGGTCTCCGATCCTGAGCTTCTTCGACAACGTCGGCCTGGAGACCTTCGACCTGGTGGCGCTCGCCCAGCGATTCGGCGGGCCGGCGCCGTTCATCGTGCTCGACCTCATCACCCCGCCCACGGAAGGCGAGCGGATCGAGCAACTCCTGCTGCGCAACCACTACGCACACGCGACGCTGAGCCTGGGCAAGGCGGTGACGATTCTCGCGACCGGGCTGACCCTGCCGGACGACCGCTCCACGCTGCTGACCGGGATCGCGGAAGGGATCAAGACCGGCCTGTGGATCCCGGAGCTGGCCCACCGCCTCCGGTCGCGGACGGGCGGGCCCGACCACCTGGGCATGGCCTCGATCGCCCTGTTCTCGACGCTGCCGGCCTACGCCATGCCCCGATGGGAGCCGCGTTGACGGGCGACGCCGTACGAAGACGGGCCGAACTGCGGGCGAAGGCGAGCGGGCTGACCGCGGAGCTCGCGGCGTGGACCGAGCTGAGCCAGGCCGGCGGCCGGTTGGAGAAGCACCATACGCAGGTCGCCGCCATCGTGACGGCGCTGGACGCGGCCCTCGCCGAACTCGGCCCCCGGCTGGAGGCCGACGACGTCGAGGCCACCTGGACCGGGACCGAGCGGATGCTGATCCGCATCCACGAGGTGCTCGACTTCTTCCGGGCGAAGCTGACGCTGCGGATGGTCGACGCCTTCGCCGACTACCTCGCGGTCGCCGACGAGTTCGTCTGGGAGTGCTACCGGCCCGCTCGCGACCGGGCCGCCGGCGCCGTGCCGAAGGAGCCGCCGCTCACCTTCCTCGGGCCGGCCACCACGCCGTTCACCATCCCGCGCGGCGTCTCGTACGCGCGCGAGCTGGGCGGGGCGATCTCCTCAGGGACACTGCGGAAGGTCGTCGACCGGCTGCCCGTGCCCGTCGTAGGGATCCCGTGGTTCCAGCTGCGGCACCTGCCGGACGCCCTGGTCCTCGCCCACGAGACGGGACATCTCGTGGAGACCGACTTCCAGCTGACCCCGACCTTGCGCACGCTGCTGGCCTCGGCCGTGCCGGGTGAGCGGCTTGCGACGTGGCGGGGGCGGCTCGGCGAGGCCTTCGCCGACGTCTACGGCGCCCTGGCCGGTGGACCCGCCTTCGGTGGCGCCCTCGCCGACTTCATCGCCACCACCCCGGCTTCGGGGTCGAAGCTCTATCCTCCGCCCGCCATCCGCCTCCACCTCGTCGCCGAAGCCCTCCGGGCCTCCGGCCTGCCCGCGGACGCCGACGCGCTGGCCGCACGGGCCGAGACGGACGCCGCGGATCTGCGCGCCGATGCGGGCGCCGTCGCCAGGGCCTTCGTCCGCGGGCCGTACCCGCAGTTCGGCGGGGTGGCGCTGGACGAGGTGCTGCACTTTCGGTACCGCCGGGACAACGCCGACGCGGTCGCGACCGCCCTGCTGCGCGGGCGGGTCTACAAAGGCGCCGACGACGTGCGCACCCTCATCGCCGCCGCCGGTCTCGCCTTCGCCCGCAACCCCCTCGACTACGAGGCGACCACGGTCGCCGACAAGATCCTCGCCGCCGCCCGATCCCGCATCACCAGCGGCGTCCGCGCCGCCACCGGCCCACGCGAGGCCGCTGACGCACACTCCACCCGCGACCGCGACGCCGGCAAAGCCGTCTTCTCGCTCCTCGCCGAATGACACATCCCGCGGCCGTGCGCATCGCCCTCGTCGCGGCGACGGGGCTGCTGCTCACGTTTCTCACGCGCGCCGCGCAGCCCCCGGTGTCGTTCGTGTGCGAGGAACATCCGCGGACGCCGATCCCCTCGGCCTTTCCAGCACCGCGCGTCCTGGGCGAGCCGGGCCACACCAACGTCACCTCGGTGGCGTTCGGCACCGTGGACGGCCATCCGGTGGCCGTCAGCACTGGTCAAGAGGGCCGCACTCTCGTCTGGTCCCTGCCCGGCCTCACTCCGCTGCCAGACCCAGGGCCCGTGACCCTCCCCGCACGCGCGTCGCCGGTCGTCTCGATCCACGGCCGGGCCGTACGCGTCACCGCCGACGACGAGCTCCACCTCACCGACGCCGCCACCGGACGGCCGGCCGGGCCGCGCATGTATCTGGGTGAGGACAACGGCGTCAACGCCCTGCAGGTCATCACCCTCGACGGGCATCCCACGGCCGTCGTCAACGACGACGGAGGCGACGAGAACGAGCCCGGTCCCGACCCCCTCGAGTTCTGGGATCTGGTCACCGGGCGGGAGCTGCCCGGCATCGACGGCGACTTCTCCACGGTGCGCCAGGCGCGGGTCGGCGGCAGGACGGTCCTGCTCACGCCCAACAACCGGGCAGGCTCCTCGGCCGGGCAGGAGCCACCCGCCGGCAGCGTCTCGGTGTGGGACGCGCAGAGGCGCACCCGGGTGGCGCTGCTGACCGGCAACCCGCCCACGCCCCGGGATCCCGGTGGGCCGGCCCGTTATCCGTACGCCCAGGTGGCCCTCGACACGGGGCGGCTCGACGGCAGGCCCGTCGCGCTGACCGGCGGCGGCGACAACGTCGTGCGCCTGTGGGACCTCACCACCGCACGGCAGATCGCGGCGACGGAGCCGACCGGCCACACTGACGAGATCACCGGCATCGTCACCAGGCCCGGCTACGCGCTCACCACGGGCTGGGACGGCCGGATCATCACCTGGGATCTGGCGACCGGCCGCCGGTCGGCCATCGGCGGCGACGACGATCCGAAACTCGGAGCCGTCATCGCCGATGCGGACGGCCGCCCCACGGTCGTCACCCAGGGGAATCGGATGTCGCAGGCCTGGGCGCTGCCCTCCCTCGCCGGCGCCGGCCCCGCCCGCGAGATCGCCAGAGTCGACCGCCTCGACCTGCTCGGCAGTCGGCCCGTGGTCCTTCGCGTCAGCTTCAAGGGGGAACGGGTCCGCCTGCTCGACGCCCGCACCGGCGCCCCGATCGGCCGGACCGTCCACACCGGGAGCCACTACAGCGAGAGCCACTATCGCGCGTTCGTGCTCGACGGCCATCCCGCCCTCGTCGAGGTCGCGCCCGTCAGCCGCGTCTGGGACCTGGCCAACGGCCGTCCCCCGCGCTCGGTGCGCGGCATGTCCGACCATCTGTCTCCGCTGCCCGTCACCGGACGGTTCCGCTGCGCCACGGCCATGCTCCTCACGCGGGGGACGGCTCTCCGCGCGTGGGATCCGCGCACGCTGCGCCCCCTCACCCCGCCGATGCGCGGGCACAGGTCCCCCGTCACCCAGATCGTGTACGGCACGCTCGGCGACCGGCCGATAGCGGTCACCAGCTCGTACGACCGGACCATCCGCGTGTGGGATCTCACCACCGCGACCGAGATCGGCCCGCCGCTGTCCTCCGGTCGCCGCGGCCTGCCGATCGCCCTCGGTTATGCCGGTGGCCACACCTACCTGCTAGGCGGCGGCTCCGACGAACGCCTGCGCTCCTGGACGCTCCGTTAGGCGTGCACATGCCACGCGGACGGCGGGTGGAACTTCGTGTCACGCGTCTCGAGTACAGGCGCTTCTGCACGCGGAGGAGTTGAGCGAATTGATAGCACGCATCGCCACCGGGGTCCTGGCGGGTGTGGCGGCCGCCGCGCTGCCACTTGCGAGTGGCGCCGCCGTGGCGGCCACGAAGGCCGAGCCGACCGTGATCGTCCAGTCCATCGAGAAGTCCCCCCTCACGGTCGGCACCCACTCCATCCCCGTCACGGTCACCGTCGAGAGCAACGCGCCGACCGTCACGCTCCTGGTGCATCCGGGGAACTCGGCAACGCCGACGAAGGATTTCACGGGCACCCACGACGGCGACATCTGGACCTTCCGCGGCACATTCGGGCCGGCCGACCAGGTCGGCCCCTGGTGGTTCGAGGCGACCGCCACCGCGGACGGCGGGGCGACCAAGAAGTACATCGGGGTCTCGAGCGTTTACCGGGTCACCCGATTCGTGAGCTTCCACGTCCAGCCACGGGTGGTGCGCAAGGGAGGTCAGGTGCTGTTCTCCGGCCGCGTTCGCGCCACCAGCAGGGGCCAGTGGGGGCCGCTGGCCAATTCGACCGTGAACATCCAGGTCGACAAGGGCGACGGCGCGGATGAGCCCACCTACGTGGCCACGCTCCCCACCGACGCGAACGGCAGGTTCTCCGGCCGCGTCGCCGTCGACGTCAGCGGCCGATACTCGGCGTACGTCTCCGCGTCCGGCCCGGGCCCCGAGGATTTCCTCGCCTACTCGCAGACCCATGAGGTCTTCGTGAAGGTGCGCAAGAAGAAGCACTAGATGATCAATTCCAAGGGTCAGTGGTCATAGGCGGTCAGTGCGCGCATGACGGGCTGGCCAGTCTGGTCGTTGTGCCAGATCGCTGCGGTGAGTGCGAGGATGCGCTGCAGGACGCGGACGGCCACGCCTGCGGG
>JAGFNW010000055.1 GCA_017592665.1 Streptosporangiaceae bacterium NEAU-GS5 | reverse complement strand
CATCAACCGACTCAAACGCCACCGCGCCATCGCCACCCGATACGACAAACTCGCCGTCCGCTACCAGGCCACCATCCACCTAGCGGCCATCAACGACTGGCTCACCAAGCTTTGAAACAGGCTCTAGTCCGGCTCTACGCGGCGCTACTCGACGAGCCGGCGGCAGGCGTGGCTCGCGGTCTCGTGCTCAGCCGGCTGGACTCGCTGACCGCGACCCCCGGCTCGGTCGCAGCGGCCGACCGGCTGCGCGACCGGCAAAGGGCCGCGCTCGTCGCGTACCTCGTCCACCGTGACGGCGCCCGTGACACGGCTGACCTGCACGCCCGCTACCTGCTTGACGTCGAGATGGGCCCGGTCTTGCGCACCAGCCGGATCAAGCAGGCGATCAGCTCCACCCAGCTGTTCATCCAGAGGCTGCTGCTGGACCTGGAGGGGGGCTCGGCCGCCGACCTGGCTACCCTCGGACGGCAGGTTGAATGGGCGGGCAGCGAGCAGATCTGGGAGGCCAACCGCCGGGTGTTCCTGTACCCGGAGAACTGGCTCGAGCCGGCGTTGCGCGACGATAAGTCGCACCTGTTCCGCAAGCTCGAAAGCGAGCTGCTGCAAGGCGACCTCGGTACCGAGCGGGCGATCGCGCTGTTCGGCGACTACCTGGTCGCGCTGCAGGACATCAGCCGGCTCACCGTGCGGGCGATGTACGCCGAGGCGGTGGGACCGGCGTCGGCGCTGGTACACGTTCTGGCCAGGACGGCAGACCAGCCACTGCGGTTTTACTACCGGCAATGGGTGACAGCCGAGACGTCGCGGCAGTGGACGCCGTGGGAGCCGGTCGAGTCGGTGACCAACACGGAGCACGCGGTCTGCTTCGTCCGGGACCGCCGCGTTCACGTCGCCTGGCTGCAGGTCGGCCGGGCGGTCGATGGGCTGGGCGACGGCCCCTCCGCGGACGCAGCCAACTGGAACGTCGAGCTGCTCTGGTGCTCCCGCGCGAACGACGGCTGGTCGGCGCCGCAGAAATGGGGACGCCAACTGCTGCACCCGGTCCTCGTCAACAAGGATGAAAGGGTCAGCTTCGCACTGCGGGTACAGGACCACGGCGGCATGCCGCAGCTACGGATCTACGGGGCCCGCGAGGTCGGCGAGACCCAGCAGGCAGTCAGCCCGATCCCGGTCGGTACCCAGACGACGTTTACCAACCGGGGCGCTACCGACGCGTCCACCAGCACCCGGATCGAGGTACAGGTCGTCGGCGAGCTCACCACCCCGACCGGCACCAGCTACTTCGCGATCAACGACGCCAAGGTGGAGTTGTGGGGAAATTGGTGGATCAAGTACCAGATCGACGACCGCACCACCCGCGGCACCAACACGCCTCCGTGGCCGACTGCCAGCGCCCCGCAGCAGCTCACCCTCCGGTACGGTGCCGGAGCCGTCACCTGGACTGTGGCGTTGCTGCTCTACCAGGGTAGGTACCTCTATCAGGTGGTCGAGTCGACGGCGAGCGTCTACATCAGGGTCACGGTCGCTGGAGTGGCGCAGACGTTCGGGCCGATCATGCTCGACCCGCTGCAGAATAATGTGGTCAAGCAAGGCGTCCGTTACCCCCTATCTGCCGATGACCCCCGCTACCAGGCCACCCGGCCGATCCGGCTGGTGCACCTGGCGTCGTTCGACTGGGCGAACAGCTTGGGCCTGCGCGGCGGACCGCCGGGCGACGGCAGCGAACTGCCGACGGAGATCCCCAAGACAACGCATGAGTCCTCCGGCCTGCGGGAGGGCCCAGGCGACGCCGCCGTCACGCTGGACGGGCAGACGCTCACGCTGGCGACCAGCCTGGACCGGTTCTTTGCCGTCGGCAGCGCCGGAACCGACCGGGTCCGGTTCGGCCCTCCCCTCTACGTCGAGGAGTCTGGCTTCGGCGCGTTCCTGGTGCACCGCGCTGCCGACAATACGTGGGCGCTGCTGCCTGCCGCGGAGTACATCGCCGGAGACGCGCTTGCCGCGATCACCGCTGCCAGTGACGCGCTTGACCTGGGCCCGCAGAACAGCACGAGCCGGGTGCGAGCGATGCTGGCCCAGATCGCCCCGACCGCCAGCGTGTCGGTCGCCCAGGCGGCCACCGACGCGCAGTTCGCTCTGCCCAGCCCGGCCAGCGGCTACGACTGGGAGGTCTACTTCCACATCCCGTACCTGATCGCCACCGCCCTGGCCACCCAGCAGCGGTACGACGAGGCGCTGCGCTGGCTGCACCTCATTTTCGATCCCACCATAGCCGGGTCCAATCCAGTCGACGCCTGGCGCCTGCCGCCCCTGCACGACGAGGCGTCTCCCGGCATCGAGCAGCTTCTCACGGAGTACGCCAAGGGAACTCTTGACACGGCGTCCGCCGACACGCTGCGGGCCCAGCTCGACTTCTGGGCTGATCATCCGTTCCAGCCGCACGGGATCGCCCGGATGCGGCTGCGAGCCTACCAGTGGATGGTCGTCTACAAATACATAGAAATCCGCATTGCATGGGGCGACCTGCTGTTCCGCCGGGACACCCTGGAATCGATGAATGCTGCCACCCAGCAGTACCTGCTCGCCGACCAGTTACTCGGCCGCCGCCCGCCCCGGATGCCGGAACAACCCCCGCTGGTCGCGCCGCTTACCTACGCCGCCCTCGCCAGCCGCTGGGACGACTTCTCGAATGCCTGGGTGTCGCTCGCCGATACGCCCTTCTTCAAGGCCTGGCTGGCGTTCCTGCAGTGGCTCGAGGACCACGGCATCGTCGGACCCGATGGCCAGCCCGATCTCTCCGAAACCCTGCACCGGCTGCAGTCAGTCGGGTCGCTAGTCTTCTGCGTGCCGCCCAATGACCGCACCGATGCCTACCGGGCCACCGTCGACGACCGGCTCACCAAGCTGCGGTCGAGCCGCACTATCGGCGGCGTCTCCCGCCAGCCCGCCTTGTTCGAGCCGGCCATCGACCCGGCGCTGCTGGTCCGTGCCGTCGCCGCCGGGCTCGACATCGACACCGTTCTCAGCGACATCTCGGCGCCCCCGTCCAGACGCCGGTTCTCGGCCGCCCTGCGGCACGCGGTCGAATTCACCTCCGAGGTGCGCTCGCTGGCCAGCATGCTGCTCAGCGCCCTCGAAAAACGGGACGCCGAGGAGCTTTCCCGGATGCGGGCCGTGGACGAGCGGGTCCTGCTCGACCTGGTGACCGCCAGCCGACAGCGCGAGCTCGACGAAGCGGCTGCCACCCTGGACGCCGTACGGCAAACGCGGCAGTCCGCGCTGACCCGGTACCGGCACTACCAGCGCCTGCTCGGCAAGGAGCAGGTGCGGCTGCCAGCCGAACACGAACAACTCCCGACTGAGCCGAACCGCCTGCAGCTCGCTGGCAGCGCGGTGAACCAGCTCGACCCGTCGCTGCGCGGCTACGGGCTGACGATGGAAGAGGTCGACCAGCTCGGCTGGCTCACCGTCGGCAACACATTTACGCTGATCGGCGGCGGATTCCAGGTGGCATCGGGGATCGCCCACATGGTGCCGGACTTCAGCACCGAATGGTTCAACGAGAAAGTGACGTTCGGCGGTACGCACGTAGGCTCCGCGCTGGGTGCGGTCGGGCAGTTCTTCTCGATGCTGGCCGGCAACGCCAGCTTCCAGGGCACCCGAAGCGCGATCGTGGGAGGCCATCAACGCCGGTACGACGACTGGGTTCTGCAGTCCAACCTGGCCGCCCGGGAGATCGAGGATATCGACAGGCAGCTGATCACTGCCGAGATCAGGGTGGACCTGGCCCGCCATGCCCTTGACAATCACCGGACACAGTTGGAGAACGCCCGCCGGACCGAGGACTACCTGCTCCGCAAGTTCACCAGCCATGAGCTGTACCAGTGGATGTGCGAACGGCTCGGCCAGGCACACTCAGCGGCCTTCCAGCAGGCATACGAGCTGGCCAAGACCGCCGAGCGGGCGCTGGCCCGGGAACTGGGCATTCCTGTCCCCGGCATCGTCCGGTACGGGTCCTGGGACAACCTCCGCCAGGGATTGCTGGCCGGCGACCTACTGACAGCGGATCTCCGGCGTCTGGAGGCGGCGTACCTTAACGGCGACGAACGCGAGCTGGAGATCACCAAGCACGTCGCGCTGAGCGAGCTTAACGCGGTAGAACTGCTCCGGCTGCGGCAGACCGGGACATGCGAGTTCGACATACCGGAGACGGCATTCG
Source organism: Streptosporangiaceae bacterium NEAU-GS5 (assembly GCA_017592665.1). GTDB lineage: Bacteria > Actinomycetota > Actinomycetes > Streptosporangiales > Streptosporangiaceae > NEAU-GS5. The sequence goes on along the minus strand of JAGFNW010000055.1, from coordinate 37,487 downwards.
ACATGGATTTCCCGGGGCATTACTTCCGGCGGATACGGACGGTCAGTGTGTCCGTCCCGTGCGTCGTGGGACCGTACCGCAGCGCGGCCGGGACGCTGACCCTGCTTAGCAGCCGCACGCGAGTGAGCGCGGTTCCCCGGCCGTACCCGGAGACGGATGATTCCCGGTTCACCCGCGAGCCGGGCGGTGCGCAGTCGATTGCTACCAGCTCAGGGCAGAACGACGCGGGGCTGTTCGAGCTGGACTTCCGCGACGAGCGATACCTGCCGTTCGAACGGTCGGGGGCCATCTCCCGGTGGCGGTTCGAGTTGCCCGCCGACTTCCGGCCGTTCGATTACCACACGATCTCAGATCTCGTCCTGCACCTGCGCTATACGGCCCGCGACGGCGGCCAGGCACTCGCCGCGGCGGCCACCGCTAACCTGCGCGGGCTTCTTGCCTCTGCGGCCCAGACCGGTGCCCTGGTCCGGACCATCAGCCTGCGTCGGCAACATCCGTCGCAGTGGCAACGGCTCCGCGACTCGCCGGGCACCGCGCAGAACATCACGATCGATGAGTCGGAACTGCCCTACCCGCTGCGCGGGAAAGGCCTAGTGATCTGGCAGCTAGCCCTATTCGTGCAGCACCAGGGCGTCGCGGACAACCCGGCCCTGGTCACGCTGCGGTGCCCGCAACGTGACCAGGCTGACGCAGTGGTCGCTGTCGACGTGCAGCTGCAATTGGAGGAGCCCGCCGCCATCGAAGGGCTGACGAGATACAACGCCGATCTGCTGGCGGGGGGACTCGATGCCGTACCGCTACAAGGAGCGGGACCTGCCACCACGTGGCAGCTTGAACTCGCCCCCGGCACGGCGTACGACGACGTTGTCGTCACCTTCTGGTGCGGCCTACCAGGACAGCCCTGAGAGTGCGTTCCGCGAGCTGATGCCGTCGGGCTCGAAAATCTGATTCGGAGCTGTGACCTGCGGCATTGCCGCACGATCAAACCAACTCGCCTGGCACCATCACAACCCGTGTTCATCTCTCTGCTCTCCATGACCATCGTCCGGATGAGCCAGTCCCTGCTGCTCTACCTGCGTACTGACACCGGCAAGACATTGAGATCCTCGTTCTGCGCCACCAGCTCGGCGTACTGCGCCGCCAGGCAGGTCCGCTACGGCCGACGCCCGCCGACCGGGCCATGCTCGCGCTGTTATCTTGGCTGCTGCCCCGCATCCGATGGACGGCGTTCGCCGTCACTCCTGCCCCGTTGTTGCGCTGGCACCGCAACATGGTCCGGCGAAAGTGGACCTACCCACACCGCCGCCCGGGCCGTCCGCCGATCACGCCCAGATCCGCACGCTCGTCCCGCGCCTGGCGAGCGAGAACCCGACCTGGGGCACCGGCGCATCCACGGTGGGCTGATCGGCCTGGGCTGCTCACTGGCCGCCAGCACCGTGTGGCTGATCTTGAAGCGGGCCGGCGTCGATCCCGCGCCGCGCTGTTCGGGACCATCGTGGATACAATTTCTCCCGCCCAAGCCAAACGATGCTGGCCTGCGACTTCTTCACCGTCGACACCGTGTTCCTGAAACGGATCTACGTGCTGTTCGTGATCCAGCTGGCGACCCGGCGCGTCCATCTGGTCGGCGTCACCACGGCGCCGATCTGCTGCGGATGGCAACTGCCGTCCACCTGGCCCGTTACACGGGCCCGACTCGGATGCATGTCGCATCCGATCTGCGGATCTATCTGAGCTGGTGCACTGAGCGCGACTTCGACCCGTTGACCGTCAGCCGCGGCCAGGTCGAACTGTACGTGCGCTGGCTACCGGAGATCCGCCGATTCCGCCCCTCGACCGTATCTCGGCGGCTGTCGGTGGTGGCCAACTTCTACCGCACCTGCGTCATCGACGGCATCCTGGAGCACTCGCCCGCCGAGCACGTCCGCCGCCCGTACGTGCCCGCCGAATCGCCCACCCTGGGGCTGTCGCGCCTGCAGTTCGAGGCCTGCTGACCGCGGCCGCCAATCCGCCAACCGCAAGGACTTCGCGCTCGTGGCCATGCTCGGCTTGCTCGGGCTACGGATCTTCGAGGCCACTGGAACGAGCATTCAGGACCTGGGCGAAGAACACGGCCATCGCGTCTTGCGGATAGTCGGCAAGGGCAATCGCATCACGCTGGTCCCGCTCCCACCAGCGGTTGGGAGCGCGATCGAACATGCTGTCTACGGTCGCGCGGCCCGGGCCGATCCTTCGCAACATTCATGGCGCACGGATGGACCGGCACGCCGCCACTCGGAGACTTCGCCGGCTGGCCGAGGTTTCGGTCGTGCGGCCGCCTCCGATGCACCCGCATATGTTGCGCCACACGTTTGTGACCACCAGTTAAATGAGCGGAGTTGCATCGACGGCATCATTCGGCAAGATCCGTGACTACGCGCTACCTGCGCCGCAGCTCACAGCCTGTCGGCGGAGCGCGGGCCAGGGCTGGCCGCACAGCGCGCATGACCTGCGACGTCATCACGCCGGTGGCGCCAGATGACACGATGATGCACCCAGTGAGGCTGCAATGGATGACCGAATGATGCAGCAAGAGCAACAACCAAAGGCGTCAACGAGGACCGGAGCCACCTCGGGCCGTGCTGCATGCTGAGGCATTCGCAGGGTTGGAACACTGCTCTCTACCAGGTTCCACTCCGGTGTCGACATCACCGTCATCGCCCTGTGGCTCGGCCACGAAAGCCCCACCACCACCCGTATCTACCTGCACGCCGACATGGCCCTCAAAGAACAAGCCATCGCCCGCACCACGCCCCCTGGAACCACCCCGGACCGCTACCAGGCCCCCGACCCGCTAATGGCATTCCTCAACCAGCTCTGACAGCCTCACCCCAATACCGCAAACAGTCGACATCAGCCCAGGCCCGGCCTCGCCATCGGCATTACCGCGTGTTCGTCATAAGGCACCGGGTCGGCTGGGGTGCAGCGGCAGTACTCCGGGACGGCGGGCCGGGTGGAGAACTGCCAGCTGGGCGTCTTCCTCGCCTACGCCTCCCCGGATGGGACGGGCCTTGATCGACGCCGAGCTGTATCTGCCTGCGTCCTGGCTGGATGATCGGGAGCGTTTCGCTCGCGCCGGTGTCCCGGATCAGATCGTTTTCTCGACCAAGCCCGCTCTTGCGCAGGCGATGCTGGAGCGGCGCTGGGCCTTCGCCAGGCCCGGCTCGATGGGTCACCGCGGACGAGGCTTATGGGCAAGACCACAAGTTCCGCCGCTACCTGGAAGAACGCAGGATCGGACATGTGGTCGCCGTGCCCAGGGCTCAGTCATTGGGTCCCGGTATCGACTACGGCAACACCGGATCCCGCGCCGAGACGGTGACCGCGGACGCCCCGCAGCAGGCGTGGAAGAAGCTTTCGGCCGGGGACGGAGCCAAAGGCCTGCGCACCACGTACAAGATGGCGTCGACGATGTCGCGGCGCGGGTGCTTCTCGGCCCGGCCGCCGGGTTTGGGCGGGGGTAACAGCGGCTCGATCAGTGCTCACTGGGCGTCGGTCAGGTCGGGGGGATAGCGGCGATCACGCGGCACCCGGCCACTATCGCGACCCGCCCACACGGCGCGGCGGCGACACGCCGATCGTGACCAACCCTTCTGAAACACCCACTAAGTAGCCGAGAAGCGGATGCGGCGGGGGCGAGGTTCGTCAACGGCAAACTCGTCGAGCGACCCGAGGAAATCACCGGTCACCGAGGAGCAGTCGGCGGCCGCCTGAAAGATCTTGATCCACAGGTATTGACGATTGCTGTCGATGTGAGGTCTCAGGACATGCTTCACCGGTCGTAATCAGGACATGGTTGACGCCTTGCTCTTGTTCGTGATCTTCTTTGCCCCGTTTCTTGATCAAGCTTGCGGGGGTGGAGATCGTGGATCGGCAGGCGATGGTGGAATACCGGTACCGGGCGGTTCGCGAGGTACTGGCCGGATCGCCGATCGGTGAGGTCGCGGCCCGGTACGGCACCTCGCGCCAATCAGTGCACGCCTGGCGCAAGCGGTTCGAGGCCGAGGGACTGCCAGGGTTGCAGGATCGGTCGCGGCGGCCCAGAACCAGTCCCACGCGGATCGCTGCCGAGGTGGAGGCATTGATCTGCCAGATCCGGCGCCAGCATCCACGGTGGGGGGCTCACCGGATCAGCTTCGAGCTGGGGCAGCGGAAGCTGGAGCCGGTCCCGTCCAAGGCGACCGTGCACCGCGTCCTGGACCGCAACGGTTTGACCCGGCGCCAAGAGCAGCAGCATCCACGGGTCTATCGGCGCTGGCAGCGTGAAGCACCCATGCATCTATGGCAGATGGACCTGGTGGGCGGGGTTCCGCTGGCCGATGGCCGGGAGTGCAAGATGGTCACCGGCATCGATGACCATTCCCGGTTCGTGGTGATCGCGCAGGTGGTGGCGGTACCCAGCGGGCGGGCGGTGTGTCAGGCCTTCACCGCGGCGATGCGCCGTTACGGCGTGCCGTTTGAGGTCCTCTCTGACAACGGCAAACAGTTCACCGGCCGGCACACCCGTCCTCAGCCGGTCGAGGTGCTTTTTGAGCGGGTCTGCCGGGAGAACGGCGTCACCCAGCGGCTCACCAAGCCCCGCTCACCCACGACAACCGGCAAGATCGAACGTTTCCATGGGACACTGCGTCGCGAACTGCTGGACCACGTCGCCCCGTTTGAGTCCCTGGCAGCCGCCCAGCAGGCCATCGACGCCTGGGTCCACGCCTACAACCACTCCCGGCCCCATCAGGCGCTGAACATGGCGGTCCCGGCCAGCGCGTTTCGCCCGCACGGTCCCTCCCGCGACGAGCTCGCCCCTGCGGTGACGATCGCCGCGCAGGCAGCGCAGGAGCCGGTCACCGTGGTCGAGCCGCCGCCGGCCGCGATCAGCGAAGCGGCAGTGGAGTGGGAGGCCCTGGTTCCGCCCAGCGGATCGTTGACCCTGGTCCCGGGCAGGCAGGGCACGAAGGTCCACCAGGGGTTGGCCGGGCGGACCTTGACGATCTGGGCCGACATCCGCAGCATTCACCTCCTGCTTGAGGGGTATCTGGTGCGCACGTTGGCCTCCCGGCTCCTGCCCCAGGACCTCGCCTACCTGACCATGCGCGGCGCTCGGCCGGCAGGGCCCGAGCCGGCGACCGCCGCCCTGCCTCGCGCTGTCGGCAGGGGGATCCTCGCGGCCGGTGAGCCGGTCGAGGTCGAACGCAAAGTCCACAACCGCGATGGTCATGTGAGGATCGCCGGACACAAGGTCCTCATAGGAGCCGCTCACCTCGGGCGCACCGTCGTGCTCCGGCTGGATGGACACCTCATGCACGCCATCGCCGACAACGCGCTCATCGGCACCTGGCCCTGCCCGGTGCCGGCCGAGGGGTTGCCCCGCCTGGTCGGGGCCCGATCGTCCTCGACGCCGCTTCCCCCGCCCCCGCTGGCGCCGGGCTCCATTCGCGTTCAGCGGCGAGTTCACGCATCCGGCCGGTTCATGGTTGCGGGGCAGTTCATCAAGGTCGGCCCCCGACATGCAGGAAAGCTGGTCACCGTCGTTGTCGAGGACACCTACCTCCGGGTCCTTCACGGCGAGGAGGAACTGGCCATCCGGCCGCGTAAGAGCAACGCCCCGATCACCCGGATCTACGTGCGTGGCATGGGCACCCAGACCAGCGACTCGTCAACAAAGTCCTGAGGACGACTGGTTAACCATGTCCTGAGACCTCACATTGACAATTGCTCCGCGTCAAAGCGCTTAGAGGCGCGCCACCAACTGCATTGGCACTGGCTGTTCCATGCCGAGTCGATCGTTACGTGTTGCATATGACTGTGAGGGACGCGTCCGCAGTGTGACGCACGTGGAGTTCGGTCGAGGCCAGTTGCTGCAGTTGGTCCGCGGTGGCCTTCTGTTTGGAAAGCCCGGGCTGGACGATGACAATCTGAAAGGTCAGCGGAACGAGTTGGGCATGATCTCTGAGCCTGTAGAGCGCGGCGAGATCTCCTGCTTCCCAAGGAGAGACACCTGTCCTGTTGTACTTCTTCTTGGCGCGTTGTTCGAGGTGCCGGAACATGTCGGAGATGTGCTGGCGCCAGCGCACGCTCTTGATTGCCTGCCCGCACACCTCGTAGAGGTCGTCCACACGGGCGCCGGCGGTAGCGGCGCCGGCGTACTTGCAGTGGATGAGTCGGACAAGAACGCTGTCGTCCGTCAGGGTTACCGCGACGATGTCAGCGACCTCGCCCGCGCCATCGTCGTCGAGGACGACATCCCATGCACGTTCGGCCAGCAGGTCGCGAATGGCTCGGGCCTGAATCGAGTCTGCGAGTTTTTCCTCCTTCTGGGACTCGACCTTGAGATTGGTGCCCTTCCAGTCAACGGCGACCAGTTTCTCGCGCGGATAGGGGTCGATGTCGTGATTGATCCGAATCAGGATGCCGTCGGGATCGAGTGTCTGGTCTCCCTGGAAGTGGATCGTCAGGCCCGCTGCATTCAGCCACTGGCTCAGGGGAACGGTGTCCTTTCGGTTGCGAACCACCAATTCGGTAGGTGCGAGACAGCGGTAGGTCAGCTTCCCGTCCTCGATCTGGAGGTCGTAGCGAACCGCCCAGTAGTCGGTGGCAACGTCGAAGGCGATCGGCCCGGTAGTTGCCTCGTTCGCGGGCCTGAGGTCGAGATCCAAGATCCAGTACGAGTGTCCGTCGTGTTCTATGTGGAGTGTCTCGGTCATCAGTTCGTAGAGGCGCCAAGGCCACTCCAACGCTAGGACAGCCGCGCCGGGCCGGCCTTGGACCGGCTCAGGAAGGATGAAGTTCGCGATGATGCTGTCGATGCTGATGGACTCGTCGAGAAGCCGGGTACCCAGTTCATCGCACCAGTCGCGCCACTCCTTCAGACTGGCGGCACTATCAGGGCTCCAGACGCGCCCTTTGGAGCTAGCAGCGATGGAAACACGCTCGCCGCGGCAAAATCCGCTCCCAGCGATGTGTGTTTGCGTCTTGGTGTTCGCCTCGGCGCTGGGGAAGCCGTGGCTGACGTCAGGTCCGACGTGCATGGAGAAGCGACGGAACTGGCTACGTACGTCCAGGACACCGACGTTGGTGGGTATGAGACGGACGATGCCCCCGAAGGCGCGGTAGACGCTCGATCCAGTCAGTTGCGCCGCTCCGTCGCCAAGAACAGTCTCGGCAAGATCCTTGAAAACGCCGTCGTTGGCTGAGTTGTTGATCTAGAGCAGTCGCCGTTCCTGGTCGAAGTACAAGGCATACAGCTCGTAGGTGGTGTCGTGGAGCGTGCGGCTGTCGCTCCACCGGACCGGTGTGTGCCGCTCGACTACGCACCAGGCGATGCCGGCCCGTGGGTTCAGGCCGATCGGGTCGGTGAGCAGGTTCTCGGCGCCGAAGAAGTCGTAGAGAGCGCCCGGCTTCCAGAAGCCGGTAGGGCCGCGATAGACCACCGTGCTCAGTTTCGGCTGGAGATTGCTCAACGGCACATCTCCAGGCGGTCCAGAGAAGCCGGCCTCGAATTCGTTGAACTGGACTTCCGCCTGAACAGCGGCCTCCGAGAGATTCCGGACCACGATGTTCCAGTCGGCATCTTCGGCGTAGAGGCTTCGTAGCCGGGTGTCGAGTTCGGCGCTCGGGCGGGATACGAATACCCAGGCTTGTCCCAACTGCGCTTCACCAGGCTGGGCGCGGGTGAACCTGCCGATGAACTGGAGAGTCACGCTCAGGCTCTTCTGCGGGTCGTGCAAGGCGGCGATCTTGAGCGCTGGGAGGTCGAATCCCTCGCCCAGCATGTCGACGCAGATGACGATCCTGGAATCCCGGTCTCGGATAGCTGTCAGTGCCTTACGTTTCGCCGTCACCCCCATGCGGCTGTTCAGCAGTGCAGGGTTTAGGTCAGGAGCGATCTCCTGGTAGAGGGCAAGTAGTTCCTGTGACCGTGGAATCGAGCGGGCCCTGGCCATCAGCAGGTGATCGAGGCCCGCTTCCAGATCGGCCCGCAGCCTGGCCACCGCCTGCGAGGCCAGGGCTCGGTCGGGGTCGGCGAAGTCGAGGACCGAGACATAGTTGATCGACGCGAAGTGACCGTCTTCCTGTGCTTCGCGTAGGGGAAATGCATAGACGATTTCACCCACAAGATGCTGGCCATCCTCCCGGAAGGGGGTCGCCGTGAACTGGACCACGCGCCGTCCGTCGAACCAGGACCGGACGTACGACCAGGTAGAGGCCTCCACATGATGGGCCTCATCGACGAACAGGTGTGTGCACGCGTCGAGAATCGCCGCTCGCGCACTCTCTGAGCAGGCACGCAGCACCGACGGGGTCGCCACGATCACGTTGCACAGCCGAGCAAGTCGTCCCGACTCCTCAGCGTCTACCATGCCTTTGGTCATGCGGGCGACTACTGGCCGCAGAGCGTCCTTTTGGACCACGCCGATCTCTTGCAGGATGCCGAGGCGCTCGAACTTGCCAGCAACCTGCGCACGCAGGTGATCGGAGGGGACCAAGACTAGGAGCCGCGGGATCTGCGCAGCTACCAACAGGGCGAGCATGGTTTCGGTCTTGCCAGTACCCGTCGGCAGCACAACGGTCAGCGGCCCGTCCCGCCCGGTCGTCCATCTTCCCAGCACGCAATGCAAGGCGCCCCTTTGAGCGCGGCGCAGCCCGCGCTCGTCGAAGCTCAGCGCGCCGGCGTAGGACATCACTACATCCTCTGGCGGCATCAACTTCAATCCGTTCTGAAGATCAGGGCCGACTGCTCGTCCTGAGATCAGCAGTTGCCGAACCAGGTTCCCGCCGATGGAAACCTCCTCGGCCCACACATCCCCAGATTCGGCTGGAGGTGACTGGCTCATCCGTACTCCTCGACGCGGCGACGATCGCTAACAGCAGTGCCGCACCGCCGCAATTGCCCGCGTTGCTGGGTAGGTGATCTGAGCTGAGCTTGCCTTCGCGGTGTCCCGGCGTCAGTACCATGATCGCCTTGAGTGGTCGATGCAACGACTTTCGCACACAGTTAATTCGCGGTACGGTGGCAGTGCCGTGACAATACTACGTGAGCATGGTCTTCAGATCTTGTGCAGTTTTCGAGACTAGGGGCGGGCGATGGGTGATCCGAAGGCAGTGGTGCTGCTTAGCGGTGGTCTGGACTCGACGACGGTGCTCGCGCTCGCACGTAGCGAGGGGTTCGAGTCGTATGCGTTGAGCTTCCGCTACGGTCAGCGGCACACTGTTGAACTGGAGGCCGCCGCACGGGTTGCCGCAGTCCTCGGAGCTCGCCGCCACGTGATCGCCGATATCGACCTCCGCGTGTTCGGTGGGTCGGCCTTGACCGACGACGCCATCTCGGTGCCTCATCACGACAGTGTCGATGAACTCGGCGCCGGGATTCCGGTGACATATGTGCCTGCTCGCAACACGATCTTTCTGTCGTTTGCGTTGGCATGGGCGGAGACGCTGGGCGCCTCGGACGTATTCATCGGCGTGAACGCCCTCGATTACAGCGGCTACCCGGACTGTCGGCCGGAATACATCGAGGCATATGAGCGGATGGCCAACCTTGCCACCAAGGCGGGTGTCGAGGGTGACCAGCAGTTGAAGATCCACATGCCCCTGGTGGCGCTGACTAAGGCGCAGACGATCGCTCGTGGCCTGGAACTCGGTGTGGACTACAGCCTGACCCATAGCTGCTACGACCCTGTGGATGGGCGGGCATGTGGAACCTGTGATTCGTGCTTGCTGCGCATCCGAGGCTTCGCGGAACTTGGGATGACGGACCCGGTGATGGCGGCGGTGTGATGGTGTACCGCGTCAAGGAGATCTTCTACACACTCCAGGGCGAGGGCAGTCATGCCGGTCGGCCGGCGGTGTTTTGCCGGTTCACCAACTGCAACCTGTGGACCGGCCGGGAACGGGACCGGCATCGGGCCATATGTCAGTTCTGCGACACGGACTTCGTTGGAACGGACGGCCCCGATGGGGGCCGTTTCCGTTCTGCGGCCGACCTCGCCGCCATGGTGGCTAAGACCTGGCGGGGCGGAGACCACCCCCGGGCCCGCCGCTACGTCGTCTGCACGGGCGGCGAACCGCTGCTACAACTGGACATTGCCGCGGTGGAGGCGTTCCACGCCGAAGGATTCGACGTCGCTGTCGAAACTAATGGCACCCTTCCGGCTCCACCGGGCATCGACTGGGTCTGCGTGAGCCCCAAGGCTGGCACAGAGTTGGCCATTACCACCGGTGATGACCTGAAGTTGGTGTTCCCGCAGCCCGAGGCAATGCCAGAACGGTTCGAGCACCTGGCCTTCACCAAGTTGCTGCTGCAGCCGATGGATGGCCCGGATCGTGCAGCGAACACGACGTCCGCGGTGGCGTACTGTCTTGAGCATCCACAGTGGCAACTCAGCCTGCAAACGCATAAATATCTGGGCATCGCGTGATGGAGATCTTTCGCGAGTTCACCTTCGAGGCCGCGCATCAACTGCCACAAGTGCCCGATGGGCACAAGTGCGCCCGGCTGCACGGACATTCGTACCGGCTTGAGGTCCATATTTCTGGCGCTGTCGACCCAACTACGGGTTGGATCATGGACTTCGCTGATCTAAAGGCTGCCGTCAGCCCAGTGATCGCGCAACTGGATCACTACTACCTCAATGAGGTTCCTGGTTTGGAAAACCCGACCAGTGAGAACCTGGCCCGCTGGGCGTGGGATCGGCTGGTCGATACATTGCCGCTCTCGGCGATTGTGGTCCGCGAGACGTGCACCTCTGGCTGTGTATACAGGGGTGAGCCGTGAGCCTGATAGACGTGCAGGCCCTACCCGATGATCGAGGTGTCGCCCTTGATGCGGTCGGGGTCGAAGGGCTGCGTTATCCGCTGCTGCTAGGTGACGGTCAGGGCGGGAAACGCGACACAGCCGCCACCATGACCATGACCGTTGACCTGGCTGCTGACGTTAAGGGCGCGCACCTGTCGAGGTTCGTGGAAGTGTTACACGCCTGGCGCGACCAACTAGACGCCTCAAGCATGCTGCTGATGGCAGACGACCTACGCCAACGTATGGGTTCGCGACGCGCAACGGTCACCGCCAGCTTCGTCTACTTCTTGGAACGGCAGGCGCCGGCCACCGGGGCCACCTCGTTCATGGATTACCCCTGTGCCGTCACGGCCACTATCGGCCCCGACTGTAATGTGGTGCAACTGCGTACCGAGGTAGCGGTCACCAGCGTTTGTCCGTGCAGCAAGGCGATCAGCGACTACGGGGCCCACAACCAACGTGGCCGCGTCACCATCGACGTGGACCTCGAAGATCCCGGAAGCGACCTGTGGTTCGACGAACTGATCAACGTCGCCGAACGCTGTGGGTCGTCGCCGCTCTACGCGCTGCTGAAGCGCACAGACGAGCGGTATGTCACGATGGCCGCGTATGAGCACCCGGTATTCGTCGAGGACATGGCCCGCAACGTCGTTACCGCCCTGCGTGACGACCCGCGGATCACTCGCGGCACCGTGCAGGTCGTCAACGACGAGAGCATCCATAACCATGCAGCGTTCACCCGGGTCAGCTGGCCTACACAGGATGGCTCCTGACGATGACCGCGAAGAGCGATGGCCCGCTGCATCTGGTAGTGACGTGCACGAATCGCAAACGTTACAAGATCCCCGCCGACCTATACCTGCGGTCGGTAACCCAGCGGCGACTCGCCGCCCGCTTCGCTGCCTGGACCGCGCGCCTCGATGGCAGCGACACCAGCCGCTACACAGCAATCGACCTCTACGCTGGCGAACACTGGAAGATTGTCCGCACTCTTACCCAGACCCCGATGGCCAGGACGGCGCAGTTGTGGATCGCGTCCGCTGGCTACGGCCTCATACCTGCCGACGCCGCGATCTGCGCCTACGGCGCCACCTTCTCCGCCGTGGCATCTGACGCCGTCGGTGCCACTCTGGGTGAGGTCGCCGACTGGTGGCACCGCCTCAGCACCTGGGCCGGTCCTACGCCCGATCAGCCACGCAGCTTCGCCGCGTTGGCTGCGCGCGACCGCAGCGCCACGGTGATCGCCGTGCTGTCGGAGGCCTACCAGCGGGCCTGCAGTGATGACCTGCTCGCCGCCGCTGGCATCCTCAACTCCGATGCGCTTTCGGTGGTAGGGCCGCGGAACGTCCATCCACCGCTCGCTGACGTGCTCGTACCAGTAACCGCGTCGGTGCGGCACACCGTCGGCGGCAGCTTGCAGGCCGTTAACATCCGCGCCACCAAATATCTGCTCGAACACAGCGCCGGCCCACATCGCACTGCCCTGCGGGAGGCTGCGAAGGTTGCGGCACCCGCCAACCCGCCAGCACCTCGAGCGCCGGGCCACCGCCTGTCCGACGCTGAGGTCATCGCATATATCCGCAACCACGCCCATACCAGTGCCACGCAGTTGCTGCGGCAACTGCGTGATACCGGACGCTCCTGCGAACAGCGCCGCTTCGCGAAACTGCACCGAGACATATGCGAGGCGCACCGCCATGACTGAACCAGTCACCGAACTGAAGCGTCGGGCGTTGCGTATTGATCAAGCCGAAGGACATCCGCTGTATCTGTTCACACTAACCGCAGCGGAGGTGCTCCAGGTTGCTGATGTGTCGCGAGTCAGTCGCGATGAGGCCAGTCGGCTGATCGGCTATCAGCGGCCCGAGGTCCGTAACCATGTTCAGGACATCATTGATTACCTCAACAGCGGTGCGGTCATCTTCCCCAATGCGATCATTCTTGCGCTGTCGTCGCGGGCTAGTTTCACCGGAAGTCGCGGGCCGGGCACCAACGACGGTCTCGCTACTGCCGGTACCCTGACGCTGCCCCTAGCTATGCCCGGCGAGCCGAAGCCGGCGTGGATCGTCGATGGGCAACAACGTGCGATCGCATTGTCCCGCGCCGAGCGGAGCGACTTCCCAGTTCCGGTTACGGCGTTTGTCGCCGACACGGTCAGCCTGCAACGTGACCAATTCGTTCGCGTCAACAACACCCGGCCGTTGCCGCCCAGCCTGGTCACTGAACTACTACCCGAGGTAGACGCGCCGTTGCCCCAGCGGCTCAGCGTCCGGAAAGCGCCGTCAGTGATATGCGATCGACTCAACACCGACGAGCGGTCTCCGTTCTATAAAATGATCAAGCGGGCTTCCACTCGTGCTGACGCTGCCCGTACGGCGGTCATCGCAGACAACAGCGTTGTATCGATGATTCAAAAGAGCCTCACCAGCGGATGCCTATACCCGTTTCGGAACCTGATCAATAACGAGATCGACATTGACGGCATCCACCAAGCACTGTGCACCTACTGGAGTGCTGTGCACGACGTGTTTCCCGAGGCCTGGGGAAAACCAGCCACCGAAAGTCGGCTCATGCACGGTGCTGGTATCCGTGCCATGGGCCTGTTGATGGATCGCATCCTCGTTATTGTGGATTCCCGCAGTTCGAGCGCCCCCACCGAGATCCGCAAGCAACTCAGTCTCATCGCTCCATACTGCCGGTGGACGTCAGGCACCTGGGATCAGATCAACCTAGCGTGGGACGCTGTGGAAAACGTTCCCGGCCAAATCCAGACGCTGTCGAACTACCTCATTCGGGTCTACCTCGACGCACGGGCGGCCCAGTCATGAGGTTCTTCTTTCCTGATAGCCAGGACCAGGTCGACCCCGGTTTCGAGTTCATCACGGAGGAACGTGACCCCCTGCGCGTCCGGCAGCGGGATGACCTCTACGCCCACGAAGTCCTGGACCCGCCACCATTCCATGGCCTATTGGTGTCCAAGTCCATCGTGGACGGCTACTCAGACGGTAGCGCCGGCAAGTACACCGCTGCTCAACGACGTCGCCTCTATCGGGAAGGCGCGCACCAGTTCTTCCGCCTCGACCACGCCCACGGACCGCTGCGGATCATGGGTGATTGTGGAGCGTTCTCGTACGTCAAGGAGATCTACCCTCCCTACAGCGTCGACGACGTGATTGACTTCTACGACGGGTGCGGCTTCGACTACGGCATCGCCGTCGACCATGTCATCTTCCAATACGAGCCCCAGACCAGCCGCGACGACGAGCGGGCGACCGAATGGGTACGCCGCCAGGACATCACTCTGGCCCTGGCCAACGAGTTCTGGACACGATGCAAGAGCCGGCGTGTACGCTTCGTGCCGCTCGCTGTCGCGCAAGGATGGAGCCCACAGTCTTACGCAGACGCGGTGGTCACGCTACAGCGCATTGGCTATCGGCGCATCGCCATGGGCGGCATGGTGCCACTCAAGACCCGTGAGATCCTCGCCTGTCTGCATGCCGTAGATGACGTTCGACGATCCGACACTCAACTGCACTTGCTGGGCATCAGCCGCCTCGACGACATCCCGGCCTTCGCGACCCACGGGGTCACCAGCTTTGACAGTACGTCGCCGTTTCGGCAAGCGTTCAAAGACGACCGCGACAACTACTACACCCCACGCACCACCTACGTGGCCCTGCGTGTGCCGCAGGTTGAAGGTAACGTCAAGCTCCGCAAGCGCATCGCCTCCGGCGAAGTGGACCAAGGGCGGGCAATCGCTCTAGAACGATCTGCCCTGAGGTTGCTGCGCGACTACGATGCCGGCATCGCGACCCTCGACGATGCCCTCTCGGCGTTGCAGAACTACAGCCAAGTCTGGGACGGCAAGATCGACCGCAGCGCCGCCTATCGTCGAACGCTGGAAGATAGACCCTGGCGAGACTGCACCTGCGCGCTATGTCAGGCCTTAGGGATTGAAATCGTCGTTTTCCGCGGCAGCGAGCGCAACAAACGACGCGGCTTCCACAACCTGCACGTGTTCAGGGGCCGGCTGCGCAATCAACTTGGAGAGGACCTTACGTGACGCGGACACCCGCCAACCAGTCGAAGGCCAGCCGCCGCACGTTGCGCCTGCCAGCCCTGGAAATCCAGCAAGGGCCCAACCGTCGCGTCTATACTTTCGCCATCGACGGCAAACACGTCGCTGACATCGCGACCGTGTCTCGTATCCGCCGTGATGAGGCCACCAAGCTGCACGGGTACCAACGGCCGGAGAGTCAAGCCCATGTCGCGGCGATCCGTCGATACCTCGACACCGATCCCAGCCCGCTGCTACCCAACGCGATCGTGGTTGCGTTCGACGAACGTGTCCGTTTCTGCGCGGACGAGTCCACCGACGAACGGCCAGCGTTCGTGCGCTCTGGGACGATCATCATCCCGGTCATAGACAGCGATGAGGCGGACAAGCCGGGGTTCATCGTCGACGGCCAGCAGCGCAGCGCCGCCATCCGCGACTCCAAGCTCGACGAATTCCCGATCTACGTCACCGCGTTCATTGCCGACACACAGGCCGACCAGCGATCCCAGTTCATCCTGGTCAATTCCACCAAAGCGCTGCCGAAGGGCTTGATCCACGAACTTCTTCCCGAGGCGTCTGGCGCGCTGCCAGCACAACTTATGGTCCGCCAAATTCCAGCAACGCTCGTCGAACGACTGAACTTCTCAAAGGCATCACCACTGCACCGCATGATTCAAACACCGACCAACCCAAACGGGCTGATCAAGGACAACTCGATCCTGCGGATGTTGGAGAACAGTCTGAGTAACGGAGCGCTCTATCCCTACCGCGGCCACACCGGAGGACCGAACTTCGGCTGCATGATGTCGATCCTGGACAACTTCTGGAGTGCGGTGGCGGAGGTTTTCCCGGACGCTTGGAACAAGCCGCCGCGCCGATCGCGGCTCATGCACGGCGTCGGCATCATGGGCATGGGCGCGCTCATGGACGAGATCTCGCACGCACGCGGCAGCGCCGACGAGATCGTCAGTGCGGCAGAGTTCGCCGTCGACCTGAAGGCGATCGCCGATGACTGTCACTGGATCGAAGGAACATGGCCGTTCGCCGATGGTCCGCGCGCATGGAATGGGGTGGAGAACACCTCACGCGACATCGCGCGCCTGCAGGACTACCTCGTGTCCCGCTATGAGGCCAGAGTAGGCCGCAGGCGCCACCGTACCCGGTGACGAAGCGTACGCGGACGCCCGGCGACCATTTACGAGTGGTGCCGTGATAGCCATGTCTGAAGTGCCGCCGTCGCGGCGCGCAGGAGGGATGCCGAACCGCTGCCATCGGCTTCATCAATGATCGCGTCAGCCGCGAGGTGGGCGCGGATGAATCCAGTGGCCGCGTGGGTAGCGCAGCGAGTCGCCAGGACGATGATGTCCGAGCGCTGGGAGTGCTGCTTCAGCTGTGACGAGCCGACGTGACCAGATGCGGTGTGGATGTTGAGCTGAGGTACGAGTTGGTTGAGAACCGCCTTGGTGCGGGCCAGCGCAGCTTCATCGAGTGAATAGAGCATGACCTTCAGCGGCGGCAGATCGGTGAGCGTCGGGCCGGATAGTGACTGGTCATCCCCGGCGAGTTGAGGCCATGTCAGGTTCGTGCCGAGTTCGTCGTTGAGTTGCCGTGCTAGCCGGCGTAGGTCGTCATCCAGGCGCCCGGCATGGCCAGCCAACGGCGTGAGCAGTCGAATCGCGAGTCGTAGCCGCGCCTCGTCGTCGGGACATGGCATCCGGACCAGCAGGTCCGCAAGGTCGAGAACGATGACGGCCCGGTCGGGGCTCACCCACCGATCAGCCTCGGATGCGAGATCGTCTAAGAGCGCCGCGTATGTTGCACGGTCTGGGCTAGATCGCAGAATAGTCTCTGCGAGAGCGACGATCCCGGCAAGATCGGCGGGGCTGAACCAGTTGTGCACAAGTGCGAGTTGGAGAAACTCCGTGGCTGTGCGTGATGCGGGTAATCCGTAGTCGTCGGCGTCAAGAAATGGGCCGAGCAGTTGCCAGGTCCGCTCGCTTTGGACGTTATCGAGGCCGGTGATAGTGGCGGCGAGTTCTTGATCAACAGTGTGGGGTTTGGGCCATGCGCGCCAGGTCTCCTGTCTTAGCGGTGCGGTCGCCGCGGGTTTGCCGTGTGCGTGTGCGTGTGCGAGTTCAACCCATGACGCGATGACCTGATCAGCGCGATCGGTTGTCGGCGCTGGGACTGGCGCCGTCCTAGATTTGGGGCGTCCTTGCTCGATCGAGGCGACAAGATCTGGGTAGCGGTCGAGGCGGCGGCGCAGATCTGGGTCGCCGAGCAACTTGGACAGTGTGGTTTGGTCGTTGCGTAGGTCAGCCGCGAGGAGCACCACCCACAGCGCGTCGGTGCTCAACTCGGCGAGGCTGGCGTTGAGGTTGGCCGGCATTGCAGCGCCGTCGGCGATCAGGCGGCTGCGCGCAGCGTCGTAGTCGTGTCTGTCGAGCGCGGCGGCAATGCTGTGGTTATACAGAGCGGCGAATATAGCATCTCGGATCGGCGTAGGCGGGTCGGCCGCGGTAACATCGGCGAGGGCGGGGAGGCCGAGCAGTTCGTCGTCACGGCCCAGTCGCGCGAGCCGTTTGATGCGCAGGTTGTTCAGATTGCTGCCGCCTAGTCCACCCGTTGCGGCGAGTTGTTCGAGTACCGCAGCCGAGGCGGTGTTGTCGCCGGCAGCGAGCGCTACCTCGAATTCGCCGAGAAGGCGCCCGACGGGTTTGGGGATATGCCAGTTGCGGGCCGGCCGTCGTCCGACGGTGCTCTGCATTTGGCGCAGTGCACGCCAAGCGCCACTCTCGTGCTCGGCCGTGGGGCTGCGCAGAATGAACGTGGTGTCGGGTCCGACGAGGTCGATGATGGCGCGCTCAACAGGGTCGTCTGGATCGAGGGTGGCAGGCAGGCCGTCGAAGTAGCTGTAGGTGGGGCCGACGAACGCGGTGAGCAGTTCAGCGACCAACGTCGCGTGTGCTGGGTCCCACGCGATCACGTAGGCCAGCCGCCGGTCTGGCTGGGTCGGTGTGCGACGGGGAAGGACGATGGGGATGTCGGACGGCTGACGGGCCACCTGCAGAAACGGCGCCAGCCATTGGTTGAGTGCACTGGTCTGGTCGTCGGTGAGCGACACGCTGTTTCCGGTCCCGAAGAAGGCGGCCAGGAATGACTCGATTCGGTCGGAGGTGAGCGTCATCACGGCTGGCCCTTCCACCGATGGTTGAAATCCATCCGAGTACTCGCCGCAGCAGCCAGGTCGGTGTGGTAGGTCACGGCTTCGTCATTGAATCTCATGCCGCGTGTGGTGAAGTTCATGGATCCCGTCAACAGCCAGCCTTGTCCGCACAGAGTCTTCTCATGCACGTCCTCGTTCCAGACCGTGGTGTAGCGGGGCGGGTTGGCCTGACGCTCGAAACGGTTGACGAACGTGCGGTTCTGATCGTCAGGTCGGGTCACCACATTGACCTGGGATCCGGTCTGCGTCAGCTGGGCAAGCACGTGAGACAGCGGATAGACCCGGGCGACGGGATCGAGAAACAGGGCGTCGAAATCGCCGCGCGTGTTGTCAATGCCGGGAACGTCGCTGATCCACGGGGAGACGAGCCACAGCTCTGGGCTCTGTGCAAGTAGCTCACCGGCCAGCACGGTAGTGATGATCGGTTCGGCCGTGATACCTGTGGCGCCGCTTGTTCGGATGATCCGATCAGCCATCTCTACTGCACCGCCTCTCGCAACTCGACGCGAACCCGCAACTGGGCGCCGATCCGTCGGACGGCGTTGACCTCGCCGTAGACACGCAGAACGTCGCGCTCGATGTCGACGCACGGCACCTCGCGCACCGCACCTGCCAGTAATGCCGCCGCCGAAGTGGGTGCCATGAGTTCGACCGCGTTATGCACGGTCAGCGCGGCGCGGTAGGTATCGCGCCAGTCATCGGCGGTGACATCAACGGTTGGTAACGTTCGGCCGTGAACGGCGGCGGCGAGGAGCCGGTCGAGAACCGGCCGTTGGGCATATGGCTGGTAGTGATCTAGATGGGCGGTGCGGGCACGGTTACCGCGCGGCCACAGCACGCTGAATACCTGGTCGGCAGTCATGGTGCCAGCTGCGATACCGGGAACGCGACCCTCGGCCGCAGCATACGCGATGATCTGCGGGTCGATCTCCAATCCAAGTCGTGCTTCAAGATCTGCCCAGGCCTGCATGATCGTGTGCGTCATTCGATCGGTGTCGTCACCGCTGCCTGGCCGCAACAGGCGAGTGGATAGCGCGGCGACCGCGGCGTGCCGAGGGCTGCCGTCTAGTGCTGCCCAAGCACTACGGAGATCGGCCAAGGCGCTGTCGGCATCGGCTGAATTCGCGGCATTACGCAGTCGTCGCACGGTGGCCGCGATGTCACCCGATGGCTCGTTCACGATGTTGCGAATCAGCGCGGTGAGGGTGGCGTCGATATACTCAAGATCCCCAGGTGCCAGTGCGCTGTCGACAAGGCCCCAGAACCGGCGCGGGTCCTGAGCGTAATAGCTGGCCAATTGTTCGACGATGCCGAGGCCGCCGATGGTGGTCTCGGTGAGCCAGATCTGACTGTGTTGATTGGCGGTGTCCGGCGCAACGACATCGACAATGAGATCGGTGTCCTGTGTGTCCGGGCAGGCACGCTGGCACGCCGCGAGCAGCGCCGCGGCCATGGTATCCCGATAGCTGCGCTGGGCAAGATCTTGTGTGCGAGCAGCGATGTCTCCGCACCACAGTAACTCGGCGTGGCGGTCGACGCAGGCACGGACGCGCGGGTCGGCGCTGAGGTCCTGAAGGGTCGTGATCAGCCTCTGCGGCGGATTAAGCGTGCCGGACGCGTTGGTGTCCCGGTACAGAGCCTGCAGTATGCGACCAACATTGGTGGCCCACGCGCCATTGGTGAGCTGTTTGTGCACCAGTGCCGACTCTTGGCCGCTTTCGATGCCGGTCAATACGAACGCCGTCAGGTAGATCGAGATGATCCAGGTGCGTTGGAAGATGTTGGCAACCTCGTCTAGGCGGCGGTCCTCCTGCAGCGCGGTGACGAATGCGATTCGCCGCCAAGCTGGCGACGCCAGATGTGCCGCGATGGCCGGTTCGGCGAGGTTCAGCGTGCCGAGGGTGAATCGGATTCCATCGACGCCAAGACTGAAGCCTAGCGCCGCGGGAATCCCTTCGAACTCGTAGCGCACGGAGGTGGCGATCTGCTGGCCGTTCGTGAGGTGGGTATCACATTGGGCGCCGTAGGTCATCCGGCGGACCTCGGCCGGGTTCCCGGCTGCGTGGGTGGCAAACCCGACGGAAGTGATGTGTTCAGCCCATGTTGACAGCGCGGGAACCGACCCAGGGATCAGCGGTGCATTGGGTGGCGTGATCTCCGACATCCACTCGGGGGTGCCTTGGGACTGGTCCGCGACATTGTCAAGGGGCTCGCTAAGGTCGATGGTTTGCGGTCGCAAGACGGTGATGGGTCCAGACGGGCCACGCCACTGGCCCTGCCGGACAGGTGTGGGCACGAAAGAGGCGATATCGACTATGCCGGGGCGGCCCGCGCTCGGCGTTGGTAGCGGTATCCAGGTTCGGTCGCCCTGAGAGCGGAACCCGAAGCGGCGGCTGACTCGACCTGGCACAGCCTCGCGAAGGGCCGCTTCGATCGACATCGTTTCCGGCATGGCGCCCTGAAATGGCAGCCTCAACCTAACCTCGGGCACGTTGAGCGCTTTGAACAAGGTCGAGGTGAGGTACTCGGGAAGTAGATCGCCGTCGTTGGCGCCTGGATCGGCGATGCTTGGCCTCCACTCGCTGCGCAGGCGCCGCAGCGCGGTCGGTACGACGCCTAGTAGCAGCGCACGGGGCTGCTCCCACAGCAACGCGGTTGCTTCATCGTTGCTGATCCGAAGGGCGAACCGAAGGTGGTTGGCGAGCTCATCCTGCAAACCAGGGCGGTCGAGCAGTTCTGCCAAGAGGTCGGCGAGCGCCTCCTCTTTTTCTCTGGTCTGGCGTGGCGGATCGCCCGGTGGAGGCGCGGTCAACGCTCGCCGAGGATCGACGTACACTCCGCTGAGTGCCAGCTTGCGGCCGAGCCAGTCCAGCAGCGCTTGCGCTGCCTGGATGCGAAGCACGTACCGGTTGCCGATCGGCAGATGCCGTGGCGTGATCTCCGGCATGAACAGCGTGTCGTATGCCTGGTAGGCGAGCCGGTCGCGGCCGAAGTCGGAGAGCGTGACGACGGTAATCGGACGCATTTCTCGCCGTCGACCGGCGCGCCCCTGCCGCTGGATGAACGCCGCGGGGTCGCGCGGGGCCTTGTGCTGCATGACGAGGCCGACACGTTCGTCGTTGAAGCCGACCTCCAAAGACGCCGTCGCAACAACGACATCGGCATCGCGGTCGACGCCCGTGTCCTGGGAGGTGGTGCGACCCACACGCAGCCCATTCGCGTCGGCCGTAGGCGACAGTGGGTGCCCGATCTGGCGAACCAGATCCCAGGATTGGCCATCGGCGAACCGGTCGGCCCATTGTGGCGCGTCCGGGGATCGTAAGCCGGCCAGCACCTGGCTGGCGCCCCTTCCGCGGCCGAACCGGCGCGGGACCCCCTCAGCGTCGCGAAGGTCGTCATAGAGACGGTTGCTCACGTCTAGAGCGTCAGTGAAGACGAACGCGCGCGAACCGAAGAGGCCATCCCTGCCGGGTATGTTCAACACTCGCGCGTACAGCATGATGGTCTGAATCGACACCGACAGCAGGCCGGCGCCGGAAACGGGGTCACCGCGAAGAGCGACCGCATACTGTCGCCCCAGATCTTCCAGATCTGACGGTTGCGGCTCGATGTGATCGATGGCTATCTCATCCAGGCCGGTGAGTTCGGCGAAGAACGCGCCCGCGTTGCGCAGGGTCGCGCTGAGGCCGACGAAGGTCACGGGCCGCCGAACCGCCTGGCGCCAACGTCGCAGCAGTAGCGCGACCTGCGCGCCGTGCACTCCCGTATAGGTGTGCACCTCGTCCAGGAGGACAAGGGATGGACCTGAAACGCCCTGCCAGCCGAGAAGGCGACCGAGTTGGCGGTCGCTTCCGTTGCGGTTGAGCATCTCCGTTGTGGTGAACAGGATGTCCGGAGGTTGATCGGTCAGCGATTCTCGGGTCAGCGCGAGTTGACCGTCAATGCGGTGCCCACGCGTGGCGCATACCAGAATCTCTCGAGGCTGTTGCCTCGTCCGCTCGGCGTCCGGCCAGACGAGGTCTCCGCCGCAGCGCGGACACTTGAGGTACGGGCAGATCGCGCCATTTGCGCCCCGCAGCCAACCACCATTGCGGGCCTGCCCGGTGAGACGGCGGTCGCCCGGATGGCGGGGCGTATCCCCGTAGAGGGCGCCAAGCCGAAGCGGTCGTCGACCGTGCTGATGCAGCGCGTCGCTGATCTGCTCGCCCGCCGTGATGGCTTCGCGCAACTGATCGCGCAGCAACTCGTTGCGGGGATACACCGCGATCGTATGCAAGCGGCTGAGACCCGGTTGTGCAGACTCGGCGATTGCAGCCATCGCCGGCAGGTAGAAGGCCAGCGTCTTGCCGCTACCCGTACCCGCCCCGACGATCACGCCCCGGCTCGTACCGGAGGACAACGCCCGCGACACTGCTGTCGTGGCCTGCACTTGGAAGCGGGAAAGTTCCCGGCCATTGATCTGTGCTGC
The DNA here is from genome assembly GCA_017592665.1 of Streptosporangiaceae bacterium NEAU-GS5. GTDB lineage: Bacteria > Actinomycetota > Actinomycetes > Streptosporangiales > Streptosporangiaceae > NEAU-GS5. Next base: position 14,908 of record JAGFNW010000055.1, on the reverse strand, counting down.
GGCGGCCGCGGTCTGCATGGCCGACCAGCCCGCTTCACGGAGTTCGGCCTGGACGTCGTCCGGCGGGATATTGCGCATGGGGTAGCGGCGAGCGGCGACATGCAGGCGGTAGTCAGCGACCAACGGCCTGCCGCGCTCCCACCACCGAGCAGCTGGGCTCGTAACGTTTGGCGGCACGAACAGTTGACGCAGTTGCGTTGTCAGACGCAGCGTCTCGGCGATGCGAGTCCGGTAGCGCGGTGGCGACGTGTTCGGCACACGCATCAGCAGGCCGTCGGTGAGCAGTTGCTGGATGACGTCCGCCGCCCGCAAGGCGTCGACCCGGCCCTCGTCGATCATGTCGTCGATCAGCGTGGTTACTTCGTCGTGGGCGAGCGCCCCAGTGGTAACACCCCACGACAGGAGCGGCAGTTCCCGGTCTTCGAGGGCGTCGAGCACATCCGACAGCATCGCGGGCAACAGTGGCTGGGTCACGACTCTCTCCGACGCAGTTCGATCTGCGAGCCGACCTCCGAAGTGCGCAGGATGCGCAGATCCTCCTCACTGAGGTCGGCGATGGTCAGTGGCGTCTTCTGCGACAGGCGGTCGAGGAGATCGAGAAGTTCGCTGGGCAGATCCGGCAGGTCGTCGAGCAATTCCCGCAGGTTGTCGTAGGTCGTCACGAACTCGATGACTGAGCTTCTGTCCGGCGGCGCCGATGCGATGCGTTCAAGACGCGTCCAGCTTCCTCGGGCACTCCCACGCTGGGGGGCAGGTAGAACCGCGACCCGTTCCCTTCGAAGGCTGCCTAGACATTGGACCGTCCAGGTCTTCCAGCTTTGGTCGCTCTCGGTATCAAGTTTCATCGCAGCGGCTTCAAGTCTTCGTACGGCCATACGAAAGACTGCGTCGTTGAAGTCGCTCACATCGATCTTTCGTCTGAATTCGTCGTAGCCATCGTCGACTGCCATATTGATCGATGGTGCGTCAGGAAGTCCAGCCACGGTGCGCGCCGCTGTCAGAGCTTGGTCGAGTTTGTTCAAGGCGGCCTTGACGGCAGTGATCCGGAGCGTAATCCGGGTGAGTTCATCGGTATGGGACTGCTGCGCTCCGATCAGTTCGGCTTTGATGCGAAACTGGTTCGCCTTTTCCAATAGCGTCGTGGTTCCTACCGGTTGCGATTGCGGATCATCGTCCATTCGGCGAGCACCCCCTCGACTTCTTCGCGGGCGTTGCCGAACGCTGCACTCGCCCGACTGGCGACCGAGTCGAGTGCCATGTTTAGCCACTGGTCGCTGCGCTGCAGAAAAAGTGTAGCGTCGGCGAGTGCCCGGCCATGATCATGTCCGACGACAGCCAGCGAAAGGTCGGCCTTGGCCTGACTCTCGGGTGCGCCCTGCCACTTTGCGATGAGTTGTTCCAGCCGGTCGATGGCGGTCCAGTCAATGTCAACGGCACGGTCGAGCATGCGCGCGAAGTCGCCATCACTGGACGGAACCTCACCGATGGTGAAGCCTGCACGGTGGGCCTCGGTTACTGCTTTGACGACGTCCCGGCCGCTGGCGCCAGTAGGAAGTAGTTGGCGCAGCACGAGTAACTGGTTCTGCAGTTGGGTCATCTGCTCGCTTACCAAAATGGGGAGCCGGTGGAATCCGCGCACCGCCCGCTTGGCCCACATGGGCACCGACCCAATCCCTACAGGTGCCCATGTCCAGGTGTCGCTGGCCTCTCGTAGCAGCGGCAGCAGGCGCGCGATGTCGATCATCCGGATCGTGGGGCCTTGGCCGTAGCCGAACGCCCGACGCAGAGCTGTCGTCAGGTTCCCTCTGGCCTCCAGATGTGCGGCCAGTGCGTCGAGCCACCCGGGGGTACGAGTCGCCTGGTCGTCGAGTTGCCATCCGTCTCCGTCGTCGAAGACTGTGTTGACTATGGACGCCTCGGCCTGGCCTGGGTATGCGCGTCCGCCGAGCAGGGAACCGATCAGCGCGGCACGCAGCCCAAGGACTAGTTGAGGATCTGTGAGTTCTCGCACATTGCAGACTCGCTGCTTCAGTGTCGGCGCTCGGTTGTCGGCGAGTTCGTACAGCCGACGAAGGTGGGCGCCATTGCCGGTGGTCCGTCCGGCGCTTATGCCGATGAGACCAATCAGGAACTGTGCGTTGGCAGGGTTTCGATCGAACCTGATGGGCGCGTTGGCCGTACCAGGTAGATTTTCTGCGTCCGCACCGTCGATCGACACCGTCGTTGATTTGGCAGGCCAAGCCTCACGGACCTCGGCAATTGAGGGCTCTGCACTGATTGGATCCGTCCAGTCGCACCTTCGTACGACCGCCTCGCTGACGAGTCTGCGCAATTCACCAGCAGGTGTCTGATGCAGATTGACTTCTCTGGTCTGCCATTCCTCGATTTGCTGTATGTACCGTAACTGCGATGGGCTAAGGCCGCTGCGCTTGTCAACTTTGGGAGCTGCTTCTACTATCGGATCTGTCCCCACAATCGTTGCAGCGGTATCGATCGTCAACTGTGGTAGGGCGAAGGCGACATGGATCTCTGGGGCTAGGTTGACGAGTTCGGCGGGCGCATTGCCCCAGAATTCGAGTGTGACTTTCCGGCGTGCCGCGTCGACGCGGTCGGTTTCGTCAACCAGATGCTGGACCGCGCTGGGCAGCGGTGTGTCCGCCCGGGCGGTCGGATAGTCTTCTCGGAAACGATCGCCGGGGAACGTGCCTTCACGCAGGCTATTCGCGTGCGCTTGCAGCACGTTTCGGACTACTGCGCCGAGGATAGCCCGGGGGACGATCGCGTCCTGTTTATCCGGCAGTGCCGTGGAGTGGATGGCCCGCAGCAGCGCGGTCCGGTTGAAGGGGTAGAGGCCGTGGCCGTCCTCCGTCACGCCGAATCCGCTGTGGCAGGGGTTCGTCATGGGACATTCGTCGCAGGCATTCGGGGTGTCCTGCGCAGCGCGGACTGCGAGGTGGTCAACGCGCTCGCGGCCTAGTCGCGCAGCATTGAGATACCTGCCGACGAAGGCCAGCACGCGCTCTACGCCGCCCCCGGTGTCGTCGAACTGATTATCGAGGTCGTACATGTGCGGGCTGGCGGCACGTGCTCGCGTTAGCACGGTGTCGGCGAGTTGCGCGAAGTAGCCAGGAGTGACCGCCATCAGAGTACGAATGGGGGCAAGGGTCGCCACGCCATCCCGATATCCGACCTCGATGATCGCGTCTAGCAGATCCCTTTGAAGGCCTTGGATTAACGCGAAGTCCTCGATGAGGAGAATGATCTCTTTTTGCTGCTCGGCATATAGACGCCGGATGTCGAGCATGGCGCGTTGCAACCGGCCGAGGCCCACGGTCGCGCTGAGGACTGCAGCGTCGAGGTTTGCGTTGAGAAGGTCGACGGCAGCCTGTTGCAACTCGGATCGGGTCTTGATGATCCCCAGTAACTGCCGTGCCTGCGCTGAGGCCTGGCCTGGATCGTCAATCGTTGTTGGCAAGTCATCGATGGTGAACCTGGGTGGTCGTTCGGGTTCGCCGTCTTTTCGATCGGTCAGCAGCTTGGCGACTAGTTGCGGGATCAGGCGATGGGGCTCGAGTAGGTGCGCCCTGACGTGCGGATCGAGCAGCAGTGCCGGCAAGCCAGTCGGTGCCACGAGGACGCGTGCCATTCCGGCTGGCGGCGGGGCGGCAAGGATGGCCTCTTGGAGATTGTTGAGCAGTCGGTTTTGTAGACCGGCAGCGTCGCGCTGTTCAGCCACCTCGGCAACTTGGGCGCGCAGTGCGTCGAAATCTTCGCCAGGGGCATCGTCCAAGAGTGCGGTCACTACAGATTTGAGACTGGTGGCAAGTTTTGGCAGGTATATGACTCGCCGCTTGTCGTTGCTGGGTGTGCACTCCTTGATCCATCGCACCAGGTGGGACTTGCCGGTACCGGAATCCCCGATCACTGGCATCAGCAGGACACCGTGGCTCGTGGGGCGGGTCAGGAAGTCGCTACGTACAGCGTGCTCATCGACGGGTGCACCGACATCCGCGGCATGGCCACCCTGCACGTGGGCGCGGAAGATCCGCAGTGGGGCGTGCGTCGCGAAGAACACCGACGTCGACGGGCTGACCGCCTCCGTGCTTATGAGAGTGGCTGCCTCCACTGGGTTCCAGCAAAGGTATCGGCTGAACTCAACCATCGAGGCCCTCCCGCACGACAACGTAGGTGATGCGCCGGGCGCCGCCCGCGACGTCCGGATCGACGGCGAAGATGTCGCGTGGAGCATCGGACGGCTGCTGTAGTTCAATCCAGCCGCGGTCGGTGGCGCTCAGCAACGCAAACGAAAGTGCTGGAGACAGGCGGTCCGGTTGGGCCAGTCCGAGGTCACGGCTATAGGTGCCTCCTGGCAGCACCGGTAGCTCGCTCAACACGGTGGCTACCACCTCATGGCCGTCGATCTGCGCGCCTACCGGCCATCGCTTGCGGATGCTGCGGGCAACGGCGCGCGTGCAGTCCGGGATGATCCGCTGCCCCTGGGTACCAGACACGGCGAACTCGGCGAATCCGAGAGCCAGCGCCCAGTAGACGAACCGATTCCACCGGTTGCCGTTCGCAAATGGGGAAAGTCCAGGCAATGCCGGAAATGCTACGATGCCGGACTGGGACTGTGTCCGTGACACCTCGGTCCAACTGACGGGATCATCCAGCGGATCGCGGCATAGGAACCAGCACAGCGCTCGAACGAACTCGCGTGGGCCGCGACCTTCGCGCGTGGCGCCGAGTCCCTCATTACGCTCGCCGGATAATACTGCCGTACGGAGTAGATCACAGAAAGCACCGTAGTCGTCGATACGAATTTCCGACGCCGCAGGCGTGAGGGAAAGCGAGCCGGAACTAGTGGTCAATATGTCATATTCCGCAAGACTCTGAACGGCATAGTCGAACGTGCTCCGGGAGTCGGCTCCTCCCGCGAATAGGGCGGGCGGGCTGAGCAACACCTTTGCATCTGGCATTGCCAACGGCTTGCCCATGAATAGCAGAGCACGTGTCACGGCCCACATCGGCGCCGGAAGCGACGCCTCTTCCAGAATCAACGTCATCAGAGCGCTCCAAGAGCTGTTACGACGGACAGGGTCGGGACGTCGTCGTAGCTGCGCTGCGCCGGTGAGACACCAGATTCAATCGACGACTCTGCGTGAACAAGATACGTGATCCAGCCCGCTTGCAGCCGCTGACGAATCTCTATGTCGATCTCCCGATGTCCGCCCAGCAGCCAGATGATCGGTCCATCGTATGTGCGTAGCAGGTCACGATCGGCGTCTACGATCACTGGAAAGGGCAACGCGTCGCGCTGCAGCCGCATAGCAAGGTCGTCGAGGCATCCTGGGCCACCAATGACGCTCATACCGCGACGAGCAAGACGCACCAACAGATCCGGAATATGATCACGGCGCTCGTCAGCGGTGCGCCATGCGATCGCCAGCAATGGCGAACCACCGCGCGCCGGTCTGAGCGGGTCAGATGGTCGTCCACGCCAGGCATGTACGGCCGGGTGCGGATCTAAGCCTTGCCGGTACAGCCCCGACTCATGTGGATCGCGGTGGGATCTACAGTACGGACATCCTCGACAGTTGATCTCAGTTGTCAGTCGGCCACCGGACCATATTGCGTTGTAGTAGTCGCTGAGCACAGATCCGATGCAGTGGTCGCCCGATGACGCAGCTTGAACCGCGTCCCAGGCGCGCCGTTCCGCGCGCTGGATGATCTGACGTTGGTTGTCAATCCGCGCCGACCACGAGTCCTTCCTCATCGCTTCACCCGTGATCACGTCGACATCGATCATGTTCTCGCCGGATGCCTCGTCGGAGTGGGTTGGTTCTTCATCCGATGGTTGTGTCGGTTTCAAACGGACGAGACCTGAACGGGCCATGAGGTTGAGGATGCGGACGTTCCACGCCCGGTTCTGATTGAATCCTTCGTCCATGTGAGCTGGGAACCAGTCCAGGTTGACGCGGTAGAGACGTGGCTCAACCTCCGAATTCGTGACCATACGGCGCCAGCGGCGCCACCCCTTGTCCGGCTTGATGATCTTTTTTCGGTTTAGATGGCGGGCGATGGACTCGTCGCCTGGCGCGACGGCAAGAAGACTCAGTGAGGCGGCTCCGTCGCGGCCGGCGCGCCCGACCTCCTGGTAGAAGCGGTCGACCGTTTCAGGAAGGCATGCGTGCACGACAGTCCGCACATCAGGCATGTCGATGCCAAGCCCGAACGCGGAGGTCCCGACGACAACGTCATACAGCGTCGGCTGAGTGCCGTCGCCGCCCCGCCAGCCGTCGATCAGTGTTCGCCGGTCGGTGTCGCTGGATGCCCCAGTGATCTGCCCGACGCGCCGTATACCGGCGCGGTTCAACATCGCTACCCAATGCCGTACGCTCTCCCGCCGCGTCACATAAAGGGCCAACGGCCGCGGCAGATAACTCACAGCCTCCAGTACCGCCTGGTCTCGTTCATGGGCGCTTGGGAAGTGCCGGATGAAGTAACTCGGCTCGGGTCGCAGCGCGGAGGCCCACACCACCGCGGTTTCGCTGCCTGGTAGGAGGTCCGTAAGGTATCTGATCTGGTCGTCAGTCAAGGTGGCGCTCATCGTTACGGTGACGGGCCGCCGCCCGGCCGGTGCGGCGTTATCCCATGCGGTGCGCTGGCTGGCGAGGGCTTGGAAGTCTGGCCGGAACTCGGTTCCCCATTGTTCGACCAGGTGCGCCTCGTCGATGACTACGTACCTCAGGTAGCCGCGACTCGCGGCGACGGTTAGTGCGGCGCCGATGCCCCGGGTCACCGATTCGGGTGAAGCGAAAACAACCTTTTGTTGCCCATTCCGAACGGCGTCTCGCATTGAGATCTTGAGTTCGTCGGACATGCCACCGAGGTAGGCATAGCAACCGCTCGGGCTTCCCGAGTGCCCCATCCGCATAATGACATCTCGGAAGCGACGCTCCATGTCAAGGGCGAGGGCAACTGTGGGTACCACGACGACGGACACTCCTGGTTGGTCGTCATTGGCCAGAATAGGCGCAAGAACCACATCGGTCTTGCCTTGCCCGGTTGGCAGACAGACCAGCGTCGTGGTTCCTGGCGGCGCAAGGATTGCCGTGCGTGCGGCCTGCCGTTGACCGAGCGACAGATATGAGTCGTGTCCGAGCGTGGCGGCCCAGAACGGGTCCGCCGGTACCGCGCTCGACTGGAACATGCGCCTGCGATAGACATCGGTCACCTCCCGCCTCATCGACGTTGGATCTTCCCTGCCATCCGACGGCGGCCACCACATGCGGGCGGTGATGGTTATCGAATCGGCGTCCTGTCCGAGGCGGTTACATCCCGAATCCATCCACTGGGCAACGGTTGGCAGTCCCACGCGTAGAGGCGCACGCAAATGCATCGTGGCGCCGGCACGAGCCTGCTGCTCCAGTAATACCTGACGGACGAGGGCAGCGACGTCGCGCCACGCAGTTAGGTTGCGGCCGACGCCAGCGAGGGCGTCCCGCAGTCGTCGGCATGTACCCGCAGCGTCGGTGACCTGGACGCCGTCGAGCAGACGTTGGGCCGTTGTCAGGTTGTCAGCCGGCACCGACACCTGCCAACAGTCGGCCCAGGACACAGCACGTCACGGAAACCACCCTGACAGTTGGTGTGCGCAGCGCTTCGGTAAGCCGTGTGGCGATGTCGACGTCGACGAGCATGCTCTCAGTGTCATTAAGTAGGCGCCCAGCAGCCTGACGCGCTTTGACCTGTGCACGCGCGATTGCTAACGAGCGGGTCGCCGCCGTACTGGCCTCGGAACATCGGGCGACCAGATCAGCGGACCTGACGGCATAGTCGCGCGCTGTGGCATCGGCTGCACGAGCGGATTCAGCGTACTGGTGTCGGCCTCCGAAGTGATCCAGAAGAACTGATGCCCGGTTGTGATTGATATTGAGGTCGCGTCGCGGATCGTAGGGCTGATTGAGGATCCCAATGAGGTCCTCGTCGTTCACGACTCCGCCTGCCGCATGGACCCACACCCGGGCCATGAAGGGCGCCAGCAGTCGGTCGGCTTGGCGGCGCAACGCGCGCTTGGACTGGGCATTGCCGTCCGTGACCGCAATCGCCAATGAAGTATCCGCCTCGATCAGATAGTCGAAGCCAAAGAACGCCTGTGCACTTCCGGAGTGCTGGCGCCAATACGCAGTGGCCTGGCCTCGATCATCGATCGCGACCACGTCCGCGACCAGATCGACAAAGGGATTGCCGATCCGGAACAGTCGAGTCTCGGGCAGCCGAAGTGCTACTGACCGGTTGAATGCCCCGACCATCGTCTGTCGGCCAACAATTCCAGAACGTGCCAGCAATCGTGGCGTCATTAGCGGTGGGACTGGGCCGCGCCCATACTTCACCACCGACGTAGGTGAGGACTCACGGACCGACAGGCGCAGGCCGCCGGGACCGTCGCCAGCGTACACGGATAGCGCACGCTGCATCTTGCGCCAGTCTGCTTCGAGTTCACCGATGGCATTGGCGATGTCTCGCAGTCCCGCGGTCGACTCATAGATGGCGTCGAGCATGTCGACGGTGTCAACGTCGCGGCGCTCGTCGACGAGCGCCGCATGAACCCACTCGACGGCGTCTGCCAGGCCGCGTGGACCGTCGAGGATGCCATTGCGCCACACTTCGGAAAGCACACGCTCGATGCCAGCCTGCAGGGTCGAGACGGACTCGGTGAAGATGCCGAAGCCGTTCACGAGAAGCGCCGTCCAGGCGCCGAGAAACGTGAACTCGCCTGCCGGACTGGACACAATGATCTGCTGAGCAGGTTTGTGGCCGGAGCTGCTGTATCGGTCGACGCGGCCGAGGCGCTGTTCGAGCCGGTTCGGTGACTGTGGAAGACGGCAGTGTACGACCACGTCGGCGATCTGCAGATTCAGCCCGTCTTCCGCGCTGTCGTCCGCGATCAAGACGCCGCCATGGTCCATCCACGAGCGGACCTGCGTCTCGCAATCTTCGGCGCCAATCGCGTCCGTGTGCTCGGCGACGTGGAGATCGCTGGACTGGCGCAGCAGGTCCGTCAGCCTGTGGGCCAACAGGCCCGGGCCGCAAAAGGCCACGACGTGGTGGTGCTTTCGCGCAACGGTCTGAAGCAGCCGCGCTACAGCGGCATCGCTTCGAGCCTCTCCACCTTCGGATACGCTGACATCCAGTTCGGTCTCACTTGCCACAAGCGGAGCAGCGTGCAGGGCCTCCCGCTCATCGGCGGTCAACCCAGCCCGAGCGGCGGCATCGAGGTCGACATTCCACCGCCACCGCAGCGCGTCGCGCAGGTCGACCGGTGATCCGCCGGCACGTGATGCAAGTACGCCCAACACCGCGCCGTAGACCTCGGCGTTGTCATCGTCGCGCCGATCAAGCAGGTCTTTCGCAACGCGCGACTGCCACGCGAGCAGAAGATCATGGCCAGCTTCGACCGCTGCTTCATCAACGGCCAGCATGACAGGTCGCCGTCGGCCTGTGACGCTGAACGGCAACGTCGCGTCGGTTTCGGACTCGCGTAAGACTGTCTGGCGCCGGTTCCGGATCACCCGTCGATGTAGGCGATACGTCTCGCCGATGTGTGCACGAAGGCCGTCTATCCGGACCGCAAGTTCGGGCCGTCGCGGCTGATCGATTAGGTCGCCGTTCGCGTCCAGTAACTTCAGCGCTGAGTCGGCTAATAGCCGGAATCGGGGATCATTGGGAATCAGGGCTGCGATCTCCTCGACCGCCGTTGGTAAGAGTTGCTCGAAGGCCGAGTCCATCGAGAATACGGCTCTGGCCAAGGTCATTCTAGTTTCGACGCGACGCGCGAAGCCTGCAAGATCGTCCCAGCGGTAGATGTCCGGATCGAGCAAGTGAAGCAGCGCTAGATAGGTCCGTTCATGCCACACCACCGGCGTTGCCGACAACAGCAGGACTCGCGGAACCGAGTGTGCAACCGAGACAAGTTCTGCATACGGCGACGAACTCGCGTCTGCCACCTCGACAAGACGATGCGCTTCGTCTACGACGAGCAGGTCGAAGCCGCGATAGTCTGCCCACCGCTCGGGCGTCTCGTGCGCGCCGATTCTAAGTACTGCCTGCGTGAAGTCATTGACGAAGAACCGCTCTCTTAACTCTCGCTGCCACTGCCGTCGCAACGTATTGGGAGCCATGATCGCCACGCGCGCGGTAGGATCATCAGTCAATACCTGCCGGATCACGTACCCGGCCTCAATGGTCTTGCCCAACCCAACCTCGTCCGCCAGCAAGTAACGCTGTACAGGATCGCCGAGGATCGTGAGCGCGGCTCGCACTTGATGCGGGTGAACTTCGACCGCTGATGACAGCAGAGCGGATATTCCTGCACAGGCGCCACGCTGAGCGACAAGATCCTTAAGTAATGGCAGCCGTGCGTCTCGGAAGTATCCGGTCTCGTTGCCGCCAACGATCAGAACATCCATCGGGTCGGTGATCGGCCGATCCCAGCGCACACGAAGCTGTTCTCCGGAGATCCTAAGATCGAATTCGGTATTGGGGAGACGCACGAAGTAATCGCGGCCGTCGTGCCCGACCACTCGACCGGCCCTCCAGTCGGCCGTGTCCGGGTCCGCCCAGAAAACTCGAGACTCTCTCGACAACACGTAGGGTGAGCAGTCTTTTGCGAGTACCCATTGATCAAGGGCGACCGGCTGGGAGACCGAATCGAAGCACTCGACCCTCAGGCGCACGTCATCGGAGGCGGCCACGCGTGCGACACCAGGAATGCTGGGATGCAGAACGAAATCACCGAACCGGAAGGGGTACGACGCCCTGTCGGCTGGCGGAATACCTGGATCCCTATCCTCCGATGCCACGATCGGTAAGCGTAGCCATACTAACCGACGAGCGCCTCCCCCAGCGCAGCCCTAACCTAGATATGCACCGTCTCACCGGCATATCGCCTGCTCGGCTGCCGCGACGATCTTTGATCACGTTCGGGGAGGAGGCGAGGCGCTGCCCAGAACCTGAGTGAGAATCTCGCGCGTTTCCACTTCGAAGTCACCGATCATGGAGATCCGTTGCATGAGTATGTGGGCTGTACGGCGGGCGTCGGCGCGGCGTCTGGTGTTCCATTGGACGGTGATGAGGTCGCGGTAGGTGGATTCGCGGTCCGGCAGTAACGTGATTGCGCGTTCGAGGAGTTCGATCGCCCGCTCCGGCTCACGCTCCTTGAGGAGTTCGGCTAGCTGGGTGAATGCGTCGACCATCGCGCTGGTGATCGGGTACGCCTCCTGGTCCCGCCAATCGAACTCCGTGCCGTCCAGGGCTGGCCCACGAAGCAGCGCGACAACTCGCTCCAGGATCGAGATTCGGGTCTGATCTTTCGGGGCGGTACGTAACTCGGCCAGGTCGCGCCGGAAGTCCCACAGATCGACACTGATGAGCTCCGGATCGATCGAATAGCGGTCGTTGTCGTAGCCGATGAACAGCTTGTCCTTTAGCCCGGTCGTCTGCTTCAGAGGATCCCTCAAGTGCCGTAGCGTGCTGTGGAAGTCGCCGGGCATGTCCTCGGACCAGAGCATCCGCGTCAAGCGCTTACGCGTCGCGCCGCCGTGCAGGGCGAGATAGACGAGCAACTCGAATGACTTCTCACGTCGTGTAAGTGGGAGGAGTTCGCCGCTCACACATACCTCCGGCGGCCCGAGGAGCAGGAGCCGTACCGGTGGCTGGCTTTCCGGTTCCGGCGGAACGGTCTCCGGCACCTGTGGTGGTTGGGGAGTGGTGGGTTGCGTGGCCCCGTTGGCGGCGGCGATGACTCTGACGAGTTGGGCTGCCTGCTCGGCGGTGATATGGAAGAGATGGGCGTCGGAGAAGCGGCTGGCTTGTGGTCCGTCGGCTGCGACAACCGTCCCGTCTGTTTCGACCTGACACGTAGTTCCTGCCGGCTATGGTCCCAGCAGGACTCCACCGATTCCGTACGGCAGGGCTAAGGACAGCAAGGCTTCCAGCCGTCGGCTCGGTTGCTCGAATGGCCGCGCCACCAGAATGAGGATGGGCAGGGCGGTATCTGGGTCGGTTGCTGATCGCTTGTCGAGGTCGCCGACCTCACGCTCCGCCATCATCCGGCCGCGCGAAAGGAACCGTGACCAAGGCGAGCAGGACGTAGAAGATCTGACGGCTGCTCGACGGCAGGATCAGCGCCTGGAGCGAGATGGCGGCGCGGGTGGTGTCGAAGTCCGGGCCCAGTAGCGCGCCAGAGAGGGCGTTGGCGGCTTGAATAGTCTTTCCGGCGATCAGCAGGCTCGTGTTGGCCGCCAGGGTGGCCAGGCCCAGGCGTGGCAGGACCTCCTTGACCGCGTAATGGGTCTGGACGGTCTCGTGCCCCCATCGCGGCGATCGCGCCGATGGTGGCCAGCACGACGAAGCCGCTGTCGGCGATGGTCGCGGTGACCTTCCATAGGTCGGCGACGCGGTTGTCGGCGGTGACGTCGGGTGAGCTGAGCAGACCACTGGCCAACAGTGTGAGCAGTGGCTTCACGGCTAAGGCGACCAGGTGGGCGAACCAGTCGTTGATCTGCCCCGTGATCCAGTTACCGATGGCACCGCCGATTCCGCCGCCGGATGGGTCAGGCAGCTGATCGAACGGGTTGGGCGACGGCGACGGCGCAGTCACTGGCAGACCTGCGGCGAAACGTAGCGGGGTCATCAGCCCACCACCCGCTGGAGAACGCTGACGAACAGCGGTGCCAAGACGGCCAGCGCATATCCCACTGCCGCGGCTTTGAGGGCTGACTTGGCCTTTTGCACTTCGCCCGGATCGCCGCCCGCGATCAGATAGCGCAGCCCGCACTTCGCGGCATTTCCGGTCGATATTCCACTCAGGGCCATTGCCGCTGGCTGCCGACCCGGCGGCACGGTGCTGGACATGTTCGCCGGCTCCGGCACGACTGGCATTGCCGCCCGGCAACTCGGCCACTTCTTCACGGGAATCGAACTCAACGCCCCCTACTGCGACCTGGCCCGTGCACGCCTGCTCGCCGCCCGTCCCGCCGAGATCGAGGAGGGAGACGGTGACTGAACCGTTAGAAAGGGCCTGCTCAGGGCCTCCCGAATCGCATTCAAAGTCATACGCTGCAGGGCCTGCCGAGGTGTTCGTGGAACTGCCCCCGGAGCCGCCGTCCTGCCTGACGCCCGGGCTCGCACGAGTCATCTTGCGGATCGTCATCAAGGCCCGTGAGGCGCAACGGCGTGTCGAGGAAGGGGGCACACAGTGATCCCCATGGCGTTCTGGGGGCGGGTCTCGACCGAGGACCGGCAAGACCCGCAGGCGTCATACCTGTGGCAGGTCAGTCGGGCAACTCAGCTCATCGAACCCCGAGGCGGGCAGATCGTCGCTCACTATTTCGATGTCGATAAATCCCGATCGATCCCGCCTCAGCGTCGGCCCCAAGCCAGCCGGCTGCTGACCGATCTACGCAACCCGGACCGGGGCTTTGACGCCGTCGTGGTGGGGGAGCCGCAGCGCGCCTTCTACGGCAACCAGTTCGGCAACACCATCGAACTGTTCAACCACTACGGCGTTCCGTTGTGGGTTCCCGAGGTTGGCGGGCCGATCGACCCGGCCAACGAAGCCCACGAACTGATCATGATGATGTTCGGCGGGGTCAGCAAAGGCGAGCGAAACCGGATCAAGACCCGGGTACGCACCGCCATGGCGGCCCTGGCCGAGTTCGACGGGCGTTTCCTCGGCGGCCGTCCACCCTACGGGTATCTGCTGGCCGACGCCGGTCCCCATCCCAACCCAGCGAAGGCTGCCGATGGCAAGCGCCTGCACATCCTGGTCCTCGACCCGATCGCCGCACCGGTTGTCGAACGCATCTTCGTCGAATTCATCGGCGGAAACGGGCTCGGGGCCATCGCTGAAGGACTCACACGCGACGGCATCGCCTGCCTCTCCGCTCATGATCCGCAGCGTAACCGGCACCGTTCCGGGATTGCCTGGTCCAAGAGCGCCATCCGCGCGATCCTCACCAACCCCCGCTACACGGGCCGGCAGGTCTGGAACAAGCAACGAAAAGACGAGGTCCTCCTCGACGTCACCGATGTCTCACTGGGCCACGTCACCAAGATGCGATGGAACGACAGCGAAAGCTGGATCGTTTCCAAGGACATCGTCCAGCCGCTCATCGTGGACGATGACACCTTCGCTTTCGCACAGCAGGTTCTCGCCCGGCGCAGACACGGACCCCAGCAGCACAAGCCGCACCGCTCGCGAAAGCCGTACCAGCTCCGCGGCCGGCTGATCTGCGGCTATTGCGATCGGCGGATGCAGGGCGAGTGGAACAACGACGCCCCGTACTACCGGTGCCGCTTCCCGGAGGAATATGCCCTTGCCAACCGGGTGGATCACCCGCGCAACGTCTACCTGCGCGAAGACCACGTCACCCCGCACCTGGACCGCTGGCTGTCGAAGGTCTTCGCACCACACCGGATCGCCGATCTGGTCGACCAGCTGACCGAGGCCCAGGACACCCACGGTGCTGCTGACGACGCAGCAGCACGAGCCGTGGTGGCCGGCTGTGATCGGAAGATACGCCAATACCGGGCCGCGCTTGACGCGGGGGGTGACCCGGCCGAGATCGCCGGTTGGATCAAGGAGACCAAGGCAGAGCGCGCCCGCGCAGAAGCCCAGCTCAAGACGAAGCCTGCCCGCATGTCCCGTGATGACATCGCAGCGCTTATCGCGGGACTCAAAGACCTGTCCAGGGTCATGGCAGACGCCGACCCTGGGGACTAGAGCCTGTTTCAAAGCTTGGTGAGCCAGTCGTTGATGGCCGCTAGGTGGATGGTGGCCTGGTAGCGGACGGCGAGTTTGTCGTATCGGGTGGCGATGGCGCGGTGGCGTTTGAGTCGGTTGATG
>JAGFNW010000054.1:31938-42831 GCA_017592665.1 Streptosporangiaceae bacterium NEAU-GS5 | reverse complement strand
GCCGGTGCCCTGCGGCCACCGCCCGCTCGGCGATCAACGTCCCGGTCCGGCCCGTGGCCCCGTACAGCATCCACGGTTTGTAAGTGAACATACACTTACATTAACGCCGCCAACCGCCCTTGTCCATCCCTTTCTTGCTCGCGCTTACGGCGAGGGCACGGGGACCGCGAGCACACGGCTCCGTCTGCGTGTACACCGCCGGGCACCGGCTACGGCCTGCGGCGGAGATTATCGGCAGGCGCAGATCGGCCATTGCCCAGCCCACCACGGCCTTGCTGTGGCAGTCGATCACCGTCGCCAGGTAGAGGAAGCCCTCCCAGGTCGGGATGTAGGTGATATCGCCGACCAGCTTGGCGCCCGGCCGCGGCGCGGTGAAGTCCCGCCGGACCAGATCGGCGATACCGCGGAAGTCGCCCTGCTGGGTCGTGGCCGGGACGAACGCGCGTACCTGGACCGGGACCAGGCCCAGCTCGCGCATCAGCTGGCGGACCAGCTCATCGGAGCAGTCCACACCCCGGCGGCCCAGCTCGCGGTGCAGCCGGCGATAGCCGTAGGTCTGGTGGGTGGCCGCGAAGATCTCCTCAATGAGGGTCTTGAGGTGCTCGCGCCGCTGGGCGGTCGCCGAGGCGGGCCGGTCGCGCCACTCGTAGTAGCCCGAGCGGGACACCTGCAGCCAGGCGCACATTTTGGCGATCGCATGGTTGGCCTTCTCCGCGTCGATGAGCTCGAACTTCGCCGTGGTTGGCGAGGTTGGCGAGGTCAGCGGGTCTCGGAGGCGAAGAAGGCCGCGGCTTTTTTCAAGAAGGCCAGCTTCTCGCGTAGTTCGGCGTTCTCGCGTTCCAGTTCTTTGATGCGGGCGCGCTCGGGCCCGGACAGGGGCTGCTCACGCTCGGGGTGGGTGGCCTTGTGCATGTTCACCCAGCTGCCGAGGGTGGTGGGGTTCATGCCGAACTCTCGCGCCACATCCGCGACGGTGCGGGGACCGTCCAGCACCATGCGGACGGCTTCCTGCTTGAACTCAGGGGAGAAACTCCTGCGTCGTTGTGCCACGTACCTACCTCTTCCGGACCTGATGTCAGCTTATGTAGCTGTCTGTCCGGAAGCTTCGGGGCACCCCAGGTCAGCGAATGCCGTACTCCGCGCGGGTCACGCGGGTCGGGAACCCATGCCAGGTAAGTCGTCAGTTGGGGGATCCGCACGCTGAGGGCATCGCGTTCGGGCAGCGGTAACGCGGCCAGATGGCCAAGGACAGCAGAGATCGGGGATGATGAGGGGGCGGGCACGGTCTTCTTTCGCGGTTAGGTCTCGACAACCTCATGATCGCGAAGACCGTGCCTGTTCGCATCTCAGCGCCACTGTCACCACAAGATCCGAACATCGGGGATCAAACCGCGACTACGCCGGAGCCCTGGTGGCGGGGCCACTTGGATGGAACGCAATGGAACGCCCAGTTCTACGTAACGGCTCGCTATCACCGCCTCTAAGGATGGACTTAATGCGGAAAATGAATAGGCACGTCTGATGATCACCTCGATTGCCGCGGCAATCATGATGGCAGAGACCACGCTTATCGGGGTCCAGCCCGCCTTCGCGGCCGGCTCGGTTTCGCTGGTTGCCGCAGCAGATAACTGCCACGACCCCACCTCGTGGGGTAATTACAACGTCGCCAGGAACCCTTTCCAGCAGCGCCCCTGCGCCCTGTAACACCAGCGACACCATCAGCTGGGAGCTGGGAGCGATGGCGTCCCGTGGAGTGGTGTAACTACGTGATCGACGGCGGTGGCTGTGCTTGCGTGGTGAGCTCGGTTTGCTCGCGTGGGGTGGTGGCGGGGCGGAGTTCGGCCATGGACGTTTCTGACAGGTAGCGGCGGTCGGTGACCTGCCATTCGTCGTGTAGTTCGGCCAGGACTGCGCCGGCCAGGCGGGCCAGGGCGGATGCATTGGGGAAGACCTGCACGACGTCGGTGCGGCGTTTGATCTCGCGGTTGAGCCGTTCCAGGGGGTTGGTCGACCAGATCTTCTTCCAATGGGCGGCGGGGAACGTGGCGAAGGCAGTGATGTCGTCTTCGGCTTTCAGGAGCATGTCTTTGACCGGGGGAAACTGGCGGCCGAGCATGTCGGCGACGGTGTGCAGCTGGGTGCGGACGGATTCGGCGTCGGCTTGGGCGAAGATCGTGCGGATGGTGGCGGCGACCATCTCACCCGATCCTTTCGGGATTTTCGCCAGCACATTTCGCATGAAATGCACGCGGCATCTTTGCCAGGCCGAACCGAGCAGGACGGTGCGGATGGCGGCGGTCAGGCCGGTGTGGGCGTCGGAGATGACCAGGCGCACCCCGGATAGGGCGCGGGCGCGCAGCGAGCGCAGGAATTCGGTCCAGAATGCTTTGTCCTCACTGTCGCCGACGGCCAGGCCGAGGACTTCGCGGTTGCCGTCGTCGGTGATGGCGGTGGCGATGATCACGGCCTGGGAGACGATCTGGTGGTTGATGCGGACTTTGCAGTAGGTGGCGTCCAGGAACAGGTAGGGGAAAGTGAGGTGGTCCAGCGGGCGGTCGCGGAAGGCGGTGATCTCGACGTCGAGACCCTGGCAGATGCGGGAGACCTCGCTTTTGGAGATGCCGGTGTCGGCGCCGAGGGCTTTGACCAGGTCGTCGACGGCGCGGGTGGACACGCCATGGACGTAGGCCTCCATGATGACGGCGAACAGGGCGCGGTCGACGCGGCGGCGCCGCTCGAGCAGGCTGGGGAAGAAGGAGCCGGAGCGCAGTTTGGGGATTTGCAGTTCCAGGTCGCCGGCGGTGCTGGACAGCAGCCGGTCGCGGTGGCCGTTGCGCTGGGTGGTGCGCTCAGGGGTGCGCTGGTAGGGGGCGGCGCCGATGACGGCGGTGGCTTCGGCCTCGATGAGTTCTTGCAGCATGCGCTGCAGGGCGTGGCGGATCATCTCCACGCTGTCGGCTGCGCGTAGTGACTCCAGCAGTTGGGTTAAGTCAGACTGGGACAGAGCCATCGTGGACGTGTCCTTCCGGGAAGATTGAGCCCTTCCCTTTGACCGTCACACGGTGGCTCACCTTCTGCTAGACCTCGGTGACTGATCGTCACGAACTACACCACTCCACGGGACGCCATCCTGGGAGCTGGACTGCGTACGTCACCCCAGACATGTCCTCCCGCCCCTGCGTACTCTGGGCGATGGCCTGGCGCGGCCGCGTTGGCGCATGGCTGCTGCGAAACCGCCGCCCACTGGAGAACCCCTCGCCTGACCGCGCTCCTCCGGTTACCCCCCCAACTGCCCCATCGATCAGCAGATTGAGCGCCTGTCCCGATGTGGTGGAACCACGCCGACGCAGACACCTGCCGCCGGTGGATCATTCAGGCCGGGCTGCTCATCGAGTCCAAGGAGTTCGTGCCCGAGGACGACAGCGACCATCAAACTGCTCTGAGCCCGTTGCCCTCCCTGATGCCCCGCGTTCCCCCAACCATGATCAACCGAATCCGCAAGGTAAGCCTGACCACATCCCAGCCCACCTCGGTCAAATTCACCCTACGACCCACAGGTCAGCGCACTGGCCGCTCGCAACCCGAAACTGGATCGGACATGGCTTGTCCTGTCCGGGCGAAGGCTGCAAATTCCGGAGCAACTCTGCCAGTGCGGCTGCCACGTTCGGATGCACCCTGCCAATGCCCAGGTCGCCATCGGCCGTACGACGTGATAGCGGGCAGAAGCGATCTCGCGCGGAGCCCTCCTCGCGCCGAAGCGGCAGGGTGACGTTGAACAACCTCCGCCTCGGTGTTCGGAGCCACCCGCCAACCCGCAGGCAAGCGCGCTGGGCCCTGGCGGGGGTTCGAGCGGACGGGACAGTTGTTCGATCTGTTCGGTGGCGCGCCGGTAGGACAGCCGGGCTCCCGGGTGATGGGGCAGACGTCCAGGGTGGGGGTGCGGGCGGGGGGCCTTGCGGTCGGTGGGGAAGACCGGGCCGCGGCTTCGGCCCTGGAGAAGGCGGGGCAGGAGCTGGGCGGTGCCGGATTGCCGCGGTAAATCCGGTATTTACTGTTGCGGCTGCTCGGCCTCTTGCGGTGGATCGTCGGCCCCTGGGTTGTCTTCGTGGTCGCTGCCTGGGCGGGAGGTAGGCGGGCGGCGCATTATCGTCGGGTCGATGTACTGATGGCCGTACTTGGCGTACCAGGCCGCATGGCGTTGCGCTTGGTCATCACGATCAAGCTGCTCCAACTCACTTCTCGCTATTGCCGAAAAGTCGGGGTATTGGGTGGTGGCGGCGATGGCCTGGCGATACCAGCGACGGGCCGCGGCGGGATCCCCCTGCCCTTTCTCCAGGAGTCCGAGGTTGATCATCGCCGCGGGCGCGTGCTCGGGGTGTTGGGTGGCGATTGCCTCCATGTACCAGCGGCGGGCTGCGGCAGGATCCCCCAGTTTCTTCTCCAGGGGTCCGAGGTTGATCATCGCCGCGGGCGCGTGCTCAGCATGACCGGTGGCGATTGCTTCCATGTACCTGCGGCGGGCCGCAGGAAAATCCTTCTGCATCCAATCCAGGAACGCGAGGTTGATCATCGCCGCGGGCGCGTGCTCGGGGTGTTGGGTGGCGATTGCCTCCTCAAACCAGTGCCGGGCTGCGGCCAGATCCCCGTGGCCTCGCTCCAGTAAGCCGAGATCGACCATCGCGTGAGGCGCCTCGATCTCGGCGGCGGCCCGGCGGTGTTCGGTGCCGGCGATGCGCTGCCAGGCCAGATCCCAGGCAGCCACCTGCTCGGCGGTGAGGTCGCACGCCGTCAGGAACGCGGCCATAACAGTCTGTTTGGGGAAGCGGGAACCGGTGAGCATGTCGGCCAGCGTTGACTTCGACTCCGTGCCGCCGAGGCGCTCTTCCAGGGTCTGCAGGGATGGGCGGCCGGCTCGGGCGTGGACGGTGCGCAGCAGAGCGGCAAGGCCTTCCCGGTCCTGCGCCGAGGCCAAGTCGAGATCATCGTCGCCCATGCTCTGGCTCCCTTGTTCGCAGATTCCGACCGTGTCCTCAGCGTACGTCCGGCATCTGTCCAGGCCGGGCACGTCTGGCCTTCGTCCATCTCGGATCGCCCGATGACACAGAAGGCGTTGCTGAGTCGATTTGCCGAATTACGAAGGCTGACCAGGAACGCTCCGCGTCTCTGGACCTGTCGGAACTCGGCCTCGAATACCTGCCCGAGTCGCTCGGAGTGGCTGGGTAACCTCACTGCCCGCGACCTGCCTCAGGTGTTCATCGCGCTGTGATCCTCCGCCCGGGACGAGGAACACCCCGCGACCGCGAGGTGCCGGAGGCCGATTCCTGCGGAATCGCCGGCGGGGGCGTTTCGTCACCGCCCGGACGTCGGCGCTTCAGGGTCATCGTCGGCGTGCTCATTGATCGTCCGGTGCAGGCGGTCGGCCAGATTGGCGATGGTCGACGACCCATACATGATCGGCCCTACGTCGGGGCCGCTCACTTCCAGGGGCGCCCCGGATCGGCGCCACCGATCGGGCCGGGTCCGCGCCAGGTACTCCAGGGCGATCCGGCCGTCCGGCGCGTCGAGGGCGCTGGGCGACCTCGGCATCGCCCTGCAACGGGTGCGGCGTTTCGAGGAGGCCATCACCGCCTGCCAGGACGCGCCTTAAGTGGACTCGGCGACGCCACAGCCAGGACAACGCGATGAGCGATCGCGGGCGGGGTCGGTTGTCGCCTGACTTGTCAGTTCGGGGTCGGGTACGTCACGTCGATGACGTCGCTGTAGACGTTCCGGCACGACCACGACAGCTTCCCGAAGAGCTTGTTCCGGTCGTCGGGATTCAACACGCGAATGGGAACCTTGGTGTGGTCGGGGCTGGGCGCGAGCACCGTGAAGATACCCCCGGGGTTGGAGCCTTCGCCACCGGTGTTCTGGTAGCCGACAGCCGTGACGTACACGGCCCGGCTCGGGCAGGTGAGCGTGGTCTGCTGCATTTTATGGGGATCGATGTTGACGAGGCTCTCCCGGTCGCACCAGCCCTGCGTCAGGTCGCCGCGCACGCACAGCGGAGGCGGGCCGGCGTTCGCGGGGGCCGCGGCGTAGATGCTTCCGGCGGAAATGGCGGCGACCGCTCCTACGGCCGCGGCGAGGGCTCTGATGTTCATTTCGTTTCTCCTTTTCGGTCAGACGCCGACGACGCCGGCGAGTAGTTCGTCGAGCATCGGCTGGCCCGGCGGTGGTGTGATGGGACGGCCCGCCATGTCGCGGACCAGATCGAAGGCGTCGTGGATGGCCGGGCCGGTCAGCACAGGGCCGTGGGCGCTGGCCACTGCGGCGGGACGGTGGGCCTCCACGCTGTCGACGTGGAGGCCGTAGCGGATGGGGTCGAGCCACTGGTGCCACGGGGAGACGAGGCTGTTGAGCGCGGCGAACGTCTCGTCGTACATGTCGCGCGGGATGTCGTCGACCTGATGGACCACGCCGGGCGCGAGGGCGGCGAAGGAGTCGACCGCCCACATCACCCCGGTACGCTCGTCGACCAGACCACGGGTGGTCGGCCCGTCGAAGATCGGAGGAAGCACGAGCCTCAGCCGGCGGTCGCCGGCGTCGAAACACTCACCGGGCTCCCGCCAGAGCATCCGGTGCAGCGGGAGCGGCCGCTCGATGCGCAGCCTCTCGGTGGTGAAGAAGTTCGTGACGAGGGTGGCCTGGGGGCACAGGTCGAGGACCTCGTGCAGGGCGCCCGTGTGGTCACCGTCGTCATGGGAGAGGAACACCCAGCGGACATCCGCGGGGTCGACGAGATTGAACACCTGATCGAGCCAGAGCTCACGGTGAATAGGGGCACCCGTATCGACGATAATCGGCTCTTCGCCGCGGATGAGCATCGAATTCACCGGCAGGAACTGATCCGGCGCGAGCTGGACCATGTTCGTGATGAGGAATGTGTCGGGAGCCAGCTTGACCGGCTCGGTAACGGGGAGAGGGTAATCCATCGGTTCTTCCTGTCTCTCGGTTGATGACCACCTTGGGACAGATGGGGCCGATGCCGACATCCCGCGACTGTGGGCTTCTCCGCACCGGAACTCCCCCCAAATGAGGGGAAGGCAGGGAAGGGGTTTCGAATTACTCTGTTGGCATGTCCGGACACGCCCTGGCCGCGTCGATTCGCCGCGCGGATGCCAATTGCGCGCACGTGAACGAATTCCTGGCCGAGGTCAGCGACGAGGTGCGGAAGATCGTTCCGTTCGACGGCGGCCTGTGGTTCGGCGTCGATCCAACGACGCTTCTCGCGGCGCCCCCGGCACGGCTCGACGCCCTGGATCCGACGTTGTGCGAGGTGTTCTGGAACAACGAGTTCCACCAAAACGACGTGTTGCGCTTCCGCGACCTGGCACGGCAACTGGAGCCTGCCGGGGCGCTGCGCATGGCCACCGGCGACAAGCCCCTGCGCAGCCCGCGCTTCCGCGAACTCCTGCGCTTACAGGGGTACGACGACGAGGCGCGGGTCATCTTCCGCACGGGGAAGACGACCTGGGCCGCGGCCGCCATCTATCGGGGCAAGGGCCGCCCGGCCTTCGACGCGAACGAGGTGGAGATCCTCGGATCCATCTCCCAGACCGTCGCCGCCGCCCTCCGCGCGCGGACCGTACCGACGTCCCCTTCGATACGGACGGTAGAGGCGCTACGGGCGCCCGGCGTCCTGCTCGTCGACTCCCGTGGCGGCCTCATCTCCGCCAACCTGCATGCCAAGGCCTGGTTACGCCATATCTACGGCACGGACCTCGATGCCCGGCTCTCCGCGTCGCAGTTGGCCCAGACCTTCACGACCATGAGCCTTCTCGCGACCCACGCGCGAGCGATAGCGGCCGGCTATGACGACGGGCCCGCGCGGCTGCGCTGCCGGGATCATGAGGGACGCTGGATTGTGATGCACGCCTCGTGCATGGATGAGACCGATCCGGACAGCCAGATCGCCGTGGTCATCGAGCCGGCCCAGAGCGCGGACATCGCGCCGATCATCGTCGAGGCGTACGGGCTGACCCCCCGCGAGCGCGAGGTGCTCAGGGGCATCGCCCGCGGCCTGTCCACACCGGAGATCGCCGCCGCGCTGTTCCTCTCCTCCCACACCGTACGCGACTACATCAAGTCCGTCTTCGAGAAGACGGGCGTCGGCAGCCGCGGCGAACTGACCGCGAAACTCTTCGCCGAGCACTACCTCGACGACTTCCAGGCGTCCGCCGTCTTCGTGTAGGCCTCGGACCTAACGACCTCGTGCACAGTAGGCCGTGGCCGGCGGACTGTGACCCGTTGAACTGTGCATGATGGGGGCTGGGGCGCGCGAGTCGATCCTGCGTGCGGCGATCACTTGGTGGCGGGCCCGTGGCAGGAACCTACGCAGGACCCGGCTCGGCTGCTGCGCCGCATCGAAGACCAGGCGGCCAGGATGGGCCTGCTCGCCGACGACCTGCTGCTGCTCGCCCGCATGGATAAGCCGCGTTAAAGCGCTTTGGATGCTCGGCGCCACAGGGCTGGCGATGGTGACCCTCGCCGCCTGTGGGGAAGCGGGGACACGGCGGCCACCGCCACCGCGTCCGATGACGCGAGGGCGGCGTTCCAGGACTGCCTTCGCCAGCACGGCGTGATGCTCCCGTCGTTCCAGCCCAGCGCACGGCCCAGCGAGGTGCGCCCGAGCGATCGGCGATGGCCGATACCGCGGATCTCGCCTTGTACGGACACCCGCAAGGCGTGCCGCTCGGAAACTCGGTTTCGTGCTGTGAGCTGGGGTTTTGCTGCGAGGTCAGTGCCGTGGCTGGGACCATCGCAAGGTTGTGGGTGCCGAAAACTATGCCACCGGCTTTGAGCTGGGGCGTTGTCTGGCAGCAGGCGCGAGGGTCCCCTGGGGGCCAAATCTAGTGGTGCTGAGTTGGTGCTGACCCTGGCGGTCCGAGGAGGCGGCTGACCTGCGGAAACTGGGTATAGCTCGACGGTCTTCACGATCTTCGAGGGCACCTCGGAGATTCAGCGTTTGATCATCGGCCGCGCCGTCACCGGATTGCCGGTCCGCTGATGTTTCCGCAGCTCAGAGGCCTGTATAGCGATCACTCTCGTGATCGTTAGCGCTGCGGTGTCGATGGTTGTAAGATCATTTCGCGCTGGGTGAATTATCCGATTGTTTCCGATTCATTCCGGTCGTTTCCCATCCCGGTGCTGAGTTGGTGCTGACTCTTACATCCCTACCCCGGTAGGGTACGGTCAGCTCTCACATAGTGGAGAAACCGCCGTGGGGACTGGTCACTGCTGGTCCCGTCGAGTGGTAGGCGGCGCCGTGGGCAGGCGGTGCCCTTGTGTCGCCTGGCCGGACAGAAAGCCCGCCGGAGGGGGCGGTTGTCCCGCCGCGGTGGTGCCGGCCGGTATTTGTTGATGTCAGTGGTCGCCGGTTGGCGGGGAGCCGCGCATCATGAGCGACGATCAGCAGTTTCAGCACCTATTGCAGCGGTCACCCTGCCTGGCGCCCCGGGCTGCTTCCCGCGGTAGAGGTGGGCGGCACAGGCCCATCAGTGCGGTGCCGGAGCGCGGCCGGGGTCAGGGTTTGCGCCATCGCACAGGTGCGGCCGGCCGAGCCGGGAACCGCGTCCCGATCGCCGTCACCCCGGAGGGCTTCCGTGAGGGCTTCTTTGACGGCTTCTTTGATGGGGCCGCCTCAGGTGGCCTTCTCCGCGCCGGTGCCGCTGTCGACGGCCCACCGGTCAGGGCTACGGCCCGGCCCGCGCTGAGCGCCGCAGCCAGGCCGGTAACCGGGTTCGCAGTCGGGCCTGCCGTCGGTCCTGCGGGTGGGGTTGGCGTTCACCGCCACGGTG
Organism: Streptosporangiaceae bacterium NEAU-GS5; assembly: GCA_017592665.1. Lineage (GTDB taxonomy): Bacteria > Actinomycetota > Actinomycetes > Streptosporangiales > Streptosporangiaceae > NEAU-GS5. The sequence continues at coordinate 32,992 of JAGFNW010000054.1, read as the reverse complement.
GTGGCCATGGCGGGGCTTGACCGTGGCCGGCCAGCCGAGCGTCCATTGTCGGGCCGGGCGGGTGGGAGCGGGCCGGTGGGCGGGTCGAATCGGCTGCTGTCGGTGGCGGAGCTGGCGGATTTTCTCGGGGTGCCGAAGAAGACGGTGTACGCCTGCTGGCGCACCTGGGGGCTGACCGGTTACCGGGTCGGCCGGCATCTACGGTTCCGGGCCCGGCAGGTGGAGGACTGGCTGGATCGGCAGGAGGTGTGACCGGTCTATGGCGTCGGTGATCAAACGCTGCGATTGCCCGCCGGGGTCGTGGTCGTCGTGTGGGCATAGCTGGGTGGTGCGGTATCGCACCGACGGCGGTCGCGGCAGCGGGCAGCGGGAACGCATCTTCGGCCGCAACAAACGCGGCGCGGACGACTTCGCGTTGAAGGTCGAACACGACAAGCGGGGGACGGTGTTCGTCGACCCGGCCGAGGGCAAGACCCGCTTCGGTGAGTATGCGCAGCTATGGCTGGCCCAGCGGGTGCTGGCCGAGGGCACGGTGGCCACGTATGAGTCGGTGCTACGTATCCACATTCTGCCGGCCTTCGGCGGCAAACACCTGGCCACGGTGTGGCGCCGCGACATCAAGGATCTGCTCACCCGCATGCGCCATAGGGGGTTGGGGGCGAGCCGGATCACCAGACCTACCTGGTGATCAATGCGGTCTTCAACGAGGCGGTCCGGGACAAGAAGCTGATCGAGTCCCCGTGCACCGGTATCGAGGTGCCGGCGGTGGTGCATGCCGCTGATTTCGTGCTGCCCACGGCCGGGCAGTTGGACGGGCTGGCGGCTGAGGTCCCGGCGCGGTGGGCGGCCAGTGTGTGGTTGATGTTCGGGTGCGGGCTTCGGGTCGGTGAGGCGCTGGCGGTCAATGTCGGCTGTCGCAGCGGTGATGGCCGGACGTTGCGGGTGCGCGAGCAGGTCTCCACGACGGCGCAGTTGCGGCCGTTGAAGTTCCGCAAGCGCGGCGACTTTCGGGATGTGCCGTTGCCGCGGTATGTGAGTGAGGCGTTGGACAAGC
>JAGFNW010000054.1:0-31928 GCA_017592665.1 Streptosporangiaceae bacterium NEAU-GS5 | reverse complement strand
AAGCATCTGGCCGACCACGGCGCCAGTCGTGAGGGGTATCTGTTCCGGGGCTACCGAAAGCCGTTGGTGACCCGCCGCACCTACCAGGATCATTTCACCGCTGCGGTGGATGAGGTGGGGTTGCCGGCCTCGTTCACCCCGCACTCGTTGCGGCATTGTTTCGCTTCGACGGCGCTGGCTGCGGGTATTCCGATCACGGATGTGTCGCGGTGGCTGGGGCATAAGACCATCGAGATCACGCATCTGATCTATGGTCATCTGCTGCCGGCCACGTTCGACCGGGCACTGGATGTTCTCGACACGGCCTATCGTCCCGACCCTCCGGCCCTGCCTGACTGAACAGATCATCCAGGCAGGCGGCGAGGAGCCGTCGGCAGATACCGAGCAGATACGGATGGGGGCGAGGGGGTTTACCCGCGACGACTGGGTCGGTTCTCGGGGACCTCGACCTCTACCCGTCGGGGTAGAGGTCGTGACCGGCAGGGGAGCGGGGCTCTGCTCGTGATATATCGTTAAAGATCAACATTGAGAATCCCGGGCCTGTGGCCTGGGATTTGTCGTGTCCGCGGTTCGGGAGTGCTGCGATGACCTCTACCGTGTCAGGGTAATCCTGATCATGCGGTGACCAGCGGATTTTCCAGACGGCGCAGGTCAGGGGCGGTTGTTGACGCTGGTTGGCGCCTGTTCGGAGCGGTTCAGGAACATCGGTTGCTCCCGATGGAGGGTCGGAAAAGCGGGAGCAACCGGGAGCACGCGCTCTAGTGCCGGGGGGATTGCGCCAGGGCTCTGGCTGAAATCACTGGCCGCGCTCCATGGGGCGATAGTGCGGTTCGAGGCTAGATCTTCACAGGTTCGAATCCCCGGCGGGGTCCTGCACAGATGGACAATGCCACGACCTGCGATTTCCCGGTCAAACCCTCGTGATCACAGACGATGTCCAGCTCGGTTGAGCCAGCTGATTAAGAGTCAGCGGCACCACGTGATGGGGCGTCCGTCCCGGTGTTTATGCGTCCGGACTGTACTGCTTTGTTCACGTTTTCATGCATTTCAGTGGTGATCCAAGATGGTCTGTGCCGAATGGATTCACGACTGCCGAGCTCACAACGAGCCCACTGCGTCGACGTGAAGCCCGCTGACTTCGATGAGACACGGACATTTAGCCCGTTGAAGCCGGCTACGTAGCCGGTTACGGTGTCCGGCAAGGGCTCGGCCCGCGTCTCGGTCGCAGGCCTCGTCTGCGTCCGGCCCGGTCAGCGGACCCGTCGGATCTACCGGACCGTGGTCCATCACGGCCGCAAGAACGAGAACAAAGGCTTCAGCGCCCGCGACTTCAAGCTCCTGCTCCAGGCCGCCCACCAGCAGTTACGTGCCCCGCTGCTGGTCGTATGGGACAACCTGAACACCCACATCTGCTCCGAGATGCGCACCTACATCGACGATCGCGACTGGCTGACCGTCTTCCAGTTCCCTGCCTACGCCCTCGAACTCAACCCGGCGAGGGCATCTGGGCCAACCTGAAGAACTACCGGGCGAACCTGGCTGTCCGCGGCGGCGTCGACCAACTCGCCGCGATCATCAAGTACCACCTCAAACGCATGCAATACCGCCCCGGCCTCCTCGACGCGATCACCGCCCAGACTGAGCCTTTTCCGTGCGCCCAGCAGAGCAGGAGGTGAAGCCGTGACGTAGCGGCTGATCTTGTTGTTCGTAAGCTCGTCGTCGCTTGCCGGTGAAAGTCCGGTCCGGGTAGCTGCCAGGAGGCCCGGTAGCAGGCTGGCGGTTTCGTCTGGAAACGGGCGGGGTCGAAGCCCAGCGTCAAAGGCCCTTATGGGGGAGCGACGGTGCGGTCCGTAGCATGACGCGAAGCCTGCGGCGTCGTTACTCAGCCGCCCCTCCTTTGGGGGCGGACGAGGGAGTGCCGAGCCTCTCGAAATCGGGGCGAAGGCCATGGACGCGGTGAAGATCCTGGAAGCAGCCGTCAAGGACTCCCCGGCGTATGGGGCGCGGAACGCATCGAGAGTGGCGGCGGGAACTGGGGAGGCCCTCCCCGGCCCGGCAACCTGCGGACATTGGTGTTGCTGGAGCGGCATGCCCTATAACCGATGACCTCGGGAAATGGGTGGTGCGCCGGGTGGGCGTCGGAGGCGGCCGTAGTACCGATCGAGCCGACCGGACAACACAACCGGCGGCGATGGGAAGGGCCGCTGCTTCGTCGATGCGCAGCGACTGAGGAGAGGGGCCCGGTGAGTGCCGGTCAGGCTAGTCCCACCGCGTCGGGATTGCGGGAGCCGCGGGTTCCGCGTGATCCGGTCCGAGCTTTGCAGCATGCGCTTTACCGGGCGGCCAAGGCCGATCCCGGACGGAGGTTCCACGCGCTGTTCGACAAGGTCTGCCGCAGAGACGTGCTGCAGCGCGCGTGGGTGGCGGTGCGCGTCAACAACGGCGCACCGGGCATCGACAAGACCACCCTGGCCCAGGTCGAGGAGTACGGCGTTGACCGTCTCCTGGACGAGGTGGCCGCAGAGCTGCGGGACGGCCGGTATCGGCCGCTGCCGGCGCGGCGAGTCCTGATTCCCAAGCCCGGGCTGAAGGATCAGTACCGCCCGCTGTCGATTCCCGCGGTCCGTGACCGGGTCGTGCAGGCGGCAGTGAAGATCGTGCTCGAGCCGGTCTTCGAAGCCGACATGGCCGACTGCTCGTTCGGGTTCCGCCCGAAACGGTCGGCCCACGATGCCCTGCAGGTGCTCATCGAGGAGCAGCAGCGGGGCCGCCGGTGGGTGGTCGAGACGGACATCGCCGACTGCTTTTCGGCGATTTCGCATCAGAAGTTGATGCACGCGATCGAGGAACGGGTCTGCGACCAGTCCGTGCTCACACTCGTGCGCGCGATCGTGCGTGCGGGAGTGATGCAGGACGGGCAGTTGCGGCGGCCGGTCACCGGAACCCCGCAAGGCGGTCCGGTCTCACCGTTACTTTGCAACCTCTACCTGCACCGATTGGATCGGGCGTGGGACGAGGCGGATGGGGTGATGGTGCGGTTCGCCGACGACGTGGTCGTGATGTGCTGGTCACGCAGCCAGGCGGAACGGGCTCTGGCCCGGCTGGTCGAACTGCTGGCCGAACTTGGGCTGGAGCCGAAGGCGGCCAAGACCCGCATCATTCACCTGGAAGTCGGTGGTGACGGCTTCGACTTCCTGGGCTTTCACCACCGGCTGGTGCGCTCGCGAGGCGATCGGGGCAAACCGAAGGTGACGTTCCTGGCTCGCTGGCCCGCGGACAAGGCCATGCAGCATGCCCGTGACCGAATCCGGGAGATCACCTCCCGGCGCTGGATGCTGCTGTGGCCGGAGGCGATCGTGGAAAGGCTGAACCTGTTTCTCCGCGGCTGGGCTGAATACTTCCGCTACGGACACTCGGCCCAGCGCCTCAGCAAGATCAGACGATACGCGCAGTGGCGGCTGGCACACTTTCTGCGCCGACGTCACCGCCGCAGTATGGCGTTCGGCTGGCAGGTGCTGCTCAACTCCCGGCCGATCGACCTCGGGCTGATCAGCTTGTATGGAATCACCGTCGCACCCAGGGCGGGCAAGCCCTGGCGGGAAAGACCGAATGCCGTCGGTGAACGACGTCGGTGAGCCGTGTGCGGGAAAACCGCATGCACGGTTCGACGGGCGGGAGCTGGAAACGCAGCCACGAACCTGGCCATGGTCATCGGGGAGAGCACAGCCGACCGGGAAACCGGCGGAACAAAGGCCCCGAGCCCTACCGCCAGGAGACGCCAACGCGCCAGCTCCCGACCCTACATCCTGAGTAGCGGGCGGTCTCGATGCCGTGCAGGACCGTGATGGCCTGCACGATCGCGGTGACGCGGTGCGGGCAGCAGCGCACTTTCGCCAGGATCTTCCAGGCCTTCAACGTCGCCACGGCACGTTCACCGACCGCGCGCAAGCGGGCGTGTGCCCGGTTGACCTCCTTCTGCCGTCGCGACAGACGGGGCCGATGCCGGTGCCGCTTGAACGGAGTGCGGATCGTACCGCCAGCGCCCTGGTAGCCCTTGTCGGCGAAGACCATCACGTTCGCGCTCGTCAGCCCATCGATCAGGCCGGCCGCTCGTGCCGCGGTCAGGTCGTGGGTGCTGCCGGGCAGCGCAGGCGAGGCCCACACCAGCCGGCCGGCGGGGTCGGCGAGGACCTGGACATTCACCCCGTGCCGGTGATGTTTACCCGAAAAGTACGGGCGCTGGTCGGCCAGGCGGTCGATCGGGATGAGGGTGCCGTCCACGATCGCGTACGCCAGCCGGGAGGCACGGGCGATGGCGGCGTGCAGGTCGTCGGCCAGTTGGGCGAGCAGGTCGATGCTTTCGCGGACGTAGCGCCAGGCGGTGGTGGTGCCGATGGCGAAGCCGCCGGCCAGGCGGGCGTAGGTGTCGCCGTTGCGCAGGTGAGCTAAGACGAGTAAGGCCTGCCGGGCGGGATCCAGGCGTCGCCAGCGGGTGCCACGGTCGGCGCGTTGTCCACGGATCAACTCGGTCAGGCGGGCGAGCGTGCGGTTGGACAGAGGGATCGCGGCACGATAGGACAGCAATCGAGGCTCCCGGGTAGGGCATCCTTCTTGGTCGATTGCTGTTCTTACCGGGGAGCCTCACCCATTGCTACCCCTGCGCCGCTTGCCCCCGTGACCAGCACCATCAGCCTGAAAAAGGCTCACTGAACTCGCCGTGGAACTCGAACCGCCTTAACCCAACAGGCCAACCTCAAGGTCCGTAGCGGAAAGGGCAACTTCCTCAAATCAATAGCAAAGTCAACCCCGAGGCTACTTTCGATTCTCTCGATCTTCATCTATTTCGCAGGCCATCCGATGGCTGGGCGAAGCCGGCATAGGTAGTGGCCCCGTCCGGCCAGAGGCGTAGTACGGGAATCTTCTTACCAATAGGATTACCGTTTCGGTCAAGATCGAACTCACCGCTCGCCCCATCGATGGTTACAGTTCCACTACGTAGGGCGCTCGCTACATCTTGTGTCTGCGGACGTTTGTCTCCGCCCGCGACCAGAGTGTCCACCGCCTTCATCACGGCGTACATCGCATCGTGATGCATGATCGCCTGCCCATCGTCGAGCATCTGCCCCGGAAAAAGCGTCCGATAGCCGTACTTGCCATCGCCGAATCTATCTTGTATAGCTTCCAGAATGCGACTTTCTGGAGAGTTAAAGAATTTGGTATGAGCAAGTGCCGTATAGTAGAGCTTGAGCCTGCCCGTTGGGTCGACCCACGCTTGCTTCTCGCGAGGAGTGTTCATTTCGCTGGCATCGTCACCTGTGATCACTGATATTCCGCGATCTACACACGCGCGGTTCTCACTCATATGCTGGAGCAGGGCAGGGAGATTGCCAGCTCGCCCCGCGTAAAAGACTACATTGATGTCGGTCGCGCAGATCTTCTGCGCCACACTATCTAACAGGATAGCCGCTGAATTGCTAACTCCGTCGAAAGTCAGTGTCGGATAGATCCGTGCTGCCGAGCCGGCGGACGTGTTCGACATCTTTGCCAGGCTATTCTCGAAGGCCTTAGCGAGCGTCGATGAGTAGCTATCCTTTTGGTTGGTATCCTGTACAACTATTGCTTGAATTCTTGTGGCAGACGCTTCTTTCGAAATGAACTCCACGGCTGCGGTGCCTTCCTGGCTGTTAAGCGGTGCCATACGCACCAGTCCTGGCTGACCTTGCAGATCATCGGAAGAGATTACTGCGGCTGACATAGCCACCGGTGTTTTACTCAACTCATCGATGCTGCGTCTGGTAACGTCGGTGCTGCCACCCAGGCCTGTCACCGCCACGATGTGTTCATCATCGAGATGGGTCGTGATATCGTCCATGGTGGCGTGCCAATCATCTGACAGGTCACCAACTAGGAGTCGAACATATGGAGATGCGCTAGAGCCCGCACCCTCCCTGTTACGCCAAACCTGGGCGAGATAGGTTCCCTGCATAGCGTGCTGGATAGATACGGCGGAGAAGGGGTTCTGCTTATCCTCCGGCTTCGTGGGCAGCAGTAGCACAACAGTAACATAGTCGTCACGGTGATTCTGCAACACCCATATATTCTCGTCGTGAATGAGCTGCATAACCGGCGTGAAGGCATTGCCGAAGGCGTCCGGCTCATCAGTTATTCGTGAACCACGATGCAGGACCGCGAAGTAAGCGAACGCGACGATGGCAATGATCGCCAACATCAGGGACGTAAGATATATCAGCCACGGGCGCCCTGCCTTTAATGGCGGAACAGGTCCGTTATTGAGCATAAAGATCCGCCTCTCCTAACAAAACCGACCGCCCTGTTTTTGCATAGCCTGCCAGTGCCCGGAACTCAGATTCGATTTCCCGCTGCCGCTCCCCCCACGGATCCAGGAGCGGGTCCAGCCAAAACCATCGTGCGACCACTAGTGCACGGATGATTGAGGTACGTCGCCGCCGCCCCTCATCGTCGACGGATTTTAGGTCGATCATTAGGGAGTCGTATAGCTTCTGCAGCGGTAAATCGAGGGGAAGCCGATTTGGAGCGCAAGTGATACTCCGATAATCCTCAACCCACTTTCCAATGCGACTGTCTTCACGCTGAACCCTGTGGCCATGCTTGACTGGCCCGAAGACGTCAAATTGCTCGAACCGATTGTCGAGGAAATCGACTACAACGTCGAGCAAAGCACGCGCAGTGCTCTCAGGTCCAACTCGAGCGAGCGTGTGATACATCGCCGCAGTCTCGCCAGCCGTGCGACTCTCCCGGCAGTAGCGCTCGAATCGCTCATGCACTGCATCCCACTTAGACTGCCCTTCAATCAGCGTCTGATCGCGAGCGAGTCCGAGCAGAAGCAGGCGCCGGAGCCAGGGGTGGATGATCGTTACTTGATCGATATCGGCTGGGACAGGAGGCTGCCGTGGCAGGCGGCCCTGGTCGTTGATTACTCTTGGTTCCGTGGTGAGCCACAGGAGTCTGCCGAGCGCATCGGACAGGCCATCTACGTTGCGGCTGGCGGTTGGAAAAGGGGCATTCTGCGCCTCATCCAGATTGCGACCCGCCGCCCATTCCTGCAATTGGTGCAATTGTGGCAGATTTCTAATCGCTTGAGGCAAGAACTCGTGAAGGTCGATCAAACTCCTGCGCACCATATCGGCATCATCGGCCTTGGAAATCCGTTCCAACAAATGACTTATGGCACCAGCATGACCTCCGCCCAGCTGATGGGCGAAGGCCGCGCAAGACCTTCTTGAGACCCGCATTCCCCTCTCCATATGCACGGCACGCTCGCGTGTGAGGGTGGGAACCGAGATCGGATACCACCATTGGTTCTCTGCTTCCCCATGCCCATTCCGCCAGTTGTCAAGTCTGGCCTGGTCCAACGAGGGCGGCTGGTGCGCATACTGTCTCATCCCCGGTCGCAACCAGTATGGACCGAGGTCCAACCATTCATTCGAAGCAGCGACCACGAGGAGCGGATCTTTGCTCGTCCTGGCTCTGGCCAGTGCCCGCAGGAACGCTCGGCCGCTGTCTGTCTGAACATTGTCGAGCAGGATCAAACAGTTGCGTCGACGCCACGGACCTGACCAACTTTCCTGCAGATCCGCCAACAGTGCCTCGCATATCTTCTGTTCGGCTGTCATCTTAAGCATTGAATCTGCAGAATTATAGTTGTTAACAAGGGTCAGCAGCGAGGGAAGGTCCGTGTAAAACGATTTGCCCTTACGCCTTAGAACCATACGTCGAATGCCTCCGCCGAGAAGGATCAGATCGAATAATGGCACTATTGTGGACATCCATGACGGACCAAATCCCCGGATCAGGGAGAATATAATTTCCTTTAGTCGTGGGTTCGCCTCGGAGCGCTTCTTCGTTGTTTCGTTGATGGCCTCATTGAGTTGAACACGGAGCTCGTTCTCCGCCTTGGCGCCGGATTCCAGATTTAGCAATAGGATACCCATGGCCACCCGGGGAAGGTGCACCCTTCGAAATTTTCCTAGAGCCACGCTTATTTGCCCCAACGTTTCAATAACGCTCGGGTTCGGCATCGTGGAGAAATCGACGTGTGCATAGGGGGTCGTAGGCCGCCGCATTCCCTGAGCGATTCGCCCAAGCAGCGCTGTCTTCCCACTCCCTTGCGCACCAAACAGAAACACGAGGGGCAGTGCTCCCGTTTTCCGTGCAGACGGATCCATACACTCATCCAACAGAAGCAGCCGGGCTCTCCCGGTGGGGGGATTGTCCATCATACTCCCCGTCGCGAATTGCGGTAGGAATCGAATTTCGTTCTATTAGTTGGCGGGAACTGCATATGCTTTGAATATTGACATGCAGCGAAGAAGATTACTGTTCCTCATGGGTCCCGCGTTTGACGTGAGGCTCATGGGTTCGCCCCGATCATTGGACTTGGCCGGTGCATAGCATTGACATCGCCGACGCGTGTTTCATCAGCTGCCGGCTCGACGCCGTCTGCTGCCGAACATCCGAAGCTAATAGCTGTCCAGACCAAACCGGCATAGCGCCCCCTGATCGTCTGCAACGGTCACTATGCTCCCCGGGCCGTTGGTCGCTCCCGTACGCACCAAGATGGCGGAACGAAGGACTCACAACCCCTCCACTTAGGCATTTCGCCGCCACATCAAGATCCCTTGCGAGTGAAAGGCGAAACGGTTTGCACGGATTTGTGACAGATCATTACATGCCCTCTCATCGATCGGCTACGTTTGTCCCACCCAACTGGGTGCTCAGGGGTAACAGCGGAAAGGTGACAAAATGGACTCCTCGTCCCAATCTTCTCCCGATGAATGTGAGGACCTCTCGCAACTGCTGTCGCGAATTCCTGAAGAACTGGTCGATGACCAGGCGCGAAGCTTTCTACTGGCGGGGGAACGGCTCCTCTTCCGGCAGATGGGTCTCGATGGCGGAGATGCGTCCGATCCGTTTACAGACGTGCTTGCCGGCATCTCACGACGCCGCGTTGTCGACGAGGCTCAGCAGTACGCGAGTGGAGATTCTCTTACTCAGGCCGGCTTCCGCTATCGGTGGAAGAAGATGTCCGATTACCGATCGGACCTCGTTCACTTCGCTCTGCGCTCACTGCTGCTGAAGATGGAGTATCCGGAGCAGATGCGGGACCTGCACACTGTGTCGCCCGGGATGTCGACGGTGCGAATGATCGAGAAGATCGCATATCAAGAGGTAGCCACGAGGCATGAGAACCGGGCCTTCCGTATGCAGATGGCTTTTCAAGCACTCTTTCCACGCGATGAAGTCTTGGCGCAGGCATTACGACAGGTGGATCGGCGCCAAGTCGACGGCTGGTGCTCGCTGTATAGGGGAATCCTCGAAGATCGAGGGCTTCGTTTACGTCCAGACGTCACAATAGAGGATCTCACGCTCGCATTGCATCTGACCTGTCAGGTGGTTGCGTTCCGAGTATTGCTCGGTGAGGGAGATGGCCGAGGGAGGTATGGCAAAGCGCTTGACCGTACAAAAGAGACCACGTTTCTTGGCCCGCTTGTGCTAGCGCTCCTGGTGGGCTTCGTCGATCCTGGCGATGGGCGCAGCCTTCATGAGGCCGCGAGTGCGATTCTGAACACGGGATAGCAGTAGACGGCGAGACGCTGCAAATACCATCTATCCATTAGATGTAGCCTCCACTTTGGAGACAACGATGTAGCAACCCATGATGAGGGGGAAGATATAGGCCGTGACCTCAGGGGAAATGCCCAATATCCTCTCTCGTCATGAGCGATACTATGGAACGGGCCTACACTACCCCGAGCCTTTCTGGGAACACCGGAAGGCAATTAACTCAAGAACCTTCTGCTGTTCTTTGATGGAATAGCAATATTTTGCCCCGCTATATGCGTGGTCGCGAAGTTTCAGCTGATCCTGGCGGCTGCCACGCCGCTCCAGAGAATGGGCTGCTTCGGATTATCGAGCCGGAGACGTTCGTCGAAGTCAATGAGAAGCTCATCGCGGCGACGACCGAGCTGCTGACGGTGAGATCGTTCGATGGGCTGCCGGCAGAAGGCCCCTTCTTTGCTCTGTCGTAGTCGGGAGCAGGATGGAATGCTGATGTCGAGTTGAGCTCGGTGATCATCGAGGAACTTCAGAGCAGAGAGTCGGCACATGAGACCGGCGATGGAGTCTCGATCGGACTTCATCCGGTTGTCCGGACGGCGTTCCTCGCGTTGCTGTCACAGCTTGCGGACAGAGCCTTGGCATGCCGCAGGTGGGGGTTGGCGCAGGGCTCGGGCGACGCAAAGACTGCATCGTCCTAGGCGGGTTTTCAATTGCCGTAAGCGCCTGCTGACTGCGCGTCAGTTCCACAGTCCAACAGGTATTAGTGTTTTGTGTGGCACCCAGAGCACGAGAGGTAGGGCCTGCTCCGGCCTGTCGGGCTCGAATATTCGATTTGGCTATGCGACCTGGGCGTATTCGTTGATCAGCCCGCCGAGGACTGTGCGCCGGGTGACGCGTGCCTGCTCGAGGTCGACCACCGGGGAGCGCGGGTCGGGTGGACGTTGGCCGAGTGATCGATGCGGGCGATGGCGGTTGTAGTGCTGGATGTACTCGGCCAGGACCTTCCGCAGCTGTCGTTCACTGAAGATCAGCATCCGGTCGGTGCATTCGCGGCGGACGGTGCCCACCCAGCGTTCGGCGTAGCAGTTGGCGACCGGCGCCCGCGCAGGCGTCTTAATTATCCGCACGCCGGTAGAGGTGAATACCGCGTCGAAGCCGGCGACGAACTTGCTGTCGCGGTCGCGGATGAGGAACTTGATCTGCTCGATCCAACTCTCTGCGTCCATGACCAGGGTGCGGGCTCGTTGGGTGACCCATGCTCCCGTCGGGTTGGCGGTGACCCCGACCAGGTGCACCCGCCGGGTAGCTATTTCGATCACGAACAGGACGTAGATCCGTTTGAGGAACACGGTGTCGACGGTGAAGAAGTCGCAGGCCAGCATGGTCTTGGCTTGGGCGGTGAGGAACTGCTTCCATGTGGGCCCGGTACGGCGTGGCGCCGGATCGACGCCGGCCCGTTTCAAGATGAGCCATACGGTGCTGGCGGCCAGGGTGTAGCCCAGGCCGACCAGTTCCCCGTGAATGCGTCTGTGCCCCCAACTCGGGTTCTCGGCCGCCAGGCGCAGGACTAGCGTGCGGATCTTCGGCGTGGTCGGTGGACGGCCCGGCCGGCGGCGTGGGTAGCTCCATTTCCGTCGGATCATGTCGCGGTGCCAGCGAAGGAGCGTGGCCGGGGTGACAATAAACGCCTGCCATCGGGTTCGGGGCAGCAGCCGGGACAATAGTGCCAGGATCGCCCGGTCGGCGGGAGCGGGCCGAAGCGGACCAGTCTGACGACGGAGTACGGCGAGTTGGTGGTGTAAGACGATGATCTCGATGTCCCTGCTGGTGTCGGTGCGCAGGTGGAGTAGCAGGAATTGGGTCATCCGGATGGCGGTCATGTAGCGCAGCGAGATGAACACGAGTCGTGATGCTGTCAGAGGAGCCAGTCTGATCGCGTGTCAATGCCGCAGGTCACAGCCCGAAATCGGATTTTCGAGCCCGACAGGCTAATCTGCCGTCGCAGGACGGCGACCTCGTGCCGCAGGACCAGGATTTCGATGTCTTTGCTGCCGTCGCCGCGCGCCAGTAGGACGAGGCCCGCCACGAGATACCGGACGATCATGTAGATCAGCGACCACACCATGACCCGGAACATGTCAGATGATCAGCCGAGATCGCCGAGAAACCGCAGGTAGTAGCACCAAGTCGAGTTAATGCACCCCACAGGCATTCTGCCCCTCCGGCGGGCCCACCTCGATCTCGATGACCAGGATGCAGCCGAGCACTGTCGTCGGCCAGGTCATTTTCGCCAATTCATCGCGGAGGTCACCCGGGCCGACAGGGGTGAGAGGGACGGCGACAAGCCCGCCCTCGGGCACGCCTTCTATCGGGTCCAGCGGAAGCGTCACCTCCTCATAAGTCCGCCGGTCGGTCAGCGCATAGATGCGGCGAGATCCGTCCCACTGTTCCTGTGCGGCGTGGCGTTCCGCGGCCATGACCGCGCCGAGCAGCTCGTCGTCGTGGATCTCCCGGTGGGCGGTCATCTGGCGGCTCCTGAGCGGATGAGATCCCAAATCTGAACCTTGCGCTGAGAAGTCGTGATCACCAACCTGCCGTCGGGGCAGAAGGCGAGATCCCCTTGTGGATCACCGCCGGGGACGCTCATGATCTCGGCGCCGGAAGACAGGTCGCAGATCCTCACGGCGCCTTCGACGTCGTACACCGCCATGTGCCGCCCGTCGCGGCTGAGCGCGATCGGTCCTGGCGCGTATCTCGCCGTCGCGAAGAGCTCACTTCCCGCGTCGGCGGTCCTGCACCGGATCGTTCCGTCCTCACAGAAGGTGACCACGTGGCCGGTAGGCGCAAATAGGGCGATCAGCAGGGCCGGGGCGCCCCAGAGGTCGTGGAGTTGGTCGCCGGTGGTGGTGTCCCAGATGCGGGCGTGGCCGTCGAGGCCGGTGGTGGCGAGGTGGGCGCCGTCAGGGCTGTAGTGGGCCCAGTAGATGGGGGTGTCGGCGTGGTGGAGGTCGTGGAGTTGGCGGCCGTTCGTCGTGTTCCAGATGCGGGCGTGGCCGTCGAGGCCGGTGGTGGCGAGGTGGGCGCCGTCGGGGCTGTAGTGGGCCCAGTAGTTGGGGGTGTCGGCGTGGTGGAGGTCGTGGAGTTGGCGGCCGTTCGTCGTGTCCCAGATGCGGGCGTGACCATCGCGGTCGGCGGTTACGAGGTGACGGCCATCAGGACCGAACTGCGCCGACTGGGCTATGGCGCCATGAAGCGTGGTGCGAGTTCCCGCGGCGAGGTCGTGAATACGGACGCTGCCGTCGACGCCGACGACGCACAACCGGGTGTTGTCCGCGCTCACGTCGACGCAGGTGGCCCGTGAGGCCGTCGGCACGGTCTGGTGCAGGACCGCGTGGGAGGGCCGGCGCTCGGCCTGCGCCGATGCCGGCAGCTTGAACAGCCGGGTTTGCGTGGTACGCAGGTAGAGCACGGGGGTGATCCACTCGAGCGTGCCAGCCCGCTGTCCCATGATCGCCAACCGTCCGGCGCGTACCGCCTCGTCGACCCCTTGGTTGTGCGTCAATGCCATGTAGAACGCGGCGGCGAACGCCTGTGCCGCGTCGTCGGTGATGGCGAACTGCATGGCGACGACTGCCGGGATCCGCCTCGCCAGCGCGGCGCCGACGCTCGAGAACATGTCACTGGCGTGCCCCTTCGCCGTTGCGCAGCAGTTCAGAACGGCGACCCGCGGCGCCGGTCCAGCCGCCATGAGAAGGTCCAAGAGGGCCGGCGCTCGGATCAGGTCGGCCCTGCCGCGGGCATCTGTCAACGCGATCACGCTTTCGCCGACGGTCTTGTCGAACGTTCCGTGGCCGATGAAGTGAAAGACGTGGCATCCGCCGAGCAACGCCGCCTGCAGGTCGCTCCACGTCTGGCCGTTCACCCAGCGGAGGGTCGCCAGCCCGGCATCCTCGAGCGGCGCGAGGGTCATGCTGAGCTGCCGCCGTTCGTTTTCCACGTCCAACTCGGGCAGATCGTCAGGCTGAGCGATCATGCCGAGGACGCGCAGGGGCGGATTCACTGTGACAGGGCGAATAGGCTCCGGAATCGCGACGTAGCGCACGACAGGCGTGCGACTGCATATGAACGTCCCACGCTTCGTATCGAAAAGGCACTCCCACGGCAGGCGGGCCAGCTCCGAGGGCAGCAGCAGGACGATCCGCAACAGCCTGTCCCGGGTTTCGGAGTCGTTGCGGCTGGCCAGAAGAAGGGCGCCCACATCACCGCCGAACAACGCGTCGAAGAGCCTGCCGCCGATTTTCTCGAGTGAGCGGCCGGATGAACCGGCGACGGGTTTGAGGTCGCGGACTCCGGCGGCGGAGGCGAGAACGGCCGCTTGAATCGAGTCCAGGCCGTCAATGACGGATGCGACATCCATCCCGAGATCGGCGCTGCATTCTCCGGCCCGTGAGCGAACGTGCACGACATACCGGTCGGGCACTCCGGTCACCTCGACCACGAAGTCCTGAGCTCCGGCCACAAGTCCCCCCTGACGCGGTCGAGCGCTTCGGAGCGGGCACCGAGAGCGTTTTATCCGCCGCGGAGACCGTCAACGCGGTTCATGTGGGCGCGTGGGACGTGGGCTGGCCGGAGCGGGCGTCGAAGGTGGATGGCCGGTCCGGCAGGGGTGCGGAGGTGCTGGTATAGCGGCCCGTCGTCGCGGGCGTCCGCGGTGTCCGCGAACGACGGCAATCGATCGGTCACGAGGGCGTCCACGCGGTCAGCGGGTGACGTGCCGGGGTGGCGCGGTTATCAGTGGCGCGGTTTGTCCTCGGCGCTGCTCCGGGCCGCTGCGGGGGGTTGGCTGGATCGGGAGCAGATGTGCTCCCAGTCGGCGTTGACCATTACCCGGGTGACCTCTACCGATCGGGGTAGTGGTGACGATCAAGGTGGAGCAGGGGCTCCCGTTTTGCTGCCGATTTCATGATCGACGATCATCAAACAGAAAATCCCAGGCCTGTGACCTGGGATTTCTTGAGTGGGCGATACTGGGATCGAACCAGTGACCTGTTCCGTGTCAGGGTAATCCCGATCATGCCGTGACCAGCCAATTCTCCAGACGGCGCAGGTCAGGGGCGGTTGTTGACGCTGGTTGAGGCCCGTTCGGAGCGGTTCAGGAACATCGGTTGCTCCCGCCGGAGGGCCGGAAAACGGGAGCAACCGGGAGCACGGCCCTGGTGCAGGCGGGAACTGCGCAGATGAGCAGGGCCACAACTTGCGCGGACGTGGTGACGATTGCGGCTGGCACTCCTGGGGTGAAATCACTGGCCGTATCTCCGTAGCCGGGGGAGGGCTGTCCGGCGGCAGGGTGGGCAACCGGGAACGAGCCGTACATGTGCTGTGGGACGCGGTCGACGGCCTCTCCGTCGTCCTGCCGGCTGATCTCGCCGCCGCGATCCGAGCCGAGGCCGAAGCACTGGCGTGATCAACTCATCCATGACCGTCCGGCGTGTCACGGCGAGCCGCCTGACTATCAGGACGGGCAAGCCGTAGCGCAGTCGCCGAAACGTTCCAGGTCGGGTTTCACAAAGGCGATGTTAGGGGTCAGGTCACCCACCGCCATCATGGACGCTTTCCATATGAGGCCAGGAACTGACATGCCGTCTACGCGCGGATAATGGTGGCCACCGATGGTGATGTTGGTCAGCGGATGACGGACAGGACCGCGCGGATCGCCAAGGCTGACAGCGGAGGACAGCGCCGGGGTGTAACTCGCATACCAGGCGGTCATGAATTCGTAGTCGGTGCCCGGCATGCCCGCGGCGTCGCGACCAATGCCTTTGATCGAGGTGGTGGCCAGCGCGGCCGACAATATGCCGGTCACACAAACCCCGGACGCCACAATGGCGGCAACACGGATAGTGTGTTCACATCGTGGACAACCGATCTGGAGGATGTGGCTAGAGATGCGGCGAATGACGGTGATCCTGGGAGGGGTATCGTTATGAGAATTCCGAAGAGCGCTGTTCCGCCGAACCGAATCTTCAGCCGCCAAGACATCTATGGCGAAAGTGAAATATTGATCGCTGGAATCGTGAAAGACGCAGAGATAAGTGTCGGCTACGGGCCCTGGGAAACCCCGGGCTGCTAGTTGACGGGTTAGCGACGTGTTCGTAGAGACCTTTCGCGCCCTGGCTGATCGAGCCAGGGCGCGAGGGGTCATATCCCCGGAGCTTTTTCAGGCGGCTAGTGAAGCCGCCTATGTCGACGAGAGTTACTCGATCACGGACGTGAGGGAGCTCTATAGGACCTATTCTCGGCGCCTGCGACGCCTCGAAGAGGACTCTCCATATTTCGGCGAGATTCGGAGGCTCCTTGATGTGTTGAGCGAAGTTGAAGCTCGATCGGAGCAGGTGAGATGTATTTCAGTTTGGATTGCAGGGGGCCGCCAAGCTCTCGCTCTTATCGATCTAGAGGGATCCGAATTGCTCTATATGTCTGTGATGTGGATTTCGCATCATTGATTCGACATTTGCGCCTGCCGAAATCCTGATCCGTGCAGTTCAAGCGGCGTGTAGGTATTCGTGGAGGATGCCTGTGGTGTGCCAATACTCGTGCACGGCGATTGACCTGCGTTTATCGTCGCTGTTCGTGGCCTTCCGTCTGCTGTATCTGATCTTCATCCGCGTCGTGGATTGGATGGTCCTGCTGGGCCGCAGCGACGCGTCGAAGGATGTGGAGATCCTCGTGTTGCGGCATGAGGTGGCGGTGCTGCGCCGCCAGGTCGCTGTTGCGCGGCCGGACTGGACCGATCGGGCGATCCTGGCCGCGCTGGCCCGGCACCTTCCGCGCTGGCTTCGGGGGGCATCGGATCGTGACGCCGGGCACTTTGCTGGCCTGGGCATCGCCGGCTGGTCAAGCGGCATTGGACTTACCCAAGCGGCACCGGCCGTCCGCCGATCCCGCGGGAAGTGCGTGACTTGGTCATACGTTTGGCTCGTGAGAATCCGCGATGGGGTTATCGCAGGATTCAGGGCGAGTTGATCGGCCTGGGGCATCGAGTAGGGGAGGGGACGATCCGCCGGATCCTGGCGTCGGCCGGGCATGGCCCGGCACCTCGCCGAGCCTCACCGACCTGGCGGCAGTTCCTGACCTCCCAGGCTGCCGGACTCCTGGCCTGCGACTTCGTTCACGTCGACACCGTGTTCCTGGAGCGGCTGTACATCTTCTTCGTGATGGAGATCGAAACCCGCCGCGTTCACATCCTCGGCGTGACCGCCAACCCGACAGGAGAATGGACCGCTCAGCAGGCCAGGAATCTGCTGATGGAGGTGGGGGAGCGTGCCGGCCGGTTCAAGTACCTGATCAGAGATCGTGACGGCAAGTTCTCGAGGGCCTTCGACCAGGTGTTCACGAGCAGCGGCGTCCAGGTGATCAAGACTCCGCCGCGGGCGCCGCGGGCGAATTGCTATGCCGAGCGGTTCGCCGGGACGCTACGGCGGGAGTGCCTGGACCATCTGCTATCTATGGTGTGCGGCATCTGCGTCGGGTACTCGCCGAGTTCGAGCGGCACTACGATGATCATCGTCCGCGTCAGTCCCGAAATCAGACGCCGCCACTGCACGAGCCCGGCCGGGTGATCGATATGACGGCGCCGGTCCGACGAACCAGGGCTGTTTCGGGATTGATCAATCAGTATCGGCGAGTGGCGTAGTCATCACCTGCATCGCAGGTGAGAGCCAGTACACGAGTATTGGCACGGCACAGGCTCCAAGTGCCGCTGCAGCGGCACGATGGCACCCTGGTGGCCAGAGATCGCGGAACCCCACAGGGCGGTTTATGTTGAGCTGAACATAACGAGCCTAATGAGCAGTGCTGGGTTATGCGCAGCGCTCGCTCGCCGATCCGGCTCCTATCAGGCCCGCCAGACCGACACTGCGCATAATCCAGCACTGTTCATTAGGTTCAGCGATTTCGCCGTTGCTCGCCAACTTGTTCATGCACTACGCGTTCGACGCCTGGATGGTCCGGGAGTTCCCTGCCGTCCGGTTCGAACGGTACTGCGATGACGCGGTGGTGCACTGTCGCAGCGAGAGCCAGGCCCGGCAGGTCCGGGACGCGATCGCTGCTCGCCTGGCGCAGGTCGGTCTGGAACTGCATCCGGACAAGACGCGCATCGTGTACTGCAAGGACGCCAACCGGGGCGGCTCTTTTGAGCACATCCAGTTCACGTTCCTGGGGTACACATTCCGCCCACGGCTGGCCCTGAGCAGGCACGGGAAACACTTCGTGTCCTTCTTGCCCGCGGTCAGCAAGGACGCGGTCACCGCGATGAGCCGGGAGATCCGCTCCTGGCACATCGGCAGGCGCAGTGACAAATCCCTCGACGACCTTGCCAGGATGTTCAACAGCGTCCTGCAAGGCTGGATCAACTACTACGGGCGCTTCTATAAGTCCGAACTGGTCCATCTCCTGCGCAGGCTCAACCGCCGCTTGGCGTGGTGGGCCTGCCGGAAGTACAAACGGCTGCGGCGCCGAAAACGACGCGCCATGGCATGGCTGGCCGAGGTCGCTCGACGCGCACCCGGCTTGTTCGCGCACTGGCGCTTTGGCGCACGTCCTGACGGCTGGGCGATGGGAGCCGGATGAGCCGAGAGGCTCATGTCCGGTTCTGCGAGAGCCGGGGGGCGAGATTCCCCCCGGCTACTCACCTCGTCCTGCGTCACCAACTCGCCGTGTTACGTCGTCAGGCCGGTCCGCTGCGGCCCCCTCCCGCCGACCGGGCGGCGGTCCGGCGGGCCGGGCTCTACTCCCTGGATCGGCTGGCCCAGGACAACCCCGGCCCCCGGCAGACCGGGGATAGGGGCCTGCGAGCACGGCACCTGGCACTACCGTCCGTTCACGCCGTTACCGGCTGTAGGTCCGATCGAGGCTCCAGGACGCCGGGCCCGCCTGTCCCATCCTGGTGGTCGAACGGGAACGTCCCCAGTCAGTGCCGACGGGTCGGCAGGACCAGTAGAGTGATGGAGCTCGCTGGGTACGTGGCGCTCACTGTGCACCGGGTCACTTGGAGGTCGGCACCGCGCACGATGGCCGCGAGGTCGGCCGGGCTGTAGGTGAACCGCTGGGCCTTGCCGCTGGCGTTGAACCCGGCGACCGACAGGGGCGACGTCAGGTCGGTGCCGGTCTTGTTGACCACCATGAGGGTCAGTGCCCTGTCGCGCATCCGCTGGGCGCCGTACACGGCGAGCCGCCCCTGGTCGCTGCTGGTTGCCGATACGCTCACGTCGCCGAATCGGCTGCCCTTGCCGTCATAGTTGCGGTACATCCTGAATGCGTAGGCGCCGGGCTGCGTGGGCTGCGGTTCCCCCCACATGGTGGCGAGGTCGAGCCCTTCGCGGCCGAAGATCCCGAGGATGTCGGCCTGGGTGAGGGCGCCGTTGATGTTGTCCAGCGCGCCCCAGTTGTACTCGGTGATGGCGGTCTTCGTTCCGGGGTAGTACTGCGCGATCCACGACTTCATGGTGCGGATGAACTGCAGCGGCGGGGCGTTGACACCGCTCGGGCCGATCCAGGACTCCTCCACGTATGTGGGGTCCCACAGCGACCGGGTCGATCGCAGCCGGAGAGCGTTGGACTCGGCGTCCTGCCCGCCGCTGATCTGCGGGTAGTAGTGCTGGTCGAAGTAGTCGAGGAAGCGCTTCCCGCTGTGGGCGTCGCTGTAGTCCTTCATGTTCTTGAGGTACCACTGCGAGAGGTTGAGCCCGCCGTGCGCGGCTGCGTCGGCACCCGGGGAACACCCGTCGAGCCCGGATGCGATCCACTCGCAGTAGCCCCAGCCCGACGGGCCGAGCACCGCGGCGCTCGGGTCGGCGGCCTTGATCGCCGCGGCCGTCGCGGTGCCCTTGGTGCCCAGCTCGTCGTACGTGACCGGGTCGGGGTGCACGTCGCGGTGGGTGGAGCTCCACAGCACCGGCTCGTTGTCGAGCTCGTAGATCGGCACGCCGCCGTGCGCGGCCGTACCGAACTGGCTCACCAGGTGCGACACCATCGCACCGTCGAACGACGCGTCGGCGGGGATCGAGGTGTCCGTGGGGTCCGCCCCGGTGAGGTTCGTGCCGCCCTGCTTGCCGTTGCCGCAGTTGGGGTCCCACTGGTCGAACGAGTCCTGCTGCGGGAAGCGGGTGGCCGGGAACCCGCAGGCGAACGGGTGCTGATCAGGTGAGTCCTTGGCCACCCACCCGCTCATCGGCACCGTGACGACCTGCTTCGTTCCCCGTGCCTTGTTGGTCTGGACGAACGACTCAAGCGTGTTGTCCGGTCCGGCCACGATGTTCTCGAAGTACCAGTCGCTGCCGGTGTTGTACGTGTGGTTGGTGAAGTTGTACCGGGTGGACGCGTTGCCGCCCCAGCGCGCCACCGGCATGCCGATCTCCGCGGCGAAGGCCGGGTCGGCGCCGTTGAGCCCGTAGATGTCCGGACTGATCGGGTGTCGGGCGGCGGAGGCGTCCACCGCCAGGGCGAGCCCCGGCTCGGCCGCGGCCGGGTCGGAGGCCACCTGGGCGGTCAACACCCCCGCCACGAGCGACAGCGCCATCCCGATGGTCGTGGCCGGTCCCGGCGTGCGCCGCGGTCGGGTACCCATCACCGACGTCCCCAATCGATCGAAACATCGACATCAGTCGACGCCGAGCGTGGGCCTACCGCTGCGGTGCGTCAAGCAGCGCCCTACCAGGGGAACGACGACCCCGGACTACCTGGCGAACCGGTCGCCTAAGTTTCCCTGTTCAGGCGCAGAACCCGGGCTATCAAGTACCGCACCAAGGACCGCGCCGGTGGCCATCCACGCCGATCGGCCGCTGAAATTTGCAGGCGCTGCCATTGGGCCCGATCGGCCGGGCGTTCGGCCGGTGGGACCTGGTCAAGGCTGTCGGCTACGTCGCCAAGGATCGTGCGAAGCATCGAGTGTCGCTGCTGGATGCGTGGCGGGTGCCGTTCGAGGCGATGACGCCAGCGCCACCCTCGCCAATTGCGAGCCGAACATCCGGGCCTGGCTTGGCATACCCTCGGCAGCTCATCCACATCCTGCCCGCCTTGGGCGGCAAGCACCTGTCCGTGGTGCGGCGTCGCGACATCAAAGATCTGATCAGCCTGATGCGCAGTAAGGGGTTGGGGGCGAGCCGGATCCATCAGACCTACCTGGTGACCAAGGCGATCTTCAACGAAGCGGTCCGGGTCAAGAAGCTTCGAGCGGGTCTGTCCAGTGAACGGCTCTGTCGCAGATTCGGCTCTGTCGCAGATTCGGTGGTGACGGACCGCTTGATCATGTAGCGATGCGTGGTGCATGTTGACGATCTTGTGAGCGTAGTGTTCTCGGGCTTATCGCCGCTGGTCGTAGAGGGCCTGGCGGACACGGGCGAGGAAATCCGGATCCGGGCGCGAACCCCGGGTGGGCCGGTCGCTTGTCCGGGCTGCGGAGCAGAGACGGCGCGCGTGCACGGCTATCACGAACGGAATGTGACCGACATCCCGCTCGACGCGCGCCGCGTGCGGGTGGTGGTGCGGATCCGTCGCCTGGTCTGCCCGACCCGCGGCTGCCGCCAAACCTTCCGTGAACAGCTCCCGGGCGTGCTGGAACGCTACCAGCGGCGCACCACCCGCCTGGCCTCCCAGATCGGTGCGGTGGTCCGCGAACTGGCCGGCCGCGCTGGCGCGCGTGTGCTATCTGCACTGGCCGTGTGCCTGTCCCGGCATACCGCACTGCGCGTGTTGCTACGCCTGCCCTTGCCGCGGCCTGCGGTGCCCCGGGTGCTGGGAGTGGACGACTTCGCCCTGCGCCGGCGTCACCGGTATGCCACCGTGCTCATCGACGCCGAGACCCGCCAGCGCGTCGATGTCTTGCCCGGCCGCACCGCCGACGTGCTGGAAGCCTGGCTTCGCACCCACCCTGGAGTGCGGGTCGTCTGCCGGGATGGCTCGGGCGCCTACGCCGAAGCGATCCGCCGTGCCCTGCCGGACGCCATCCAGGTCGCTGACCGCTGGCACCTGTGGCACAACTTCAGCGAGGCCGTCCTGAAGGAGGTCGCCGCGCATAGCGCCTGCTGGGCCACGGCCGGACCGCCGCTGCAGGACGGCAAGCGCGCGGCCACTACCCGCGAGCGCTGGCAGCAGGTCCACGACCTGCTCGGCAACGGTGTCGGCCTGCTGGAATGCGCCCGCCGGCTGAATGTGTCGCTCAACACGGTCAAACGCTACGCGCGCGTGAGCGAGCCAGAACGGTTGCGACGGGCCCCGCAGTACCGGCCCACCCTCGTCGACCCCTACCGCGACTACCTCAAGCGGCGCCGCGCCGACGACCCCGCCGTCCCCGTCATGCACTTGTTTGAAGAGATCAAGGCCCTCGGCTACTCGGGCAGCTTCAACCTGCTCTACCGCTACATCACTCAAGGTCGCGTCGAAGCCGACCGGCTGCCCATTGCTCCACGCCGTCTGGCCCGGCTGCTGTTGACGCGGCCCGCCAGCCTCACCGATGAGCACCGGCGCCTGCTCGACGATCTGTCGGCCGCCTGCCCGGAGATGATCGCTCTGGCCAGGCTGGTACGTGGCTTCGCAGGCCTGCTGCGGCCGTGCGAGGGTAACGCCGACCGTCTCGACGCCTGGATCGCCATCGTTCGCGCCGCTGATCTGCCGCACCTGCACGCCTTCACACGGGGCCTGGACCAGGACCGCGACGCCGTCCGCGCGGCCGTCACCTTGCGTTACCACAACGGCGGGACCGAAGGCGTGAACACCAAGACCAAGCGCATCATGCACCAGATGCACGGCAGAGCCGGCTTCGCCCTGCTCCGCCACCGCATCCTTCTCGGCTAACACTCCGTCACCGAAAGAGAGACAGAGCCGTTCTTCGTACAGTCCCCTTTCGGGATATACACCCGTTTGACCGGCCGGGTCTGCCACGGCCGCTGCCGGCGATGGATCCGCTCCACCAGCCGGGCCTTGCCCGCAGCGTCCAGGACGATCTTGCCGTCCACCCCAGCCGTCAAACGTCCCGCGTTGATCTCGGTGACCCGCCGAACCGCCAACAGCGTGTTCGACCGGGACCGCAGCATCAACTTCTGCAAATTCCGGACCCGTTTCAGGTCCCCCACCTGCGACGCCGTGAAGATCCACTGCCGCAAACGCCGTACGTGCTGCTCACAGGCACGCCAATCCACGGCGTCCCAGTCGAACAGTTCGTCCTCCGGTCCGTTCACCACCGCGATCGAGGCCACAGCGGCGTCTAACTTGTCCGTCGGTTCCAGCCCTGTCGTCATCGTCTCCGCACAGGCTCACCTGACCCGCGTCAGCCCGCTTTCACGGCCGGGCACAGTGCCCGATATCCGGGCCAGTTATCCACAACACCCGCCTGGAGGAGACGGAGTAACGTCGTCGTGGTTTCCTGCCGCCTTCCGGCCACCGGCATTCGCTTGTCGGGTCATCCCCGTCCGGTCCCGCCAGGGAGTTAGGCCTTCCTCACGGTCGGCTCCCCGACCGCACCAGCGTCGGGACCTTGTCGGGGTTTCCACGTTCCACACTCACGAGAAATGACCGGGAAGGTGCCTCCTGTACCCCGGGGACGGCGGTGCTCTCCTGGACCGGATGCCGTGCCCGGCCAGCGCCTGCCGCATCACAACGGCGTGTCCCTGCACCCCACTCGGACATCCCATCGCGCGGGGCCCACTATTCACGAGGCATCAACGAAGGTTCACGGGATTCACCCGTCCGGTCGGTTGCGTCCACGGAGTGGTGTACGAGTTTGACCTGGTCACAAGCGTGGCGGCCGTGAAATGAGAACGGCCATCGCGTGATCCTTTCGAGTGCGAACTACGAAGGAGATCGAGCGATGACCGCAGACAACAGTGTGAACCCCGCCGCGTGGCTGGCCGAGCAGATCCGCACCGGAAACCCGGATCTGTTGCGATCCATGGTGCAGACCATGGCCGAGGCGTTGATGTCGGCCGAGGCCGACACGCTGTGCGGCGCCCCCTACGGCGAGCGCAGCGACGAGCGCACCAACTCCCGCAACGGCTACCGCACCCGCGACTGGGACACCCGGGCCGGGACCATCGAGCTGGCGATCCCGAAGCTGCGGACTGGCTCCTACTTCCCCGACTGGCTGCTGGAACGCCGCCGCCGCGCCGAGCAGGCCCTGGTCAGCGTCGTCGCGACGTCCTACCTGCTCGGCGTCTCGACGCGCCGGGTCGACAAGCTGGTCGAGCAACTCGGCATCAAGCACATCTCCAAAAGCCAGGTCTCGGCGCTGGCCAAAACGTTGGACGAGCAGGTCGAGGCGTTCCGCACCCGCGCCCTGGACAGCGGGCCGTACACGTTCGTGTGGCTGGACGCCTTGACGCAGAAGGTGCGCGAGGGCGGCCGGATCGTCAACGTGCACGTCCTGGTGGCCACCGCGGTCAACGCCGACGGCCGCCGCGAAATCCTCGGTCTGGAGGTCACCAGCGCCGAGGACGGCGCCGGCTGGCTGGCGTTCCTGCGCGGCCTGGTCGCCCGTGGCCTGTCGGGGGTGCAGCTGGTCATCTCCGACTGCCATGGCGGGCTGGTGTCCGCCATCGGCGCCACCGTGCCCGGCGCGACCTGGCAGCGCTGCCGCAGCCACTACCTGCGCAACCTGTTGACCTGCGTGAACAAGTCCGCCCAGCCGTTTGTGGCGACCCTGGTCCGCACCATCTTCGACCAGATCGACGGCGCCTCGGTGCGTGCCCAGCATGCCTGGGTCGTGCAGACGCTGGAGGCCAAGCACCCGGCCGCGGCCGAGCATCTGGACGGCGCGCGGGAGGATCTGATCGCCTTCGCCGCCTTCCCGCGGGAGATCTGGCCGCAGATCTGGTCCAACAACCCCCAAGAGCGGCTGAACAAGGAGATCCGCCGCCGCACCGACGTGGTCGGCATTTTCCCCGACCGCTCGGCGATCATCCGCTTGATCGGTGCCGTGCTGGCCGAGCAGACCGACGAATGGATGGAGGCCCGCCGCTATATGGGTCTGGACGTGCTGGCCAAAGCCCGTGTCCGGGTGCTCGACGGTGACACACCGGCCCGCCATTCACTCCCGCAGACACTTACCGCTTAACCTGCTGAAACAGGATCACGCGAAGATCGATTCATACACCACATCCGTGGACGTGACCGTCCGGTCTGCCCCTCACCCGTAGTCCTCCCGATGGGAGGAGGACCCTTCGGCTTTCCCCTCGGGCTTCGCACCCTGCCGTTACCAGCAACGCACGCCAAGGGCGGGGCCAGGCATCGAGCATACGCCCGGGACTACGCCACCGACATCATGTCGGCTCTCCTGTCTGCGAGTCCACTCGCTAAGTGCGACTTCGTGTCGCAACGGCAAAAGAGTGCGTCCGAGTGGGGAGTCGTTTGAAGTAACGCCCTCAGTCGGTTCGGTACAGGACCACGCGCGTTCAACGAAGGCGGGGTTGTGGGGACGCCCGACCTCGTCGACGGCAGTCGGCGCATCCGCGTGCCTGCTGCTCATCGAGCTAAACGGTGGCCGCGACGGATGGGTGATAGCACTGGGTCAGGACCCGCTCGGCGGCGACCAGCCGCTGAGCGGGTGGGTGCATCGCCTCCTACAAGCTCCCCGAACGCCTCGAACTCGCCGAGTCCCTCCCCAAGAACGCCATCGGCAAGGTCCTCAAACGCGACCTTCGCACCCGCCTATAATCAGGCGAGTTAGGCGAGCATGCAGCAGTTCGGGCGCGCGCATGCCTCGCTGCCGTCCCGATAGCAGCTGCGCGCGTTCGCTGCGGTAGCGGGCAGAACGACGGCCAGAGCCGTCACCACTCCGATGAAAACCCGAGTCGCCTTCTTCATGAGCACTCCCTGTCATTTCGCCGGGTCTGGTTCCACCAGAAGCGGCGTTCCCCCTCGTTCCACCCGTTGGACGGCCTAGTCCCGCAGGAACGGCAGCCGAGAGCTCACCCGGTCGGCGAGAGCGGTCACGAACATCTGCGGCAGAGGACTTGCGATGGCACGGACGGGCGGATCCGCCGTAGCCTCCGGGTCAGCGAATGGCGCCGACGATCCGGCACCTGACGCGGTCGGCAACCTGCTGCCCGATCTTGTCCGGATCCTGGTCGTGCGCGTGGACGTCACCGGCCCGTGAATGTCGATCTCCCGGCGCCCTCGCCCGCCCCGATCGCCCCGGTCCTCGACTTCCCCCGCCGCCGGCGAGCTGGGTGAGGACGGGGCGCGAGGTCCTTCATCTTCTGGGATGTGTTCTGGGTCGACTTGGTGACCGCGTACTCCGCCGTCCCTTGCTCGCGCAAGGTGGTGAGCAGCTGCTCCAAGCTGTTCGACCGGGCGAGCTGGGTGGTGTTCGCGTCGCGGAGCGCCTTCGCGGATTTCACGGATCGCGCCGCGTCGTAGGCCGATTGCAGCGTCTTCAGGGCGTCGGCCGGGGCGAGCACGTCGTCGGCGAGTTTGCGGAAGGCGTCACCAGTGGTCTGACCGGGTCGCGGGCCGCTTCGACCGCTGCCCGGTAGGCCGCGAAGCGGGTCGCCACGTCGGGCGGCAGCGCACCGGATTCGACGACGCCCCTGGACAGGTCGACGCCGACCGCGTCGGCCAGGTCGATCGCCTGGTCCTTCGTGAGCCCGAATTGGCGGCCCACGGCGGCGGGACGCTCCCGAATCTTCGCCAACGCCGCGTTGTTGGCGTCGAGTTGGGCGACGAACCCGCCACCGGCGAGCGACTGAGCGGCCAGCGCCCCTTGCGCGAATTGCTTCAGGAACCGCGGCGGGATCGGGAACAGCACCTCTTGCCACGCCTGCGCGTCGTCTGGGCCGAGATCAGGTTGCGCAGCCCGTCGGTCGCGATGTAGATCCCGTGCGGGTTGAGCGCGCCCTCGCACCGCTGGAACGACTCCTTGCCGGCCGCAACCCCAGCAGGGCCAGCAGCACCCCGTCGCACCCCGCCGCCGCCTCGTCGAAGCTCGCGCCTTGGTTTGTGCGCGATCGGGGCGCTCTGCCGTGCGCACACGAATTCCGCGTGCGTGCCGAGCCGCCACCGGCAGGTCGAAGTCGGTGGAACGGCGTGTCACGACGTGCAGATCGAGCCCTCAAGTACGAACCCCGACAACCACGATCGTTAGGACTTCACGATGAAGAAGATGGGCTTGATCGCCCTCGCCGTACTTTCCGGGCTCCTGTTAGCCGGGACGCCCGCGCATGCCGACTCAGCCGGCACTACGAAGGCCGGCGCGGTGAAAGCCGCTGCCCGCTACCCGGTCCACGATGACGAGCTCACCGACAACGAGCTGTACTACTCGGGCGAGCTCGAGTCGTCCAACTGCCGGGAAACGTCGATCAAACACCGCACCGTGGCCTCGGCCAAGCGGTATGTGACCGCCATCTTCAACTGCCTGAACAGGTCATGGGCAGCGCACTTCGAAGAGGCCGACCTGCCGTTCGAGGAGCCGTCGCTGGGGTTCATCACCAAGCCCACGAAGTTTTGCGGCGGACCCTGGGGAGACGCGGCGGCGACCTACTGCTCCAAGAGCGAGCGCTTCGTCGTCCTGCTGGACAAGGACACGCTGCAGGACACCACCCTGTTCCTCTATGACACGGTCGCCCATGAATACGGCCACCACATTCAGACCATAACGGGAATCATGGACGCCTACTTGGACCTCGACTACGGCAAGAAGGCCGAAGGGCTCGAACAGAACCGCCGCCTCGAGCTGCAGGCCGAATGCCTGGCCGGCGTCTTCATCAGCAGCGTCTGGGACTCGTTGGACCGCGACTCGCAGGACTGGAAGAAGATGCTCGCCGACGACCGCGATTCCGGTGACGAGCAGGGCAAGGTCCGCGACCATGGAAAGGGCCGCAACATCGCCGCCTGGCTCGATCGAGGCTTCCAGTCGGGAGACCCCGAGAGCTGCGACACGTGGTCGGCCGGCGCGGCCTCGGTCGCCTGACGAGCAGTGACCCGGCCAACGCTCGCGGCGCACTGGAGATGTCAGGGCCGCGGGCGACGGCGCCGAGGAATTCGCTGTTGTCCGGATCGCCCGGCCACTGGTCGTGCCGTGGGCGCCACATGTCCACCGGCACGACCCCCGGGTCCAGCAGCTCCAGACCCTCCAAGTGCGCGGTCAGCTGCTCAGGCGGGCGATGCGCGAAGTCCCCGGTGTTCGTCCTGTGGCAGACCTGGTGGTCTCGTCCATCCTGCTGACGCGCCCGCGCGTGGGTCAGGACGATCGGTCGTTGCCGACGTAGATCACCTGCGCGTCCGGGGCGACGGCCTGGGCGGCCTGGTGGACGTTCTGCTGGGTGGATGAAGCTGAGCGGCGGCTTGGTGAGCCGTTCGGCCAGGTCAGGGTGACAGGACGAGCGTGCGGTCGTCGCCGGTCACGGGTGCACCTCCCTCGAGGCGTGCGGGCCTTGGGCGGCGGAGTTGCATCGCCGACACTTGGTCCACCTGCCGTCCGCGAGTTGCACAGCGGTAGTCGCTGGCGTCGCATTGGCGATGTCGGCACACGCATGGCAGGGCTGGCCGGTGTCGAGGCGAATGTGGTCTTCGCAGCGCAAGTCGGCGCAGTCGTAGCCGCGGCGGACGATGGTGATCGCTACCGCGGTCGGGTCGTCGATGTCCTCGACCCGGTACCGCCAAGCCTGCCAGCGGGCGGCGATCCGCCCGGCCGGCTCGTCCGGGCTGCGCATAGCGAGCTCGGTGGCAATCGCAGCCTGCACGCGGCGGCTGCCATGCTCGGGGATCAGCCGAGTCAAAGCAGGCGGGAGCGCCTGAGCGTAGAGCTGCACCACCTCGCGGCCGGAACGGCCACCCCCGCCGGGCCGTGCCGGCCGCCGCTGCGCGCGATGGTTCGCCAATGCTGGGGCTGGGTCTGACTCCCGCGCCAGCCGGACCGGGCTGCCTACGGAGCTGTAGATCGCCTACGGCGGGAGGCCGTTGTCTCTTCCGCGCTGACGCGCTCGGCGTGGGCGAGAAGACCCTCGATGCCGCTTGACGTGAGCTGCTGGCCGACGGCGCTGGCGGGCCGTGGCTGGCCCGGTCGTGCCCGCAGGGAGCGCTGTCGGCACCTGGATGTGACCGCCGTGGACGATGCCCGGTCGTTGTCGAGTGATGCCGGAATCGGCGTCTTCAACCGCGCCGGTTTGTGGTCCCGAGTTCTTTGGGCCGCAACACGTGCGGTCATACCGGCGAGAACTGATCGCGGCCACAGTTGCCGTGGCCCCTTCTCGCCGAGCAGATCGAACGCCTTGCCGGTGCCCCAGAGTGAAGGATCACTGTCGAGAGGTGCTCTGTCTCTATCGTTTCAGGATGTTGCAGCATGAAGTCGGCGAGGAGTTCTTCGCTTGGGTGGCAGCGCCCATCGGGATCCGGTGTCGATGATCGACCAGCGTGCCGTCCGGATCGAAGAAGACCACGTTCGCCATAGCAGGAACCTACAAGACCGCCATCCCGGCGGGCAGTGTCGTGATCTTGTTGCCGTCCAGGCGGAGCGTGCGCAGGTTGACCAGCTCGACAACGGAGTCCGGTAGCGCGGTGAGCTCGTTGTCGCGAATCTGCAGCCTGGTGAGCGCGGTCAGCCGGCCGATCCAGTCCGGCAGCACGGCGAGCCGGTTGCGGTCCAAGGTCAGCTCGACGAGCTCGGTCAGGCCGGCCATCGAGTCCGGCAGCGCCGTGAGCTCGTTTCCGTGCAGGAAAAGCCGAGTAAGCCGGTTGAGATCACCGAACCGCTCCGGCAGGGCGATGAGCCGGTTGTTGCCGAGGCCGACGTCGGTGAGCTCGCTCAGGCCCGCGAACCAGTCCGGCAGTACGGTCAGGCGGTTCCTGTGCAGTGAAAGCACCGACAGCTTGGTGAGGTTCGCCAGCCAGTCCGGCACCGCGGACAGTCCGCATTCGTGCAGGTACAGGTGAGTGATTCCGGTACGGTCGCCCAGCCAGTCCGGCAGCGCGATGGACGGATTGCCGCCGAGACCCACCTCGGTGAGCTCAGTGAGGTTCGCCAAGCCGTCCGGCAGTGTGGTGAGGTCGTTGTCGATCAGGTTGAGCACGGTGAGCCGGCCGAGGTTCGCCACCCAGTCCGGCACGGCGTCGAGCCCCAGGCCGGCCAGGTGCAGCTCGGTGAGCCGGGGAAGCTCACCCAGCCAGTCCGGCAGCTCGGTGAAGCAGTTCTCGGTCAGCACCAGCACCTTGAGTTCGGCGAGCGCGCGCAACCGCTCCGGCAACCCGGCGAGCCGGTTTCTCTTGAGGTTCAGGACGGTTAGCCCCGTGAGGTCGCTGATCGAGTAAGGCAGCCTCGTCAGGCCGAGATCGGACAGGTCCAGCGAGTTAGCGCGCGTGCGCAGTGCTTGTTCGATCCGCGCTTCGGCCTCCGTCGCCATCTCCCCTCCGTGAATGCGCACGGCGGCTTGCCGGGTCGCGTCGCCCGAAGAGTCGCGGACCGCGCGTAGCTCGCGCGCGAACCAGGCGCGGTCGTCCTCTCCGAGGTCGGCGCACGTGTCGTTCAGCGCGTCGAGCGCGAACAGCGCCAGGGCGTAGGCGGCGTCGTCGAGATCGGGCAGCAGGGACCTCAGCAGTGGCCAGGCATCGGCGACCCTGGGTGCGTACTGCCTGATCGCGTCGCTGAGCAGCAAGGAGCCGGCGTTCGCGGAACCTGCCTTGATCAGGGCGGTGAGGATCTCGGGGCCGGCGTGCCGCAGGCGGATCAGATACCACGCCGCGTCGGTCATCTCTTCGAGCAGGCCGCTCCCCAGCGCGCGGAGCAGCGTGTCAACGTCAGCCGGGTCGTCCGGGCGCAGTCTGGCGCAGAGATCGCACCGGCACAGCGTCTGCGCTTCCCTGAAGCGGTCCCGTTCCTCGAACGACAGGTCATCGAGTCGCAGTTCCCGGTCGTCGCCGTACAGTGCGTCCCCATCGACGTGCCACATCTCACCGCGGAGAACGACGAATCGGTCGGGCGAATCGGTCAGCAGATCGGCGAGAATGGGGCGCTCGCCGGAGAACCTGTACCCGTGTTGCCTCGCCAGGAAATTGAACGTGTCCCAATCGGAGGCGAACATGACGCTCAGCCAGTGCACCCAAGCGCACGCCGACCGCCCGGCGGCACCGCCGAGATCCCGGAACCACCAGTACAGGCGGTCACCGTCCTTGTCGGTGCCGGCGCACGGGTCATTGTTGTCCAGGTATTCGAAGACCTCGGCCGCGGAGGCCCCGACGTAGCGGCGGATGAAGTGATGTGCGCTGTTCCAAATGGCGGCCCGTGCCGCGTTCATGTCGCCGTCACCGGTCACCTGGACGGAATAGGCACTCGCTCCCATGCGTGCACAGTAGCCCTTGAACAGTGTGGAAGTTCATGTCGGTTTGGGGCGCGGTGGAGGCCCTACGCAGGACTGATGCCTTTCGTGCGTGTCGGGTCGGTTGGGGTGCAGTACCAGTTGGTGTGTGCCCAGTTGTCGACCTCGGCCCGCAGGCGGACGGCCTGGCGCATGGTGGGGATCGCGGCCACCTGACCCTGGAACGCGATGGAACGCTGTGCGAGTGAGGCGTCCCGTCTCGCGTTGTCATCGATCCGAAGGGCAGAAATGAAGATCGCAAGACGAGCGGCGGCTGCGGTGAGCGCATCCCTCGTGCTGCTCGCAGTCACGGCCGGGATGGCGCACGCGGGCGCCGGCCATCAGACGTTCGTCTCCAAGACGGCAACAGGGGCGACGGTCACAAGGGCGACACCCTACGGCGGCGAGATGGACCCTCATCACAGGAGCGCCTGACCTTAGACGGCTGTGGATGTTCGTGCCGCTTCGGTACATCTTGGAGGCCGTGGGCGAGCGAGCCGGGCATGGGCTACCGCTTCAGCCCTGAAACAAGGCCTTCAACCCGGTCGTGCGCCTGCCGAAATCCTCATCCGTGCAGTTCAAGTGGGCATGTAAATACTCGTGGAGGACGCCGAGCCGGTCTCGTCGGCGTACGTTGAGGCCGATGATCTGTTCCGGATCGGCGATCGGTGCCGGGACGGTGCGCAGCGGAGCCGCCTGCCCAAGGGGCTGGTGGGCTTGATGGGCTCGGTGCCGGTTGTAGAAGTCTTCGTACTCGCGCAAGGCCCGGCGCAGGTGGCGTTCGTTCCACAGCAGGCAGCGGTCAAGCAGTTCGCGGCGTACGACTGCTGTCCATGTGGAACGGAGGCGTCACGGCCACCGATCGGTGAACCCGTCCGGGTTTGATGGACAGCTGCCTACTTGGTTTCTGCTGTCGTGACGCTGTCGTAGTTGTGACGGTAGTAGATCGCTTCGAACTCCACCGGAGGCCGGTGGTCGCAGGCGGTGTGCAGT
>JAGFNW010000053.1 GCA_017592665.1 Streptosporangiaceae bacterium NEAU-GS5 | reverse complement strand
CGGACTGCGCGCTGCTTCAACTCCGGCGGGTAGCGGCGTTGAGAGGGATGCGCAGAAGAAGATCGTCCGGCCATGGGCTCCATCCTTTCCAACCGCAGGAGCCTCCATCAATGCCGGATGGGTTCAGGTCTGAGGGGTACGGGCGACGGGGGGTCATGGCTCTCTGCTAACACAACGCGCACTTGAGGCCGCGCAACTCAGGAAGTGGGCGGTTCCCGGCCAATTCGAGATCAGACGGACTGCGGGTCCGCTCCCGGGATGAAACGGCTCGGCCGCGGCTTGTGCAGCCGCGCCTCAACACGCGCATTCAACGTAATCGGCACACACCGGACGGCCGTGAATGCCGCCGATCCCATCAAATACCCGTCAGACGCCCTCTTAGAGGCGTCGCTGCGGGCCCCCAGGACCAGCCAGCCCACAACCCGGACGAAGATCAGATACAGCAGACGGAAGCTCACACGCAGCGACGATAACCGCAGGTCAACCACCATGCACGAATATTGGCACACCACAGGGCCAATCTGAAGAACTACCTGGCGAACCTGGCCGTCCACGACGGCGTGGACGAACTGGCCACCATCATCAAGCACCACCTCAAGCCCATGCAATACCGCCCTGGCCTGCTCGACGCGATCATCGCCCAGACCGAACTCGCCGTGGAACTCGAACCGCCGTAGGGCCATGGGCCAGCCTTTCAAGGTCTGTAGTCGGTGCTGCGACATGTTCTGGTTGGACCAATCAGGGGTTTTGGTCTATCTAATTTGGACCGTTCCTTTACATGCTGCACACGCACCTGCAAAATTACTCCGTCGACGGGACTGAGGTCATCGAGTCGTTGAGTCGTTGAGGCAGTCCTTCTGTGCTGATCAAGCATGATGATCAGCACATTCAGCGGCGCATATTGATGTGTCCATGCCCGAAACAGAATACAGCCTCCTTAAGTCATCTTTAGTTCGCCTATAGCTGAGGGGAATGATGGAGTGGTAAAACACCACCCGTTATCGTCCTGGCGTCCAGGCCACATTGCTCGTGTCGATCTACAACGAAGGGCTTGGGAGGAATACGCGACATTAGGCATGCAATTAAGCGGCAAACCACAATGACGGAGGGGCCTGATGAATGAGTTCAACTTACTCTCTCACGCGGAGAAGGTGGCATATGTGCGCGCCCAACTGCGGCGCCTCGACGATAATGAGGCCACAATTCGCCAACATGCATGGACGCCCGAAGGTGAGGAGGCTCTTCGGGCAATCTACTCGACCCGTCAGCTTCTGCAAGACACTCTACAAACATTGCAAAACCCGACGCTCTGGCGACGGATCAACTTCGCAGTCAACAGGGCTGCGGCGAAGAGCGACGTTCAGAAGGACCTTCGAAAGCGGGGCAAGGTCAGCTGCAGTTCCTGCCACGGCACCGGCAAGACGCCAGCAATGGCTGGCCAGTACATGGAGCCGTGTCCGTGCGGAGGTAGAGAGTATTGGTATGACGGTGACCCGGAGATTGACCGTGCGATACAAGCTGCTGACGACATACGGCGAGAGCTGGAACGCGGGGACTGATGCCTTGCCGACCGCTCCACAACGGCGTCGAAGGCCTGATCCACCTCAGTGAGCTCTCCACTGCACCCATCGAGACACCCGACCGAGTAGTCCGGGAAGGCGAGGAGGTCACGGTCATCGTCACTGACATCGACCTGCCACTACGCCGTGTGGGTGCCGGAAATGGTGTCACAGCCTCTGAGCAGCGGCGTTACCGGAGGCCGTCTCGTGGTTCAGCCCCGCGACAGAGCCATCGTCTGGCACCGTGGGTAGTCGTGGCCTTACGTCTGATCTATCTAATGCTGCTGCGTCTGCTCGACTGGCTCGCCTTACTCCCCCGGTCCGATGCGGCCAAGAACGCCGAGATCCTCCTGCTCCGCCATCAACTGGCCGTGCTGCAGCGGCAGCTGAAAACCCCGAAATTGTCCTGGACCGACCGTGCGCTGTTGTCCGGGCTGGCACGCTTGCTGCCAGCGGAGCAGCTGCAGCGACTGCGTCTGATCGTCTCACCCCGGACACTGCTCCGCTGGCACGCCGACCTGGTCAAACGCCGCTGGACCTTCCCACGTCGCCGCCCCGGCCGGCCGCGCACTGCGCCCACAATTCACCGGCTGGTGCTGCAGATGCCCCGCGAGAATTCCTTGTGGGGCTATCGGCGCATCACCGGGGAACTGGCCAGATTCCGGTACCGGGTCGCGCCGTCGACGGTATGGGCGATCCTCAAGGCCGCGGGTGTCGATCCGGCGCCGCTGCGATCCGGGGCGACCTGGCACAGTTCCTTGCCACCCAAGCAGACAGCATCGTGGCCGCCGACTTCTTCCACGTCGACACCGTATTCTTACGCCGCTTGTATGCGCTGTTCGTGATCGAGCACGACACCCGCCGCGTCCACCTGCCCGGCGTCGCCGCCCATCCCACCGGCGCCTGGGCCGTCCAACAGGCCCGCAACCTGCTTATCAACCTCCAGGACCACTGCGCGCCCCGAACATGGAAGTTCCTGATCCGCGACCGGGACACCAAAAATACACCACCGCGTTCGACGCGGTGTTCGCCGCGATCGGCGTCCGGACCATTCTCACGCCGATCCGGGCGCCGCGGGCGAACGCGATCGCGGAACGATGGATCTTGACCGCTCGACGCGAATGCCTGGATCGGATGCTCATCGTCGGCCGGCAACATCTGGTGCGTGTCCTTACCGAATACCTGGAGCATTACAACGATCATCGCCCGCACCGCACGTTGGATCAACGACCACCCAACGGGCGAGCCGATCCGCCGCCTGCGGCGGATCCCCCGAACCGCGCCCGCATCATTCGACGCGACCGACTGGGCGGACTGATCCACGAATACGCCCAGGTCGCATGAGGTGACATCATTTCCGGCACAGTGAGACTGGGAGAGCAGCAACGCTGGCCCTTGCGGGTGAGATTGCAGGGGTAGGAGGTGCTCTTTTGAGGCTGACCCTTTCCGGCACCGGTCCTGCTTTGTCGGGTGCCTTGTGTGGGATCTGTCGCCTCGCCCTGGAGCCCTTGGAGCGTGTGCGCCGCGGCGATCCAGGCGTGGCCTGATAGGAGCCTGTCTGAGCTGGTCTCGTCACTGTGTTGTCCGTCTGGCCGGCGCCGCGCCGCGAGTTTGGGATCGGCAAGGAAGGAAGTGATCGAGCATGGCTGGCAAGCCGCGGCAACGACAGATTACCGGCGGCGTCGACACCCACAAGGACACCCACCATGCGGCGGTGGTGCTGATGAACGGTCGCCGGCTGGCCGACGCGCAGTTCCCGGCCACCGCAGCCGGGTACCGCGATCTACTGGTGTGGACGCGCGGGTTCGGGCGGGTGCATGTAGTCGGTGTAGAGGGCACCGGTTCCTACGGTGCGGCGCTGTCTCGCTATCTGGCCGGGCAGCGGGTGAAGATCGTCGAGGTCGACCGGCCTGATCGGCGGCAACGGCGGGCCAAAGGCAAGTCCGATCCTTTGGACGCCTACGCCGCCGCCGATGCGGTGCTGTCCGGACGGGCCCGGACAGTGCCCAAGGCCGGTGACGGGATCACCGAAACGATCCGCGCGCTGCACACCGTACGCGCCGGCGCGGTCAGGTCCCGCACCGCCTGCATCAACGAGGTTCATGCGCTGCTGATCACCGCCCCGGCACGGCTGCGCGAAGAGCTGAGCGGGCATCAGGGCGCCAGGCTCATCCAGGCATGCGCCGGCCTTCGGGCCGATAGTGATCTGGCCGACCCGGAACAGGGCATCCGGTATGCGCTGCGTCGTCTGGCCGGCCGCTGGCAGCACCTGGACGCCGAGATCGCCGATCTGGATGCCCGGCTTGCCGCCTTGGTCACCCAGGCCCGCCCCGATCTGCTCACGGTCAAGGGCGTCGGCGTGGAGACCGCCGCTCAGCTACTGTCCACCTGCGGCGATAACCCAGACCGGCTGTCCAGCGAGGCCGCGTTCGCATCGCTGTGCGGGGTGTCCCCGGTCCCGGCCTCCAGCGGCAAGACCAACCGCCACCGCCTCAACCGCGGCGGCGACCGCCAAGCCAACCGAGCGTTGTACATCATCGCCGTCTCCCGCATGGCCCACGACCCCCGCACCCGTGCCTACGTGGAGCGCCGCACGCATGACGGCTTATCCAAAAAAGAGATCATCCGCTGTCTCAAGCGGTACATCGCCCGCGAGCTCTACACGATTCTGACCTGCCCGAAAACCCGAACGATCCGGGCAAAGGATCTTGCTAAGACCGCTTGACGATCATAGGAGCATCCCACAGGGTGTGGTGCGGGCATGGAGGACATCCTTCCTGATGATCAAGGTGACCTCAGGTCGACGGTCCGCAGAACGGGGGGAAGCTCAGACCCGCGACGCCATCCACGCGGCCGTCACCCTGCCCTACCACAACGGCGGGACCGAAGGCGTAAACACCAAGACCAAGCGCATCATGCGGCGATTGCATGGCCGGGCCAGCTTCACGCTGCTCCGCCATCACATCCTGTTTAGCCTGACGCTCCGTCACCACCGAAAGAGAGACAGAGCCGTTATCTGGACAGGCCCACACTCGCAGTCCGCTCTCACGCACCGGTTACTCGGTCTGCTCCCTGAGTGATTTGTGGAGTCCGGACAGGGTCATGACGTGAACGCTCCTCTTGCCGGGGTGGTCACACAGGGAAATCGCCTCAGTGCGCGTCCGCACGGCCTCACGGAGCGCCCCGATGTCCCCCGTCACCATGAACAGGTGACGCAACGTGTTAGACAAGTGCGCCAGGCACTCGCTTCGCTCGGCGCGCGTGGTCGCCAGCCGGACCGCCTGCCCGGCGGCCCGGCGGGCCTCGCCTAGCGGCGCAATGTCACCCATCTTGTCCGATAGGAGGGAGAGGTTCCCGGCCAGGCGGAGCAGCGCGTCGATCTGCAGCCTGTCAGGGACACCCGCGGCGACTCGGCCCCAACCCACGGCCTCGACCAGCAGGTCGACCGCTCCGCAGTCCTTGTAGGCGAGGCGCAGCGCGACAACCAAGTGCTGTATCACCGCGGGCTCCGGAGAGCCCGCGGGCAGTGCCGCGCACGCGCTACGCAGAGCCGTGATGGACTCCTGCAGCAATGGCCGCTCGCCGGTCACCTCATATTTCGCGCGCAGAGCAGCGCCGACAACGGTGACCACGGCTATCCACGTGAGCGGCTCGCGCACCATCCCGGCGGCAGCCCTGCCCGCGGAGATCGCCTGGTCGAGCGCCCACAACTCCGGCTCGGTCTCATACAGCTCCCACGCGGTTCCGGACGCCTCCTTAAGGTCGTAACAAAGTCGGCGCCGTTCGCCGCCCATTGACGCCGCGCGCATATATTCGTGCGCGGCGCCACGCAACGCATTCACATCGCCAGATGTCCGATAGCGCTGGCTAAGTCGTTCCGCCTCGTCGTGCGCGCTGACAGACGGCCACTTCGCGGACATCGCCACCGCCTTCGGCTTGGACCGTTCCCTTCCACACGTACTATCACATAGAGTTCGTCCACCAGACATGTCACAAAGAAAGTGGGCATGCCCATTGCGGATCGATCTTCTGCACCAGGAGTTCGCATACGCGGAAGTCCCAGAAACCCCACAAGTCCCAGTGGACGTCACGCACTCTGCCG
Source organism: Streptosporangiaceae bacterium NEAU-GS5 (assembly GCA_017592665.1). GTDB lineage: Bacteria > Actinomycetota > Actinomycetes > Streptosporangiales > Streptosporangiaceae > NEAU-GS5. The sequence goes on along the minus strand of JAGFNW010000053.1, from coordinate 37,180 downwards.
ACGACAGCGTCGTGCGCAGGTGGCGTTGCCCGCGATGCGCCGGAATCACCATCCGACGTGACCGGCCGACGGCGACCGGGAAGGGCGGGAAATGGGACCGCGACTCTGGCCCCCCTGTCGTTGACCAGGCCAGACCGGTGATATGCGACTGCGGCCGACCACACCAGGGCCGCCCGGACAATGAGGCCCATCGGGGCTGCGGCGCCTACTGGTTCAACCGAGAAGACTGACGCGCGGGGAAGAAGTGGCAACAGATTCGGCCGGAGACCCGGTCACCGACTATCCCACCTCTGATGACCTGCGCTGGGAGCGACTGGCGCGGGACCTGCCGTTCGACCAGTTGGAGGCGGTGCGTAAGCAGGCGGACGGCTGGCGCAACGCTCTGGCTGGGATCACCGCCGTGGTGGGCGCCGTCACGCTCGTGCGGGGTCGCGACGACATCGTCGCCATGCCCGACTCCTGGCGGTACGCGACGTTCGGTCTGCTGGTGACGGCATTCGCGGCACTCACAGGCGGGCTGTTCGCCGCGGCGAGGGCCTCGTTCGGCCGTCCCGGAGAGCGGATCTGGTCGAACGGCCCCGCGTTGCGGTCATGGTCTGAGCGCAGGACGCGGGAAATTGCCGACCTTATTAGACTCGCCACAGCACTATCCATTGTTGGGGTCAGCGCGGTGGCCGCCGCCGCGACGATGTCATGGTTTGCGCCGGTTGAATCGAGCAGTTCGGCGGCGACAACTGTTCTCGTGCAGGATATCCGGGGGAACTCGGTCTGCGGAGCCCTCGTCGGGATGCGCGCACAGGAAATCGTGCTCGTCCGAAACGACGTGAGCAAACAGATTCCCTGGTCGTCTCCCATGTCGGATGTTCTGCGGGTCGTTCCTGCCACCCGGTGCTAGGGGGAAAACTCGAATGAATCCCGAACCCCCCGACCTGGCCTTCGCGATCGGGATCACGCGATATCACGACGCTGAGTTGGCCGACCTCGACCACGGCGTCAGGGAGATCAAGGAGGTCGGTGCCGCGCTCGGCGCGCTCGGGTTCGATCTCGACCGTGAACCGCTCACGGGGGTCGTGCGCGTCCCAGAGGTCGAGAGATATCTCCGGGCGGCCAACCGCCCGGCTCGACGTGTGGTCGTCTACTGGACCGGTCACGGAATCTCCGACGAACGGGGCCGTTGGCTGCTGACCAGTGATTCACCCATCCAGGCGCCGGACGACACCAACGCGATCAGCCCTGAGCGGATGGCCGCCCTGCTCGGCGGCCTCTCCGAGACCCAGCAGATCCTGCTGATCCTGGACTGCTGCGGCGCGGGCTCCACGGCACTCGACATCGCGAAGGCGGTGGCCGTCACGGAGCCACCGCCAATCCGGGAGCACCGCGTGCCCCCGGTCATCTCGCTGATCAGCGCCACCTACAGCGTGGACGAGGCGCAGGAGGAGGCGTTCTCGCGGGCGCTGGCGCAGGCGCTCACGAAGGGCCCGCCTTCGGGCACGTGGCCGATCCAGAAGGCCATGGTCACGCCGCAGGAGGTCGCCGAGGCCGCCAGCGCCTGGCTGATCGCCGACGAGGGGACCGATCGGCAGCGCGCCAACTGCGCCGGGGTCCACTCGGGCAGCGATTTCTTCCGCAACCTCCGGCACGATCCGGCCGCGCGTGACGTCGTCGTCCGGTCGGCGGCCCTGATCAGACGCGGCGACGCGATCGATGCCATCACGGGATGGCGCACCGCCTCGCCCCACGGCCTGTTCCTGCTCACCGGGTCGATGGGGAGCGGCAAGTCGTCCGTGCTCACCCAGCTCGCGGCCGACGACTACGCCAGACTGTCGGCCGGCCCGCCGAGCACGGTCGCATTGAGCCTGACCGGGGCCGACGTCCAATCCTTCACCCGTGACCTGGCCCCCCGGCTCGGGCTGGACACGCACCCAGCCCACAAATACCTTCCCGAACAGGTCGTCACCGAGTACGCATCCACCCGGCGCCGGGTCACCCTGCTGATCGACTCGGCGGATGAGGCGCGCGCGGACCACCGAGAGGTGATCGTCCACCGGCTCCTGGCGCCGCTGTCGCGTCTACCTGGAGTCCACGTCGTCGTCGCCGATCGAGGTGGAGCCCGGCCGGACCAGGCTTCCGACGAATTCACCCTGCTCAAGGCAGAAGCCGGCGCGTGGTACGACCTCGACACGGATCCGAACGCAGAGCGGGACATCGCCCGGCACGTCCGACGCGTCCTGCGGACCACCGCCCTGTCGCCGTACGCCGACGACGCACAGATCACCGGACTCGCGGAGGAGATCGCCGGCCGCTGCGACGGCAACTTCTACCTGGCAGACCTGGTCGCCGACACCTTGGCGCGCTCGCCACGCGTCGTCCGCCCCGACAGTCAGGAGCTGCGCGAGCTACTCCGGTCGGGCATCGCGGGCGCGATCCGGCGCGAAATCGTGCACGTGGGCGGCGATCCAGAGCGAATCCTCGACATCCTGACTCCGCTGGCGTGGGCCATGGGCGACGGGGTGCCTATACACCCGGTCTGGACGGCCATGGCGAACGCCCTGTCGCCGCTCGGATCCCCGCCCGTCGGCCAGGAGGAGATCGCGACGGTCCTGGCCCAGGCGGGCTCGCATGTGATCGTGCAGAGGCGGGGAGCCGAGTCAGTTCACCGCCTGGTCCACCAGGCGTTCGCGGACTTCTTACAGGCCCGGTCGCCGTTCGGCAGCGCCGAGGTGCACCTGCGGATTTGCAACGCGCTGCGCCCCGCGCACGGTGAGTGGCCGGCCGCCGACCCCTACGTCGGACGTCATCTCATCCGGCACGCGGAGGCGGGCGGGCGCCTCGTCGCGCTCTTCGACGACGTCGACTTCATGGCGTACACCGATCCGGCCGCCACCATGGCCGCCGCGGTGCGGATTCCGGTTCGGTCCAGGTCGCCGGCCGTCGAGCTTTACCTCCAGACTGGCGCTCGACTCCACGACCTGTCCCCGGCCATGCGGGCCTTCCTCCTGAGGTCGGTGAACGGGAGCTTGAGCGATCATCCTGTACGGGATGACGCCATTTTCTCGGGGCAGGTGCCCTGCCGAACGCGATGGACGACGGTGAACAAGGCAGGTCGGCACCGGCTCATCCGGGCGGGAGACGGACTGCTCCGAAATCCGGTCACGCTTCGGATGGGTCTCCGGCAGCGGGTGGCGGTAGCCAGCGATCTGTACTGGATAGAGGTCTGGGATCCCGAGTTCGAGGTACCAGTTCAGCGCACCCGCGTCCTCGACACCGGCCGTGACACGCTCCAGCTGCTGGCGAGCGTGCCCCGCGAGCACGAGGATCTGCTCGTGGTGGCCTACGACTCGCGCGTCCTGGAGGGCCGGATCGCTTCGCGGAACGCTGTGCTGTGGCGGCAGGAGGGCAACACCGATATTTTCGACATGGCCGTGCTCCCCTCCCGGCTGGGACCGCTGATCGCCACCCTGGACGGCCGCGCAACTGTTCTGCGGCGGCCGACCGACGGCGCAATCGTCCATGTGCTGAGTCTGCCGGATGGCGCGATCGGGTCGGTGGCCGGGTTCACCGTCAACGGGCGGAACGTCATCTGCGCTCTGGCGTCCGGGTCGCTTGAGTTCTTCGACGCCGACACCTTCCAGGGCCTCGGCCGAGTCTCCGTGGAGCAACGCTGGACCCGAGCGGTCGCGACGACGCTCGGCAGTGATCCGGTGCTGATCGGCACCCGCGCCGACGGGCGGCTGGAGAAGCGGTCCGCTGTCGACGGGCGGCTGCTCAGCGCGTCGCAACATATCTTCGACGACACGGAACCCAGCCTGTGCATGGTGGGGACATGGGCCCTCGCGATCGGCGACAAACGGGTCGTTCACCTGCGGGAGGTCGAGAACATGCTGCAGCTCGGCGTCCTGACCGGCCACGCGGCGGATGTGATCGGGCTCACGTCGGTCACGACGCCGAACGGAATCACACATGTGGTGAGCAGCGCGGGTGACGGATCGCTGCGCATGTGGGGCTGATGGGGAGGCGAGATGAATCCTGAGCTGTTCTTCTCCCGTCGTTCGCCATACGAGAAGGTGTTCTCGGCCGCCTTCGGCGACGGCCACGCCGTCATTGGCGCTACCTGGGAGAGCGACGTCGTGCTCAGCGCGGAGAACGGCCGGCGACTCGGCCGTTATCCGCGCCCGGAGGTGACCGTCGAGGACGGATTCGGCGCCGACCCCAGAAAGTACGAGATCTGGGACGTCGTCGCATACGGCGACACGGCGCTCGCCATGACGGGCCATGAGCGGGGCAAGCAGAACATGTGGGACATCGGGATCGGCGAGTGGTACGCGATACCGCTGCCCGGGGTCTCCGGCCGGAACAGGCTCGTGCTGGACCACCCGGACGGTCCCTTCCTGATAGCGGGCGGGGGCCAACAGCCCGTCAGCGTGTTCACCTTCGCGGGGGACGACCACCCCACGATCCTGAACTGTCCGCCTGGAGCGTCGCCCGCTCTCAGGGTGATGGGACGGGCGGACGGCGAATTGGCCCTGATCCGCGACGAGAACGGCTTCAGTGCCTTCGAGCCGACCCGGCCCGCGGCGCTCCACTGCGTCGCCACGCCGGCGGACCCGTTGCCGTATCCGACCGATCTCGTGCCGCTCGCCTCGGTGTTCCTGCCGGACCGCGAAGAGGTCTCGGTCCTGTGCTCCGTGCGCGCGCAGGGCGCGTGGGTGTTGACCTCGGGCGGCTTCTTCGCACGGGTGCCTATGAAGCTGACGCCGTTTCATGCGTCAGTGCCCATGATCGGCGGCGTCGCGTACTTCGCAGTGGCCCTCGGAGACCAGGTGCTCCTCATCGATGCGGCCGATGGACGCACGCACATGGCGATACCGTTCCTGGGGCCGGTCAGGGGCCTCACGTCGCCCGGAGACGCGTCAGTCTGCGCGTTGGTGGCGGATGAGCTGGTCGTTGTGGAGATCGAAAGCGTTCCCGCGTAGTACTCCGTTGTGATCAATTTGCGGTGTACAGTCTGGGCCCCCAGCGACCCGGGGGTGCCATGAACGCATCCGCCGCACGTGCACCTTGTAGGTGCCGAAAATGGTGTCACGGCCTTTGAGCTGGCACATCACCGGAGGGCTTCCCGTCAGAACTCGAGCCTCGACGTACCAGACGAGCGACAGTACCAGGGTCATAGACCAAACTCGTAGAACCACTCCGCCGGCCGGACACGGCCCCTGGGCCTCCAACCCGCCACCACTGACGACTCTGCGCCTGCCGATAATCTCATCCACCCAGGTCATAGCCTTACAAGACGTAGCCCAGCAGCTGCAAACTTCGGCCCCGACGACCAGACAAAGACGCCATGATGAGACGCCGTGCTCATACCTCGTGTTTCGCAGTTTTCAAGATCGCTGCACGTGTGACGGAGGCGTGTTTCCCGGTGACTTGAGCCGTATGCCAGGCGGGCGCGGGCGTGCGGGCGGAGCATCGGCGGTGTCTGATTCACCCTGTTGAGAGTGATCCGCCGATGCCCCTTGATGGCACGTTACCGTCGCTGGCCGCGCTGCTGGCGGTGTTCAGGTCCTGTTTCACCGCCCCGGGTCATCGCTCGTTCGTCGCTCTTGCGGTCGGGTTGATCGCGCAGACGCGACGGCGGACGGTGTGCGGGATGCTGCTGGGCGCCGGGCTCGAGCTCCTGTGGCATCACAGCCGCGCCCACCGCTTCTTCGCCGCGGCACGCTGGTGCACTGACGCGGTCGGCCTGACGCTGTGCGACCTGATCGTGGCCCAGCTCCTTCCGCCGGGTGCCGCGATCACGGTCGTGGTCGACGACACCTTGTTCAAACGGTCGGGCAAGAAGGTGTTCGGCGCCGCCTGGCACCACGATGGAGCAGCCAAAGGGCCCAAGCCGATCGGGTTCGGCAACTGCTGGGTGGTCGCCGCCATCATCGTGCAGTTGCCGTTCTTGTCCCGGCCGGTCTGCCTGCCGATCCTGGCCCGGTTGTGGCGTCCCCGACGCACCGGCAAGATCGCGTTCGCGCGGGAGATGGTCGAGGCGATCGCCGCACGTCACATGGGCCGGGTGGTGCACGCCGTGGGGGACGCGGCCTATGCCGGGGAACACCTGCGCGGCCTGGACGATTCGATCACCTGGACCAGCCGGCTGAAAATCACTTCGGTCCTGCACGAGTTGCCCCCGGCCAGGACCGGCAAGTCGGGTCGGCCGCGCACCAAGGGGGCGCGTTGGGCACCCCCGCGGATCTGGCGGCGGCCGGCACCTGGCGCACCGCCCGGGTGCGCCGCTACGGGCGCCTGGACACCGTGCAGATCAGTGAAACGGTGTGCCTGTGGTATGGGTCGTTTCACACCCCGACGGTGCGGGTGATCCTGGTCAGTGACGCCATGCCCCGCGCCCGCGAGGGTGATGACCGCGGTTATGGACTGCCGCTGGTCACCACCGACCTGGTCTCACCGGCCGAGGATCTGGTGGCTCGGTACGCGGCGCGCTGGTGCATCGAGGTCGCCTTCTTCGACGCCCGCCAGAGCCTGGGCGTCGGACAGGCCCGCAACCGCACCGCCGCCCTCCTCACTCTCGTCGGCCAATCCGCCTACGACCAGGCCTGGCACGCCACCTACGCCGTCCCCGAATCCCCCTTCGTCACCGAACTCCTCACCCAGTTCCTCCCCGAACCGTCCACCCAAGCGCCCCAGCCGCCGCTCCCACAAGCCGATCCCACGCAAACTCGCGTGATCTAGAGCAGAGATGGGGATGGTTTGTTGCATATCGCCGCGCGGCGGAGGGCGGAACGATGAGAGCAATCGGCGCTTTAGTCGTCCTGGTGCTGGTCTACAAAGCAGTCGCATGGATTTTCAGCGGCCTCTGGCGCCTGCTCGGAATAGTGCTCCACATCGCCGTGGTGGGACTTGGCCTGCTGGCAGCCGTGGCAGCCGTCGTAGGGATCATTTACCTGTGCGTACGGTGGGGCATTAAGCGCATCGAGTCGCAGGCGAACGCCCCCACGTCGGCGAGTTCCCAGAAGCCGGCGGATGTCTCTGAGGCCGTTTCCGGAGGCGAGGCGCGTGACCGATTCAGCCCCGGGCCTCCTGTGCACGATGCCCGACCCGCCGTGGCCGATGTCCGGACGCACGCGCACAATGTCGGGACGGACGCGCACGATGCCGGGACACGCGCGCACGATCGCGTCTGGGATCACGTGCCCACATCAAGCGACGTCATAGGCCATTCACGTGATCATGCGCGGCCGGTCGAGCGGTATCCCGAGCCCTACAAGGCCCCCGCCGTCTCAAGGACGCCTGGGCAGGACGAGGCGCTTGTGATGCGCGCCGTGCTTTTCGGGTCCAACAGTCCAGGCCGCAGGCCAGTGTTGCCGCGTCCGTCATCCACTGAACTCGAACCGCCGTCCACGGGGCGCGAGCGAGATTTCTCCGGTATGCAACTCGTCGTGCTGATGGAACGCCGCCCCACAAGGCGGCTTTCCCACCGGGCCGGGACCGCCGTCGCGCGAGCGGATATCACGAACGGAGAGGTCGTGGTGATAGGAGACAAAAATAGGGTCTCCTACAAGTGGATCTACAAAGTGCGGGAAGCGCGATTGGGCGTCGAAGGATATTTCCGGGAGCTCGGGAGCGAGGCTCGGCGCGCACTTGAACGCCTCATCGCCGACCCGGACGACGCACGCGTGGTCACCAGGTTTCAGGACTGCATGCGCGCCGCGATCGAAGACACTCGCCAGGGCGCCGGTCCCTGGGAATCCCGTATGCCCGCCGCGAATCCTCTGGAGGTGAATACGCGGAAGGTCGATGACATGATCGTAGGAAACCGCAACCACGTGAACGTCGAACGCCAGCTCAACATGAGGCGAGTCATGATCCCGCTGGGCGAACTGCTCGCCGAGGATCGGCGACTCGTTCAGGATTTCGGGCGTTTTCTCGCCCACCCCGACGATCGGGATCTCAGGACGGCCTTTGACTCGCGTCTTCGGGATGCGGCTCGCGCGTGCCCGGAGTCGGTGGTGGAACGCCACGTCGGCGGCCCCTCCTCCCGCGCGTCGTTCCTCTGGCATGAGGAGCGCATCGCCGTCGACAGGCCGAGTGTCGTCATGGCGGGCCGCGAGGCCGTGATCGATGCCGAAACCGCGGTGACACGCGGCCGCCTCGACGCACTGGCGGACGCGTCCAGGAAATTGGCGCGGGAGGCATATAGAGATCTCGACCTGCCCGACCCCGCAAGCCGCCACAACGGGCCCTCACGGTCACGCTTCTGAAAGGCTGGTTCCGGTGAAAAGGTTGCGACAGGGTGCGGCGGTTGCGGGATTGTGCCTCGGGCTGACCACATTGGCCGTGTTCCTCATTCGGCAAGGACTTGATCGCGCCGGTGCCTGGGGGAGCGTGCTCCAATTGTTCGTGGCCATACTCGGTTCAGCCGCTTCGGTCTACACGTGGCGCGTGAGCAGGCGTCAGCCGACCAACCGCCGCGACGTGCAGGGCACATATGATGAGCCGCGCCCAGCGGAGCCCACTATCTCGGTTATCAATCAGAAGGTCGGCAATCAGGTGTTCGCTTACGAGAGCACAGTCCATATTTTCCGATCTGGCCGCATTCGTCGATTGCGTGACTTCCTGCCGTGGTGAACGGCCCTGGTAGATGGGTCGTCGACCAAGAGCAAGGCGAGTTAGTACTCCAGTGACACTTGGCGATCTTGGCAGTTGAGGCTGTATGAAGACGGCCACCGCGTGATCATCCAGTGTTGTGTGGATATCTGAATGTGCGGTGGCCGTGGGTCACAGCGTAGAGCCTGACCGCTGGAAGGTCATCTTCGATGATCTGCTGGAACAGGTCGCCGGCCGGTTCTGCCGTGTCGAACCGCGTCGCACGGTGCGGGCCTACGTCACCGGGTTGCTGTCGAACCTGGATCGTAAGAACTGCTGGTGGCTGGCTGAGCAGGCCGGACACACAGGGCCGGCGGCCATGCAGCGGCTGCTGCGCACCGCCGTCTGGGATGCCGAGGTCGTCCCGCTGACGTGCGCGGCTACCTCATCGAGCGCCTGGGCCACCACGACGGTGTGCTGATCTGCGACGAGACCGGATTCCTCAAGAAGGGCACCGGCTCGGCGGGCGTGCAACGCCAATACAGCGGGACCGCGGGCCGGATCGAAAACAGCCAGGTCGGCGTCTTCCTGGCCTGTGCTTCCCCGCGCGGCCGTGCGTTGATCGACCGGCGGCTGTACCTGCTGCGCGTGTCGTGGCTGGCCGATCCGGGCCGATGCCAGGCCGTGGGCATCTCGCCGCAGACGCTGTTCCTGACCAAGCCCGCGCTGGCCACCGCGATGGTCGCGGCCGCGCTGGACGCCGGCGTGCCGGCCCGGTGGGTGACCGGTGATGAGGTCTACGGCCAAGATCCCGGACTGCGTGGGCTGCTGCACCAGCGTGGCGTCGGCTATGTGCTGGCCATCTCATCTCAGCGGCGGCTGACCGTGCCGGGTCTGCGGACCGAGTCCGGCACCCAGACGCATACCGCCACCGCCGCCGATCTGGCCGCCCAGGTCGACTCCGCTGGCTGGTACCGCTACAGCGCCGGGCCGGGTGCCAAAGGCCCGCGGCTGTATGCCTGGGCCTGGCTGCGGATCGACATCGACCAGCCCGGCCATCGGTGGCTGCTGATCCGCCGTTCCCTGACCACTGGCGAGCTGGCGTTCTACCAGTGCTACGCGCCCGCCCCGGCGTCGCTGGCCGCGCTGGTGCGCGTCGCGGGGTCGCGGTGGGCGATCGAGGAGTGCTTTCAGACCGCCAAAGGCCAGGTCGGCCTGGACCACTATCAAGTCCGCGGGTGGACCGGCTGGCACTGGCACATCACCTTGGCCATGCTCGCCCTGGCGTTGTTGGCCCTCATCGCGGCCACGACCCTGTGGGGTGCATTAACTCGACTTGGTGCTACTACCTGCGGTTTCTCGGCGATCTCGGCTGATCATCTGACATGTTCCGGGGCATGGTGTGGTCGCTGATCTACATGATCGTCCGGTATCTCGTGGCGGGCCTCGTCCTACTGGCACGCGGCGACGGCAGCAAAGACATCGAAATCCTGGTCCTGCGGCACGAGGTCGCCGTCCTGCGCCGGCAGATTAGCCGGCCCCTGCTCCAACCCGCCGACCGGATATGGCTATCCGCTCTATCGCGCCTACTCCCCCACATCCGCTGGAACGCCTTCTTCGTCACCCCGGCCACCTTGCTGGCCTGGCACCGCAACCTGATCCGACGGCGGTGGCGCTATCCCCACCGCCCGCCCGGACGACCCTCCACTGCCACGACAGTGCGCGACCTGGTCATCCGGTTAGCTCAAGAGAATCCGACCTGGGGCTACCAGCGCATCCACGGCGAACTCAAACACCTCGGATATCGCCTGTCCCCCACCACCGTCCGCACGATCCTCACTCGAGCCGGGCTCGGCCCGGCCCCACGACGCGCGGGTCCGACCTGGAAGCAGTTTCTCACCGCCCAAGCCGAAGGCATCATTGCCGCCGACTTCTTCCACATCGACCCGGTGTTCGGTCCGCGGCTGTACGCCCTGGTCTTCATCGAACACCTCACCCGCCGCGTCCATCTGAGCGGCGTCACCATCCATCCGACCGGCCAGTGGGCAACGCAGCAAGCCAGGAATCTGCTCGCCGACCTGGAGGGACGCGTCGACACCTTGAAATTTCTGATCCACGATCGCGACGCGAAGTTCACCGCCGCCTTCGATGAGGTGTTCCGCGGCGAAGGCCTGCGGATCATCAAGACCCCGATCCGCGCTCCTCGCGCCAACGCGATCTGCGAACGCTGGATCGGCAGCGTCCGCCGAGAATGCCTGGACCGGCTCCTGATCCTCGGCCAACGGCACTGCCGGGTCGCACTGCACGCCTACGTTGACCACCACAATCGACACCGCCCGCACCGGTCCTTGGGCCATTCACCACCGATGCCACCCTCGCAGCCCGCGGACGCGACCAGCGGCCGAATCGCGCGTCGCCAGATCCTCGGCGGCATCATCAACGAGTACTCCAGGGCCGCATAGCAGATCCCAACCGACCGGATAACGCCAGGCCAGCGCCCGATTCGAGTTTCCGCATCCCACAAGGGCTCGGCAAGCGAGGCGACGAACATTCCGTTCTTATAAATCCTGGGGCTCCTGGTGCTCGGGAGGTAATCGAGAATGGCACGGTAGCCGTCCTACGGACCGTAGAAGTCGGGATGATTCGGACGGTCTGGCATGAAGCCTCGTAAGCGAACCTCGAGCAAGAGGGATCTGCCATGGTGGCAGCGGCCGGCTGCCAAATGGGCTGGTGGTGCGGTCGCCACCCCGGTATTGGTGGGGATTCTCACTTGGGCTATCCAGAACGCGTTTATGCCCCAGTCCGGAGTTGAGGCCAGCAGCCAGGCTCCTGTTGCGTCGGCAATTTCATCGACTCCGACGCTCCTCGCCAGTGCGCCGACCAGCTCGCCGGCCTCAACTCCATCGCCGTCGCCCACCACCGCCCCTGAACCTCCGATCGTAGTCGACCTCGTCAAGGAAGATCACGACTACGACCACCTCCCGATATCTTGGGTTCTGCGCGATCCAACCGTATTCAGCCGCCCGGCACTCGACTGGATCAGCAAGCTCACACGGGCCAGTAAGGCCCACGCTGGCGGCAGCCGGGATCCGTGGTTCTACCAGCACGCTGCCGCCCGCGCTGACTTGACTGCCATCAAACTGATCGTCCATGGCAACCGAGACAAGAAGGTCCGAATCCTCAGCATGAGGACGATCAAGCGATGCAGTGCTCCGCTGCACGGGACTCTCTTCTACAGTCCTCTGGGCGGAGCATCGGACGAAATTGTCCGCATCTACTTCGACCTCGATAAACCCGATCCCCTCCCACTCCAACTGGACGGCAAAGGCAGAGTCGGGGGAAACTACTTTTCGAAGAGAACCATCTCACTCAAACGTGACGAGGACATCGTCTTCCAAATAATTGCTGATACAGAAAGGTATTATTGCGAGTTTCGGTTCGCGCTGAACGTACTCGCAGATGGGCGCCAACAGACTGTCATCGTGGACAACCACGGTCAACCATGGCGTGTTTCTGCCCTCCGATACAGGGACTACCCGGACGGATATGGGGATACCTTCCAGGACGTGGATTTCGTCCATTACAAGGTCTTCTATGTGTCGGGTAGTGGTGCCTTGGACCCCAACGACTACGACCAGTGGCGCCGGTGGGATCCCCGGAAGTACGCGAAGGATCCGCGGCTGACAGGTCGATAGGGCATTCGGCGCTCTGCCGTCGGCATCCACTGGCGATCAAGATCTATCGATAATCCTGTCGCGGACAGTAATTCATGTGTTTGTGGGTTTATGCGTACGATAAGTGCCGTTATGTCAACTCCGTATGGCCGCCGAGCCATCTACGGACGAGGGTCCGGGCACGCGACTTCACACAACCAGACCCCTGATGAAAAGCGGCCCCCGAAGTTTGCCTGGCTGTGCGTTGTGCGCGCTACGATGATCGGGATGCGCCCTGCTCCTTCCAACACGATAGGACCACAAGGATCAGTGAGATGGTGCATTATTGTCGTGAACATCCTGGGCGCCCATGAGGAGATCTGGTGAAGGTCCTTGTTCTCCGCCGGGTTCTGCCCGAGGTCCTTCCCGAATTCCTCGCTCTCGTGCCCGAGGAGAAGCGGCACCGCTTCTTGCAGCTATTGAGCCAGCTCCTGCGCAAGAGTGACGATACTGAGGTCGAGCCGTGGCTGCCCGCCCTATTTGACAACGACGATGAGGCGATCGGCCAGGCGACACTGCTGCTGCAGGATTTCGATGCCTACGATCAGGCGCCCATCCTTCTCAATGGGTCCCAGCCGGTGCAAGGGGCCCGCTATGTAAACACTTGCTTCACCCGCGCTCACAGCGAGCTGCCGTTGCCCGCCACCACATGCATGGCGGCGGGACGTCGCTACCGGCTGCGGATCGACATCGGACCGTGGTCCACGGATAGCATCGTGGAGAATCCAGTCAGGTTCCCTGCCGACCATCTTCCAGCCACGCGGGTAGGCTATTGGCTTCTTGTGGCGGTCAATAGCGTGGAATTCGTCGTCGACTCCCGGCAGCGGCCGTTCTTCCTGCCTGCTAGGGGGCCGGGCTGGATCTGCCAGTGCCCGCCGGGTACGAGGCATACTTGCCGGGCCGAGGAGCGCTCCCCGTACCTGTTCATCGATATAGCGACGCCCGCGACCCAGGGACGCGCCGACCTTCGGCTCACGATCACGTATGGCGGCGGGCTTGTCCAGAGCCAGTTCGTCACCGCGGATATCCGCGAGGTGGAACGGAGCGGGGCCGGCACCCGTGCCCGGATCGATTTCACGCTCGCCGGGCTGTTCGACACGGTCGGCACTCTGCCGCAGCGGGACATGAACGTCACTACCGAGCAGGGTAGTGACGGTTCACATCTGCTGACGATCGGTGGGTTGAGTTCAGAGCGTATTTCCTTCCGCCTAACCGAAGAGCAGATGCGCGACGCTGGGGGGGCAGCGCGCCGTGCGTTGCGTGACCTTCAGGAGCAGCCAGTTCCAGTGCCAGTGTTGCGATGGCCCGGTCGCCGGAAGGGCGAGCATCGACTAGTCGCCGATCTGGCCCGACTTGCCCCTCTCGGGCGCCGGTTGTGGGACCTTCTGCTGGCGGACCGGCCACAACAGCGCGCGGTACTTAAGCGGCGCATGCGCAGCCCGGTGACAGTCCAGGTAGCGCGCACCGGCCGCATCGGCTTTGTCTTCCCTTGGGCTCTGGTTTACGACATTGGACTGGAGGATGGGAACCCGGATGCTCATCACGCCTGCCGTATCGTCGACGAACTATCCTCACCCGCCCCACCGGAATGCCCGTACGAGCGCGAGCATCGGCTCAACACGCTGTGCCCATACGGTTTCTGGGGAATCCGGCACACCATCGAGCAGCCGCCCTCGGTCGAGGGTACGCACAGCATCGCGCTGCAGGTTCGGGGCGCCCGCCCGTCGGTGATGGCGGTCGGACTCGGCACCGGTCTGGACCGGCAGCTCACGGAGCAGCACTTAGCCCGGCTCGCGGAACTGCGTCCGTCAATCGTGGCTGAGCGTCACGACAGCCGAGCGGCGCTAGTTGACGCTCTGGCACGACCAGACCTCCCACTGATCTACTTTTACTGCCACGGCCGGCGGCAACGGCTGCCCGGGGCAGTCGAACCGGTGCCCTATCTGGAGCTTGGCCCAGGCGAGCGGATCACTCCGACGGACCTGACGGCTCTACACGACCAAGCTTGGGCCGCCAGCCACTGGGCGAACACGTCACCGCTGGTCTTCATCAATAGTTGCCACTCGGTGGAGATTACCCCGGGCTCGCTCACGCAGTTCGTGGACGCGTTCAGCGGTATCTACGCGGCGGGAGTGATCGGTGTGGAGACGGTCGTGACGCAGTCGCTCGCCAGCACCATCGCCGAGCGATTCTGGGTGTCGTTCGGCGCGGGACGCACTGTCGGCGAGGCACTTACCGATGTCAAACTGACGTTGCTAGGTGAAGGCAGCTTACTGGGCTTGGCGTACACCGCGTACTGCTCGGCGAACCTGCGGCTGGCCAACGGGTGATGTGCGAGGGGAGGCAAGCAGGCGATGCTCTTGGCTGACATCGGTGCCGCATCCTTCGGCGCAGTAATTGGCTGGAGCACCTATCGCACGCTGCGGCGGCGCGATCTCCGCGATCTTCGGTGATCTGCAGGCCTTCGCGTGCTATGCCATTGGCTTGGCGGCTGGCTTTTTGGCTATCTCCTCGTCGCGAAGTTCTCAGACAGCGGGTTGACCGTTGGATGAGCGATTAGCTGGCATCGCCGATTAGCACGTACGCACCCCAGACCGCCGGATCCTCGTGTTCCGGGATCCGCCGCAGCTCTAGCACGGCCTCGCGCAGCGCAGCCGCAGTCGACTTGCCCGGGACCAGATTGGTGTAGAACAGGCTCATCAGCGTGCGAGTGATCCCAGCGTCGACTGGCCAGAGCGTCAACAGTGCGCAGCGGGTTCCCGCATGCAGCAGCGCGTATCCCAAGCCAGCGATGTCTACTCCCCCCTGTGCACCACTTTGGCCGGTCTCGCAGGCCGCAAGCACAACTAGGTTGGCGTCGATCCTCATTCCCATGATCTCGCGGGCGGTGAGCAGGCCGTCAGCCAGCCGAACCCCCGATCCGAAGGGATCCTGTTCGTCGAACTCGCCATGGCAGGACAGATGCAGGACGTTCCAGCTGCCAGGGAGCAGGTCGCGTGTCACTCTGGCGCCGCACTGAACCTCGGTGCCGAGCGCGGCGGCCGTGTCGGCGGCGGTTGCCTCAATGAGCCCGCGGGCGTCCTCGGGCTCCGACGGCGCGTAGCCCAGTACCCGCGACAGCCGTTGACCCGCCGGGCGGGGGCGAGCACGCAGGCGGGCCAGCACGCCCGCAGAGGGGGCGTAGGCGACGGGTACCCGGTCCAACAGGGGGCCCCCGTCGGGGCCTGGCAGGATATGTAGCGGCAGCCGGTTCAGACCACCGTGTGGCAGTAGATAGAGCTGGTCCAAGTCGTCGCCGAGAGCCTGGACTCCCTCGTAGAGCAGGGTGACCCCGATGAATTGGCCGCCGTCGACCAGATCACGCCGACCATCCGGCCACTGCATGACCATCGGCATCTCCGCGCCGTTCGCCCGGCGCATGGACTCAAGCATGTCAACCGGAAGCGCCCAAGTCAGGCGAGCGGCGGGTTCCTCCTGGCCGCTGCGGTAGGTGAGAACAGCTGTCTCTGACTCGCCCAGATGGAACCCGAGTAATCCGACCTGGCCGTCAGCGACAATACGATCGAGGTCGTCCCGGGTAGGGGCGGTCGCCCGCCGGACAGCGACATAGTCCGGGGCGGAGGCCGTAAGGCGGTCCCAGACTGCCTCCAGCGCCGCCCGGATCGGCGTCAGGCGGCGCACGGCCCCTCCCCGCCGAGCTGGCTCGCGGGCATTGACTATATCTGTCTGCAGAGCCCGCAACTCGCGGAGGAGCTCGCCTTCCCGGTCAAGGAGCTCGCTGGGTGCGTTGGGCGGCATCGGCCAGTCGCCGGTGTTAAGGCGGTCCAGCAGATCTCGGGCCTTGTCCCGCTCTACGTACTGCCAGGCATCTACGCCGCGCCCGGCGTTGGTGCAAAGGGCGATCAATCGCTCACTGGCAATCCGGGCGTTCACGGAGAGCGACTCTTGACCCGCATCGAGCAGTCTCCAAAGCCGGTCGGACTCTTCGGCGTCGCGCACTGCAGCTGGCAGGTCGCCGAGGAGCTCGTGAGCACTACTGCGGTTGAGGTAAGCGTCTGCGAGACCGGAGATGTCGCCAATTCGCTTGAAGATCTCGATGGCCTCGGTGAAGCGGTCTCGTGCGGCCGCCGGATCGTTCCGCTGCAGCTCCACCGCGCCGAGCCCTGCGAGGGCTAGCCCGATGCCATAGTCGTACCCGATCTCTCTTGAGGTGGTCAGCGCCTCCTGCAACCGCTCCACGGCGACATCAGGCTCCTCAAGGTTGGCGAGCGCCACGAGATCCAGTACAACATCGGTACGTCGTCCGCTGCGTCGCTCAGCGTTGAGCGCCAACTCGGTCAGCGCACGCGCCTCGGCCACGTCACCCTGGGACAGATGGACGAGACCCAGGTTGGCGTACGCACCGGCCAGCGCGGTGGTGTCGCGGAGGTCCTCCTGGATCCGGATCGCGTCGCGATAGCCCGTACTCGCCGCGTTGAGATCGCCCCGTCTGAGGCTCAGCCCTGCACGCGTCGACAGAAGGCTAGCCTCAGTCCGGCGCTGGCCCGAGGCGCGGGCCGATTCGAGCGCCCCGGCCAGGACCCGGTCGGCCTCGTCCCAGTCGCCGTGATCGATGAGCGCCAGGGCGAAAGAGTTGAGGATACCCGCCGCACCTTGTTCGTCCGGGTCGCTCTGGGCGACGAGGTAGGCAGCGCGGCGCAGATGGGTGACGGCCTCGGCGACCCGGCCAAGTCTCCGAGACGCGGAGCCGAGCATCCACAGGTGCCGGCCGAGGTCGCGAGCCCCCAAGTCCTCGGCCAGCGTGAGGCCGCGCGCCGCGTAGTCGTAGGCAAGTTGCAACTCGCCGAGTTCGCGCGCGTGTGCGCTGAGATCGAATAGCAGCAACGACTGCAGCTCAGGATCGTCGGTCTCGTCGAGCGTCCGCTGTCCGATCTCCAGCGCCGTGCGGAGGTCGTTGGCGGCTAAGGCCTGTCGGATCGCCATGATGGCCGAAAGGAAGCGCTCGCGGACGACGTCCCGGCCAGGGCCGGACCGTGCGAGATTCTCCCACGCCTCGTCGAGTCGGCCGAGCTGCACGTCAAGCATCGCGGCCCGGCCATATAGCGCCTGGCGCATCGACCCGCTACGACTGATAACCCGGACGAAGACCCGCTCCGAGTCCGACTGCGGCTCCGCAGCCTCGATGTTGTCGATTGCGTACTGTACCAGCGATCGGGCCTGTCGCAGGTCGCCACTCTCTTGGAGGAGCGCAGAGAGCCGCACGGCGACACCCGCTGCAGCGCGCGGCCGGTCTGCCCGTCGGAAGTGGTCGATCGCGCGCTCCAGCGCCTCCCGTTCGGCAGCAGTGTCGCTGCTCAACTGGGCGACCCGCGCCCGCGTCTCCTCGAGCATGCCCAGCAATCTCGCCCTTCCGGCGGCAAGATGCTCCGCCTCGGCGAGATGATCAGCGGCCACCGCGTACTGGCGCTGTTCCGCCTCGAGGCGTCCCTGTTCCAACCGGATCGAGAAAAGAGCGGTGCGGTCCCCGGACCGATTGGCGTAGTCCGCCGCCCTGGCGAGATCGGTGGCCGCCCCGCGCAGCCGCTCCGCAATTTTGCTGTCCAAGTCAGCGTCGTCTGGCGTATCCGCGCGGCCCCGCCTGCAGGCGGCGGCGTTGAGATAGGCGTGTGAGGCCTTCATCCAGCTGCTGATCTCGGCAAACTCGGCACCGGCGCTGCGGAACGTGGCGATCGCCTCGTCGACCTCGTTTGTCTCAACGTGCAGTGTCCCGATCCTCACATCCACGCTCGCCACGCCGTCCCGGTTGCCTTGCGCGAGATACTCCGCACGAGCCGCGCGGAAGGAGATCATTGCGCCAGCGGTGTCTCCAGTGCTGATGCGCTGCAGGGCGAAGTTGTAGAAGTGGTCGGCGGTCTGGCGCGGCGCGGCCGGCCGCGTCCGGGCGGCTAGGCCCTCCTCCAGGGCATGTGCCTGCTCGCTGAGCCCCTTGCCTACCATTACCTGCCACACATGCTGGTAGGTCCGCTCCACCACATCGCCAGACTCGGCCAGGTTGGCAGCCACCTCAACTTGGCGGACGGCTTCGGCAGCGTCGTCGCGGTCGACCGCCAGGAAGGCGAGCACTCCGTGTGCGGTGGCGGCCTTGTCCCGCTGGCCCAGCTCCAGGAAGCGGTCGCCCGCCTGCTCGGCCCGGGCCACCTTGATCGCGGGGTCTACGGTTGAGAGGGAAAGCATGAGCAGATCGGGTTCGACCTCGGTGAGGTCCGCCTCACGGGCCCGTTGTATGGCCCGGTCGAAGTACGCAGCGCCAGCCGCGTTGTCCTTCCGCCCCGAGCACACGAGTGCCATGTCGCGAAGCCGATAGACCTCGGAGAGGGGCTCGTCTAGGTGGCGATAGAGCTCCATGGCACGTTCGTAGGCGATAAAAGCCTCGTCCCACTGGGACAACCCCTCAGTCAGCATACCGATCATCGACCAGGCCTCGGCGGCGCCCCGGCGGCCGTCCTCGTCATCCGCGGTGCCCAGTTCGTCGACTACCCGGCGCAGTAGCCGTAACGCGAGGGACGGCCGGTTCTCGTGCACCTGCCGGGCTATGGCTACCAGGAACCGCTGTCCTCCGTACGGCATTTGGGCAGTGGCAAGATGCGCGCGCAGCGACAGAAGCCACTCGGCGTGGTCGTCCTCGGCGACTATCATGGCCAGGTCAGCGGCCTGTTCGGCCAAGCTAGCCGCCGCTTCGGGGTCCATAGTTGCGAGTAGTGCGGCGGCTTCCGGGCGCTCGCGCTCGTCGTCTGGCAGGCCGGCCAGCAGGCGGGAGATCCCGTGCAGGCCGTGGTCCGTGGCGTCCTCTGTGAGCTGAAGGACTTCGGTGAGGTCAGCCGTGTCGCGCGTCGTCAAGAACCGCCGGAATAGCGCTTGGATGAGAAGAATGCGAGCCGCCTGCAGGTTGCGGTCGGTTTCTGGGAGAAGCTCTATAGCTTCGCGCGTGTAGCGGACGACCTGGTGTAGGACGGCCGGATTGGCTTGCACGGGGTCTTCTGGCTGCCCCAGCAGGAGTATCTCGGCGAGCACTACACGTGCCTGGAAACTGTGCTGCGGGTGGTCAAGCAGTTCCATCGCCAGCCCTGCCGCCTCGGCCGCCCGTCCCTCGTCATAGGTCGACCGGAGATCGAGAAGTAGCGCCGAGCCAAGGAATATCGCGGCCTTGTCCCGCAGTGTTTCGTCCAGAATTCTGGCGTCTTGGACGGCCGCGACCGCAGTTCGGGCCGCTGTCACCGCTTGCGTGGCGATGGTGGGATCGCGGGTAAGGGTGGCTACCTGTATTAGGGCATTCGCGACGTTGCATACAAGGTTGGGCTGCTCGGGGTGGCCTGACGGGACTTCTGCTGCGGCCCGTTCGGTGGCTGCGAGCAGATCTCTCGCCCGTTCGACCGTCGGCTCTAGTTCCCACCAGGCGTTAGCGAGATCAGCGGCAGAGCGTGTCTGGTTGAGCGGGTCTCCGACCTGGTGGCGGGCGAAAGCCAGGCGCTTGACCACCTCATCCCGCCGAGGGTCGTTCGTCGCCGCGGCAACGAAGTCCTCGAGTGCGGTGATCGCA
Organism: Streptosporangiaceae bacterium NEAU-GS5; assembly: GCA_017592665.1. Taxonomy (GTDB): domain Bacteria; phylum Actinomycetota; class Actinomycetes; order Streptosporangiales; family Streptosporangiaceae; genus NEAU-GS5. The sequence continues at coordinate 17,284 of JAGFNW010000053.1, read as the reverse complement.
TCGTGCAGTGTCGGCTCGTCCCCGGTGAGCGTGAACAGGTCGTGTAGTAGCTCGCCTGCGGCAAGCGGAAAATCCCTGCCGATGTCGCTGGCCTGGCGAAGCGTAGCGATGGCATCGCGGAGTGCCTGCGCCATCTCTGGCCGCAAGGTCTCCCGCCAGCGACGGTACAGCAACATCACGAACATGACAGCCTGCTCGGCGCGGTCCGGGTCAGCCGGGGCGGTGGCCAGGTGGTAGTAGAGCGTAAGTAACGCGCCCTGTTCTTGTGTGTTGGAGTCGGCGAAGCTCAGCGCTGCGGCCAGCCCGGGACCGTACCGGTCCGGGTCTATCGACGCTGCTACAAACCAGGCGGTAATCGCTGCTTGGAGCATCGCCGGGTCGTGGTCAGTAATGAATCGTGTGAGCAGGGCCTCTGCCTCTGCGGCGCGCTGCGCCGCAGGCGTGGCTGCCGCCGTGGGCGTTGCTTCGGCACGGCGCGCACGGAGGGAATACAGCTCTCGGGTATACGCAACCATTGCGTTCGAGTCGTGACCTGCCGTGTTGACGGCACGGTCGAAGAATTCGATCGCGCGCTCGAGGTCGTTCGGCGACCGCTGCTCGTCGTGGCGCGCGCTGTGCAGGCGACCCAGTTGAGCGTACCCGTAGGCGCGCTCCTCGTCGTCTGTGGACTGCTCGGCGATCACTTCGAGGATCTCGGTGGTGAGCGCGAAGAGTGCCTCCCCTCCCTCATACGTGTAGTGGGCATACCGGGCTCTGGCGAGCGCCAGGCGCGCTCTCGGAAGCAGCAGGTGCCCGGACGCGGCAGCTACGGCATCTTCCGCAGTCCGCACTGCCTCACCCATGTTGGCAGTATCTGGCGCGGCGAGAGCCAGGTCGGTAGTGGTCTCGCAGAGGACGATCCACGCGCGAATCACTATCGCGGGATCTGCGTCGGGCGAGGTCGTTACCTCCCGCGCCCGGGCGATGGCCTCCTCGGCATTGGCGGTAGCACCGCCAGCAAGGAATGCCTGCCGCAGGGTCGTGGCGAGGTCAACCAGGGTCGGCCATGCGGTGGGATGCGGTGGGGGCAGCCGCTCGACCAGCGCACGATAGTAGCCGGCGGCGGAGCGCAGGTCCGCCTCGTCCCGGGTTTCCGCGAACCGAATGCGAAGCATGTCGCCTAGCGCGACAATGATCGTTATCACGTCGTCGTCCCCGACGGCGATCTGCAGGGCTGCATGGGCGGCCTCGATAGCTCCGTCGAGGTCGGAGCGTTCACCGCTGAGCGTGAACCGGTGCCTAGCTGGCTCAGCGCGCAGGTGAAACAGCATGAGAGGGAGGTTCGGATGGCCCTGCGGCAGAGAGTTGAGGACCATCGAGCCAATCTGCAATGCGCGGTCGAGGTCCTCTGTCGTGCTTGTCAGCAGCCCGCGCGTGGTCAGTGCTTCACACAGCTGCATCGCCCCCGGCTGCCCGTGGGGGCTGTGTCGCAGCGGTGAGTTCCAGAGGTCAAGGCCAGCCGCCACAGCAGCATCCAGATCGGCTGGCCGCCCAGTGATGTCGTAACGGGTGCGCCAACACATTTGCGTCCGGAGCATCGCCGTGGCCTGATGCTCGCCTGGGGTGTGGGCTGGTGATGCGAGCTGCGCCAGAGCCTTGTCGATCTGCCCCGCATCGCGCTCCCGCTCGCCCAGCAGGAACCATAGGTTCGCCGCATTGAGCAGCCGCAGTGTACGGACCGGGTCGGACTCCACGGCCGCCTCTGCCGCGCGAGTGGCAACTGAGGCGGCATCCAGGAGGTGGGCGGCCTCACCGAACAGCTCGTATTCGAGGCCAAGACAGGTCGCCAGGTGGGACAGAGCCCGCGGCTCGGCAGGTGTTCCGGCTGTCGCCTCAACCGCCTTTCGCGCGGTGGCCACGGCGGCCGTCAGGTCCTCCCGCTGGCGGGTGGCACGGACGCGCCCTTCCAGAATCGTGGTCATGCTCGTCCACAGTTGCCCGCGGTTCACTGAGGTGAGCCGCCTATCCCCGACGTGGTGCTTCATTACCTGGAGTGCCTCGTCCGAGTGCGTGCGGTCGCCGGTGGACATGGCCCGGACCGTGTGAGCGTTCACTAGCCGGGCGAGGTCTTCGGTGAACTGCTTGATGTCCTCCTCGTTCGCCCTCTCGGCGTCGCTAGGCATGCCGTCGAAGGCCGCCGTGTAGTGCTGGATCGCGTCGTCGAGGTCAACCGCAGTCTTGTGGCGGTCAAAGCGCAGCATTGCAATATCGCCGAGAAGCTTCTCGGCCGCCGCCACGTCTCCGGCGTCACGGGCCACCGACTTGGCCCGTTCGAGCAGGACGACCGCGCGATCCGCGTCCGCGCGCGGCCCACCCATCCGGTACCGCATCAGGAAGCCGACCGCACGGATCCGCAGGCTCAGTTCATCCTCGTCGTCGCCGGGCAACTCCAGGTCCAATGCCTCCTGAAGCCGCTCGTCGGCCATGGCTTGCCGAGCACGCTCAGCCCGAGCGAGGCTGGCCCGGCGCATCTCAAGACCCGGATCGTCGGCGCTGCTGGTGTCAGTGGCCAACTGCCAACGCCGAATCGCCTCGTCGAGGTCGGCACGGTCGCCACGCTCGTTGAAGCGGGTCTCGTACACATGCGCGATCACTGTCTCATGGCTGGCATCTTCCGCCGGCCCGGCAGAGGGCGCCGCGTCGATCCGAGCGCATCGACCAAGAATCGTGTCCAGATCCGCGTCCCTATGGTCGAGCAGCCAGCGGCCGAAAAGCAACTGCTCGGCCATGCGCAGACAGTCGATCAGCTCTGGCGGACCGAGCCGCTGCATCAGGTCAATAGCCGCCTCCACAGCACGTATTGCCTCATCCAAATGGGCCCGGTCCTGTGTCGAGAGGTACTGACTACTCTGTTGTAGAGCGTGCATCATCTGTTGGTTAGATAACTGCCTGATCGGATCGTTGTTCATCTCTCCAGTGCTATCGGTCATACGCGCAGCCCCGTCCTCGCCTCGCCGATCAGGACTCGTCTATGCTCTCACTCTGACAATCACTGCGGTTCAAGCACCCCCATATTGCACGACCCGCACCTGTGGTTCTCTTCACGATAGGCGGATGTTGAGTAATAGCTAGATGGGTTGCTAACCCCGCGCCTCCCAGATTGCCGCGCAGCGAAACGTCAGACATTTGGCGCGCACAACAACATACGCCATCATTGGCATCCTAGGCGCCCGTCCGGCTTCTCGCGCGTGCTCGACGCCATCCTTCCGATCCACCTCGCAATAGTGATCACACATGCGGCTGCGCCCCTGATAGATCCCAAACCGTGATTGGGCATACCAGCGCCGTGGACGCGGGGCCGGAGGCGAGCCATTTAGCTGTCGGGCGTGGGCGGTCTCGGGCGGCCGCCAATACAATATGCATCTTGATCCGGCAGGTGCCAGGCCGTTGCGGACCTTGACCGGCCATCGGGCTGCGGTGGCCATGGGAGAGCTACCCGGCAGGGCAGTGGTGGAGCTGCCGGCCGGCGGTGCCGGACGCTGGCGGCGGTGACCAGTACCGCCAGCAGCAGTCCGAGAATGTCGGTGATAATGCTGCGGTTGCGGCCCACGATCTTCTTGTTCTTATGCTGGGGGTCGGCATAAGAACAAGAAGCTGGGGCTGGATGTTATGCGGGCCGGGTGGATCGGGCCTGGCCAGCGAGGGTCTGATGGCGTGGTTGCCCGGGGATAACTACAGGCTCTCGACATTCTGCGCGAGGCGACCAGCACCATGCAGCCGTCCGGCGGTCAACGCGGTCACGACACGGCCGTGCCGCTCATCGAGATCGGCAGCGGTGCGGATAGCGTCCGCGTCGCGGCCAGGCGGGTCTACGGACCCCCCGTCTGCCGGCTAGCGCAGACCGCGGGCTGGGTGTTGGCCAGCGCCTTCTCGATGCGAGAATGCAGGTCTCGGCGTGACTGGGTGTCCAGCCTTGGATTCGATACTGCACCTCGGAGTCCTCGTGGACCGGCGCGCACCCACGCTAGCCAACTACGCGCTGAGCCCTCCCACTCCGGCGACAATGCCGCCCAGAAAGATGAGGACGGTCCCGAAGGCGAAGCAGATGACGCTGCGCGGCTGCCCTGCGATGGCCCGGACGAGATCCGCGATCGCCTTGACGAAGTCGGAGGCGCCTAACGTCTTGGCGCCCCTGTACTCCGCCCATGAGAAGACGACGCCGACAAAGACCAGTAAGGTCCCCACTCCCATGATGACGAGTCCCGCAATAACCAGCACGTCTATCTCCTTCTGTGATTTCAGGGGCCGAACAGTGCGTACACCAGGCCGAGGGGATCGTTCCGATTCACTAGCATGTGCCAGCGGGTGGCTAGCAGGGCACGGGCTGGCGTAAGCCCGGACCGCAGAAAGAAATCAATTTCTCTAATGAACTCGACAGCGAATCCTTCGGTTATCTCTGTGCGTGGCGCGATCACCTGTGCACCGAAGTCTCCGAGAATGCTAGGAAAATGTGTGTCGCCAATGGCCTCACCCGCATCGCAGACGCCGAACACGATGACCGGCTTTTCCTGTGACGAGGGAAGCAAGCCTGCCGCATTGATGGATTGCAGGACGTCCGCGGTCCGGACGAAGAATTTTCCGGTGCCGAGCATACGCATACTCCATGTGCCGTGGCTGAATCGAATACGAACACTTTCGCCGTAGTCGGAGCCAGTCTCCCCGTGCGCGTATATATACACTAGGGAGGGCGTTGCCACGGCGCCGGATGTCGTCTGTATGGGATCTGGCGTCACCAGACATTTCGCCACTGCACTGGGCGAGTCGAGAAACCCTCGCCGCGGGCCGCCGTCGAATACCAGCGCATGATCAGCACCCTCGAGATGATCGTGGACCTTCGCCCACCAATCGGTGTCTTCGCTTCTGATAAGCAGGCGAGCCCGATGCCTACGGTCACCGTCGGGAACCGGCGCGGAGGTTCCGGATGCCCAGAGAACGGTGGTTACTGGGAGAAGGAACGCCGGAAGAGTGAGGGCGTCGGCCACCAACCTCCCCAGGCTTGGGGCAGGCTGCCCCAGCGGGAGGACGGAGAACGGGAGAAGGTCGCGATACGGTGCCTTCACCTCGACATACGGGGCCTGTTTCGCTAGTTGGGCTAGCACCTGGCGGTCCACTGGCTGCCTCAAAACCTTCAGTAAGTGGTCACGCCAGACGCTCAGATCAGCCCAGAGGCGTTCGCGGCGACTCGTCGACACTGGGTCGGGACCCCAGTAGAGTTGCGCGCTCAGGGCGTATTCGTTGATCGCGGCTGGCCTGTTCCGCTCGTCGCGTGCTTTCCCCGCGAATGTTTCCAGTTGGCCCTGGAGCCGACTGTCGTCGGTTGGCCTAGGGCGCCACCGCCAAAACCTCCGGTCCTCGGCCTTATGCCGCTCGGCCAACGGACCCGAGATTTGGGCCACGTGGTAAGCGCCGTCGTTGGGGGAAACCTCAATGGCGAAATTGAGCCCCTCCCAGCGCCGCGTCATCGTGGCTCGGGCGCCGTGGACAGAGGAACCTCGAGCAGTTGGAGCGTATGTGCGGCTTGCGCAACGTCAATCAGGGCGCTGCCCGCCAGGGCGCCGGGACGGGGCTCGTCGCGATCGGTGGTCGCGTAGGTGTCCCGGATGATGGTGAACTCGAACGGCTGAGACGGGCCGTCCGTCGGCACCTCTACGACTCGGCTGCGGGGGTAGGCGTCTATTCCGGAACCGGTCACGACGGTGACGAGAAAAATGGCAGTCGGGGCCTCGGCTCCTTCTTCCGCCAGAATCTGTGCGGAGTACAGGTGTGTGTTCCCCTCAACCCCGGCGAAGAATTGAACGACGAGTGAGCCACGCACCAGTTCGAGTTCGCCGGGTGGGGCTTTGAAGGTTGCCGCCACCCGCCCGTTGTAGCGGACGCGCAACGATGCCGCGTCTGCGTTCACGGCCGTGTCGATGACCTCTACGGCTTGGCGGAACCGCGGTGACGCGTACAAGCGTTGCTCCCACCCTGCCAGCAGGAGCGCGAAGATCCCCCCACAGACTGCGGCGCCCGGGACGGTGCTGCCGTGGGGTTGGAATAGTCCTACGATCAAAATGATCGAGAAAGCGCCAGCGGCGAAGCCGCTTACAATCGGCACGCCGACCAGAAGGTATGCGCTGAGCGCCCGCGGGGATTCTTCTGGAGCATCCGGAGCCCGCCTCAATAATGCCGATAATGATGAGGTGGCAGCTCCTGCGAAGCCGCCGGTTGCAACTAGGAAAACTGTTGGTGATGTTATGGGAAGCGCCAGTAGAATAAGAACCAAGACGATGCCGAATATGGCAGCGAGCAGGTGTCGGGTTGCGATCCACGATAACTCGCGCGGATTTCCAAAGTACCGTTTCTCTTGATCAGCCATTGCAACTCCCATCCGACCTGGGACAGGTCCTCTATATCGTGCTTGCCTACCCGGTGTCCAGTAATTTCGGACTGGTTTTGTAGTGGTGGATTCAGTGAGTGTTTAGAGAAGATCATATTGATCGGTTGAGTGCCTGTTTCTGTCAGTGTGTGCCGGGATGTGCAACGGTCAAGCGGTAAGCCATGTCGACGTACCGCTTAGCGCGGTTTCGGCCTATTGCGGGCGGTGAATACACTTTTGTGGCGATGACCGGGCCTTGGAACTTCCCTAAGCAGACTGTTGTCGACATCCGCTCATTGGCTACTTGTTTAGTTGCCTCATGACCGATGCCCGGCCGGGCTCGGTCGAGGTGCCCGGCGGTATGCTCTCTTTCGGCTGTCCGCCGTTCGGTGTGGCTCAGCTCGGATCTGGCGTGTGTTCCGGCCGGGGCATTGTGGCGGGGAGTGGTTCAAGAGGGCCTGCTCTGCTCGAAGTGGCGGTGCCCTGCTTGGCCGATCAGGCGATCTGCGGCAGCGGGGAGCACACCATGAACCACGTGGTCATCGGCATGGACCGCACAAACGCTCGGCCACCATCAAAATCCTCGACCAGCACGAGCACATCCTGGCCCGCGGCTGACACGGCACCGACCCCGATGGCTACCAGCAGACGATGCCGGTCTCATTGACGAGGTCGGTACCCTACGGACCTAGACCCACGCCAGGCCTCGCTCCGGACAGCTTGCCTTGCCTGCGCGACTGCCCGCAGGGGCCCCGTACAGGGGTCGCGCAAGCGACCGCAGCGACGCCCGCAGGGCGCCTTGATGGGTTCTGGTGGACGCGCACCATCGGGCAACCGGAGCAGAGGCCGACCGCCACTACCCCGATGCCTTTCGATCGACATCCGAGGCCCCGCGGAATCCCTTGACAGAGAGGGGAGCCTACTTAGGCCGCCTTCCCTGCCCCAGCGGCCGTGGCAGCTTCGTTTCCATGGCCGGAATCCACGCCGTAGGCGCCACGGGCGTCGTGCACTACCTGCGCGAGCACCTATCGGAGGTCTACCAGCAGGTGAGGCAGCAGCGCTTCTCCGTCATCCGCTGCACTTTCGACCCGATAACACGCCAGATCGCCTCCGCCCACCCCGTCACCCACTTCTACACCGCCCCATGAGAGCGGTATTGGCAACACAGACCGGCAGCCCTAGCCGGCCCAACGAAGACTGGGCCGCGATCGCCCCGAACGCATTGGTTGTTCTCGACGGGCTGAGCGCCCCCGCGGGCGATGTGAGTGGTTGTCGCCACGGAACCCCCTGGTACGTTCGCCAGCTGGGCCTGCGGATCATGGTCGGGCTCCCCGATCCGGCCACCACTCCCGACGAGGCGCTTCATTCGGCGATCCAGACCGTAGCCAACCTCCACTCCGGCTCCTGCGACCTATCCCATCTCGGAACGCCCGCAGCCGCCGTAGGCATCCTCCGCATCGCCGAGAACCAGGTCGACCACCTCGTCCTGGCTGACATAGCTGTGCTCCTGCGCACAGTGACCGGCACCCGGGTCCACACAGACACCCGCGTCGATCATGTGGCTCAAGCTGAACGGTCTGCCGTATTTCAGCACCCCCTCGGTACCGTCAGCCGCTGACCGGAGTTGCGAAACGTGGGGTGCGCCTGTGGACGTCGAGGTCAAGGTCGAAGGCGATGAGTCCGCAGACGCGGTGCGGGAGTTGTTCGCTTGGCTCGATGCCTGTCAACAGGCGCTCCCGCCCTTCCGGACTCGCAAGCAAGACGTCCACCAGAGCATCGTTGGTGGCTCGTGGAAGTGGGCAACGTCTATCCATGACGTTCCGTAGTCGGTCTCCCGGCCGGCCGGGGCTCGGTTGGGGCTCGGAGGCAACGGCACGAGCCGTCACGTGCCGGTATAACGCGGCAACGGAACCGTTGAAGTTGCGGATGAATCGGCATAGCGTGATAGCAAGAGCGCCGCTCCATAACGAGAGCAGCTGACTCTTAATCAGCTGACTCAACCGAGCTGGACATCGTCTGTGATCACGAGGGTTTAACCGGGAAATCGCAGGTCGTGGCGTTGTCCATCTGTGCAGGACCCCACCAGGGGTTCGAACCTACGAAGGCCTGGCCGTCGAACCGCACCACCGACCACAGATGGGCGGCCAGTGATTCCAGCCAGAACATGCCCAGCTCAATGGTCTTCATCATGCCGCACAAGTCGGAAGGCTCTGGCGCAGTCTCGCGTCGGCACCAGCGCCCGTGCTCCCGGTTGCTCCCGATTTTCCGGCCCCCCGGCGGGAGCGACCGATGTCCGCGAACCGCTCTCAACGAGCCTCAACCAGCGTCAACAACCGCCCCTGACCTGGGCCGCCTGGAGAATCTGCTGGTCACGGCATGATCGGGATTACCCTGACACGGTAGAGGTCGCTCGTTCGATGTCTGTATCGGCCGTTGGAGAAGCCCAGGTCACCGGCCTGGCATTCTATTGTGTTGGTCGTTTTGACCATGGAACCGGGAGCAGACTGCTCCCTGGCGATCGAGACCGCAACCCCGATTGGTAGAGGTCACCCATGATCTCCCGGGTAGTGGTCTCAGGGCGGGTCGGGACCAGTCTGCTCCCGTTCGGGCAAACGCCAGGCCGCGACCGAGGAGCAGCCACGATACGCGCCGGCCCAGACTCAACTCGCCACGCACCACCGCGCCGCAAGTGCCTGCCGCGCCGCGACTTCACGCCGGCAATGACACCGTTGTAGCGATCGACGTACTCGGCCATCACGTAGACCAGATGCGACGACCAGCGATCAAACCGGTCCCATGGACACCGCGCGCGGCCCAGGGGGGTCAGCACAAAATCGTCACCGGGCCCGGAAATGATAGGAGTGAATCGGAAATAACCGGCATTTCGGGCCACAAAAACGATCAAGGTTTCGCTCCCCTGGACCGACAACCGGCACCCTAAATGATCATGCGGCATACCACTTGACGTGCGGAAACATCACAGCAAATCGCCCTTGGCGATGGCGCGGCCGATGACCAGGCGCTGGATCTGATTCGTACCCTCGACTATCTGCAGGATCGCCGACCGGCACCCAGTTTGCGCAGGCCAGAAGGGGTATACCAGCCGCGTTGTCAGCACCGAATCAGCACCGAGATGTCACGGAACATCAGGCGACGGGGACGGCCGGAAGAGGGTGTCCAGGATGTCACGGGCTCGGCCGACAGAGGCCGGAATCAGGTGCCCATAGGTCTGATGAGTCACCTCCAGGCTCCTATGGCCGAGCCATCGGGAGACCTCGGTGATAGGGATGCCCGCGGCCAGAGCGGTCGAGGCGAACAAGTGACGAAGCGAATGCGGCGTGAACCCAGCCGGCAGCCCGACCTTGCGGGCGGCGTGAGCGAAGTCCTCCTGATAGGTGCGCCGGACAACGAATCGCTGCTTGCGCCCCTGGAACAGATAACCCCCCTCCCCGTTCCGTGGTCGGCAACGTGCTTGTCGATCGCCTCCGACACATACCGCGGCAGTGGGATGTCGCGATAGTCGCCCCGATTACGGAACTTCAAGGCCACCACCCGTGCCCGAGGACTGACCTGTTCCGTGACCCGCAACACCTGCCCGCCGGCGATCCGGCATTTCAGGCTGACCGCGAGCGCCTCACCGATGCGCAGCCCACAGCCATGCATCAACCAGATCGTGGCCGCCCAATCGCCAGGAAGATCGGCGGCCAACGCCTCCACCTGATCCCGCGTCGGAACAATGAAGTCGTGCCGCCGCGAAACCACGGGCAACTCGATATCGACGCACGGCGACTCTGACAGAAGCTTGTCGCGCACCGCCTCGTTGAATACCGCATGGATCACCAGATGGGCCGCGGCGATCCGGCTGCCGCTCAACCCCTTACGGCGCATCGTCGCCACCAGATTCTTGATATCCGACCGACGGATCACGCCCAGGTACTTAGTGCCGAAAGCGGGGTTGATGTGCACCCGCAGCACCGACTCATACCCCTCGACCGTACGCTCGGCGATCACCCGCTGATCCAGCCACAGCTGCGCATAGTCCTGGAAACGCACGCGGCCATCGGCCGGATCGATGAAGACACCGGCCCGCTTGTCGTACTCCACCTTCAGCAGGAAATCGCGGGCCTCGCGTCGATCAGTGAAACGCCGTTCCCGCTGCCGGCCGGCACGCCCCCCATCACCGCGGTAACGGACCACCCAGCTATGCGGACACGACGCCCACACGGTCTGCTCACACGAGCAGCGCTTGATCAATGTCGCCACAGGCGGCTACACCTCCTGATCGTCCAGCCAGTCCTCGACATGCCGCTGCCGGAACTTCAGGTGCCGCCCCACCTTGTAGACGTGCAGTCCCCACGACCGCCAGCACGCATAAACGGTCTTCTTCGGGACACCCAGGTAATCGGCCACCTCCTGAACCGACAGCAACCGATTCGACCCACCGACAGAACCCTTCGAACCCGTACGCCCCGACCGATCAGCCGATCCACGCTCGCCTTCACCACCGTGTGCAAGTCGCTTTCCCTCCACCACCCCTCCCGCCCCAACGACCGACCTCACCCCACCCGATCCACCCCCCGACCAGCACCGTCACCCCGCTCGACGGCGACAGACTGATCGCCCCGATTACGACGCTCAGATGTTCGACAGGGTCAGCGACGGTAGCGGTGACAGTGGCGACCACCAGGGCGCACCCACCAGATGAGACCCTCAAGATCGCCACGTCCTAAAACCCGCATCGCGCTCCAGGTGGCCATCCGAATCGATCTACGCCTCACCCGGCGACCGCCATTCTTAGGTGAGCTGACATTGACCAATACCGGCCAGAAGCCCCCAGACGGGACAAGAAATTTCGCGGCCGATCTGATATCTGACCCCGAGCCGCCCCGCTGCTGTGATCAGCGCTCATCAAGACCGGCGAAGGCTCACCACAACGCCCCCGCCGCGTTCGGGCTCAGCAACCCCCAACAGGAAAGCCATCCACCCCGTAGTAGATCCGAGCGCGCAACGCCTACATCATCCGCCGCGATCAGCCCGACGGACCGATCTACGCACAAGCCCAGGTCGCATGACATGTCACCGGTCTTGCATCAACGTCGACGCCGACAAGTCAGCACCAACTCAGCACCGAAATGGGAGACAATCGGAACGAACCGGAACCAATCGGATAATTCGCTACATTAAAGCCGATCATGAAGCGGCCGACATCCCGTAGCCTACGATCACGAAAGCTTCGCCGTATAGGGCACCTAACTGCGGAAACATCAGTGGTCCAGGGAAGCCAGCACAAGCACGGACCGATGATCAACCGCTGAATCTCCCTGGTCCCCTCGAAAATGGTGAAGACAGTCGACATACAGCCAGTTTCCGCAGATCAGCGCCCTAGTCGAGCGGCCGGGGTCAGCACCAACTCAGCACCGATAGATTTGGCACCTTGTATAGGCCTGCCGACTGCGATCAAGGCGACGCCGAAGCTCAAAGCCAGTGACACAATTCTCGGCACCCACAGGATACGCTGGCGTACGACCCGCCGGCCGGTGGCCGCCGACCGGGCCCTCGTTGTCGACGACCCGGCCAGAGTCGGCTGGGAGCTGTTGCCGCTGCACGGTCATGCCGAAGAGATCGTGCAAGCCTTCTTGGGGTACCTCATGGACGGCGGACGGCGGTTACAGCTGGCGTGTCAGAATATACGCCGCATTAGCGCGCATCTATTTGATCGAGCTCGTCAGCGAGGATTTCGAAACCCGGTGGGAACTCCCGAACGAACAGCTTTGCAGCACCGATTGCCTGTTTACACGCTTGGCCATCCACTTCGAGTACGTGCTCCCACGCCGCCAAGAACAACGCCGTAGCCACCACTACGCGGTTAAGAGGGGACGGGACGGTCACCCTGAGACAGTCGGCTGCTCCACGTGCTTGAATATCTTGTCGTTTAGGTAACACAGTTTTCGCCGCTCCCCAAAGCGCTACCTCGGGGACGTCAGCAACCTGCGCCAATTGTTGTAGGGCGACGGTCAGCCCGTCCTTCGACCGAGAACCGGCCTGACCTAATCCAACCTGCGCGACCTCACCCACTGTTGCTTCACTTCGAGCTCTCTTGAAAAACTCGTCGATAATTTCTACGATATTCTCGGCCGCGTCCTCCTCTATGGGCTCCTGTGCAAGCCGCTTGAAGAAGGAATCGGTCTCTCTCTGCTGAGCGAAGAGCATCCCTCCCCGGCGCCCGAGTATGGTGACTGATGGCAAGAGCTCCTGGCGTAGCGGATCGATCAGAGAGCTGACCCGCGAAGGCTGCTTTCTTGCCCGCACCCCATCGACAAGCTCTTGAAGCACCTGTGGGATGCGGAAACTCGAATCGGACGCTGGCCTGGCATTATGCGGTCGGCTTGAGATCTTCCACGCGGCCCTGGAGTATTCGTTGATGATCCCGCCGAGGATCGGGCGGCGTTCGATCCGGCACCTGGTCAGGTCGAGGAGTTGCGACGGCGGATCGGGAGGACGGTGCTGCAAAGATCGGCGCGGTCGCCCTCAGTTGTAGTGATCAGCATAGGTGCGTAGCACAGCTCTGCAGTGCCGCTCGCCGAGGATCAGGAGTCGATCCAGGCACTCGCGGCGGGCACTTCCGATCCAGCGTTCGCAGATGGCGTTGGCCTGCGGCGCGCGGATCGGCGTGCGGATGATTCGGCAGCCTTGGCTGAGGAACACCTGGTCGAAGGCCGCGGTGAATTTGATGTCGCGATCGTGGATGAGGAACTTCACCGTGGCCATGCGCTCGCCCAGGTCCATGACGAGGTTCCGGGCCTGCTGCACCACCCAGTCCCCAGTCGGGTGGGCGGTCACGCCGGCCAGATGGACACGCCGGTTGACGTGCTCGATGAAGACCAACGCGTACAGCCGGGCCCCGAACACGGTCTCCACGTGGAAGAAGTCGGTGGCGATGATACCTTCGGCTTGGGCGGTGAGAAACTGCTTCCAGATCGGCCCCGACCGGCGGGGTGCGGAACAAGCCCTGCCCGAACCAGGATCATCCGCACCATGGTCGGCGAGAGCTGATGGCCCAGGTTCTTAAGCTCGCCATGGATGCGCTTGTACCCCCAGTCGGGGTTGTCCCGCGCCATCCGGAGCACCAGATCACGTACGGTCTTGGCGGTCGGCGGTCGACCTGGTGTCCGCCGGGGATATCGCCATCGTCGTCGGATCAGGTCGCGGTGCCAGGCCAGAAGTGCTGCCGGGGTGATGAAGAACGCGTTCCGCCGGATGCGCGGCAATCGGCGTGACAGCGCGGTCAGCCACACTCGATCGGCCGGTTGCAGCAGCGGCCGGGCGATCTGCCGGCGCAGCACGGCGACCTCATGCCGGAGCACCAAGATCTCGATCTCCTTGCCGCTGTCGCTCCGCGTGAACAGCATCAGCCCTGCGACCAGACCCCGAACAATCAAGTAGAGCACCGACCATGTCATGGACTACGACCATGTCCGACGATCCACCTTGATCGCCGCATAATCCCAGGTAGGAGTGCCAAATCGAATAAGTGCACCCCACACGCCGGCCTGTCCAAGCCGGAATCCAGCCGTACGCCGGTTTGTCAGCGAGTGCGTGGCTTCTTTCGTTTTGTGCAAGTAAAGACCACGCCGCGAACGCGTCGACGACACCACCCGAGGCTCTGTAGCCGTCTACGGCTCAAGGATGGCGCGGTTGGCATAGCAGCGGTTGTCTGACACGAGCGCGAAGGAGCTTGTCCGAATCTCATTCGCGAGACAAACGGCCTCCCCGGGGCAACGGAGAGGCCGTGGTGTTTCGTTCCAGTTGCTCATCCGGACCGCGAACGACGCTCCTGGAGGTCCCGTCTATGACGGGGAACTCGGAGTCTTTCCCTGGTGGAGAAGGACTCGTATTGAGAATGACTCACCGGCGGGTTTTCAAGGCATCTATCGGAAGACTCCGTCCAAGCTCGGACGACCTCGGATTGTCCCGGACGCATTTTTAGACCGGTTTGCGTAGCTTTCACGGGCAACGCTGCCGATGCGAGCCCCGGTCTAACCCGAGTAGATCGCTCAAAGGGATCTATTTCGCGATCGAGAAATATTGTCCGAAAAGCTAGAAACAACTGACCAAGCCTCACGGTCTATCAACGAACAGGTCATGATGCGAAAGCAGCGGACCGACGGCCCTCGTGCAGAAAGTTCAGGAAGGGCAAGCCCTGAACTGCCATACCTGCACGAGGCCCAGCATGGTCCGCGCTTTGCTCATCCGGACCCACGACACCTGTGAGAGAGATCATGTTCCACGCTCATCGTCGCCTGCAATCCCTGCCAGTCCCCGGCCCCGTCCACCCTCCTGTCCGGATCGTGATCCGGGCCCTGATCTGGGTGGTGGTGCTGGCATTCATCGTGGTCATGGCCACGCTGGGCGTAGAGCCCGCACTGGCCCTTACTCTTGCGCTCACCGCACTGACCATGACCATCGGCAACCTACCCGCCCTGACGGGATCGCCACTCGGACACCGTCAACGCTATCTGTGCTGGCCGGATGAGGTGGTGAGCTGAGCCGCGCCCACCAGATCCCCGATATCGCCATGGGACGACCCGAAAAGCCCATCCGAGGCGACGGCCCTACACAGGAACTCGCTCGCGCCCTACGCCGCCAGCGAGCCGAGGCGGGCCGCCCGTCTTATGAGGAGATGGCACACGCGATTCATCACTCACGGTCGGTACTCGCCGATGCCGCAGCCGGCCACCGCTGCCCGACATGGCAGGTGACCTACGACTTCATCAAGGCATGCCAAGGCGATCCCGACGACTCCGCATGGAAGACGCTGTGGGAGGCGGCACAGGCCGCAGACGAGCGAACTCGGGCCACCTCCCGTCAGCCCAGACGAAGCCGCGCCGCTCGCAGCACCTCGCGCAACACCGCCCGTGACGCCTTCCGCGGCAGCGTTAGCGTCATCGCCCCCGAACCCGTCGCAGCCAGCCCGCCCACTTCCACCGTCCCGCCTCCCGACCCGCGGCAGGCCCGGACCGATCGCCAGTTCCGGCTCCAGTTGCGCCGACTGCGTGCCTGGGCGGGCAACCCCCGCCCCGGCCAGCGGCTCCCGCGCAGCACGATGTACGACGCCCTCCACCCCGCCAAGTCTGGACTTCCCGACCTGGCGGTCGTCCGCATCATCGTCGAGATGTGCCACGGCGACGCCGACGCATGGATCGACGTCTGGCGCCGGCTCATGATGGCCGAATTCGACCGCGTCAATCCCGACATCGAAGACCTCGACTGATCCCCTGAGAAACTGGCCCCCCTTGGAGGAGGTGAGTGCAACGACTTACCCGTCCGCTATCGCCAGGCGCAAAGGCTCATCCCTCCCACTGCCCCTGGATACCTCAGCGTGCCTTCGGAGTCGGCGGCACGACCGCAGGCAGATGACCCCCAAACACCCAGAGAATTTGCCGCCCGAGCCCACCCCACTCACCTCCCCCACCGAGATGCGCACCGTTCGCGCCACTGCCGACGCCGGCCTGTCGCTCGGTCCCACGGCGATTCGCATTCTCGCCGTACCCACCCCTGTACGGCCGATAAGCCAGGCCATTCATGCGAGAACCTCAGCGGGCCCCGCCCTGAGCAGCGTCATCGAACCTACGGCGGCGCCAATTCGCGACACAATCGACCAACTCGATCTCGCAAAGCACCCCCAGAATCCGACCCGCTGGCAGCCTTCCCGCCCGGTCACGACCCGGCGTCGTCCATCGGCTCCACGAGAGCGCTGAGGCGAACTCGGCCACCGGCCTGCTCCCGCAGGATCAGAGCCAACGCTTGTGACGGAACTGGCCGCCCGTCCCAGATTGGCTTCGACGTCGGCCTGACCAGACTTTCTCTCCCCCCATCCAGACAACGGTCACAAAGAGGTCTGCACCAGATATGACCGCCGCACTACGCCATGAGCCCAGCGGATGGCCCGGGCTACACCCGCGCCACCCCCTGACCACATCACCGGCCCACACCCAGGACCGCGAAATGCCTGCTCCCGACGACGCCCAGCCATTGATGCCGCACCAGATACAAGACCTCCCCTCGATCAAATGGAACTACGAACGGGGCACGATCGACGACCTGCCCGGCCTCGATCCAGGAGCGCACGCAGCCATCTCCGCAGCCCTGCACGACTACGTCTGGAACAAGGCCGGCAACCTCGACACCGCCCGCCTAGCCGAACCTCACGTCAACGCGGCGTTACGTGGCAGCGCAGAAGTCACTCCACAGCACGCGGCCACGATCGAACTGCTTGACCAGGCCCTGGTCCTGTCCCGGATCAACCGCCCGATCACGGTCTACAGAGGATTCGGGGACGGCCGGTTCGCACTGCCCGATGACTGGCAAACCCGCGACCTGACCGGCCTGACGTGGACCGACCGCGCCTACATCTCAACCAGCGTCGACCGTGACGCCGCCGAGGTCTACACCGGCGGCGAAGCCGTACGCGGCTTCGCCGCGCGCATCCACCTGCCCGCTGGCACGCCCGCTATCGCCATCCGCGACCAACCCGGCGGCCTGGACGAAGAAGGAGAAATCATGTTGCCACGCGGTCTAGGCTTCCGCGTCACACGCGATTTCGGCAGGCAGGGCGAGTACGGCATCCGCTGGCTGGACCTGGAGATCGCCGCCTGGCCCGGCGCCCTACCCGAGTGATGAACCGCCAGAAATCATGTCCAGCGCCCCGCCGAGATCCTGCGCAACTGTGCCAAGACCCCGTCCACGCCAAGTGTGCTGTCGGGCGCTCCCCCCGAGGTGTGGACACCTTGAGTGCCGGATGATGGAGTCCGGAGACAAGGAGTTCCACGTGGCGATGAAGTCGTATCCGCCGGAGTTCAAGGCGGACGCCGTCGCGTTGTACCTGTC
>JAGFNW010000052.1 GCA_017592665.1 Streptosporangiaceae bacterium NEAU-GS5 | reverse complement strand
CGACCTGGTTCATCGGGTCGTTGTAGAGGTCGGCGATGCGGGTGTGCACGCGTAGGACGGTCTGGGCGACGCTGAGTTGGTATTCGCGTGGGCCGGTCTCGTAGTCGACGAAGGTGCCGGGCAGGTCGGGCTCGCCGTCGTGGCCTGCGGCCAGCGCGATCTCGGCCTCGCCGCTCGGGTCCTGTGCCTTCTGGGGACTGGCCGCGTACGCCTCGAGGTGCGCGCGCAGCGCATCGGACTGGTCGGCGAGCTCCCGCACAGCCTGGATCGGGATGGTGAGGACCGTGCAGGCCGTGACCGTCTTGACCGTTTCGGGCCAGGTCTCCTCCTCCACGATGGCGCGGCTGCCCATGTGATCGCCGTCGGCGAGGACGCCGAGCGAGGTCTCGTCGCCGTAAGGGCCGTGGCCGATCCGGTCGAGCTTGCCGTGCGCGATGAGAATGACCTGGTCAATGGGCTGGCCGGCTTGGACGAGGACGGTGCCGGGCGGATGCTCGTGCTGGGTGAACCGGCCGGCGAGGGCCTGAAGCAGGTCGGGGTCGTCGAAGCCGCGCAGCGGCGGCAGCTCCCCGAGCTCGGCTGGGATCACCTGGACCCGGGCGCCGGTCGAGGTGAAGGTGACGCGCCCGTCTCCGAGTGTGTACGAAAGGCGGCGGTTTACGCGATAAGTGCCGCCGGAGACCTGAACCCAGGGCAGAATTTTCAGCAACCAGCGCGAGCTGATGCCCTGCATTTGCGGGACGGTTTTGGTGGTGGTGGCCAGATTCCGGGCGGCGGCCGTACCCAGGCTGAGCGGGTCGTTGCCAGTCGAGTCATGCGCAATCGGCGAGGTCACACATTCAATGATGTGGTCATCTCAATGCCATGTCAATTCAAAATTCCACCCTAATAAAACCATACTTTCGCCAAATAAATAAATAAATTGGCTCATCCGGACGAATCGCCGGGGGACGTGGATGGCCCTCCCCGGAGAGCCGGAGGCGCGTGAGTTGGCCCTCCTGTGTGCCAGGGCGCGGGCGCGCCGGGGAGGCTGGTGGGCGTCTCTGGGGTGGAGGGCGCGCCGGAGGGCGCGGGTGTGTCGGGGGTGGAGGGCGCGGAGTGGGTGTGGGGGTGCCCGGGGGTGCGGGTGTGTTGGTGGGCGGGCGCGATGGTACGGGCGGCGTTCGGCGTCGCGAGGCGCGGCGTGGGTGCGGCTGTGGGGTGGGACGTGCGGGGGGCCAGTCCCGGGAGTGGATGTGGGCGGAGGGCGATGGGTTCGGGGGTGAGGAGGCGGGGGTGAGTGCGGGGTAATGCGGGGGGGTGAGGAGCTGGGGGTGGGTGCGGGGGTGGGGTGAGTGCGGGGGTTATTCGGGGGTGGGTGGGTGCGGGGTAATTCAGGAGTTCATTCGGGGGGGTCGGCGGGTGGGGCCAGGGGGAGGCGGACGGTGAAGCGGACGAGGCCGGCGGGGCTGTCGTCGAGGACGACCGTGCCGTGGTGGGCCTGGGCGACCTCGCGGGCGATGGCGAGGCCGAGGCCGGTGCCGCCGTCCGTGCGGCTGCGCGCGGTGTCGAGGCGGGCGAAGCGCTCGAAGATGCGCTCGCGTTCGGTGGCCGGGATCGGCTCTCCGTCATTGGTCACCGTGATGAGCGCCAGGCCTTCGAAGCTGCGGACCTTGGTGCTGACCACCGTAAGCGCGTGCCGGGAGGCGTTGTCCACGAGGCTGTTCACGACCCGGGCCAGGTGTGTGCGCACGCCCATCACGCGTACGTCCGGCTCCAGGTCGAGCTCGACCGGGATGCTGTCGGTCCGCCGCTTGACCTCCTGTCTGACCAGGTCGCCGAGGTCGATCTCCTCGTGCACGGTGGTCGCCGTGGTGCCGACCCTGGCCAGCAGCAGCAGGTCGGAGACGATGGCCTCCAGCCGGCCCGTGTCGCGCAGCGCGGCGGAGATGGCCTCGTCGCAGTCCTCCGGATGCAGCCGCGCGCTCTCCAACTGGGCGCGGATGCCGGTGATGGGGGTGCGCAGTTCGTGCGAGGCGTCGGCGGCGAACTGCCGCTGCTGCTCCAGCGAGCGCTGCAGCCGTGCCAGGGTGGCGTTGGCCGTGGCGGCCAGCCGCGCGACCTCGTCGTTGCCGGGTGGCTCGGGCACCCGCTTGTTGAGGTCGCCGATGGTGATCTCGGCGAGCTCCGTGGTGATGGCCTTCACCGGCCGCAGCGCCCGCCCGGCGACCCGCCACGCGATCCACGCGATCCCCGCCACCAGCAGTGCCGCCTGGATCGCGTAGAACACTTCGAGAATCCGGCCGTTCAGCACGCTGGGAGCGGCCCGGGCCGCGTAGACGACCACGGCGTCCGGGTCGGTGGTCGTGCGGATCGCCGTGACGTAGACGCATCCGCCGTCCGGCAGCGGGCACGAGATGCCTGATTGGATGCGTTCCTCAGGCCCCGGCCAGATGTGGCTGAGCAGCGGCAGGTCCTCGGCGGCGTTGCTGCTGGCAATGATCTTCCGCTGTGGGGTGACGACCTGGATGAGGTCGATGCCGTCCTTTCCTGGCGGGATAGGGGATCCCAGCTGGTGCGAGCGTACGTCGGCGGTCACTTTCGAGGCGGCCTGGGTCGCCGACTCCCACATCGCGTGTTCGACGCCCTTGCGGGTGACGACGTCGGCCGCGACCGCCACCGGTATCAATACAAGCGCCGAGATGGCCGCGGCCAGCAGCATGAGCCGCGCCCGTATGGAGAGGTCGCGCAGCCAGGGGACGGACATCCCTAGAGGCTACAGACGCGCTCACCAGCGGATTTCCGGTGTGGCGGAAAGCTAACGTCAAAGTTGGTCAAAGCCCCGGCATTTGCTGAATCTTGCAGCAAGTCCGCGCGCTGCTTTGGACATCTCTCTGGAACCTCTATGAAACGCTCATACGGCACACTAGGTGTCTGAGAGGTGAGGATGATGTTGCTGCGGCTACGGGTTTCCCTACCGGACAGGCCGGGCGTCCTCGGCCAGGTGGCCCGGGCATTCGGGGTGATGGGCGCCGACATCTTGCAGGTGACGGTTTTGGAGCGGTCCGCGGGGCGGGCCGTGGACGACTTCACGGTGTCGTGGTCAGGCCCGCTCAGCGCCGACGAGCTGCGCGAACGCATCGCCGTCGTGCCGGGCACCCGGGTTGAGGCCGCCTGGCCCACCCGCGAGACGCCCGACGCCAACCCCGACTACGACCTGCTCGGCCACGTGGCCGCCGATCCGGCCCGCGCGTTCATCGCGCTGGTCGATGCCGTGCCCGACCTGATCAGCGCGGATTGGGCGGTCGCGGTCGAGTCGACGACCGGCGAGCTCGTGCACGGCAGCTGGCAGACGCCGCCCACCGTGCCGGCGACCGATCTGACGCCGATCCGCGCGGCGGCATTCGTCGACGGCGAGCTCAAGCTCGCCAGCGTTCCGGTCCCGGACGGGCTGCACCTGGTGGTGGCGCGCACGCAGGGGCCCGCGTTTCACCGGGCGGAGCTCGACAAGGTCGTCCGCCTGGTGGACGTGGTCACCGCGCTGGCCAGGGCGGGGGTCGGCCGCTGAGGTGACCTGTTAACGCCGCGGCGGGTCGATCCGGGCGCCCGTCTGGGTGAACAGCATCAGCCGGGAGACGTCCACGGCCACCCGGGCGTGCTCGCCGGCCCGCCAGTAGGGCCGGGCGCCGAGCCGTACGATGAGGTCGGCCCGGCGGTGACCGCCGAGCGTGCCCGGAAGGGGCGGCGGTGTGGCGGCGGCGGCGCTCTCCGACGATGAGCCGCTGAGCAGGCGGCGCACCATCGACTTGGCCTTGCTCGCGGTCCCGTTCGTTCCGTTGACGTGGCCGTTGCGCTGGGTGGGGTCGGGCGGCTCGGGCACGGTGACGGCGGGGATCCCGACCTCCACGTACGCCAGCCACTCGTGGCCGTGATACTCAAGCGTCCGGACGCGGCCGAAGAAGCTGGGGGCTTCGGCCTTCTCCGGCATGGGGGCGAGGGCGTCCGGCCTGATTCCCACGATGATCTGGCTCCCGGTGTGCTGTGACACCGCGTACGCACGTGGATCGGTCCAGGGCATCGTGATCTGGTGGGGGCCGAAGTCGAGCAGTATGTATTGGTTCTGGGGTGTACGCACAGTAGCGGAGAGCAGGTTGAGCTGCTGCGAGCTGAGGAAGGCCGCGGTGAAGGCGGTGGCCGGGTCGTTGTAGACCTGGGCGGGGCTGCCGATGTCCTGAAGGACGCCGCGGTTCATGATGGCGATCCGGTCGGCGAGGGTGAGCGCCTCGATCTGGTCGTGCGTCACGTAGATGGTGGTGACGCCGAGGGCGCGTACGAGGGAGGAGATCTCCATCCGGAGTTCGGTGCGCATGCCGGCGTCGAGGTTGGACAGCGGCTCGTCCATGAGGAAGATGGACGGCTGGCGCACTATGGCGCGGCCCATCGCTACCCGCTGGCGCTGGCCGCCGGAGAGCGTTCCAGGTCGGCGATCAAGCGTTTCGTCGATGTGTAATGCGCGCGACAGTTCGACGACACGCTCTCTTACCAGATTGGGGTCGGCCTTGGCGATTTCCAACGGGAACGACAGATTGCCGCGGACGGTCCGATGGGGATATAGGGCCCCGTTCTGAAAGACCATCGCGACATCGCGGTCGCGGGGGGCGAGGTGGTTGGCGAGCTTGCCGCCGAGCCAGAGGTCGCCGTTCGTGATCTCCTCAAGGCCCGCGATCATACGCAGCAACGTGGATTTGCCGCAGCCAGAAGGGCCCAGGAGAACCAACAGCTCTCCCTCGTCCGCCCGCAGGCTCATGCGGTCGACCGCGAGGTACCCTCCCGGATACACCTTGGTCACATTGTCGAGGACGACGGTACTCATCGGATGCTCGATCCTCCCGGGCGTGCGTACCCGGACCCCAGCCATTGGTGTGATTGATGAGGTAGTACATCGCGTCTTAGCCCTTTGTGTCCATACATGGCGTGAGAAATCAGGCATCTTGCGTCAACTCGCCGTTACTCGGGAGTTTCTTTCGCAGAGATCGTTCCAGTGGTGGGACGGGTGGGGGAGCAGAGACATGGGATGACCGTATGTTAACAGGAGACGCTCATGTAACGACTTTGCAGAAAGTTTCTGCAAGGACTTTCATGTTTCACCGGCCGGAGTTACCTTCCTTGCACCGGCGTCCCTGCGCCGTTCCCCTGACATCAAGGAGTTCATCATGCGGCGAGTCATCTCGGCCGTGGCTTCAGCCGCGGCGCTCGCTCTCGCGGTCACCGCGTGCGGTGGCGGCACGTCATCGGAATCGGCCGCACCCGCCAAGAGCGTCGCTCCGGCCGAGGTCTCCGGCGAGATCACGTGGTGGGACACGTCCGACGCCACCAAGGAGGGCCCGGCCTTCCAGGACCTCATCAAGGACTTCCAGGCGAAGTATCCGAAGATCAAGGTCAACTACGTCAACGTCCCGTTCGGCGAGGCGCAGAACAAGTACAAGACCGCGGCCCAGTCGGGTTCCGGCGCGCCGGACGTGCTCCGCACCGAAGTGGGCTGGGTCGCCGAGTTCGCCTCGCTCGGCTACCTGCAGCCGCTCGACGGCACCCCCGCCGTCGACAAGGCCGACGACTTCCTGCCGGGACCGGCGAGCGCCGGCAAGTACAACGGCAAGACCTACGCCGTACCGCAGGTCACCGACACGCTCGGCCTGCTGTACAACAAGCAGCTGCTGAGCAAGGCCGGCGTCGAGGTGCCCAAGACCTTCGACGAGCTCAAGCAGGCCGCGCTGACCATCAAGCAGAAGACCGGCGTCGACGGCCTGGCGCTCAACGTCGACTCCTACTTCCTGCTGCCGTTCATCTACGGCGAGGGCGGCGACCTGCTGAACGTCGACACCAAGAAGATCACGGTGGCCTCGCCCGAGTCCGTCAAGGGCGTCGCGGTGGTCGAAGACCTGATCAAGTCGGGTGCCGTCGGCAAGCCCGCCGTCAGCGACAGCTACGTCACCGCCGAGACCGCCTTCAAGGAGGGCAAGGCGGCCATGATCTTCAACGGCCCGTGGGCCAACACCGACAACCTGGCCGGAAAGGTCTTCAAGGACGACCCGGACAACTTCGGCGTCGCGCCCGTCCCGGCCGGATCGGTCAAGGCCGCGGCCCCGACCGGTGGTCACACGTACTCCATCTACGCGGGCTCGAAGAACATCCCGGCGTCCGAGCTGTTCGTTCAGTTCATGGCCTCGGCCGACTCGCAGGCGAAGATCGCCGGCTCGCTCGGCCTGCTGCCCACCCGCACCTCGGCGTACGACATGCCGGCCGCGACCGCCAACCCGATGGTCGGCGTCTGGAAGACCGTGATGGACACCGCGGTCAGCCGTCCGTGGATCCCCGAGCAGGGCCAGCTGTTCGCCCCGCTGCTCGAGGGCTACCAGAACATCGTGACCGGCAAGGCCGACAGCAAGGCGGCCATGGACGCGGTCGCCAAGAAGTACTCCGAGCTGCTCAAGGGCTGGAGCCTGTAACCCATGGCGACCCCCGTCGTCACCGGGACGGCCGCGGGCGGCGACGCCCGCGGCCGGGCCCGGCATGACAGGGCCGCCAAGAGCGGCCCGCTGTCCCGGCACTGGTACGCCTGGGCCATGGTGTTGCCGGTGGTCGTGGTCACGCTGGTCCTCGTCGGGTATCCGCTGGTCCGCGGTGTCGCGCTGTCGCTGACCGACGCCACAGAGGCCAACATGGGCCGCACGATCGGCGTGAACGTGATCCCGTCCACGTACGAGTTCATCGGCCTGAAGAACTACACGGGCGCGCTGGCCAGCGACGAGTTCCGCGGCCGCTTCATCTGGACGATCATCTGGACCATCTGCTGCGTGGGCCTCCACTACCTGCTCGGGCTGGGCCTCGCCATGATGCTCAACCGGCCCATGCGGTTCCGCGCGATCTACCGGGTGTTCCTGGTGCTGCCCTGGGCCGTGCCGTCGTTCGTGTCCATCTTCATCTGGCGCTACCTGCTGAACGGCGAGTTCGGCGTGATCAACGGCATGCTCCGGGACGTGGGCCTGCCGGCGATCGGCTGGCTGGACGACCCGACGATGGCCAAGATCTCGGTCATCGCGATCAACGTCTGGCTCGGCGTGCCGTTCATGATGCTCGCCATCCTCGGCGGTCTGCAGGCCATCCCCGGCGAGCTGTACGAGGCGGCCGAGATGGACGGCGCCTCGGCGTTCCAGCGGTTCCGCCACATCACGCTGCCGGGGCTCCGCCCGGTGTCCAGCACGGTCGTGCTGCTCGGCACCATCTGGACGTTCAACCAGTTCGCGGTGATCTGGCTGGCCACCCAGGGCGGCCCGGGCGGCGAGACGAACATCCTGGTCACCGAGGCCTACCGGCTGGCCTTCCAGGGCATCCGTGACTACGCGAAGTCGGCGTCGTGGGGCATCCTGATTCTGATCATCCTCAGCGTGATGGCCGTGGTCTATCGCCGGGCGCTGCGCCGACACGGGGAGGTCTGGTGAGGAACCGCCGTCCGATAGGGAAGTCCATCGCCCTGCACGCGGGCCTGACCGTGGCCTCGATCATCGCGCTCTTCCCGATCGCCTGGCTGCTGCTGACCTCGCTCAAGTCGCGGGACGCCTGGCAGTCGGCCACGGTCAAGTGGTTCGACAACCCCAACATCGACAACTTCACCTTCGTGCTCGGGCACACGAAGTTCCTGCGCTGGCTGCTCAACACCGTCATCGTGGCCGGCGCCACCACCGTCATCGGCGTCCTGCTCGCCGCCACGACCGGCTACGCCGTCAGCCGCTTCCGCTTCCCCGGCTACCGCTCGATCATGTGGATGCTGCTGATCACCCAGATGTTCCCGGTGGCCATCCTGATCGTCCCGCTGTACAACCTGATGAGCGCGCTGGGCCTGGTCAACACCTTCCCGGCGCTCATCACCTGCTACCTCACGACCGCCGTGCCGTTCTGCGCGTGGATGCTCAAGGGCTACTTCGACACGATCCCGACCACGATCGACGAGGCGGGGCGCGTCGACGGGCTCAGCCCGTTCGGCACGTTCTGGCGGCTGGCGCTCCCGCTGGCCCGGCCGGGGCTCGCGGTCGCGGGGTTCTACGCGTTCATCACGGCGTGGGCCGAGGTCGCGTACTCCACGGCGTTCATGACCGGCGACGAGAGCTACACACTGGCGGTCGGCATGCAGACGTTCGTCAGCCAGTTCAGGGCGGAGTGGGGGTACATGACCGCGGCCGCGGTCCTGATCGCCATCCCGGCGGCCATCGTCTTCCTGCTCGTGCAACGCAACCTTGTGACCGGCCTGACCTCAGGCGCGACGAAATCATAGGGACAAAGGATCGGGGGATTCCACCATGACTGAAACAGCGCTCACCACCTCGAACGTCACCACCCGCTGGTGGCGGGACGCGGTGATCTATCAGGTGTACGTGCGCAGTTTCGCCGACGGCAACGGAGACGGCGTCGGCGACCTGCTGGGCGCGCGCAGCCGGCTCGGCCACCTGGCCGAGCTGGGTGTCGACGCCGTCTGGCTGACCCCGTTCTATCCGTCGCCGATGGCCGACTTCGGCTACGACGTGGCCGACTACAGGGGCGTCGACCCCGTCTTCGGATCGCTGGCCGACGCCAAGGCGCTCATCGACGACGCGCACGCGCTGGGCATCCGGATCATTCTCGACGTGGTCCCCAACCACACCTCCGACCAGCACGAATGGTTCCAGCAGGCGGTGCGCGGCGAAAACCGCGACCGCTACGTGTTCCGCGACGGGCGCGGCGACGCCCCGCCGAACGACTGGGAGTCGATCTTCGGCGGGCCCGCGTGGACCCGCCTGCCCGACGGCCAGTGGTATCTGCACCTGTTCCACCACACGCAGCCCGACCTCAACTGGGACCACCCGGAGGTGCGCGCCGAGTTCGAGTCGATCCTCCGGTTCTGGCTCGACCTCGGCGTCGACGGCTTCCGCGTGGACGTGGCGCACGGCATGATCAAGGCCGCCGGGCTGCCGGACGTGGGCCACACCAACCAGATCGAGATGATCGGCTCGAACGTCGTGCCGTACTTCGACCAGGACGCCGTGCACGACATCCACCGCTCCTGGCGGGCCATCCTCGACTCCTACGAGGGGGAGCGGATCGGCGTGGCCGAGGCGTGGGCGCCCTCGCCCGAGCGGCTTGCCAACTACGTCCGTCCTGATGAGCTTCACCAGGCCTTCAACTTCCACTTCCTGAAGACCCCGTGGGACGCGGCCCGCTTCCGCGCGGTGATCGACGAGTCGCTCGCCACGGCCGGGCTGGTCGGCGCCCCGTCGACCTGGGTTCTCGCCAACCACGACGTCACGCGGCACGTCACCCGCTACGGCAGCCTCGACCGCGCCCGCGCGGCCGCGTTGCTGATGCTCGCGCTGCCCGGCTCCGCGTACGTCTACCAGGGCGAGGAGCTCGGCCTGCCCGAGGTCGACCTCCCCGAGGAGCACAAGCGGGACCCGCAGCGGCTCCGCGGCGACGGCGGCGGCCGGGACGGCTGCCGGATTCCCATTCCGTGGACGGACACCGATGAGCCGCCTTTCGGCTTCAGCCCGCCCGGCATTTACGAAACCTGGCTTCCCATGCCGCACGACTGGCGCCCGCTGAGCGTCGAAGCCCAGTCGGACGATCCGGCGTCGACGCTCGCGCTCTATCGAGAGGCGCTGCGAATCCGGCGTTCTCACCCCGGGCTCGGTGACGGATCGCTCACCTGGGTCGATTCCCCGGACGGCATACTTGCGTTCCGCCGTGAATCTTTCACGTGTCTCGTCAATCTCACCGGTGACTGGATCGAGGTGGAACGTCCCGGTGATTTGCTCATTGCGAGTTCTCACCCGGTGAATTTCCGGGATGTTGTGCGGCTCGCACCGGATTCGGCCACATGGTGGGCCGTCAACAATGTCTAAAGTGATGCTCATGAACAATGCGCGACTCGCTGACATCGCGGCCCAGGCCGGCGTCAGCGAGGCGACGGTGAGCCGGGTGCTCAACGGGAAGGCGGGGGTCTCCGCGACCACCCGCCAGGCCGTGCTCACCGCGCTCGACCTGATGGGATACGAGCGTCCGCAGCGGTTGCGCCAGCGCAGCAACGGCTTGGTCGGCCTCGTGACCCCCGAGCTCGACAACCCGATCTTCCCGGCCTTCGCGCAGGCCATCGAGAAGGCGCTGACCCAGCACGGCTACACCCCGATCCTGTGCACTCAGCTGCCCGGCGGCGCGCCGGAGGACGAGTTCACCGAACTGCTGGTCGAGCGCGGCGTCAGCGGCATCATCTTCGTGTCGGGGCTGCACGCCGACACGACGGCCCGGATGGACCGATACACCCGGCTGACCGACCGCGGGCTGCCGATCGTGCTGGTCGACGGCTACAACGAGGTCATCTCCGCGCCGTTCATCTCGCCCGACGACCGGGTCGCGGCCCGGCTCGCCGTGCAGCACCTGGTCGACCTCGGCCACCAGCGGATCGGCCTGGCCCTCGGGCAGCGCCGGTTCGTGCCGGTCATCCGCAAGATCGAGGGCTTCCGGCAGGCCATGTCCCAGCTGCTCGGCGTCACCGACATCGAGGATCTGGTGCAGCACTCGCTGTTCTCGGTCGAGGGCGGGCAGGCCGCCGCCGGAGCGCTGATGGACCGCGGCTGCACCGGCATCTTCTGCGCCAGCGACCTGATGGCGCTCGGCGCGATCCGCGCGGCGCGCGAGCGCAGCCTGGCCGTGCCGGGTGACGTCTCGGTGGTCGGCTTCGACGACTCGCCGCTGATCCCGTTCACCGATCCGCCGCTCACCACTGTGCGCAAGCCCATCGGTGCCATGGCGTCGGCGGCGGTCGAGACCCTGCTGGAGTCGGTGGCGGGGGCGCCGGCCAAGAACATGGAGCTGATCTTCCAGCCTGAGCTCGTGGTCCGCGGCTCGACCGGCTCCGGCCCGCGCGTCAGCCGAGTATGACCTACGACGTACTGGTGATCGGCGGCACGGGCGTCGACACCACCGTTTACGTGCCCGAGCTGCCGCTGCCGTATCGCGACACCTACCACGTGCCGCCGGTGGTCGACCGGATCGGCAACACCGGGTCCGGCGTGGCGCTCGGCTGCACGGCGCTCGGCCTCCGGGTGAAGCTGCTCGACTTCGCCGGCGACGACCCGGCTGGCCGCCTCATCCGCGACCATCTGGCCAAGGCCGGGGTGGCGGCCGAGTGGGCGCCCTGCGCCGCCGGCACCACGCGCAGCGTGCTGCTGGTCGCCCCGGACGGCCGCCGCCTCTCCCTGCACGACCCGCGCGCCGAGCCGGGGCAGCGGCTGCCCGACGACCTCTACCTGCCGCTGCTGCCGCGGGCCAGGCACGTCCACGTGTCCATCGTCGACTGGGCCCGCCACCTGTACGCGCACTTCGGCGACCTGTTCACCTCGACCGACCTGCACGACTGGGACGGCGCGTCCGACTACCACCGCGACTTCGCCTACGGCGCCGACCTCGTCTTCCTGTCGGACACGGGCCTCGCCGACCGGGCCGCGGTCATGCGCGACATCCTCGTCAACGGGCGCGCCGGCGTGGTGGCCTGCACCTCGGGCGCGGCCGGAGCGTATCTGCTCACCAGCGGCGACCGCACGCCGCGGCACTTCCCGGCGGCCGATCTACCGGGGTCGGTCGCCGACAGCAACGGCGCCGGCGACGCCTTCGTTTCGGGCTTCCTGTACGGCCTGCTCAACGACGAGCCGCTGGAGCGCTGCATGCGGTTCGGCGCGGTCGCCGGGGCGCACGCCGTGACCTCGGAGGGCACCCACGAGGCGCCCATCGACGAGGCCACCCTGCTCGGCCGGTGAACGAAATGGGCCCGCGCCCCGCCTGGTGCGGTAGGGGCGCGGGCCCGCGTTCCCATGGGCGCGTCACCGGGTTGCGGGCCCGCCCATGGCCGTCAGCTCCGCCGAGGGAGGATGGCTCGGCTGACGAGGTCTGCCAGGGAGAAGTCAATCAGGTCGAGTTCATCGGCCCCGACCCAGGGCGGCCGCTTCGGCGGCCAGCTTCTCGATCCGCGCGAAATCGCCGGAGGCAAGCGCATCGGCCGGAGTCAGCCAGGTGCCGCCGACGCATCCCACATTGGGCAGGGCGAGATAGTCCCGCGTGGTCGCCGGCGTGACGCCGCCCGTCGGGCAGAAGCGCACGTCCGGCAGCGGACCGGCGAGGGCCTTCAGATAGGGCGGCCCGCCCGCCGCCTCGGCGGGGAAGAACTTCAGCTCGCGCAGCCCGTGCTCGCGAAGGGCCATGGCCTCCGACGCGGTCGCCGCGCCGGGCAGCGCCGGGACCCCGGAGCCCAGCAGCGCCTCCAGCAGCACGGGGGTCACACCGGGGGAGACCAGGAACCTCGCCCCCGCGGCCGTCGCCGCG
The DNA here is from genome assembly GCA_017592665.1 of Streptosporangiaceae bacterium NEAU-GS5. Lineage (GTDB taxonomy): Bacteria > Actinomycetota > Actinomycetes > Streptosporangiales > Streptosporangiaceae > NEAU-GS5. The sequence goes on along the minus strand of JAGFNW010000052.1, from coordinate 34,381 downwards.
GCCACGTCGCCCGGCGTCAGCACCGTGCCCGCACCGATCACGGCCTCGGGCACCTCGGCCGCGATGGCCCGGATCGCGTCGAGGGCGGCCGCCGTGCGTAACGTGACCTCGATGACCGGCAGACCACCGGCCACCAGGGCCCGCGCCATCGCCACGGCCACGGCCGCGTCCTCGAGCACGACGACCGGGATGACCGGGCTCCGGTCAAGCAGGCTCATGCACGCCTTCCGTGGGGCGCAGCCGCTGCGCCAGCCAGGCCGCGTCACCGATCAGCGCCGGCATCTCGGAGACGATCAGCACGGTGGCGATGGCCGCGACGTAGTCGGACAGCGCGGGACCGGTCAGCTCGAACCGGGCACGGAAGGAGCTGCCGGGGATCCGATCGACGATCCGTGGCAGGATGCCGCCGCCGAGGTAGACGCCGCCACGCGCGCCGAGCGTCAGCGCCACGTTGCCGGCGAACCCGCCGAGCAGCCCGAGGAACACCTCGATCGTCTCCACCGCCAGCGGATCGTCCGACGCGACGATGTCCTTGGCCTGCAGGTCTTCCGAGGGCACGCCGTGGACCAGCGACAGCCCATGATGCAGCCGGTGCAGCCCGGGCCCCGACAGCAGGTGCTCGGCCTCGACGTGCGCGAGGCCGTCCGTCCGCAGCGCGCGGACCACCTCGAACTCGAGGTCGGTGACGACGGGCGCGGACACGTGGCCGCCCTCGCCCGGCACCGGCGCCCAGCCGTAGTGCGTCGGCGCGAGCCCGGCCACGCCGAGCCCCGTGCCGGGGCCGAGCACGGCCTTGACGTGGCCGGAGCTCGGTGGCGGGCCGCCGAGTGGCGCCAGGTCGTCGCCGGCCAGGTGGGGCAGCGAGATCGCGAGCGCTTCGAAGTCGTTGAGAATGTCGACGTGCGGCAGATTCAGGTCGGACGCCGTGCCCGACCACGCCGCGTTGGTCAGCCGATATCGGTCGTTCTTGACCGGTCCGGCGATCGCCAGGCACGCGGCCTCCGGCCACACTCCGCCCCCGTGTTCCTCGAGATAGGCGGCTACGGCGTCGGCAAGGCTCTTGTGCTCGGCTACGGCCAGGGTCTCGACGTTCTCCGGCTTTCCGCCGGGGCCGTCGACGAGCCCGAACCGGGCGTTGGTGCCGCCGATGTCGGCGACAAGCCAGGGTGTCCTCACGTGATCCCTCCGAATAGGGTGACGCCGCGTTCCGCGGGTCCAACCGTACGTCGGAAGGCCTGGAAAATCTCCTGCCTGGGTCGTGTCCGATGGATCTTGCTGGTCAGGGCCGCCGGCACGATCGCCGTGCCGGCGGCCCCGACCCTTGTCCGGGCCGGCCCCCGAGAGCGAGGACGCTCGCCGTCGGCCCGGACGCGCTCCCAACACGTCGAGCGGCCGGTGCGGTCGCCCGTCCCGCTCCGCTCTGTGACCTCGGCGATGAAGCTGTTCACGATCCCCCCGGAGGGATGAAAGGTACAAGAGGGACACTAGCGCCTGGTTATGTCCCTTATCAAGCCGAGTTTTGTAATTCGAGATGACAAAGTCGTTGAACTTCGGCTAACCGCTGTGTTTGACTTCTGCACGATGTCACGACTCGCGACCGCCGGAGACGTCCTCCAGCTCATCAGGAGCGGGGAGGGCGCCACGCGCGCCGACATCGGCCGCCTGACCGGGCTGTCGCGTCCCGCGGTCGCCCACCGGGTCGCCGAGCTGCTTCGGCGCGGCCTGATCGTGGAAGACGCCGACGGCCCGTCGACCGGGGGCCGGCCGCCCATGCGGCTGCGGTTCAACGCGTCCGGGGGAGTGGTCCTGGTCGCCTCGCTCGGCGCCAGCCGGACCCAGATCGCCCTCTGCGACCTCGACGGCCAGGCGATCGACCGGCGCGACCTGGAGATCGACGTGGAGCAGGGCCCCGACGCCGTGCTGTCCACGGTGATGGACACGTGGGACACCCTGCTGGCCGGGCAGTGGGTCGCGGGCGTCGGGATCGGCGTCCCGGCCACCGTCGAGTTCGCCGCCGGGCGCACCGAGTCGGCCCGTGTGATGGCCGGCTGGACGGGCGTGGTGATCCCGCCGATCATCGCTGCGCGCTATCCGGTGCCGGTGTTCGTCGACAACGACGTGAACGTGATCGCCGTCGGCGAGCACCGCAGGGTGTACGCGGGCGAGCTCGACGACCTGCTGTTCGTCAAGGTCTCCACCCGCATCGGCGCCGGGGTCGTCTCCGGCGGCGTCGTGCTGCGCGGCGCGCTCGGCGCGGCCGGGGAGATCGGCCACATTCCGGTCCGCGACGGCGGCGGCGTGCTGTGCCGCTGCGGCAACACCGACTGCGTCGACAGCGTCGCCAGCGGCACGGCCATCCTCCGCGACCTTCGCGCCAAGGGCCGCGACGTGCGATCCCTGGCCGACGTGGCCGCGCTCGTGCGGGCCGGCGACGCCGAGACCATGGCCGTCGTACGGCAAGCGGGCCGCTGGCTGGGGGAGATCGTAGCGAGCGCCGTCAACCTGCTCAACCCGGCCGTCGTGGTCCTCGGCGGCGACGTGGCCGACATGTTCCAGCCGCTGGTGTCCGGTGTGCGCGAGGAGGTCTACCGGCGCTCGACCCAGCTGGCCACCCGCACGCTGCGGATCGAGCGCAGCCGCCTCGGAGCGGGCGCCGGGATCACCGGATGCGCGCTACTCGTCCTCGACCGCGTCCTCACCCCCGACGCCGTCGACGGCGCCCTCATCTGACGGGCCCCGCTCCGGCCGGCCCGCCCCGCGCCGGGCGATCCACGGATAGAGGGTCAGCCAGACTCCCGTCGCCAGCAGCCCGGCCGCCAGCCACCAGCTGGCCACCGCGCCGCCGAAGATCGCGAGCAGCACCGGCGCCACGACCGACGGCAGCGCCCAGCCCAGCAGCCACGGCAGCGGCGCCTTCGCCAGCACGCCGATCACGGCCGAGGTGAGGAAATAGGCGATCATGCCGCCGCACAGGATCCAGCGCACCACCGCCGCCGCTGGCTCGCCCGCGTGCCCGGCGATCGTCCCCAGCCCCGCCGCGGTGGCGGCGATGCCGCCGGTCATCGCGAAATGCGCGGGCATGGCCAGGCGCGCCCGCTCGGCGCCGCCGCTGAACTTGGGCACCGCGGCCGGGCCGTACTCCAAGGTGAGCCAGTAGAGACAGACCAGCAGGCCGAAGCCGGCCACGGACGCCAGGCGGACCGGCCAGTCCCACTCCGGCTGCGCGCCCGCCGCCATGACGACCTGGGCGACCGCCTCGCCGAGCACGATGATGACGAACAGCCCGAGCCGCTCTCCGAGGTGCGCCGGGTCGACCCGGGCCGGATGCGGCGCGGTGAACGGCGTCCGGGTCCGCGAGGGACGGCGCGACGACTCGCGGCGCTCGCCCATCCTCGCCTCGTGCCGCTCGGCCTGCTTGACGGCCCCCGCGATGATCTGGTCGGGGTGGCCGCTCTGGAGGTAGGAGACGCCGATGTCGAGCGCGATGCCGAGCGCCCAGAGCGCGGGCCGCGCCTGCATCCACCAGATCGAGATCACCCACGGCAGCAGGCCGGCGCCCTGCTGCGCCGCGGGCCAGTTGGTGACGATCGATCCGGTCTGGCGCCAGCTCAGCGACGCCAGCGCCCGGCAGGCCACGTACGCCACGGCGAACGCCGTGCCGCCCGCGCCGGCCAGGTCGACGGCGTGCTCGCCGCCCACCCGCGAAATGGCCGCCGCCATCACGGCCAGGCCGAACATGGCGATGAGCATGGACCGCTGCCGGGTCTTGTCGGCCGCGACGTTCGAGTAGAGGGTGAACGAGGTCCACACGCTCCACACGGCGTAGTAGAGCCCGGCGAACAGCAGCACCTGCCCGAGCCCCACGTGGTGCTCGTCGGACGGGTGGATCAGGTGCGCCAGCTGCGCCACGGCCACCACCACGACCAGGTCGAAGAACAGCTCCAGCCAGCTCGCGTGGCGCCCGCCCTTGATCTCCCCCTCCTGCACCCGCCCACTATGGCATGATCTGCGACTCCAGCGAGACGGCCCCCAGCCGGTTGTCGATCTCCCGGTACGGCACGGCCGGCGGCTCGTCGTAGCGGATGGCCCGCAGGTAGTGGTCGAACTCGGCGAGCTTGCGCCCGTCGCGCGCCAGACCGCGCCGGGTGAGCCGGGCGCGCAGGGTGGCCGGGTCGGAGCGGACCCAGTAGAGGTGCACCGGCGGCCCGCCGAGCCGCGTCACCCACTCCTCCCACAGCGCCGGGTCGTGCACCTGGCTCGTGAACGGGCCGCTCAGCATCACGGGGCACCCATGTGACCGGATCTCCTTGGCGGCCGCGGTCATGCCCTCGTATTCGTGCCGTTTGACGTGCTCGTCATACCAGGCGCCCTCGCGCTCGCCCTCCGGGCGGCCGTGCGCCGCGAGCACGGCGCCGACGAACCCGGCGTAGAGGGTGTCCTTGTCGAGCAGCGCCGGCACCGGGTCCAGCCGGCGCAGCAGCAGCTCGCACACGGTCGACTTGCCACTCCCCGGCGGTCCCGCGACGATCCAGACCGCTGATTGCACGGGGTCTATTGTGGCGTGAGGCGGAAGACCCGCAGCTCGCGGCCCGACTTCTCGGTGTAGCGGTCGTAGACGGGCCAGACCTGCAGCAGGGCGGGCCAGACCGCCTCGCGCTCGGCGCCGGTCAGCAGGGTCGCGGTCACCGGGAAGCTGCGGCCCTTGAAGCTGACGGTGGCCGCGGGGTGCTTCATCAGGTTCATGGTCCAGGCGGGGTGATGGCCGCGGCCGAAGTTGCTGCCGACGATGAGGATGCTGCCGGACTCCTCCGGGCAGCAGGCGAGCGGGGCGTCCCGCGGCTGGCCGCTCTTGTTGCCGATCGTGGTCAGCATCAGATGGGGGATCAGCTGGTCGCCCATCAGGACCCGGCCGCGGGTCAGCCGGTGGATCAGCCGGTCGGTCCGCGGCACGATCTTAGGCCCGATCGCGGCGAACGCGTCGGTGGCGGCAAGCCACTGGAAGAACGGTTTCAACGGGGCGCTGATCCGCCGTCTCACGGTCACGGCGGACACGGTAGTGCGCGAGCAAGCGCTAGGTCAATTACCCTGCTGCGGCGGGCCGTACGGCTCGATCCTGGGGTCGGAGTAGACGCCGTCGGTCTCCGTCGCGCGGCCGAGCTTGCGGGCGCCGGCCTCGGACACGCGGAGCGCGAAGAGGCCGGATCCGGGGTCGAGGGGGACCAGGCCGTAGCCCACGTCCACATCCTCCTCGAGGAGGTCGAGCTTGCGCAGGGCGGACTCCATGGTCGCGCCCCGCGACAGCCGTACGGTCACCAGAACCATGACCTCACGCTACGCGCTTGGCGCGGCGGCGCAACGCGGCGACGACACCGGGGACGTCGAGGATGCCGTAACCGTAGTCGTAGTCGAACCCGACGTCGCTGCGGTCGTCGGACGTGCGGCGCAGCAGCGCGCGCAGCTGCGAGGGGGACAGCCGGGACGACGGCCACTGAGTCCGGATCGCGGCCACCAGCCCGGCCGCCACGGGGCAGGCGGCCGAGGTGCCGGAGTCGGGGGCCTGGTCGCCGAACGCCTTCGACCCCGAGAAGTGCGTGTAGGCGCAGATGTCGGGCTTGCGCGCGGTCAGCCGGCCCGGCCCCTGCGAGGAGTAGCCGACGCGGTCGCCGTTGGCGTCAACTCCGGCGATCGACAGCACGCGGGCGTGCGAGTTGGCGCCCACGATCGGCCGGTCCGAATAGGCGCAGCGGCCGTCGCGGCACTCGCGCCCGCAGTTGCCGGCCGCGAACAGGATGTCCGCCCCCGCCTGCGCGAGGGAGCCCACGATCAGGTTGAACGGGTGGGCCGGATTGTCGGAGTAGTTGCCGGGGTGGCCGGGCGGGAAATCCCACTCGGGCGAGAAGGACCCCCAGCTGTTGCTGATCACCAGCGCCCGGTGCTCGGCCGGCTGCTCGTCGAGGACGGTACGCAGATGGGCGTAGGCGGCGACCGCGTCGGACAGCAGGCCGTCCAGCGCCGAGCCGCCCGGCCGCTGGGACAGCAGGACCGGGATGTCGAGCAAGGTGGCCTGGGGCGCCGCGATGAGCGTGTCGAACGCGCACATCGTGCCGTGATTGACGGGGAACTCGCCGGCCTGGCCGGCCACCCCGGACGGGGTCCAGCTGTGCGCCGCGTCGATGACGGGAGTGCGGCCCATCACGCGGGCCACCTGCGCCGCGTTGATCCCCGTGTCGGTGATCGCTAACGCCACGCCGGCGCCGTCCATGCCCTCGGCCGCGAGGTCGGCCACCCGTAACAGCCGCTCGATGTCGTGCCAGTCGCCGACGGGCGCGTCGCCGCCGCAGGTGAGCGTGGTCTCGATGACCGGGTCCGAGTAGACGCCGACCACGTCGCGCCGGGCCGAGGGGAGCAGCGAGACGCGCGCGGTGATCTCGTCGTCCGCGATCTCCCCGCGGACCAGGACCGAGGCGTCCTGCGGGGCCAGGGAGTAGACCAGCGGCTGGTTGAGCGAGAGCGGGTCGCCGCCGGGCGCCGCCGGCACGGGCCGCGGCACGGCCACCGGAAGGAATCCCGGATCCAGCGTCACGCCCGGCAGTCCGTCGGCCACGTCGGAGGTCGTGGCGGTCATGGCCGGGTCGGCGACGGCGGCGACCACGTCGGGAGAGGGACGGAGTTGGATGAGGACCCGCATCGTGACGTCACTCCGGGAGAGAAGGGGGCGGAAACCTCCCCCACAGTGCTGCATCCCGGAGATCTCGTCCAGCCGCTCGCCGCTTACAGGCTCTTAGAATCCGCAGAGTTCAGAGAGGGTTTTGGCCGCCTTGTCGTTCGGTGTGGGGGTCTGGGAGGGCTTGTTCCGAGTCGGGTCGTTCGACAGGGACGGGCTCGGCGCGACGCCTGAGCCGGACGCCACCACGTTCGGGCTGGCCGTCACGCCGGCCGTGAGCGGGCCCGCCACGGACTCGCGGATGGCCTGCCGGGTCATCTGGCGGATCTTCACCCAGTCGGCGGCGCCCGGCCAGATGGTCGGCGGCACGAACTGCAGGCTGGTGATCTTGGCGCTCTTCACCTTCAGGCCCAGCGTGACCAGATGCTCCAGCAGCGGCCGCGGGATATCGGTCTTGAACAGGTGACGCGCCGCCGCGGCGATCTTGTCGAAGTTCTGCAGCACCACGGCCGGGCTGGCCTGCTGGGTCAGCGCGCCGATGACGCAGCGCTGGCGCGCCATCCGGGAGAAGTCGTCGCTGTCGACGCGCGACCGGCCGTACCAGAGGACCTCTTCGCCGTTGAGCACCCGGTAGCCGGCCTTGATCGTGCCGGCCGTGCCGAAGTGGCCGCCCCACTTGATGTCCCGCTCGACCCGGATCTTCAGGCCGCCGATGGCGTCGATCATCGCCGCGAAGCCGAACATGTCGACCATGGCGTAGTAGTCGATGTGCAGCCCCAGGGTGTTGCCGATGATGTCCTTCAGCCCGTCGATGGGCTTGACCCCGAGTTGGGGGCTGTTGGCGAAGTAGTAGTAGACCGAGTTGAGCAGTCCCTGGCCCTCGGCGTTGTAGCCCTGGGGGAACAGGTGGGCCATCTTGGTGCCCGGGGTGAACCGCGCGAACTGCAGGTTGCGCGGCAGGCTGAACAACACCGTGTTGCCGCTGCCGATGTTCACGCTGGCCACGGTCATCGAGTCGGTCCGGACGCCCTCGCGGTTGCCGGCCGCGTCGCCGCCGATGAGCAGGAAGTTCACCCGCTTGCGCCCGGCCCAGGGATCCTCCGCCTTGATCGGCGCGACGCTCGAACCGTCGTCGGTCGAGGGGAAGATCGCGCCGAGCGTGTCATTGGCGGTCTTGACGTATTTCGCGGTCACCGCGAACGGGGCCATCACCGCCACGCACAGCACGCCGACCACGACGCCGGTGACGACCTGCCCGGATTGGGGAAGCCGGTTCGGGTTGAGCGCCACGTACGACATGACCACGACCGCGAACCACGCGACCGCCAGCACGCCGAAAGCGATCATGAGCGTGTTGAGCGTGCTCTCCGCCACGGCTCCGCCCAGGTGGCCGCGGAACTGGACGGCGTACGCGCCGCCGCCGATGATCAGCGCGGCGAACAGGCCGAGCAGGATGTAGCCGGTGCGCCGCCGCCCGGCACGCAGGTGCGCCGCGCCGGGCACGAGGGCCGACAGCAGGGTCCAGCCGAGCACCGTCTTGGCCGTCATGGGGCGGGCGAAGCGCGGCGCCGGGCGGCCCGGCGGCCGGCGGCCGGACGTGGGCCTGGCCGGACGGCCACCCTGGCCGGGCCTGCGGGGCCGGTCGCCCCGCCCGGGCCGCGGCCGGTCGGCGGCCTCCTCGGGGTGGGCGGGCGCGAGGCCGTCGTCGGAAGGCCCGTCATAGGCGCCGTCGTAGCTCTCGTCGTACGCCTCGTCGTAGGGCCCATCGGAGGATTCGTCCGCGCGCTCGTCGTCGCGTTCCTCGCCGCGCCGGTCGCCGCCGGGCGGGACGCGCCGGGCGGGGTGGCTGCGGGGTCGTTTACGACGCCCCTGCTGCACGTCCTCGTCGGCTCCCCCAAGGCCCATGTGCGACCTCTCCCGTTCTGCGCGCGATCTCCGGTACCTCAATCGACCAGGGAGTCTATCGCCCCAAACCTGGACAAGGCTGACAGAAGTCAGAGAAGTGTCAGGAGACCGTAGATCCGCCGACTACCCAGGTGTTGCACTGATATGCCTGCCGGCGCAGCCATCCCTGCTTGAACCAGGCGCCGCTGTTGGCGGGCTTGCCATGGTCACGGGGGTATCCCGGCCAGTCGCCGACATTGGAGAAGAAGTAGAACAACTGGTTCCTGCGGGCGGCCGGCACGGGGTAGCTTCCGGCCACCGCGCGCATGAACATTCCGCTGAAGCAGTTGGCCTGCAACTCGAATCTGCGGCTGAGGGCCAGCCGCTGAGCCTGCGATCCGGAGCCGAGCACCTGCTGCCACTCCGAGTCGCTCAACCCGGACAGGCTCTGGATGTGGTGGCCGTATTCGTGGGCCATCATCGCGATGATCCCGCCGTGCCAGGAGATGATCTCGGCGTATCCCATCTGGTTGCCGGTGCCGTGGACCAGCGCCGACGTCGAGGCGTAGATGGTGGAGTTGCGCGGGCAGTAGTAGGGCACCATGGTCCCCGGGTTGGGGATGTCGCCGCAGGCCCCCCGGCCCGTGCGCGCGACGATGCCGTATCCGGGCGAGGCGAAGGGGATGCCGATCCGCTCGAGCGCGGGCTTCCAGGCCCTGCCCATGCACGCCCCGGTCTTCAGGATCAGCGCCTTCAGCTGGGCGTGGCTGCTGATGTCCGGGCTGCCGGCCGGGCAGCCGGTCGCCGGGAGCGGACCGGCTGTATAGAGCGTGTTCCGCTTGAGCGAGGTGTTCAGCGTCCGGGCCGGCCGTGTCACCTGCCGCTGCGTCGGGCGCGTGGTCGGCTGCTCGAACGTGGGTAACGGCCGATGGCTGCGCGCCGGGAAGGCCGGCAGCGTGGGGACGGCGACCGGCGAGACAGAGGTCGAGCGCCGCGCCGAGGCCTTCAGCAGCGCGCCCGCGATGATGAGCAGGACGAAGCAGACGGCCACGGCCCCGAAGACCGCGGCGATCACGATTCCGGCCCCCGATTTGGGCTTTTGCGGCCGCCAGTTGGGAGGTGTGTACCGTGGCGGACCGTAAGGACCTTGGGGCGGACCCATCGAGTGCTGTGGGAACGGTCCATGACTGGGCGGGTAAGGATATCTCCCCTGTGGTGGCGGGGGAGGTGGGTATGGCGGCCTCATGATCAAATGCCCCCTTTGTCAAGCTAGCCCAGGACTATACAGTTTTCACACTGGTCACGGATGTAGCATCAGTTGTGTACAGCCCGTAATCGCGTGTGGTGATCTCTGCGATGTTCCGGATGAGCCGTGCCTGTCTGCCCTAGCGTTTTTGGCATGAATCTGCAGCAGCTCCGCTATGTGGTCGCCACCGCGGAGCACCGGACCATGACCGACGCGGCCAGGTCTCTGTACATCGCGCAACCCGCACTATCGCGCGCGATCCGCGACCTGGAGCGCGAGCTCGGGATGACGCTCTTCGCCCGTTCGGGCCGGGGGGTCGTCGTGACGGCGCAGGGGCGCCGTGTCGTCAAGCTCGCTCGTGAGGCGCTCGACGCCGTCCACGAGATCGAGCAGCTGGCGACGCAGCCCCACGGTTTCGCTCAGGCGGAGCTGCGCATCGCCTCGACCCCAAGCCTGGAGCCGGGCCTCGCCGGGCGCCTGCTTCCCGCCTACGCGGCGGAGCACCCAGGCATCCGGGTGAGCATCGTACGCTGCGACGGCCGCGAATCCGTCGTCAGCGCCATCCGCGAGCAGCGTGCCGACCTCGGGCTGACCGACCTTCCGGTGCCCACGGATCTGGTGAGCCACCCACTGGAACGCCAGGAGATCGTGCTGATCTCACCTCCGGGTCTCGACCTGCCCGATCCGATCCCCGTCACCAGGCTCAACGGAATGCGGCTCGTCCTGCCCGCGCCCGGGAGCCCGCGTAGGAAGGAGTTCGACCACATCTTCGCCATTTATGGCGTCCGCCCGATCCCTGCGATCGAGTCCGACGAACGGGGCGGATGGCTCCCGGCCGTACGAGCCGGCCGGGCGTCTCTTCTCTGGTATCGCGGAATGGCCGACCAGGCCGCTCGCTCGGGTCTGGTGGTCCGGTCCCTGGATCCCTCCCTCAAGAAGATCATTGCTTTAGTGCATGGCCGGCGCAGGCTTACGGCCATGGCGCAGGATTTCCTGGCCCTCGCCGAACGCGGGACCGCCGCATAAGGGTCTGGAACGTTCCAAACCGCCACAAGCAGTCCCCGGGAGTGGGGCCCGGGACCGCTTAGTTTCGCCAAAACCCTCAGCTGTACAGCACGGACAAGAACCGCACGAGTATGGCCTCGCGAGTCGCAGGGGGAAGCGCGTCGAGGATCGTGTTCACAACGGCCATCTCGGGTTGACCGCCGGCAGTCAGGTCAACGCCGACAGAGGCCGCCAGTTCGCCGAAGGCCGCGTCGTCGAGCGCCGTCAGATCCAGTGTGGCGATCAGCTCCGGCAGGCCCGCGGGCACGTCGGCAGGCCCCCGTAGCCGGGCCGCGTCCGCCGACTCCTTGATCACTGCCAGCATCGCCGCCACGCCGTCCAGCGTCACGCCCGTGACCGTGATGTGGATGTTCGCCGGAATCCCCGCGTACGACAGCTGCGGCTGCAGGAACCAGCCGCGCCGCCGCGCCTCGTCGGCCAGCACGAAGACGTCGACCTCCGCCGAGCCGGCGAACGACACGATCGAGGACTCCGGCTCGCCCAGCACGCGCAGGCCGGGGATCTCCGCGATGCCCGCGACCAGCTTGCGGGTCGCCTCCAGCGCGGCCCGGCCCAGCTCGCGATAGCCGTTCGCGCCGAGGGACAGCAGCGTCGCCCACGCCCCGCCGAGCGGCCCGGCCGAGCGCGAGCTCTGCGCCGTCGCGTTGATCACGGTGTAGCCGGGCCAGGCGGCCGAGGCGAAGTAGGCGGCGCGGCGCATCTGCGCGTCGCGGAACAGCACGACCGAGGCCCCCTTGGGCGCGTAGCCGTACTTGTGCAGGTCACACGAGATCGACGTGACCCCGGGCACGCTCAGGTCGAACGGCGGCACCTCGGCCCCGGCATCCCGCAGCCAGGGCAGCAGCCAGCCGCCCACGCACGCGTCCACGTGGCACGGCACGCCTCGGCCGGCCGCCAGCGCGGCGACCTCTGCGACCGGGTCGATCACGCCCTGCGGATAGGCGGGCGCGGACACCACGACCAGCGCCGTGCGATCGGTTAACGCCGCCTCCACCGCGCCCGGGTCCACCTTGTACGTCTCGAGGTCGACCGGCACCGGCACGACCTCGAGCCCGAGGTAGTGGGCGGCCTTGTGGAAGGCCGGATGCGCGGTCACCGGCGCCACGATCTCGCGGCGGCCGGTCAGGTCGCGCGCGGCCTTGACGGCCAGCATGATCGACTCGGTGCCGCCGCTCGTGAAGATCCCCGGCGCCCCCGGTGCGCCGAGCAGGTCGGCCACGGCGCCCACGACCTGCTTCTCCAGGGCGACCATGCTCGGGAACGCGGTCGGGTCGAGCATGTTGACCTCGAGCATCTCCGCGTACGCCCGATGGGCCGCGTCGTGGATCTCCGGCCGGCCCGTGTCGTAGACGTACGCGGTCACCTTGCCCCCGCGTACGGGCAGGTCGTCGGACTTGAGCGCGGCGAGTTCGGTGAGCAGGCCCGCGAGGTCGCGGCCGTGCTCGGGGAGGCTCACCGCATGCTCGCGAGCAGCTTGGGCGGGTTGCCCGGCAGGCCGAGCGTCCGATGCAGCATGACGTGCAGGTGGGCGCGGAAGCGGCGCAGGGCGTGCGGATCGTGGATGGTGCGCCGATTGCCGTGCGCGTCCGGGATGCCGCCCTTCGCGAAGCCGTTGATGCACCAGACCATCGACTGAATCGTGTATTCGATGTCCACGTCCAGGCTCTCCAGAGCCGGCCGGACCGTCTTGGCGACCATAGACACCAGAGGATAGGTGTATTGGCGTTCCAGCTCGGTCATGTCGGCCGCGTCGTCGAGCCAGCGGTGCATCCACAGGGCCGGGATGTCGGGGTTGCAGAGGCAGAAATCGATGTAGCGGTCGAGCAGGCAGTGCAGGGCCTCGGTCAGGGGCAGCTGCTGGAACTCGGTCACCGCCGCCGCCACGGCCGCGTGCTCGGCCTGGTAGGCGCGCTCCATGACCGCGAGATAGAGCTCCCGCTTGCCGCCGACGTGATAGTTGACGGTCGCGACGTTGAGCCCGACGGCGTCGGCGATCTGGCGAGTGGACGTGGCGTCGTAACCCATCGCGGCGAACAGCCGGGTCGCGACCTCCAGGATCATCTCTTCCTGCTCCACTTCAGTCACAATCCAGACATTACGCCATAAATCGGCGCTCCATCAATCGTTTGATTGAATGATCGGGAGGCGGACGATGGCACGCAGACCCTTGCCGCCGTCGGGAGCGTCCGTCAGATGAACCGTGCCGCCGTGCGCGCGCACGGTCTCCCGGACGATGGCCAGTCCCAGCCCGGCCCCGCCGTCGTCGCGGCTGCGCGCGTCGTCGAGGCGGGTGAACCGGTCGAAGACGCGCTCGCGGTCGGCGGGCGGGATGCCGGGCCCGTCGTCGGTGACCGTCACCTCGGCGGCGTCCCCGTCCACGCGCAGGGCCACCTCGACCTTGGACGTGGCGTGCCGGGCGGCGTTGTCGACCAGGTTGGTGAGCACGCGGCGCAGGTCGAGGGCGTCCCCGAGGACCACGGCGCCGGGTGGCGTCCCGGTCGCGCCGTGTTCGGCGACCAGTTCGGCCAGGTCGACCGGCTCGCGGCGGATCGGCCGGCCCTCGTCCAGCCTGGCCAGCGCCAGCAGGCCCTCGGCCAGCCGGGTCAGCCGCAGCGTGTCCTCCAGCACGCCTTCCGCCGTTTCCGGCCAATCCTGACCTTCCGGGTGGTTGAGCGCCACCTCCAGCTGCAGCCGGATGCTGGCCAGCGGGCTGCGCAGCTCGTGCGCCGCGTCGGAGATCAGCGCCCGCTGGCGGGCGTCGGCCGCCTCCAGCCGGGCCAGCATGTCGTTGAGCGTGGTGGCCAGCGCGTGCACCTCATCTCGCGAGGCCGGAACGGGCAGGCGGCGGTCGCTCCCGCTGATCGCCGCGGCGCCCCGGCGCAGCGCCGCGATGGGGCGCAGCGTGCCGCCGACCACCCCCCAGGTGGCGAGGGCCAGCAGCACGAGCAGCAGCGGCGTGCCCACCAGCAGGACATGTCCCGTGGTGCGCAGGCTGCCCTCGATCTCGGCGATCGACCGGGCCGCGATCACCGTCTTGCCGCCGTCGGCGCGGAGCGCGCGCACCCGCAGCGCGCCGGGCAGGCCGTAGCCACGGCCGTCCAGATGGCGCGGCTCGCCCCGGGCCAGGGCGTCGGCGAGGCGCTCGCCGGAAAGAAGCGGGACGAGCCGGTCGGTGCCGGGAGTGGCGGCCTCGATCCGGCCGTTGGCGCCGACCACCTGGACCACCGTGGAGTCGGGCAGGATCACCCGCCCGTCGAGCCGATCGGCGTCGGAGAGCGCGACCACCTCACGCGCCCGCTGGTAGACCTCGTCGTCGATCTGCGCGATCAGGGATCGGCCGAGCACCCCCACGAACACGTACGCCGCGCCGGCCAGCGCCAGGGCCAGCGCCGCCGACGCCACGGCGGTCAGCCGGAAGCGCAGGCTCCGCTGCGTCCACCAGTGCCTAACCCCCATCGCTGGCCAGCCGGTAGCCCGCGCCGCGCACGGTCTGCAGCGCCGTGCGCTGGAACGGCAGGTCGATCTTGCGGCGCAGATAGCCCACGTACACCTCGACCACGTTGGGATCGGTGTCGTAGGTGTCCCAGACGTGCTCCAGGATCTCGGACTTGGACACCACCTCGTCGTGGCGGCGCATCAGATACTCCAGCAGCGCGAACTCGCGCGGCGTCAGCGTGATCTGGGCGCTGCCGCGGGCGACCTGGCGGCGGGCCGGGTCGAGCGTCAGGTCGCCGGCCCGCAGGATGGACGGCCGCCGCCCGCCCCCGCGCCGCAGCAGCGCTCGCAGCCGGGCCACCAGCACCACATAGGAGAACGGCTTGGTCAGGTAGTCGTCGGCGCCGAGGTCCAGGCCGTCGGCCAGGTCGTATTCGCCGTCCTTGGCCGACAGCATGAGGATCGGCACCCAGTTCTCCTCGGCGCGGAGCTGCTTGCACACGTTGTAGCCGGAGACCTTGGGGATCATGATGTCCAGCACGATCGCGTCGTACTCGCCGGTCCGGGCCAGGTGGAGCCCTTCCTCGCCGTCGTGGGCGAGATCGACGGCGAAGCCCTCGGCCTGCAGGCCCCGGCGCAGGGCCGCCGCCATCCGTCGTTCGTCCTCGACGACCAGTACACGCATGCCCCTATTGTCCTGGTTTCCGGCTGAGACGTGGCTGAGAGACTCTCAGCGGCTCTCAGGGCCGTCTCAGCTGTCGTGACGCAGGCTTTCCAACCATCGGACAAAGTGGAGGAGTGCGATGGATAGGAAAGTCGTGAGGTGGGCTGTCCCGGTGGCGGCGCTGGCGGTGGTCGCCGGCGCGATCGGCGCGCGCCCGGTCATCGCCGCGGTCCAGGGTGACCCCGACCTGCCCGACCGTACGGCCCAGCAGCTGCTCAACGATCTCAGCCAGCGGTGGCAGAAGGGCGACGCCCCGGCCATGTCCGGCACGGTCGTCGAGACGGCGTCCCTCGGGCTGCCCGCCCTGCCCGCCTTCGCCGGCGCCTCGCCGATCGCGCTGCTGTCCGGATCGCACCAGATCAAGGTCTGGTACGGCGACGCGCGGCACATCCGGGTGGCGCTCCCTGGCGAGATCAGCGAGACCGACCTGATCGCCAACGGCGGCACGCTCTGGTGGTGGGACAGCGCGGCCAACACCGCGACCAAGCTGACCGGCCCGCAGGGCAAGGCGCCCGAACGGCCGTCCATGCCCCCCGTCACCCCGGACGACGCGGCCAAGCACGCGATGAGTGCGGTTGACGGGAGCACCGCGCTCAGCGTGGCCAAGGACGTGAAGGTCGCCGGCCGGGACGCGTACGAGCTGATCGCCGCCCCGAACGCGGCCGACAGCCTGATCAAGGACGTCCGGCTGGCCGTCGACGGGGAGACGCTCGTGCCGCTGCGCGTGCAGGTGTTCGCCAAGGGCGCGGCCGAGCCGGCCTTCGAGGTCGGGTTCGACTCGATCACGTTCGCCAAGCCGGCCCCCGAGAACTTCACCTTCACTCCGCCGGCCGGGGCCAAGGTGGAACAGCGGTCCGTCAAGCCCGACGAGGCGGCCAAGCCGTACGAGCGCAAGGCTCAGGACGTCCGGACGGTGGGGACCGGCTGGACCCAGGTCGCGGTGACCGCCTTCGACCCGGCCGCCATACCCGACCAGGCCGGCATGAAGAATCTTTCCGACGCCCTGCTCGGCTCGGCGACCAAGGTCAGCGGCACGTGGGGGAGTGGCCGCCTGATCCAGACCAAGCTCCTGTCGGCCCTGCTCACCGACGACGGCCGCCTCATCACGGGCGCCGTCACACCCGAAGTCCTCTACCGCGCGGCAGGGACCAGATGACGATCACGCACGCGGGGCCGCACGTCGCGGCCCCGCCGCCCCCCACGGAGTCCGCGATCGTCACCAGCGGGCTGAGCAAGCGCTTCCGCGGTGGCCAGCTGGCCGTCGACGGACTCGGGCTGACCGTGTCGCGCGGCTCGGTGTACGGCTTCCTCGGGCCCAACGGCTCGGGCAAGACCACGACCATCCGGATGCTGCTCGGCCTGGTCACCCCCACCTCGGGGACGTATTCGGTGCTCGGGCATCCGCTGCCGGTGGCGCTGCGCCAGGTGGGGGCCCTGATCGAGGGCCCGGCCTTCTACCCGTATCTGTCGGGGGAGGCCAACCTGCGCCGCTTCGACGCGGCCGACCCGAGCTCCGATCCGCGCACGGTGCGCCTCCGCGTGGGCGCGGCGCTGGAGCGGGTGGGCCTCAGCGCGGCCGCCGGCAAGCGCTACCGCGCCTACTCGCTCGGCATGCGCCAGCGCCTGGCCATCGCGGCCACCCTGCTCGGCCCGCGCGAGCTGCTGGTGCTCGACGAGCCCACCAATGGACTCGACCCGCAGGGCACCCGCGAGGTCCGCACGCTGATCAAGGACATCGCCGCCGACGGCACCACGGTGTTCGTGTCCTCACACCTGCTGGCCGAGGTCGAGCAGATGTGCACCCACGTGGGCGTCATGCGCACGGGACGGCTGGTCGCCGAGGGCACGCTGGCCGACCTCCGCTCGGGCGTCGCGTCCACGCTCCGCGTCGAGACCACCGACGCCGCCGAGGCGGTGCGTGTGCTGGCCGGCCTCGGCCTGACCGCCTCGTTCGCGGACGGCGAGGTGACGGCCGACCTGCCCGAGGACGCGCCGCCGCCCGAGCGGATCTGCGCGGCGCTGGTCCACGCCGGCGTCCCGGTCCGATCCTTCGGCGTCGTACGGCCCAGCCTGGAAGACGTCTTCGTCGGGCTCACAGGGGAGGGGTTCGATGTCTCAGCTTGAGATGGCCCAGGAGATCAGGCCGCAGGCCGCCGGCGTGCCGGCCACCGCCGCCACGCCGGTGTCGCGGCCCGTGCCGGCCGCGCTTCGCCTGCTGCGCTCGGAGGTGGGCCTCACCTTCCGCCGCCCGCGCAACCTCGCCATGCTGGCCGTGCTCGCGATCGTGCCCGTCCTGATCGGGGTGACGCTGCGGATCGCGACCAGCGGCGACGCCGGCAACGGCGTCATCGCCCAGATCGCCGGCAACGGGCTGATGCTCACGTTCTTCGCGTTCTTCGTCATGGTTCCGCTGGTGCTGCCGCTGGCCGTGTCGGTCGTCGCGGGCGACGCCATCGCCGGAGAGGCGAGCATCGGCACGTTGCGCTACCTGCTGGCGGCCCCCGCGGGCCGCACCCGCCTGCTGGCCCTGAAGTACGCCAACGTGGTGATCTTCTGCCTGGCCGCCTGCCTGCTGGTGGCGGCGTCCGCGCTGATCACGGGCCTGGCCCTGTTCCCCGTCGGGCCGGTGACGCTGCTGTCCGGATCGACGGTGTCCATGGGGGAGGCGCTGCTGCGGATCGCGCTCGTCGCCCTCTACGCCGCGGGCGGGATGGCGGCGCTCGGCGCGGTGGCGCTGGCGATCTCCACACTCACCGAGGTCCCGGTCGGCGCCATCGCGGCCAGCGTGGTCCTCGTCGTGGTGACCCAGGTGCTGCAGACCATCCCGCAGCTGGAGGCGATCCGGCCTTACCTGCTGCCGGCCCGCTGGCTGGCCTTCACCGGCGCGCTCCGAAGCCCCATGGATTCGGCCGACATGGGCGGCGGGCTGGTCGTCTTCGCCGCGTACGCGCTCGTCGCGGGCACCGTCGCGTGGGCCAGGTTCACCTCGAAGGACGTGACGAGCTAACAGACGAGCCAACGGATGCGACGTGCTGAGTCACGTGCGTTATTTGGGTAAATGTCGCTAATGTTGCCGCGAACCGCAGAGCGCCCACACCCTCACGGCGCTCTCACACGAGGTGGTGAAGATGCGGCACGTATTCGGCCTGTTCGTCGGCATCGTAGTGGCGGCGGCCGTGCTATTCGGTGGCGGCTGGGCGGCCCAAGAGGCGGTCAGCGGCGCGGCCAAGAACGTTGATCCGATCAAGGACGGCCGGCTGCTGCTCGCGCTCGGCGTGATGATCGTGGTCGGCCTGCTGGTCGGGCTCGTGCTAGTCGGCCGCCTGTCGCCACTCGCGGCGTTCGTCCCATCGATGGTGCTGCTGGCCTGGACCGTGGTCTACGCGCTCGACGTCACCCGCGCCGCCGACCTCGCGCCCGCCGGCGCGTCGGTCCAGAAGGACCTCGCCCAGGCCGGGCAGGGCATGCTGGCCCTGCTGTTCAGCGGCGTGTACGCGCTGCTCGGCGTGGCCCTGTTCATCCCCGTGCTGATGCCCTCGCGCTGGGCCGGTCCCGCGCGCGAGGACATGATGGACGAATACGAGGAGACGGCCGGTCAGGAGTACTACTGATCCAGCCGATAGACCCGCCGGGCGTTGCCCGACCCGATCATCGCCTTGATCCTTTCGGCGTCCGCTGACGGCCAGTCCTGGAAGAACGCGTCCAGCGCCCGCCGGAACAGCAGCGCGCCGAGGTGGTAGAACTCCGGCAGGCCGTACGCGTCCGAGGAGAACAGGAACTTCCCGTACGGCACGAGCTCCAGCGCCTCCGCCAGCACGGCGCCGGCGCGGTGCCCGGCGTTGTGCGTGATCAGCCCCACGTCGGCGTACACATTGGAGAACACCTGCGCCAGATACCCGGCTTGGCGATGGTAGGGGTAGTTGTGCAGCAGCATCACCGGCGTCCCGGTCGGCTCCAGCGCCCGCAGCAGGCCGGTGAGCAGCAGCGGGTCGCACCGGTGCAGGTCGAGGTCGCCGTCGCCGTAACCCACGTGAAATTGGATGGGCAGCCCCAGGTCGGCGCCGCACCAGACGAGGAAGCGGTGCAGCGTCTCATCGGCGAGCCGCGCCCCTCCCGCGCCGAGCCACCGCCCGGCAGCCCCCGCCACCTGCCGCCCGGACGGCCGGTCGCCGTCGAGCGCGAGGCCGACCCGGTAGGCCGCGATCGACTTGACGGCCACCGCGCCCTCCGACCGCCGGGCCAGGCGCTCGAGCACGGCCGCGGCGAACCCTTCGGCCGTGGTCCCGCCCGCCGCGACCTCCTCCGCCACCTGCTCCAGCCGGACGATCTCGTACGGCTCGGCCCCGGCCAGCTCGCCCATGTCCTCCGGCGACAGCAGCGCGCTCGTGTCGAACCCGGTGTCCACACAGAGCGCCCCGATCCCGGCCGCCCGCAGGAACCGCGAGGTCACCTCGTGCCAGCCGAGCTCCGATCGGCGCAGGAGATAGTCCTCGGGCGGGGCGTCGGCGGGAAGCCCCAATACGGGCCCGCACCAGCGGCGGACGGCCAGGCCGACCCCCGAGTCGAACAGCGTGATCCCTTCCGGGGCGCCCGGCGCCTCGGTCAGCAGCGCCTCGAACCCGGCCCGATCGACCTCGCGCCGGATCACGCCGTGACAGTGGTGGTCCACGAGATCCACGGGCGGCTCGCTTTCTCTTGCATCACACCTCCCACGAGGGTAAGAGCGTTTGTATGGATCAGCACGAACGTGATCAGCGGGCCGCGCGCGCCGAGGTCTTCGTGGCCGACCTGGAGGCCAAAGGCGTGGCCGCGGTGGCGATGACCTACGTGGACACCAGCGGGATCACCCGGGTGAAGGCCGTGCCGCCGGCGCGGCTGCCGCACGCGGCCGCGTGGGGGATCGGCATGTCGCCCGTGTTCGACGCGTTCCTCGTCGACGACTCGATCGTGACGGGCCGCTTCGCCGGAGGGCCGGTCGGCGACCTGCGGCTGCACCCCGACCTCGACCGGCTCGTGGCGCTGTCCGCGCCCGCCGGCTGGGCGTGGACCCCGGCCGACCGCTTCGACCAGGAGGGCGAGCCCCACCCGCTGGACTCGCGCGCCCTGGCCCGCCGCGAGGCCGAGCGGCTGGCCGAGCGGGGAATGGCCGTCCTCGCGGCGTTCGAGATCGAATGGGCCGTCTCGGTCGGCGGCGGCGACGAGTTCACCCCCGGCTGCCAGGGCCCCGCGTACGCCATGAGCAGGATCACCGAGCAGTCCGCCTACCTTCGCGACCTGCTGGGCGCGCTGCGCGACCACGGCGTGACCGTCGTGCAGATCCACCCGGAATACGCGGCCGGGCAGTATGAGGTGTCGATGGCGCCCGAGGAGCCGGTCGCGGCGGCCGACACGGCGATCCTGGTCCGCGAGACGGTCCGCGCGGTCAGCCACGCGCACGGGCTGCGGGCCTCGTTCTCGCCCAAGGTCCTGGCCGGAGGCGTCGGCAACGGCGGCCACATCCACCTCAGCCTGTGGCGGGGCGACCGCAACCTCATGTCGGGCGGCGACGGGCCCTACGGGATGGGCACGGAAGGGGAGGCCTTCTCGGCCGGCATCCTCGCGCGCCTGCCGGCGCTGCTGGCCGTCGGCGCCCCGGCCGTGGCCAGCTATCTGCGGCTCATCCCGTCGCACTGGGCCGGCGCGTACGCCTGCTGGGGCCTGGAGAACCGGGAAGCGGCGCTGCGCTTCGTGCGGGGCGCGGCCGGTGAGCGCGAGCGGGCCGCCAACCTCGAGGTCAAGAGCTTCGACCCGGCCGCCAATCCCTACCTCGCCATGGCCGCCCTGCTGGCCGCCGGCCGGGTCGGCATCGCCGACGGCGCCGCCCTTCCCGCGCCCGTCGAGGCCGATCCCGTCGGCCTGGACGCGATTCCCCGGCTGCCCACCAGCCTGGAGGAGGCGGTGGCGGCGTTCGAGGCCGAGCCGGCGTTGAAGGAGGCGCTGGGCGAGGCCGTGATCGACACGGTCGCGGCGGTCAGGCGCGGCGAAATCGCGCTGTTCGCCGGTCTCGACGAGGAGGAGATCGCCGCCCGCAGCCGCTGGAAGTATTGAGGCGTTTGGGGAAGGCGTCAGCCCTTGCGATCGGCGAGGCGATAGACGAACTGCAGTCCCGACCACGTCTCGTCGATCGCGGCGACCTTGTTGTCGACCAGGCCCTCGGCCAGGCCGTAGTCGCGGATGGGGTTCTCCGAGAGGTCGGTCGGCACGCCGCTCGACTTCTTCGGCCAGCACACCCACAGCCGTCCCGAGATCGCGAGCGCCTGCTTGGCGGCCGGAAACCGCTCGCGCAGCGCCGCCTCGTCAGGGCAGAACACCACGATGACGTCGAACGGCCCGGCGCCGTCGTCGTCCGACGGCAGGTCGAGACCGGCCGGGGGATCGACCAGCAGCACCCGGCTGTCAGCCTTTATCCCCAGCTTCCTGGGCAGCGGAGTGCCCGAGTATCCCGCCATACGTCCATTATGGGGCACGAGTTACCTCTGTGACCTGCTGTTTCTTACCTTCAGGTGCCATTGGCCTTACCGGTTATGCCGTCTGGGACTACTAGGCCGCGTGGTGCGTTCCAATCCACCACGCTGGCCTAAGCCGAGCAAGGCTCCTAGAGAGGGCGACGGATGGCACGTGGCGGAACCGGTCCCCACAGCGGCATGCCGCCGGGCGTGCGGCCACTGACCGTGGGTGATCCGGTGATCATCGGTCGCTACCTCCTGCTCGGGCGCCTCGGAGCGGGCGGCATGGGTGTGGTCTACCTGGCCGAGCATCCGCAGGGCGGCTTCGTGGCGTTGAAGACCCCGCACGCCGTCCATCTGAACGATGCCACGCTGCGCGCCCGCTTCGCCGAAGAAGTGGAGTTCTCGCGGCGGGTCGTGCCCTTCTGCACGGCCGCCGTCATCGAAGACGGGCTCGACCGCGACCGGCCCTATCTCGTCACCGAATACATCCCCGGTCCCGCGCTCTCGCAGGTCATCGCATCCGCCGGCCCGCTGACCCCCGATCTCGCCTACGGCGTGGCGCTCGGCACGGCGGCCGCACTGGTCGCCACCCACGACGCCGGTCTCGTCCACCGCGACCTCAAGCCCGGCAACGTGCTGCTGTCGCCCGACGGCCCCTTCGTGATCGACTTCGGCATCGCCCGCGACCTCGACACGGCCGTCGTGCACACCCAGGCCGGGCAGATCATGGGCAGCCCCGGCTGGGTCGCCCCCGAGCGCCTGGTCGGCGGGCGCGCCATGCCCGCGTCGGACGTGTTCTCCTGGGGATGCCTCATCGCGTACGCCTCGAGCGGCTATCACCCGTTCGGCACGGGCGAGGCCGACGTGCTCACCCGGCGCATCCTGGTCGAGGAGCCGCGCATCTCGGCCGTTCCCAAACTGCTGTGGGACAGCGTCAGCGCGGCGCTGCGCAAGGAGCCGGCCGAGCGGCCCGACGCGCGCGAGCTGCTCGCCGCGCTGCTGGCCGCCGGAGGCGTGGCCCTGCCCGGCGACCTCCGCGAGGCCGTGCGGGCGGTCACGGACGAGATCTGGCAGCCGGTGCCCTATCCGAAGGGCGGCGGTCACCTGCGGCTGGCGCAGACCTCGTCCGGGTTCTCGACCGAACTGCCGCGCGGGCGGCGCCGGCACGGGCCGAAGAGCCGGGGCCACGTCTCCCACGCCGGCTTCGCGGCGCTGGCCACCGTGACCATCGCGGCCATGACCGTGATCGCCGCCGGCACCGGCTCGGCGCGCATGCAGGCCGCCGAGCCCCCGGTCAACCTGCCCCTCGTGCTGCCACAGGAAGGCGCGTCGATCAGCCCGGGCATGGTGCTCGGCACGTCCCGTACGCCTTCGGGCTTCCAGGGGCCGACGAGCGCGATCACGGTGACCGCGACGCAGACCATCGGGGCGCAGTGGACGGGCGGCCCCGACGACCCGTGGAGCTCCTCCATTCCCACGCCCGGCGCCACCGGCGCGCCGCCGCCCGCCGAGCAGTGCTTCACCAAGAACGGGCGGCCCAAGCCGTGCAAGACGGACAAGCCGCAGCAGAGCCCGACCGCCATCCCGTCGTCGAGCGTCAGCACCATTCCGCAGTGGGGCGACGGCGAGTCGCCCAGCCCCAGCCCGTCGCCGAGCCCGCCCCCGTCGTCCCCGCCCGCCAGCCCGTCGCCCAGCCCCTCACCGAGCCCTTCCTAGCGCCCCGCGGGCGGGGCACTAGAGCCTTGTTCTAGAGTTGCGGGCATGCTTTCCTTCCGGCAGGCCGTGGAGGCCCGCGATCTGACGGCTCTCGAGTCGATGCTCTCCGACGACGTCGTGTTCAACAGCCCGGTCGCCTACCGGCCCTATCCGGGCAAGGCGCTGACGGCGGCCATCGTGCGCGGCGCGGCCCGCGTCTTCGAGGACTTCCGTTACGTGCGGGAGGTCGTGAGCGCGGACGGCCGTGACCACGTGCTGATGTTCCAGGCCACCGTGCACGGCCGTGATGTGCAGGGCTGCGACATCCTGCACCTCGACGCCGACGGCCTGATCGACGACTTCACGGTCATGGTGCGCCCGCTGTCGGGCGCCAACGCGCTGGCCGAGGCGATGGCCGCGCAGTTCGACCGGATCCAGCGCGAAGCCGCCGGCGCCGCCACCATCTAGGTGCGACGCCGGCGGCCTGACCGTTGTGTCCGGGGCCGGAAGGGCCGGTATTTCCTTCCGGCCCCGGAGGTCCGCGAGGTCAGTGCGCGAACTGGGCCTCTTCGGTGGAGCCCTTGAGCGCCGTGGTCGAGGAGTCCGGCGCGACCGCCGTGCTGATCAGGTCGAAGTAGCCGGTGCCGACCTCGCGCTGGTGCCGGGTGGCGGTGTAGCCGCGCCGCTCGGCCGCGAACTCGGCCTCCTGCAGGTCGACGTAGGCGCTCATACCGTTCTCGGCGTAGCCCTGCGCCAGGTCGAACATGCCGAAGTTGAGCGAGTGGAAGCCGGCCAGGGTGATGAACTGGAACTTGTACCCCATGTGGCCGAGCTCGCGCTGGAACTTGGCGATCGTCGAGTCGTCCAGGTGCTTCTTCCAGTTGAACGACGGCGAGCAGTTGTAGGCGAGCATCTGCTCGGGATAGCGGGCCTTGATCGCCTCGGCGAACTCACGGGCCACGTCGAGGTCGGGCGTGGAGGTCTCCATCCACAGCAGATCCGAGTAGGGCGCGTAGGCCAGGCCGCGCGCTATGCACGCGTCGAGGCCGTTGCGGACCTCGTAGAAGCCCTCGGCCGTCCGGCCGCCGGTGGTGAAGATCCGGTCGCGCGGGTCCACGTCACTGGTCAGAAGCGTCGCGGCCTGGGCGTCGGTCCGCGCGATGATCAGGCTGGGGACGCCGCACACGTCGGCCGCCAGGCGCGCCGCGTTGAGGGTCTTGATGTGCTGGCCGGTCGGGATCAGCACCTTGCCGCCGAGATGGCCGCACTTCTTCTCGGACGCGAGCTGGTCCTCCCAGTGCACGCCTGCGGCGCCGGCCGCGATCATGCCCTTCATCAGCTCGAACGCGTTGAGCACGCCGCCGAATCCGGCCTCGGCGTCGGCCACGATGGGGGCCAGCCAATGTGGCGCCTCGGGATCGCTCTCCGACCAGGTGATCTGGTCGGCGCGCAGCAGCGCGTTGTTGATCCGGCGCACCACGGCCGGGACCGAGTTGGCCGGATAGAGGCTCTGGTCGGGGTAGGTGTGCCCGCCCAGATTGGCGTCGGCGGCGACCTGCCAGCCGGACAGGTAGATGGCCTTCAACCCGGCCCTCACCTGCTGAACGGCCTGGTTGCCGGTCAGCGCGCCCAGCGCGTGAACGTAGTCCTCGGTGTGCAGCAGGTCCCACAGCCGCTTGGCGCCGAGCTTGGCCAAGGTGTGCTGTTCCTGGACCGAGCCGCGGAGGCGGATCACGTCCTCGGCGGTGTAGGTCCGTTCGGTCTGCGTCCACCTGGGGTTGGTCTCCCAGTCGTGGCGCATCTCCCGCGCCGCCGCTGTGATGTGGTCCATGTCCGTCGCTCCCTTGTTGCGTTATGTCACCTGGGGTCTTGTCTTCGAGTTTGTGTCGACATCAAGAGAGTTCTCAAGCGGGGAGGCAGTGAAGAAATGGCAATTTTTCCTGTTCTCATGATACTCGCCGGTATTTATCAGCGAAGAAATCGCGGGTTTGCACAGTGGCCTAGACCGAAGGACTAGACCACTGCCACATGGGCGACTGTGTGATGTCCATCATGGTTCTGGAAGATTCCGCGGATTTTCGCTTATCATCCGGCTATGCCGCCCTTGCCAAGCGAAGAACCGCTCTCTTTGACGCAGGAGCTGGATCTGCTGGCGTTCGGCCAGCGGCTCAAGCACCTGCGCAGGCAGCGCAGCCTCACCCTGTCCGAGCTGGGGGAAAGGGTCGGGCGGGCGCCCAGCCAGCTGTCGCTGCTGGAGAACGGCAAGCGCGAGCCGAAGCTGTCCCTGCTGAAGTCCCTGGCCGCCGCGCTCAACGTGCCGGTCGAGGAACTGCTGCGCCGCCAGGCCCCCAACCGGCGGGCCCAGCTGGAGATCGCCATCGAGGAGGCGCAGCGCGACCCCATGTACGCGAGCCTCGGCCTGAGCCGGCTCAAGGTCTCCGCGCGGGTCCCCAACGACGTGCTGGAACACATCCTCGCCCTCTACGAGGAGCTCAAGGCCCGGCAGGCGAAGGGCACCGCCACGCCCGAGGAGGCGCGGGCCGCCAACGCCGAGCTCCGCCGCCAGCAGCGTGAGCTGGGCAACTACTTCGAGGACATCGAGAAGGCCGCCGCCGAGGCGCTGACCAAGGTCGGCTACCGGGCGGGCGCCCTTTCGGAGAGCATGATCCAGGCACTGGTCGGGCACTTCGGGTTCACCGTGCACACCGTGCAGGACCTGCCGCGGTCCGCTCGATCAGTGACCGACCTGCGCAACGGGCGCATCTACCTCAAACGCGAGCAGCTCGGGATGCACACCCCGCGGACCATCCTGCTGCAGACGATCGGCCACATAGCGCTCGGACACCACCGGCCTCGCGACTTCGCCGACTTCCTGCGCCAGCGGGTGCAGGCCAACTACTTCGCCGCCGCGGTCCTGGTGCCCGAGGCGGCTGCCGTGCCGTACCTGAAGGAAGCCAAGCAGGACCGCGCCTTGTCGGTGGAGGACCTGCGCGACGTGTTCGCCGTGTCCTACGAGATGGCCGCGCACCGCTTCACCAACCTCGCCACCCGTCACCTCGACCTCGTCTGCCACTTCGTGCGCAACGACGCCGGCGGGATCATCTACAAGGCGTACGAGAACGACGGGATCGTCTTCCCGGCCGACGAGCAGGGCGCCATCGAGGGACAGCGGTTGTGCCGCTACTGGTCGGGGCGGCAGATCTTCCTGTCGCCGGACCGCTTCACTGTCTACCACCAGTATTCGGACTCGCCGACGGGCACCCACTTCTGCATCGCGCACGTCGACCCGTCGCAGGAGAAGGATTTCGCGATCACGCTCGGCGTGCCCTATCGGGAGTCGCGCTGGTTCCGCGGCCGCGAGACGACCATCCGCACCAAATCCAACTGCCCGAACGGCGAGTGCTGCCGCCGGCCGCCGGCCGAGCTGGCGCAGCGCTGGGACGGCTACGCGTGGCCGTCCGCACGGGCCAACTCCCACGTGCTCGCCGCCCTGCCGCCCGGCTCGTTCCCCGGCGTCGACGAGGCCGACGTGTACGCCTTCCTGGAACGCCACGCGGCCCTCTAACGTCGTCTCACGCGCAGCGAGTGGAACGTGAACGGCCGCAGCCGGCGCGTGACGAGCCGGATCGCCTGCAACGCCAGCGTGAACGACGACACGGTCAGCGACATCATGATCAGGGCGAACAGGCCGGAATGCTCGATGACGGCCGCGTCGAGATCCTGCCCTGGCTCGGCCAGCAGCGACTTGACCACGTCCTGGAGGCTCAGCACGAGCGCCGCGGCGCCCACGGTCGCGCCGACCAGGCCGCCCGTCCAATCCGACTGGGTGTCCAGGCGCTCCTGGAACCAGGCCAGGTTCTCCCTGACCTGCGCTTCCAGCCCGGCCAGGTCGCGGATGCGCGGATCGGCCGCGTTGTGCTTGTGCACCGGCGCGAGCAGCCGCCCGATCCGGCCGTGCACGATGTAGTCGTCGGTCGTGCTGGCCACGATGTGCTGCCAGCGCTCGATCTGGTCGCGGGTCACCCGCAGCCGCTGGGTGAGCACCTTCTGGGTGGCCCGCTGCACGCAGGTCAGGGCCGCGCGGCGTAACGCGAAGAACTCCAGCAGCTGGGTCCGATCACGGTCCACCACGTCGAGGCGGTCGTCGACCGAGCCGCTGGTGGCGAGCGTCAGCATCTGCGTCTCCGCCAGGAACCACCACGCCTCGGGCATGCCGCCGCCGAGGTCGACCGGGTCCACCTCGGACCACGGATCGGCCGGGAAGAGGAGCCGCTTGGCCAGATCCTTGGCGAGCTCCCGGGGCCGATCGGTGACCAGCGGGTCGAGCAGCGGATCCACGATCTCGTACTGGGTGCCGAAGCTGACCGGAAACGGGAACGTGATGAGCCCCGCCGCGTTCATCGCGTGCAGCCGCTCGCAGCCCCATTCCCGCTCGATCGCCCAGTCCAGCGGGAAACCCTCTCCAGGCCGGCGCAGCCGCTCGAACAGGTCGAGGAACACCCAGTTCATCAGGTTGCGGACGAACCCCTTGATCGGGCCTTGTGGTGTGTCCCAGGTGAACTCCGCATCCATCTGCCAGAACACGTCATCGAAGCCGTTCAGCACGTCCGCGCCGACACCACCCGGAACGCGTACGGAATCGGACCTGACGACGGCACGCACGATGACGAACCCGGACTGATGCGCCAGCAGGTGGACGACGACCGACCCTTCGATGTCGCGGCCGCGGAGATTGCCGGTGAACGCGACGGGCGCGAGTTTCTGGCGGGCCACGTGTCCCATGCGGAGCGTCTGGATGTCGAAGAAGGGATCGGCGTCCACGTCCACCGGCGCCGAATCGGGCGGGCATGCCTCGTCCAGCAGCGTGCGGGGCGGCATGTCGCTGAAACAGCCCAGGTCGTAGCCCCGGAGCCAGCTCACCGTCCAGATTGGGGCGTCCGAGATCACTTCGCGATGTTAACCCCCATATGGGCTGCCGTAGGCTCGGAGTCAGACATCGGGGGTAGAGAGACAGCATGATCACGTTCGCCGTCGTGGCGCACAACGAAGAACGTTCCGTGGGTGACGTGGTCGGACAGGCGTTCGCGGCATCCCGGTCGGGTGACCGCGTCGTGGTGGTGGACAGCGCATCGACGGACGACACGGCGGCCAACGCGGCCCAGGCGGGGGCCGAGGTGCTCACCGCACCCCTCGGCAAAGGCGCGGCCATGCGGTTCGTGGCGGAACGAACGACGACGCCCTGGTTGTGCTACCTCGACGGCGACCTGATGGAAATCCACCGCAACATCCCCGCGGCCCTCCGCGCGGCCGTCCGCGACCCGCTGGTCATGGTGGTGGGGGAGTTCGCCGACCCACCGCCCGAGCCCGTGCTCAGCAACACGATCGCGCTTTATCCGACCCTGGTCAGAGCCCTGTTCCCGGAGGCCGACGGGAAGTTCGGAAGCCGGCCGCTGAGCGGCTTCCGCATGATCAGGCCCTCGCTGGCGGAAGGCCTCCCGGACGATTTCGGCGCGGAGGCCTACCTCAACCTCACCGTCGCCGTTTCCGGCAGGCCGTACGTGATCACGGACATCGGCCTCTATCCCCAGCGGTTCCGCTACAAGCCCGACATGGGCCGCCAGATCGGCAGGACCATCCTCGACCTCGCGGTCGCGCACGGACGGCTCGATCCGGCCGCCCGCCCCGAATGGGACCGCTGGGTCGACCGGCTGGTCGCCGCCATGGCCGACTACCGGGGCGAGGTGGACGACCGCGCACGATTCCGCTCGTATCTGCTCGACCTGGCCGCCGCGCCGCTACCCCCAACCGGCTTGGAGCTGACTCGATGATCCGCACGTTCGGCGCCCGGACCTTCGACTTCTCGCGGCAGGTCGCGATCATGGCGATCGTGAACCGCACCCCCGACTCCTTCCACGACAGGGGCCGCACCTTCGGCCTCGACGCGGCCGTCGAGGCCATGCTCCGCGCCGTCGACCAGGGCGCCGACTGGCTCGACATCGGCGGCATGCCGTTCGGGCCCGACGGCCCGCTGGTCGACGCGGCCGAGGAGGCCGAACGGGTCGTGCCGGTGATCCAGAAGGTGCGCACCATGACCGATGCCGTGATCTCGGTCGACACCCACCGCGCCGAGGTGGCGCGCGAGGCGCTCGCGGCCGGCGCCGACGTCGTCAACGACACCAACGGCGTACGCGACGCCGGCCTCGCCACGGCCGTGGCCGAGGCGGGGGCCGGCCTGGTCGTCACGCACAGCCTGGTCGGCCCGCGCGTACGGCACCCGCGCCCCACCTACGAGGACGTGACCGCCGAGGTCGTGGCCTTCCTGCGCGACCGGGTGGCGTTCGCCCGCGCCGCCGGGGTGGCGCCTGAGAAGATCATCATCGACCCCGGCCACGACCTCAACAAGAACACCCTGCACAGCCTGGAGCTGACCCGGCGGCTTGGCGACCTCGCCGATATCGGCTATCCACTGCTGGTCGCGCTGTCCAACAAAGATTTCATCGGGGAGACCCTCGACCGGCCGCAGGCCCAACGGCTGGAAGGCTCCCTGGCCGCCGCCGTCTTCTCGATCCTGCGCGGCGCCCGGATCGTCCGCGTTCATGACGTGCGCGAGACGGTCGCCGCGGTCCGGATGACCGAGGCAATGTTGGGTTGGCGCGATCCGGCGTACCTGAGGCACAACATGTGACTGGCCGGTATTGTTACCGGCCAGTAGATGTTACTGTTGGTAACCCCTGGCCTGTCGTCGAGGAGAACACATGACCTTCTGCCCCGAGTTGAGCGACGACCTCCGCGAGGTGCGGGATTGGGTGCATGAGTTCGCCCGCGACGTGATCCGCCCCGCAGGCGCGGAGTGGGACGAACGCGAGGAAACCCCGTGGCCGGTCATTCAGGAGGCCGCCAAAATCGGGCTCTACTCGCTCGACTTCTTCGCCCAGCAGTGGTTCGAGGAGTCCGGGCTGGGCATCCCCATAGCTTTCGAGGAGCTCTTCTGGGGCGACGCCGGGATCGGCCTGTCCATCAACGGCACCGGCCTCGCCGCCGCCGCGCTGTCATCGAACGGGACGCCTGAGCAGATAGGGGAGTGGCTGCCCCAGATGTTCGGCACGCCCGACGACGTGAAGCTCGGGGCGTTCTGCGCGTCCGAGCCCGATGCCGGGTCCGACATCGGATCGATCCGTACGCGTGCCGTTTATGACCAGGGCGACTGGGTGCTGAACGGCGTGAAAACCTGGGCCACCAACGGGGGCATCGCCAACGTCCACGTGATCGTCGCATCGGTCGATCCCTCGTTGGGCACCCGCGGTCAGGCGTCCTTCGTGATCCCGCCGGGGACACCGGGCCTTTCCATGGGCCAGAAGTTCAAAAAGCACGGCATCCGCGCCTCGCACACGGCCGAGGTCGTCCTGTCGGACGTACGGATCCCGGGATCGTGCCTGCTCGGGGGTAAAGAGAAGCTCGACGCGCGGCTGGCGCGGGTGCGGGCGGGCCAGGCCTCGGGGGAGCAGGCCGCTATGCGCACGTTCGAGGCCACCCGCCCCTCCGTCGCCGCCATGGCCGTCGGCATCGCCCGCGCCGCATTCGAATACGCCCGCGACTACGCGGGCCAGCGCCAGCAGTTCGGCCGCAAAATCGGCGAGAACCAGGCGGTAGCGTTCCTGCTGGCCGACATGGCCACCCGCGTCGACGTGGCCCGCCTCATGACCTGGCGCGCCGCCTGGATGGCCCGCCATGGCCGAGCTTTCGAACAGGCCGAAGGCTCGATGTCCAAGCTGGTCGCCAGCGAGGCCGCCGTCTGGGTCAGCGAGCAAGCCATCCAAATCCTCGGCGGCGCCGGCTACACCCGCGACCATCCAGTGGAGCGCTTCCACCGCGACGCCAAGATTTTCACCATTTTCGAGGGCACCAGCGAAATCCAGCGTTTGATCATCGGCCGCGCCGTCACCGGCTTGCCGGTCCGCTGATGTTTCCGCAGCTCAGAGGCCTGTATAGCGATCACTCTCGTGATCGTTAGCTCTATGGTGTCGATGGTTGTAAGATCATTTCGAGCTGGGTGAATTATCCGATTGTTTCCGATTCATTCCGGTGGTCTCCCATCCCGGTGCTGAGTTGGTGCTGACCCTTACATCCCTACCCCGGTAGGGTACGGTCAGCTCTCATATAGTGGAGAAGCCGCCGTGGGGACTGGTCACTGCCGATCCCCGTCGAGTGGTAGGCGCCGTTCGCTGGCGGTGCCCTTGTGTCGCCTGGCCGTACAGAAATCACCCCGAGGGGGCGGTTGTCCCGCCGTGGTGGTGCAGGCCGGTATTTGTTGATGTCAGTGGTCGCCGGTTGGCGGGGAGCCGCGCATCATGAGCGACGATCAACAGTGTCAGCGCCTATTGCAGAGGTCACCCATTCTGGCGCTCCTGTCTGCTTCCCGCGGTCGAGGTGAGCGGCACGGGCCCATCAGTGCGGTGCCGGAGCGCGGCCGGGGTCAGGGTTTGCGCCGTCGCACAGGTGCGGCCGACCGAGCCGGGAACCGCGTCCCGATCGCCGTCACGCCGGAGGGCTTCTGTGATGGCTTCTGCGACGGCTTCTTTGACGGGGCTGCCGCAGGTGGCCTTCTCCGCGCCGGTGTCGCTGCTGTCGACGGCCCACCGGTCAGGGCTACAGCCCGGCCCGCGGTGAGCGCCGCAGACAGGCCGGTAACCGGGTTCGCAGCCGGCTTCGCAGCCGGGCCTGCCGTCGGTCCTGCTGTCGGTCCTGCGGGTGGAGTTGGCGTTCACCGCGATGGTGGTGGCCATGGCGGGGCTTGACCGTAACCGCCCAGCGGAGCGTCCATTGTCGGGCCGGGCGGGTGGGAGCGGGCCGGTGGGCGGGTCGAATCGGCTGCTGTCGGTGGCGGAGCTGGCGGATTTTCTCGGGGTGCCGAAGAAGACGGTGTACGCCTGCTGGCGCACCTGGGGGCTGACCGGTTATCGGGTCGGCCGGCATCTGCGATTCCGGGCCCGGCAGGTGGAGGACTGGCTGGATCGGCAGGAGGTGTGACCGGATCATGGCGTCGGTGATCAAACGCTGCGATTGCCTGCCGGGGTCGTGGTCGTCGTGTGGGCATAGCTGGGTGGTGCGGTATCGCACCGACGGCGGTCGCGGCAGCGGGCAG
Organism: Streptosporangiaceae bacterium NEAU-GS5; assembly: GCA_017592665.1. Classification (GTDB taxonomy): domain Bacteria; phylum Actinomycetota; class Actinomycetes; order Streptosporangiales; family Streptosporangiaceae; genus NEAU-GS5. The sequence continues at coordinate 2,038 of JAGFNW010000052.1, read as the reverse complement.
CGGGAGCGTAGCTTCGGCCGCAACAAACGCGGCGCGGACGACTTCGCGTTGAAGGTGGAACACGACAAGCGGGAGACGGTGTTCGTCGACCCGGCCGAGGGCAAGACCCGCTTCGGGGAGTATGCGCAGCTGTGGCTGGCCCAGCGGGTGCTGGCCGAGGGTACGGTGGCGGCGTATGAGTCGGTGCTGCGGATCCATATTCTGCCGGCCTTCGGCGGCAAACACCTGGCCACGGTGCGGCGCCGCGACATCAAGGATCTGCTCACCCGGATGCGCAGTAGGGGGTTGGGGGCGAGCCGGGTCCATCAGACCTATCTGGTGATCAATGCGGTCTTCAATGAGGCGGTCCGGGACAAGAAGCTGATCGAGTCCCCGTGCACCGGTATCGAGGTGCCGGCGGTGGTGCATGCGGCTGATTTCGTGTTGCCCACGGCCGGGCAGTTGGACGGGCTGGCGGCTGAGGTCCCGGCGCGGTGGGCGGCCAGTGTGTGGTTGATGTTCGGGTGCGGGCTTCGGGTCGGGGAGGCGCTGGCGGTCAATGTGGGTTGTCGTAGCGGTGATGGCCGGACGTTGCGGGTGCGCGAGCAGGTCTCCACGACGGCGCAGTTGCGGCCGTTGAAGTTCCGTAGGAAGGGTGATTATCGGGATGTGCCGTTGCCGCGGTATGTGAGCGAGGCGTTGGACAAGCATCTGGCCGATCACGGCGCCAGTCGGGAGGGGTATCTGTTCCGCGGCTACCGAAAGCCGTTGGTGACCCGCCGGACCTACCAGGATCATTTCACCGCTGCGGTGGATGGGGTGGGGTTGCCGGCTGCATTCACCCCGCACTCGTTGCGGCATTGTTTCGCTTCGACGGCGCTGGCTGCGGGTATTCCGATCACGGATGTGTCGCGGTGGCTGGGGCATAAGACCATCGAGATCACGCATCTGATCTATGGGCATCTGCTGCCGGCCACGTTCGACCGGGCACTGGATGTTCTCGACACGGCCTACCGTCCCGACCCTCCCGCCCTGCCGAACTGAGGGGTCATTCAGGCAGGTGGCCAGGAGTCGTCAGCAGATACGGAGGGCTTGCTCGCGACGACGGGGGGTCGCTTTGGGGACCTCTACTGGGTCGGGTAGCGGTCGTGGCCGACAAGGGGGAGCGGGGCTCTGTTCGTGATGTATCGTTGATGATCAATATTGAGCAATCCCAGGCTTGTGGCCTGGGATTGCTCGTGTTGGCGATGCTGGGGGCCGCCGCGATGACCTCTACCGTGTCAGGGTAGTCCCGATCATGCCGTGACCAGCCAATTCTCCAGACGGCGCAGGTCAGGGGCGGTCGTTGACGCTGGTTGACGCTCGTTCGGAACGGTTCAGGAATGTCGGTTGCTCCCGGTGGAGGGCCGGAAAATCGGGAGCAACCGGGAGCATGGGCTCTGGTGTCGGAGAGACTGCGCCGGGGCTCTGGCTGAAATCACTGCCCGCGCCTCTGGGTGGTGGGTGCGGTTCGGTGGCGGTCACGTGTTCACAGGTTCGAATCCCAGCGGGGTACTGCAGAGAATGGACAACGCCACGACCTGCGATTTCCCGGTCAAACCCTCATGATCACAGACGATGTCCGGCTCGGTTGAGTCAGCTGACCCGAAAATAAGCACCTCAGCTGGGCAGGCGGCAGCGGACCCCGGCCGGTGAGGGACGGCCAGGGCCGTGCGGAGCGGCGTGGGTCAGGAAGAGTCGGAGTCGATGACGATGGCTTTGCCGTTGCGGATCACGATCTTCTGACCGGTCACGGCTTGAAGCTGAGTAGCCAGGTTGCGGGCTTTGCGGTCGAGGTTGATCCGGGACTGATAATGCTCGGCACCCAGATCGTGAAAGCGCCTCTCGGGATCCGACAGCAGGTGATAGATGATCGTCAGAACCGAGTTACCCACCGCGACGATCGCTTTCTACTTGCCGCGGCGGCGGGCGATGCGCCGATAGCGGTCGCCCAGAAAGGTATCGGTCCGGCCGCCGCTGGCAACAATGTTGCCCAGGGTGGCAGCCAGCCACCGGTTGC
>JAGFNW010000051.1 GCA_017592665.1 Streptosporangiaceae bacterium NEAU-GS5 | reverse complement strand
GGCGACAAGACCTACTCATCCGTGGTCGACAAGGTCAAAGACAGCAAGACCATCACCATCGGCACCAAATGGGACCAGCCCTCCCTCGGCCTGAAGAAGGGCGCCGCCCCCGAGGGCTTCGACGTCGACGTCGCCCAATACGTCGTCAAACAACTGGCCGGTGGCCAGGACGTCAACATCACCTGGAAGGAATCGGCCTCCTCCAACCGCGAGGCCTTCCTGGCCACCGGCACCGTCGACATCATCTTCGCCACCTACTCCATCACCGACAGCCGCAAGCAGAAGGTCACCTTCGGCGGGCCGTACATCGTCGCCCACCAGGACACCATGGTCCGCAGCGACTCCGCCGACATCACCAAGGCCACCGACCTGGCCGGCAAGCGCATCTGCCAGGCCGCCGGCTCCAACTCCTACAAGCGCATCACCGACCCGCCGCCCGACGGCAAACTCGACCTGGACGCCCAGCTCGTCGGCGCCGCCAACTACTCCGAATGCGTCGCCAAACTGCAGGGCAACAACCTGGACGCGGTCACCACCGACGACCTGATCCTGGCCGGCTTCGCCGCCCAGTCCGCCGCCTCCGGGGGCGACTTCAAAATCCTCGGCGACCCCTTCACCGACGAGAAATACGGCGTCGGTCTGAAGAAGGGCGACACCAAGACCTGTGAGGCCGTCAACGCCGCCATCACCAAGATGTACCAGGACGGCACCATGCAGCAGCTGTTCACCAAGTGGTTCGGCCAGGCCAAGGGCCTGACCGCCCCCACCGCGGCCCCCACCTTCGAGGCCTGCGCCTAACCCCGCCCCCACCCGGCCTGGCCCCCAAAGGACCAGGCCGGGCAGACGGGGCCCTCCCCCAGATCCCCCACCCGCCGTTCCCGCGCCCCCACCCGCACTGACCCTTGCCCCGCCCACCCTGCCTTCGCCCGCCCCGCAACCGACGCCCCTGCCTACACCCCCGCCCAACCCACCACCGCCGACCAGCTACCTACGCCCGCCTACGCCCGCCGACCCCGCGAGCGCCGCCCTACCCACCACCGCCGACCACCACCGACGCTTACTCCCCATCGCCGACCACCACCGACCCCGACCCCCTGCCGACCCTGCCGACGCCTACCTATCACCGCCCACCGCCGATCCCACCGACCCCCTACCTACCGCTGCCGACGCCCTGCCGGCGGGGATCGTCTGTCGCGTGCGGCAGTGGGCTCCCTCCCTGATCAGGGCGCTACCCCGGTCGATCGAGGACGAGCTGGAACGGCTGCCGCCTGTAGTCGTCGAGCAGGGGCGGGTGCCTCCGGCGGGGGCGCTCCGACTCCGGGATGGGCTCCCCCTTCCCTGTCCGGCCTCGACCCTGGGCGAGCTCAGCAGACCGTCTCCTTCGGCTCAAGCCCGGCCGTGCAGGTTGGCGTCCGCGTGTTGTGGAAGGTGCCCGCGCTGAGGCACACGCGAGGCCGGGCTTGCCCCTTCGTCATCGGCCCGCTTGGCTTCGCTCCGGGTCGACGACGGACGGGAAGGGGCATTAGGGGGCGACGCGCGCGTGTCGCGCGTTCGTGGCCCCAGGGCAGCGCCCATTTCAACGGCGCCCCACCGTGTGGTGTAAGCCCACCACGCGAACGGTCGGCGTGCTCTTCCTGCCCCGCCGCGTCCCGCCCGCGCGGCGTGCTCTTTCCCCGAGACGTGTCTCTCTCGCGGCATGCTCTTCCCGCGCGGCATGTTCCTCTCGTGCGACATGCTCTTCCCGGTGACGGATCCCTCTCGCGGGTGCGCTCTTCTCGTGCGGCGAGTGTGGCGACGGGTCCGGGATGCCGCCCTCCGGCTCTGCTGGTCGCCTGGCCCGGCTTCCAGCCCACCCAGGGCCGGTTTGATCGTCTTTCCCGGGTCCGGGCAGGCCGGTTTCAGCCCGGATGCGGCCCGGCGGGGTTTCGGTCCTCGCCGCCGACAGCCCAGCGCAGCCAGCGGCAACGCGGTGGCAGGCCGTCGGCTGGCCGGTGGCGGCCCAGGTCACGCCCGGCAGCGCGCGATCTCACTTGTCGTCCCTATGGCAGACGTGGGTGTCGCCGGAACCGGGGAGCGGCGTGAACCAGCCCGAAACGGACCGGACCGCACGGGACCGGAGCCCAGATTATGGTCTGCACCGAAATCCAGACCCGCGAACGGTGCAAGACCTCGCGGAAGGGTGTCAGACCCAGCGGAAGGGTGTGAGCGGCCGCCGCTGCGGCGCCGCGTACCCCCCCTCAAGCCCCATCCCGTCCGTCGTCGACCCGGAGCGAAGCAGAAGCGGGCCGGTGACGAAGGGGCAAGCCCGGCCTCGCGTGTGCATCAGCGAGGGCAGCTTCCACAGGACGTGGACGCCGACCCGCACGGCCGGGCTTGAGCCGAAGGAGACGGTCTGCTGAGCTCGCCCAGGGTCGGGGGCGGACGGGAAGGGGGCGACTCCATCCCGGAGTCGGAGCGCCCCTGCCGGAGGCACCACCACTGACCGTCCGCCGGAGGTAACCCTCCGCTAACGGCCCCGGCTGCAGGCATCACCACTAGGCTTGTTTCGAAGTCCGTTTGATGAGTAGGGGGCGCGGTCGGGGCCGACGTTGCCAAGCTTGGGGACTGCCGAGCCTGGCCTGGTGCTCGGGGCGGCTCGCAGGCTCCCGTGACCTTGTGGCAAGCTCACGGGATGCTGCGACTCACCGATTTCATCATCGACTGCCCGGACACCATGAAGCTGGCGGCTTTCTACTCCGAGGTGACAGGCCGCCCGATCAAAGAAGGCGGCCACGAAGACTGGGCCGGCATCCAATTCGGCGAGATCGAGCTGGCCTTCATCCGGGTGGACGACTACCGCGCCCCGCAGTGGCCCGACAGTGAGCACCCCAAGCAGTTCCACCTCGACTTCGAAGTGGACGACATCGATGCCGAGCAGCGCCGCGTGCTCGACCTCGGCGCGACGCTGCAGCGGGACTTCATCGGCCCCGAAGGCTACGGCTGGCGGATCTACACCGACCCGATCGGCCACCCCTTCTGTCTGTGCCGCAACAAGGGTGTCGTCTGGACCGACCAGGGTCCGATCTGGCCCAAGCACGACTAGGACCGAACCGGTGCCGGCGACCCCACCCGGCGGCCTGGCCGCGTAGTCGGCGAGGGACAGGGTGGGTGCGCAAAGGGGCGGGCGGGCAAATGGGTGGATGGGTGAGGGGTGGGTGATTGGGTCGGGCGAGTGGGTGGGTTAAGGGGCGGGTTGGGGGTTGGGTTAGTGGTGGCGGGGGTCGGCGCTGGAGTAGAGCTCGGAGCGGCGTTTGACGCCGAGTTTGCGGAGGATCGCCGCCACGTGGTTCTTGACGGTGTACTGGCTGATCGACAGGAAGCCGCCGATCTGCTCGTTGGTGTAGCGCTCAGAGACCATCCAGAGCACTTCGAGCTCGCGCGGCGTCAGCTCGGCCAGGCCGCCGACCTCGGCGTCCCGGCGGTCGCCGGGGGTGCCGAAGATCCACTCGTGCCGGCCTTTCAGGGTCGCCCCCACGGCCGACACCAGCCGCTCCGGGCGCTCCTGCGACGACACGAAGCTGTCGATCCCGGCCAGGTAGCAGAACGTGAAGTCGTGCTTGGTCCTGAAGTCGCAGAACGCGAGCAGATAGACCGCTGGGCTGAGGCGTTTGAGCTGCTGGCAGAAATCCAGCCCGTCGCCGAGCGTAGGACGATAGGGGTCGATGATGAACAGGTCGACGCCGCCGCGCCTGGCCAGTTCGAGAGCCGTCTCCCGCTGTTCGGCGTGTTCGATCTCGTACGGCTGCGCCGACCTCAGCAGGGCGGTCGTGATCCCCAGGGAGATCAACGGAGACAGTCCGGCCACTACTACTTTCACACCTACAGGGGCGTTCCATTCCGTGCCGTCCCGCAGGGACACATCTGACCGCTTACGCGAACGGGTGCGGATGCGGGTTTATCTCCTCTGGTCCGAGCCGCCGCTCGCGGTGCCCGAGCAGCCGCGGCACCTCGTAGAGACGTGGCAATCCTTCCACCCGGCGGTAGCGATGTCCCGAGGTCAGCGGCAGCGTCCCCGGGATGATGACCTTGACACAGGCGAAGCCGCCGGCCCGGTGCTCGGGCGTGGTCTGGTCGACCGCGATGACGTCGAGGCCGCACTCCAGGTAGCGGCCGATCGCCTCGAGCAGGTCGTCGCGCAGGTCGTCGTTGTGGAACGCATCTGATCGCGTCATGTCGGCGAACGACCGCACCCGCGTGGACCGGGTCAGGAAGTCGAACCTGTGGAAGATCGTGCGATCCCCGTTGACCAGCGCGTGGTCGGCCATGGTGGTCACCAGCGCCGGGTTGCCGGCCATTTCACGGGCCCGCTCGCGCTGCTCGGGATGGGTCCGGAGCTGCTCGGCCAGGATGGGTCCGAGCTCGCTCAGGGCGTTCACGGCGGCGCGCTCGGGCTCGAAGTGGGAGCCGGCCGCGCACACCACCTTCGGCCCGTCGCCGTCGTCGGCCGGATCCACGGCCATCGCCCAGACACTGGGGATCCCCTGCTCCAGCGTGATGTCGAAGAGCATGACCTGGTAGCCGGTCTCGGCCTGGATCGTGTCGGCCATCGTGGCCGCCACGCCCGAGGAGGCCGGCCGCGGGTCGACGCGGGGCACGCGCATGTTCGCGTACCAGGTCATCAGGAACGCGTCCCGCTCGGCCACCTCGAGGATTCCGTACAGGATGGCCTCTTCGAGGCTCGCGCCGAGCGCGCAGCCGTTGGAGATCTCGTGGACGAACGGCGCCGAGTCGGCGTGCGCGGGCCGCGTCCCGTAGTAGGCGTACGCCTCGGGCACAAGAATGGGCGCCTTCTGCCCGAACGAGTAGCCCCACACCCACCGGTAGGGCCGGTTCTCGTCGAACGGCGCGAGCCGGAACTCCGGCAGCCGGTAGGCGCTCTGCGCGTGCAGGCCCAGCGTCTTCGGATAAAGCGCGTCGGAGGCCACGTCGCGGTAGGAGGCGCGCACCACGGTGCGCTTGCCGCCCGGCTGCACGCCGCCGTAGCGCTCCAGCGCCTCGAGCAGGGCGCCCAGCTCGCTGGCCCGGCGGCTGCGGGTCCGGCCGTAGCCCTTCTCCACCTGGCCGTCGCGGAGCCCGAGCGGGGCGGCCGCCACGACGACGCCGCCGTGGCTGTCGCGGTACAGCTCGCGCACGAGGCCGCATTCGGTGTCCACGTAGGTCTCCCACAGCGCGTCCATCTCGTCGGCGACCGCGCGCAGCCGGTAGACGCCGGGCGTCGGCTTGGGACGCGGCTGCAGGTCGATCCGCGCCAGGACCGCGTCGTCGATCGGCAGCCGCCCGCAGGCGGGGCAGTGCGGATCGGGCAGGAAGCGATGCGTGGTCACGCCCAGGGTCCGCAGGTCCACGTACAGCAGGGCGTTGCGCGTGCGCGCGGTGTCCGGGTCGGCGGCCAGGCGGCGCGCCTCGTCCGCGACCAGCGCGGCGACGAGGTCGGCGCCGAGGGTGGTCAGCCACGACGACGGCCGCTGCCGGATGGCGTCGCCGTGGCGCAGCCAGACGGCGTCGTGCCCGCGCCGATGCCGCCGCGCCATCCGGCGGCGCGTCTCGGCGCAGTCGGCGCAGCCGGGCGTGCGCGGCAGCTCGGCGGGGCCGATGACGACGCGGCCAAGTTCGGCGCGGACCGGCAGCCACGGCGCCTTCTCCCCGGCGCACCTCTTGCGCACACTGGGGTAGGAATGGGTGTCCCAGCTGTCGGTCGCGGCGACGGCCATCCCGATGTCGCCCTCGATCGTGACGGGATCGGCCAGGTCGGCGCGGCGCACGTGGGCGCAGCCGAACGCCCGCACGATGGCGTCGGCCAGCAGCCCCTCTCCCAGCACCGCGATCCGCCCCGGCCCGGTCGGCTCACGCATTGCCGATCACCACGTGGACGATGTACGGCATGACGGCGTTGACCTCGGGGTCGTGATCGAGTGGCACGGCGATCGGGCGGTGTCCCCGCCCGGCGAGGATGGCCGCGAGCGCGGTCTCGTCGCGTACGGCACGCTGACGCAGCGGCCGGATCGTCCGCGTGCGCAGGTGATCCGGGATGGCCCGGACGGGTGGCAGCGCGTACGCCCGGGGGCCGTTCTCGCGCGCCTGCCGGCGCAGCAGCATCTGCTCGAACGTCTCGGTGAGCGCGTCGGCGGCGGACAGGCCGGCGGCGCACCCGGCGGCCTCGCCGCCGATGTAGCCGATCATCGTGGGGACCCCGAGCGTGCCCATGACGTCGTAGACGGTGATCGGCTCACCGGTGACGCCGAGCAGGGCCCGGTAGCGCTCACCGCGCGCGTCCAGGGCGGCGGCCATGTGGTCGACCCGGGCGAACGGCGCGGCCGCGCCCATCGCCTCGTCCATGGTGAGGCGCAGGCAGTGGCCGAGCAGGCCGCGGGTGACGGCCTCACGCCAGGAGTAGCCGGCGGCCACCCCGGGAGGCGGCGCGTACGGCCCGGCCTGCGCCCGCAGCGCGGGGAACACCCGCACGGCGTCCACGAGATGGGGATCCCCGTCGATGAGGTCGTAACCCTCGACGAGGCCGGTGAGCCGCCCGTCCCGGAGGCCGGCCAGCGACTCGCCGGGATCCGCCGGACGGTCGAAGCCGAGCCTCCGCGGATCGACCATCAGCGAGCCGTAGCAGGCGAAGGCGCGCAGCGCCGCCTGGTAGCGCGCGGTCGAGTAGGCGAGACCGGCGCCGATGACCCGGGGCGCGGGCCGGTCGGGTCCGAGCAGCCCGACGGGGTCGGAGATCTCGATCTCGCACACGTGCAGCGGGCTCTGCGCGTACCCGTCCTCTGCGGGCATGGCGAAGAGCCCCAGCCGGTCGCCCATGCAGGCGGCGGCGCGGCGCGAGAACACGTCGTCTTCCAGCCGGGCGCCTGTGCGCAGCCGCTTCACGCGCGCGGCGAGATCCTCCACGGGGGTCAGCGGCGTGCGCGCCGCGAACGGATGCGGCACGAACGCGGCCTCCTCGCCGCCCAGCGTCGCGAGGTCTATCCGGGTCATCCGGTTGGGCGCGGGCCGGGCGGCCCGCGTGATCGCGCGGAACACCCCCTGCACCAGGCGACCGGCCACGACGGTGGCCGTCAGATCGTCGGGGATCCCGCGCGCCGGGACGTTCTCCTTCTCGTGCTCCTTCGCGTGCCATGCGAGGAGGCGGCGCCGGCCCGACGGCCAGCCGCCGATCCCGCTGATCCACGCGTGCCCACCCATGACCATGGCGTGCGCGATCTTGATGTGCCGCTCGGCGCACAGCCGTTCGAGCAGGTCGGCGCGCTCGGCCGCGGGCTGGTCGGCCACGTGCAGGACCAGGTTCACCCCGGACAGCTGGGATTCGAGCGGGCCCGCCGTCGCGACGCGCACCTCGCGCACGCCGGACCGCTCGGCCGCCGTGACGACGGCCGCGCCCAGCCGTCCCGCGCCGACCACCAGCGTCATCGAATCCTGGTACGCCGTGACCGCGGCGACCGGGGATTGGACGAAGTAGCCGGCGAACGCGACCTCGTGATGCCCTTCCGCGGGCCGTGGCTCGGGCACCCGGCCCACCTCCACCTCCTTGATCACGGACCGCTCGATCAGCGCCATGACCACGCGCTCGACGAGCTGGCGGCGCCGGGTGGGAAGTTCCGCCGTGAGCTCGGGCAGGCCGCGCCGCCCGTCGAGGTAGGGGGCCAGCCGGTCGAGCAGCGGAAAGATGGTGCGGCCCGCGAAGGCCAGCTCGCCGTCGTGCGTGATGATGTGCGCCCCCTCCGCCGTTCTGGCGAAGTAGGCGTCCGGTCGCAGCAGCAGTCCCAAGATGTTCTCCAGGTGTCTCCCGCGTCTCGCTATGCCCCTGGTTCGGATAGTTCGACGACGAATTCGGTGGCGTGAGGGTCGGCGCCGAAGGCGTCCCGCGGACCCGGCAGGACCTCCTCGAAGATCACGATCGGACCGGCGCCCGTGAGCGCCCGCTCGAAGGCGGCCACGAGGAACCAGTTGGCGAAATCCACGTACATGGGCTTGCGCGACTTGCCCCAGGGGTGGGAATCGGGTGCCAGCACGCGGACGAAGCAGCGCATGGGGATCGCGTTCTGCCGCAACCACGCCACGACCCGGAAGAGGTAGCCGGCGTCGGACTGGCCGTCGCCGCGTACGGGCACCTGCTCCAGCGGCGCCGTCCAGCGCGCCCGCCGCACGACCACGCGGCCGACCTCGACCCGGGGCTGGGCGACCACCGCCGCGGGAGTCTCCAGCGGCCCGAAGGACATCAGGACCGGCGTGCCCGGATGCGCGAGATACGCGGCGGCGAACGCACGCGCCAGCAGCCGTGCCGGTGAGGGCAGCAGGACGTCGGCGAGCGCGCCGATGCGCGCCGGTCGCAGCTCGGGCCCCTCGTCCTGGACGACCAGGACGGCGAGGCCGGTCTTCGGATCGTGGGCGACTTCCAGGTCGTCGGCGTACGGATCGGCCGTCGGCCCGGCCACCCCCTTCCCGTGCACCCGGCACGCGGAGTTGACGACGAGGCGCGCGTCCTCGCCGTCCCGGATCAGCTGCAGGCGCCAGGCGACCGCCGGGGGCGCCGTCACCCAATCCGGCCAGGACGCCGACAGCTTGGCGATGGCGGCGGGGTCGACGTGGACGACGCCGTTCACGACGTCCGGCTCGGCCATGACGTCGCGGAGCTCGGCCCGGATGCGGTCCAGCTCGCGCAGCCGGGCCAGGCGGCCGCCGCCGCCCGGCGTCTGCTCGACGCCGGGTTCGAGAAACCGGCCCATCTCGCGTACGGCGTTGCTGTGATACCTCGGGTCGCGGGACAGATCCTCGGCGAGCGTCCTGTTGAGCACGAGGAACGGAGCCCGCGACCCGGGTCCGAAACGCTCGGCGCAGTAGGCGCCGAGGGCGACGCGCAGCGGCAGCGCCAGGTCGAGCGCGGCCAGCATGCGGCGCACGGTGTCGAGGTCTTCGAGGGCCGGCCGCCAGCGGGCCGCCGACAGCTCGTTGACGGCGTCGCCGAGCGCGGGAGGGCGCGCGTTCGCGTCGCCGGCCGGCCTCTGGCGCGAGCGCAGGCGCGCGAACAGCGCCGCGAGGCCGGCGAAGTCGTCGCCCGCGTTGGCGGTCAGCCAGTCGGCCAGCTCCCCCAGCGGATCCGGGCTGGGATCCGGCACGGGGATGTGGCGCTGCAGCAGCCCGGCGGCCGTGAGCATGCCGAGGAAGCGGCCGATCCGGGCGTCCCCCGTGCCGCCGAGCATGGCCCGCAGATCGTCCATGGGGTAGTACGCCCCGTCGGCGAGGATCCGGAGCACATTGCGCACGGCGAGCGAGGCCGGGATGGTGATCGTCGCGTCCTCCCGACGAGGGCCGAGGAACCGCACGCCGCCGTCGACAAGGGTGGCGCTCGGGTTGAGCCGCAACGGCAGCCTCGGCCCCAGCCGCGCGTCCTCACACAGCGCCGTGTGCAGGAGGTGGATCATCATGGGGTTCAGCTCGAGCGCCGCCTCTTCGGGCTCGACCTGAGCGGACCAGGCGCCGGAGGCGGTGACGGTGAACGCGCCGCGCGGGCTCGTCTTGGCGGCGGCCACGGCCACGTGCCGCGAAAGCCGTACGAGGGACTGGCGGCACGGCGAGTGGGCCTCCTCGGCCAGCCACCGGGCCGTCTCACCAGACAGCGCCGGACTGGAATGCGCGAGCGCCCTGCGGAACGCCGGCTGAGCCGCCACCTCACGTAGGACCGACCGCTTGCGCGCCGCCTCGGCGGCCAGCACCACGGGCAGCGCCGCGGAAAGGCTCACGCAGTCGTCGAGAGCAGAGACCCAGGCCGCCACGCGGCTCGCTAGGGCGGTCGGCAACGCGCCGGCGACCTGGGCGTTCCATTCGCGACCTGTGGGTGGCCGCGAATGGAACACTGCTCGGCGCAGCCCCGCAAGCGCCTGTCTCGCCTCCACGGGGGCTGCACCGATGACCTCGCGCAGCTCCGCCGAGAGCGCGCCGCCGTCGGCGGCGAGCCGGTCGCGACGGCAGGCGATCGCCCAGACCAGCGCGAACGAGCTCTCGAATCGGAGCCGCTCCAAAACCCTGAACGGCAGACCCGCCACCCGGATCACCGCCGGCGAGGCCACTTTGACCCCGCTCGGCAGCATGAAATCCGCGACCATTAGGGGGTCAGGGGTTCGGGATCGCGAGTAACGCTCATCGCTGGCAAGTATCAGCGGCCGTCGCCCGCGGCCACATCCGCCGTTGCACACCAGATCTTCCGGTCACCAGATAGTTCGCACTAGTCCCCAGCGAACTATCTATAGGCGCCGGTTTCCGGCAGTTACGTTTCCCGGATCGGCCTCAGGCGGGCTGGGGAAGCGTGATCGGGTCGTCGGCGGGGTCGCGGAACGGGCACTGGAATCGGTGCGTGCCCGAGCCGGCCTCGATCGGACGGGCCGGGTCGGCGGGCAGCAGGATCGTGGCCGTCACGCCGGGCGGCACCTGGACGGTCAGCGTGAACTGGCCGTCGGCGCGCTCCCAGCCGACTTCGGCACGGCCGTACGGGGTGAGGTGCGCGGCCGAGGCGTGCCGCAGGCCGCCGCCCGGCAGCGGCCGGACCAGCAGCCGCCGGTAGCCGGGGGCGCCGGGCGCCAATCCGGCGATGGCGCGGTGCATCCAGTCGGCCACGGCGCCGAGCGCGTAGTGGTTGAAGGACGTCATCTCACCTGGGTTGACGCTGCCGTCCGGCAGCAGGCTGTCCCAGCGCTCCCAGACGGTCGTGCCGCCCATCACCACCGCGTACAGCCATGACGGGCATTCGGTCTGCAGCAGCAGCCGGTAGGCGTCGTCGACGGCACCGGCCGCGGTGAGCGCGTCGCAGATCAGCGGGGTGCCGACGAAGCCGGTGGCGATGCGGTGGCCGCCCGCGCGCACCAGCTCGACCAGGCGGCGACCGGCCCGGGCGCGGCGGTCGGCCCCGCCGATCAGGTCGAACCGCAGACCCAGGGCGTACGCGGTCTGGGTGTCGCTGCTCATCCGGTCGCCCGACGGGGAGACGTGCGCGCGGTCGAAGGCGGCCCGGGCCGATTCGGCCAGCTCGCGATAGCGTGCCGCGTCCTCGTCGTGGCCGAGCAGGGCGGCGGCCTCGGCCACGATGCCGGTCGAGTGGACCAGGTAGGCGCTGGCGACCAGGGCCGGGTCGGTCAGGGCCGCGTGCGGCCGGTCGGGCGGTGCGGCCGGGTCGAGCCAGTCGCCCAGTTGGAAGCCGCCCTGCCACAGCCGGGACTCGCCCGCCAGCCCCGTGATCTGGTCGGCCCAGGCGCGCATGCTCGGATATTGGCGGGCCAGCAGCTCCCGGTCGCCGGTCCGCTCGTAGAGCACCCACGGGACGACGGCCGCGGCGTCGCCCCAGGCGGCGACCGGCTCGGCCGGGAAGATCCCGAGATCGATCCAGGGGACGTAGACCGGCACCGTGCCGATCTCCCGCTGCTCGGCCGCGAGGTCGGCGAGCCAGGATTCGAGCATGCCGGCGCAGTCGTAGAGGAACGCGGCCGTCCCGGTGAAGACCTGGATGTCGCCGGTCCAGCCGAGCCGCTCGTCGCGCTGCGGGCAGTCGGTCGGCACGTCGGCGAAGTTGCCGCGCATGCTCCACAGCACGTTGTCGTGGAAGCGGTCGAGCAGCGGGTGCGAGCTCGCGAACCATCCGGTGCGCGCCATGTCGGTGTGGCACACCACGGCCTGGACGTCGCGGGTGTCGAGCGGGCCCGGCCAGCCGTCGACCTCGGCGTAGCGGAAGCCGTGCAGGGTGAAGCGCGGCTCCCACTCCTCCCGGCCGCCACCGCGCAGGGTGTAGGAGTCCTCGGACGTGGCCGAGCGCAGCGGCCGCACCCCGAGCTCGCCGTTTTCCAGCACCTCGGCGTGCCGCAACGTCACGGTACGGCCGGCCTCGCCGGACACGGCGATCCGCAGGCGGCCGACCATGTTCTGGCCGAAGTCGAGGACCGTGCGCCCGGCCGGGGTGGTGAGGACGGCCACGGCCGCCCGCGTCTCGACGCCGCGCACGGGCGCGCCGGTCGGCGCGGTGAGCGTGGCCCGATCGAAGGGGATCGGCCGCACGTCCCCCCAGGAATGATCGTCGAAGCCGGGGCTGGACCAGCCGGGCTGTTCGAGGCGGGCGTCGTAGCGCTCTCCTTCGTAGAGGCCGACGGCCGTGATGGGGCTGGGCGCGGACCGCCAGCCCGCGTCCGTGCCGATCGTTTCGGAGGTCCCGTCGGCGTACTGGATTTCGAGCTGGGCCAGCAGGCCGATCTGGTCGCCGTAGATGCCCTCGCGGCCGCCGGCGAATCCGACGCGCCCGCGATACCAGCCGTCGGTCAGCCAGCCGCCGAGGACGTTCTCGCCCTCGGCGAGCAGGGACGTGACGTCGTGGGTGCGGTAACGCAGGTGGTGCGCGTAGCTGGTCCAGCCGGGGGCCATGACGTCGGCGCCGATCGGGCGGCCGTTGCATTCGAGCTCGTAGACGCCGTGCGCGGTGCTGTACATGCGAGCCTGCGCCACCGGCCCGCGTACGGTGAACGCGCGCCGCAGCAGGAACGCGGGCCGCGGCGCCGGGGTCTCGGGCGCGACCGGCGAGATCATGGCGGCCGGCCAGTCGGACGGCAGCAGCAGCCCGGCCTCGACGACGACGGGATCGCTCCACGGCCCGGGCGCCTGGTCGCCGCTCCCCCAGACCCGCACGCCGACCGCGCGCCGCTCGCGCGAGCGCAGCGCCTCGCCCGGCCAGGCGACCAGCAGCGACTCGCCGGATTCGACGCGGCCGCAGGGCCGCCCGTCGAGGGCTATCTCGTACGCGGCCTGAGTCCAGCCGGGGTGGTCGACAGTGGTCGTCCACGAGATACGCGGCCGTTCCTGACCGATTCCCAGGGGCTCTCGGTGGTGCTCGAATCGGACGTGGGTCGCGTTGGGTGCGGCCATGGGGGCGGCATACCTCTTTCAGCCTTATGACGTTCAGCCTTTGACGGAGCCTGCGGTCAGGCCCTTCATGACCTTCTGGTTGAGCACGAGGTAGATGATCAGCGTGGGGAAGACGGCCATGCACACCGAGGCGAAGGTCGGGCCCCATTGGCGCTGGCCGTATTGGCCGACGAAGTTGAGCAGGCCGGTCTGGACGGTCCGGAGGTTGTCGTCGCTGATGAAGGTGAGCGACAGCAGCAGGTCGTTCCAGATGAAGAAGAACTGCACGAGCGCCACCGTGACGATCGCGTTGCGCACCGAGGGCAGCACGATGCTCCAGAACGCCCGGTAGATGCCGGCGCCGTCGATGGTGGCGGCCTCCAGCATCTCCCTGGGCACGGCCTTGTAGTAGCCGGCCATCAGGAACACGCTGAGCGGCAGCCCGAAGACGGTGTACGTGACGATCAGCGACCACAGCGTGTTGATCAGGTTGACCTGGAAGTAGATGGTGAACAGCGGCAGCAGGACCATCTGCAGCGGCACCATGACCCCGGCCAGGAACAGCAGCAGCACGCCGTCCCTGCCACGCCAGCGCATGATCTCGAGTGCGAATCCGGCCGCCACGCTGAGCAGGATGATCAGCGCCAGCGCCGGGATCGTGGCGATCAGGCTGTTGCGGAAGTAGACCCCCATGTTGCCGGTGGTCCACGCGTCGACGTAGTTCTGCCAGTGCAGGCCTTCGGGAAGGGTCCAGACGGGCTTGGTGACGAACTCGTCCTCGGTCTTGAGCGAGGAGATCAGCAGCCACGCCAGCGGCGCGACCTCGATGACCACCAGCAGCGCGATGGCCAGGCGAACCGGGATCCGTCCCAGCTGACGCCCGATCACCGGACGTCCTTCCGCGCCGACCGGAAGATCATCAAAGTGACGCCGAGGCTGAGGATGGTCAGGGCCATGGCGATCGTGCTGCCGTAGCCGTAGTCGCCGTAGGTGAAGGCCGTGTTGAACATGTAGAGGGTCAGCGGCGTCGTCGCGTCGCCCGGGCCGCCCCGGGTCAGCGCGAGCACCGAGTCGAAGACCTTCAGCGTCCCGTTGACGCTGAAGATGATCGATGAGACGAGGATCGGCGTGAGCAGCGGCAGCACGATGTGCCTGACCAGCCGTACGCCGGACGCCCCGTCCAGGCGGGCCGACTCGATGACGTCTTCGGGGATGTCGACCAGCCCCGCGTACAGCAGGACGGCGTAGAAGCCCATGGACCGCCAGATGTCCATGAGGATCAGGATCCAGAACGCGCCCGCCGGTGTGCCGAGCCAGTCCTGGACCGACGAGCCCAGACCGACCCCCTCGAGGACCGAGTTGACCAGGCCGTTCTGCGGCGAGACCTGGAAGAGCTTGACGAACAGCTGCGCCACGGCCACCGTCGGCAGCACCACGGGGAAGAAGACCAGCGTCCTGACCAGTGAGGACGCCCGGCGCAGGTAGAACACGTAGAGCAGGGCGAGCAGCAGGCCGGCGCCGACCTGCCCGGCCGTCACGAGCACGGCGTACTTGACGGTGATCCCGGTCGCGCTCCAGAACGCCCCGTCATTGAAGATCTTGGCGTAGTTCTCACCCCCGGAGAAGGCGAACCCGTTCAGGGCGTTGCCCTGGAAGAACGTGTAGCCGATCGACCACACGATCGGCACCAGCATCACCAGGGTGTAGACGGTGAGGGCCGGGCCGATGAACAGCGAGATCGCGCGACGATCTCGCAGCAGCCGCTCCAAGAGGTGACCTCCGGACGAAGGGATGGCGGGGTCGCGCTCTCCCACGGCGGCCGGCCGCATTGGGCCGCCGTGGGAGAGCGCGCGGAGGAAAGCAGTGATCAGCCGTTGAGCGCGTCCTGCACCGCCGACATGAAGTCCTGCGGCGACATGCCGCCGGTGACCAGCGGGGCGGCGCCCTTCTGTGCGACCGAGGTGGCCTTGGCGGTGAACAGCGCCTCGAACCACAGGACGGGGTCCTTGGTGGCGGCGATCTGGTCCTGGACGAGCTTGGTCATCGCGGGGACGCTCGCGGGCGGGTTGGCCACCTTGAAGCCGGTCACCATGCCGCGCTCGGCGAGCGCCGTGTCGCCGTAGTTGCCGACCATGTATTTCAGCCACTCGCCCGTGGTGGCGGGGTTGTACTTCTTGGCCGAGACCATGGTCGGCAGGCCCGCGTTCATGGGCGTCTGCTCGGCTGTGCCCGCGCCGCCCGCGACCGCGGGGAACGGCATGAACCCGATGCTGTCGGCGCCGATCTTGTTCTTGGCCGGGTCGTTGAAGTCGCCGACGGCCCAGCTGCCCATGTAGAACATGGCGGCCTTGCCGCGCAGGAACAGGTCTTCGGCGGCCTGGTAGTCCTGGCTGGCGACGCCCTTGCCGAAGAAGCCCTTGGCCCCGAGGTCGGCCACGGCCTGCGCGCCCTTGAGATAGGGCTCGTCGGTCAGCTTGGCCTGGCCGTCGGCGACCTTCTTCAGCGCGTCCGGGCCGGCGAGCCGCACGATGTAGTCGCCGACGAGCCGGGTGATCGGCCAGCCGTCCACGCCCGCGGCGGCGAACGGCACGACGCCCTTGCCGTTCAGCGTGGTCGCCGCGGTGACGAGGTCGTCCCAGGTGGCGGGCGGGGTGATCGCGTTGTCGGCGAAGATCTTCTTGTTGTACCAGATGCCCTCGATGTTCAGCTCGAACGGCAGCGCGTACAACTTGCCGCCCTCCAGCTGCTTGATGACCGAGACGGCGGCCGGGTCGAGCTTGTCGAAGACGCCGAGCTGGGTCAGGGCGGGCTCGAGGTCGAGCGCCTGCCCGGAGCGGCCCATCTGGGCCTGCGCGGCGGGGGTGTTCGGCGCGTTGAACAGCTCGGGCAGCGCGTTCTGCGCGCCCAGCAGCTGCAGCTTCTGGTCCAGATCGGTCTGCTGCACATAGGTGTTCTTGAGCGTGCTGCCCGGACGCTCCTTGGCGAAGCCGTCCATGAGCTTGGTCAGGACCGTCGGCCAGTTGTCCGTCGGCTGCTGGACGCTCAGGAACTCCACCGACACCGGCCCGTTGGCCGCGGCCGAACCACCTGACGCGCCGCCGGTGCTGGTGCCCTTCCCACCTGAGCCGCCGCACCCGGCGCCCAGAAGCAGTGTCGCGACGGCGATCACCGCGAGTTTGCTGGATCTCACTTGTACTCCAATGGGTGTCGAAAGCCGGCCAGGAACCCCCTGGGGACGCTGCCATGACCCCGAATGACCCCGATGATGGGCCTGGCCGGCAAGCCACCGTTAGCCCGCGGTACACCATTACTAGCACGAAATTGACTTGATCTTGAAAAGCGGTACGAGGTGAACATTCTGCTAAAGGAGGTTCATCGCGGGCTAACAAGCCTCCCGAAACGGGCGGGACCATCCATCCACGAGCGGCAGAAATCTGCCGGAACACCCCGTATTCCGAGGAGTCCCGGATGCGAAGAGCCTTAACCCGCCTGGCCGTGCCGGCGGCCCTGGCCGCCCTCGTGGCGCCCCTCTCGCGACCCGTCATGGCCGCTGCCGTCAAAGCGGCCTTCCCCGCCGAGTGCCCGTGGATGGACACCTCGAAGTCGCCGGGCGAACGCGCGTCCGTGCTGCTCGCCGCGAGCTCGCTGGAGCAGGAGCTGCGCTGGCTGGTCGAGCAGCCGGCCAACCAGCCCGCCACGACCACCTTCAGCGGCGGCGTCACCTATCCCGCCCAGCTCCCGTGCACGCCCAACGTCACCTACACCGACGGCCCCGACTCGGTGCGCGGGTCCACCGGGGTGACGACCTTTCCCGCGCAGATCGGCCTGGCCGCCAGTTGGAGCCGGAGCCTCGCGTACGCCAAGGGGAAGGCCCAGGCCGACGAGGCGTTCCGCAAGGGCAAGAACGTCGTGCTCGGCCCGGGCCTGGCCGGCGGGCGCACGCCGCTGCTCGGCCGTACCCCCGAATATCTGGGCGAGGACGCCCTGCTCGGCGGCTCGATCGCGGCCGCCCACGTCAACGGCCTGCAGACGGGGAACCCCGGCGCCCCGGTGATGGCCGTGCTGAAGCACTACGTCGCCAACGAGCAGGAGCTCGACCGCCAGCTCAGCTCCTCCAACATGGACGAGCGCACCTTCCGCGAGGTCTACGACCTGCCGTTCGAGGTGGCGCTCGGGCAGAGCGACCCGGGCGGGATCATGTGCTCCTACAACCAGATCAACGGCGTCTACGCCTGCGAGAACCCGCTGCTGAAGACGGCGCTCAAGGACTCGCTCGGCTTCGACGGCTACGTGGTCTCCGACTTCGGCGCCGTGCACTCCACGGCCCCATCCCTGGTCGCCGGGCTCGACCAGGAGCTGAACCGGCCCAACTTCTGGACGCCGGACAAGGTGAAGGCGGCGCTCGACGCCGGGCAGATCACCCGGCCGCAGATCGACGAGGCGGCGTTCCGGGTCGTCCGCGCGTACATCAAGGCCGGGCTGTTCGACCACCCGGTGCCCGCGCCGGAGGCGGTGGTCTCCAACGACGCCAACAAGGCGGTGTCGCTGGCCATCGCCACTCAGGGATCGGTGCTGCTGAAGAACCAGAGCCGGATCCTGCCCCTGCCGCGGGGCGTCAAGAAGATCGCCGTCATCGGCCCGACCGCCTCCAACACGCCCACCAACGGCGTCAGCGCGCAGACCGTGTGCGGCGAGCGCGGATTCGGCGCCGGCAGTTGCTCGCTGACCCCGGTCGCGCCGCTGGACGCGATCACGCAGCGTGCCGCGGCCGCGGGCGCGACCGTCACCTTCGACAACGGCGCCGATCTCGCCTCGGCCGCGGTGGCCGCGAAGGCCGCCGACGTGGCCGTCGTGTTCGGCTACGCGACCATGGGCGAGGGCAGCGACCGTACGGCGCTGTCGCTCGACGGCGGCGGCGACGCCCTGATCGCCGCGGTCGCGGCGGCCAACCGCGACACGGTCGTCGTGCTCGAGACGGGGACCGCGGTCGTCATGCCGTGGCTGAACGACGTCAAGGGCGTCCTCGAGGCCTGGTATCCCGGCGACCAGCAGGGCACCGCGATCGCCCGCCTGCTGTACGGCGACGACAACCCCAGCGGACGGCTGCCGCTCACCTTCCCCCGCGCGCAGACGGACCTGCCGGCCCGCACGCCCGAGCAGTATCCGGGCGTGTTCGCCGACGGGACCACCACCCGGCCGGCCGGCGACCGCACCAGCATCCGGCAGGTCAGCTACAGCGAGGGCCTCGCCGTGGGCTACAAGTGGTACGACGACCAGCGGATCGCCCCGCTGTTCCCCTTCGGCTTCGGCCTGTCGTACACCACCTTCGCCTACGACGACCTCCACACCGACCTGTCCCGCAACCGGCTGAAGATCAACTTCCGGGTGCGGAACACGGGCCTCCGCACGGGCGTGGAGACCAGCCAGGTCTACCTGACCTTCCCCGCCGCGGCCGGCGAGCCCGGCAACCGGCTGATCGCGTTCGAGCCCTCCGCGCTGCGGCCGGGCGAGTCGCGGAAGGTCAAGCTGGAGGTACGGCTGGACGCGGCCGATCACCCGATGTCGGTCTGGGACGCGACGAGCCACGCCTGGGTCACCCCGGCCGGCCGCTACACGGTCCGCGTCGGCTCCTCGTCCCGCGACCTGCCGCTGGCCGACACCATCAAGAGATAGGAGACGTGGGGGTAGGGTGCCGCAACATGAGTGACGATCCGGTCGCCGAGTTCAAGGGCCTGCTCTACTTCACCGACGGCTCGCTCGCGTACGCGGGGCGCTACTCCCACGACGACTCCTTCGCGACCCACACGCACAGCTTCGTCGAGATCGCCGTCACCCTCGGCGGCGAAGGCCTGCACCACTCGATCACCGGCAAGGATCCGCTGAGCCGGGGCGACGCCATCCTGCTGCGCCCCGGCACCTGGCACGGCTACGAGGACTGCCGCGACCTGCGCCTTTTCAACTGCTGCTTCAGCTCCGACCTGCTCACGCGGGAGCTCGCCTGGACGCAGGAGGATCCCATCCTCGGCTACCTGCTGTGGACGGGCCCCTATTCGATGCAGCGCCGCGGCATCCTGTCGGCCCACCTCGACGAGGCCCAGCTCCAGGAGGCCCTCGTCCACCTGGAAGGCCTCGACGAACTGCACGAACGGCCCATCGCCAAGCATCGGGCCGACGTCATCGGGCGGCTGTCGCTGTTCCTCGGCCACCTCGCCCGCGCGGTGGCCGGAAACGACCTGGTCGAGCCGACAGGGCCGACACATCCGGCCGTCGTGCAGGCCATGCGCCTGCTGGAGGCCCGCGTGTCCCACGACTGGACGCTGTCGGACCTCGCCGAGGCGCTGCATCTCGCGCCCGGATATCTGGTGCGGCTGTTCAAAGCCGAGACGGGGCTGCCGCCCATGGCCTACCTCGCCCGGCAGCGGGTCGAGACGGCGGCGACGCTGCTGCTGCATACAGAGGATCCGATCGCGCACATCGGCCAGCAGGTGGGCTGGACCGACCAGAACTACTTCGCCCGCCGGTTCAAGGCCCACTTCGGCCTCAGCCCGACCGTCTACCGGGGCCGTTTCGCGCACAACGCCGTCGAACTCGCCCGCCCCGGCGAATTACGAGGGCACGTGGTTCCGTAGCCGCAGCTCGGCGGGGAAGGGCGCGAAGAAGGTCTGATCCCGGAGGTAGGCGGCGGCGTCGCCGCGCGCGTGGTGGCGCAGCAGCGTGACGGGGACGCTGAGCGGCACCAGCCCGGCCCGATAGGAGTCGAGGACCTCGGCGAGGTCGGCGCGGCGTGCCTGGTCGAGCGTCACCATGCCGAGGCAGTGCTGCAGCACGTTGAACTGCCGCCCGATGGTCGCCTTGTGGGCCATGGCCTCCTGGAAGACGCACCGGTAGGCGTCGGCCAGCTCGGCGCGCGGCAGCGTGCCGGCCTGCGCCACCACGCGGCCCGCCTGCCGATAGCGGGCCGGGTCGTGCGCGAGGATCTGCATCTTGTGCCGGGCGTGGAAGCCGACCAGGTCGCGTGGCAGCCAGTCGCCGTCGAACAGCTCGCGCAGCCGAGCGTGGGCGAACACGCGCTCCACGAACGCCTCCCGCAGCGGCCCGTCGTTGAGCCGCCCCTCGTCCTCGACGGGGAGACGCGGATGCGCTTCCATCACGAGCCCGGAGAAGACGCCGCGATTGCGCCGGTTGAGGGGCGGGCCGTCCTTGGCCGGATAGAGCGGGATGCCGTGGATCCCGCAGCTCGGGCTGCGCGACTTGAACACGTAACCGTCGACGTCGAGAGCCGCGGCCCGCTCGGTGGCCAGGCGCCGCATGCGCTCGGTCAGGTCGGCGCGGCTCGTGCGGGTCATCAGGCGGGGACCCTCGGCGCTGGTTTCCAGCCGGAGCGTCTCGCGTGGGGTGCCGAGGCCGATCTCCATCTCGGGGCAGACCTGCACCCAGTCGACGTGGGGGTCGAGCTCGCCGTACAGGAAGCGGTCGCGGCTGTGGCCGCCGTTGAAGCGGACCGGCTCGCCCAGCAGGCAGCTGGACACGGCGATCCGCGGCCTGGTCATGCCACCTCCAGCAGCGCCGAGAGGCGATGCAGGCCACGCGCCGTGCGGGCCTTGATCGTGCCGAGCGGCACCCGCAGCCGAGTGGCGATCTCGCGCTGGCTCAGGTCGCCGTAGTAGGCGAGGGCGATCGCCTCGCGCTGCGGCTCGGGCAGCTCGGCCAGGGCCCGGTGAAGCTGGTCGCGGTCGGCCAGCCGGTCGCCGTCGGCGCGGCCGTCGTGCCCGGCCTGATCGCCGAGATGGTCGAGCGGGACCGTGGCCGGGCGGCGGGCACGCAGGTGGTCGACCGCGCGTTTGTGCGCGATGCCGAGCAGCCAGGCCTCCAGGCTCCGGGCCGGGTCATAGCGGTCGCGGCACCGCCAGACCTCGGTGAACACGATCTGTGCGACGTCGTCCACGTCCTGCGACGGCACCAGCCGGCGCAGATAGGCGCGAACCAGCGAGGCGTGGGTGCGGTAGCACTCGGCCAGTGCTTCCATGACAGCCTCCTCAGCGAGATAACCTCTTCAAAACTTATTCAACGCTGTCATGCGGATAAGCACAACCATGCCTAGGAAGATCACTACAGCGTGGCCATGACGATCGAGACGGCCTGCTCGAGCGAGGTCGCGGCCGGCACGCGCGGCGGCAGGCCGTCCCACCAGCCGGGACCGCCGGCGACGACGCGGGCCGGCGGCCGCAGCGCGGGCAGCGCCGCCAGATGGGACGGGTCGCCCGTCTCGGCGAGCTGCGACCACACGAACACGACCGATGGGCCCAGCCGGCGCATGGCCGAGCCGATCGCCGAATACGGCGTGCGCGCCCCCAGGATCACGGCCGAAACCCGGAGGTCGAAGGCGAGCGTCGCGGCCAGCACGAATCCGGGCAGGCTGTGCTGCTCGTCCTCGGCGCACGTGATCAGCACGGGCCGCTCGTTGACGGGCTCGGCGGGCGGGGCGCACAGAGGGTGCAGCGCGGCCAGGATCCGCTCGGAGAACAGGTGCTCGACGTCCACCCCGGTCCGGCCCTCGCTCTGCCGCCGCACGATCGTGTCGAAGACCGGGCGGATCAGCCGCTCCCACGTCCCCCGCACGCCGTACGCGGCAAGCGACGCGGCCACTTCCGCCGACACCGTGGACCCGTCCAGGGCCAACGCCGCCCGCGCCAGCATGTCGGCCGTGGGAACGCCCACCGCCGGAACGCCGTCCCTCCCGTCTGCGCCGAATGCGCCGGCCACACCCGCCGCCCCGGGCGTTTCCCGCGTCTCGGGACCCCCGGCATCCGCATCGGCGGCGGTCGTGGGGCCGCCATCGCCCGCGCCCGGCGCTGCGTCGGGCAGAAACTCGACGAGGGACCGGGCGTGGCGGGCGGCGTCGGCGGCGGGGACACCGGCGCGGATCAGCCGGTTCATCTCCTCAAGCCGTCGCACGTCGGCGTCGCCGTAGCGGCGGTGGCCGCCCGGGCTGCGGCGGCTCGGGCCGATGCCGTAGCGCATGCTCCACGTGCGCAGCGTGGGCGCGGGCACGCCGAGCCGCCGGGAGACGGCGCCGATGCCGTATCCCAGCTCCTCGTGGCTTCCCCTGTCGGCCGTCATCGTCACGCCCCAGAACACGTCCGCATACAGATCACTTCGGCGGAAGGGGGCGCGAGGTTGCCACGGACCGCAACCGTTCGCGGCCGGCCCGCGAAAGCCCCGGTGATGGACACGGAAATCGACACCCAGACCAACTCGCCGACCGGCATCGTGATCGTGCTCTTCAACCGGGATCTGCGAGTCTACGACCACCCCGCGCTGGCCGCCGCGTGCGGGCGGGCCCGCCGCGTGCGGGCGGGCCCGCCGCGTCGTCCCGCTGTTCGTGCTCGACGACGCCGTCCCGGCCGGCAACCGCACCCCGTTCCTCCTGGAATGCCTGGCCGACCTGCGCGATTCGCTGCGCGCACGCGGCGGCGACCTCGTCGTGCGGCACGGCGACGTGGTGGCCGAGACGATGCGGCTGGCGCGCGAGGTCGGGGCCGACGCGGTCTTCGCCGCCGCCGACGTCAGCTCGCTCGCCCGGCGCAGGCAGCGGCGACTGGACGGCGAGCGGATCGCGTTCCGGCTCTTCCCGGGTGTCACCGTGGTCCCGCCCGACCTGCTGCGCCCGAGCGGCGGCGGCGATCACTACCGCGTCTTCACCCCATACTGGCGGGCCTGGTCGGCCGCTCCGCGCCGCGCCGTCCTGCCTCCCCCGGAAGTGATTTCGCTTCCCTCCGGCATTCGGGTCGGCCGGATTCCGGCAGGCCCATCGTGTACGGGATTCCCCGGCGGCGAGACGGCCGCGCGGCGCCGCATGGAGGCGTGGCTGCGCGACGGCCTCGACGACTACGCCGAGGGGCACGACGATCTGGCCGGAGACCGCACCTCCCGGCTCAGCCCCTACCTGCGGTTCGGCTGCCTGTCCCCGCTGGAGCTGGCCTCCCGGGGCAACCCCGACTTCGTACGGCAGCTGTGCTGGCGCGACTTCCACCACCAGGTGGCGTTCGCGTTCCCCGAGCTGAACCGGCGCGACTACCGTCCCGGCCGGCGCGAGTGGCGCGACGACAAGGACGCGCTGCAGGCCTGGATGGCCGGAATGACCGGCGTGCCGATCGTGGACGCCGGAATGCGCCAGCTCGCGGCCGAGGGCTGGATGCACAACCGCGCCCGGATGATCACCGCGTCCTATCTGGTCAAGCATCTGCGCATCGACTGGCGCTCCGGGGCCGACCACTTCTTCGACCTGCTGCTCGACGGCGACGTGGCGAACAACTACGGCAACTGGCAGTGGGTCGCCGGCACCGGCAACGACACCCGGCCCAACCGCACGTTTAACCCGATCCGGCAGGCCAAACGGCACGACCCGGACGGCGAATATGTGCATCGCCACGTGCCGGAGCTGGCCGACGTGCCGGGAAAGCTGGTGCACGAGCCGTGGCTGCTCGGCGGCGAGGTAGGCGGCTACCCGCCCCCGCTCACGCCACTATGAGCGACAGCCGACGCGGGGCGGGACAGCCGGCTCTAAGCGCGTGAGCCGGCTTTATGCGCGTCAGTCGGCTCGATGCGCGTCAGCTGGCTTTACGCGCGTCAGTCGGCTCGATGCGCGCCAGCTGGCTTTACGCGCGTCAGTCGTCGGCGACGCCGTAGTTGGACGCCCGGAACAGGAAGGACGCCCACGAGCGGTAGGGCCGCCAGGCGTCGGCCAGCTTGCGGTAGGCGGCCGGCGGGGCGTCCTCCGGCAGGCCATACGCCTTGCGGAGGATCCTGAACAGGCGCGGCTCATCGCCGGGGAACGCGTCCGGTGCGCCGGCGCCGCGGATCAGGATCAGCCCCGCGGAGAACGCGCCCACGCCGGGCAGCCGCTTGAGCTCGGCGAGCGCCTCCTCCGGGCTGAGCGAGCGCAGGTGCTCGGTGGTGAGCACGCCGTCGAGCGCCGCGCGCGCCAGCCCGCGCACCCACTCCTCCTTCTGCCAGGGCAGCCCGAGCCCGCCAGCGTCGAGCAGCGACATCGGGGGTGGGAAGGCGGTGAACGGCCGCCCGTCGACCATGACGGCCGCCCCGTATTTCTCGGCGATCCGCTGCTTGATCCGTGACGCGATGAGCATGGACGACCGCTGGACGATCACGGCCCAGCACGCCGCCTCCCACGGGCTCCAGAAGCACACGGGCCGAAGGCCCGGCCGCTCCCGCTGCAGGTCGCCGAGGATCGGGTCGGCCTCGCCGAGCTCGGCGAACCCCTTCCCGCTGGCATCGAGCGACAGGATGCGCGCCACCTCGCCGCGGATGGCCGGGCCGGCGGCGCGGGTGGTGGCCACCGCGACCCCGCCCGGCGCGCTCGTCACGGTCACGCCGATCGGCAGCCAGTCGGACTCGGAGCTGTACGCGAAGCGCAGCGCCTGCCCATCCGACGGCAGCCCGCTGGTCGCCGGCCAATCCTCGACGAAGCGCAACGACTCGCCGAACTCGAACGGCCCCTCAGCGGTAAGCGTGAACTCGTACGCAGCCATGCGCGAATGTTAGTTGCCGCGACCGACAGGATCGCCCGTGGAGGAGCGGACGCCCGGGCGACGCGGACGCCCGCGAGACGCGGGGGCGGGCGGGCGACGCGGGCGGGCGACCCGGGCGGGCGACGCGGGGGCTGGCGACGCGGGGGGCGGGCGACGCGGGCGGGCACCTGGTCATCCGGCCGACATTTCGCGGACCCCTGAACGCCGGGCGGAGCCCGCTATCATCGCGCAACGTGACCAACCAGAGTGGCCCCGTGATCAAGCAGGTATCGTCCAAGGTCGTTTACGCCAACTCCTGGATGACGGTCCGCGAGGACCAGATCGAGCGCGCGAACGGCACGTCCGGCATCTACGGCTACGTCGACAAGCCCGACTTCGTGCTCGTCGTCCCTATGGAGGGCGACGGATTTCACCTGGTCGAGGAGTATCGCTATCCCATCGGCCGCAGGTCGTGGAGCTTCCCCCAGGGCAACGCCACGGCCGAGACGCCCGAGCTCGAGGCGCGCATGGAACTGGCCGAGGAGACCGGCTTCCGGGCCGGCGACATGCGCCACCTCGGCTACCTCGACAACTCACACGGCGTGATCACCCAAGGCTTCCACGTCTACCTGGCCTCCGACCTGCGCCCCGGCGACCACGCGCGCGAGGACACCGAGCAGGACATGGTCCAGCGTTGGGTCTCCCGCGCCGAATTCGAGCAGATGATCCGCGACGGGCAGGTCACCGACTCCTGCTCGGTCGCCGCCTATCTGCTCCTGTTGATGTCCGAGCGACCTGGCCTGCAACCGGCTGTTAAGTGACGCGACCTACCATTGGGTCGTCAACCGACCGCGGGTGAGCCTTGGGCTGGAAAGAGGTGGCCAGTGCCGCGCACGGACCCACCTCGCCTGGGCGAACACGGCCACATCGGCGACTATCAGCTGACCGGGCGGCTGAGCCAGGGCGGCCAGGGCGAGGTCTATCAGGGCCTCGACGCCTCCGGCCGGGTCGTCGCCATCAAGATCCTGCACGCGTTCCAGTCCGACGACGAGAGCGCCCGGCGGCGCTTCGTCCGCGAGGTCGAGTTAGCCCGGCGGGTCGCCCCGTTCTGCACGGCGCAGGTGCTGGACGTCGGCGTGCACGATGGCCGCCCGTTCATCGTGAGCGAGTTCGTGCCGGGGCCGTCCCTGCTGGACAACGTACGCCGAGACGGGCCGCGCTCGGGCGGCGGCCTCGACCGCCTCGGGGTGGCGACCGCGACCGCGCTCGCCGCCATCCACCGCGCCGGCATCGTCCACCGCGACTTCAAGCCCAGCAACGTGATCATGGGGCCGGAAGGCCCGGTCGTCATCGACTTCGGCATCTCCCGGGCGCTCGACCACAGCGGCACCCGCACCGGCTCGATGGGCACCCCCGGCTACATGGCGCCTGAGCAGATCGCCCGCGGCGAGGCCGGGCAGGCCGCCGACGTGTTCAGCTGGGGCGCCACGATGGTGTTCGCCGCCACGGGCCGTCCCGCGTTCGGCGGCAGCACGGTGCCCGAGGTGCTGCACGGCATCCTCTACGGCATGCCCGACCTGTCGGGCGTCCCCGCCAACCTGCGCCCGCTGGTGGCGACCTGCCTGTCCAAGGATCCGACGACCAGGCCCTCCTCCGCCGACCTGGTCCGCATGCTCACCGGCGACCTCCTGACCGCCGACGTGCTCCCCCACCAGCAGCAGCAACCGCCGGGGCAGCGGCCGGGGCAGCGGCCGGGGCAGCGGCCGCCCCAGGGGTTCGACCGGCCGCAGCCGTATCAGCCGACGACGCCGCAGCCCTCCTACCCGCCCACGACCCCGCAGCCGTATCAGCCGACGGCGCCGCAGCCCTACCAGCCGGTGCCTCCGCAAGTGGGATGGCACACGCCCCCGCCGCCGCCGCAGGAGCCGAAGGGACCGGCGCGGGAGGCGGCGACCCCGCCGAGCGCCATCCCTGACCTGTACGCCGAATACCCCGAGCTCGTTCCCGTCTCGGCGCATGGCACCATGCCCGGGGCTGCGCCGGCCTCCTCGACGCAGACATCCTCGACGCTCGCCTCGCGGCGCCCGCCCGCCCGGCGCGCGCTGATCGCCGCCGGCGCGGCCGGCGTCGCCGCGGTCGTCGTGGCAGGGGCCCTCATCGCCCACCCGTGGTCGAAGGACGACACCGGCACGTCGCACGCGCTGACCAGCCTGTCCCCCACATCGCAGACGACCGGCACGGCCACGGGCAAGGCCCCCACCGCCGCCGCGGCCGTCCCATTCGGTAAGCCCGTCGGGCAGCCCATTCGCCGGCACGAGAACGATGTCCGGTCGATCGCGCTCGGCTCGCTCGACGGCAAACCCGTATTGGTCAGCGGCTCCGACGACCACACGGGCCGGGTGCTCGACCTGTCCACGGGGCGGCAGATCGGCCCGGCGCTCACCGGGCACACCCGCTGGGTCCGCGCCGTCGCGTACGCCATGGTCGACGGCGTGCCGATCGCGGTCACCGGCAGCGACGACGACACCGTCCGCCTGTGGGACATGACCACGGGCCGGCAGCGCGGCCCGGCGCTCACCAGCCACACCGGAGATGTCGACACCGGAGACATCAAGACCATCGCGACCGGGCAGATCGGCGACATCCCGGTCGCCCTGTCCGGCGGTCCCGACGCGACGGTCCGCGTATGGAATCTGCGCACCGGCAAGCCGTACGGGAAGCCTCTGCAGGGCCACACCGGCACGGTGTGGGCCATCGCGGTCGGCGCCGTCAACGGCGTGACGGTCGCGGTCACGACCGGCGACGACGGCACGATCCGCGTCTGGGACCTGCTCACGAGGAAGCAGCTGAGCGCGGCCGACACCGGCGCGAACGGCTGGAGCCGTTCGATCGCGCTCGGCGCCATCGACGGCAAGCCGATCGCGCTGACCGGCGGCGAGGACGGCGCCGCCCGCGTGTGGGATCTGAGCGATGTCACGCGCCCCCCGGTGCTGTACGGCTCGGTCATGCGCGGCCACACCGGCCCGCTCTGGGCGGTCGCGCTCGGTCAGGTCGACGGCAGGCTGATCGTGCTGACCGGCGGCGAGGACAAGACGGCCCGGGTGTGGGATCTGGCCACCCGCAAGCAGCTCGGCCCACCCCTGACCGGCCACACCGACCGCATCTACACGGTCGCGATCGGCGACGTCGGCGGACACCCCGTCGCCATCACCGGGAGCCGCGACGAGTCGATCCGCCTCTGGAGCCTCGGGCCGCCCCTCCCCTCCGCCGACTGACCATTTATCGTTCGGCTGTGCTGATCACAGACGAAGAAGTGGCGGTCGCGGCGGCGCAGGCAGGAGCCGCCGTCGTACGCGCCATGTACGGCTCCTCCCTCGAACACTTCCCAAAGGACGCCGAGCACACTGCGGGTGAGCTTGCGGGTGACTTTGCGACGGCCGCCGACATCAAGGCGGAGTCCGCCATCCTCGGCGTCATCCGGGCCGCCCGACCCGGCGACGCCGTGACGGGCGAGGAGAGCGGGAGTACGGGCTCGGCCGGTGCGCAGCGGATGTGGCTGGTCGACCCCCTGTGCGGGACGCGCAACTACGCCGTGCGAAACATGCTGGTCTCGGTCAACGTCGCGCTGCGGGCAGGCTCCGACGTCACGGCGGCCGCGTCGGCCGACCCGTTCAGCGGCGAAGTGTTCTGGACCGATGGCCGGCACGCCTACGTTCACCGCGACGGCGTGGACGAGCGGCTCGTGCCCTCGTCCGACTCGGGGCTGGTCGACGTCAATCTCGATCCGCCGTTCCCTAACGAGCCGGTCTTTCGCGCCGCCCGGCTGCTGGCCGACCGGGGGTTCGCCGAACGGTTCCACCCCCGCGTCGTCTCCACGACCCTGGCGGTCGCCTGGGTCGCCGCCGGCCGTAGAGCCGCCTACGTCACTGACGGCCATCTGGAGGACAGCGTGCACTTCGCCGCCGGGATCGCGCTGTGCCGGGCCGCCGGGTGCATCGTGACGGGAATTCACGGCCAGCCCCTCCACACCGGCACAGGCGGACTCGTGGCGGCCGCAGACCAGCACACCCACGCCGCCCTCCTCGCCCTCATCGCCGCCCAATCCCCGCCTGTCTGACGGCCCGGCTGCCCGACCGGGCGATGCCCGCAATCGGGCAACCGCCATGCCGCCACCGCCATCGCTGCGGCGGATGGGCCTGATGCGGCACACTCGCGGTCATGTCGGTATCGGTCCGTAGCGTCGCCGACCTGACCGCCGTCATGGCCGAAGGCGACCGGGTCAAGTTCTTGTTCTTCTGGGGTCACCAGCCCGAGCGGGACGGCGGGGTCGGGGCCGGTTGCCTGTCCCAGTGGTGGCCGTGCGCGTTCACCGTCGACGGGACACGGTTCGCGACGGCCGAGCATTACATGATGTGGCGCAAGGCGCTGCTGTTCGGCGACTCGGCCACGGCCGAACAGATCCTCGCCGCACCACATCCTCATGCCGCCAAGACCCTCGGACGTACGGTCTCCGGCTTCGACGAAGAGGCCTGGAACGCCTGCCGCTACGACATCGTGGTGGCCGGCAACCTGGCCAAGTTCGGTCAGCACGCTGAATTGGGCGCCTACCTGCTCGGGACCGGCGATCGGATCCTTGTGGAGGCCAGCCCGGTCGACCGGGTGTGGGGCATCGGCCTGACCCGCGACGACCCTGCCGCCGGCGATCCCGGCCGATGGAAAGGCCTCAACCTCCTCGGCTTCGCTCTCATGCAAGCCCGAGCCCACCTACAGGAGCAGCTACGCGGGGAGCATCCCCGCTAGCAGCCAGCGGGGCCGATGACGACCCTCTACTATGGACCGCACCATTCGTTGAGATGATCAAAGAGGTGGGCTGTGCGGCCACGCCCCCTGGACGCCGACGGACCGCGGCGGATCGCCGATTATCAGCTCATCGGCGTGCTCGGTGAGGGCGGGCAGGGTGTGGTCTACCTCGGTGAGGCGCCGGGTGGCGGGCGCGTCGCGATCAAGGTGCTGCGCTCGGGCTCCGCGTTCAACTCCGCGACCCATCGGCGGTTCCTGCGGGAGGCCGACACCGCTCGCCGCGTCGCCGCCTTCTGCACCGCGCAGGTGCTCGATGTGGGCACACATCATGACCGGCCCTATGTGGTCAGCGAGTACGTGCCCGGCATGAACCTCGCCGAGGCGGTCGCCGCCGATGGTCCGCGCACTGGTCACGCGCTGCAGCGCCTCGCCGTCACCACGTTGACGGCCCTGGCCGCGATCCACCGGGCCGGGGTCGTCCACCGGGACTTCAAGCCCAGCAACGTCATCCTCGGAGCCGAGGGCCCGGTCGTCATCGACTTCGGCATCGCGCACACCGACGATCACTCCACCGCCGGTTCGGGGCTGGTGGGCACGCCCGCTTACGTCGCGCCCGAGCAGATCGCCGGTGAGCCGCCCAGCACGGCCTCCGACGTCTTCAGCTGGGCGTGCACGATGGCGTACGCGGCCACCGGGCGACTCGCCTTCGACGGCCGGACCATCCCCGCGCTGCTGGCGGCCATAACGACCGCAGAGCCGGAATTATCCGCCGTGCCCGCCGACCTGCGCCCACTGCTCCAAGCCTGCCTGAACAAGAACCCCGCGGCCCGGCCCAGCGCCGACGCCCTCCTGCGGCGCCTCACCGGAGACGCACCCGCAAGCGACAGCGGCGCCCGCGACAGCCGCCTGCCACACGCGGGCGACAGCGGCCCGCCCCGCGCCGGTGACGGGGGCTTACCGAGCGCGGCGGGCAGCGGTTCGTCCCAGGCGGCCACTCAGGGGGCGGCTTGGGCGGCGGCTCAGGGAGCCGCCGCTGCCGAGGGGCTCACGCGGGAAGACCCCGGCACACCGGGCAACCGCGGCACGCTCGAAGGCCCCGGGACGGTGGGCGACCCCGGGACGGTGGGGAGCGATGGTGCGGTCGGGGGGCCTGACATGCTTACCCGTCCGGCCAGGTCCAGGACCCGGCGGTGGACGCTGGGGGCGGCGGCCGGGCTGACGGCGCTGGTCGTGGCGGCCGTCGTGGTCGTGCGGACGGGAGCTCTGGGCTCCCTCACCGGATCGAATGCGGGTGCGGCGCCCTTCACCGGGACGTTGCTCTACAGCGACGACTTCAGCGACCGCGGCAATTGGGACGGATACACCTTCAACCCCGCGGCCCCCGACGACCAGCGCACCGTCCACGGCTACGAGATCGACCGCGGCGTCTACTCGATTTTCTCCGACAAATCCGTCCCGTACAACGGGGCCCTGTCGCCGGTGCCCGGCGCGGATCAGGGCTCGGCCGTCGAACGCGATGTGATGATCGGCGCGACGGCCGAGGTGCGCGACGGTTCGCAGGGGCCGGCCGTCATCGGGCTGATGTGCCGGTGGGACGACAACGTCCCCAACGGATACGCCTTCCTGCTCGGCCTCGACGGCCAGGCCCGTATCCTCCGCAATGCCCAAGGCACCAATCTCGACGTGGCGCCGCCGGTGCGGCTCGACCCACCACGGATCGGCCAGAAGGTGCACCTACAGGCCGCCTGCCGTGGGTCCGGCCCTGCGACCCGCCTCACCTTCTGGGTCGACGGCCGCAAGGCCATCGAGACCAGCGACCCTCGGCCGATCCCGGACAGCACGCTCAGCCGGGTCGGCCTGACCGCGCGCACGCCGGAGGCCGGTGGCGGCGTGATCACCGTCTCCTTCGACGACTTCTCCGTCTATCGCTCACCGTGACAACCGGGTCCCGTGGGACCGATGAGACAGCGGCGGCGCGGCCACCGCCGAACGCGCCCCCGTTCGCTCTCGTCAGCCGGTCGGGGGCAGCGGGTGGCGGACCCAGACGTTGGGTTCCACGTAGACGGCGTGGTCCTGGGCGAGGTCGACGTGGACGGGGACGAGCGCGTTGGGGACCTCGACGGCGCCCGGCGCGTCGAAGGGCAGGCCTGTCCAGCGGCGCCACTCGTCGAGGGTGCCGGCGATGGTCATCGACCGGCGCGCGACCTTGAGGATCTGTCCCCCGGCCCGGACGTGGACACGTAGCCAGGGGTCGTACGGCAGGCCGTCGTCGCGGGTCCGGAAGGCGTACTCCTTCATCGGCGTGCGCGGCTCGAGGTGCTTCTGGGTGGGGCGGACCGGCGCGAGCAGCTCGGTGAAGCCAAGGCGGGCGGCATTGGTCCGCATGGCGGCCAGCATCCGCGCGGACAGGCCGCCGCCCTGCCGGTCGGGCCGTACGGTGATTTCCACGGCGGAGACGCGGTTGAGCGAGCGGCCGCGCGCCCGGGCGAGCCAGCCGCGGCGGACGGCGCCGTCCCAGCCGTCGTCAGGCAGGCCGTTCCCATCAAAAGCCCCGTCAGAGGCCCCGTCAGAGGCACCGCCGATGGCGCTAGCCCAGTGGAACGGCACTGACAGGGCTCGGGCCACCAGCGTGCCGGGGTCGGCGTCGTCGTCGGCGACCAGCACATACTCCGGATAGATCTCGTGGCAGACCGGATAGTAGAGGTCGGCTATCGGGTCTTCGAGCATGAAGTCCGGCCACGATGTCGCCATCCTCCACAGGGCGCCGGCGAACTCGGGCCGTTCGGCCAGGGTCGTGATGCGCAGCGGCACGGCGATCAGGCTCCGATCTTCGCGCGGGCCTCGCGGGCCGCCTCGGCCCAGTGGGAGGAGCCGGCCTGGCGGGCGACCTCCTCGGCGCGTGTGTAGTGGTCGACGGCGGCCGCGGTGTCGCCGAGGTAGGCGGCGAGGTCGCCGAGCGTGCGCGCGACCGGCCCCAGGGTGAGCGAGGCGCTGCTCATGCCGGCCAGCTCCCCGTCCTGCGGCAGCAGCAGCCGGTAACACTCCTCGGCGTCGTCACGCAGGCCCAGCGCGATGGCGCTCTCGGCCCGCAAGGCCACCATGATCAGCCAATACCAGTACGAGGTGACACGTCCCATCCGCGGCTGCCACATGGCGCGGGCCTCCTCCACGCGCCCGGCCGCGATGAGCACGCGGATCTGTATCTCCACGCCGTCCTTGCTGAGCTCCTCCTCCGCCGCGAGCACCTCGGGCAGCGACTCGTGGAGCCGGCCGCGCGCGTGCCGCACGACGCACCGGCCGCCGATCCCGAGGACCGCGGCGTTGGGGCCGCCGGCGGCCGCCATCATGTCGGAGAGCCTCGTGTACGCGGCCTCCGCCTCGTCGAAGTCGCCCCTGATCAGCAGCATGGCCGCGTCGAGGAAGCCGAGGATGCCGAGGGCGACGCCGAGCTGTCCCGTGGTCGCGTGCCCGGCCGCCTGGTCGGCGTGCGCGCGTGCGGTCGCCATGTCGTTGTGGCCGAGCGCGACCATGCACAGTACGACGTGGCCGAGCATCTGGTAGCCGAGCAGCCCGGCCGAGGTGGCCGCTGCAAGCAGTTCGTGCCCGATCGATTCGAGTTCGGCGCGCCGGTAGGGATGACAGCTGATCCAGTAGCGGGCGTTCAGCGCCTGGCACAGCAGGGCCGGGTCGCCCATCTCGCGTGCGATGGCCACGGCCTCCGCGCTCGCGCTGTCGAGCAGGTCGTGGTCGTGCGACACGACGGTGTGGCCGAGCGTGGCGAGCAGGCGGCAGCGCGCCTCTCCGGTCTGCGACGGCAGGACCTCCTCAATGGCCCGCACCAGCTCCGCGTCGAGGCGCGGGTGCGGCACGATCATCC
Organism: Streptosporangiaceae bacterium NEAU-GS5; assembly: GCA_017592665.1. Taxonomy (GTDB): domain Bacteria; phylum Actinomycetota; class Actinomycetes; order Streptosporangiales; family Streptosporangiaceae; genus NEAU-GS5. The sequence goes on along the minus strand of JAGFNW010000051.1, from coordinate 15,158 downwards.
AGATGGCCGGGGCGTCGAAGGCGGTGGCGGCCCTGACCACCCCCGCCGGATCGCCGATCTTGCGCGCGACGGCCAGTGCCTCGCCGCGTGCTTCGATGGCCCCGATCACGTCGCCGGCGTGCGCGAGCGCCGACACCAGGCCGCACAGCAGGTCGAGCCGCGTCGCTTCGGAGGAGGAGGCGTAGGAGGAGGCGGAGCCGGGCGCGGACGCGGGCGCGAGGTCGAGATCGAGGGCGTCGAGCGCGGCCCGCAGGAGTCCGGCCGCGTCGCGGTGCGCGTACAGGCTGGAGGCCTGAGTGGCGGCCCGCGCCGCGTACGCCGCGGCGGACAGCGCGGTCGCCGGCCCCGCGGCCGCGAGCGCGTGATGCGCCAGCGCCGCGACATCCCCGGATCGGATGCTCTCCAGCGCGGTCAGCGCCTTGCCGTGCATCCGGGCGCGGCGCAGCCGCGGGATGTCCTCGTAGAGGGTTTCCCGTACAAGGATGTGGGCGAACCGCACGCGACCGGGGCGGGGTTCGTCCAGGAGGCCGGACAGCACGCCGGCCTCGAGGCCGTCCAGCACGACGTCCTCGTCCGCGCCGGGCATGGCGATCAGCACGTCGGCGTCGGCCTCGTGGCCGAGGATGGCCGCGTTGCGCAACGTGGTCTGGGCCGCGGCGGGCAGCCGGGTGACGCGCCGCCGGATCAGATCGCGTACGCCCGGGGGCAGCGCGTGCGCGGCCGACGGCCCCTCGGTCGCGATCAGCCTCCCGATCTCGGCGACGAACAGCGGGTTCCCGCCGGTCCGCGCGGTCACGGTACGCACCAGGGCGGGGGTGAGCCCGTCGACTCCGGAACGTTCCGACAGCAGGCGGCCGACCTCGTCCTCCCCGAGGCCGCCCAGCGTCACCCGTTCGGCGGTCTGCACGGCGAGCGCGGCCCCCGTCGTCAGCAGGTCGGCGCCGGCCTCGGACGGCCGATGCGTGAGCAGGACCAGGACGGGCGTCTCGGCCAGGCGGGTGCCGAGGTGGCGCAGGAGCTGGAGGGTCTCCTCGTCGGCCCGGTGCACGTCCTCGAGCACGATCAGCAGCCGCCCGCGCGCGTCGCCGAGGTAGTCGCCGACGGCCTTGGCCAGCCAGAACTGCCCGATCGGCGCGGCGTCGTCGGTGAGCAGCGGCGCGAGCCGGGCCGCGAGATCGGGAGCGGGCGGCACGGCGGCGCACAGGTGGCGCAGAACCTCGCTCCACGCCCACGCGGGGGGCACGCCGGCCGCAGTCTCGGGACAGCGGCCTACCACGGTCTCCCAGTCGTCGGCGCGCAGCCGCCGGGCCAGGGCCCCGGCCAGCGTCGACTTGCCGGCGCCGGCGTCGCCGCCGAGCCACGCCACGCGGAAGCCCTGCCGCGCCTGCTCGGCCGCCCAGACCAGGCGCGACAGCTCGGCGTCCCGCCCGATGAGGCCGGCGGGAGCCGGTGCCGACGGTGGCGACGGGGCGGGTGGCGGGAGGGAGACAACGGGGCGCAGGCTGAGGCTCAGTGAGGCGCTCTGGGCGAGGATGTCGGCTTCGAGCGCGGTCAGGGCGGGCCCCGGGTCGACTCCCAGTTCGTCGACGAGTGTCCGCTTGGTCGCACGCAGCGCGGAAAGAGCTTCGGCCTGCCGTCCCGCGCGGTAGTAGGCGAGCGCGAGGAGCCGTACGGCGTTCTCCCGCAGCGGGTAGGCGTTGACGTGGCGTTCCATCTCGGGCGCCACCTCGGCGTGACGGCCCAGGGCCAGAGCGGCCTCGGCGCGATACTCGTACGCCACGAGCCGGAGCTCGTCCAGCCGGGCGGCCTCGGCGGCGGCCCACTGCCGGTCCGCGAACTCGGCGTAGGCGGGGCCGGTCCAGAGGGCCAGCGCCTGGTCGACGACCCGCAGGGCCTCGCCCGGGTTCGCCGCGCCGAGGGCCGTGACGGCGTCCTCCACGAGCCGTGGGAGCCACCAGGCGTCGACCGCGTCGTACGGCAGGTCGAGCCGGTAGCCGGGCGGCGCGGTGACCAGCACCGTGGCGGGCGTGCGCGGGGCGCGGCCGGGTTCGAGGGCGCGGCGCAGGTTGGAGATGTACACCTGGAGCGCCGCCAGCGCCTTGGGCGGGGGCTGGCCTTCCCAGAGATCCTCGACGAAACGATCGGTGGAGACCACGTCGCCACCGGCGCAGGCCAGCCTCGCGATGATCGCCCGCTGCAGCGCGGGCCCGAGGTCGGCAGGTCGCCCGCCCACGTCGGCCCCGAGCTGACCCAGCACTCGTAAGCGCACCATATCGGGACAAATCATAGCTCTCGGCTCACGTCGTTCCAGCTCCGAGCCGTCACGCCGGTTCGACATCGAGCCGCCTCCCTACGGGGGACCAAGTCGGGTCCAAGAAGGGTCTAAGAGCCCGGGCGCACGCTGAAGCCACCTTGAAAAAGCACGAAGAAAGGAGCGTCCGATGGCGCCCAACCTGATCGGATTCAAGATCGGACACCGGGCCATGCGGGGCGACACGCGCCGGCTCGCCGCCGTGATGACCTCGATCGCCGCCGGTGAGGAACGGGCCGACGCGGCCCGGCTCGACGCGATCGCCACGTACGCCACCAAGCTCTGCGCCGGCATCCACCATCACCATCAGATGGAGGACAACGTGCTCTGGCCGGTGATCGTGCGCTCGGCCGGCGCGGAGGCCGACCTGAGCGAGCTGACCGAGGACCACGGCCAGCTGGACCCGCTGCTGGAGGAGATCACCGGCGCCGCTGCCCGGCTGGGCACGGACCAGGCCGCGGCCGGCCGCATGGCCAAGACCCTCACCACGCTCGCCGACCTGCTCGACGAGCACATCCTCGAGGAGGAGCGGCTGATCTTCCCGATCATCACCCGGTACGTGTCGGAGAAGGACTGGAAGAACGTCGAGAACGCGGTGCGCAAGGGCGGCGACCTCGCCTTCGACCTGCCGCGGATCCCGGAGTACGCCACGGACGAAGAGATGGCCGAGCTGCGCAAGCTGGCCGGCCCGGTGCTCATGGTGCTGCTGAAGGTGGTGTCCCCTGGTCATCGCCGCCGCCAGAAGCTGATCCTCGGAAGCATGTGGACCCGCTAACCATCGCCGAGCCCGGCCCGGCGCGCCCGCACCATGGCCTGGGCCCGGTCCGCCACGCGGAGCTTGGCGAACACCGACGTGAGGTGGTTCTTGACGGTCTTGTGGCTGATGAACAGGGTGCGGGCGATGTCGGCGTTCGACTTGCCCGAGGCGAGCAGGTCGAGGATCTCGCGCTCGCGCGGGGTCAGTTCGGGGAACGGCAGGGCCTCCGGCCCGCCCGTGAGGAAGCGGCGGATGCGTCTGGCCACCGCCGCGCCGTAAACGGCCTCGCCGCGCGCGACGGCGCGGAGCGCGCCGATCAGCTCCTCGCCGTCGGCGCCCTTGAGCACGTAGCCGCGGGCGCCGGCACGGAGCGCCGCGAAGACCGAGCCGTCGTCCTCGCTCATGGTCAGCACCAGCACCCCCATCTCGGGGCGCTGGTCGATCAGGCGGCGGGTCGCCTCGATCCCCGAGACGCCGGGCATGACGAGGTCCATCACCACGACGTCGGGGTCGAGCTCGAGCGCCGACTCCACCGCCTCGTCCCCCGACCCGGCCTCGCCGATCACGTCCAGGTCGGCGGCCTGATCGAGCAGGGCCCGCAGGCCGTGGCGGAACAGCGGATGGTCGTCCACCAGCAGCACGCGAATACTCATGGGAGATGTCACAGCGGCAGAATCGCCTCCACGGTCGTGCCCCCGTGGGGGCCGGATTCGCGGCGGAACGATCCGCCGAGTTCGGCGGCGCGTTCGCGCATGGTGGCCGAGCCCATGCCCTCCATCAGCGGGTCGGGCAGGCCCCGCCCGTCGTCGCACACGCGCAGCAGCAGGCCGCCCGGCACTCCGAGCAGCGTGACGTTGATGCGGCCGGCCCCGGCGTGGGCGACCGCGTTGGCCAGCGCCTCCTGGACGATGCGGTAGGCCGCCACCTCGATGGCGGCCGGCAGCTCCGGCAGCGGCTCGATCACCTCGACCGACACCGAGCCGCTGCCTTCCAGATCCAGCGCGAGATCCTCCAGCGCGCCGCCCAGCCCGAGCTCGTCGAGCGTGGAGGGGCGCAGGTCATGGACGATCCGCCGGACGTCGGCGACCAGCTCCCGGATGAAGTGCCGGACCTCACGTAGGTCGCCGGACAGGGGGCCGCCGGCCGCGAGGGCGTCCAGCCGCATGCCGATGGCGGCGAGTCCCGGGCCCAGCCCGTCGTGGAGGTCGCGGCGCAGGCGCCGGCGTTCCTCTTCCCGGGCGAGGACCAGCCGCTCCCGCGAGACCTGGACCTCCCTCGCCAGGCGTACGGCCGTCACTCCGACGGCCAGGTGCCGCGACAGGTCGCCGAGCACGGCGAGGTCGGTGCGCGACAGGGCCTCCCCTGGGGATCGCGGCCCGGCCAGCAACTCGCCCTGCCGCTCACCGCCGCTGGTCAGCGGGAGCCGTACGCCCTGGGAGGGGACCTCGCCGAACACGGACAGGACGGTCTCGTCCGCGCCGAGGACGGCCACCGCCGGGAGCCGCAGCGTGCGCGCGATGGTCTCGGCCGCGCCGTCGAGCAGCCGCGCGGGCTCGGCCGACGCCTCGAGCCGCAGCCCGAGGTGCGACAGCGCCGCCGCGGGATCGCCGCGGTCGCCGAACAGCAGGCGGCTCACCAGGCCCTGTACGGCCGTGCGCACCGGAGCGAAGGCGACCGCCACGACCGCGGCCGCCGGCAGCGAGCCGTCCCACCCGAGCAGGGTGCGCACGGTGGCCACCGTGATGAGGTAGGCGCCCAGCAGCAGGCCGGTGACCAGGACGTAGACGACGGTGCGCCGGATGGCCAGCTCGATGTCGAACAGCCGGTAGCGGAGGATCGACACGGCGACGGCGGCCGGGAGCAGGGCGACCGCGGGCACGTCCAGCCACTTCCACACCGAGTCCGGCCAGACGCCGTTGAGGACGGCCGACACGGCGATGAGGACCGCGGCGGCGAGGACCGGAAGCAGCTGCCGCCGGTTCTCGGCCCGCCGGACGCGTACGGCCAGCGCCGCCACACCGGCCACGGCGAGCAGGCTGATCACCAGGCCCATGGCGTAGGCCAGCAGCGGCGTGGAGACGGAGCCGAATCGGCTCGGCACCTCACGCCCCCACAGCCAGGTCAGGTCGCGGAACATCAGCAGGACCTGCACCACCGCGAGGCCCGCCACCAGCATGGCGACCACGGGCCGCCAGCGCGGCGACGGCGGCCGCCCGTCCGGCAGCAGGATCGGCAGCAGGAACAGGGGGCCGAAGCCGAGGAAGAACACCCAGTTCGCGACCCACGCGGCGGCCTCGGCGCCGGGCAGGGACGGCACTCCGCCGATCCCGGCCGGCCCGTAGGCGAGCGCCGCGTAGCCGCCGGCCAGCGCCTGGGCCGCCAGCCCCAGCCCGCTCAGCCAGAACAGCAGCCCGAGCGCCCTGCCCCGCGTGACGATCAGCGTGCCGACCAGCGGGAAGGTCACCCCGGCCACGACGTCGAGGAGCAGATAGGTGGGGTCGGCCACGGCGCCGTGCAGGGCCATGGCGGCGCCGGCGGCCACGGCCGCCCATGAGAGCACGGGGACGATCCACCGGCGCCACTGTTGGGTCACTGCCACATATTTGGACGAACAGCACCATTCTGACAATGGGCCGCAGGTCCCGACCGTTCTGGGACCCGCAGTCCGGCCGCTCCGGGACCCTCGTCCAGTCCCGGCAGGACCGGGCCTTCCGCCTCATGCGCGGCGGATCGCGGCCTTGGTGAAGTACCTGCCATGAACCGAAACATCGCCACATTCGCCGTGGCGCTTCCGGCGCTCGTGCTGCCGACTGTGGCCGTGGCGGTGGCTCAAGGCGCAAACGTGGAGCGGCTGGACCAGGCGTCCGTCTCCGCTCAGATCGCACTCTATGGACAGGCGTTCCTGCCGGCGCTCGCCGCGCTGATCGCCACTCGCCGCATCGACTGGGGCCTGCGCCGCCGTGTCGCCCCCCGCGTCCTGCTCTGGGCCTGGCTGATCCCCGTGCTGTGCGTGGGCGTCGCCTACGGCACGGCCTGGACGACCGGCCTCGCCGACTTCGTCCCCACATCCTTGCTCGACGTCCTGCTGGGCCTCGGACCCGGCGTCGTGCCGTTCCTGGTCCTTGCGGTCGGCGAGCAGCTCGGCTGGAGCTCGTTCCTCGCCGTACGGCTCGCGCGGACACGCGGCCCCGACGCCACCGCGCTCATCGTCGGCCTGGCCTGGGCCGCCTTCCACTACCCGCTCATGCTGTTCGTGCCGGGGGCGGTCGCGCCGGGGGTCCCCGTGGCGTACGCGCTGGGCGTTTTCACGGTGGAGACCGTGGCGCTGGCCTTCCCCCTCGTCTGGTTGCGGCTGCGCACCGGCAGCGTCTGGCCGGTGCTGCTGTGCCACGCCACGTTCAACGCGGCGCTCTACTTCGCCGCCCAGCCCATGACCGGCCCCGGCGAAGGGGCCCTGCTGGGCGAGGGCGGCCTGCTGACCTCGGCGGCCACGGCTCTCGTCGTGCTCGCCACGGCTCCGCTCTGGCGGATCAGGAACACATCCTCCCGGGCGGAGACCTCTGCCCGGCACATCGAGAAGGAGACAGAGAACCATGGGTGACACCACGATGCGCCGGCTGGCCGGCGTCCTGGTCGGAAGCGGCGGCGTCCTGTTCGCGCTGGGCAACGCGCTTCACCCGCTCGAGCACGACCACGAGGCGCTTTCCGCGCCCACGTGGGAGGCGGCGCACCTGATCTTCGCCCTGGGCGGCCTGCTCATCGCGGCCGGGCTCCCCTTACTGATCGCGATCGGCGGCACGGCCCGCCCGTCGTGGCTGGTCGCCATCGGCGGCGTGGTCCTGGCCCTCGGCTTCGCGGCGCTCGCGCCGGGCGCGTGGTTCGAGGCGTTCGTCTCGCCGCTCCCGGGCGAGGTGGGCGAGCAGGTGGAGGCCGGGTCGGGCGGCACCTTCAACGCGGTGGCCGGAATGGTGTGGATGGCCGCGCTCGTGGCCTACGGCGCGGGCCTCGCCTGGCGCGGCGCCCGGCGCCCGGTGCGGCTGGCCGGTGTGGCGCTGCTGGTCGCGGCCGTGATCCTGGTCGTCGGCCCGGGGCTGGGGATCAAGGAAGGCCTGTTCATCATCCCGGCGACCATCGTGGCCGGCTTCGGGCTGCTGGCCCAGGCCGTCGCCGCCGGCCGTACGGCCCCGGCGCCCGCGCAGGTGCTGGTGAACAGCTGACGTGAACGCCCGGACGGCAGGAGGTCATGGATCACATGGCCTCCTGTTTCCATTTGCTGGTGACGCGGACCGCGCCCAGCGCCGTGACCAGCAGGGCCTCATAGCCGTCGACGCCGTCGAGCCACTCGATGGCCGACGGCCCGCGGGCCGCGGCGGCCGTGGCGTACACGTCGGACCACAGCAGGTCGGGCCCCACGACCGTGACGGCGCGCACGCGCGTGGCGGGCCGCCGCGTCCGCGGGTCGATGATGTGCTCGCCGCGGTGCGCGGTGCCCGAGGTGGCCACCGCGCCGTCGCGCAGGCTGACGACGTGGATCAGCCGGCCCGGATCGTACGGATCCTCGACGCCGATCCGCCATTCCGGCTGGCCCTCGGGAGCGTGCACGAGGACGTCGCCGCCCGCGTTGAGGCACCAGCCGTATTCGCCGAGCCGGGTCAGGTGGCGCGCCGCCCGCTGCACGGCCCACCCTTTGACCAGGCCGGACGGGTCATACCGCGGGCCACTGCGCGGGTCGAACCACCCGTCGGTACGCTCCCGGGCCACCTCGCACAGCGCGACCACGGCCGCGAGCTCGGTGGTCAGAGGCAGCTCGCCCCGCTCCCAGCGGGACAGGTCGCTGTCGTCCAGATATGTGCTGAAGGCCGCATCGGCCGCGCGCAACTCGGCGAACACCGTCGCGACCGCCCGCTCGGCCGAGTCGGGATCGTCCCCCCGCACGTGAACGCTGACCGGGAACCCCATGATCTGCTCGACCCACGCCCGGCGGGCCATCACGGCGCTCATGAGAGGTGCGCGCTGTCGATGGCGGCCTGCAGGGACTCCTTGTAGCCGTCGCTGGTGACGGTCGCCCCGGACACCGTGTCGATGCCGGCGCTCTGCGCGTCCAGCGTCTCCTGGGTCAGGATCGGCAGCGCGACGGCGTTGATCTCCTGATCGCGGCCGTTGCCACTGGGATAGATCGGCACGTCAACGCTGGTGATCTTGCCGCCGGACACCTTGATCGTGACCTGCACCGGCCCCCACCGAGTCTGCGCCACCGACCCCTCGTAGGTCCCGTTGCCGTCGGATGTGCCGGTGGTCCCCGACGTGGTGACGGCGTTGGCCGCCGGGGTGCTCATCGTGCTGGTGCGATAACTGAACAGCAGCACGAGACCGGCCACTGTGGCCCCCAGCCACGCCATGATTCGCCGCATCGCCGTTTCCCCCCTCGCTTACCAGTTGAACTGTTCGGTGTGGAGGCGGCCGGCCGTTACCCCCGCGGCCTGGGCGGCCACGCGGACGGCGGCGGTCCACTCGTCGGGGCCGCAGATGTAGATATGAGAATTCCGGATGTCCGGGGCCGCCTCCCGCAGCGCTTCCAGATCGCTGCGCCGCGCGTGCGCCCGCGGCAGCCAGGACGGCCGGTCGGCACGCGGGCCGAGCAGGTAGAGCACGCGCAGCCCGCGATGCTCGGCCAGCCACTCCAGCTCGCGGCGGAAGGCCGTCTCCTCCTCGCTGCGGGCGCGGTAGATCAGGGTGGCCTCGCCGTCGCCGTAGGGCAGATCCCACAGCAGGGCCAGCAGCGGCGTGATGCCGATCCCGCAGGCCAGCAGCACCACCGGCCCGCCGCGGTAGCGCTCGCCCGTCAGCTTGCCGTACGGGCCCTCGAACAGCACCCGGGTCCCGGGCTGGAGCGTGGCCACCCGGGCGCTGCCGTCGCCGAGGTTCTTGACGGTGATCCGGACGAGATCGCCCCGGGGAGTGCCGGACAGCGAGTAGGGATGCGACCGAGACCAGCCGGGGCCGTCGAGGAAGCGCCAGTGGAAGAACTGCCCGGCCCGCACCGGCAGCCGATCGAGGCGGCGGCCCTTCAGGTAGACCGAGGTCAGCCCGGGTCCTTCCGGCAGGATGTGGCTGACCGTCAACCGATGCCGGTGACTCCGCCAGAGCGGCAGCCCCACTCGGTAGATCAGGACGGCGCCAGCGGATACGCCGTACAGGCTCCACCAGTAGGCGCGGGCGAGTGGCGATCCGGCGAAGTCCGTGCCGGTCCACAGTTGGTGCGGCAGGGCGGGGCCGACGCCGAGGTAGGCGTACAGGTGGAGCAGATGCCACGACTCGTAGCGCAGCCGCCGCCGGGCCGCGCGCATCGACGTGACGACGACCATGACCAGCAGGCCGACGCTCGCGAGGGCGAGCAGAACCCCGGGATAGGTGACGATCATGTCCCAGAATTGGGCGAACACGTTGGCGCCCGCCGCGTACCCGATGGTGATCAGCACGATGTGCGCGGCCATGAGATAGAACGAGGCGAACCCGGTCAGCCGATGCCAGCGGGCCAGCCGATCCTGCCCGAACGCCCGCTCCACCAGCGGCACTCGGGCCATCAGCAGCACCTGGATCAGCAGCAGGTCGGCCGCCAACAGCCCGGTCAGCCGGCCCGCCGAGGACACGGCCGCCGACCCGCCGCCGGCCAGGTCGATGGCGCCCCGCCCGCCCAGCCACATGACCGTGACCACGAGGAGGCTCGCCGCCGCCAGCAACCCCCCGGTGTCGCCCCACCACCTCGGCGTCGGAGGCCGCGGCGCGTAACCGGTCCCTACAGCGGCCGGCGGGTGTGAATCGGCCGCCCGAGTGGCTGTCGTCGTCATGCGCTCCACAGTCGGCGGGGCCCCTGAATCCTTCACTGGCCGCGCCTGAATGTTCTATGAGAGCCCGTCAGCGGGCGTCGACGTAGTCGAGGAAGTCGAGGACCCGGTGGGTGAGCAGAGATGCGGGCTCCCGCTCGTACGAGGACAGCGAGCTGTCGGCGAACAAGTGCCCGTCGCCGGGATAGAGGAACAGCTCCCCGTCCTTGGCCTCGGCGACCAGCGCGCGGGCGGCCTCGATGTCGCCCTCGCCCACGAACGACGGGTCGGCGTCCATGCCGTGCACCTGCACCGGCACGTCCTGCGGCCAGGCCGGGCCGAACTCCGACACGGGCACGCACGACTCGAGCAGCAGCGCCCCGCGCGCGCCGGGTCTCGTCTGCGCCAGCTTCTGGGCCGGCAGCACGCCCATCGAATATCCGATGTACACGAGATCGGCGGGCATCTCCTCGACCGACCGCACGCCGCGCCCGATCACCTCGCCGAAGCCGACCTCCCTGACATGCCCGAGCCCCTCCTCGATCGTGCCGAACGTGCGGCCCTCGAACAGGTCGGGCGTGTGCACCGTGTGACCCCCGCCCCGCAGCGTGTCGGCGAACGCGATCACGCCCGGCGTCAGTCCCAGTACGTGGTGGAAGAGCACTGTCACAGCCATGGTCCCGACCTTAGCGGGGGTAGCGTTGCGCGAGTGAGCGCGGGCCCAGTGGTGAAGACGGAGACGGGCGCGGTCCGTGGGGAGATCGCGGACGGTGTGGCGTCGTTCAAAGGCATCCCCTATGCGGCCCCGCCGGAAGGCGCGCTTCGGTTCCGGCCGCCGGCCGCACCCAAAGGCTGGGACGGGATCCGCGACGCGGTCGCGTTCGGCCCGGCGGCGCCGCAGCTGCCGCCCATGCCGGGCCTGCCGCCCATCTGGCGGCCCGGCGACGGCCTCGACTGCCTTCAGCTGAACGTCTGGACGCCTGACCTGGGCGCCGCCGGCCTGCCGGTCATGGTGTGGATCTACGGCGGCATGTGGCGGCACGGCGCGACGCGCATGCCGCACTACGACGGCGCGGCGCTCGCCCGCTCGGGCGTCGTCGTGGTGACCGTCGACTATCGGGTCGGGTTCGAGGGCTTCGGCCACCTGCCCGGCGTGCCCGACAACCGCGGACTGCGCGACCAGGTCGCCGCGCTCGAGTGGGTCCAGCGCGAGGTTGCGGCGTTCGGCGGCGACCCCGGCCGGGTCACGGTCTTCGGTCAGTCGGCGGGCGCGGCGTCGGTCGCCCTGCACGCCTGCTCGTCCCGTACGGCCGGGCTGTTCCGGCGGGCCATCGCGCAGAGCATTCCGGACGGCTACCGCGATCCGGCCGAGGCCGGCGAGATCACCAGGATCATGGCCCAGGCCGCGGGCGCCGAGCCCACCTGGGAAGGGTTCGCGGCGCTGCCGCCGGAGGCGATCCTCGCCGTCCAGGACGCCGCGGGCACGCCCGGCAGCCCGTACGGGCCTGTCATCGACGGCGACCTGGTCACCGGGCCGCCCTGGACCGCGGGACCCCGGCCCGAGATCGACCTGATCTGCGGATTCACCCACGAGGAGTATCGCGGGATCGGCGCCGTGCCGCAGGCGCCCGACCTGTCGGCCCTCGGCCTCGACACGGCCGCCTACCGGCGCGACCACCCGGGCCGCAGCGACTCCGAGCTGTTCGTCACGATGGCCTCCGACATGCTGGTGCGCCGTCCGACCGTACGCACCGCCGACGCCCACGCGGGCGCGGGCGGCCGGACCTGGCTGTACGACTTCGCCTGGCGGGGGCCGACACTGGGCGCGGCGCACGGCATCGACGTGCCGTTCGTCTTCGGCACGACCGGCACCCGCTACGCCGCCCGCTTCCTGGGCCCGGCGCCCTCACCCGACGTCGCGGTCCTGTCCGAGCGGATCCAGTCGGCCTGGGTCCGTTTCGCCGCCACCGGCGACCCCGGCTGGCCCCGCTACGACCTCAGTGAACGCCTCATGCAGATATGGAACGCCCCCGACGATCACCTCGCCGCATGCCTCACAGGGCTCACAGCGCGATAACCGGACCGCCGGTCTGCTCGAGGCGCCTGCTCCGCGACCGCCTCGGCGGCCCTTCATCGGCGGATCGACCCAGGTCATCGGTGTAGCCTGGCGGGCGTGCCGACCTCGCCCCACCCGACCAGCACGGATCTGCTGGTCCTGCACACCCTTCGGTGCATCGGGTTCTCCAGCCTCGCCCGTGTCTCCGAGGCGACCGGGCTCCCCGAGGACGAGGTCGAATCAGAGCTGATCGACCTCGCGGTCGCCGGTCTCGTCACCCGTCTGCGAGGCGAGTTCGGCGGATGGGGCCTCACCGACGCCGGCCGCACGGCCGACGGCGAGCGAATCGCCGCCGACCTCGACGCGGTCGGCGCCCGCGAGGCGGTGACCGCCGCCTACGACGACTTCCTCGTGCTCAACCCGGAGCTGCTCAACCTCTGTACGGCCTGGCAGACCCGCGCGACCGAGGGCGGCATGCGGCTGAACGACCACAGCGACCTGTTCTACGACATGGGGATCCTCGACCAGCTGGCCGAGTTCGACCACCGCGCCGACGCCGTCCTGACCGGCCTCGCGGCGACCCTGGGCCGGTTCCTGCGCTATCGGGCCAGGCTCGCCGAGGCCCTCACGCGCGCCAGAGCCGGAGCGCTCGACTACGTGACCGACAACATGTCGTCGTACCACAGCGTGTGGTTCCAACTCCACGAAGACCTGCTCGTCACCCTCGGCATCCCCCGCCACGGCTCCTAAGCCAGGCCTGAAGACGCTCCCTTACTCCTCCGGCTTCAAGTCGGCCACTGAATCCACCCCGGCCTCGGAAGCCGGCGCGGCGGCGGAATCCACCCTGGCCTCGGAACCCGGCGCGACCTCGGAACCCGGCGCGGCCTCTGATTCCCTCTCTGCCTCTGAATCCGGCTCTGCCTCTGCGGCGGCGGACAACTTCGCGACCTCGTCGAGATCGGCCTGGTCTTTGGTGCGCTCGTAGCGGGCACGCAGAGCCTGGGCGAGGTTCTCGGCGAACATCGGGGCGCCGGGCACGGCGCGCAAAGCCTCCCGGAGCAGGTCGACGGCGGTGTCCTGATCCTCCGGCGTACCGCGCCGGCCCAGGGCCAGGGCGAGGTTGTTGAGGTAGCCCGGGCGGTCGGCGTGGTCCTCGTCGGCCGCGTCCACGGCCGCGCGCGCCAGCCGGATCGCCTCGTCGAGGTCGTCCTGATCGGACTGCTCACCGGCCAGCTCGTAGCGGACGCGGAGCGCGCCGCCGAGGTTGTTCATGCGGCCCGGCCGGTCGGGGTCGTCCGGCTCGGTGATCTCCAGCGCCGCCGTGAGTCGCTCCACCGCCTCGTCCAGGTCCTCGGCCTTGCCCGTACGGTCGGCCCTGACCTGAAGCGCGATGCCGAGATTGGCGAGGAGCATGGCACGGTTGGGATAGTCGGGGTCGGCGTACTCGGCGATCCGCTTCCACAGGTCGGCCGTGAGCTCGACGAACCGGGGGTCGGGCGAGGTCAGCGCCTGCTCGAGGACGTCGAGAGCGGTCGGGATCGAGTGCTCGGCGAGGATCGGCAACAGCTTGTCCGGCAGCTCCTCCCGGTCGGCGCCGTTGACGAAGAGCGGGACCAGCATGTCCACCGCCGTCCACAGGTCGCCCTCTTCCATGCCCTCCGGCTGGGTCCCTTCCGGCTGGGCGTGGTAGCGATACCAGTACAGCCAGCCGAGCAGGTGCCGGGACAGCAGATCGCCGTCGTCATCGCTGAGCAGCGCGGCCAGTCGGCGGGCGTCTCGCACTGCTCCCCGGTCGAGGAGCAAGCTCGGATCCCCGGTCTTGGCGACCCGTTCCAGCAAGGACTGGACTGCCGTCTGAAGTTCCGCAAGCGCCGTCACGCGTGAAGGATATGGGCAATTGGCCTGTTATGCGCTTCCGCCCGCACCCAACCTGTCCGCCCCACCTCACGCCACCAAGAATCCCCTCGCCACCTCCCCCACGCCTTCCCCCAGCCCATCCCTCGCCCATCCCATCTCCTCCCAGCCCATCCCCTCCCGACCCATCCCTGGCCCATCCCCTCCCGACCCATCCCTCCCGACCCTCCGCCCGGTGGTTGTTGCCCCCGACGATGCCTCCGGCGCCGAGCTAGTGGTGATCTCTGCGGCCGGGACGCTAGCGGGCGGGGTGCCCTTCGGGGGGTGGCCAGTAGTGGTGCCTCCGGCAGGGGCGCTCCGACTCCGGGATGGAGTCCGCCCCTTCCGCAGGGTCTGGCACCCTTCCGCTGGGTCTTGCACCGTTCGCGGGTCTGGATTTCGGTGCAGACCATAATCTCGGCTCCGGTCCCGTGCGGTCCGGTCCGTTTCGGGCTGGTTCACGCCGCCCGCAGGCGCAGGCTCGCCCCGCACGGTAGGGCGGGCCACTGAAATGGGTCCAACCCCTTCGCCACCAACGCCCGACGCGCGTGCATCGCCCCTGACCTGACCCCTTCCCGTCCGTCGTCGACCCGGAGCGAAGCAGAAGCGGGCCGGTGACGAAGGGGCAAGCCCGGCCTCGCGTGTCCATCAACACGGGCACCTTCCTCAGTAACCCCGACGCCAACCCGCACGGCCGGGCTTGAGCCGAAGGAGACGGTCTGCTGAGCTCGCCCAGGGTCGGGGCGGACGGGAAGGGGGAACCCATCCCGGAGTCGGAGCGCCCCCGCCGGAGGCACCACCACTGGCCGACCGCCGGAGGCATCACCTCCAGGTCGCGCGGTGGCCGCAGCGCCTACCCGAGGCGTCTCGCGGCCCCGCCCCCACGTCGGGTCTGTCACTGAGCTTTGCCGGCGAGTAATGGGGCGGCGTGGTGGTGATCTGCGGCGACCTGAGAGAGATCATCGAGCCGGTATCTCGTCAGCGCCACTTGTGCGGGCCTGCAGCCGTCCGCTGACGGGGGTCATACGACCCTGCGGGACATGCGGGTATGGGGACTGGGAGGACGGGCGGCGAGCGGCCGCCGAGGGCCGCTGGGTGCCGGGCGACGGGACTGGGCGTGGGCGACGGGCGGGCCGGGCTGGGCCGGCCGGAGCCGAGCGAGGCCGGGCGATAGGACTGGCGTGGGCGATGAGCTCCGCGGCCGGGGCCGGGCGGGGCCGGGGCTGGACCAGGGCCGGGCGACGGGCAGGCGGCCGCGGGTGGGCGGGCGCGGGTGGGCGGGCGCGGGTGGGCGGCGGGGGGTGCCGGTGGCCCGGC
>JAGFNW010000050.1 GCA_017592665.1 Streptosporangiaceae bacterium NEAU-GS5 | reverse complement strand
AATCTTGATCGAGACCGAGTCGGGCTTGTTCACCCAGCCCGGCACGTAACCTCGCGACGGATCTTCTACCAGCCCGCCTCACCCAACGCCAGCGACGAAACGGGCATCAACTCGCGAACCGCCCTCTGACAGCTCACAGCGGTAGCGTCGTGCAGCCTGTGGGTGCCGGAAATGGTGTCACCTCATGCGACTTGGGCGTATTCGTGGATCAAGCCTGTGGGGTGCCAATACTCGTGCACGGTGGTTGACCTGCGGTTTATCGTCGCTGTTGTGTACCTTCGTCTGCCGTATCTGATCTTCATCCGAATCGTGGGCTGGCTGGTCCTGCTGGCCTGCAGCGACGCCTCCAAGGAGCTGGAGATCCTCGTGCTGCGGCATGAGGTGGCGGTGCTGCGCCGCCAGGTCTGCGCCTGCCGAAATTCTCATCTGTGCAGTTCAAGCGGCGTGTAGGTACTCGTGGAGGACGCCGCCGAGCCTGTCTCGTCGGCGTATGTCGAGGCTGATGATCTGTTCCGGATCGGCGATCGGTGCCGGGACAGCGCGCAGTGGAGCCGCCTGCCGAAGGGCTTGGTGGGCGCGGTGCCGGTTGTAGAAGTGCTCGTATTCGCGCAACGCGCGCCGCAGGTGAGGTTCGTTCCACAGCAGGCAACGGTCCAGGAGCTCGCGGCGGCAAAACTGCACCCATCGCTCCATGATCGAGTTCATCCGTGGCATGCGGACGCCGGTGAGAACGGTGCGATGCCTGCATCGGCGAGGATCTCCTGAATGAGGGCCGGGAACTTGCCTGTCGGGCTCGAAAACCCGATTCGGGGTGTGACCTGCGGCATTGTCATACGATCAGACCGGCTCCTGCGGCAGCATCACGAATCGTGTTCGTCTCGCTGCTCTACGTGACCGTTATCCGGGCGTCCCAGTTCCTGCTGCTCCGCCTGCGCAGCGACACCGGCTAGGACATCGAGATCATCGTCCTGCGCCACCAGCTTGCTGTACTCCGTCGTCAGACCGGTCCGCTGCGCCCCGCCCCGCCGATCGGGCGATCCTGGCACTATTGTCCCGGCTGCTGCCCCGAACCCGATGGCAGGCGTTCGCCGTCCCCCCCGGGCCATGCTATTGCGCTGGCACCGCGACATGATCCGACGAAAGTGGACCTACCCGCGCCGCAGCCCAGGACGTCCGCCGATCTCTTCCGAGATTCGCGCGCTGGTCCTGGCGCTTGGCGGCCGAGAACCCGAACTGGGGGCACAGACGCATCCACGGGGAAGCTGGTCGGCCATGGCTACACGCGGGCCGCCAGCACGGCCTGGCTCACCTTGAAAGCGGGCTGGCGTCGATCCAGCACCACGCCGTACCGGGCCGACCTGGAAGCAGTTCCTGAGCGCCCAAGCCAAGACGATGCTGGCCTGCGACCTCTTCACGATCGACACGGTGTTCCTCAAACGCATCTACGTCCTGTTCGTGATCGAGCTGCCCACCCGGCGCGTACATCTGGTCGGGGTCACCGCGCACCCGACCGGAGCGTGGGTCACTCAACGGGCGCGCACCTTGCTGCTGGAGGCTGAGGGTTGGATCGATCAGATCGAGTTCCTCATCCGCGATCGGGATAGCAAGTTCGTCGCCGGCTTTGACGCGGTATTCGCGTCCGCCAGCGTGCGGATCATCTGGACTTCTGCGCGGGCGCCGGTCGCGGACTGCTACGCCGAGCGCTGCGTGGGCACCGTCCGGGGAGAGTGCACCGACCGGATGCTGATCTTCAATGAGCGGCAGCTGCGGAAGGTTCTGGCCGAGTACATCCGGCACTACAACAGCCATCGCCCGCACCGATCACTCAGCCAACGTCCGCCAGATCCGCGCTCGGCGGTGGTCGACTTCGAGCAGGCAAACGTTACCCGACGCGAGGCCCTCGGCGGGTTGATCAACGAATACGCCTGGGTCGCATAGCCAAATCGAATACTCGAGCCCGACAGGACGCGGCGGGTCATGTGTTCGATGAAGACCAGGGCGTACAGGCGGGGACCGAACGCCAGGTCGATGTGGAAGAAAAGTCGGCGGCGATGATGCCTTCGGCTTGGGCGGTGAGGAATTGTTTCCAGGTCGGGCCCGAGCGTCGCGGTGCCGGGCCAAGGCCGGCTCGTGTGAGGATCATGTGCACGGTGGTGGGGGACAGGCGATAGCCGAGGTGTTTGAGTTCGCCGTGGATCCGCTGGTGGCCCCTGGTCGGGTTCTCCCGGGCTAACCGGATCACCAGGTCCCGGACTGTTTTGGCCGTGGAGGGCCGTCCGGGCGAGCGGTGGGGTGGTACCACCGTCGTCGGATCAGGTTGCGGTGCCAGGCGAGCAAGGTGGCCGGGGTGACGGGAAGGCGTTCCAGCGGATGCGGGGGAGCAGGCGCGATAGAGCGGATAGCCACATTCGGTCTGCGGGTTGGAGCAGGGGCTGGCCGATCTGCCGTCGCAGGACGGCGGACTCGTGCCGCAAACACTAGGATTTCGATCTCTTTTCGGCCGTCGCCGCGGGCCAGTAGGACGAGGCTCGCCACGAGATAACGGACGATCATGTAGATCAGTGACCACACCGTGAACCCATTTCATCCATGGTCGGCGCGGTGGTTTTGAAGTACAGCAATGGCTTTGCACATGTGTCCCGGCCTTGCTCGGGCTGCAGCGCAGTTTGCGGAGGATGCGCCAGCTCTTGAGCTGGGCGTTCGCGCGTTCGCCAGGCCCGCGAAGACGGGCGTGAGCACGGTTGGCTCGCCGTTGTGACTCAGGCTTGTTCCTGCCCTTGTACGGCGTGAGCACCGGATCATCGGCGCCCTGGTAGCCCTTGTCGGCCAAGGTGAGCATGTCTGCCTGGCGTAACGCCCGCATGATGCCCCAGATTCGGGCCGCGGTCAGGTCGTGGGTGCTGCCGGGCAGCGCTCCTGAGGTCCATACGATCTGGCCGTCCGGGCCTGCGATGACCTGGATGTTCATCCCGTGCACCCGGTGTTTGCCGGAGAAGTAGGGCCGGTCGGCCTTGACCCGGTCGATGCGGATCAGCGTCCCGTCCAGGATCAGATGTGGCAGACCATCTCTGCTGGCCTTGCGCAGCGCTTGCCCGAGTTTCGGGGAGCGCGCTGATAGTACCCGGACGGTCTCGGCCACGTACCGCCACGCGGTCGCCGTCGACACTCCGAATCCGGCCGCGACCTCGGCGAAGGTCTCGCCTTTGCGCAGGTGGACCAGGACGAGCAGGGCCTGCTGGCCGGGGTTGAGCCGCCGCCATGCCGATCCGATCGCTTTGCGGTGCCGGCGGATGACGCCGGCCAGGTAATTCAGCGTTGAGCGCGACAAATCGACGGCGGCACGGTAGAACAGCACCCGAAGCTCCTGGTTGTGACGGGTCGGTTGTGGTGATCAACCCATCTACCAGGAGCTTTTCTACGTCAGGGGACGAACGCCGGACTCGCGATCATGCCGTGACCAGCGAGCCGCCGTAGGCGGATGAAATAGGTTCCATGACCCGGACCATGTCAGATGATTGGCCGAGATTGCCGAGAAACCGCAGGTAGTAGCATCAAGTCGAATAAACGCACCCACAGGCGGATCACCCCCAGTTCATGCTATAGGGGATCCCCTGGCCGCCCGGATGTGCTCGCCGATGCCCTGTCGTGGTTGATTTTCTCGCCATACCCAATGGATATGATTGGTCCCCGGGACGATGCGAGATGCTAAATATATCCGATTCCTAATGCCTTAAAGTGCATGGATCTCGGCGTCCAATGCATTTTTCCGTGCAAACCGGCGCGCGGCAACCGGGTCATCCATGGCGGCGTCGAACCGTCATGCATTCCTCATTCCATCGCCGTACGCGCCGGACGCTGGCCACAATCGCGTTCGCCGCACTGCTCGCCGGAATCCCGGCGCTGCCGTCGTCGGCGCTCGGCGGCAATGACGCCGGTCGCGCGATCGTCGACGCACCGGACGGAAACGGATACGCGATCATCAGCGCGACCGGCGGCCAGTACAACTACGGCTCGAGCCGATTCTCCGGCAGCCTGGCGGGCACCCACCTGAATGCGCCGATTGTCGCCGCGGTCGCCATACCAGGCGCCGGTGACGCGAAATGGTACGTCGCCGCGGACGGCGGTGTGTTCACCGAAGGATCCGGTGGCCAGTTCTTCGGTTCGATGGCTGGCCGGCCGCTCAACGCGCCCATGACGGCCATTCTCGCCTCACCCACAGGCAAGGGATACCTGCTCGTCGCGGCGGACGGCGGGACGTTCGCCTTCGGCGACTATCCGTTCCCCGGATCACTCGGCGGCCTGCGGCTCAACGCACCCGTCGTCGACGCTGCCAGGGATTCCGACCCGCGTCACGTCTGGCTCGTGGCCTCCGACGGCGGCGTATTCGCTCTGGGGACGACTCCCTTTTTCGGATCCATGGGCGGCCGGCCGCTCAACGCGCCTATGACGGCCATTCTCGCCTCGCCGACCGGCAAGGGATATCTGCTGGCGGCGCGCGACGGCGGCACTTTCGCCTTCGGCGACTTCCCCTTCCCAGGATCGCTGGCCGGCCTGCGGCTGAACGCACCCGTCGTCGACGCGGCGCTCGCCGGTCACGGCACCGGAGTGTGGCTGTTGGGCGAGGACGGCGGCATCTTCGCACTCAGCGCCCCGTTCTACGGAAACGCGCTGAGCGAGGCCAACCCGCCGCATCCGACGTATCCGGCGCCGGTGCCAGGAAACGGTGGCCTGGTCAACGTCTCCTGTCCCGCTGGTGGCGCCATCACCGTAGCCGCCCAGATCGCCGCCAATCTCAAGGATCTGCTGACGGCGGCCAAGACGGCCGGCTACTCCCTGTGCGGGTCCGGCTGGCGGAGCGCGCAACGGCAGATCGAACTGCGCAAGCAGAACTGCGGCAGCAGCTACGAAGCGATCTGGGTATGGCCCTCCTCGCGGTGTAACCCCGCGACCGCCATTCCCGGCACGTCCATGCACGAAAAGGGGCTGGCGGTCGACTTCACCAGCGCGACCACGGCAGGATTCAACTGGCTGAAAGCCAATGCGCCCGGCTTCGGGCTCTACTTGCTGATCAGCGGAACCGAGCCCTGGCACTTCAGCACCAATGGCCGCTGAAGTCCGGCGATGCCGAATGAGTTTCTGATGCGTGGCCGGTGGCACTTTCACACCGGCCACACGGATCTTCTGGGATAATCATTCCATGGAAGGCGAAATCAGCGTGGCCGGTGATGAAGCCGGAAATCTGCTGGAGTGGCTCCGGCAGGAGCGCGCCCTCGCGGGGAAAGTCCGAAAGGTCTCCGTGCCGAACGGGCGAGCCGAGTTGTCGGGCATCACCGACGTGCTGATGGTCGCATTGGGTTCCAGTGGCGTGGGAGCCGTTCTCGCGCGATCTCTGATGGCCTATCTGAGCAGCCGCACGCGCAGTGTGGACCTCACCGTGAAGACCAAGAACGGCAGTGCGGAAATCAACACGCGCAATCTCGACGCCGACGAAACGCTGCGTTTGCTGGATCGGATCCTGCGCGATGACGACGGCGATTGACACGCTGGATCGTGCTCGCTCGACGGCGATTCTCGTCGGAACGACCCGGAGCGCCGACAGCCGGATCGACCCGGTCCCCGCCGCGTCGGCGAGCCTGCGGCAGATGCGGCGGGTGCTGCTGGATCCGAGATTGTGCGGCTGGCCACGCGGGCGGGTGAAGGTCCACGAAAACGCCTCGGACGCCGAAGCGTTCAAGCGGACACTGCGCAAGGCTCTCCAGCAGGCCGGCGACGTGCTGTTCTTCTACTATGTGGGCAGCGTGGTCCTGCTCGCTTCCGGCCGCCCTTGCTTCGCACTCGCCGACACCGACGCCGCGGTGGCGGAGGATTCCGGTCTCGACTACACGTGGGTCCGTGACGCGATCCTCGCCACGCCTGCCCGGCTGAAAATCGTCATCCTCGACTGCTCCTTCTCCGGGCGCGTCATCGAGCCCTTCTCTTTCGTGTCCGTGGCAGATCTCACCGCCATCAACGGCGCCTACACCATGACCTCGGCCGACCTCGACGCACCGAAGCATCCGCTTCCGGGCGGGACGGCGACGCCGTTCACGGCCGAACTGCTGGATCTGATCCATACGGGCATACCCAACGGCTCCGGCACACTCAGCCTCGGGGACCTCTATACGCATCTCGTCCCGCGACTGGAAGCACGGGGATTGCCCGCTCCCAATCAGCGTGGCGCGGGCATGGCCGACCGCGCGCCCTTCACCCGTAATGCGGCGCATCCCGCCGGCACGCCCCGGCAGATCATCAAGCGCCGCGCCATGCTCATCGCGGGGCTGTCGGCCGCGACCGCCGCGGCGGTGGCCGCCGCCCCTACGATCGTCCATGGCCCTGACACGTCCGGGAAGCTAGAGCCGGCGGCCTCGCCGGCCATCGCCGACCGGCCACTCCTCGCGCTCGGCAGCACCGTCTACGGCCTGGCCTTCACCCCCGATGGCCGCTCACTCATCACCGGCGACAAGAATGGAACGATCCGACGCTGGACGGTCGAGACGGGCGCCGTCGAGGACGCCGTCGACGGGCGTGCGGGTGCCATCTACGGAATTCAGGTCTCACCCGACGGGCGATCCATCGCGTTCGGGGCCAACACCGGGGCCGTGCGGCTGTGGCAGGGCGATCACGTCACCGCGATGCCGGACGGCCACGAATTCACGGTGTGGGGATTGGCGTTCAGCCCCGACGGCCGGACGCTCGCCAGCGCGAGCAGCGATCGGACCGTCAAGCTCTGGGACGTCGCCCGACGCAGGCTGCGCGCCACTTTGCCGCATCCGGCCACCATCGCGGGCGTCACGTTCAGCCCTGACGGGCGCACGCTGGCGACCGGCGCCAACGATTTCCACATCCGGTTATGGGATACGCGATCGATCACCCAGATGTCCACGCTCTCCGGGCATCGCGGCGCTATCACGAGGATGGCGTTCACATCGGATGGCCGGACCCTGGTCTCCGGCAGCTGGGATCGCACGGCCCGGATCTGGGATGTCAGGTCGTCACGGCTGTCGGCCACGCTCACGGGCCACAGGAACATCGTGCACGGTGTCGCCCTGGCTCCGGACGGGCGCACGCTCGTGACGGGCGGCGACGACGATTCCGTACGGCTGTGGGATCTGGCGACAGGGACCTCACGCAGCGCCATGGCAACAGAAGGGCCGGTCTTTGACGTGGTGTTCAGACCACACAGCCAGACCCTGGCATTCACCAGCGGCCGCACCGTCTGGCTGCGGGAGGTGACGTGAACGGCGACAGGCGTGCCCTTCTCATCGGGACCGCGGATCACACTGACCGCCGGCTGCCGAGCGTCCGGGCCGTGGAGAACAGCCTGGACGGGATGCGGCGAATCCTGGTCGACCCGTCGCTGTGCGGCTGGCAGGACGAGCAGGTCATCGTACGGAGAAATCCCGTCAAGGTCGTCCCGCTCCTGAAAGAGATACGGCAGTTGGCCGCCGACGCCCATGGCGTGCTCCTGCTCTACTTCGCGGGGCATGGCAAGGTCCTGCGTAACGGCGACCTGAGCTTGCTGCTGACGAGCACGGATGTGGACATGCTCGAGGAGACCGCGCTCAACTACCGCCGGATCAGGGAATCCCTCCAGGACAGCCCGGCCATGGTCAAGATCGTGATCTTGGACTGCTGCTATTCGGGACGGGCGGTCGAAGCCTTGGCCGCCGGCGAAATCACCGAATATGTCGGCACGCGGGGCGTTATCACGCTGACGGCCAGCTACGGCGACAAGACCGCCCACGTCGTCGAGCCGGGCGCGCAGGCCACCGCGATGACGTCGTTCACGGGTCAGTTCGTCGACCTGATCCAGGATGGGCTACCTGGAGAATCCACCTGGCTGACGATCACCGAACTGTACCCCGCGCTCCGTGAGCGCCTGCGGTCACGCGGGCTGCCGCTGCCGGACCGAATGATCACCGACATGGCGGACCGGTTTCCGTTCACACGGAATGCCGCGACAGATGCCGCGGCAGATCACGACGGCGTGCCACCGCGTCGCAGCGTCACCTTGGCGCCTTCGCCGCGCACTGGCGGAAAACGACGGCCCGCCGTCTCCCGAAGGCGGATTCTCATGGGTGGCGGTGCGCTGGGAGCGGCGGCCCTGGCCGGAGGCGGCTGGGCAGTCTGGCGTTCCTTCAACCATGCCGAGCCGCCGGTCACACCGATCCCTAGCGGGGGCGTCGCCCTGGGTACCGCGCTGAGCGGGCACACCAAGGGCGTCTGGGATGTCGCGATCGGGGAGGGGCTGAATGGAGCGCCCATCGCCGTGAGCGGTGGAGAGGACAAGACGGTACGGATCTGGGATCTGCGGACTCGGCGTCCCGTGGGTGAGCCATTAAGAGGACATACCGGCGGTGTGTGGGGAGTCGGACTGAGTCGGCTCGACGGCGTGCCCGTTCTTGTCAGCGGCAGCGTCGACCAGACCGTGCGCGTGTGGGATCTGAGTGCCTCGCCACCGCGGGGGATCGTGCTCCACGGGCACAAGGACACGATCAAGGCCATCGCCATGGGGGAATACGACGGCAGGCAGGTCGCCTTCTCCGGGTCGGAGGATCACACCGTCCGCGTCTGGGATCTGCGATCCCGGCGGCAGCTGGGCAAGCCCATCACCTTCCCCGACAAGGTAATCGCTCTGGCTTCCGGCCGGGTGAACGGTCACGACATCCTGCTCGCCGGATGCCTGGATCACACCCTGCAGGTGTGGGATCTGACCGCGGGCCGGCCCCGTTACGCTCCCCTGATCGGCCACGGGGATCCAGTCGAGGCGGTCGCGATGACAGACCTCGGCGGGAAACCGGTCGCCATCACCGGCGGTCCTGACAAGACGGTCCGAGTCTGGGATCTGGCGGCAGGCGTTCAACTCGGCTCGCCTCTGATCGGGCACACGGACTGGGTCTGGGGAGTGGCCGCAGGCACGCTCGATGGCCACACGGTCGCGCTCAGCGTCGGAGACGGCATCGGCCGCCTGTGGGATCTCACCGAAGGCGGCCGTCTGGCCAGGCAACTACCCGACCAGAACACCAGTGTGTGGGCTGTGGCGCTGGGCGACGTCCTCGGCACGACCGTGGCCGTCACAGGAAATCTCAACGGCACCGTGGAGCTGTGGGATCTGCATAGAGGCTAGGCAGTCGCAACGACGCGCGTAACTATGGTCATCACGGTCACCCTGTCGGGCTCGAATATTCGATTTGGCTATGCGACCTGGGTGTATTCGTTGATCAGTCCGCCGAGGACCTCGCGTCGGGTAACGCGTGCGGCTCAAGGTCGGCCACCTCTGAGCGCGGATCTGGCAGACGTTGGCCGAGTGATCGGTGCGGGCGATTGGCTGTTGCAGTGCCGGATGTACTCGGACAGGACCTTCTGCAGGTGACGTTCGCTGAAGATCAGCATCCGGTCGGTGCACTCGCGGCGGACGGTGCCCACCCAGCGTTCGGCGTAGCAGTTGGCGACCGGCGCCCGTGCAGGAGTCCTGATGATCTGGACGCCGATGGAGGTGAATACCGCGTCGAAGGCGGCGACGAACTTGCTGTCGCGGTCGCGGATAAGGAATCTGATCTGATCGATCCAACTCTCGGCGTCCATGAGCAGGATTCGGGCTCGTTGGGTGACCCATGCTCCGGTCGGGTTGGCGGTGACCCCGACCAGTTGCACCCGCGGGCGGTTATTTCGATCACGAACAGCACGTAGATCCGTTTGAGGAACACGGTTTCGATGGTGAAGAAGTCGCAGGCCAGCATTGTCTTGGCCTGGGCGGTGAGGAACTGCTTCCATGTTGGTCCGGTACGGCGTGGCGCGGATTCGACGCCGGCCCGTTTCAAGATGAGCCAGACCGTGCTGGCGGCCACGGTGTAACCGAGACCGACCAGTTCCCCGTGGATGCCTGGTGCCCCCAGTTCGGGTTCTCCGCCGCCAGGCGCAGGACCAGCGCGCGAATCTCGGAAGAGGTCGGCGGACGTCCTGGGCTGCGGCGCGGGTAGGTCCACTTTCGTCGGATCATGTCGCGGTGCCAGCGAAGGAGCGTGGCTGGGGTGACGATGAACGTCTGCCATCGGGTTCGGGGTAGCAGCTGGGACAGTAGTGTCAGGATCGCCCGGTCGGCGGGAGCGGGCCGCAGCGGACCAGTCTGACGACGGAGTACGGCAAGCTGGTGGCGTAAGACGAGGATCTCGATGTCCCTGCTGGTGTCGGTGCGCAGGCGGAGTAGTAGGAATTGGGTCATCCGGACGGCGGTCATGTAGAGCAGCGAGATGAACACGAGTCGTGATGCTGTCAGAGGGGCCAGCTTGATCGCGTGTCAATGCCGCAGGTCACAGCCCGAATCGGATTTTCGAGCCCAACAGGATTTGGACCGGCTGCTGAGGGACCTTCCGCCTGTCAACGGCGCCGCGACCTGACCTCCCTCTGCGTGTTTGTCACGCGGAGGTCGGGGAGGCGGCCGGGTCCGTGTGGCACCGCAGGCAGCCCGAGCAGGGTGGCGAGCTCGGCGAGTACAGCCTCAGAGTCCTGTTGTGGGCAAGGACGGCCAAGTCGACGGAGCCGGGCGGCGGCACGGACTCCCGCGGGGCGTCGGCGAGGGCCGCGGCATATCGGGGGTCCCTGCGGAAGGCCGGGTCGCTGAGGGTGACGATACGGGCGAGGATCGCCGACTTGCCGGTGCCCGCCTCCCCGATGACGATGAACGTGCCAGATCCGTCGCGCAGGTGCGCATGTGGGGTCCGCTTATTCGACCACGGCCTTTGACCTGGAGCTATCGGCGGACCAGCGGGCCCTGCGCGTTGACTGCTTGAGCGATTGCTCAAGGAGTTCTAAGCGGTCGCTCAAATCGTGGGTCCGTCGACTCGATGTACTGGGTAGATCGGCTGGTCAAGGGCTGTGACCGAATAATCGGCCCCCACAGTGCTCTGATTCTCACTTGGTCGACCCTGTGACGGTCAGGCGGATGCGGAGCCAGCCAGGGCCAGGATGACAAGGAGCTGAGCCAGGTCGAGGGTCTCGCCGTCCGGATTGACGACGTCGGCGGCTCCCGGGGCGGCGGGGCGGCCCATTGGTTCGGCGGGGGTCAGGCGTTCGATCTTGCCCAAACCGCCGCTTCTGAGCATCTCCCGGATTTCGTGGAAGGCCTCGACCCCGTCCGCGAGCCGCAGGAGCGACGACGACGGCAGGGCCGGGGGTGCCGGGGCGGCCGGGAGTCCGAGTCGTTCGGCCTGAAGAACGCGGCGGAAGGCGGCGATGGAGGCGCAGCGCCCGTCGACCAGCTCCGCGTCGGTGAGCACGAGGTCCGCGCCGCCGTCGAAGGCGAGCCCGCGGCGGCGCATAGTCGACGATCCGATGAGCGCCCAGACGTCGTCCACGATCACCACGGTCGACTCGGGGCGGCTCGGCCTGCCGGGGAAGCCGACCGGGTGGAAGGCCACCACGCGGGAGGCCACCGGGTCGGCCGAGGACGCCGTCGGCAGGCCGAGTATCGCGTCCCGCCGGGACTTCAGCTCGAAGTCGGTGAACGGGTTGAATCCGAAGGGGAAGTCCGGTTGCGCGGGGCAGCAAAGGATCACGTGCAACGCCGGATTCGCGGTGAGCCGGGCGGCCAGCACGCCGAACAGGTCGGCGGCGAAGGCGTCCGCCGCGCCGGGCGCCGCGGTCATGGCCAGGCCCGGCGTCTCTACGTAGACGAACCGCTCGGCGCGGGTGAGCGCGCCGCGAAGAGCCCACTGCGCATCGCGGCGGCCCCAGCCGCTGGCGGCGATCTCGCGGAGGATCTCGTTGAAGATCCTCTCCTTGCTGGACTCGTCCGCGGGGGCGTTGTCCTTCAGATCGCCGAGTGCGGAGATGAAGTCGTTCAGCTGGGTGTTCACCGAGCCCGGCAGGCCGCCGGGCAACTGGCCGGCCAGCTGGGTCAGCCAGTCGCGCGCCTGATCGAGCAAGGTGTCGAAGTCATGCGGGAACGCCGGGTCGTCGGGGTCGACGATGCCGAGCGTGCGCAGCAGGGACAGCTCCGGTGTCTCGCATCCCGCCGCCACGGTCTGCAGTACGGCTCCCGAGAAGGATCCGGCCGTCGACTGCGGCGGCTCGTCCCACGTGGCGGTCGCGAGCGGCGCGAGCCGGGTGTAGATGCTCGTCGTACGGCGCAAGGCGGCCCGGGCGATGTCGTACGCCAGACGGCCGCCCTCTGTGGCGACACCGGCGGTCTGGATCTCGCGGCCGCCCGCCCCTCCCGGTGCGCCGAGGCGCGGGGAGGCGTTGTGGAGTTCGGGGGCCAGCCGCCCGGCGGCCAGCACGGACCGCCACGAACCACCCGCAGCGGACGCGAGCCCGGCGACCAGCAGGTCGCGGCGGGCCATTCCAGGCAGGCGGGGCGCGTCGCGCGGCGTACCTTCGCTCAGCAGCGCGAGCGCCGCCGCGACCGACGAGGTTCCGGCCGCCGGGGCGGGCATCCTCCCGAGGCCGAGAATGCCCGCCGCGCAGATCGCCCGGCGCGTCGCGCCGCCGAAGAGGTTCACCGCGCCCGGCGGGAGCGCCGCGGTGCCGCTGATCGGCGCGGAGACATCGCCGAAGGCCCGCGTCTCCCCGGTCCGCTTGACCACGACGACATCGACGTGGAGCAAAGGCGAGGCGGGCAGCGGGTCGGGAGTCGCCTGGCCGGGGCGGCGCAGTCCCAGCGGGTCGCGTAACAGCAAGGTGACCGTGCCGGTGGCGTCCGCGACCCCGCCCGCGCCGTCTCCGCGCGATTCGACCGCAGCGGCGGAGAACACCCGGTGGTAGGCGCGGACGGCGGCTCCGGCGGGAAGTCCGCGCAGGGTCAATACGACGTCGATGTCGGTGGTGGCCGGATTCCCGTCGTTGGCTATGGCGGCGGTCGCGGTCAGCGCGAGCGCGGCGGGAATGGGACCGGCCGCCGCGGCCGCGCCCACCGGCGAGGGGAAGGCGGGCCAGTGCGCCGCCACACTCGGGGCGGGTGGGGCCGCGAACGCCCCGTCGATCAGGGGCGCCACCGCCAGCGACTCCGCCGTCGCCCCGGTTAGGGCGGTCGTGGCCGCGCCCAATACGTCATTGCCGTCGGCCAGGAGGGTGAGCAGTTCGCCGCGGCGTACGGCGGGGCGTGGTTCGAGGCGGGCGCCCTGCCAGGTGTCCGGCGGGGTGCCGCACAGAAAGGCGCGCAGGTCGGCAACGCGGACGGAGAAGAAGTCACGGGCCAGGGACGTCCCCGGCGGCATGGACGGGAATGTCACGCTGTCGCCCAGCCGTCCCGTCGTGGCGAGCCCGATCAGGCGGGTGCGAGCCGCCTCCGCGGTGAATCCTGGGCCGGGCGGCGCCTTGCCCACGGTCGTGGTGAGCGCCGGGATCGAGAACAGCCCGACCGAGGCGTCGACGGCCGTGAGCCCGGTGAGGTTCGCGCCGTCGAACGGCCGGCCGTCGGCGTCGGACAGCCGTATCCGTATCGGATCGGCGCCGGATAGGAGGCCCGCGACGAGATCGGCCAGCGGGGGATCCTGGTCGAAGGGATCGCTGAGGTCTCGATGCTGCAGCGGCGGGTGTGTCCGCTGCAGCGCGAGGAACGCGGCCGCCACGGCCACAGCGTCGATCGGCTGCCCAGCCTGGTCGTGGAACGACAGCAGGCCGCCGGGAAGCGGATCCCCCGGCCGCAGGGCGCCGTCGGTGACTCCACCGGACGAGAGCACGACATGAGCCGGGACCGGTCGTGCGGGGCGCGCGGGCGCGGCGTCTTCGAAGACCAGGGCGTACAGCCGGGCCAGCCGCAGATACTGCTGCGGGAGCAGGGATATCACGCTCGCCGTAGAGGAGATAGGCGTGCCGGAGGCGTCGCGCAGCAGGAGCCCGATGCGCTCGGCCGCCTCCGCGGCGGTGCGCACCTGCCCCCCGATGGGAGCCGACCAGGCATCGGAGGTCGACAGGGCAAGCCCGCCGTGCTCGGCGGTGACATCGGAAGCGATGGCGGCCGAATCGGTCCACGACGGGGCCAACACCGGCATCGACGAGCCGAACGCGCCGATCCCCAGGGCGGCCAGAGTGTCTGACAGGGCCATGGCTACACCACCTCGACCGAGGCTGACCGGCCGAGCGGGTCGGTGAGCGTGAGGACGACCGGGCCGGATACCGGAGGAAACACGAGGGACACTGTCGCTTTCCCGCCGGTGACCGCAGACCGGGTGGCCGAGGCCGCGGTCACGGGAGGCCCCTGCGGGGTGCCCTCGGCGATCGCGTGGCTGACGAACGAGCCGATGACGGTCCGGGCCGGGGCCCCGCCGGACGTGTTCACTACGGCGAGCGCGATCGTGCCGGACCCCGCCGGCGACTGTGACCAGGGCAGATCGGTCATGACGTCGATCCGGTGCGCCGCAGGGGAGGTGGTCCGCTGGAGGTTCGCGATGAGCGGCGGCTTCGCGGGCGGCACGAGTATCCGTACGACTCCCGAAGGCGCCGAGTCCCCGGCTCTGATCCCGTCGGCCGGGACGTCCTTCCCCGTCGCGACGGCGCAGTAGAAGTACGGCTGCCAGCTTCCCGCGACCGCGTCGGTGAAGGCGAAGCCCTGGGACGGCGGCCCAGACAGCGCCGGCACGGTCACCGGCGTGAGGGAGGAGAGGGCGACCGGCCCGATGACCGGCGGTCCCATGGTCCCGACGCGCCGCGACAGATACTCGGTCCTGATCCGGTGGACGCGCAGGGCCGTCGCCGGGGCGCCCGGGCGCGGGACGACGATCAGGTTCACCCGCTGCGCCGCGGTGTCGGCGCTCGCCTCCAGGCGCGGCCCGGCTGGTACGTCCCGGCGCGGCACCCCGACCAGGACGATCCTCGCCGACCTGGCCGATTCGACGTTCTGCGCGGTGACGGTCGACACGCGGTAGGCGAACAGCGAGTCCGCCGCCCCCGGCAGCACCAACTCGATCGACGTCATGCGCAGTGGGCGCTCGTTCAACCGGCTGAACGCCTCCAGGCTGACGGCCTGGTTGGCGTCGACCCGCTGCTTGAGGTCGGTCGCCCGGGCGCGGAGCGGCCGGGAGGTGTCCGGGGTCCCGCCTCCCGAGACGGCGTGAAACAGCGCGGCCTCGGCAGCCTCCCAGACCGTGTAGCCGTACGCGCCGGGTGAGGCGGGCCAGCTGAGCACGGCCCGCGCGTGCCCGGCGGCGTCGGGCAGCGCGGTCCACAGCACGTCGACGGCGGGCAGCGCGGGCGGCGGCGCGGGGAAGGGGTCGGCGGCTGTGGTCTGCAGGAGTGGCGACGGCTCGCTCAGTTCGGCCGGTCGGACGGCTTCGGCGCCGCGGGCCGAGACGGCGTACGACAGCTCGTCGGCCGCGCCGAAGTCCAGCGTGCTTCCGGGCAGCGTCACCCGGTAACGGCGCACGTCACCCGCGGCCCCGGATGGAGGTGGCGCGGCGGGGTCGATGGGCGGGTGGACCTCGGCGACCGTCGCGGGTGAGGGGATCGACGGCACCCCGGAGGGAGAGAACGTGACCACGAGGGCCGGGCCCGCTGCGGGCGTGTTGCTCCGCTGCAGGCCGGTGAGGACCGGTGGCGGGTCAGGAAGCGGGCCGGGCGGCACGAACGCGCCCGAGATCTCGATCCGGTGGCAGGACCGGTCGGCCCAGTCCCACGACACCTCGACGGTGAGCGCGCACGGTGTGGCGACCGGCCCGCTCCCGGGGAGGGGAGCCGGCATCGAGATGGTGACACCGTCTAGGCCTGGCCGCTGTACGGGCCGCGCGGTGGCTGTGTGGTTCGTCAGGTTCCACGGCCCCCAACGTCCGTGGACGTCGATGGGCGCCACGGCGTAGGAGGTGGTCGATGACCCGGAGGTGGGAACGGGTTCGTCGGGAAGGGTGACCTCCGACCGCAGGGTCGCCAGCGGGCCGCCATCCGGCCCGAGCGCGTGCTGGGTGAGATAGGGCTGGAAGCCGCCGATTCCGGCCGGGCGCGGCGTGTTCAGCGTGATCGTGCCGCCGGGCGGGCGCTGCGACAGGAGCCCGGCTCCGAGGTTGTCCGTGGTCATCGCCCACGAGAGGCGTACCGACAGGGACTCCTCCCCGTCACGCTGGAGCGCCCGGTTGGGGAAGCTCGGTTCGACGGTCAGCCCGCTGAACGGGGTCGGCGCCGGCGTCAGATGCCCGATCGCGGCGAACTCCACCGTCACGCCGAACGGCAGCGTGAATGGCGCGCTGACCAGGTACTCGTGGCGGCCGAGCAGGACGCCGGGGGGAAGCACGTCCTTGCCCGGGCTGTACGGCTGGATGATCTCGGGGATGTCCGCGGTGCCGAAACCGAGGCCGACGGCGGCCGGGCTGTCCTGGACGGCGAGAGAGACATATGCGGTGGTGGGCAGACGCAGGGTCGCCGGGTCCGGCCCGGGCGGCTGCCCGATCTGGCCGATGCCGGGAAGGGCCCGGCTGACCACGTGCAGGGCCTGCCGGCGCTGGGGATCGGCGTCGTCGCTGTTCACGAGGCAGTCGATGATGTCGTCGAGCGGGCCGGCGTTCAGTGCGCCGAGGAACCCCGCCGCGCCGGGAAACGGCCACGCCGGAGGGATGATCCCACCGGCGCCGACGGGCGGCGGCTCGAGCTGGAGGATCCGCGCCACCGCGAGCCGGACCCGCGCGGCCTCCTGCGCCGAGAGCGACGGGACCGTCCACCCTTGCGGCGCTTTGGAATCATAGAAGGGCTGGGGAGGGTCGCCCGCCTCGAAGGGGAATCCCACCGTCTCGATGTGCTGCCAGTCCGGCAGATTCGCCCACGTCCGCTGGACGATCGCGGCGACGTTCTGGATGTGGCCGTCGCCGGAGAGCTTGAGCGCGGCGATGCCGGCCGCCCGGAACCTGCCCGAGTGGGACGCGGTGAACGTCAGCCGCTGGCGCGGGAGCACATGGCCGTTGCGCGCCAGCGCCTGCACGGTGAGCGCGCCGTTCGCGGCGGGCACCGCGTCGAACCGGATCTCGATCACCTCGTTGGGCAGCGTCGCCGTCACGGGCGCTTTCGGCGTGGCGCCGCCGAGAATCGCGAAGCCAGGCTCCTCCTTGCGGGTACGCCGCCAGACGGTGAACGGCACGCGCGGGAATCCCAGTACCGGGTGACACGTCCAGCGGAGCGACACGGGGTTGCCGGGCTCATGTGTGTCGAACTCACGCTTGCGCAGCAGAGGCCCGAACTCCTTCTCCACCTCCAGTACGCGTCCGGCGGCGGCCGCCTTGTCCAGCGTGGCCAGGCGGAGGACGAACAGGCCGGGGATCACTGTCCTAGGCATCCTTGGCCTCCCAGGGCGCCGATCCCCCAAGGTCGAGGGAGATGACGGTGGCTCGCCGTTCCGGCGTGCCGTAGAGGTCGCTCGCGGGGCGTACGGCGTCGATGGTGACAGCGGCGCCCGCGGCGGGCCACGCGGCGTCGTCGAGCAGCACGATGGTCCGGGTGCCGGACGGAGAGCGGACGTAAGCCCGTACGTGGCTGTGCCCGGCGGTTCTGAGCTCCAGCGACGACTCCACCCCCGGCACGACGCGCTGGAAGGTGGGGTCGGGATGCTCTGGAACCTTCTCCAGGCGGGGCACCTCACGTGTCCGCCACAGCGGCTCGACGGCGTCGAGGAGCAGGGCGTGGGGTACGTGCCGGCCACCTGCGGCGGGCCGCCACAGAATGACGGTGCCACCGCTCGCAGGGGCCTGCGGCGCAGGCAGCCCGGCGGCCGTCAGCGCTGCCTCGATCACCGCGTCCGGTGTCATGCCGGAGCCGGTCGGCAGGCCGGTGAGCGGGCCTGTGATGGCGGCGTGCTCCGGCTCGCGGGACCGCATGTCGCCGGCCAGCGCCTCGAGCGAGACGAAGCGCCCCGTCGTGAACTGCCGCCGGAACAGCGGCACGACGGCCCGCCCCGCCGCTGGAGCGTTCGGCGGGCTCATCTCGATGTCGAGCGTGTACGCAATCGATGGGCGCAACGGTTCGGCCAGCGTGAACGCGCCGTGCCCCTCCACGTGATAGGTGCCGAGGCAGGGGAACGCGCCCTCGTGCGCCATTGCGTCGAGCGTGTCGAACAGAGGCGAGGTGTAGATGGCCGGCACTTCCTCCAGCCCGAGGATCTCGTGCGACGGGGCCACGGAGCCGTCGGCGGCCCGCAGTACGGCCACGAGCCGCTTCTGGTAGGCGCCGTAGAGCTGCACGATCTGAAGGTCGTTGAAGACGATCGACACGACCTCGTCCGCGAATACGAACCGCTCCTCGTGGCGTGGGTTGCTGCCGATCACGTACGCGTCCAGCCTGTCCGGCGGGGCGTCGTCGGTGCGGAAGAGGAAGGTGTCGGTCGTCGTGGCGTGTACGGCCTCGTGCGTGGTGCCGTCGGGGTTGGTGTCCAGTGTGGTGGGGACGTAGTCGATCTCCAGGGCGTACGGCGTTCCCGGCGCCAGCAGCGGCACCTTGGCGGTGCCGTTCAGGTAGCCCAGGAGCGTCTCAAGCTGCCCGCTGTGCGTGGTCTGTTCCGCGGCGGCACGGTCGGCCTCGGCCGCCGTGAGTGCCTCGACGACGGCCAGCACGACCGCTGGATGGTCCTGGGGGATCGGCGTGTCTCCGACCCGGATCCGCAGCCGCCGCGTCTTTGGGGACGGTACGACGGTCACCACCAGGCGTACGAGACCGGTCAGGTCGCCCGTGGCCATGAACGTGGCCACCGGCTCGACCTCGGTGCGCCAGGGGCCGGACGGGTCGGTCCACCGTACGGGCAGGCCTCCCGTCACGCCGGTCACGGCGACCGGCGACAGCGC
Source organism: Streptosporangiaceae bacterium NEAU-GS5 (assembly GCA_017592665.1). Lineage (GTDB taxonomy): Bacteria > Actinomycetota > Actinomycetes > Streptosporangiales > Streptosporangiaceae > NEAU-GS5. The sequence continues at coordinate 32,078 of JAGFNW010000050.1, read as the reverse complement.
CGTGAGCGGATCGGAGCGCAGGACGGCGCCTGCCGCGTCGAGCTGATCGACGGTGACGGTGTTCGCGTTGAGGAGATCTTTAGTCAGGGCGAGATACAGGCGGGCCGAGTGCAGTGCTCCGGTCCACAGGTCGATCCACCGGTCACGAGGCCGGCCCTTGCCCATCGCCGTCACCTCGTGGGTCACGTCGATCTCTCCTTTTCCGCCCGGCAGGGACCATTCGGGCAGCTGCAGGGCGCGCCTGCACTCCTGCTCCGGAGTGGGCGGCACGGGGTCCGGATCCAGGTCGCTCGCGCAGACCTCGACGAGGACCATCTCGTTCTGCGGCGCGTCCACGACGGCCCGGACGATCCGCTTGCCGGTGACCACCAGGGTCTCCGGCGTGTGCTGTGGCACGGTCATCGTCGTCTTGCCGACGAGCGTGCCGTTCGCGTCGTACGCGGAGACCGTCGCCGCGATGGCGAACCGCACGAGCGTGACCGCGACCGCCGCCGCGGGCTGCGGCAGCCATATCTCCGTACGCCATCCGACGTCGAGTCCCCGGGTCAGGCCGATGCCGGACAACCGGAGCACCGGGATCGGGACCCCGTTGCGGTCCAGCACTGTGACGCGGAACCCGTCCTGCGTGTTCAGCGGGTTGGGGTCGCCGTCGTGGACCAGGTTGGTGAGCGTGACGCAGCGCCAGTCCGGATCGCCTGGTACGCCGTCGCCGGTACGCCTGTTAGGGCCGATCACCCGAGCCGTGTCGGCGCCGCCGAGAGGTGTGTGGCCGAGGACGATGTCGATCACCTGCGCGGCCGGGTCGATCGGGCTCTCGCTGATCCGGAGCTCTGTTTCTGGCGGGGTGTCCCTGCGGGTGCCGGGCGGGTCGGGCCAGGCGTGTCCGGTGAGTGTCCAGCCTTTCGACGATGGGCCGAGTCGCTGTCCGCAGAAGGTCCACAGGATGGGCGCGGCGGGCGCGACCGGCGTGCAGACCCCTTGCCAGATCGTGTCGACGGCCGCCCGCAGGTCCGCCGACCGTTCCATCGCGCGTGCGCCCATCATCGGTACGTTCGACAGCAGCGCGAGGTCGGCCGTGGTCCGTCCGCTCGTCGGCGACGTCGTCGGATCGGGCCGCCAGGCCGTCGGGGCGAGGCCGGGCGCCGGGGCCGGGCCGCCGGTGAGGCGCAGCGCCTTCAGGGCGTATCGGACCTTGCGTCCGCCGCCGAGAGAGGCCCAGCCCGGGGGCACGGGCGGGGGGCCGATCGGCGCGGTGAACGTCGTCGTCCCGGAGACGTCGGGCACGGTCAGGAATTGGATCACGGGGACGGAGTCGATCGGGACGATCGGCTGCGGCTGGGTGCTCCCCTTGGGGATGGCGTCACCGAGGCTGGCGTCGATGGGCCGGTCGCCGCCCTGGCCCGCGGTTATGACGGGAGCATGACTCTGCAGCCAGACGTTGCGGGTCAGCTTGGGCGGCTCCTGGGGAGGCACCGAGTCCGGCCCGATCGTGACGTGTACGCACCCTTCCACGGAAAAGAAGAAGAAGTCGACATGGCCGCAGATCTCTCCGTCGACCCGGGTCGGGTCGGGCGCCTCGACGTCGAGCAGGCCGTGTGCGCCGACGGAGACGATGAACAGGCGCAGCTCACCCTCCAACTGGAGGCGGCCGAACAGGACCAGCCGGGGGGAGAAGGACACCGCGACGTCGGCCCTGGCGCTGACTTTCAGGTAGAGGCCCGCGCCCTCGTCGCCGAAGACGATGGCCGCGCCGATCCCGGCCGCCATCGCCATGCCCGGCAGCGTCCTCAGCTGCCCGTATCCCGGCCACTTCTCGATGTCGTGTCCCGCGATCATGACGTACCCGAAGCCGCGGACGATGTTGAGCACCAGCGCCGAGGCGGGGGCGCCGAACGTGCCGAGGTAGAGATGCCACCGGGTGAAGTCGTCCAGCTTCGTGAACAGCTCGACCGGGACGACGAGCGCCACGATGTCCTTGATCTCGAGGTCGACGATCACTCCGATGGTGAAGCTCCTGCGGGCGATGTCCAGGTCGATGACGCCGAGAATGCCGACGATCAGGTCGGTCGCGGGCTTGAGGTCGGGCAGCTCCTTGATGATCAGGATCTTGACGAAGATCAGGATGCGCGGGCCGGGCAACTCGAGCACGAACATGCCGCGCAGATTGATCAGAAAGCCGCCCTCCATCGTGCCCAGGGAGATCCCGACGCCGAAGCTCCACCGGTCGAGTTCCGGGCCCCACAACTGGACTCCGTTGTTCACCAGCTTCGCCGGCTCGCCGCCCGCGTCCCGCAGCCACAGGATCGCCGGGCCGACGGCGTCCGTGGGGTCGGGGTCGTGCTCCAGGCGCTTGTAGTGCATGGCGAACAGGCCGCTGAAGCCGTAGATGCCGATGCCGGATTGGGCGAGCGGGATCGCGGCCGGCAGGTCGATGATCAGGCCGAGGAAGACCGCGGTCGCGCGCCGCCCGCCCGCGTTGACCGGCCTGATGCCGAGACTCGCCGCGATCCGCAGCTTCACTGGCACCAGCGTCACGTCGAAGGCGCCCTCGATGCCCCCAAATCCGGGCTGGTCGTCGCCGCCTTCGGCGGGCGGCTCCACGATGTTGACGTAGCCCGACCCCAGCAGGACCTTGGCGACGTCGACCTTGATGCCGCTCGGCAGGATGGTGGGCACGCCGGGCGGGTCGACCGGCAGCTTCACCTTGAACCGGTCGATGGTGACGACGCCGAGATCCACCTTCATCCCGAGGTCGAGCTCGATCGTCAGCGGGTTCACCTTGGCGATCCGGGCCCCGAGGATCCGCAGCACGTTGTCGATGGGGCTGGGCAGCTTGAACAAGCCTGGATCGCTGAGGTCGAGCTCATAGCCTTTCGACGTGTCGAAGATCGGCTGGTAGCCGCCGCCCGCGAAGCCGATGTTGAAGCCGAGCGCGCGGTACCGCACTTTGAGCGGCCGGGCGCCGGTGCTGATCCCGAGGTGGCTGATGTCGACGCCGAACTCGACGCCGTAGTCGAACAGCACTCCGGCGTCGGTGAGCCGTGCCGGATCGCCGGGCGGGATGTATTGGCGCAGCCGCAGTTCGGCGCCGTACAGCGTGATCTTCTCAGTCCTCACGAATCCGGCGGCGCCGACTGCCGCGGCACCGACAATGACGCCGCCCAGCAGGACATAGCCGTCCGCCGACCGCGGGTCGAGCGCGCCGGCAGTACTGCCGATGATCGGGGCGAGGATCAGTACGGAGCCGAGCATGTCCTTCAGCCGCGTCGAGGCCGTGACGCCGCCCGCGCGCTGATTGGTCATCTGGAGCAGGCCGTCCAGGTCGTCGGGGTGGGCCCCGATCGCCAGCGCCTCCGTCCAGGCGTGCGTCGCCGGGTCGTGCGTGACCGTCAGGCGGAAGTCGACCACGCCGTCCTTGGCGTTCGGAGCTGGCTGTGCGACCGCTCCAGCCTGCTGCTTGAGCTCCAGCGAGCCGCCCGCGGGCAGCGGCGCCTGCCCTTGCGGGTTGCGCAGGCTCGCCTCGAGCGCGGTTTCGAAGTCCAGCTGGCCGGTGAGCTCGACCAGGACGGGATCGTTGCGGATGACCTTGACTCGGATCCCCATCCGCCGGAACACGCCAGGCGGCTTCTTCGGCAGCGGCTTGGGTGGTGAGACAGGCTGCGGCTGCGCCGGGGCGCCCTGGGGCGGGCGATGGCCGCGGCTGACCGTCACGTTCAGCGTGGCCGCGGGCTTGGTGGTCGTCGCCGTGATGATGGCGACCCGGTCGCTACCGTCGTTCTTGCGCCCGTCGTCTCTGGCCTTGATGAACCCGTGAAACCTCTTGTCCGTCACCTGCGCAAAGGTCCCGGCCGCCGCGACGGCGACATCGAGCCTGCGGGCCGACAGGCTCTCGTCTGCCTCTTCTCGCTCATCCAACTCGTAGCTGGCGTATGCGTCGATGTCGATGTCGGGGAGGGGCCCGCCCGCGGCCAACTGGGCAAGCCAGGCGCGCAACGCTTTGGTGCCCCGCTCGGACTGCCCGGCGACATGGTTGTTTTCGTAGATCGCGTCGTCGACGCGATCGTTGACGTACGCGTCCAGAAATATCGCGAATTGATCGCGCGGTGGCCAGTCGCGCTTGAAGCGCATCATGAACGCCTGGGGCGCGCTAGTGAGTGGCGGCCACGACACGATGATCGGCAGGCCCGCGGTGTCCTCGGGCACGTTCAGCTCGAACGTGCCGTCGGAGGTGGTCACCGGTGTGCCGTTCGCCGTCACGGCAGGCGTGCCGAGCCCCGTTACCCGGAAGCGTTCCCTCGTGCCGCCAGCGTTGCCGTCGTGGATCAGCGCATGGTCGCCGTCCTGGGCTACGCCCGACACGGTGATCTCCGGCAGCGCGCCGGGCACGGCCGGCCGATCGGCCGGTACGCCCGCGGGGGTCGTTGGTGCCGCCGCCGCGACCAGGGTGAGCTCGATGTCCTCGTCGTACGACTGCCGCTCCACCTCTGGGCCGCTGTCCTCCACGTGCAGGAACAGGGTGTGCTCGCCCGGCGGCAGCCCCGCGAAGGAGACCAGGCCGGTGGCCGGGTCGTACAGTTCGACGACCCCCGCGCGCAGCGAGACCGTGATCGGCGGGACCCCGCCCGTCACGTCGACCTGGCCGGTCGCCGTCGCGGTGACCTTCACGTGGGCGCCCTTGTAGAGGGCGTCCGGCGGCGGCCCCTTGCGACCCGGGGGTACGGGCACGTCCTTGCCCTGGTCGACCAGCTTGAGGGCGGCGGACAGGGTGGTCTCCGGGCCGATCAGGTCGGCCGAGACGTCGAAGGAGACCTCGCCGTCGAACGAGATGAGCAGATCCTTGACCCCCACATTGAGCGCGAGGTCCTTGCCCTCGTCCGCCCAGTAGACGCGGGCGCTTTGGACGTAGACACCCTCGAACGACTCGTCGGTGCCGAAGAACTGGAGCACCTCCGGCGGCGTGTTGTCCGGGTCGAAGTCGACGATCACCTGCCCGAGGCCGAAGCCCAGCCTGCCCGACTGATAAGCGGCGATCGGCGGCTCCATCCGTACGACCTCGCCCGCGAGCAGGCTCGCCGGGGCGTCGAAGCCGCCGCCACCCCAGGAGGCCAGCCGTACACGGGGCGGGCTCTGGAAGTCGTCGGCCTGCTCGTACGCCAGCACGACCTTCGGGAGGACGATGCGGACCGGCCGATTGTCGGTAAGATCGCGCACGATGCGGTGATCCGCGTCCAGCTGGCCGGGTCTCCAATCCGAGCCAAGCTCGAACCACAGCTCCTCCAGCATAAGCTCCAACCGGAAGCGGACGCCGGGGTACTCCGTCGGCGTGGCACCCACCTGATGAATCGGCAGGAACCGGTCGAGCAGGGCGGACAGCTCCGGCGCCGCGAGCGTCTGTGCCGCCGTGTCGATGAAGGCGGCACCGTCGCGGGGCACCGTCAGACGGAACCTGACCGTCAGGTCTTCCCAGCCCAAGCCGCCGTTGCCCGACGACGTCCGCTGGCTCCTGGGCGCATCACCCCAGACGAGGGTGCCGGTCGTCACGGTCGCCAACTCGTCATACGCAGTGGTGACGCCAGTAACGCCCACGACGGACAGGTAGTCGTCCACCTCGCGCGGGAAGGTGAACCCGGCCAGGAAGTAGGGGGCGAGCAGGTGATAGAGACCGAAGGCGCTCATCCCGAACTCCTCCCCCTCGGGAATCGGCTACCGCAAGGATCCCGGGTCCACCCGTTCAGGCGACCCAGGGTGCGTCCTAGGGATTCCCCTAGGCCTTCGATCCACTCCAGCCGGACCTGTGCGTGGCGGCAAAGGCGTCACGTGCTCTGAGCTGCGGCGTCGCCTGACTGTAGGTTTCAGATTCGGCTGCGAGCTGGACCACTGTCTGGCACCGTAAGTGACCGTGGTCTTACGTCTGGTCTACCTGATCCTGGTCCGCGTGTTCGGCTGGCTCGCCCTGTTGCCTGTGGGTGCCGAGAATCGTGTCACCGGCCCTGAACTACGGCGTCGTGGGACAACTTGGTGATCGCATATAGGCGCTAGGGAACGGTCAGTGGGCGGTGGATTGGGTTCCTCACCTGGCGCGTCCTACCGCCGGACCAAAGGCGGTGACACTATTTCGGCAGCCACAAGCTTCCAGGTGCGCGCGCTGATGTGAAGTCGGATAGCGTAGGTATCAGGGAGATGGCCCGGAGCCGCCCACATAAATGGCGCCGGTGACGGCCAGGTTGGGAACCTGCCCCGGCGGGGTCATCAGGAGCGCCAGGATAGCCTCAATCACCCCGTAGGCAGCGGGGCAAGGCCGGGAGTGCCGTACCCGCGGTACAGCCGGAAAGGTTAGTCTTTCCGGAGTACTCATCATGGCCTACCGAGGCAAGCATCGTCGTACCCGTGATCGCGGAAACTTGGCTACACGTATCGCCGTACTCTCGCTCGCCGCAGGGACAGCGCAACTCGTCGCCGAAGTCGTTGATCTCCTTATGAGATAGGCGGCGGGAAGGTGCGACCGTGATCCTCACCTCCGTGCACTCAACGCTCAGAACACTCAGCCGCGCTCAAGTTCGGCAGTAACCTGCTGGCCTGCCGGGCGTACCCGCAAGAAGATGAAACTGCGAACGCATGGCGCCCTTGGATCCTTCGCGCCAGGCAATCGTCACCGCGGCGTCGCGGCCGGCCTGTAGGGTCTGACTATTCAGTCATGCCCTTTGACCTGGAGCTATCTGTGGAGCAGGGGATGGATCATGGGTGCTGCCGGTTGAGCAGCTGCTCAAGCCGGTCGAAGCGGTCGTCAGTCGCTCAGGTCGTTTGTCGATTCGATGTGATTGATGGGCCGACTGGTCAAGGGCGGTGCGCGAATAATCGGGTTCGTGGGGGGAGGAGGCACTCGCTCTATAGTCGAGTCTTCGTACCGCGGATCGGTTCAGCCCTTTGGCCTCTCCCACACGGAGTCGGGAGAGACCAAAGGCACTGTTCCGATGCCCTACCGGATGTCGTGGAGAATGTTCCTCAGGAATTCCAGGAACCACTGGAGTAGATGCCCCATGGCCAATGCGCGGTCGCGTCCAAGCTGCGGTGTAAAAGAGAACGAGCGTAGGTTGCCGTGTTGAACCGACCAAAGTTCGCACGACAGAAGAACCTACGCTCGTGGCACGCACATTACCGCCCGTTCAGGCCGTCCGCGCCGAGATCGACGCCCTGTTCACCCAGGGCCGTGACCTGGTCGAGGTCATCGAGGACGTCGCTCGTCTCGGTGCCCGGCTGATCATCCAGACCGCTGTCGAGGCCGAGGTGGACGCCTTCCTCGGCCGCGCCCGCTATCAGCGCGCCGCCACCGTCACCGCCGTCACCAGCAACAAGCAGAGCCCGGTACGGCCTGGCTACCGCAACGGGCACTGCCCCACCACCGTCAAGACCACCTCGGGGCCGGTCACCATCGCCCGGCCCAAGCTGCGCGGCACCAGCGACGCCTTCACCTCCCGGCTGTCCGGCACCGGGGTGACCCTGTTGGGCTCGAATATTCCGATTTGGCTATGCGACCTGGGCGTACTCATTGAGTCTTTTTCAGCCTGATGTGGCTGGTCGCGGGGCGATCACGAGCGGCGTGTCTTAGCGCTGCGATTGTAGAAGCTCCTGGAAGATGCACGTCGACCAAGATCGTGTATCGCCAGGAGCTTCCGTGCTGTTCTACCGTGCTGCACTGCCGTTGTCACGCCGCACCCTCACCTACCTGGCCGGAGTGATCCGCCGCCACCGAGCAGACATCGGCTCGCGCTGGCGCTGGCTCAACCCGGGCCAGCAGGCTCTGCTCGTCCTGGCCCACCTGCGTAAGGGCGAAACCTACGCCGAAGTGGCCGCCGGGTTCGGGGTGGGACTGGCCACCGCATGGCGCTACATCACCGAGACCGTCGCCCTGCTCGCGCGACGCGCTCCCAAGCTCGACCAGGCGTTACGCGCCGTCAAGAAGGCCGGCCACCCCTACCTCGTACTCGACGGGACGCTGATCCGGATCGACCGGGTCGCCGCCGACCGCCCCTACTACTCCGGGAAGAACCGTTGCCACGGGATGAACATCCAGGTACTGGCCTGTCCAGACGGCACGATCGTGTGGACGTCCGGATCGCTGCCCGGGTCGACCCACGACCTGACCGCCGCCCGGATCTGGGGCATCATCCGCCGGTTGCGAGCCGCCGGCCTGGTCACACTCGCCGACAAGGGATACATCGGAGCAGGTGAACCCGTCCGAGTGCCGTACAAGGGGAGAGGTAAACCGGTCGGGCAGAAGGTCGCCAACTCCGCTCACGCCCGGCTGCGCGGTCCCGGCGAGCGGGCCAATGCGCAGTTGAAGAACTGGCGGCTGCTTCGAAAACTGCGCTGCTGTCCCAAACGGGCAGGTCAACTCGTCAAAGCCATACACGTCCTACAAGCCCGAGAAGGAGCCTGAAAAAGACTCACTGCTCATCCCACCGGCGCCTGGACCGTACAACACGTCCGCAACCTGCTCATGAGCCTCCAGGACCATCCCGCGGCTCGGGCGTGGAAGTTCTTGATCCGCGACTGCGACGTCAAATTCAATGCGGCGTTCACTACGATCGGCATCCGGATCATCCTCACACCGATTCGGGCACCGCGGGCGAACGCGATTGCGGAGCAATGGATCGGCAGTTTCCGCGAATGCTTGGATCGGATCCTGATCGTCACCGGCAGGCATCTGGTCCGCGTGCTTACCGAATCTCTTGAGCACTACAACCATCACCGCCCGATCACCGCCCACACCGCACGCTGGATCAACGACCACCCAACGGGCGAGCAGATCCGCCACCCGCTGCCGATCCTGCGAACAGCCGCCGCATCATCCGACGCGACCGCCTCGGCTGGCTGATCCACGAATACGCCCAGGCCCCATGACCTGACACTAATTTCGGCGCCGACAGGCTCCGGCCGGCCTGCACGCCGCGCGTGCGGTCTGGAGGTCGTTCTCGCGCGCGGCCCCGGCCCGGCCAAGCCGCTATACCGCTAGACACGCTCTCCTGCCTCCGCAACCATACTGTCATGCGTCGACTTCTCACCATTCTCGCTGAGCTCGCCACAATTGCGGCACTCGCCGTTGGCGTTATGGCCCTTCTAAACTCGCCACCCAGCGGCTCCGGTGTTCCCCAGTCGCCGTCTCAAATTAATTCAAATATCCTTGAGAGACTTCATTCGTTCGGGGTACATCAGACCTCTGGCGCAACGTTTTTGTGGTCAATGACTCTCTACATCCTCCTAATCGCGATGGGATGCTTACTGAATAAAGCCATGATTCCTGGAGTAGGTGTGTGGCTTATTATCGGCTTATGCTTCGGAGGAGGATGGCTATGGATATTCTCAAGCTCTATCCACACTACGGGCGGCTACACCATGTTCATCATCGGCCTTATTCTATGCAGCCTCCTTGCCATTGGCATAATCACCGACTCTGGCTCACGGCAGACAAACTGATCAGGCGAGCGAAGATGCGCGCCTCACGCGAGAAAATTCCAGGTCACGATATGAGCGTCATGCCATTAGCATGCCATTAACCGAGGCAACAAGCAGTCAATCACGGTCACGCACGGGGCGGGCGTCAGCAGTGCTGAGCGAGGCAAGCAAAGGTCCGAGCTCGAAATCAAAGTCGAACCACTGAAAATAGCCCTGGTCAAGGGCTGCCACCGAGATAAATCGGGCCCCCAGGGTCATGACGCCTCGTCAGCCGCTGCTGGGGTCGTGCGCTCGTTGGACTCGTCCTCGGCGAAGCGCAGCCGCCGGAGGACGTCCCACCGCTTGATGAGCATAGGGGGGTCAGCCGAGCTGAACGGTCGCGCTGGCGCAATGGTGGCAGGTTGCCTCGCCAGCCAGTCCTGGACCCGCTGCCGATCGTCGGCGAGGTTCGAATCCATGAGGTCCGAGAGGAGCGTCTCGAGGGTCGCACTAGGCCCGGGAGAGGCCGCTGCCGCGGCGAGCCGCGTCGCGAATGCCGGCATCGACTGGTGCACAGCTGCCATGAAGCACGCCGCTGTCCGCTCTGTCGCCAGGCCGTTGCCGCCGGCCAGTGGCGGCGACATGGCCAACAGCAGCTTGCAGATGTTGACGAACCGCTTTACCTGCCGCGGGGTGCCGGCCACCAGAGGGTTTAGTGCCGCGACGAATTCCAACTCGGCCGCAGTAATCGTGAATTTCTGTGCGTCCAGGTCCAGCCACGGCCCGTGCACCGCGAGCATCGTGTCTGCGGCTTCCTGTTCGCGGCGACCGACACGCAGGGCGGTGCCGGCCTGCGGTGCATGGTCACCGTCCGACTGAGCGACCGACCGGAGCATGAGCCCCCGCAATAGCCGGTGTCGTCCGCTGACGTCGAGCGGCTCCACCCAGAACGGGATCTGGAAGATCTTCTCGATGTAGTCCGTCGCGGTTGGAGCGGAGATGCCGGGAACTGCCTCCTTCTCGAGGATGGGCAACGCACGCGATAGTGCCGCTGTCAGCCATCTCGTGTCCACGGCCACGACGACCACGAAGAGGGGGAATGCGAGCAGGAGGTGGACGGCTTCGAGCACCTCGACGACGCGTGCTGGAGGGCAGCGGTCGAGGTCGTCGATGTAGAGGACGATGCGGTTCGGCGGACCGTCGGCTTGCTGCGCCTCGGGGCTTTTGTTGTAGTCCGTAACGAGGCTCGACAGCGTCTTCAGATCTTCGCTGACCGTCGTCACGATGCCGAGCCGCTTGCGGTAGTCGTCGCTGGTGGAGCGACCGGACAGGAAGTCGGCGTAGACGGTGCCGGCGTTGAGACGGGCGGCCATCCGGTCGAGGTCGCCCCTCTTGGCGGCCGCCTCCGTCGCCTTCTGCCGTTCGACTTCGATCTGCCCGCGCGTGGCCCCGACGGCACACTCCTTGGCGGTCAGTGTCTGCTCCGCCTGCCTGACGAGGCTCGACAGTTCCTCCTCGACTCGCTGCTCCGCGTCGAGAGCCGCCTTCTGCTGGCGCTCGACGAAGGTAACAGCACCACCCAGGACGGGCACGAGCAGCGCTGCGCAGATGCCGAGGGCGGCGGTCAGCGCCGTTGGCAGCGCAAATCCGCGCAGGTCGAGCAGCACGACGAGGACGGGCACGATAAGCACGGCGAGGCTGACCCACACCAGGCGGTTCCGACTCCAGAACTCGCCCTGCCGCCAGGCAGGAGCCTCGGCCGCGACCTTGAGCTGGCGCGCCTGCTCGATGGTCTCGACGACCTGGGGCCCCAGGACCGAGCCGATCCCAGCGACCAACACCGTCGTCGCGCTGGAACGCGCGTGTGCCTCCACCGCCCTGCGCTGTGCGACCTTCTGCAGGGTCGCGATCTGCTGCTTGACGTGCTCCACTTGCTCAGCCGCTGCCTGGACCTCGTGCGCCTCGCCCTTCTCCTTCTCGACCAGGGCAGCGATAGCCGACTCCGCTCGCATCTGCTCACAAAGGATCTCGTCCTGCAGTGCAAGGTCCTCCTGCTTCTGGCGGCTCAACTCCGTCAGCTTCCGTCGAGCCTCTGGCGAGAGCTCGTCGAAGATGCGAGACAGCAGCGCAGCCCACAGGTCGGTCTCAACGTACTGCCAGGCGTTGAACTCGATCGGCACGACCTTCGTCCAGATCTCCAGCGATGCGGAGCCGCCGTGGCCGGCGGCCAGCGTCGTCAGCTGGCTCACGCGCTGTCGGATCTTGGCCATCAGGAAGCTCTTGCCGCTCCCCCAGTGCCCGAACAGGCCAATCGCGAGCGGCGGGACCAGGGTCCTCGATCCAATGAGGTACGCGAACGCGTCGGCCTCCTCGCTGACCCCGATGAAGTCAGCCTCTGGGTCAGGCACGTCGTTGGAGAAGGAGGCCATCGTCGCGGGACGGCGGGGGAATCGTCGCGACAACCACTGTCCGATCTGCTCGCCCGCCGGTGTGGAGCTACGCAAGTCGATCTTCTCAGCGGCGTCGTCAACTGAGGCCGAGTCGACGCTACCCAGCGAGGGGACGACCTCGTTGAGCTGGCGGACCAGATCCTCGGCACTAATGCCGAACCGTGTGAGCCCAGACTGCAGCCGCTCCTGCCACGGGGTGCGCGTGAGAAGCTCGGCCATCACATGCAGAACCTGCGCCTTGCCACCTGCACGGATGCTGGCATCGGTCAGGATCGAAGTCACCTCGGCGTCCCAGTCAGTCGGGTCGGGCCCGCGAGCGGCAGCGGCGGCCTCACGCAGGGCGGTGCCGTCGATCACCCTATAGTCGTCCGCAAGCAGGTCACGGGCGGTAAGACCGAAGTGATCGAGGAACTGCCACATCTCTCCCCTCGGGTCCGGATGCGCCAGCAGGAGCCCGAGGAAGAGCTCGGTAGAAGCGACCGTGCGACCCCGCCCACCGAGCGCAGCGCATCCGCTCGCCCACAACAGCGCTCTGCCCACCGATTCCGACCACCCAGGCGCTTCGGACATCTTCCCCTCCTAACCGAATGGAGGCGCGTTCGTGCCTTGCATGGCGCCAGTCCCCTCAGAGCGCTGCTGTACCCGGCAGGGCGATCAGTCATAGCCGCCGAACATGAACAGAGTGGCCCGCCGGTGGGTCGGGTTGACGAGGGCGTGCAGATTGCCGCCCTTGAGTAGGGCGAGATGGCCAGCAGGCAGGTGGCGCACCTCGAAGGCGCGGTTGCGGGTGCCGGAGTCGGCCCAGTCGCCGATCACCATGGTGCCCTCGCCGTCGAGCATCAGGAAAGCCTCCTGGTTGTCCCGGTGACGGTGCAGGCCGATGCCACAGGCCGGGTCGAGGACGTGCAGGTCCATGTAGTCGACGGTGAGGAAGGGCTCGGCGTCGCCGCTCGCGTGGCCCTTCCTGCCGAATGCGTCGAGATTCCAGGATTCGAGCGGCCGGGCCAACTCGGCGTCGCCAGCGTACCTGCCGTAGTTGCTGAATAGGTTGCGATATTCGAGGAAGCCGACTCCGCCGTGCGGGTGGGGACTGGTCCCGACGCCGAGGTAGGCAGTCCAGCCGCGTACGCGCATCTCGAAGCCGAGGCGGATCGGTGGGTCGCTCACGCCCGAGCCGTCGGGGTTTTGCGTCCACCGTACGTCGGCGTACAGCGGCAGGATCGGGTGCATGGCGTGCCGCGGCGAGACCTCGCGGATGTCTTGGTCGGCGAGCCGGTCCCGGTCGAACTCGTCGGCGCCTCCGACCAACAGGTCGGTACGGGGCTGGAGCAGGCCGGTGTCGAGCGCGTCACGCCCGCGTGGCCCCAGGAGGTCGCGCAGGCCGTCGCCGGAGCGCGCCCACAGTTCGACGACATAGAAGTGGCTGTCCTCGTCGTACGGCGCCGACAGTGTCACCGGTCCCGCCCCCTGCACGGTCACGACGCATCCGATAGCGTCGCCGAGCCGGCCCGCGGACTGGGACAGGGTGGAGTCGGGCCCGCCTCGATAGCTCAGCCGCAGGAAGGGGCCGCGCCAGTCGCCGGTGGCCGCCCAGCCGCGGACCGCCCGCGTGTCGCCGAGGCGGAAGTCGCGGATGTTCTGCTTCTGGAAGTCGGTCTTGGAATCTTGCCGCGTGGGGTCGAGCTGGTCGGTGTCGGGGGCTGTCGGGCCGTACAGCTCCAGCCATCGGATTGGGAACAGGTACTGGAGTGAGGCAGGCTCGTAGCAGTCCAGCTCGGCGGCGAGCCGCGCCTGCTCGACCAGGCCGAGGAGCCGCAGCAGCGGATTGTCGGCATCGTAGTCTGGCGGCTTGCCGGGGTCGACGCGGAACACCGAGTCGGAGTGCACAATCTGGGGCATATCCGGACCGCCTCACGTGGCGTGGTAGAGGAACGCGACGAACTTCAGCGGCTGCTCAGTGTCCGGGTTGCGGATGCCGTGGACGCCGCCGCTCTTGGTGAAGATGACGCTTCCCCTGTTGACCGGCAGCTCCCTGCATTTCACCGGGTTTAGCCCGAACAGCGGACGTTCGACCAGCGGGTAGCGGTCAGTGGCCGGGTCGTCCCCGTCCTGCATGTACGCGATTCCGGTGCCGGAGACGATGTAGTAGAGCTCTTCGGAGCCGATGTGCCGGTGGGTGCCCTCTACCGCGCCGGGCGGCACGGTGACCTCGTGGAAGAACACGACGTCGCTGCCGAGTTCTCGCTGGAAGAGCCAGCGCATCTCGATCACGTTGTCAGGGCGGCGGTCGGGGTTGTCGTCGTCGGTCATCGGGTTGGCGTAGGTGACTGGGACGATCTGCGCCGCGTCCGGGATGTAGAAGCCGCGCCGGAAGTCGAGCCGGTAGTTGCCGTCGGCGATGGTGTTGTCGGGCGAGCTGGGCGTGGGGTCGCGTGGCTCTTGGTGGGAACGCAGGTAGGCGTTGTCCGATTGCGGGGTCGCGCGGTGCTGCCCGGTGGGGTGGAGGAGGTCGTCCTCGCGGAAGGCGACATCGACGGACTTTATGTCGTCGAACCGGAATCCCGGCATGCGGGTGATCGGTGCGTCGCGTCCCATCAGGGGCAGCACGCGGTAGTCGTGGGTGCTGCCGGAGGGAGGTTCGAGGGTCTCCCAGATCTCTACCGCGTATGCGCCGAGGGCGTCGTCCCAGTGCAGCGTGACCGTGGCCGCCGGACCGTCGGCGTTCAGCCGCACCCACGCCTTCGTACGGGGACCCAGCGGCCGGCCGAACTGCCGGGCCTGCTCGACGAGCCGCGTGGGGACGTACTCCACCCGGAGCATGCCGCACAGCCTGGTCCCACCCAGGAAGATGTCTCCCTTGATGACGTTGCAGTCGGCCGATCCGCGTACCTCGGCGACGTAGTAGCGATACCGCGACGACCGCGATGCGTTGAGCTGGCGCGCGTGGTAGATGCGGTCAGGGAAGAACACCACCCTGAAGATCTCGTTCTCCGGGTGCGTGTAGACCTGCTCGAACCGGGTGTCCATCTACAGCCTCCCGAGTAGCGCGTCTGCGACGCGGAACGAATTGGCCTCGATGGTGAGCGTGGGGTTGGCGCTGCCGGAGGTCGGCATGAACGCGCCGTCGGTGACGTAGAGATTGTCGAAGTCCCAGGCCCGGCACTCTGGATCGAGCACCGAGTCGCCGCGGTCGGTGCCGAACCTGGCCCCGCCCAGTACATGGTTGGCGATGCGCACGACGGAGTTCTCGACCGATCCGGAGGAGACGTCCCGCATCTCGCCGCCGCGAACCAGGATCTGACGGCACTGCTCGGCCAGCGACCGCATCAGCGTCCGGTCGTGGCCGTGCCAGGTCTTGGCGATGTAGGCTACCGGGCGCCCCCATTTGTCCTTCACCGAAGGGTGCAGGCTGATCCGGTTCTCGCGCTGCGGCACCTGGTTAGCCATGAAGGCGACCGAGAGGCGGCGACCGAAGTTGTCCTCTAGGTAGTCCTCGAAGCCGTCGCCGACGAGTCCGGTGTCCTGGAGGTAGCCCTTCCACATGTTATCCATGTCCATGGCGTGCCAGGTGCGGGCCAGCGAGATCGGCAGGGCGCCGTCAGAGGTGTTGTTGTAGATGACGCCTCCGGCCCACAGGCCCTGCTCCCTGATCCACTCGGGCCGGGCGCAGTGGTCGGTGGCCCAGTCGGAGTCGAGGGTCTTGGACTTGTCTGCGCGCTCCGGCACAATGCACTGGGCGCCGCCGAAGCAGTGGGTCAGGAAGTAAGCGCCGAGCAGGCCGTTCGGGTTGATGCGCGCCTCGAAGGCGGGTGCGTAGCGGCCGGACAACTGCAGCAGCCGTACCGACTCGATGGCCGAGCAGGCCACGACGACGACGCGCGGCCTGACCGTGCGGGCGTGACCGGCCGGATCACGGTAGTGGACCCGGGTTACCTGCGCGCCGTCGGCCTCCAGATGCGTGACGACGCAGTTGGCGCGTAGGTCGAGGCCATCGGCGAGGGGCGCGAGCAGCGAGACCCAGGTGTTCGACTTGAACCCGAGCGGGTCACCGTATCGGTTGACGAACGCGGTCTTGATGCTTTCGGTGTCCTGCGGCACGGTACGGCCGCTAGGCGCGTGGTCCCTGGTGATCACGGCCAGCGGGGTGCGGTAATGCCGCATGCCGAGCGCGTCCATCCCGTCCCTGACGTAGGCGCTGATGGGGTTGGGCTCAAGCGGCGGCTGATAGTGATCGGCCGAGGCGGGCTTGGCCTGGCCGTCCCGGGTGCCGTTGACCCCGACCAGTTCCTCCGCCCTGCAGTAGTACGGCTCCAGCACGTCGTAGCCGATCGGCCAGTCGCGGGCCTCGCGCCGTACGTCGCCGCCCGGGTCGTCCCGCAGGTCCGTACGGTCCTCGTTGAAGCTGCGCAGCCGCAGGTCGTCGGGCGTGAAGCGGGGCGAGACCCCGCCGTAGAGCTGGGTGCCGCCGCCGACGACCTGGGCGGTGTAGCCCTCGATCGTGACGCGGTCGCGACCGTCCTCGCCGCGGTAGACGTGCGGCTCGTCGTTGAGGTCGGGTTCGACGTGACTGGAGTAGTACGACTCGCCCTCGTTGGCGACCCCCACCACCTTGATCTTCTTCTCCGCGCCGGTCGCGAATGTCTCGTCGCGCTTGAAGTCGCTGAGCCCGTCGGGGCTCTGCTGCTGCGTCCGGAGCAGCGGCCCCTTCTCCAGCATCACCACCCGATGCCCGGCTCGCACCAGGGCGTGCGCCAGTGGCGCGCCGCCTGCCCCGCTGCCGATGACGACGACCTCGGCCTCCTCCTCCGGCATGCGCCTCACCCCCGATAGTCGATGTTGTGGCCCAGCGGCGCCTCGACCGCGCGCCGCCAGTCGAACAGCGTCTGCCCGTTCCCATCGCGGAAGCGCTCCTCCAGGTACGCCCAGCCGGCCGCGCCGGAGTTCCCGCCGCGGCGAGGGTGGACGAACGCGCCGGTCATGGCGTGGCGCCGGAGCAGCAAGAGAAAGTAGCGCGGGTTGTCGTAGCGGGCGTAGTCCCACCCGTCGACGTGCTCGGTCTCCATCTGCGCGTACAGCTCGGCGTACCGGTCGGATGGGGCGGTCAGGGGATCCTGCCCGCGTCCACGCATCAGGTCGCCGATGATCTTCAGGCAGGTGTGGTAGTCGTCGGCGTTGTGCCGCTCCTCTCGGGCGATCAGTTTGTCGATGTAGTTGACGACACCGATCTCCTCGTCGAGCTGGTACGCCAGCGGGAATTCCGCAGTACGGCGTGCCCGGTCCAGGTTCTCATATAGATTACGGACGAATCTCTGGTTTTCCGCGAGCCGGAACGGCAGCAAATGGGCTACCAGCCGGCCGAGCAGTTCCCGTTCGAACCGATTCAGCGACAATGGCGTGTAACAAGCGTCGGTGAAGAACAGTGACCAGGTCACGCCGTTGTCGAGCACCCGGGTTTGCGGATTCACCGGATCGATCACGTGACGGCCGTCTACGACATATTTGTAGACGTGTATCTCACCTTTCGGTATCCGTACGGTCACGGCGAACAGGCCCGTCGGCTCCGCCGCGAACATCACCGGGCGCAGCGGCACCGGTGCGTGCAGCGGGGCGAAGGTGCCAACGACCGAGACCAGCTGCGGAGACTCCCCGCGGCTAGCATAGACGAACGTGACGTCATTGAACGGGTACGACGTCTCGACCGACACCCGGTTCCAGTGCGAATCGACGATCGGGAACCGCCACGCCTCGCAAATTTCGACATGCCCGAGATCATCTGGATCACGTGCCAGGTATTTCGTACAGTGATTAAGGACGTATTGGTCGTCCCGGTCAGCGAGCTGAATCTTCACACGTACTCCTAGAACCCCACTGACGATGGGCTGACGTGCGTAACCATAACCTCGGGACCGCCTGCCGAAACCTCATCCGTGCATTTAAAGCGGCGTATAAATATTCGTGAGGATTCCGCCGAGCCTGTCTCGTCGGCGTATGGTGAGCTCGATGATCTGTTCTGGATCCGCCATCGGAACCGGGGAGCGCGTAGTGGAGCCGCCTGGC
This sequence comes from Streptosporangiaceae bacterium NEAU-GS5, assembly GCA_017592665.1. Classification (GTDB taxonomy): domain Bacteria; phylum Actinomycetota; class Actinomycetes; order Streptosporangiales; family Streptosporangiaceae; genus NEAU-GS5. The sequence goes on along the minus strand of JAGFNW010000050.1, from coordinate 14,139 downwards.
GAAGGGCTGGTGAACTCGGTGCCGGTTGTAGAACGATTCGCACTCGCGCAGGGCGTGACGTCGGCGACGTTCGGTCCGCAGCAGGCAGCGGTCGAGGAGTTCACGGCGGCAGCACAGCACCTATCACTCCATGGTCGAGTTCATGCGAGGGATGCGGACGTCGATGAGCACGGTCTGGACACCTCAGGGTCGGCAAGACCCTGCTGGCCGGATCCTATGCGTAGGCGTGTCAGCTGGCAGGTGGCCGCTGATCGCCTGCGTGCCGGCTGAAACCGTCGACCAGATCACCACCGGGCTGGCCGCCGTGGCGCAACGGAGGCTCGAAAGTCCAGGAGATCCGCGAATTCCGCGACCGCCTCCAGCGCCGCTACGCCGAACTCGCCCGCACCCGCAAAGCCAGGCCCCGTCGAGCAGAGGGCTCGGCCCCAGAAGGGGACGGACCACGGGTAGTGGCGCCGCGGCGCCCGCGGCCGCGAGTCGGGACGAACCCAAGCCCCGGGGCCGGGGGCGGGGGCCCCCTGATGGGGCCGCACCCGGGGTTGTGCCGACTGGGCGCCTGCGGCATCGTGTCGCCACTACCCATTGCCCGGGGCCGGTGGCCGGAGGCTCCGTCGCACGGACGTCGTCCACGTCTTCCTCAACAGGTGAAGTCGTGAGCGAATACCAGTATTACGAGTCCTGGCTCGACAGGCCTCTGAGCCAGCAGGAGCACGTCGAGATCCCTGTGCCCTGACACCCGACGCAGATCACAGACTTCTCCAGAATCACCTGGCGGTACAGCACCAAGAAGACCTGCCGCGCAATCATTCGAACGTTCCTCGGCCGCGGTTAGACCCGGCTCAGCAAGCGCTGCTGGTGCTGGCCCATCTGCGCAACGGCGACATCTACGCGCGCCTGGGTGGCTGGCTTCGCCGTCGGCACCACCACGGCCTGGCGCCATATCAGCGAGAGCGTCGATCTCCTGGCCACCCTGGCCGAACGATGTGCGTGCCGCCGCCGAGCGCGCATCCCGACTGGCCTACACCATCATGGATGGCACGCTCATTCCCATCGATCGCCTGGCCGACGCGCGGCCGTATTACAGCGGGAAGCACAAGCAGCATGGGATGAACATGCAGACACTCGCCAATCCCAAAGGGCGACTGGTGTGGGTCTCGCCTGCTCTGCCGGGCGCCGTCCACGACGTGACCGCAGCCCGGACGCGCGGCCTGATCGAAGTCCTGGCCAGCGTCGGCGTGAAGACCTTTGCGGATAAGGGCTATCAGGGGGCGGGCGGCACGATTCGCACGCCGTTCAAGCGTCATCGCCATCGCCTCTGGTTGTCTGGAGCGCAGAGGGACGTGAACCGCTCCCACGTCCGCGTCCGAGCGATCGGTGAGCGTGCCGTCGCGACCTCGAAGGCCTGGAAGGTGCTGACCAAGCTGCGCTGCTGCCCGCATCGCTCGACGGCACTCGTGCAGGCCATCCTCGTCCTGGAGCTCGTCGAAGAGGGGCGCTACTCAGGATGAAAGAGCTCTGCGCCTGCCGAAATCCTCATCCGTGCAGTTCAAGCGGTGTGTAGGTACTCGTGGAGGACGTCGGGCGCATGTCGGGGCCGGTGATCTGTTCTGGATCGGCGATCGGAACTGGGACGGCGCGCAGGGGAGCCGCTTGCCGAAGGGCTTGGTGGGCTCGGTGCCGGTTGTAGAAGTCTTCGTATTCACGCAACGCGCGCCGCAGGTGAGGTTCGTTCCACAGCAGGCAGCGGTCAAGCAGTTCGCGGCGACAGGTCTGCACCCAGCGCTCCATGATCGAGTTCATTCGTGGCATGCGGACCCCGGTGAGAACGGTCTGGATGCGCGCTTCGGCGAGGATCTCCTGGATAAGGGCGGGGAAATTGCCATCTCGGTCCCGGCTGAGATAGCGCGGCCGGCAGCCAGCGTCCTGCAAGTCCATCACCAGATTCCTGATCGCCTGGGCGACCCAGGTGACGGTCGGGTGGGTGGTGGTGCCCAGTGATGTCAGGAGGGCGGTTAGGAAGGCTCGATCCTCCCCGGTGAATCTCACCTTGGCGGGGGAGCCGAGCTGCCGTTGAAGGACGGTGATCTGGTGGCGCAGGACGAGGATCTCGACGTCTTTGTCCCGGTCTCCCATCGGTAGCAGGCGCAGCGCGGCGAAGGCGTTGGTGACGGCCAGGTAGGCCAGGCGTACAAGCACGGCGTCTCATCATGGCGTCTTCGTCTGGTCACCGCGGCCGAAGCTTGCACCCGCTGGGCTACGTCTTGAAGGCCATGAACTGAGCGGATGAGATTATCGGCAGGCGCAGCGTCGAAATGCGACGCTTAAACAGTAAACCGTCTTCGTCATAGGAGCAGACATGGATGCAATGACATTCATCGAGCGGATGGCTAGCCATGCGATCTGGCCCCTCGCGGTGCTAGTCCTGATACTGCTGTTCCGGGCAGAGATTCGGCAGCGGATCGTCAGGCTGCAGTCGTTCAAGGCTGGCCCGGGCGGTCTGGAGGCCGGGTTCGCCAGCGAGCAGGTCGCCGAGGCGATCAGCAATGCCAGCGAAGCCATGAAGGGTCGAACGGCGCCAGGTACGCCGGAGATCCAGGAAGATCGTGAACGACTCGAGCGCATGGCACGCATCTCTCCCCGTGCCGCGGTGCTCGAATCATTCCGAATCCTTGACCTGGCGCTCAAGCAGCATCTCACTGAGGTCGGTGTTCCGGGAGCGCATGAGCAGATGCGATCGACACCAGCCATATTACTGGCGCAACAGCACGGACTCGTCGGGCCGTCGGAGGTGGCGGTATGGAATGACCTTCGGGATGTCGCCAATACGGCGCGCCAGATCGAAGTGCCGATCGCTACCGACAAGGCTGTTGACTACGTGCAGGTGTCTAGCAACCTGCGGGCGAAGATCGAGGACTCCACACCTTCACCGGTTATTTAGGCCCCGCAGGCGGGCGGGACTGTTTGGAAGCCGGCTCTGTCTCTCTTTCGGTGGTGGCGGGGCGTTAGGCCAACAGGATGCTGTGGCGGAGCACCGCGAAGCCGGCTCTGCCGTATATGGGGACTGGCATGATGCGCTCGGTCTTGGCGTTCACGTCCTCGGTCGCGCCGTTGTGATAGGGCAAGGTGGCGGTTGCGCGGACGGCACCGCGGTCCTGGTCTGCGCCGCTGGTGAAGGCGTGCAGATGAGGCAGTGCGGGGGTTCGGGGAAGTCTGATCCGAGGCCGACGCGAGAGCTGGGCGCGCAGCAGGAGCCGATCACCGTTCGGATCTTCGGGTCGCTATCTGACGATGGCCGCCAGGCGTTCGCTGAAGGAGCGCAAGCGTCGGATGCGCATCCGCTCGGTGGGGCTTGTCGGCAGCAGGGCGTAGCAGCAGGAGGAGATGCGGGGTGGGTGCGGGTGCCAGAAATTGCGCCATGGGCTCTGAGCTCGGGCGTTGTCTTGATCGCCGGCGGATGGGCTATTACGAGATGCCAAATCTATCGGTGCTGAGCTGGTGCTGAGTCCGCTGTCACAGTAGCGCCGTGACGTGCGGAAACTGTGTGCCTGCCGAAATCCTCATCCGTGCAGTTCAAGCGGCACGTAGGTACTCGTGGAGGACGCCGCCGAGTCTGTCTCGTGGGCGTATTTCGAGGCTGATGATCTGTGCTGGATCGGTGATCGGAACTGGGACAGCGCGCAGGGGGAGCCGCCTGGCGAAGGGCTTGGTGGGCTCGGTGCCGGTTGTAGAAGTCTTCGTATTCGCGTAGGGCGCGCCGCAGGTGATGTTCGTTCCACAGCAGGCAGCGGTCAAGCAGTTCGCGGCGGCATGACTGCACCCATCGCTCCATGATCGCGTTCATCCGCGGCATCCGGATCCCGGTGAGAACGGTCTGAATGCCCGCATCGGCGAGGATCTCCTGGATAAGATCCGGGAACTTGCCGTCCCGGTCCCTGATCAGATACCGCGGCCGGCAGCCGGCGTCCTGCAGGTCCATCACCAGGTTCCTGATCGCCTGGATAACCCAGGTGGCGGTCGGGTGGGCGGTGGTGCCCAGCACGCGGACGCGCCGGCTGGCATGCTCGATGACGGCCAGAATGTACTGCCGCTTCCCGTTCAGGGTGATTGTCTCGATGAAGTCGCAGGCCAGCAACGCGTCAGCCTGTGAGCGCAGGAAATCGGCCCACGTCGTTGCCGTCCGGTCGGGGGCGGGGTCAACGCCTTCCTGCTTGAGAATCTCCCACACGGTCGAGGCGGCGACCGAAACGCCCAGCGTGGTGAGCTCGCCGTGCACCCGCTGGTAGCCCCAGGACGGATTGTCTTTGACCAGACGCAGGATGAGGACACGGATCGAGCGGATGGTGGGCGGGCGCCCAGGTTGCTTCGGTCGGCAGGTGCGGGCGTGACGCCGCTTGATCAGGTCACGGTGCCAGCGCAGGACGGTATCCGGGCTGACGAGAAGGCGTAGCCTGCGCAGGCCCTCACGGGGCAGCGACGTCAGCAGAGCAGCCAGGAAGGCTCGATCCTCAGGGGTGAACCTCACCTTGGTGCTGGAGCCGAGTTGCCGTTGAAGGACGGTGATCTGGTGGCGCAGGACGAGGATCTCGACGTCTTTGTCTCGATCTCCCCTCGGCAGCAGACGCAGCGCGGCGAAGGCGTTGGTGAGGGTCAGATAGGCCAGGCGTACAAGCACGGCGTCTCATCATGGCGCCTTCGTCTGGTCGCCGAGGGCCGAAGCTCGCACATGCTAGGCGACGTCCCCAGCAAGGCCATGACCTGGGCGGATGAGGTTATCGGCAGGCGCAGTGCCGGCCGCTTCGAATACCTGATGAGGGACCGCGACGGCAAGTTCTCCCGGGCCTTCGACCAGGTGTTCACAGGCGGTGGCGTACGGATCCTGAAGATTCCGCCGCGGGCCCCGCGGGCGAATTGCTATGCGGAGAGGTTTGCCGGGACCCTGCGGCGGGAGTGTCTGGACCATCTGCTGATCTACGGTGAGCGGCATCTGCGCAGGGTGCTCGCCGATTTCGAGTGGCACTATAACGATCATCGTCCGCATCAGTCCCGAGATCAGAAGCCGCCATTGCACGATCCCGGCCAGGTGATCGATATGACGGCACCGGTCCGACGGACCAAGGCTGTCTCGGGCTTGATCAATCAGTACCGACGAGCGGCGTAGTCATTATCACCTGCATCCCAGGTGAGAGCCAGTACGCCAGTATTGGCACGGCACAGGCTGGCGGATGAGGATGCTCTGAAGGCCGTTCCAGTGGAGCACCTGCGGCGCCGGGCGCGGCCGGGAGAGATGGGCTCGGTGCTCGAGTTGTCAAGTGCTGGTTGAGCCCGAGGGCACCGCCGTGGCGGTGATCACTGCGGCGGCGACATGGTTGTCGACCAGGCGCAGGATGGTCAAGATCCGCGTCAAGCAGGGTGATCGAGAGATCGAAGTCGAGGCGGGCAGCACCAGGGAGATCGCGAAGACCGTGCGCCACGTGATGGAGGTCATTTCGTCCGGACGTGACCGCCCGGATTGAGGGTCAGGCGACCTGTCCGCAAACCGGCCGATAGTCCAGGTCAGGGAGGTAGGACTGCCACTCCCGCTGGGTGAGCTGCCGATCGGCGACGGCGCACGCCAAATCTTGGGGATGGATCACGACCTGCGTAATCCTGGCGATGTCCAGGAGCAGCCCTCCCGCGGCGGGTGACGCGTCCGCGGTCCCGCCGAGGGGATACTCCACCACGAGCCATCTGCCGTCCTGGCTGAAGCCGGTCACCGTGCGTGCGGCTACTGTGGTGAGCCGGCGCGGATCGCCAGTATCGGACAGATCCCACAGGTCGACTCCATCGTGGATCTCGATGGCGAGGACGTTCTTGGCGGATACGGAGAGGCCGGTCGGGCTGTTCTCATCGTTCGACGCCATTGACGCCAGGCGAGCCGGATGCGTCGTATCCCGGGTGTCCCAGACGGCGACGCCTTCGCTCGTACGGGTGACCAGGACAGCGCCCCCATGGGCGAACACGGCCGGACCGCGCGCGTCGGTGAGCCGTGGGCGCGCGACCGGGTTGGCGGGGTCGGTGAGATCCCACAGGGTCACGCTTTTCGAGGAGGCGGCGAGCGTGTGCCCGTCCGGGCTGAAGGCCAATCCTTGCCACTGATAGTGGGTCGGGTCATCGACGTCGGCGTTTTCCAGCGCCGTGACCCGGTGCGGCTGAGTGGGTTCGGACAGGTCCCACACGGTGGTGCCGTCACCGCCCGATGCCGCCACGAGCCTGCCGTCCGGGCTTAACTCGACTTCCTGTAAGGCTCCGCTGTGCGCGTTCACGCGGCTCAGCGGTGTGGCCGGTCCGTCGCCTGTCAGCCGCCACACGATGATGAACCCGCTCCAGTCCACTGTGACCACGAGCCGGCGCGCGTCGTCGTAGGCCAGGTCGCCGATCGCGGCGACCTGCTCGTCGAACGCCGGCCGGATCGCGGGGTGGCGCGGGTCGCTCAGGTCGATCAGCTGTGGCTTGTCGCAGCAACTGGTGCGGATGAGCAGGTCGCCCTTCGAGTTGAAGATCGCTCGGTTCTGGCCGTCCGACTGACCCTGGCCGGACGTGGGGGAGGAGATCAGGCGCATCGAGGTTGGTGGGTGAGCGGGGTCCTCGATGTACCACAGGACCGCTGTGCCATCGGTGCTTGCGGTCGCCATCACGTGGCCGTCGTCTCTGAGCGCGATACTCGTGATCTTCTCGGTCTGGCGGGCGAACGTCTGCGATCTGCTGGGCGGGGCCGGATCGATGAGGTCCCATATCGTGGTGATCCCGTTTTCCGCGGCCGCGATGAGCCTTCTGCCGTCGGGCATAAAGACGAGAGAGTGGACGGGGCTGGTCCCCGGAATCGGGCTGAGCCGCGCGGGACGACGCGGGTCGGTGATGTTCCAGAAACCGATGCTTCCGCCCTGCCCAGCGGCGGCCAGGGCATGGCCGTCGGGGCTGAGAGCGATGCCGTGCAACTCGTCGTTCTGCCTGACCGTCGCGAGCCGCACGGGATGAGTGGGGCGCCGGGTATCCCAGATCGTGATCGTTCCGTCGTCGCCCGCGGTCACCAGCACGTGTCCTTCAGGACCGAATGCCGCCCCCCGGATGGTCCCGGTGACGTCGGGGAGCGTGGTCGCGTGAGGGGCGCTCAAGTCGCGGACGTCCCACAGTTGGGCGTATCCGTCCGACCCGCCGGCGAACACGATGCCCCCGCCAGGCCGGAACGCGAGAGCGCGGACGTGGACGCCGGAACGGGCCCGCAGCGCCACGGGCGGTGTCCTCGGGCTCGACACGTCCCAGACGAGGGTCACGTGGTCGTCGCCTCCGGTCGCGGCCAACCGTCCGTCCGGGCTGAAGACCGCCGCGCGGATCGCGGCGCCGTGCCCGGTCAGCGTGGCGATCCATCGGGGGCGCTGCGGATCGGCGACATCGGTGAGCACCGCGGTCCTGTCCGCGCTCACGGTGATCATTTTCTTCCCACCCGGTTGGAAGGCCACCGCCTGTACCGCCGCCGCGTGGCCCTTCATCGTGGCAGCGAAGTGGTTGCCCATAAGCGTCGACACCATGGCCGCGCGTGCCGTTCCGGTCGGATGGACGAGCATTGAAGCCGCTTGCAGGAGCAAGGACGCGGACGGCTTGGTGGCGCTGAGCGGGATCGCCTGCAAAAGCAGCTTCTGGGCTCGGGCTACGGCTTTCTCTCTCGTCGCCGCGCTGTTCTCCCGTATGGCGATCACGCCCACCACGACGATCAGCATGAGGAGAACCCCGATGACGCCCCATCGGCGGCTTGCGGCTCTGCGGTGCTCGACCCGCTGGCGCCCCAGGCTGGCACGGACGAAGCCGGTCGCCACTGGGCTGGGTTCGACGTCATGCTCGGCGTCGAGCCACTCTCTTGCCGATTCCAGCCGGGTGCCACGCAGGAGGAGACCCTCGTCCCGGGATTCCTCGGCCCATCGCCCGGCGGCCTCCACGATGGCGCGTTCCTTGATCATCGCGTCCCTGCTGTCGTCGATCCAGCCACTCAGCTGGTCCCACGCGGTGAGCAGGGCCTCATGGGCGATTTCGATGGTGTCCCGGTCGATCGTGACGAGCCGGGCGCCTTCGGCGGCGAACACGTCGAGCACGCGCCGGGTTCCGGCGGTGTCCGGCATCTCGTCAAGCAGCGTGCCGAGCGGCACGGTCCGCCGGGTCGGCCTGCCGCCGTTCCCGAGGTTCACCAGCCGGAGGAAGACGCCGCGTGCCACCGCACGAGACTGCTCATCCAGGGTCTGGTACGCGTTTTCCGCGGTCGCGTTGAGCGCGCCGTGGATTCCTCGCGTCTGGCGATATCCGGAGATCGTCAGTGATTGGCCGCGGTGGGTGGCCCAGGTGGCGTACAGCGCGTAGGACAGCAGCGGAAGGCGTCCCGCCTCGTACGCGCCCGCGGGCGTGGAACCGGCGGCGGGTTCCCGGACGCCGAAGTCACTCATGATCAAAGGAACGAGGCCGGATTCCAGGATGAGGCCCGCAGCCGCGGCCGGGCCTTCGATGACGGCGCGGACCTCGTCCGTGGTCATGGCCGTGATGATCACCGGACCGTCGTCGAAGGCCGGCAGGAGCGCGGGAATCTCGATGCACTGCGCGTAGAAGTCGGCGCGTACGGCCAGCACCACGAGCGCCACCGGCCCATGATCTCCTCCGGTGGACAGGGACATCAGGGTGTCGACATACCTGTCACGTTCCTCGCGGTCGGACGCGAATGCCTCCTCGAACTGGTCGACTGTCAGCACGAGCCGGCCCCCGCGGGGGGCGAGCCGCCGGAACAGAGTCGAGGCACGGTTCGGATCCTCGCGCAAGGCGTCGAGCGTCGGATCGAGGGGCAGATGACCAAGCGCGCAGAGATGTTCGGCGAGCCGCGCGAGCGGCGCGTCCCCCGGAGTGATGTACGCACGCGGCCATCGGGCCGAGCCGAGAATGCCGAGTTCGCCCCGGCTGACCGCGCTGGCCAACCCGGCCCGCAGCAAGGATGACTTGCCCGATCCCGAGGGCGCCGTGACGATGAGCGGCCGTGGTTGGCCGTACCGTCCCGACAGCCTTCTCGTCAGCGCATCGGTCAGCCGTTCGCGGCCGAAAAACAGGCTGGTGTCGGACTCGCCGAAAGGCTGTAGCCCCTTGTACGGACACAGGTCCGTTCTCACGGCCGGATAAACGGCGGGCGCCGTTCTGGCCGGCGGCGTCCGTCCGTTGAAGGCCGGATTCGGGGCCAGCAGCAGATCTCCGGCGTTGTCGAGGGCGCTGCTATGCGGCAGAGGACGGCTGTCCGCCTCCTGTTTGCGGCGCAGGCTCTGGAACAGGGCGCTGAGCGAGAAGTCGGCCGGGCCTTCACTGTCTCCAACGGTGAGCAGATGGATCAGGGCGCCGGTGAACGCAGTGTGGCGGCTCTCCAATGGTGCCGTGGCGAGCGCGGTCCGGCCCACCGCGGTCAGGACGAACGCGCCAGAGATGTCGGACACACCGCTCAACGGGTTGGCGTGCTGGCCCATGTCGCCCAGTGCCCGGCCGGCAAAGCAGCAGTCCAGGATGACCACGAGGGTCTGCACACCGGCCCGCATGGCTTCCCGCAGAGTGTCCCGCATGGACGCGTAGGCGAGCGCGGAATACGGCAGGTGGCTCTTGTTGTCGGAGGTCATCTGGGTGGCGAGGTGAAGCCGCCCGTCGTTGCCCAGGAGTCCGTGTCCGATGTAGTGCACAATGAGCAGGCCATGTGCGGATTCGGCGACGCCCGCCAGCGCCTCCCCGAATTCCACCGGCGACGCCGGATCGACGAGCGCGGTCACCGCGTCCCTGGGGACGCCGCAGCGCATGACGTACGCGTCACGCATGTCGGCGACGGTCTCGGCCACCTGAGGCAGCGGCTCAAGGTCGGAGCTCGGCGCGTGCCTCCCGGTGCCGACGATGAGGGCTCGTGCGCCAGCGATTTCATGACATCTACGCATTGCCGCCTACCCGCACAGAGTGTCGGGGTAGCAGCCGTTTTCGTCGCCGGAGGAGGTGTTGTTCCCGCCGTTGTCGACGCTGTCGGGGTCGGCCTCGATGCCGCGGTCTCCGTTGCCGCTCATCTCGTTGCCCGCCACGAAAACAGTGGGGCCATGTCCTGTGGGCGCGATGTGAATCCCGTCGTCCACCGCCTTCTCCTGTTCGTCCATCGTTCCCCCATAGTCGCGGCCGTTGTGATTCAGCCAGTTGTTCGTGATCGTGGCGAGCCGGAAGGTGAAGGGGGCTCGCGCGTCGTGGACGTAGACGCCGGCGGCCCGGTTGTCGTCGAAGTGATTGCTTTGAACGACGATGGGGTGGGCCAGGTCGTTCTGTTGCGGCAGGAAACGGTTGAGCTCCAGACCGATCCCGTTGTTCAGGAAGTGGTTCGCCGTAACGCTGATCCCCCACGCGTCCTGAAGGATGAGCCCGGTCCCCGCCCCGGTGAAGATGTTGCCGGAGATCTCGCTGTTCCCGAACACCGTGGCCATGAAGACCGGGCTCCGGGTGAATGTGTTTCCGATGAGCCGCGGCGGGCTGCCACTGGTCACCGTCAGTGCGGAATCCGTAAACCTCGTTTCCCGGAATTCGTGGTGCCGGGTTTGGGTCAGCTGCATGGAGGTGTCGCGGACGCGCGAACCGGTCATCTCGATGGACCACACATTGCCCCTGACGGGGAAGGGCGCGCCGCTCCAGCGGATGTCGCAGTCGTCGAACCGCAGGTCCCCCGCTCCGACGCCGGTGTCGACGATGAATCCTTCTTGCGCGCCTTCGTTGCCCAGGGTGAGGCTGCGCAGTGTCAGGTCGGGGGTGGTGTTGTCGGGTTTGGCGGCGCTGGCGTATTTGGTGATGGTGCCGTTGGTGATGGTGTTGTTGTCGCCGGAGACGGCGATGGCGGCGGTTTTGCCGGGTCCGGTGATGGTGTGTCCGTCGAGGTTGAGGGTGATGGAGCTGCCTTGGATGGTGAGTGCGGTGGTGGGGCAGGTCAGGTCGGTGGTGAGGGTGGTGTCGACGGTGATGGTTGTTCCGCAGGTCAGTGGGGGTGCACCGACGGTGAAGTTTTGGTGGTGTTCGGCTGTTTGGGTGTCGTTTTTGATGTGGAGGGTGACGGTGTAGGTGCCGGGGGTGGTGATGGTGTCGTGGAGGGTGGGTTGGTCGGAGGTGCGCTGGGTGGGGCCGTTGATGGGTTGTAGGGTCCATGACCAGGTGTGGGGGTCGGGGCCGTGGATGTCGGCGGTGAAGGTGATGGGGTCGCCGGCTGTGGGGCGGGGTGGGGTGATGGTGATGGCGGCGATGGTCAGTTGGGTGATGGGTGAGGGGCTGCCGGTGGTGCCGACGCTGGGGCTGGGGCTGGCCCGGTTCTGGCGGCCGGAGGGGCTGGTGAACGGCACCGGCGACGGACTGGGCACGCCCTCGCTCTGGGGAGATCTCGTTATGTCGGCAGTGGGAGAGTCATTGGGGTTCGGGTCCGATCGGCCCGTGCTCAATGGCCCCCCACTGGCTGTGACCGCTGGAGTGCCCGGTGGGTGGGTGGGGTCGCCCCGTCTGCCTGGCTGGACGCGATACTTCTCGAAGGTGATGAGTCTGCCGTCAGGACGGAGCACCGCGGCTTGCGGCCCGAAGGGGTTGTTCAGGAAGACGATGCCGTCCCGTACGGACATTTCGAGAAGACGCGGATCCAGCGCGATGATCCGTTCGACGCTGCGGGACGTCGGATCGACCATGGCCAGACCGGTGTCGGAGACCCGGATGAGAGTCTTCCCCCAGGCCTCGACCAGCGTTTCGGGGTCCTCCGGTGCGATGTCGGATATCGGCAGGCAGGTGGCGGTGGTGGCCGAGCATACGTTGAGGATGTGGCGGCCACGCGCCCAGATGTAGAACCGGTCCCCGGCCGATCCCCACACGCGTACGCCCCGGTCGTCGGGGAGCACGTCGACGGGCGCGGTCCGGGTGCCGCGGGAAAGGACGTGGATCATCGCCCGGACGGGGTCGACCACGACGGGTGTGTCGCCGGCCAGGACCATGGCGGCACGGGATGAGACGTGCGCGCGTCCGACGCTCCGCCGTTCGCTCCCGCCATCCCACCATGACACGGTCCCGTCGAGCGCGAGACTCCACAGCCCGCCGTCGGGTCCGAGCAGGGTCTGGCGCTCGGGCAGGTCCAGTGTTCTAGGTGCGGCCAGCGTCCCCGCGTCTCGGATCACCACCTGGTGGGCTTTCTGATCCAGGACGAAGACCTCCCGCTCGTTGGCCAGGATGGCGTCGGAGCTGTGCCGTGTGAGGACGGGAACACTCACGCTGGTCGCCTGAGCGGCGTCCGCTCTGCTGACCGTTCCCGTGGCCGAGTTGAGGAAGTACGCCGTGGTCCCTACCTGCGTCAGCTGACCCCCGGTGCCTGACGGCCCCACGACCACCGAGGAAACGGGCGCCCCGGCCGTGCCGTCGACGAGCGTCAGCTCCCCGATGCCGCTGGACTCGAGCCAGGCGAGCCCGGTCCGCAGGGGGAGAGGTCCTGACGGATACGCTCCGGCCAGGCCGGCGAAGATGGTTACACAGGCGAGTCCGACAGCCAGGCCGGCGCCGAGGACGGCCTTGCGGCGCCGGACGAGAGTGGACGGGTTCATTGCCGCCTCATTGGCGGGGCCTGGTTCGACGTCGTATCCACGCATGATCGCTTACTCGCACATGGTCTCGGGGTAGCAGCCGTTTTCGTCGCCGGAGGAGGTGTTGTCCCCGCCGTTGTCGACGCTGTCGGAGTCGGCCTCGATGCCGCGGTCGGCGTTGCCGCTCGTACGGTTGCCCGCCAAAAGGACAGCGTGCTCATTTGGCTTGGGAGGCGTCGAGAGGCGCTCGATATGAATGCCGTCGTCGACGGCTTTGCCCTGTCCGTCCACCGTGCCCGCGTAGGCGTATCCGTTGTGGTCCAGCCAGTTTCCGGTGATCGTGAGGACGAGGGGATACGATTGCCTGAGGCTGCTGCGGACGAGGATTCCGGCCACTTTGTTGTTATGGAAGTGGTTGGCCTGCACGTGGCTGACGTTCTCTCTGCCCGTCAGCCAGAAATCGGTGATCTTCATTCCGACGCCGTTGTCGTCGAACGTGTTACCGGTGATATTCAGGCCTGACGACTCGCTGATGGACAGCGCCGTCTCGGCGCCGGTGAAGGTGTTGTCCGCGATCTCGGTGGGCCTGGTGTAGTCCCTTCCCAGGGTTACCGGGCTTCTGATGAACGTGTTTCCGGTGAGGGCTGCGCCGCTGAGCTGGTCCCCCCGTAGTTTCGAGTCCTCGAACGTGTTGCCGCGGAGCACGAATTCCATGGCCCCGTACAGGCCGACGATCGCGTTGCGCACGGTGGAGTCGGTCATCTCCATCGACGCGACCTGATGCCGGGAGTCGGAGATTTCGGCGCCATCCCAGTCGATGTCGCATGCCTCGATCGTCACCCGGGCCCTGCCAGGAGGTTGGGAGACCACGAAGTCTGTCTCCGCGCCGCTCTTCCTGAGCTTGAGGCTGCGCAGTGTCAGGTCGGGGGTGGTGGTGTCGGGTTTGGCGGCGCTGGCGTATTTGGTGATGGTGCCGTTGGTGATGGTGTTGTTGTCGCCGGAGACGGCGATGGCGGCGGTTTTGCCGGGTCCGGTGATGGTGTGTCCGTCGAGGTTGAGGGTGATGGAGCTGCCTTGGATGGTGAGTGCGGTGGTGGGGCAGGTCAGGTCGGTGGTGAGGGTGGTGTCGACGGTGATGGTTGTTCCGCAGGTCAGTGGGGGTGCACCGACGGTGAAGTTTTGGTGGTGTTCGGCTGTTTGGGTGTCGTTTTTGATGTGGAGGGTGACGGTGTAGGTGCCGGGGGTGGTGATGGTGTCGTGGAGGGTGGGTTGGTCGGAGGTGCGCTGGGTGGGGCCGTTGATGGGTTGTAGGGTCCATGACCAGGTGTGGGGGTCGGGGCCGTGGATGTCGGCGGTGAAGGTGATGGGGTCGCCGGCTGTGGGGCGGGGTGGGGTGATGGTGATGGCGGCGATGGTCAGTTGGGTGATGGGTGAGGGGCTGCCGGTGGTGCCGACGCTGGGGCTGGGGCTGGCCCGGTTCTGGCGGCCGGAGGGGCTGGTGAACGGCACCGGCGACGGACTGGGC
>JAGFNW010000005.1 GCA_017592665.1 Streptosporangiaceae bacterium NEAU-GS5 | reverse complement strand
ACGGGCGTGGGCTCACCTCGACGAAGATTGTCGTCGCGGGTGGGTTCGGCGTTGGGAAGACGACGTTCGTGGGGGCGGTGTCGGAGATCGTTCCGTTGACGACGGAGGCGGTGATGACCGACGCGTCGGCGGGGATCGATGATCTGGGGTTGACGCCGAACAAGACGACGACGACGGTGGCGATGGATTTCGGCCGGGTGTCGCTGGATCAGGATCTGATCCTTTATCTGTTCGGGACGCCGGGTCAGCACCGGTTCTGGTTCATGTGGGATGACCTGGTGCGGGGGGCGATCGGGGCGGTGGTGCTGGTGGATACGCGCCGGTTGGCGGACAGTTTCCCGGCCATCGATTATTTCGAGGAGGCGCAGCTGCCGTTCGTGGTGGGGATCAATGGGTGGGATGGGCATTTCCCGCACAGTGAGGGTGAGGTGCGGGAGGCGTTGTCATTGTCACCGCACATCCCGCTCGTGCGGACCGACGCGCGCGGGCGCGAATCGGTGAAAAGCACCCTGATCACCCTCGTCGAGCACGCCCTCACCATGCGGGTCGGCGCCAGCGGCTGGGCCCGGTAAGACCCAGTCCCGCGACGCTCCCGCGTGTGACTCAGCGCTCGGGCGCCTCGCCGTGCACCGCCGCCCTGCCTTCCCGCAGGCCGCGCTGGTAGCCGGCCAGCCGCTCGCGCATCGCCTCGGCTGACGGCGGCGGCGTGCGCCGGGGCTCGTCCGCGGCCAGGTTGACCGAGCCGGGCACGAGATTGGCCTTCGGTTGCCGCTTGGGCAGCCCCGACCTCGTCGTTCCGTCCAGAGCGGGCTCGCTGAGCGCGGCCGCCGTCCGCCAGCCCTCGTCGCCGGGCGACCGGTCCCAGACACTCTGTTCCGTACGGCTCCGCCTGCGGAACCAGTCGGACTCGACGGCCGAGAAGATCGGCAGGAACTCCCCGCTCTGCTCCTCGATCGTGCGGCGGTCGAACCTACGAAGCGGCGCGTGGGCCCCCGACTCCGTGGCGTACCAGACCGGCTGCGGCGGCATGTGGACGGGCGGGGGCGCCTGCGGCTGCGGGACTTCGCCCACCAGGATCATCTCGGGGAACAGCACCATCGCGGTCACTCCGCCGCCGTCCTGCCGGCGCAGCTGGACCCGGATCCCGTGCCGCTGCGCGAGGCGGGCGACCACGAACAGGCCCATCCGCCGCGACACCGACACGTCCGGCTCCGGCGGGTCGGCCAGCCGTTGGTTGACCACGCTCAGCTCCTCCGGCGTGATCCCGATGCCCCGGTCGGTGATCGACAGCATCAGGCCGCCGCCGTCGATGCGGTTGGCCGACACCATGACCCTGGTCTGCGGCGGAGAGAAGGCCAGCGCGTTCTCCATGAGCTCGGCGACCAGGTGGATCGCGTCGTTCACGGCCGTGCCGACGACCGAGGCGTTGACGACGCCCTGGGTGGTCACCCGCTCGTAGCTCTCCACCTCCGAGAGCGCGGCGCGCACCACGTCGACCACGGGGATCGGCTGCGCCCAGCGGCGCGCCGGTTCCTGCCCGGCGAGGACCAGCAGGTTCTCGCTGTTGCGGCGCATGCGGGTGGCCAGGTGGTCCAGCCGGAACAGGTGGGCCAGCCGCTCCTCGTCCTCCTCGCCCTGCTCCAGGCCGTCGATCAGGTTCAGCTGCCGTTCGACCAGCGTCTGGCTGCGCCGCGACAGGTTCACGAACATGGCGTTGACATTGGTGCGGAGCGAGGCCTCCTGCGCCGCGAGCCGCACGGCCTCGCGGTGCACCTCGTCGAACGCCCGGGCCACCTCGCCGATCTCGTCCTTCGCGGTGACCCTGATCGGGGTGACCTCGATGTCCTGTGGCCCGCCGGCGCTCTCACGCACGCGATGGACGGTCTCGGGAAGGCTGTGCCCGGCGATCTGCAGGGCCTCCCTGCGCAGCCGGCGCAGCGGCCGGATCAGCGAGCGCACCACGAGGAACGTCACCGTGAACACCAGCAGCAGCAGCGCGAGGATCGACGCGGCCAGCGTCATCGCGGTCTGCCGCTCGTCGCTCTGCTGCAACCTGCTGCCGCCGACGACGGCGGCCTCGAGCCGCTTCTCGACCGTGCGCATCTTGTCGATGGCCGTGGTGGCCGCGGCGAACCAGGCGCGCGGGTCGGCGTTGCCGGCGCGCTGCCCCAGCCGCAGCCGGCCGACGGCCTGCCGGGTGATGGTGTTGACCTTGTCGACCTCCGGGCCGCTGACGGTCCCGGCGAAGAAGTGCAGGTCCTCGATGGAGGATCGGGCCTCGAAGTTGGTGACGGCGATCTGCTGGCGGCTCACCGAGCCGAGCACGCCGGTCACCGTGTCGGTGTCCGCGGTCCCCGTGGTGAGGGCGTCGACCAGGTAGGCGCGCTGCCGCGACATCTCCTCCTTGGCCTGGGAGACGCTCGTCAGCTCGAGGACCTGGCGGCGCAGGTCGGCGTCGGTGACGTCGTTGCTCAGCGCCTCATAGACGCGCATGACGTCGTCGACCATGCCGGAGTAGGCCTCGATGGTCACCGAGGCGGTCAGGCCCTTGCCGCTCAGCGCGATCTCGCGGAGGCCGGGC
This sequence comes from Streptosporangiaceae bacterium NEAU-GS5, assembly GCA_017592665.1. Taxonomy (GTDB): domain Bacteria; phylum Actinomycetota; class Actinomycetes; order Streptosporangiales; family Streptosporangiaceae; genus NEAU-GS5. Next base: position 308,543 of record JAGFNW010000005.1, on the reverse strand, counting down.
AGGCCGTCCAGCCACCGCTGGACGCGGGTGATGGCGTCCTGGACGTGCAGCTTCTGGCCCGGATCGAGGGTCTTGATGGCGTGCTCCACCTGGGCGCCGACCCGGTCGGAGATGGAGGTCTGGTCGACCACGGCCTCCTTGCGGTCGGCCGCGCCGGGCCGGGCCACGTACCAGACCAGCAGGTCGCGCTCCAGGGCCAGCTCGTGGTTGAGGCTGCCGAGCTGCTCCACCAGGACGGCGAGCTGGGTGAGGCGGCGGAAGTCGTCGGCCTGGCGGACGGCCGTGGTCACCCGCAGGCCGCCGAGCAGCACGGCGGCGACCGTGGGGATGAGGATCAGCGCGACCAGGCGGGGGCGCACACGCCAGGTGGGAAGCGCGAACCTGCGGATCGGGCCGCGGCTTGCCGTTCCGGTTCTCATCACGTACCTCTCGCCGCTCTGGAATGGAACGGGACAGTCGATCTTCGACGACCCCTGGTCACAGAGGTGCGGGGCGATCACGACGGGGATAGGAGAGCACAGTTTCACTGCCAGGACAACGGCCGGAAGGCCCCATGTGCCGTATTTCGTAAATGTCCTTTATGAAGAGAAAAGTTGCCTTTAGAGGGGAAATACTCCATTGGAGCGTTTGAAGCTGGGGGAAGTTGGGGGTTTTCTTGACACCGGCCGAGCCGGAGCGGTAGTCATTCCTGGTCCGAAGGGCCGGGTCCTGATCGCTCGCCCCGGTCATGCGCGCTCACTCCCGCACTCCTCCCGCGTTCCTCCCACAGGAAGATCAGCCATGCGCCCGCCCACGAGGTTGCTCGTCGCCGCCGTCGCCGTGTTGACCGCCGCCGCCTGTTCGGGGGGTGGGGGAGGCGACAGCACGTCCACGGGGACGTCGGGCAAGACCACGATCACGTGGTGGGACTACTTCGGCTATTCCCCGCAATCCGACGACGCCGTCAACTCTCTGATCAAGAAGTACGAGCTGGCCCACCCCGACGTGGACATCCAGCGGACCGCGATCGGATTCGCCGACTTCCGCGCGAAGCTCATCCAGGCGGCCGCCGGCGGCGCCTTCCCCGACATCGCGGCCATCGACAACAGCGACGTGCCGGTCTTCGCCACCCAGGGCGTGCTGGCCGACCTCAGCGCGAAGATGGCCGACTGGCCGCACAAGGACGAGTTCCTGGACTTCGTCGTCAAGAGCGTCCAGTACAACGGCAAGTACTACGGTGTGCCGTTCCGCAGCAACACGACGGCGCTCTGGTACAACAAGACGCTGTTCCGGCAGGCGGGCCTGAGCGCGCCGCCGGAAACCTGGGAGGACCTCCGCGCGTTCGCCAGGAAGCTGACCGACGACAAGCACTCGGGCATCTGCTTCTCGGCCGCGCCGACCGAGGAGGGCACGTTCACCTTCCTGCCGGCGCTGTGGCAGGCCGGCGGCGACGTGACCAACATCGGCAGCCAGGCCACGGTCGACGCCCTCACCTACTTCGACGACCTGGTCAACGTCGACAAGAGCGCCCCCAAGTCGGTGCTCCAGTGGGGGCAGTCCGACGTGGGCGCCCAGTTCGGCTCGGGCACCTGCGCCATGATGTTCAACGGCCCGTGGGTGCTCGGCTCGTTGGACAAGAGCACGTTCGAGTGGGGGGTGGCGCCCTGGCCCAAGGGCGCGGCCGGCACGGCCTCGCCACTCGGCGGTGAGGTCTGGGCCATCGGGAAGAACGCCAACCTCGACGCGGTCTGGCAGCTCGCCGACTGGCTCGCCGATCCGGCCAACAGCCGGCAGGAGATCTCCAAGGGCCTCAGCAGCATCCCTAACCGCAAGGACGCGCTGACCGACCCGGCGTGGGTGTGGCATCCGATGGTCAAGGCGTTCGCGCAGCAGATGCCCGCCGCCCGCCCCCGCGGCCAGTACGGTCCCAAGTACGCCCAGATCTCCGAGGCCGTCTGGACCATGGAGCAGGAGGTCCTGTCCGGGGCCAAGAGCCCGCAGGACGCCGCGGTCGAGGCCCAGACGAAGATCCTTCCGCTGCTGCCCTGAGGAGTCCCGGCGTGATCAACGATGTCGGCCAGGCCGCGCGCGGCGTTAACTGGCTTGTGAGCGAGTTCGTGAGCGGGGTGCCCGGCGTCGCGCACGCGGTCGTGGTGTCGGCCGACGGCCTGCCGCTCGCGTTCTCCGACGGCTTTCCCAAGGACCGGGCCGATCAGCTGGCCGCCGTGGCGGCCGGTCTCATCAGCCTGACGCAGGGGGCCGCCCGGGTGTTCGAGGGCGGCGTGGTGGCCCAGACCGTGGTCGAGATGGAGCGCGGGCTGCTGCTGATCATGTCGATCGGCGACGGCTCATGCCTGGCCGTGCTGGCCGCGGCCGACTCCGATCTCGGTCTCGTGGCCTACCAGATGACGCTTCTGGTGGACCGGGCGGGCCAGGTGCTCACTCCGGCGGTAAGGGCGGAACTTCAGGCGTCCACGAGACGATAAAGCCGGATCTGAATTTGCTGGAAAGGGTGCTCGGTGGATTTCGGAGGCTCTGACGGGCGTGGGCTCACCTCGACGAAGATTGTCGTCGCGGGTGGGTTCGGCGTTGGGAAGACGACGTTCGTGGGGGCGGTGTCGGAGATCGTTCCGTTGACGACGGAGGCGGTGATGACCGACGCGTCGGCGGGGATCGATGATCTGGGGTTGACGCCGAACAAGACGACGACGACGGTGGCGATGGATTTCGGCCGGGTGTCGCTGGATCAGGATCTGATCCTTTATCTGTTCGGGACGCCGGGTCAGCACCGGTTCTGGTTCATGTGGGATGACCTGGTGCGGGGGGCGATCGGGGCGGTGGTGCTGGTGGATACGCGCCGGTTGGCGGACAGTTTCCCGGCCATCGATTATTTCGAGGAGGCGCAGCTGCCGTTCGTGGTGGGGATCAATGGGTGGGATGGGCATTTCCCGCACAGTGAGGGTGAGGTGCGGGAGGCGTTGTCATTGTCACCGCACATCCCGCTCGTGCGGACCGACGCGCGCGGGCGCGAATCGGTGAAAGGCACCTTGATCTCTCTCGTCGAACACGCTCTTACCACTCGAGTGGGTGCCGGCGGCTGGGCCCGATAACCCGTCGTGGAAAGCGAAGGGCGCCGCCGGACGATCCGGCGGCGCCCTTTATCGCACGTGCTTCTATTGCGGGACGGCCTCGATCAGGTTGCCGTACTCGGGGAGGTCGATCGTGCCGGTCAGCCGCAGGCCGGCCTTCTCCAGCAGGGTCGAGTACTCCGACCGCGTGCGCTCCCGGCCCTGGCCGAACAGGCCGAGCATGCGCATGTCGAGCTCCTTGCCGATGTGCGGGGAGTCGTCCTCGGGCAGGATGAGCTCGGTCAGCAGCACCCGGCCGTTGTCGTCCATGGCCTCGCGGATCTGGCGGAGGATGCGCTCGGCGTCCGCGTCGTCCCAGTTGTGGATGACCGAGCCGAGCAGATAGGCGTCGTGCCCGGCCGGCACCGACTGGAAGAAGTCGCCGGCGACGAAGTCGACCCGGTCGGACAGCCCCCACTCCTCGAACGACTCCTTCGCGTGCGCGACCACGTGCGGCCGGTCGAACAGCACGCCGCGAAGGTCGGGGTTGGCGCGGAGCACGGCCGCGAGCGTGTGCCCCTTGCCGGCGCCCACGTCCACGAGCGTCCTGACGCCCGACAGGTCGTAGCGCTCGGCCACGCCCTGCGAGATGGGGAGCGTCCGCATGGTCATGAAGTTGTTGAAGATCTTCGCGATCTCCGGCCGGGTGGCCAGGTGATCGTAGAGCACGCCGTGCCGCTCCACGAAGGCCGAGCGGCCGGTGCGCACCGTTTCGGTCAGCGAATCCGTGGCGTACCGCATGTCGGGGTCGGAGTTGATGACGATCGCCGGCCGCATGGAGCCCGGCTCGTCGATCAGCAGCCTGCCGGTCTCCGTCAGGCCGTAGGTGTCGGGAGCCGTGCTGTGCACGAGGCCGCTGGTGGCGCACACGCGCAGCACCCGCAGCAGCGAGGGGGCGTGCGCGTCGCAGCGCCCGGCGAGCTCGGCCACCGAAAGCGGGCCGTCTTTCATATGGTCGGCGCAGCGAAGGTCGACGAACGTGGTGACCGCGGCGAAGCGCCACGATCCACGGATGAGTTCCCAGATGACTTCCTGGTTGTTCAATGAACGCTCCTGTTCGGGAGGAGATTGGGCAGGAGGTCCGCGTGCTTGCCGCGGACCAGTCGGCCGATTTCGGCCCGCAGGTGGACGAAGCCCGGCAGTTCACGGGTGGCGATCTGATCCCGTGGCCCCGGCAGGTCCACCTGAAGATCTCCGGCCACGCGGGCCGGCGCCTTCGTCAGCGCCACCACGCGGTCGCCCACGTAGACGCTCTCATCGATGTCATGGGTGATCAGGACGATGGTCATGCGGTGATGGCCGCGCACGGCGAGGATCAGATCCTCCAGGTCCTCGCGGGTCTGCGCGTCCACCGAGCCGAACGGCTCGTCCATGAGCAGCAGCGACGGCCGGTACGCCAGGGCGCGGGCGATGGACACCCGCTGCTGCATGCCTCCGGAAAGCTCCCAGGGGAACTTGGCGGCCGCGTTCCCGAGTCCCACGGCGTCGAGCGCCTCGGCCGCCGCCGCTCGCCGGGCCGTGCGGTCGAGGCCACGGCGCTGCAGCGGGAGCTCGACGTTCTCGCCGACGCTCATCCACGGGAACAGGGACCGGCTGTAGTCCTGGAAGACCACGGCCAGGTCGTCGGGCACGCCGTCGACCTGGGCGCCCCTGATCAGGATCCGCCCGCCGGTGGGACGGACCAGCCCGGCGATCGAGCGCAGCAGCGTCGACTTGCCGCAGCCGGACGGCCCCACCACAGAGACCAGCTGACCTTCGGCGACGTGGAGGTTCACTCCGCCGAGCGCCTGGTGCGCCTGCGGCCCGGCGCCGTACGTGTGGGACAGGTTGATCACGTCGAGCACGTGTCACCTCTCAGAAGTGTGCGGGTCGGACTGCTTGCGGTGCCAGGCGAGCACACGCCGCTCCACCAGCAGGAAAGAGGCGTTGAACAGGTAGCCGAGCAGGCCGAGCAGCACGATGACGCCCCACATGCCGGCCAGGTCGTACATCGATTTGGCGACCAGCAGCTCGTAGCCGATGCCGTTGGTGCTGCCGCCCGCGAGCTCGCTGACCACGATGAGGATGAGCGACAGGGCCAGGCTCAGCCGCAGTCCCGCGAAGATCTTCGGCGCGGCCGCCGGGAGGATGATGCGGAACAGCCGCTGCGCCCGGGTCAACCCGAACACCTGGGCCGTGTCGTCGTGCAGCCGGTCGATGTAGCGGGCGCCGTCGATCGTGTTGATCAGCACCGGCCAGATCACGCCGTACATGATCGTGGCCAGCTGCACCCGCGTGTCGGCCTTGAGCAGCACCAGGAAGATCGGGATCAGCGTGGGCGGCGGGACGGCCCGCCCGAACTGGATGAGCGGGTCCACGAAGGCCGCGAGCGTGTCCGAACGGCCGAGGGCCACGCCGAGCACGATCCCGGCCAGGCAGGCCAGCCCCCACCCCCCGAACATCCGGCCGAGGCTCGGCGGGAAGTTCGCGATGGCCTCGTCGGTCAGGAAGGCGTGCGTGAACGGCCCGGAGAACCAGGCTTCCCGCATCCGAGCAAGGATGGCCGTCGGCGGCGGGAAGTAGACGTTCTCCGCGGCCCGTGCGCGCCATTCCCACATCGCGACCACGGCGGCCACCACGCCGATCTTCCACAGCGCCCTGGTCACCCGCGCGTTGAGGCGCGGGCCAGACCGTCTGCTCGGCTGCGCATGGCTGGTGCGCGCGCTCATGCGCATGCCCGTGCTCATGTGCGGGCCTCATGCCAGCGGAACAGCCGCCGCTGGCCGCGTACGAGCACCGAGTTGACGATCAGGCCGAGCACGCCCGCCCACATGGCGGCGGCGAGCATCAGGTCCACCCGGTCGGCGGATCCGGCTTTGATGATGTAGACGCCGATGCCGCCCGCGCCGCCGGACAGCAGTTCGGCGCTGATCGCGACGATCAGCGCCACAGATGCGGCAAGCCGGATTCCGGTCCCCACGAAGGGCGCCGCGCTCGGCAGCGACACCCGCCGCAGCACGTCGAGGCGGCCGAATCCGAAGCTCCGCAGCGTCTCCTTGGCCAGTGGATCCACCTCGCGCAGGCCGTACATGGTGTTGATCAGGACGGGCCACATGGCCGCGTACACCACGACGGTGATCTTCATCCACGCGTCCGAGGCCACGACCAGGGTGACGAGCGGGATGAGCGCCACCGACGGGATGGGCCGCAGGAACTCCAGAACCGGCCGGACCGCCGACTCGGCCCGCGGCAGCGAGCCGAGCAGCATTCCGGCCGAAACGGCGAGAAGCGAGGCCAGTCCAAGGCCGACCGCCCACACGATGAGCGTGAAACTTACATCGGTCAGAAACTCGGAATCGACGGCGAGGCCGACCGTGTCGGACACGACCGTCGATGTCAGAGGGACGACCGCCGGGTCGAGCAGGCCGGTGCGACCGGCCAGCTCGGCGACGGCGAGCAGACCCGCGACGCCGATGGCGCCGCGGATCACTCGGGTAGATGTCATTGCGCGGCGGGAAGGGGCACCAGCAGCGGCTGGACGTCCATCTTCGACTTCAGGTAGTTGTACTCCAGCATGAGGTCGGCCACACGCTGGATGCGGGTCGGGTTGAGCGTCGTGGGGAACGAGCCGAGCGTGATGATCGATGCGGTGGCCGCGTCGATCTTCGTGTACGTCGGCAGCACCGCTTCGACGGCCTTGCGGTCGGAGTCGGCGATCGCTTCGGCCTTGACGATGGCCCGCTGGAAGGCGGCGACCGTCTTCGGGTTCTTCTTGGCGAAGTCGTCGACGGTGACCCAGCAGGCGATCGGGAAGTCGGCCATGGCGCCGGTCATCGTGTCGGCGATCTTCCGGGCGCCGTTCTTCTGCACACCGGTCAGGAAGGGCTCGGTGAGGAACGCGGCGTCGACCGCGCCGGCGAACAGCTTGCCCGGCATCTCGGGGAAGGGCACCTCGACGTAGTGGACGTCGGTCGAGGCCAGTCCGTTGACACGAAGCGTAGCGTCGACGGCGAGGGTCGCAATTGTGTTCAGGCCCGCGACGGCGACGCGCTTGCCCTTCAGATCCGCGACTGACTGAATTGTCGAATCTTTTGGTACGACAATGTCAAAAATGTCGGGTTTGGCCTGGTATGTATCCGCGACGATCTTCATGTTCGCGGCGCCCTTATCCTGCGCCGACAGGACGCCGAAGTAGTTGCCAAGGGCGAAGTCCAAAGTGCCGTTGATCAGGCGCGGAATTGCCGCCGCGCCGTTCGCGACGATCTCCGGCTTGACTGTCAGACCCTCGGCTTTGAAGAAGCCGCGCTGGTTGGCGATGAAGAGGGCGGCGACGTCGGCGATCGGGAGGACCCCGACCGTAAGGGTGGTTTTTTCAAGACCGTTACTAGAGCCGGCAGTGGTGGAGCTCGAACCCGAGCTTCCACAGGATGCCAGCGCAAACACGACCGCGATCCCCAGGGCGAGGGAGCGGCCAGTGGTCAGGCGCCTCATGAGGTCTCCTTGGTGGATGGATGGCCCGAGAGCGTACCGGAGGACAAATCCAGCTAACAGGATTCCGAGCCATATGTCACTAAACTTGTTAAGACGTCCCGTGATGCCGGAATTGGTGGACCGGACTCTGGGCCAGAACTGTGTTCCGCTGTTCGTTAGCGACCTTTATTATGCAGTTCCGTGGCGTTTCTTGGCATTCGGGAGGCTTCCTTACCAACTTTGGACCGTTGTAACGGCTCGTCCCACTTGGTATTGCGCACCGCTCTATGCTCAAATTGCGCATCAATGTGTGGGAGCGAGGTGCATCCCATGCCTCCGAACCCCCGGTGAGAGGCTGCGACCAGTGACGACTGCGATGATGGAGGTCGAGCGCCGTGCCGAGCCCGCGAACGGGATGCGCCCGCCGCCGCGTCGGCTGACGGAACGGCAGCATCGGCGCGACAACTCCTTCGCTCTCAAGAACTGGCGGGTTCGCACCCGGCTGCTGGCCCTGATCCTGCTGCCGACCGCGATCGCGGTCATCCTGGGAGGGCTTCGCGTCGTCGACTCGGCGTCCAGGGCCTCGGAGTTCGGTCAGGTGGCCAAGGCCGCCGACCTCGTCGCCGCCGTCGACATCCTTGGTCACGAACTGCAGTTGGAACGTGACCTGGTGGCCCGGTTCGTGGCCGTCGGCCGCCGCAACAGCGACATGCTCAACAACATCCACACCCACCAGGAGGCCGTGAACGCCGCGGCCGACCAGGTGCGCGTCCGTCTCGCGGCGGCCCGCGACTCGTTCGGTGAGATCGCGCAGCAGGACCTCAACCGGATCGAGACCCGGCTGAACGAGCTGAAGTCGCTCCGCGACACGGTGCTCGAGACCCAGCTGCCGCCGCTGCCGACGATCGACAAATACCAGGACTTCATCGCCGACCTGCTGCGCGTCTACGACACCAGTGTGGAAGGCGTCACCGACGAAGGCCTGAGCGCGACCCTCAAGGCGCTGGGCTCGCTCGCCCGTGAGAAGGAAGAGGTCTCCAAGCAGCGGGCGCTCTTGTCGGTGGGCCTGGCCCGCGACCGGTTCGACCCGTCCGAGCTCGACGCCTTCACGGCGGCCAAGTCGCGGCAGGACAGCGAGCACGCGGCCTTCCTGGCCGAGGCGTCGCCCGCCGAGCGCCAGCAGTACAACGACATCGTCACCGGCCAGCTGATCGACCGCTCCGAGTTCTTCCGCGCCCGCGCGCTCGCCCTCACGGCCAACCGCCTGCCGCTGCGCAATCTCGATGGCCACGGTTCGGAAGAGGAACGCTGGTTCGACGCCGTCAGCTCCAAGGTCGACCTTTCCGAGCAGGTCCTCGAGGCGATGACCAAGTCGATCGTCAACCGCGCCGGCGTGCTGCGCGATGACGCGCGGACCGTCGCCATCGCCAACGTCACCCTGGTCGTCGCCGTCCTGGTGCTGGTCCTCATCATCACGCTGATCATGGCCCGCTCGCTCGTACGGCCGCTGCGCCGGCTGCGCGGCGAGGCCCTGGAGATCGCCGGGCATCGGCTGCCCGGCCTGGTGAAGCAGCTGCGCGAATCCGACACCCAGGATCGGGCGCCCGAGGTCAACCCGATCGGGGTCGACTCCACCGACGAGGTCGGAGAAGTGGCGCGGGCCTTCGACGAGGTCCACCGCGAGGCCGTGCGGCTGGCCGGTGAAGAGGCCCGCCTCCGCAGCAACATCAACGCCATGTTCGTCAACCTGTCGCGGCGCAGCCAGACGCTCGTCGAGCGGCAGATCACCCTGATCGACGGCCTGGAGCAGGGCGAGCAGGACGAGCAGCGACTGGGCAACCTGTTCAAACTGGACCACCTCGCGACCCGCATGCGGCGCAACAGTGAGAACCTGCTGGTTCTCGCCGGCCAGGAGCCGGCCCGCCGGTGGACCCAGCCGGTGGAGCTGACCGACGTCGTGCGCGCCGCCCTGTCGGAGGTCGAGGGCTACGAGCGGGTCATGCTGAGCCTGCCCTCCGACGTCGCGATCGTCGGACAGGCCGTCAACGACGTCATCCACCTCATGGCCGAGCTGGTCGAGAACGCGCTGTCGTTCTCCTCCCGCGACACCAAGGTCATGGTGTCCGGAAACCGGATCGACGGCGGCGGCATGATGGTCGCGATCACCGACGCCGGCATCGGCATGACGCCCGAGGAGATCGGCACGGCCAACTACCGGCTGGCCCACCCGCCCACCGTCGACGTGTCGGTGTCGCGGCGCATGGGCCTGTTCGTGGTCGCCCGGCTCGCGCTCCGCAACGGCATCCGCGTGCAGCTGCGCCCCCACGACACGGGCGGCCTGACCGCGATGATCCTGCTGCCGGAGTCGCTCCTGTCGGTCCCCGCGTACGCGGGCCAGGGCTATTCGGGCCCGCCGGCCCCGGTGACGTCCCAGCCGTGGGCGCCCCAGCCCGAGCCGTTCAACGCGTTCACCTCGGCGCCGTTCACCTCGCCGTTCAGCACCGGGTCCGGCGCGCCGCTGCACACGGGCCCGCTGAGCGCCATGAGCACCGGCGCGGTCAATCCGATGTCGTCCGGGCCGATGACCCCCGGGCCGTTCACGTCGGGCGCGTTCAACTCGGGGGCGTTCAACTCCGGTGCCTTCAATCCGGACGCGTTCAATTCCGGGACGTTCAACTCCGGGTCGTTCGCTTCCGGATCGTTCGTTTCGGGACCGTCGACGCCGCCGCCCGGATTGGGCTCGGCCATGCCGCCGACAGGCATGCGACCCCGCACCCGCCGGCTCGGCCAGGATCTGGAAGCCGCCACCGGGCCGCTGCCCGCCATCAGGAATCCGCGCCTCGAGCGCGAAGAGGAATACCTGCCGATCTACGCGTCGATCGAGTCCGCCTGGTTCCGCAAGTCGCCCGAGGTGAACACCTGGAGTTCCCCCGAGCGCGACACGGGCTGGCAGACCGCCGCGCAGGTGGCCCAGCAGCCGTCCTGGGAGGGCAACACCGGGTCCGGGCTGCCGAAGCGCGTGCCGAAGGCCAACCTCGTTCCCGGGTCCGCCGACCTCGGCCGTTCACCTCAGCCCCAGGCCCCACAGCAGCAACAGCAGCAGCAGCAGCAACCAATGCCGATGCCGATGCCGGTCCGATCGCCTGATCGGGCGCGCAACCTGCTGTCCGGCTTCCAACAGGGCGTACGGCGCGGCCGGGCCGAGATCAGCGGGACTCAGAATCGTGAGGAGACCACACCATGATGCGGGAGCTGAGCCAGACCGCCCGAGGGGTGAACTGGCTTGTCAGTGAGTTCGTGGGCGGAGTCCCCGGGGTGGCCCACGCCGTCGTGGTGTCGGCGGACGGCTTACCCCTGGCGTACTCCGCCGGATTTCCCAAGGATCGGGCCGATCAGCTGGCCGCGGTCGCGGCGGGGCTGGTCAGCCTGACCCAGGGCGCGTCGCGAGTCTTCGAAGGCGGGGCCGTCGCGCAGACGGTCGTCGAGATGGAGCGCGGCCTGCTGCTGATCATGTCGATCAGCGACGGCTCGTGCCTCGCGGTGCTCGCCGCCGCGGACTCGGATCTGGGGTTGGTCGCCTATCAGATGACCTTGCTGGTCGACCGGGCCGGGCAGGTGCTGACTCCGGCGGTACGGGCCGAGCTTCAGGCCTCGCACCCGCGGGTGTGAGCCCGGATGGACCAGTGGGATCAGCCGCCCTACCAACCTCGGGTCGAACCGGCGTCGCCGGTGCGGCCGTATGCCGTGACAGGAGGGCGAACCGCGCCGCGGGTGCATCTCGCGCTGGAGGCCCTCGTCTGGAGCGCCGCCGCCGCGGCCGCGCACGTCGACATGTCGCGGAGGCCACCGGAACACCGCGCGATCTACGCGCTGTGCGTTCAGGTGAGGTCGGTGGCCGAGGTGTCGGCGCTGCTGCGGGTTCCGCTGGGCGTGGCACGCGTGGTGATCGCGGACATGGCCACGGAGGGGCTGGTACAGGTGTACCAGCCGCAGTTGGAGGCGGGCAGGCCGGACGTGAGCCTGCTGGAAAGGGTGCTCAGTGGACTTCGGAGGCTCTAACGGGCGCGGGCTCACCTCGACGAAGATCGTCGTCGCGGGTGGGTTCGGCGTCGGGAAGACCACGTTCGTGGGAACGGTGTCGGAGATCGTGCCGCTGACCACCGAGGCGGTGATGACGGACGCGGCGCGCGACGTGGACGACATCGGATTGACCCCGCGCAAGACCACCACCACGGTGGCCATGGACTTCGGGCGGGTGTCACTGGAAGAGGATCTGATCCTCTACCTGTTCGGCACACCCGGGCAGCACCGGTTCTGGTTCATGTGGGACGACCTCGTACGCGGCGCGATCGGCGCCGTCGTCCTGGTCGACACCCGCCGCCTGGCCGACAGCTTCCCGGCCATCGACTACTTCGAAGAGGCGCAACTGCCGTTCGTCGTCGCGGTCAACGGGTGGGACGGCATGTTCGCCCACGGCGAGGACGAGATACGCGAGGCGCTTACCCTGTCGTCGCAGGTCCCGCTGGTGCGCACCGACGCGCGTCAGCGCGAGTCGGTCAAGTCGACGCTGATCTCGCTCGTCGAGCACGCGCTCACAACACGCGTGGGCTCGCCGGGCTGGTGAGCGATTAGGCTGGAGGCTCCCGCTCACTGACTTAGATCGAGGCTGGCCTTCCTGTGTTCGAGACGCTTTCCGACAGGTTGACGTCGGTGTTCTCCGCCCTTCGGTCGAAGGGCAGGCTGTCTGACGCCGACATCGACGCGACCGCGCGCGAGATCCGCATCGCTCTGCTCGAGGCGGATGTCGCGCTCCCCGTGGTCAAGGACTTCGTCGCCCATGTCAAGGAGCGGGCGCGCGGCGCCGAGGTGTCGCAGGCGCTCAATCCCGCGCAGCAGGTCGTCAAGATCGTCAATGACGAGCTGATCGCGATCCTGGGCGGCGAGACCCGGCGACTGCGCTATGCAAAGACGCCGCCGACCGTCATCATGCTCGCCGGTCTGCAGGGCTCCGGTAAGACCACGCTGGCCGGCAAGCTGTCGCGCTGGCTGATCGAGCAGGGGCACGCGCCCGTGCTCGTCGCGGCCGACCTGCAGCGCCCCAACGCGGTCACCCAGCTGCAGGTGTTGGGCGAGCGGGCCGGGGTGCCCGTGTTCGCCCCCGAGCCCGGCAACGGCGTCGGCGACCCGGTCTCGGTCGCCCGCCAGTCGATCGACCACGCCCGGCGCCAGCAGCACGACGTGGTCATCATCGACACGGCCGGCCGGCTCGGCATCGACCAGGAGATGATGAAGCAGGCCGCCGACATCCGCGACGCCGTGCGGCCCGACGAGGTCCTGTTCGTGGTCGACGCCATGATCGGTCAGGATGCCGTGACCACGGCCCAGGCCTTCATGGACGGCGTCGGCTTCGACGGCGTGGTGCTCACCAAGCTCGACGGCGACGCACGCGGCGGCGCGGCCCTGTCCGTGCGGCACATCACCGGCAGGCCGATCATGTTCGCCTCGACCGGTGAGAAGCTCGAGGACTTCGACGCCTTCCACCCCGACCGCATGGCCGGCCGGATCCTCGACATGGGCGACATCCTCACCCTGATCGAGCAGGCGCAGAAGACCTTCGACGAGGCCGAGGCCGCCAAGATGGCGGGCAAGCTCGCCTCCGGCGAGGATTTCACGCTCGACGACTTCCTCGAGCAGATGATGATGGTCCGCCGGATGGGCCCGCTGAAGAACCTGATCGGGATGATGCCCGGCGTCGGGCAGATGCGCGACCAGCTCAACCAGGTCGACGAGCGCGACCTCGACCGGGTGGCGGCCATCATCCGCTCGATGACCCCGGGGGAGCGGCACGACCCGAAGATCATCAACGGGTCGCGGCGGGCCCGCATCGCGGGCGGCTCCGGCGTCACCGTGACCGAGGTCAGCAACCTCGTGATCCGCTTCTTCGAAGCCCAGAAGATGATGAAGCGGATGTCGCAGGGCATGGGTATTCCGGGCCTGCCGGGGGGGCGGGGGAGGGGACAGAAGTCCCAGAAGGCCAAGAAGGGCCGCCGGGTGAGCGGCGACCCTCGCAAGGCCGGTCAGCCCAAGAACGCCGCCGATCCGGCCCCGCCGCAGAAGAAGGGCGGCCTGCTCGGCAACCTCGGCGCGGGCGGCCAGCTGCCGCCCGGGCTTCAGCTGCCGCCCGGCTTCGACCCGTCCAAGCTCAAGGACCCCGACTGGTTCAAGGACAACTGAGGTCCCGAGCCGCTGCCGGCCCGGCGCCTACGCGGCGAAGGGCCGCATGTCGATGCGGCCCGCGTCGCAGGCGGTCGCGACGAACGGGATCTCGAGGTGGGCGTTGACCTCGTCCGGAGGGATGATCATCAGCCGGGCGGAGGTGGGACAGGTCGTCTCGCTGCCGGTCTGGATGACCCCCCAGTGCAGGCGGGCGTGTGCGCTCTTGCCGGGCTTCAGCACGACCTTGTGCGGGGTGACGGCCTCCCGGCGCGGACGCGTGCGCAGCGCGTCTCCGTGCGAGTCGAACATGATCAGGCCGGGGAACCCGTACAGCCAGCATGACCTGCTCGACTTGTTGGTGAGGATCAGCTGCGCGTAGCGCTGGCCCGCGCCCGCGTCCTGGCCGCCGACCTTCGCCTTCAGGGCGCCCGTGTGGCAGCGCTGAACGGCCGTGCTGTTGCCGGACGCGGACGCCGATGCCGGCCCGGCGGCGTACAGGGTGGACACCAGCACAAGCCCGGTGGTGGCGAGCGCGGCGACGCGTGTGGTTCGTTCCATGCATTGTTGGACGCCAGACCTGGGTGTTTGGTTCGGACCACGAGCGACGATCTGGCACAATGTCATGTTGGAACACCGTGGCCAGGCGGGCGCCCTCTAACTCCTGCCGGTCCGGCCTGTCCCCGAGCGGAGACGACACGTCGTGCCCCACTCGACGAGACGCCCGCTCACCCACGCCTTGTTCAGGCACTGATGCAGGAGAGACCACACCCGTGGCAGTCAAGATCAAGCTCAAGCGGCTCGGCATGATCCGCAACCCGCAGTATCGCATCGTCGTCGCCGATGCCCGCACCAAGCGTGACGGCCGCGCGATCGAGGAGATCGGGCTTTACCACCCGAAGGAGAACCCGTCGCGCATCGAGGTCGACTCCGACCGCGCGCAGTATTGGCTGGGTGTCGGCGCGCAGCCGACCGACCCGGTCCTCAAGATCTTCAAGCTGACCGGCGACTGGCAGAAGTTCAAGGGCGAGCCCGCCCCGGCCCCGCTGCTGATGGCCGAGCCCAAGCCGGACCGGCACGCGATCTACCAGGCCGCCGCCAAGGAGGCGCTGTCCGGTGACACCGCCGCGGCCGCCACCACGCAGCGCAAGTCCAGGAAGGCCGCCGAGCCGAAGGCCGCGCCCGCCGAGGCGCCCGCCGCCGAGGCTCCGGCCGCCGAGGCTCCGGCCGCGGAGACCCCGGCCGCTGAGACCCAGCCGGAAGCCGAGGCCTGACGTGCTCGAGGAAGCCCTCGAGCATCTGGTTAAGGGCATCGTCGAACATCCCGACGACGTCCGGGTTCGCGCTCGGCGCATCCGCTCCGGGCGCGTCCTCGAGGTCCGGGTTCACCCGGAAGACCTCGGCAAGGTCATCGGCCGCGGAGGTCGGACCGCCAAGGCGTTGCGCACCGTCGTCAACGCCCTGTCCGACGGTAAGTATGTGCGGGTCGACCTGGTCGACCTCAGCGAGGCTCGCTGACGCGACATTCGAGTCCGGGGGACCCTCCTCTGCGGGAGCGGTTCCCCGGATTTCGTGTTCAGGAGGTTTTGTGCAGCTGGTCGTAGGCCGCATCGGCCGCCCGCACGGCGTGCGCGGCGAGGTGACGGTCGAAGTGCGCACCGACGACCCCGACGTCCGCTTCGCGCCGGGCGTGACGCTGACCACCGACCCGGCCGCCGCGCGGCCTCTCGTCGTCGAGCGCGCCCGCTGGCACAAGGGGATCCTTCTGCTGGCCATCGAGGGCGTGGCCGACCGCGAGGCCGCCGAGGAGCTGCGTGGCACCATGCTCGTGGTCGACTCGGCCGACCTGCCGCCCAGCGACGACCCGGACGAGTTCCACGACCACCAGCTGATCGGACTCTCCGTGGTGACCGTCGGCAGCGAGCCGGTCGGCGAGGTCACCGACGTCCTGCACCACGGCCAAGACCTGCTCGTCGTACGGCGTGGCCCCGACGAGGTCTACATTCCCTTCGTGAAGGCGCTGGTCCCCGAGATCGACCTTGACCGGGGGGTGCTGGTGGTCGACCCGCCCGAGGGCTTGCTGTGAGCTTCGTCGTGAAGGGCCTGCCGTGATGCGCGTCGACATCATCTCGATCTTCCCGGAGTACTTCGCGCCGCTCGACGTGTCGCTCATGGGCAAGGCCCGCGAGCGCGGCATCCTCGACATCCGGGCGCACCAGCTGCGCGACTGGGCCCACGACGTCCACAAGACCGTCGACGACACCCCGTACGGCGGCGGCCCCGGCATGGTGATGAAACCATCGGTCTGGGGCGAGGCCGTCGACGCGGTCATCGCCGGCGGACGGCCCCGGATGATCGTCCCGACCCCCAGCGGACGCCCCTTCACCCAGGCCGTCGCCATGGAGTATGCGACCGAGCCGTGGCTGCTGTTCGCCCCCGCCCGCTACGAGGGCATCGACGCGCGCGTCATCGAGGAGTACGGCTCGCGCCTCCGCGTCGACGAGGTCAGCATCGGCGACTACGTGCTGGCGGGCGGCGAGGCCGCGGTGCTGGTCATCGTGGAGGCCGTGGCCCGGTTGCTGCCCGGCGTCCTCGGCAACGCGGAATCGGCCCGCGACGACTCCTTCGCTCCCGGCGCCATGGAGAACCTGCTCGAAGGCCCCGTCTACACCAAGCCGCCGACCTGGCGAGGGCGCGACGTACCCGAAATCCTGCTGTCCGGGCACCACGGGCGGATCGCCCGATGGCGCCGCGACCAGGCGCTGCGCCGGACCGCCCAGAACCGCCCGGAGCTGGTGGCGCGCCTCGAGCTCGACCGCAACGACCACGCGGTCCTCGACTCGGTCCGTGATGGGGCTTCGTTTCGCGAAGCAGGCGGGGATATGGCAGACTGAACTGCTGCCGCCAACCACGGTTGGCGCGAGCATGGCCGGCGGCCCGACAGGGGCGCGCCCGGCCGGGGACTACCGACACCAGCCCAGCGCACGTGTCCCCCTCGACGCAGGTCCGAAGTCACTCGACTTCTGTGAGCCTGCCGGGTGGACCTCCGCGCGCTCGCTTTGATGAGGAATCGCTGTCATGCACACGCTGATCCAGGAGATCGAGAAGGCCGCCAAGCGCGCCGACATACCGAACTTCCGTCCCGGTGACACCCTGGAGGTGCACGTCCGCGTCGTCGAAGGCAACCGGTCCCGCATCCAGGTGTTCAAGGGCTTCGTCCTTCGCCGCCAGGGGGGCGGCGTCCGTGAGACGTTCACGGTTCGCAAGGTCAGCTACGGCGTCGGCGTCGAGCGGACCTTCCCCGTGCACAGCCCGGTCATCGAGAAGATCGTCGTGGTGACCCGCGGCGACGTCCGCAGGGCCAAGCTCTACTACATGCGTGACCTGCGTGGCAAGGCGGCCCGCATCCGTGAGAAGCGGGAGACCATCACCAAGTAGGGGCATCTCGAAGAGAGCGGCCCGTGCCCATCATCGGGCGCGGGCCGCTTTCTTTTCCCGTGGATGCCGAGTCCGGGACGCGTTTCGTGCGAGGCATCATCTAGGCTCGCATCGTCGAATAAGACCAGAGGACGGGGTGGACGTGGTCGCGGAAGACACCCAGCAAACGGGCACGGGTGGAAAAGACAAGAAGGGCTCGTTCTGGCGGGAGCTTCCGGTCCTGATCGTGGTGGCGCTCGTGCTGGCCCTGCTGATCAAGTCCTTCGTCGTCCAGGCCTTCTACATCCCATCCGAGTCGATGGAGAACACCCTCCTCGTCAACGACCGGGTCCTGGTCAACAAGCTGGTCTATCGCGTGCGCGACATCGAGCGCGGCGACATCGTGGTCTTCTCCGGCGTCGAGTCGTGGGATCCCGAGGTCCAGTTCGAGGAGCCGTCCAACCCCATTTCCGCGTTCTTCCGCTGGGTCGGCACCGCGTTCGGCGTGGTCCCCGGCGAGAAGGATTACATCAAGCGGGTCATCGGCGTCCCCGGCGACACCGTCAAATGCTGCGACGCCAAGGGCCATGTCACGGTCAACGGCACGGCGCTCAGCGAGACCTCCTATCTGTTCCCCGGCGACGTGCCGTCGCAGAATCCGTTCGAGGTCAAGGTGCCGGCGGGCCGGCTGTGGGTGATGGGCGACCACCGGTCCGTCTCCCTCGACTCCCGCGCCCACCAGGGCGACCCGGGCGGCGGGACCATCCCAATGGACGAGGTCATCGGGCGCGCGTTCGTCATCGTCTGGCCGTTCGACCGGGCCGAAGTGCTGCCCATCCCCGACACGTTCGCGCAGCCCGCGCTCGCCCTGGGCGTCGAGGGCGCGCCGTACGCGCTGGGGCTGGCCGGAGCATTCCCGCTGCTGCTGTTCAAGCGCCGCCTGGTCCTTAGACGCCGCCTACGCGCCAAGCGGTAATCTGCCGCGGTGACCATGGTTGAGGAGACGGAGCCCCCCGCCAAAAAGCGCTCCGGCATGCGCGAGACGCTCATCTTCGTGCTGGCCGGAGTGTTCGTGGCCGTGCTCGTGCACATGTTCGTCATGCAGTCGTTCTATATTCCGTCGGAGTCGATGGAGAACACACTGCTGGTCAACGACCGGGTGCTGGTCAACAAACTGGCCTACCGGTTCGGCGACGTGTCGCGCGGCGACATCGTGGTCTTCAAGGGCTGGGACGGCGAAGACACCATCAAGCGTGTCATCGGCGTCGGCGGCGACACCGTGACCTGCTGCGACAGCAAACACCGTCTCTCGGTCAACGGCACCCCGATCGAAGAGACGTCCTACTTGTATCCAGGTGTTTACGCGTCGGACAGCAAATTCACGGTCAAGGTTCCCGCCGGCCGCGTATGGCTCATGGGCGACAACCGCAGCAACTCCCGCGACGCCCGTTCCTACATGGAAAACGAGTTCAAAGGCACCATCGCCGTCGACGACATCATCGGCCGAGCCTTCGTCCGCTACTGGCCCTTCTCCCGCCTAGGCTGGCTCTCCCACCCCTCCACCTTCGACCCCGTCCGCCCCTAACCCCTACGCCCACCCCCGCCATCCCCCCGGGCCAGCACCCCCTCGCCGCCCCCGCCCCCGCCGGCACCCCTTCGCCGCCTCCAGGCCCCGCGCCCGCCGCACCCTCTTGCGGCCCCCAGCCCGCCGGCCGCCGCCCCAGCCCCCTCGCCCGCTGGCGTCCAGGCCCCGCCCCCGCCCCGGCGCGCCGCCCCCAAGCCCCGCGCCCACCCGACGTCTGTGCGCTGCGCCGCCAGGTCACGCCCCGGCTGCTGCCCGCGGCCGCCCCCAGCCCCTGGCTGCCGCCCCGCCCGCGCCGCCTCCCCGCCCAATAGCCCTCGCGGACCCCGTTACGCGCCCCTGGCCCTGCCGAGGCTCACGTGCCTATTGCCAACCTTCGCCGGGCCCTGCCCAGCGCCAGAGCCCACTCAGGCCCGCCACATGCCCGCAGCCCTTGAGGGGCGGGCGGCGCGGGACGGGTTCGCGTAGGGCATGGGTCCGCCCGGGGCATGGCGCCGCGGGTGCCAGGTCTGCATGCCCCACCCCACACGATCCACGGCCCAATCGCCGGACCCGCCCCCGCGCCCTGCCGCCCACCCCCGCCCCCATCGCCGGACCGCCCGATGGCTCAACCGCCGGGCCGCCGGATCGCCAGACCACGATGTGGCTACCGGACCGCTATGTGGCTACCGGATACGCGGCTGCCGGACCGCTATGTGTTCATACGACCGCTCTCGGGGCGTTCCACTCCTAGCGAAGCCGTACCGATGAGACCCAATGGGGCGTACGCTGCGTGATGTCATGACAGTTGCGTTTCGTCCTCGCCCTAGCGTCGTACGGCGGGATTCGGGGCTCTACGGATATGAGCGAGCACTGGCTCGCCGAGGGTTCGCGCCGATCGCCGGCGTGGACGAGGCTGGACGGGGGGCGTGCGCCGGCCCTCTCGTCGTGGCAGCCGTCGTCCTCGGCCGCGAGATCGACGGCCTGGCGGACTCCAAGCTCCTGACCCCGGAGACGCGGGAATTCCTGCACGACAAGATCCGCGCCACCGCCCGCGCGATCAGCGTGGTCGTGATCCCACCTGAAGAGATCGACGCTCGCGGTCTGCACAAAAGCAACGTGGCCGGGATGCGGCGCGCGGTCGTCGGCCTCGGCATCGACCTTGGCTACGTGCTGATCGACGGATTCCCGGTGCCTGGCATGCCCGCTCCCTCCCTGGCCGTCTGGAAGGGCGACCAGGTGGCAGCCTGTATGGCAGCCGCGTCGATCATGGCCAAGGTGACCAGGGACAGGATGATGACGTCTCTCGACGAGACGCACCCCGAGTACGGCTTCGCCGACCATAAGGGATATGTGACGCCCGGCCACCGGCGGGCGCTCACCGAGCACGGCCCATGTCCGCATCATCGGTTCTCGTTCGTCACGGTGTCGTCGTCGGGCGCGACCCGAGTGCGGGAGAATGGGGTAGGGGCCGCTTGACAGCGGGTCGAAAGGGGAGGATCGGATGAGCGCAGAGGATCTCGAAAAGTACGAGACCGAGATGGAGCTGCAGCTCTACCGGGAGTACCGCGACGTCGTCGGGCTGTTCACGTACGTGGTCGAAACCGAGCGGCGCTTCTACCTGACCAATTCCGTCGACCTCGACGTGCGCACAGCCGAAAATGGCGACGTCTTCTTCGACGTCCGCATGCAGGACGCCTGGGTCTGGGACATGTACCGCCCCGCCCGCTTCGTCAAGAACGTCCGCGTAGTCACCTTCAAGGACGTCAACGTCGAAGAACTGGCCAAGCCCGACCTAGAAATGCCCAAAGAAGGCTTCTCCAACTAGCCGCCGCCACCGACCCTCCCCCCACCAAGGGTGTGCCTATTCGCACCCCTTACTCCCTGCCCGGGGCGGCCGCGCCCTCCCTCCACGCAAAGCGGTGCCATGGGCCACGCCTTCTCTTCTCCGCGTGTCCAATCGCGCCCGCCTCTCCTTCGTTGGCATCAAATCGAGCCCACCTCACCCGTGCTCGTGTCACCGTGCTCGGCTCACCCTCGCTGGGCTTGCCCCCGCTCGCCTTACCGCCACTGGGCCTACCGCGCCCACCTCACCCGTGCTCGTGTCACGGTGCTCGTCTCATCCCCGCAGGGCCTGCCGTTCTCGCCTCACCCTCGCCGGGCCTACCCCGCCGGGGCTTAACTCGCCAGGTTCAACCGCGCCGGGGCTTAACTCGCCAGGTTCAACCGCGCCTGGGCTCAACCCGCCAGGTTCAACCGCGCCTGGGCTCAACCCACCAGGTTCGACCGCGCCGGGGCTCGCCGGGTTCAATGCGCTTACCTCAACCTGCCGTCGGCCGGTACCAGCCGACGGCGGCCCACAACTGTCCACTGGCTGCGCGTTATCCACAGTGCGTCATGAGCGCACGTCTGCCCGGGGCAGGCCCTGTCACCCTGGCGCCGTGCACGCTCACCCTGCCGGCGGCCTGCCCCGACACATCCACTCCATACTTCGCCCACGCCGCAGCTACTGTCCTGCTGCAGCTACAGGCCTGGAGAGGGTCCTGGTCCTCCTTCTGGCTGTGGCCCTGACCTTGTCCCCAGCCTCGGCTTTCCCCACTACGCCGCCGCCGCTGGCGATCACTCCCGCCCAAGGAGCCCTGAGCAAACACCTGCCGGCGACGCGACTCGCGGTAGCGGTGCCAGCCGTGTACTCGATGCGAGTCGGCGGCGCAGGACCAGCCTCGCGCACCTTCTCCCTGGCTGCGGGCTCGAGGCCAGGGAGGCGTGCAGTACCAGCGTCATGGTCAGGTTGGCGCTGGCCGCTTGCCGGGCGTCCGCGAGTGTTGCGGCGCTTTGCGCCGCCGCCAAAGCCCTGGCTGGCCGGTCATCGTGGTGTCGACCTGGCCGCGGAGCCGGGAGACCGTGTTGTCGCTGCCGGAGACGGCGTGGTCGCGTTCGCCGCTGAGCTGGCGGGCCGTGGCGTTGTCGTGGTCGCTCATCGTGGAGGTCTGCGAACCACCTATCTTCCGGTGACTGCGAGTGTCCGACCCAGTGAGGCCGTGTCAGCGGGCCAGGAAATCGGCGTCATCGAGGACCGCCCCGGCCACTGCGCCACGAGTTGCCTTCACTGGGGGCTACGCCGAGGTGACACCTACCTCAATCCGCTGCTGCTCGTCGGCTTCGGCGTGGTCCGGCTCCTTCCGACTTGGCCTAACCGGCTCGCCGGGCCGATGCAGCCTGGTTGGCCCAGGACGCCCGGTTGGCAGCCCAGCCGTCCCTTTGCTCGATGGCCAGTGGGCTTCAGCACGCCGTCGGCCATTGGTTCAGTGCGGGAAGGTCCATCACTTGCTCCCGTTACGCCCTTGCTGGAGCATTTCGGGTGGCTGCGGACCGATGGGGTAGCCGCGGGCACACCGCCCAGATTGGTGCGCGCAGGCATGGGGGCTCGTCCGTAAGGGGTGTGGGCACCGAAGGCTAGGCGCGGGGGTGTGCTTGGTTGAAGGCGCTGTGGAGGCGCTCGATCGAGACGTGGGTGTAGATCTGGGTGGTCGCGAGAGAGGCGTGGCCGAGGATTTCTTGGACGCTACGGAGGTCGGCGCCGCCCTCGAGAAGATGGGTCGCGGTGCTGTGGCGGAGACCGTGGGGGCCGAGGTCCGGGGCGCCCTCTATCTCGCTTAGGCGGCTGTGGACGACTCGTCGTACGGTGCCCTGGTCGATGCGGCCACCTCGGGCGCCAAGGAAGAGCGCCGGCCCGGTGTTGTCGCGAATCCACCGCGGCCGGCCCTGGATGCACCAGGCATCGAGTGCGCGCAGGGCGGGCAGCCCGAAGGGAATCACGCGTTCCTTGCGCCCCTTGCCGAAGACCCGCACGGTGTTCCGATCGCGGTCGACGTCGTCGACGTCAAGGCCGCAGAGTTCGCCGACGCGCATGCCGGTGGCGTACAGCAGCTCCAGAATCGCTTGATCACGGAGATTCTTTGGCCCGGCAGCGGTCGGGGCTTCCAGGACAGTCCGCACTTGGTCCTGATCCAGGACCGTGGGAAGCGAACGCCCGGCTTTGGCGGTGCCCAGGAGGAGGCCGGGATCGTCGGCCAGCCAGCCTTTTCGGTGGCAGAAGGCGGTAAAGGCGCGCGCGCTCGCGGTCCGGCGGGCGAGCGTGGCGCGAGACAGGCCCGCCTGATGCTGCTCGCCCAGCCATTCGCGCAGGCCGGCCACGGTGAGCCCCGCCATCAGTTCCGCCGTTGGGGGCGGCACATGCTCACCTGCGTCAGTCGGCGCCGCCCTCGGCGCGTCACGGCGAGACAGCTCGGGGGCGGCGGACTGTGGGCTTGAGGTGGCGTGCTGCTGATCCTGGTGGTGTTGCTCCCCGTGGGAGAGGAGGGCGGTGACGTCCCCGAGGTAGGCACGGATCGTGTGTTGGGACATGTCCCGTTCGGCACGTAGGTGCCGTTCGAACTCGGCGATCAACGTTTCCCGGTCGGGGGCCACGGTGGGGTCACTCGATCCCGAGGTGCTGTTTGATGGCTCCGATGCCGTTGCGTAGGTCAGTGACGTCGGTGCGCAGGGCGGAGACGTCGGTGCGTAGGTCGGAGACGTCGGTGCGTAGGTCGCTGACTTCACTGCGCAGGTCGGAGACGTCGGTGCGTAGGTCGGTGACTTCACTGCGTAGGTCGGTGACATTGGCGGCCAAGTCGGTGACGGTGGCGCCCAGGTTTGTGACGGTGGTGGTCAGGTTGGTTAGGGCGGTGCCTTGCTTGGTGACGGTCGCGCTCAGGTCAGCGACGGTGGTGGTCAGGTTGGTGATGGCGGTGCCATGCCTGGCGAGAGTGAGGCCTTGCTTGGTGACGGTGGTGCCCAGGGTGGTCACGTCGGCGCGGATCTCTTTGATGGTCTCGTGCATTGCGGTCATGAGTTTGACGTTGGCCGCCTGTGCGTCCCAAACGTCCTGACGGGTGGCGAGAGTCACCTCTTCGCCGTCTGAAGTCCTGATCACCACTGAGCTCACGAGCGTCATGGTATCGCCTTCCTCTTTACTGTGGGTTGTTGATTGATTACTCGTCTCGGGCGGATGGTCGGAGGCGCCAGCCTTGGGCGACTCGTTCGACGAATCCGGCGAGCGCGAGGCTGCCGAGGCAGGACAGGGCGGTGCCGAGGTCGACGCCCGCGCCGATCGCGATGGCCGCCGGGCCACGGCCGGCTCTCGCGGGGACGGCCTCGAGAACGCGGCGGGTCTCGTCGTTGAGGTGATCTCGGGCGTGGACGGGGCCGCGCGGCTCTGGCATGAGCGGATCGCCGAGGCCTCCGATCAGCTCGAGGACGTCGCGGACCGAGGTCACGCAGACGGCTTTCTGCTGGCGGATGAGCTGGTGGCATCCGGCCGACATGTCGGAGGTGATCGGCCCTGGCAGGGCCATGAGGTGCCGATTGAGCTCGAAGGCGTGGCCGGCCGTGCTGAGCGCGCCGCTGCGTATAGCGGCCTGGATCACCACGGTGCCCCGGGAGAGGGCGGCGATCACCCGGTTTCTGACGAGGAAGCGTGGCCGGGTCGGGTGAACGCCAGGTGGGCATTCGCTGATAACCAGGCCGTTGCTCCGCACGGCCCGGAACAGGTCGACGTGCGCGGTCGGATAGCAGACGTCGATCCCGCAGGCGAGCACCGCGACTGTTGCGGCGGCGCCGGAGAGCGCGCCTCTGTGCGCTGCCGCGTCGATCCCGTACGCACCGCCTGAGACGACGCAGAACCGCTCGTCGCCCAGTTGCGCGGCGAACTCGGATGCGGCCGACACCCCGTACGGGCTGGCGGCCCGGGAGCCCACGATTGAGACGGAACGGACGCAGGCGAGCCGGAGGTTGGCGCTGCCGTGCAGCCACATTCCGTAGGGACGGTGATCGCCCAGGTCGTTGAGTTGAGTCGGCCACTCGGGATCGCCGGGGATGATCAGTCGGCCGCCGTCCGCGACGCCGGTCTCGAAGTCGCGCTCGGGAGGGGCCCAGCGGAGCTTCCAGGCCTCTACGAGACGATCCAGGTCGCGGCCCTTCCACTCGGGGCTCGGTCTTTCTTCGCCGACGAATGCCGGGCTCAGATGGCTGCGGCGGATCTGCGTCACCACGTCCTCCGGGCCGTAGCGGGCGATCAGGCGGCCCATGACCCGGTCGCCGGGCTCGGCCATGCGCATGAGGGCGATGTGGGCGAGGCGGACGGTGCTCAGCTCGGCGGGGTGGGCTGAAGTGGTCTCGTCGGGGTCGGTGGGGTGGGCTGGAGTGGTCTCGTCGGCGTCGGCCTTCATGTCAGTGCTCTCCCATCCACATCGCCAGGGCCATGGAGATGTCGTCGTCTTCGGGCTGGTCCTTGCCGGCGAGATCACTCAGCGTCCAGGCGACGCGGAGAACTCGATCGAGAGCGCGGGCGCTCATGAGTCCCAGGTCGAGGCCGCGGTGCAGCGGCGCGAGCGTCTCGTCGGGGAGACGGAATTCGCGGTGCAGGGCCGCCGAGGAGATCTCGCCGTTGTGCCGCCATGGCGTGCCCGCCAGCCGCTTGGCGGCACGCTCCCGGGCGAAGGCCACCCGCTCGCAGATGGCGGCGCTCGGCTCGGCCAGCCGCCGGTCCGCCAGCAGTTCGGCGCGGCTGGCTCAGACCACGGTCACCCGTACGTCGATCCGGTCGAGCAGAGGACCGGACAGCCGGGCCAGGTAGCGCCTGCGCATGCCGGGGGCGCACTGGCACGGATGGCGGGACGTGCCCGGCTGGCCGCAGGGGCAGGGATTGGCGGCCAGGACGAGCATGAATCGGGCGGGGAACGTGGCTCGGCCCACGGCCCGGGCCACGGTCACGACGCCAGACTCGAGTGGCTGGCGAAGGGCGTCGAGCGCGCCCACGGAGAACTCGGGCGCCTCGTCGAGGAAGAGGACGCCACGATGGGCGAGACTGACGGCGCCTGGACGGATGGACCCGCTTCCGCCTCCGACCATCGACACGACTGTGGCCGTGTGATGTGGCGCGACGAATGGGGGCCGGACGACGAGCGGACGGCCGACCGGCAGCGTGCCCGCGACGGAGTGGATCGCGGTTGCCTCGAGCGACTGGTCGCGGTCGAGGTCGGGAAGGAGCGTGGGCAGTCGCTCGGCCAGCATGGTCTTGCCGGTGCCTGGCGGGCCGAGGAGCCAGAGGTTGTGGCCGCCCGCCGCGCAGACTTCCAGGGCCTTGCGAGCCACCGGCTGGCCGGCCACATCCGCCAGGTCGGGGCCTGGCCACATGGCTGAGCGGTGCGGGCGGGGGTCCGGTGGCGGATCGGCGCTGAGGGCCGTCGCCTCGTCGATGGCGGCTCGGGCGCCCGAGTCGTCGCCGCGCAGCCACTCCACGAGCTCGCGCAGGTTGGCGGCCGGCACCACGGTCAGGCCTGGCACAAGCCGGGCTTCCTCCCAGTTGAGGGATGGCACGACGATGGTCCGCGCGCCCGCTTGCGCGGCCGTGATGGCCGCGGGAAGCACGCCCCTCACGGGCCGGACGCGCCCGTCCAGCCCCAGCTCGCCAAGGAAGAACGGATCGGCGACCCGATTGGCGGGGATCGCGCCCGCCGCGGCGAGAATCGCCATCGCTATGGCCACGTCGAACATGGATCCGCGCTTGGGCAGGCTGGCTGGGAACAGGCTCACGGTCAGCCGCGCGTCGGGCCATCCGAAGTGGCTGTTGGCGAGCGCGGATCGCACCCGGTCGCGGGCCTCGCTGATCGCGGTGTCGAGCAGCCCGATGAAGTGGGTGCCGACCAGCCCTTGGCCGACGTCGGCCTCGACTTCGACGGGGTGGCCGGTGATGCCGATGAGCGCGACGCATCGCGCGCGAGCGACGGCCATGTCAGACGACGCCCTTCTCGTGGCGGATGGCGAAGTCGCCGGCGAAGCGCTCGAGCCCGATGATGTCGACGCGAATCCCGTCGAAGCGCTCGGACTGGGTGGACCGCCAGCGGCCGGCCAGGCCGCGCAGGCGGATCAGCTTGGCGATGTCGACGGCTTCGAGCGCTGTGCCGTGGCTGCGGCCGGATCGCGTCTTGACCTCGACGACCACGAGCGCGCGCCCGTCACGGGCGATGAGGTCTATCTCGCCGTCGCGGCAGCGCCAGTTGCGCGCCAGGACGGTCATGCCCACGCGCGTCAGATAGTCGGCGGCGAGCTGTTCGCCGTGCTTGCCCAGGTCGTCTTTCGCGGCCATGTGACCACCTCCGGCCACAGACCTTGGCTCATGCGGACGGCCCTGCGCGGCGGCGCGGCCCGCGCTGTGGATAACCCGGAGACTGTGGATAAACGGAGTGGGCCTACCATCCGCTCATGGCACAGATCGAGGCGCTTGTCCGGCGATTGGGGGCCGAGGCGGGGGTCGATTTGCCCGCGGTTCAGACCAGTGGGGCCGAACCGGCCCTGCCGTCGGCCTTCCGGATCGGGACCGCGGCCGCGGCCAGCGTCGGCGCGTTGACGGCGGCGGTGGCGGCGTACCAAGGCCCGGGCCTCGACGCTCAGGTGAGCGTCGACATGCGGCATGCTGCCGCCGCGTTCCGAAGTGAGCGGGCTTTCCGCATCGATGGGCGGCCGCTCAATCTGTGGGCGCCGCTGTCGGGCGACTACCGGACGGCCGACGGATGGGTGCGGCTGCACTGCAACTTCGACCACCACCGCGATGCGGCCCTGCGTGCCCTCAGCCTGCCCGCCGATGCGGGGCGAGACGAGGTCGTCGAGGCGTGCGCGCGTTGGGTGGCGCTGGAGCTGGAGGAGGCGGTGATCCGCGAGGCCGGATGCGCGGCCGCCATGCGCAGCCGGAGCGAGTGGCGGGACCATCCGCAGTGGGCGGCCATCGACGACACGCCGCTCGTGCGGGTCACGGATCTCAGCGGTGCCAGTCGGCGAAGCAGCGGGCGAGTCGGGCTGCTGGGCACGGCCATCGAAGACACGCCGCTCGTACGGGTCACGGATCTCGCCGGCGACGGTCGGCGGGGCAGGGGGCCTGCCGGGCTGCTGGGCGGGGTGCGGGTTCTCGACCTGACGCGGGTCATCGCGGGGCCGGTGGCGGGAAGGATTCTGGCGGCGTACGGGGCGGACGTGCTGCGGGTCGGCGCCGCGCACGTGCCCGAAGTGCCGGGCGCCGTGATCGAGACGGCGTTCGGCAAGCGCTCGTGCCATATCGATCTGCGCTCGGATGCGGACAGGTTGGCTGATCTCGTGCGTGAGGCGGATGTGGTGATCCAGGCCTATCGCCCTGGATCCCTCGCTTCTCGCGGCTTCGGTCCTCGGGCGCTCGGGCGTCTCAATCCGTCTGTGGTCGCCGTCGACATCAGTGCGTACGGCTCTCGCGGCCCGTGGGCGGACCGGCGGGGCTTCGACAGTTTGGTCCAGATGGTCTCCGGCATCGCCCACGAGGGCGGCGACGGCGCCATCCCGCAACCGCTGCCTTGCCAGGCCCTCGATCACGCGACCGGTTATCTGGGCGCCTTCGGAGCGGTCGCCGGGCTCATTCGGGGCGGGGGCGCGCACGTCGAGGTTTCGCTGGCCCGGACCGCGAAGTGGCTCGACGAACTGGGACGTGTTCCTGCGTCTTCCAGTGGGCCGTCTGGCGGCGCACCCGAGGCGGACGATGAGGATCTGCTGGCGACCATGGACAGCGCGTTCGGCGTTCTCACCTATGTCAGGCCTCCCGGGCGGATCGGGGAGGTCGAGCCTTCGTGGTCGAGTCCGCCTCCACGGGAGGGCGAGCATCCGGCCGCCTGGTGGTGACCCCGGCCACGTGAGCCACGTGAACCGCTAGATCGTCAGGCGGCGAAGGGCGGCCGAAGGGCTCTGGGCGACGGTGGCGCGGATGTCCTCAGGGGATCGCGGAACGCGCGTGGCCCGGGCGCGGGCGGCGCACAGCGCGTCGTCGAGCGACGCGGCCGAGACTTCGCCGCCGCTCGCGGTGGGTCGGCTTGTGGGAGCGGTGGTGGGCTGGCTTGAGGGAGCGGCGGTGGGTCGGCTTGCGGCAGGGGTGGTGGGCTGGCTTGAGGCGGCGGTGGTGGGTCGGCTTGAGGGAGCGGCGGTGGGTCGGCTTGCGGCAGGGGTGGTGGGCTGGCTTGAGGCGGCGGCGGTGGGTCGGCTTGTGGGAGCGGCGACCGCCTGGAGCCGCGGCCGACGGCCGGTGCGATTGCCGCGGTCGGTGCGGGTCTCGCGGTCGGTGCGGGTCTCGCGGTCGGTGCCAGTCCCAAGGCCAGTGCGGATCTCAGGGGCGGTGCGAGTTGTGCGGCGGGTGCGGAGGGGAGAGGTCCAGAGCCAGATGGGGGTCACGGCCAGGCCGGCGGCGCAGAGCCAGATGACGGGACGGAGGCCGATGAGCTCGGCCAGGAGGCCGCCGGCGAGGCTGCCGAGGGTCATCACGCCTTGGACGGCGAACGTCATCGTGGCGTTCATCCGGCCGCGCATGTCAGACGGGGACTCTCGCATGAGGATCGCCGAAAGGCAGGTGGCGAAGATGACCACCACGGCGCCGGCGATCAGGCCGGTCGTCACGAGGATCGTGGCGGTGAGCGCGAGCGGGCCACCGGCGAGGGCGACGGCGACCATGTCGAGGGGGAACAGCAGCACTGGCCAGAGCATCAGCCGCTCTTCTCCGAAGCGCCTGGCAAGGCGGGCGGTGACGGTGGCCGCGGCCACGCCGCCGACGCCGGAGGCGGCCGTGAGCAGGCCGAGAAGGCCCTGGGGCACGTGCAACTCGCGGATCATGTAGAGCACGTAGACGGCCAGCGAGGCCGCGGCGAAGAAGTTGATCGTGACGCCCGCGCCGAGCAGGGCGCGGAGCACGGGGTGGGTGACGCTCACACGCAGCCCTTGCGCGATGTCGCGCGACATGCCGCGTGAGGCTGACGGCGTGTGGGTGTCGGGCGTCCGGATTGAGCGCAGCAGCAGCGCGGACGTGAGGAACGACACGCCTTCGACGAGCACCGCGAACGGCGCCGTCAGGATCTGGACGAGCAGGCCGGCGGCGCCCGGCCCGACGATGCCGGCGGCGGAGTAGGAGGCCTGCGAGCCGGCGAGGGCCTCGGTCCGCTGTTCGGCCGGGACCACGGCCGCAAGGTGCGGGAAGTTCGCGGCCCTGAAGACGACGGCGCAGGACCCGATGATCAGGGCGACCGCGATCAGCCAGGAGATGGTGAGCACGCCAAGGATCCAGGTGATCGGCACGGAGAAGGCGGCCGCGGCGGACACCAGCTCGCAGGCGATCATCAGCGGGCGGTGGCGGCGGAGCCGGTCGGCGACCGCGCCCGAGTGGAGGCCGAGCAGCAGGGCCGGAAGTGAGGCGGACGCCGCCAGCAGGCCCATCTGCGTGGGAGAGGCGCTCAGGAGCGTGGCCGCCGTCAGCGGCACGGCCAGGCGGGACACCTCCGAGCCGGTGAGCGAGACGGTGCGCGAGGACCACAGCAGCCGGTAGTCGCGCTGCTTGCGCAACGGCTTCACATCGAACAGACGGAGTTCTTCATCAAGAGCAGGGTTCTGAAGGGTTTGCTTCATACATGTGAAAGTAACCCTTCAGAGTTGTGAAGGCAATACTTCAGATCTGATCCCGGGTACCTTTTTCCCATGGAAGGTGATGTCCGGGAGTCGCTCAGCGATCCGAAGGCCATGCGGGCGCTGGCGCATCCGGCCAGGCTCGCGATGCTGACCAGGCTGGGCTCCGAAGGACCGGCGACGGCCACAGAGGTCGCCGAAGCGGCCGGTGTCACGCCGAGCGCGGCCAGCTATCACCTGCGCATGCTCGCCAAATACGGCTTCGTGGAGGACGCGCCGCCCCGCGGCGACGGCCGGGAGCGGCTGTGGAAGTCCGTCGGGCATACCCTCGCCGTCGAGACCCTCCCGGACGATCAGCCCGAGGTCAGGGCGGCGAAAGACCTGCTGGTCCGCGAGTTCCGCAAGGCCGCCAACGACGAGGCCGACCGCGCGCTCGCCGACCTCGATCGCGAATCGCCCGAATGGCGCGAGTCCGTCATGTTCTACCGGATGGCCATCCGCGTGAACGCCGCCGAGCTGGGCGACCTGGCCAAGAAGATCGAGGCGCTGCTGGAGCCGTACGCGCCGAGCCGCCGTGGCAAGGACGAGGCGCCGGACGACGCGCGTGTGGCCGAGGCGCAGATCAATCTCTTCCCCCGAGCCGAGCGCCGGGTCCCCGGTCTGCCGACAGAGGATCACGGCGCGGGCTGACCTGGCACGCTCAGCCGGACAGCGGAGGTACACTTTTCGATGGCCTGTCGGCGACAGGCCGAATTCGCACGCCCCGTCGCACATCACCTTCTCGGTCCTCGGCCGCCGGTCCGCAAACAGACCGGTCCAACGGCAGAGGCGAAGGTGACAGGGGGCGTCAGGGCGGGAGCCGTACGGCTTCCGCACGGAACCGAGACCTGGAGGACCAGCACATGGCCCCCGTCGTAACCATGCGACAGCTGCTCGAAAGCGGCGTCCACTTCGGCCACCAGACCCGCCGGTGGAACCCGAAGATGAAGCGTTTCATCTTCACCGAGCGCAACGGCATCTACATCATCGACCTGCAGAAGTCGCTGTCGTTCATCGACCGTGCGTACGACTTCGTCAAGGAGACCGTGGCGCACGGCGGCACGATCATGTTCATCGGCACCAAGAAGCAGGCGCAGGAGTCCATCGCGGAGCAGGCGTCCCGCGTCGGCATGCCGTATGTCAACCAGCGCTGGCTGGGTGGCATGCTCACCAACTTCTCCACGGTGCACAAGCGCCTGCAGCGGCTGAAGGAGCTCGAGGAGCTCGACTTCGACAACGTCGCCGCCTCGGGGCTCACCAAGAAGGAGCTCCTGATGCGCCGCCGCGAGAAGGAGAAGCTGGAGCGCACCCTCGGCGGCATCCGCGACATGGCCCGCGTGCCCAGCGCCATCTGGATCGTGGACACCAAGAAGGAGCACATCGCGATCAACGAGGCCAAGAAGCTTGGCATCCCGGTCGTCGCGATCCTCGACACCAACTGCGACCCGGATGAGGTCGACTACCCGATCCCCGGCAACGACGACGCGATCCGCGCCGTCAGCCTGCTGACCCGCGTCGTCGCCGACGCGGTCGCGGACGGTCTGATGACCCGCGCCGGCGCTTCGCGCGGTGACGACAAGCCCGCTTCCACCGAGGCCGAGCCGCTGGCCGAGTGGGAGCGCGAGCTCCTGGAGGGCGCCCGCGAGGAGACCGCCCCCGCCGCTGAGGCCGCCGCTACCGAGGTCGCCGCCGAAAGCGCCGTGGCCGAGGCTCCCGCTGAAGCCCCGGCTGAGGCCCCCGCTGAGGTCGTCGCCGAGACGCCTGCCGAGGCTCCGGCCGAGACCGAGGCTCCTGCGGCGGAGGCCGACGAGGCTCCCGCGGCCGAGACCGAGGCGTAAGGCCCAAGACCGAGGCGTAAGGCCCAAGGTCCAAGGTCTAAGGCCCGAGACCCAAGGCTCAGGGTCGAGGCGCAAGGCCCGAGACCGAGGCGCAAGGAAGGCCCAAGGCGAAGGCCCGAGACCGAGGCGTAAGGCCCAAGGTCGAGGCCCAAGGCGTAAGGCCCAAGGCGTAAGGCCCAAGAAGGCCTGACGGCCGAGAACCACCGGGTGGGCGCTCCGACGGGAGTGGCCCACCCGATCCACGACGCAAGCTTCCAAACCCCATAAAGCTTCCAGCAAGGAATCAGACAATGGCTTCCGTGAACATGGCCGACGTGAAGCGGCTCCGCGAGGTGACCGCGGCCGGCATGATGGACTGCAAGAAGGCGCTCGAGGAGGCCGAGGGCGACTTCGACCGCGCGGTCGAGCTGCTGCGCCTCAAGGGCGCGAAGGATGTGGGCAAACGCGAGGCGCGCACTGCCTCCAACGGCCTTGTCGCGGTCAAGCACGCCGGCGACTCGGCGGCCGCGCTGCTCGAGCTCAACTGCGAGACCGACTTCGTGGCCAAGGGCGAGCGCTTCCAGGAGCTGGCCGCCCAGGTCGTGGCGCATATTCTGGACATCCGTCCGTCGGACGTGCCGACGCTGCTCGAGTCCGAGCTCGGCGGCAAGAGCGTGCAGAATCACCTCGACGAGGCCAACGCCGCGCTCGGCGAGAAGATCGAGATCCGCCGGTTCTCGGTCCTCGACGGCGGCTTCGTCGCCTCCTACATGCACAAGACCGACCCGCAGCTGCCGCCGGCGGTGGGCGTGCTGGTCCAGCTCGACGTCCCGAACGCCGAGGTCGCCAAGGACGTGGCGCAGCACACCGCGGCCATGGCCCCCAAGTACCTCAGCCCGGCCGAGGTGCCCGCCGACGTCCTCGACAAGGAGCGCGCGCTCTTCGAGGAGATGACCCGCGACGAGGGCAAGCCCGAGGCCGCGATCGCGAAGATCGTCGACGGCCGCGTCAACGGCTGGTACAAGGATTTCACCCTGCTTGAGCAGGCGTTCGTCAAGGACAACAAGAAGACGGTCGGCAAGTACGCCTCCGAGAACGGTGTGAAGGTCCTCGCCTTCACGCGGTACAAGGTGGGCCAGGCATAGTCTGGGGCTGACCAGCTAACTCAAATCGCCGAGTCGAGGAGGCCGCCGCCGTGCAGGACAACACCCAACCCGCCACGTCGGCGGCTTCATCGCGCCCATCGCCAAGCCGCTCGTCCACGCATCCGTCCACGCATTCGTCCACCGCGGGTCAGGCCGCCTCCGGACGGCTGCGGTGGAAGCGGGTGATGTTGAAGCTGTCGGGCGAGGCGTTCGCCGGCGGCGAGCCGCTCGGCATCGACCCGGTCATCGTGGCCAAGCTCGCTGACTCCATCGCCGAGGCGGTCCGTGAGGGAGTGCAGGTCTCGGTGGTGGTCGGCGGCGGGAACATGTTCCGCGGGGCGGCCCTGTCCGAGCGTGGGATGGACCGTGCCCGTGCCGACTACATGGGCATGCTCGGCACCGTGATCAACTGCCTGGCGCTGCAGGACTTCCTGGAGAAGCGCGGCATCGATACTCGCGTGCAGACCGCGATCACGATGCAGCAGGTGGCCGAGCCGTTCTTGCCGCGCCGCGCGATCCGGCACCTGGAGAAGGGCCGGGTCGTCATCTTCGGCGCCGGGCTCGGCTCGCCCTTCTTCTCGACCGACACCTGCGCCGCGCAGCGCGCCCTGGAGATCGGCGCGGAGGCGCTGCTGAAGGGCACCCAGGTGGACGGGGTCTACGATGACGACCCGAGGAAGAACCCCGACGCGGTCCGCTTCGACCAGCTGGAATACAGCGAGGTCCTGGCGCGCGACCTCGCGGTGATGGACACCACCGCCATCAGCCTCTGCAAGGACAACGGCCTGCCCATTGTGGTCTTCGAACTGCTGGGCGACGGCAACATCCTGCGGGCGGTCCGGGGTGAGAAGATCGGCACGCTGGTGAGTCCGGCAGGGAAATAGGGAGTCGAAGTGATCGACGATACCCTCCTCGAAGCCGAGGAGAAGATGGACAAGGCGGTGACGGTCGCCAAGGAGGATTTCGCCGCGATTCGGACCGGCCGGGTCACCCCCTCGATGTTCAACAAGATCAACGTGGACTACTACGGGTCGCCCACGCCCATCCAGCAGCTCGCCTCGTTCCATGTGCCCGAGGCGCGGATGGTGCTCATCCAGCCCTATGACAAGGGTTCGATGACCGCGATCGAGAAGGCGATCCGCGACAGCGACCTGGGGGTCAATCCGGGCAACGACGGTTCGGTTATCCGGGTGGTCTTCCCCGAGCTCTCGGAGGAGCGCCGCAAGGAGTACATCAAGGTCGTCCGTAACAAGGCGGAGAGCAGCCGCGTCTCGGTCCGCAACATCCGCCGCCACGCCAAGGAAGTCCTCGACAAGATGGTCAAGGACGGCGACACGGGCGAGGACGATGTGCACCGCGCGGTCAAGGAGCTCGACGACCTGACACAGAAGCACGTGGCCAAGATCGATGAGCTGCTGAAGCACAAGGAAGCCGAGCTGCTCGACATCTAAATGGTCTGAGATGTCCCCAACGCCCATTAAGGTCGAGGAGATCTCAGCCGGCGCACGACCGTGATCCTTGCCGTTGGGCAGGGATCACGTCTGTTATCAGGGATTTGCGGGGAGAACGTTGGACGGTACGGCTGCGGCCGACAGCAAACCCGGCGGGAGCCGTACGGGACGCAACCTGCCGGCCGCGGTCGCGGTCGGCGTGGTGCTGGGCGCGCTGGTCATCCTGTCGCTCTACACCTACAAGGCGGCCTTCCTCGTCGTCGCCCTGGCCGCGGTCGGCGTCGGCATCCACGAGCTGACCAAGGCGCTGTCGGTGCGTGGCATTCACGTCCCGTTCTATCCGCTGCTCGCCGGGCTGGTCGCGATGGTCGTGGGCGGCTACTGGGGCGGCCCGGTGTCGCTGGTCGGCGCGTTCGCGGTCACCGTCATGGTGCTGCTGTCGTGGCGGATGTTCGGCGGGCCGATCGAGGGCTACGTCCGGGACGCGACCGCGAGCACGTTCGTCGCCGTCTATCCGGCGTTCCTTGCCGGTTTCGTGCCGTTGCTCCTCAAGCCGGACGACGGCCCCGATCGCGTGATCGTGTTCATCGCGGTGACCGTGTGCAGCGACATCGGCGGCTACTTCGCCGGGATCCTGTTCGGCCGGCACAAGATGTCGCCGGTGATCAGCCCCAAGAAGACCTGGGAAGGGTTCGCCGGCTCGGCTCTCGCCTGCGTGGTCGCGGGCGCGCTGCTGGTCCGCTTCCTGCTGGACGGGGCCTACTGGCAGGGTGCGGTGCTGGGCGCGGTGGTCGTCGTCTGCGCGACGCTCGGCGACCTCATCGAGTCCGTGATCAAGCGTGATCTCGGGATCAAGGACATGGGCACGGTGCTGCCCGGCCACGGCGGCATCATGGACCGCCTCGACTCGCTGTTGTTCACGCTGGTCCCGGTCTGGCTGCTGCTCGAGCTGTTCACCTAGCCCGAGCCCTAGCCCGAGCCCCTAGCCCCCTAGATCCGGTCCTGTACGGCCAGGCGTTCGGTGAGGACGTCAGGCCCGCGTTCGGCGGCCAGGCGGAGTTCGGTGTCGGTCAAGGGCACGAGCCACAGCCACGTGACCGGCTCGCCGCCGAACATGAAGCCGGACAGATCGGGCAGTCCGACCGGCTGGCGCAGCAGGATGACCCCGCAGTAGTCGCCTTTCAACGGGAACGTCCCGGGGTCGTGATACCAGCGGGCCGTGTGCCCGTCTCCGAGCCAGGTCACCGACCGCCACGGATACTGCCCGAGCCACACGAACAGCCGGGCCGCCGTCCGCGGCTCCTGCCGGGTCGCGGTCGCCAGCTCGATGCGCGGCGGCGTGCCGAACATCTCGGCGGACGGCATCCGCTGGCAGCTCATCCCGATCGTGGACAGCACCGTGAAGTCGCGGTCATCCACGCCGGGGCGTTCGGTGACGCCCACTGTGGGCAGCCGATGCCCGCTGACGTCCCAATAGCGGCCGGGCGGCCCGACCCGGCTCTCCAGGTGGCTCATCAGGAACTGCCGGTAGGACTGCCACATGCCCTCTCCGAGCCGCCACTGCCAGTATCCCTGGGCCTGCCGGATCCGCGGCGCGAGCCCTTCCCTGGCGTCGGCCAGCGACCAGGCGAACGGCGATTCGCCACGCGCGTCCCTGGCGTAACCGGGCAGCCCGCGCTCGAGGTCGGCCCATCCCGGAATGACCGCGAGCAGGTCGTCGTTCTCATACACGGCGACGCCGTCCCCCTCCTCGAACCACAGCACCGTGAGGTCGTCGGCCGAAAGCGGGGGGCGCCCCTCCGGCACGAAGGTGTTGGTCCTGGGCATGATCGGCGGTCGGCCCGCGTTCAGCCGGCCAAGGTCGACGACCGCGGGCGCGGGGCCGTGGTTGGCCAGCCAGACCGCTCCGTGGACGGCGCCGTGTGAATCGCGCAGGTACGCTACGGAGGACAGCCGGTCGCATTCGATGGTGAGGATGCGGCTCCCGTATGGGTTGGGACTGGTGAGCACGACATTGACGCTGTCCACTCCTCACCTCCCACAGATCGGACACTAAAGGAAATGTCGATGACTGCCCAGCTCACGTTTGCCGCGCCGAGGCGTGCCAAACCCAGTCGGCATCTCGCCGACCTGACCATGGCCGAACGCCGTGCGGCCGTGGCCGAGCT
The DNA here is from genome assembly GCA_017592665.1 of Streptosporangiaceae bacterium NEAU-GS5. Taxonomy (GTDB): domain Bacteria; phylum Actinomycetota; class Actinomycetes; order Streptosporangiales; family Streptosporangiaceae; genus NEAU-GS5. Next base: position 271,674 of record JAGFNW010000005.1, on the reverse strand, counting down.
GGGGGAGAAGCCGTTCCGCGCCGACCAGCTGTCGCGGCACTACTTCGAGCGGCTGACCTCGGATGTCGGCCAGATGACCGACCTGCCGGCCGCCGCCCGCGACCGGCTCGCCATGCTGCTTCCCGATCTGCTGACCCCCGTGCGCGAGATCACCTGCGACGGCGGGACGACCAGGAAGACCCTGTGGAAGCTGTTCGACGGCTCGCTGGTCGAGTCGGTCCTCATGCGCTATCCCGACCGGGTCACCATGTGCGTGTCGTCCCAGGCCGGATGCGGCATGAACTGCCCGTTCTGCGCCACCGGCCAGGCCGGCCTCACCCGCAACATGTCGACCGCCGAGATCGTCGAGCAGGTCGTCTCGGGCGCCCGCTCGCTGGCGCGCGGCGAAGTGCCCGGCGGCCCCGGCCGGGTAAGCAACGTGGTGTTCATGGGCATGGGCGAGCCGATGGCCAACTACAAGGCCGTGGTCGGCGCGGTCCGCCGCCTGGTCGACCCATCGCCCGACGGGCTCGGCATCTCGGCGCGTGGCATCACCGTGTCGACGGTCGGCCTGGTGCCGGCCATGGAGAAGCTGGCCGGCGAGGGCCTCCCGGTGACGCTCGCGCTGTCCCTGCACGCCCCCGACGACGAACTGCGCGACACGCTCGTGCCGGTCAACACGCGCTGGAAGGTGGCCGAGGTCCTCGACGCCGCCTGGGCGTACGCGGCGAAGACCAAGCGCCGCGTCTCGATCGAGTACGCGCTGATCAAGGACATCAACGACCAGGAATGGCGGGCCGACCTGCTGGGGCGCCTGATCAAGGGCAAGCTGGTGCACGTCAACCTCATCCCGCTCAACCCGACCCCCGGCTCGAAGTGGACGGCCTCCCGCCCCGAAGACGAGCGGGCCTTCGTCCGCCGCCTGGAGTCCCACGGCGTGGCGGTCACGGTCCGCGACACCCGCGGACGCGAGATCGACGGGGCCTGCGGTCAGCTCGCCGCCTCCTCCACCTGAGGTATCGCCTGAGACATCGCTTGAGACATGATCACGGCCTTGTCCGGCGCAGCCAGGCGTACGCGGCCAATCCGAGCACTGGCCAGAGCAGCGACGGCGCCAGCAGCGCCGGCAGCCGGGCGAACAGCTCGTCGTGGTGCGCCGCCCGCATCCAGTCCATGACCGGCACGCTCAGCCACGACGCCCGCGAGGTCGACAGGGCGAGCGTGGCCATGTATCCACCGATCAGCACAGTCGTAGATACGGCCGGCGAGGGCATTACGGGTCGGCTGGTGAGCGCGCCGAGCGCGGTCCCGGCGAGCACGGCCAGCAGGTGCAGCAGCACCCCGGTCAGGATCACCGGCACCGACGGCCGCTCCTCGAAGCCCACCAGCAGCGGCCACACCAGCGCGATCACCACCAGCGCCGTGTTGAACAGCGCCGCGGCGGCGAGGCCCGCGTACAGTTCGCGCGTCCCGCGCGCCGACAGCGCGATGGCCCGCTGCTCGTCCGGCTCGTTGTCGAGGAGCCCGCGTGCCGCCCAGGCCAGGACCGGCAGCAGGATCCCCGCCGAGTCGGCGAGCGCGCCGAGTTCTGACCCCTTGGGGACCCGGGACGCGTACAGGATGGCGAGGACCGCGAGCAGGCCGACCAGCGGCTGGAACGCGCGGTGCGAGCGGACGTAGGCGGCCAGCCGGAAGCGCGTCAGCGCGGTCATCGCGCCGCCTCCTCATCGGATTCGTCCTGTACGGCGCGGCCCGCCCGGATCTCGTAGCGGTGCAGCCCCTCCATGGAACGCAGGTCGCCCTGATGGTCGCTGACGACCACGATCCCGTCGCGCGCGGCCACCTCGGAAACGATGTCCGGCAGCGCGGCCCTGGCCGCCGCGTCGAGGCCGGCGAACGGCTCGTCGAGAATCAGCAGTCCCGGCTCGGGCAGCAGCGCCTGGGCCAGGCCCACCTTCTGCGCGCTGCCCTTGGACAGGTCGCGGAGACGCTGGGGGAGCAGGTGGTCCATCTGCAGGCGTTCGGCCCATACCGGGATCCCGCCGGGGTCCACGCCCCGGATGGCCGCCATCTGCCGCAGGTAGGCGATGACGGTGAACGGCTGGCTGGAGGGGAAGCGCTCCGGCGCGTAGCCGATGACGGCGGGGCGACCCTCGACGACGCCCGAACCCGGCCGCAGGAGGCCGCCGAGCAGCCGCAGCAGCGTGGACTTGCCGCTGCCGTTGGGGCCGGTCACCTCGGTGACCGTGCCGGGGCCGAGGACGAGGTCAAGACCTGTGAGGACCCAGGGGGCGCGCCTTCGGTAGCGGAAGGACACGTTCGACAGCCGCATAGGACTTCGACCCTATCCGCCACACCGGAAGGTCAACATAAATCTCGATTTGCTCGCCATATCACTCCAGAATGGAAGGGTGAACGGGTTTCCTCGTGTGGCTGGTGTGCGGCTCGGATACGAGCCCGGCCAGGTGGACGCGCTGATCGTCAGGATCGAGGCCACCCTCGGCCGGGGCGAGCTGGACGGCCCCCCGATCACGGCCGACGAGATCCGGGGCGCCAAGTTCAGCGTGCGGCTGGGGGGATACAACGAGACCGCGGTCGACTTCGCGCTCGACGCCTTCATCGTCGCGATCGAGGCCCGTGCGGGCATCGACATGACGACGGCCGAGATACCGCCTGAGCCGCAGCCCCTGCCGGAACCGGTGCCCGGCCCATTGCCTGAGCCGGAGCCTCTGCCTGAGCCGGAGCCCCTGCCTGAGCCGGCGCCAGGCCCATTGCCTGACCCCCAGCCGCTGCCGGAGCCGGGGCCGCTTCCCGAACCGGGACCGCTTCCCGAGCCTGAGCCGCTGCCCGACCCGACACCAGGCCCTGAGACGCCCGTCTCCGGGCCGGTGGACGCGTGGGTGGAAGAGCAGGCGAAACGCGTCGAATCTGCCCAGTTTCGGCCGGGCCGGTTAGGGATGGGCTACAACGAGGACGAGGTGGACGCCTTCCTCGACCGGATCGTCGCCAGCCTGCGCGGCACGGCGCGCGATTCGCTCACGCCCGCAGAGATCCGGGGCGCCACGTTCGCGACCGTGATGTTCAAGCCGGGGTACGCCATCGGTGACGTGGACGGATTCCTGGCCGAGATCGCCGATGTGTTCGACGCCGCACGCCGCCAAGCCAGCTGACGGACCGGCCGACACGGCCGGTTGAGATATCAATACCGGCACGTCTCGGTATGTCGCATAACCGAAAACATACCGAATACTGCACGATAGCTGGCATGTTTCGCAGACGCCCCCTGCTTCCCCTCACGGCCCTCGCGCTGGCGCTCGGTGTCGCCCCCGTCCCCGCGCACGCGGACGTGTTCACCCCCGGATCGGCCGGCCTTGGTGACCCGTACTTCCCGAAGAGCGGCAACGGCGGCTATGACGTCGCGCACTACGACCTGAGACTGCATTTCGACCCCAAGACCCACGACGTCTCGGTGACGGTCGTGATCAAGGCCAAGGCCACGCAGAACCTGTCCCGCTTCGACCTCGACTACTCCGGCCCGAAGATCCGCCACCTCGAGGTGAACGGCGCCGCCGCCAAGTACGCGCGGCACGGCCAGGAGCTGGTCGTCACCCCGAGGAAGGGCCTGCCGTCGGGTTCCGAGTTCACGGTCGAGGTCGCCTACTCCGGCCGGCCGCACGCGATCAAGGACAAGGCGCTCGGGCTCGCGGGCTGGGTCGAGACCAAGGACGGCGCGACGGTCGTCTCGGAGCCGGACGGGGCGCGCAGCTGGCTGCCGTCCAACGACACCCCGCAGGACAAGGCCACGTTCACCTTCACCGTGACGACCCGGGCCGGCACCACGGTCCTCGCCAACGGCGAACCGGTCAATCCCGGCATCGTGGGCGTGCGGCACGGCTGGTCCACCGTGAAGTGGGAGATGCGCCAGCCGATGGCGACCTACCTCGCCATGATCGCGATGGGCAAGTTCAAGGTCGCCGAAGGCCGGGCCGCCGGCGTGCTCAACCTCACCGCGTACGACCCGTCCGTGGCCAAGCGGTCGCGGCACCTGCACACCGACACGCGCAAGGCGATCGAATGGGAGTCGAAGGTCTTCGGCGCCTACCCGTTCTCGTCGGTGGGCGGCATCGCCGACAAGCTCGACGTCGGATACGCCCTGGAGACGCAGGGCCGTCCGGTCTACGACGGCGGCCCGGACAACCTCACGGTCGTGCACGAACTGGCCCACCAGTGGTTCGGTGACAGCGTCGGGCTGCGCAGCTGGAAGGACATCTGGCTCAACGAGGGCTTCGCCACCTACGCCGAGTGGCTCTACGAGGAGCAGCACGGCGGCCCGTCGGCCAAGTCGACCTTCGCGAAGCTGTACAAGAGCCCGAAGTCGTTCTGGAAGCGGAAGACGGGCGACCCGGGCCGGAACGACATGTTCGACTACGCGCCGGTCTACCAGCGGGGCGCCATGACGCTGCACGCGCTGCGTACCAAGATCGGCGACTCGATCTTCTTCGATCTGCTCAAGGAGTGGACGGAGACCAACCGGCACGGCACGGTCATCACGCGGGACTTCATCGACCTGGCCGAGCAGAAGTACGGGCAGGACCTCGACCCGTTCTTCGACGCGTGGCTCTACACGGCCAAAAAGCCGGCGGTTTAGGCATGGCTGATCAAGACAAGAGTCCGGATAGCATGCCTAGCGTGTCCGACGAATGGGTGCCCCCCGGCATCGACAACACGAAGGCCCACGCGGCACGCGTCTACGACTACGTGCTGGGCGGCAAGGACAACTACGCCGTCGACCGCGAGTTCGCCGCGAAGATCATGTCGGCGGTGCCGGACTATCCGGTGATGGCGAAGGCCAACCGCGCCTTCCTGGTCCGCGCGGTCGAGCACCTGGCCAAGGCGGGGATCAGGCAGTTCATCGACCTCGGCACGGGGATTCCCACCTCGCCCAACACGCACGAGGTGGCCCGGCAGCACCAGCCCGACGCGCGCGTGCTCTACGTCGACAACGACCCGATCGTGGCGGTCTACAGTGGCGCGCTGCTCGCCACAGACGATCTGGTGGCCTCGCTGACCTGCGACATCAGGGACACCGACCGGATCATCAACGACCCGGCCACGACCCGGCTGATCGATTTCAGCGAGCCGGTGGGCGTGCTCGCGATCTCGGTCGTCCAGCTGATCCCGGATGAGGCGGTGCCGGTGGCGCTCGCCGCCTTCCGCGAGCGGATGGCCCCGGGCAGCTATCTCGCGCTGACCCAGCCGAGCAGCGAGGGCGACCCCGCCGTGGTGGCCCATGTCCGCGAGGTCATGAAGGGCGGCCCGATCCCCATCTCGTTCCGCTCGCAGGCGCACATAACGACCTTCTTCGACGGCTTCGAGCTGCTCGATCCCGGCGTGGTCGAAGTGACCAAATGGCCGGAGCCCTACCTCGCCGAGAAGACCGGCATGCTGCAGATCGGCGGGGTGGCCCGGAGGCCGTAAGAGCTAGCGGGTGCCCCAGGAGTACGTCTGCTTGTGCAGCTTCAGGTAGACGTACGTCTCGGTCGACCGCACGCTTGGGATCGCCCGGATTTTGCCAAGAATTTCCAACAGGTGCTGATCGCCCTCGCAGACGACCTCGACCATGACGTCGACCGAGCCGGCGGTCAGCACCACATAGTCGATCTCCTCGATCGACGACAGCTCGCTCGCGACCAGCTCCAGGTCTCCCTCGCACTTGATGCCGATCATCGCCTGCCGTGGGAAACCCAGCGTCAGCGGGTCGGTCACGGCCACGATCTGCATGACGCCGGCGTCGAGCAACCGCTGCACGCGCTGCCGCACCGCCGCCTCCGACAGCCCCACGGCCTTGCCGATCGCGGCGTACGGCTTGCGCCCGTCGGTCTGCAGCTGCTCGATGATCTGCTTGGAGATCTCGTCGAGCACAACGGGGCCATTGCGGGCCGCACGCATCCTCGGCGGTGTCGTCATACGAGGCCCTCTCACATACGCTCACATACATGTTGTCGTCTTGGTGCGACATGTTGTCAGTTTCCCCGCCTCTGTCAAGCGATTCCGTAGCAATTTGGTATCTTCGCCACGAAATCCCTTGTCGCTGTCTGATATGTCTGTAAGAGTCGCGACAACTCAGCCACCTCACAGGAGGACACGGTGACCACCCGCCTGCAGAACTTCATCAACGGGAAGTTCGTCGACGCAGCCAGCGGACGCTTCTCCGACGTGGTCGACCCCGCCACCGGCGAGGTCTACGCGCAGGCGCCGATCTCCGGGCAGGAGGACGTCGACGCCGCGTACGCCGCGGCTTCGGCCGCCTTCGAGACCTGGGGACAGACCACGCCGAGCGAGCGGGCCACCCTCCTGCTCAAGATCGCCGACGCGATCGACGCCAGGGCCGATGAGATCAACCAGGCCGAGTGCCGCAACACCGGCAAGCCGTACGCCCGGATGGCCGAGGACGAGACGCCGGTCGCGTCCGACGAGTTCCGGTTCTTCGCCGGAGCGGCGCGCACCCTCGAGGGGCCGACCTCGGGCGAGTTCATCGCCGACCACACCTCGGTGATCCGGCACGAGCCGATCGGCGTCGTGGGCCAGGTCACGCCGTGGAACTACCCGATGATGATGGCCGTATGGAAGATCGCCCCGGCGCTGGCCGCGGGTAACACGGTCGTGCTCAAGCCGTCCGACACCACTCCGGTCTCGACGGTGAAGCTGGCTGAGATCATCGGCGACATCCTGCCGGCCGGCGTGTTCAACGTGGTCACCGGCGACCGCGAGACCGGGGCGCTGGTCGTCAGCCACCCGGCCGCGTCCATGGTGGCCATCACCGGCTCGGTCGGCGCCGGCATGTCGGTGGCCAAGTCGGCCGCCGACGACGTGAAGCGCGTGCACCTCGAACTCGGCGGCAAGGCCCCGGTCGTGATCTTCGAGGACGTCAAGGACATCAAGGCGGTGGCCGAGGCCGTAGCAGGGGCCGGCCTCTACAACGCCGGGCAGGACTGCACGGCCGCCTGCCGGGTCCTGGTGCACGAGAGCATCCACGACGCGTTCGCCGCCGCGCTGACCGAGGCCGCGCAGAACACCGTCACGGGCACCGGCGACGACGCCTTCTACGGACCGCTGAACAACCCGACCCAGCTGGAGCGGGTGAAGGGCTTCCTGGACCGCAAGCCCGCGCACGCGACCGTGCTGACCGGCGGCCACCAGGTCGGCGACGAGGGCTACTTCTTCGCGCCGACCGTCGTCGACGGCCTCCGCCAGGACGACGAGATGATCCAGACCGAGGTGTTCGGCCCGGTCATCACCATCCAGACCTTCAACGACGAGGCCGACGCCCTGGCCAAGGCCAACGGCGTCAAGTACGGCCTGTCGGGCTCCGTGTGGACCTCGGACCACGGGCGCGCCATGCGGATGTCGAAGCGGCTCGATTTCGGTGTGGTTTGGGTCAACACTCACATCCCGTTCGTATCCGAAATGCCCCATGGTGGCTTCAAGCACTCCGGATATGGGAAGGATCTTTCGGTCTTCGGTTTGCACGACTACATGCGGATCAAGCACGTCATGCACTTCATCGGTGAATGACGGATCAAGAAAAGTAGGGATAGGCCTGGATGACTGAGATCCAGGCGGGCGCGGGGGCAGCCGTCACGGCGGCTGCCCCTTCGGTTCCCGCCATCGAACTCGACGGCGTCGTCAAGGAATTCGTCTCGCACGGCGAGACCGTCCAGGCGGTCAAGGGCGTGAGCCTGGCCATCGCCGAGGGAGAGTTCTTCTCCCTGCTCGGTCCGTCAGGCTGCGGCAAGACCACCACCATGCGGATGATCGCCGGGTTCGAGGACCCGACCAAGGGCGTGGTCCGCCTGCACGGCCAGGATGTCACCGACGTCCCGCCGAACAAGCGCGACGTGAACATGGTGTTCCAGTCGTACGCGCTGTTCCCGCACATGAACGTCTGGGACAACGTGGCCTTCGGCCTGAAGCGGCGCAAGGTCGCCGACGCCGAGATCAAGAAGCGGGTCGGCGACATCCTGGAGATCGTCGACCTCACGGGCCGGGAGAAACGCCGCCCGCGCGAGATGTCCGGCGGCCAGCAGCAACGGGTGGCGCTGGCCAGGGCCCTTGTCAACCGGCCGAGCGCGCTGCTGCTCGACGAGCCGCTCGGCGCGCTCGACCTCAAGCTCCGCCAGCACATGCAGATCGAGCTCAAGCGCATCCAGCGCGAGGTGGGCATCACGTTCGTGTACGTGACGCACGACCAGGGCGAGGCGCTGACCATGAGCGACCGCATCGCCGTCATGAACGACGGCATGGTCGAGCAGCTGGCCGAGCCGAGAGAGATCTACGAGCGGCCGGCCTCCAAGTTCGTGGCCGGGTTCATCGGCACGTCCAACCTGCTCGGCGGGACGCTCTCGGAGCGTGGCGTGCTGGCCCTCGGTCCCGACGACCGGATTCTCGTCGAGGGGGAGAGCGGGGATCAGGTCGACCTGACCGTGCGGCCCGAGAAGATCATGATCTCCACGGAGAAGCCGGACGGCGAGTTCAGCGTCGTGCGCGGGACCGTGGCGGAGGTCGTCTATCTCGGCACGTACAACAGTTACGCGGTGACCCTCGGGGACGGGGCCGAGATCACCGTATTTCAGCAGAACGCGCACGACAGCACCACCACGGCTGAACGCGGCGACGAGGTGTGGTTGTCCTGGCAGCCGCGCCACGCCTACGCGTTGTAGCCGCGTTCAGACCTTCGATCCAGGAGCACGAACCACATGAACGACCCCGTTTCCAATATCCCGATGATGCGTGGGATGACCACCCGCCGCCAGGCCCTCCGGTTCGGTGGAATGTCGGCCGCCGCCCTCGCGCTCGCCGCTTGCGGCGTGAAGGGCAAGGGCAGCGCCAAGGTCACCTCGTCCGCCCAGGCCCAGACCGAAGTCGAGAAGTACTGGACCGGCAAGGTCAAGAAAGGCCACGTCGACTTCGCCAACTGGCCTCTCTACATGGACCCCGAGCATCCGGAGCTGAAGGAGTTCACGGCCCAGACCGGCATCACGGTGACCTACAAGGAGGTCATCCAGGACAACGCGAGCTGGTTCGCCAAGATCCAGCCGCAGCTGGCCGCCGGGCAGGCCATCGGCTACGACATGATGGTCGTCACCAACGGCATCCAGTTCACCCAGCTCGTCGAGCTCGGCTATCTGGTCCCGCTCGACCACTCCAAGCTGCCCAACTACGCGGCCAACGCGGGTGCGCGCTACAAGAACGAGGCGTACGACCCCGGCAACGTCTACAGCATCCCCTGGACGTCCGGTATGACGGGGATCGCCTACAACCCCAAGTACATCGAGACGCCGCCGACCAGCTACGCCGAGCTGTGGAACCCCAAGTACAAGGGCAAGGTCGGCATGATGGCCGATTCGCAGGAGATCGCCAACTTCGCCATGTTCCTGCTCGGCGTCGACCCGGAGAAGTCGACCGAGGCGGACTGGGAGCGCGCCGCCGCCAAGCTGCGTGAGCAGCGCGATGCCGGAATTGTGCGGAAATACTATGATCAATCGTACGTTGACCCGCTGGGCAAGGGCGACATCTGGATGTGCCAGGCCTGGTCCGGCGACATCTTCCAGAAGAACGTCTCCGACGGCACGGATCTGAAGTTCGTCATCCCGGACGAGGGCGCCACGATCTGGACCGACAACATGATGCTGCCGAAGACCACGGTCAACCCGGTCGACGCGATGATGCTGATGGACTTCTTCTTCGACCCGAAGATCGCCGCGAGCCTCGCGGAGTACATCAACTACGTCACCCCGGTGCCGGCCGCCCAGGCGATCATCAAGCAGGACGCCGCGGCCGCGAGCGGCGACGACAAGAAGGCGCTGGAAGCGGTCGCCGACAGCCCGCTGGTGTTCCCCAGCGAGGCCGACTACGCCAAGCTGCGCAGCTACACCACCTTCAAGGACACCACCCAGCAGAAGAAGTTCGAGTCCCTCTTCCAGTCGATCACGACGGCATGACCACGCGATGAACCGGCTACGTCAGGCGCTGACGCCGTACGCGCTGATCTTCCCGGGCGGGCTCTGGCTCGCGATCTTCTTCGTGGTGCCGACCGTGGTCATGCTGTCGCTGTCGCTGCAGTCCGGCGACATCGTCAGCGGATATTCGTTCACGTTCAACTGGCACACCTACGTCGACGGCGTGTCCACCTACCACGACCAGATCCTCCGATCCCTGGTGTACGGCGTGGCCGCGACCGTGATCCAGATCCTCATCGGGTTCCCGGTGGCGTACTGGATCGCCTTCAAGGGCGGCACGCGCAAGTCGACGTTCCTGTTCCTGATGCTGCTGCCGTTCCTGGTGTCGTTCGTGCTCCGGACCGTGTCGTGGCAGTTCCTGCTGTCGGACAACGGCATGATCCTCGGCCCGCTGAAGACGGCCCACCTGCTGCCGCAGGACTTCCACATCCTCGCCACGCCGTACGCGGTGATCGGCGGCCTGGCCTACAACTACCTGCCGTTCATGGTGCTGCCGATCTACGTGGCGCTGGAGCGGATCGACCCCCGGGTGATGGAGGCCGCGCAGGACCTGTACGCCACCCGCTTCGCCGCGTTCAGGAAGGTCGTCCTGCCGCTGTCGCTGCCGGGCGTCTTCGCCGGCGTGCTGATGACGTTCGTGCCGGCGAGCTCGGACTACGTCAACGCGTCCGTGCTCGGCGGCACGGGGACCACGATGATCGGCAACGTGATCCAGAACCAGTACCTCGTCAACCAGGACTATCCGGTCGCCGCGGCCATGTCGTTCACGCTGATGGCGATCCTGCTGGTCGGGATCTTCGCGTACGCGCGGGCCCTCGGCACCGAGGACGTGCTGGAGGTGGCGGCGCGATGAAACGGGGCTTGTTCCGGGGCCGCGGCCTGGAGATCTACACCTGGCTGGTCATCGCGTGGCTGGTGCTGCCGATCGCCGTCATGATCCTCTTCGGGTTCAACGACACGAAGGGCCGCTTCAACACCACGTTCCAGGGCTTCACCCTCAAGTGGTACGGCCGGCTCTTCGAGATCAACGACCTGACCGAGGCGCTGAAGAACTCGATCTACATCGGGCTGCTCACGATGATCGTCGCCGGCGTGCTGGGGTCGCTGATCGGGCTGGCGCTCGGGCGCTACCGCTTCCGCGGGTCGGGCGCGCTGAACCTGGTGATGTTCGCGGCGATCTCGTGCGCGGAGATCGTGATGGGCGCGTCGCTGCTGTCGCTGTTCGTCACGTTCCAGCTCAACCTCGGATTCCTGACGATCCTGATCGCGCACGTGATGTTCTCGATCTCCTTCGTGGCGGTGACCGTGCGGGCCCGGGTGATGACGCTCGACACCTCGCTCGAAGAGGCGGCGCGCGACCTAGGGGCCGGCACGTGGACCACGTTCCGGCTGGTCACGCTGCCGATGATCTTCCCGGGCGTGCTGGCGGGCTCGATGCTCGCGTTCGCCCTGTCCATCGACGACTTCGTGATCACCAACTTCACGGCGGGCGGCACGGTGACGTTCCCGCTGTGGATCTGGGGATCGACCCGGGTGGGCATTCCGCCGCAGGTCAACGTCATGGGCACGCTGATCTTCACGGCCGGTGTGCTGATCGCGGTCGGCAACCTGGTCACCGCCCGGCGGAGGCGCTGACTCGTGGATGGTGTCAAGGCGCTCGCGGACGCGCGGCCGAAGCCGTACTGGCTGGACCAGGCGGACGCGCCCGCGCCGCTGCCCCGGCTGACCGGCCAGGTCACGGCCGACCTGGCGGTCGTCGGCGGCGGTTTCTCCGGCCTCTGGACGGCGCTGAACGCCAAGGAGCGCGACCCCGGGCGCGAGGTCGTGCTCATCGAGGGGGCGCAGGCCGGATGGGCCGCCAGCGGCCGCAACGGCGGCTTCTGCGCCGCCAGCCTCACGCACGGCCTCGGCAACGGCATGGCCCGATGGCCGGACGAGATGGCCGTGCTCGACCGGCTCGGCCACGAGAACCTGGCCGGGCTCATCGCGGCGACGCAGCGGCACGCGATCGACTGCCATCTCGAGCGCACGGGAGAGATGCACGTCGCGACGCAGGAGTGGCAGCTGCCCGGGCTCGAGGAGGAAGCGGCCGCGGCGGCTGAGCTGGGCCGTGCGCTCCTGCTGATGGACCAGGGCCAGGTGCGGGCCGAGGTGGCCTCTCCGACGTATCTCGGTGGCTTGTGGGACCGCGAGGGGGCCGTCCTGGTCGACCCGGCCCGGCTCGCCTGGGGGCTGCGCGCGGCATGCCTGCGGCTCGGGGTGCGGATCTACGAGCGGACCCCGGCGCGCTCGCTGTCGGACGAAGGCTCGGCGCTGGAGCTGCGCACCCCGCGAGGGTCCGTGCGCGCGCAACGAGTCGCGCTCGGGACCGGTGTCTTCCCGCCCCTGCTGCGCCGGTTGCGGCATTTCCTGATCCCTGTGTACGACTACGTGCTGATGACCGAGCCGCTGACCGACGCGCAGCTGGCCGAGATCGGCTGGCGCAACCGCCAGGGCATCGGAGACTCGGGCAATCAGTTCCACTACTACCGGCTCACACGCGACAACCGGATCCTGTGGGGCGGCTACGACGCGGTCTACAAGCCGCGGATCCGCCCCGAGTACGACCAGCGCGACGCGACCTTCGAGAAACTGGCCCGGCACTTCTACGCGACGTTCCCGCAGCTGGAGGGCGTCGGCTTCACCCACAAGTGGGGCGGCGTGATCGACACGTGCACCCGGGTCAGCGCGTTCTTCGGCACGGCCTACGGCGGCCGCCTGGCGTACGCGGCCGGCTACACGGGCCTCGGCGTGGGAGCCACCCGCTTCGGCGCGGACGTCATGCTGGATCTGCTTGCGGGACGGCCGACCGAGCGGACGACGCTCCGGATGGTCCGGGAGAAGCCCATGCCGTTCCCGCCCGAGCCACTGCGGTCCGGGGTGGTCGAGCTGACCCGGTGGTCGATGGCGCGCGCCGACGAACACCAAGGGCGCCGCAACGTGTGGCTGCGCACGCTGGACGCCCTCGGGCTCGGATTCGACTCCTAGTGCCGCACTAGATCTACGTCAGCGAGAGCCAGCGGAGGGGGTTGTCGCGGACGATGGGCAGCACGTCCGCGATCCCGATGGCGGGGATGAGCTCGGCGAACAGGCGGCCGTAGCCGGCCCCGCCGTACGCCTTGAGGCCGGCCTGCCGGGACACGCCGCTGCTCAGCAGGATGCGGTCGGCGAGGCCCGACTCGAGCAGGGCGAGCGCGTGATCGGCGTCGGTCACGTCCGCGTACGCCCCGGTCTCGGCGATCTTGCGCTGGACGAGGGGGTCGTTGGAGCGGACGCTCACCCGGGAGGCGTGCACGCCCTCGGAGAGCACGATTTCCAGCAGCCCCAGGCTGTCGGCGGCGATCGGCAGCCCGGTCCTGATCGCGGCGCGCGCGGCCGCGCGGACCGCCCTTTCCTCGTACGCCGTCGGGGTCTCGCCCCAGGCCGTCGCCACGACGACGCCCGGCCGCACGCTCGTGCCGTCGAGGCCGGCGCCGATCTCGCGGAGCAGGTCGCCCGTGAGGTCGTTCACGTCGTAGCGGCGCAGGTGGTCGGCCGCGAACGGGTCGCTCGCGTATCCGCTGGCCGCCACGACCGCGACCCGGCTTCCGGCCGCGGTCCGGGCCAGCGCGGAGGCGTCCCGGCCCATGCCCATGCAGGTCTGGTCCACCACCATGTTCAAGCCGTGGTCGCGCAGGAGCTCCTTGAGCTCGCGTGTGACGTACAGCTCTTCGTCGACCCAGCGCCCCGGATCGGACGTGACGCCAACCCCCCACCGCATGTCGGCACGCAGATGCTCGCGCGGCAGCACGGGTCCGTCGAACACGGATACGGAAACGGCTCCAGTGACGGTCTGAATCCTCGCCTCGGACATGACCGGACATTAACCGATGTTTTCCGTAAAGAGAGCAAATTAGTGAGGCAGACCTACTAAACCGTGACATGTCCTGAGGTGCCGTCGACGGTGATCTCGGTTCCGGTGGCGATGCGCGTGGTCGCGCCATGCACTCCCACGACGGCCGGAATCCCGTACTCCCTGGCCACGACCGCTCCGTGCGAGTTGGCCCCGCCCATCTCCATGACCAGTCCGCCGGCCGTGAGGAAAAGCGGAGTCCAACCTGGATCGGTCGATGGTGCGATGAGAATCTCGCCCGGTTCCAGATGCGCGCCGACCGGATCGAGGATCACTCGCGCGCGCCCCGTGACCACCCCCGCGGAGGCCGGAGTGCCGCTCAGGCCCCCTTCCGCCGGCCTGGTCGCGGTGGCCTCCGGCTCGGTCCCGTCGGACAGCAGCACCCTCGGGATCTGCCGGCGACGCATCTCCCGCTCATACGCGGCCCGGCGCTCGGTCACTTCGCGGCGAAGGTCCCGCCCGGTCCGGGCTTCGGTCAGCGTGAGGAAGAAGACGTCGTCGGCGGCCGAGATGGATCCGGCCGCTTCCAGGGCCTCGCCCACGGTCCTCAGCTCCCGGCGCATCGCCGCCAGCACCCGGACCAGCTCGAACTTGGGCTGCTCCCGCAGTCCCGCCAGCTTTCTGGCACGGGACAGGGCGAACCGCAGGAGACCGCCCCGGATCAGGCCCGCGCGCCGCGCCAGCTTCTCGATCATCGCCTCGGCTTCGCGTGCCCCACGTTCGAAGATCAGGTCCGGCGCGCGGCCGGGGTCGTCGAGGCGGAGGTAGTTGGCCAGCACCCCGAGGACGTGCGCAGGGTCTTCCGACCAGCGGGGGAGACCCAGGTCGATCTCGGCGACGGCGCGGTCGCCGTACGCGCCGAGGAACTCGCCAAGGGCCGCCTCGACGGCCGGCGGCCGGGCGGCGACCTGGTCGGATGTGATCCCCTGGGCCCGCAGGTCCGTGGCCAGCCGCCACAGCATGAGATCCATCTCGGTGGTCACGTTGTGCGGCAGGCCGCGCAGGACCGTCTGCAGCTCGCCCGGCTCGGCCCTGTTCTTGCGAAGGGGGCTTTTGCGCAGCGCGCCTGCGAGACCCAGCATCAGGAACCCGGCTGCGGCGCCCGGCGCGATCCGGGGGAGCAGCGGGACGGCCTGGGTGAGGAGCACGCGTTCGACGTGGTCCAGGCGCTGGCCGGAGGTCGCATGAGCCGGCGCGGCCAGCCGACCCCGAAGATCGGCGCTGATCCCCGCGATCCTTCTCCGAGCGGCGTCCGGATTGACGATCGCCCGGATCACCTGCGACGGCACGCCATAGCGGAACGCCAGCCCGATGACCTTGGCGACACCGGAAAGCCACACGATGGGCGTCGGCCGCACGGCGAACCGAGGATCGTCGAACAGGCCGCGCATCACGACGGCCGAGCGGGCCTCCATGACGTCGAACACCTCCGACATGACGGCTCGCCCGAATCGGTTGCGCAATACGGCGGTCAGGTCGATGAAGATCCGTTGGCCCGGGTCGGTGAACACGGCCGGACCGGCGAGGGGGTTCGAGACCGGTGATCCGGCCATGGCCGCCGCCCCGGACGCCAGCACCCGGAACGCGGAGATCCCCATCGGCGTGATCGGCCGCAGGAGTCCTTGGGCCAGGCTGAAGCAGAAGTAGGCGCGATCGCCGGGCCTGCCTTCGGGGATCGGGTAGAGCGTGGTGATCGGCCGAGCCTGGGTCAGCCAGAACTGGTTGTCCGCGTCGAAGGCCCACTCCGTGTCCTGCGGGCTGCCGTAGTGACGTTCGACCCGCTCACCGAGCGCGGCCAGCGCCAGCACCTGGTCGTCGGTCAGGCAGGCCGCCTCCGGCCCCGGTCCCTCGGCCCGCTCGACGCCGCCACCCGGCAGAGACCGGATCACCACCCTCTTGTCGCCGACCCGCCTGTCCACGATCCGGCCTCCGGAAACGACGAAGTGATCCGGATTGACGAGCCCCGAGACGACGGCCTCGCCCAATCCAGGGCTGGCATCGATCACCGCCTCATGGCGCCGCCCGGTCACCGGATTGGCCGTGAACATCACTCCCGCCACCACGGCCTGGATCATCCGCTGGACCACGACGGCGAGTTGGACCGAGTCGTGGGGGACGCCGTTGGCGTCGCGGTAGGCCACCGCGCGGTCGGTCCAGAGCGAGGCCCAGCAGCGCCGTACCGCGTCCAGGACCGCGTCCGGGCCTTGGACGTTGAGGAACGTGTCCTGCTGGCCGGCGAAGCTCGCCTGGGGCAGATCCTCGGCCGTCGCCGACGACCGCACCGCCACCGGCTCGTCCGGCAGCACGTCCGCGAGCGCGGCCCGGATCGCCTTCGCGACCGCATCGGGGATCGCCGCGTTGAAGATCGCCGCCCGCATCCGCGCCGGATCGGCCTGTGGCTCGCCGATGGCTATCTGAGCGGCCATCTGGCCGTACGCCGTGGTGGTGACGCAGAAGCCCGGCGGCACCGCGAGCCCGGCGCGAGTCAGCACGCCCAGGTTGGCGCCCTTCCCCCCGACCAGCGGCAGCATCTCCGGCCCGATCTCCCGCAGTCTCAGGATCAGCTCAGGCGCCACGCCAAATCCCCTTTCTGGCCGTGTATGGACTAATATCCCAACTTGTCGTGTTTCACGCTGGGGGGGAACGACCCACAGAACCGACATTCCAGACGACGTTCCAGCTCACTAGTGGAAGACCGCACGGCGGCCGCTGAGGACAGCGGTATCTACCCCGGTCAACGCTCTGACCCGTCACCAGGCGCACGCCCCACGGCTCGATGCCGTGGACGCTCGCTGGTGCGACGACCCAGACGGAGAACCGGGTGAAGTCTTACATCGGCGTGCTGCGCTCGCCGGGCGCATGGCGCTTTCTCATTCCCGCGCTCGTGGCGCGGCTCCCCTTCGCGATGCTGCAGATCGGCATCCTGCTGCTGGTCCAATGGGCCACCGGCTCGTACGGCGCCGCCGGGCTCGCCTCCGCCGCCGCCGCGATCGCCCAGGCCGTCGTCGGCCCACAGACCGGACGCCTGGCCGACCGCCATGGGCAGGCGCGGGTGCTCATTCCTCAGGTCGCCCTGCACGCCGGCGCGCTCGGGACGCTGCTGCTCCTGGCCGCGCACGGAGCCTCCCTCCTGCCGCTGACCGTGTTCTCCGCGCTCGCCGGCGCGAGCATGCCGCAGGTCAGTTCGATGGTGCGGGCCCGCTGGTCCCACCTGCTGCAGGGCTCCGGACGGCTCGGCGCCGCGTTCGCGCTCGAATCCATCACCGACGAGTTGACGTTCACCCTGGCCCCGGTGCTGCTCGTGGCCGTCTCCACCGTGTTCTCGCCGGTGTGGGCGCTCGCCCTCGCCCTGCTCCTGGTCCTCGCCGGAACGCTCGTCTTCGCCCGCGTCCGCGTCGGCGCGCCCACCCCGGCGCCGGCCTCCTCGCGCGCAAGCGGCGTACTGCGCCTGCGCGGGGTCGCGCTCCTGGCCGGCGGCGCGGCGGCCATCGGCACGGTCTTCGGCGCGACCCAGGTGGGCGTGACATCGTTCACCGCCGCCCTCGGCCAGCCCGGCAGCGCCGGCGCGATCTACGGCACGTTCTCCGCGGCCAGCATGGTCGGCGGAATCGTCTACGGCGCACGGAAATGGCGCTGGAGCCCGTCGCGCCGCCTCGTCCTGCTGCTGGCCCTGCTCGTCTTCGCCGCGGCCCTGCCGTCCGTGGCCGCGACCGCGCCCCCCGCACTCACGTACGGATTCATGTACGCCGCCGTGGCCCTGGCCGGCCTGGTGATCGCCCCCGCCGTGATCACCGCCTACACGATGGTCGAGCGTCTCGTGGGCGCCGAAGCGCGCACCGAGGCCTACACCTGGCTCGGCGGCGCCATCGGCCTCGGCATCGCCACCGGGGCCGCCATCGCCGGCCGCCTCACCGACGCCTTCGGCCCCGCGGCCGCCTTCCTCGTCCCCCCGGCCGCCGTCGGTGCCGCCGCCCTGGTGCTCCTGCTCCGCAGCGCTTCCCTCACCCCGATCGAGCGCCCCGGCTCGAGCAACCCGCCGGATGAGCGGCCCGCTCAGAAGGCTCTGGACGCTCAGGACATCGTCTTGCCTCCGTTGACGGCCAGCCGCTGCCCCGTGATGAACCGGGCGCCCGGCGAGGCCAGAAACGCGACCGCCTCCGCGACGTCCATCGGGACGCCCATGTAGGTCAGCGGCATCCCGTCCAGGTAGCGCTCGTAGTCCTCCGACGCCGTGCCGGCATGCCGCTCCACCGGTATCCAGCCGGGCTCGACCGTGTTGACGGTGATCCCGAACGCCCCCAGCTCCCGCGCCCACGAGCGGGTGAGCCCGTGCATGGCCGCCTTGGCCGACACATAGTGACCGTAATCGGCATTGCCCAGATCGACGACCTCGCTGCCCACGTTGATGATCCGCCCCGAGCCGACGGCGCGCATGGCGGGCAGCACGGCGTGCAGGATCAGCAGCGGCGCCTTCACGAAGAACCGCAGCTGGTCGAGGTGGTCCTCCCAGGTCTGCGCCATGACCGGCATCATCGGCTGCGGCCCGGTCGCGTTGTTGACCACGAGGTTCACTTCGCCGATCGCCGCTATCCCGGCCCGTACGGAATCCTCCTCCGTCACGTCGAACCGGGCCGCCGCGGCCGAGCCGCCGGCCGCCCGGATCCGGTCGACGACGGCCTCGGCCCCCGCCGTGTCGTGCGCGTAGTTGGCGACCACATGCCATCCATCCGCGCCCAGCCGCTCCGCGATGGCCATCCCAAGTCCCCGCGAAGCCCCCGTCACCAACGCCGTGCCCAAATTCTCGTACATAACGGATTTCTAGCAGCACTCCCACCTGCGACCTAGGCGGGGGATTTGGCTTCCGAGTGGAGGCGGTGAAGGAGGCGCTTGAAGGCCCAGGCGGAGCCGAGGAAGGCGAGGCCGGAGATGACGGCCACGGCGCCCGTGCGAACCATGAGGTAGGTGCTGATGGACTCGTGGAGGAGGAGCCAGATGCTCACGGACGAGTTGCACAGCAGGACGAACGCCCACAGCAGGGTGATCCGGGCGAAGAAGCGGCGGACGCGTTCGTGGCGGAGAATGAAGGAGGGCAGGTGGATGTAGTCGAGGGTGAGCTTCTGGACCAGCGGCCGGTTGAACCGCACAGAGGCCAGGAAGGCCATGCTGATGCAGATGGTGCCGAGCTCGGGCTGGATGAAGTAGACGACGGCGCTGCCGCTCCACAGGCCCAGCGCGGCGCGGGCCGTGATGGCGATGGCGGCCAGGAGCATGGTCCCGGGCACGGGGCGCCGGCGGATCAGGCGATAGAGGACGCCTACGTAGACCCAGGAGACCGCGGCGATCAGGGCGCCGTTCAGGCCGAGGACGGCCAGGGCCGCGTAGAACACGGCGAGCGGGGCGACGACCCCCTCCAGGAGCCTCGGGACCGCCTGTCTGACGAGCGCGGTGAGCCGGGGCATGACGAACTGGGGGGAGTGCATGACGCTCCAAGGTGCGACCGACGGGGCCGACGCGTAGGCGGGGTCGAAGGATCCGCCTACCCGGACTTGGCTTCCCAAACCCGGTAGCCGGTGGCCTACGGTACCTGACCTATAGGGGATTCGCCGCCAAACCCCGAAGGGATGTATGCCCGTTGGGGGAGGTTCGTAGCACTCCTCAGCTGAGGGAGGCCGTGGCCAGTTTGGCGCCGAAGCCGAGGAAGACGACGCCCACGCCGGAGGTGAGGCCGGCGGACAGCTTCTGGCGGCGGCGGAACTGGCCGGCGAGGTAGGTGCCGCCGAAGATGAGAGTGCTCAGGTAGGCGACGCTGAACACTTGGACGATCAGTCCGAGAATGAGGAAAGAAAGCACGGGGGCGCCGTACGAGGGGTCCACGAACTGGACGAAGAAGGCGACGAAGAACAGGATCGCCTTGGGGTTGAGCAGGCTGATCGTCAGCGCCTTGCGGAACGCGGCGGCTTCCCGGGGGCCGGCCTGCGCGATTTCAGCGTCAGGGGCGGCGGGGTCGGCCGCGGGGCCGGGGCGGAAGGCTTTGAGGGCTCCGCGGATCATGTTGAAGCCGATCCAGGCCAGGTAGGCGGCGCCGGAGTATTTGACCACGGAAAACAGGATCGGGCTCGACTTGAGGAGGCTGGCGACGCCGGCGGCGGAAAGGATCATGAGGATGGAGTCGCCGAGGAAGACGCCGCAGGCGGCCTGGTAGCCACGGCGGACGCCGCGCTGGGCGGCCGTGGACAGCACATAGAGCGAGTTGGGCCCGGGCAGCAGAATGATCAGGAAGGTGCCCAGCACGTACGCCCAGAAGTCGTGGATCCCGAAGAACACCCTCACAAGGTAACGCCGGGGCGATCGTGCCTGATACCCACACGTGGATCACCTTGTGGTGCTCATGCTGGAGAATCGCTCCTTCGACCACATGCTGGGTTTCCTGCCGCATCCCTCGGAGAGGTTCGACGGCCTGCTGCGCGGCGGGCCTCACACGAACCCCGGGTGGGGCGGCGGGCCCGCGGTGGCGGCGACCCCGACGGCGAAGACGGTGCTGCCGCTCGACGGCGATCACAGTCACGACGCGGCGATGGAGCAGATCGCCAACGGCAATCAGGGGTTCGTCAGCGCGTACGAGAGGAAGGGCCGGGGGCTGGCCGAGCCGCGGTTCGGCGGGCTGCTGGGACCGCTGATCGAGTGGGTGGTCCGGACGTTCCGGATCGGGCGCGGGGCCACGGTGACGGGGCGTGGGCCGCTGGCCATGGCGTGCCAGCCGCCGTCGAACATTCCGGTGCTGGCCACGCTGGCGCTGGAGTTCGCCGTGTGCAACCGCTGGTTCTGTTCGGTGCCGGGGGAGACCTGGCCCAACCGGAACTACGCGCATGCCGCGTCATCGGACGGCGAGACCGGCATCCACCCGCGGTTCTATACGAATCCGACCATCTTCGAGCTGCTGGAGCGGGCCGGGCGCGACTGGCGCATCTATCACGACGACGTGCCGCAGATCTGGGCGTTCAGCAATCTGTGGATCCCGGAGGAGCGGCGGCGCAACTGGTATGGGATGGAGGACTTCGCCCGGCATGTGGCCGGGGGGTCGCTGCCGGCCTACACGTTCATCGAGCCCAACCACAGGCCGCTGCCCATCGCGTTCAGCGCGACCGAGAGCAACAGCCAGCATCCCGGCAACAGCCTGGTGACCGACTCCGAATATGACGGCTATGAGCCGCAGGACAACGATTTCACCCGCGGCGAGGCCCTGATCGCCCGCGTCTACGAGTCGCTCCGCGCCAATCCTGAGCTGTTCTCCCGTACGACCCTGCTGATCACCTACGACGAGCACGGCGGTCTCTACGATCATGTGCCTCCGGCGACCGGGATGGCCGATCCCGGCACCGACACCAACTGGCTGGGCCGCCTGATCAAGTTCCTGGGCTACAAGAAGAGCGCGTTCTTCGACTTCTCGATCACCGGACCGCGGGTCCCGGCGATCATCGTGTCGCCGCTCGTGCCGAAGGGAACGGTCGTGGACACCATGTTCGAGCACGCGAGCGTGCCCGCGACGCTGCGCGCTGTTTTCGCGCCGAGGGAGCGGCCGCTGACGGCTCGCGACGCGCAGGCCAACACCTTCGAGAAGGTCCTCTCGCTGGACGCGCCGCGGGACGACCTGCCGGATCTGTCGGCCTACACGGGCCCGCCGGCCGGCCCGCTCCAGGTCACGGCCGCGACCCCGGATCATGTCGAGGACCTGGAGGAACTGTCCCGGAAGGTGCTCGCCGAGCTCGGCGGACCGGTGCCGGCTCTCACGGCCGCCCCGCAAAGGAACGCCGGCGACATGGCGTTGGAGGCGTTCCGGCGTTCCATCGTGCGCTAGGACGCCAATCCTTCTGAAGAAGGATGGCTGGACGCGATATATCTCGTCTATCGTCGGGTGCATGAGCGGCATGGGCGTCAATCGGTTCTTGCGGGAGCGGTTGTTCCTGGTCGGCGCGGTGGAGAGGGTCGACAAGGCGGCCGCGCGCATGTGGCGGATCAGGATCGGAGGCCTGCCCGAGTTCTCGTGGCGGCCGGGGCAGCAGGTGCGTCTCCACGTGGGCGATCTGTTCGCCCAGGTGATGCGGATGCGGCCGCACGACGCCCTGCGGACCTACTCGATCTGGGACGCGGGGTCCGGATGGCTCGATCTCGTCCTGCTGGATCACGGCCACGATCAGCCGGACGCGCCGGGCGCGCGGTGGATGCGCGCCGCGTCTCCTGGCGTCGAGGTCACGCTCTCCCGTCCGGAAGGGTCCTTCGTGGTGCGGCCAGGCGCGCCGTATCACCTGTTCGCGGGCGAGGAGACGGCCTCGGTCGCTTTCGGCGCCATGCTTCGCGAGCTGCGCGCGGCGAAGGGCGCCCGGGTGTACGGCGTCGTGGAGGGGGAGACGGCCGCTGATCATCTGGAGTTGCCGGTGGAGCTGGGCCGGCTCGAGCGTGAAGGCGCCTCCGCCGCCGACTCACAGGTTCTGCCGGCCGCCGTGCGCGCACTCGAGCTGCCCCATCACCCGGGCGTCGCCTACCTCGCGGGTGAGGCGCGGACGATCCAGCGCATCCGCGCTCACCTCGTACAGGACCGTGGCTGGAACCGCCGCGACATCCTCACCAAGCCCTTCTGGACGCCCGGCAAACGCGGCATGGAGTAGGGCGGCCATCGGAGCCATAGGCTCTTTGTGTGCGCGTGGGCATCCTGGGGGCGTTGGAGGTCACCGACGACACGGGCGCGCCCGTCGTCGTGGGCGGTCAGCGCGTCCGGGCGTTGCTGGCCATGCTGGCGCTGGAGCCCGGCAAGCCGGTCGCCGTCGACCGGCTCGTCGACGCCCTCTGGGGCGAGGAGCCGCCGGGCAACGCCGCCAACGCGCTGCAGACCCTGGTCAGCCGGTTGCGCGCGGCGCTTGCCCCGGCCGGATCGCCCGTCTTGACGCTGCCCGGGGCGTACGCGCTGGATGTGCCGCCGGATGACGTGGACGCGAGCCGTTTCGCAGGTCTCGTGGCGACGGGGCCGCTGGATGAGGCGCTGGGGCTGTGGCGCGGTCCGGCGCTGGCCGATCTGCGGTCGACGCCGCATCTGGCCAATGTGGCGGCCCGGCTCGACGAGCAGCGGCTCGACGCGGTGGAGACGCGGGCCGAGGCCCGGCTGTCGCGCGGCCTGGCCGTTGATCTGTCGGCCGACGCGGCCGAGCATCCGCTGCGCGAGAGGCTCTGCGCGCTGGCCATGCGCGGGCTGGCGGCGGGCGGCCGGCAGGCGGACGCGCTGGCCCTGTTCGAGCGTACGCGTGCGGCGCTCGCCGAGCAGCTGGGCATCGACCCCGGCCCGGAGCTCCGGGCCGCTCACCTCGCCGTGCTGCGCGGAGAGACGCTGCGCGGACAGACGCCGCACGGCGGAACGCCCACCCGGCATTCCAAGGAGGGGCGCCGGGGGTCGGCCGTCAAGGCGCCGCTGACCAGTTTCGTCGGGCGGGAGCAGGAGCTCGGCGGGCTGGCCGGACTGCTGGGCGAGCACCGGCTCGTCACCGTCGTAGGCCCGGGCGGGGCCGGGAAGACCCGGCTGGCGGTGGAGACCGCGCTCCGCTCCGGCGAGTCCGAGCTCCGGCTGGCCGAGCTGGCCCCGGTGGCCGACCCCGTCGACGTGGCGCCGACCCTGGTCAACGCGCTCGGACTCACTTCGGGCCTGGCCACCCCCGGAGATCTTCGCCCGGCGCCGGACGACCCGTTGGCGCAGCTGGGCATGGGGCTGGGCGAGCGGCGCGTGCTGGTGGTCCTCGACAACTGCGAGCACGTCGTGGGCGCGGCGGCGCGGGTCGTGGAGCGTCTGCTGCACGACTGCCCGGGCGTGCGGGTGCTGGCCACCAGCCGTGAGCCGCTCGGCGTGCCGGGCGAGGTGCTTTTCCCGATCCCGCCGCTGGGTCTTCCTCCGGCCGGGGCCCCGCTGGACGACCCGGGAGACATCGCCGACGCCGCGGCCCATTCGGCCGTGCGGCTGCTGGTCGAGCGGGCGCGTGCGGTCAAACCGGGGTTCGTGCTGGATCACGCCAACCTCGCGGACGTGGTCGCCATCTGCCGCCACCTCGACGGGATGCCGCTGGCGATCGAGCTGGCCGCGGCACGGCTGCGGGCCCTGACGCCCGCTCAGCTCGCGAGCCGCCTGGACGACCGGTTCCGGTTGCTCACCGGAGGCAGCCGTACGGCCCTGCCGCGGCATCAGACCCTGCGCGCCGTGGTCGAGTGGAGCTGGGATCTGCTCACCCCGGACGAGCGCGACCTGGCCGAACGCTTCGCCGTCTTCGCGGGGTCGGCCATGCTCGACGACGTCGAGGCCGTGTGCGGCACTCCCGAGACCGACGTGCTCAAGACGCTGCCGTCGCTTGTCGACAAGTCGCTTGTCGAAGTGGCCGACGACGGCCGTTATCGGATGCTGGAGACCATCCGGGCGTTCGCCTTGGAGGAGGCGGGGGAGCTGGCCGAGGCGTTCCGGCGCCGCCATGCCGTGCGTTTCCTGAATCTCGCGGAAACCGCCGAGCCGCGGCTGCGCACGGCCGACCAGCTGGAATGGATCGCGCGGCTGATCACCGAGCAGGACAACCTGCACGCGGCGCTGCGCTGGGCCATCGACCGCCGTGACGTGGCGCTCGCGGTCCGGCTGTGCGGCACGCTCAGCTGGTTCTGGTGGTTGCGCGGCTATCGGGCCGAGTCGGCCGTGTGGATCCGGCAGACGCTCGCGCTCGCCGGAGACGAGCCGCCGGAGGGGCTGGTCAGGGCGTATGTGGCGTGCCAGTTCGCCCGGGGGGTGAGCGAGCTGGCGTCGATCGTGTCGCAGGCGGGCGCGGTCCAGGAGATCCACCAGATCATGGAAGAGCTGATCCAGCGGGCCGTCGCCGAGGGTCCCGTGCATCCGATGCTGCTGGTGACCCGGGTGGTGATGGCCGCCATGGCCGGCAAGGACGCGATGGCCACCGAGCTGATCGAGGAGTACGCCGCCTCCGATGACCGCTGGCTCGCCAGTTCGGCGCTCATGCTGCGCGGATCGCGCGGCGACGTGGCCGACCTCGAGGCGGCGGCGGCCGGCTTCCGGGCCATCGGCGACCGCTGGGGGCTCAGCGAGGCCCTGATCAACCTGGCCACGCTCCGCGCCAGCCGGGGCGAGCCGGCCCTCGACGTGGCCGACGAGGTGAGCATGCTGACCTCGGGATGGATCAGCTCGGACGAGTCGATCTCCATGCTGGCCCGGCTGGCGACCCTCCGCGCCGAGGCCGGCGACATCGACGGGGCGATGGCCGACCTGGAGAAGGCCAGGGCGGGGGCCGAGCCGGGCGAGATCCAGCCGCACTCGATGGTCCTGCTCATGATCGTGGAGGGGGACGTGGCCCGGATCCGCGGTGACCTCGCGGCCTCCCTTGAGATCCACGAGCGCGTGGCCGCCGAACTGGCGGGTCAGACGATGTTCCCGCAGCTCACCGCCTCGGCGCTGAGTGCCTACGCGAAGACCCTGATCAAGGTGGGCCGGGTCGATGAGGGCCGGGCCCGGCTCAAGGAGGCCTACCACGCCCTCGGCCACGCGCCCGACCTGCCCATCCTCGGCCAGATCCTGATGTGGTCGGCCGATGTGGAGGCCGACGGCGAGCGGGCGGCGGCCCTGCGGACGGCCGCCGAGAGCTTCGGGCTGGGCCTGCCCCGCGACGAGCTCGAACGCCTGATCACCGACTGACGGGTCCGCGGCGAAGCCACATGAGGCGGGCATAACTCCCGGTTAAGGAAAGGACCCTTGTTAAGGGGGTATTTGGGCGACTAGCGTCCGTCGTCACACCCGTCCCAACACGCTCCGGAGTCCCATCATGGGTGCGTACACACGCGCCGCCTTCGCCGCCCTCGTCGTGGCCACGGTCATGTGCACGGTCATGGGCACGATCTTCGCCACCTGGTACATCCCCAGCGGAGCCAGCGTGGCCGAAGAGCGGACGATGCTGGTCACGACGCCGGTGACCGCTGAGGCCACTCCTGTGGTCACGGTCACGGTCACGGTGCCGCCAGAACCCGTGCCGCCTACGCCTACGCCCACCCCGGCACGGCCGGCGTTGCGGGTCGCGTATGTCGCTCAGCGCGGGGCCTTCGGCGCGACCAACACGGTCCGTGCGGTGTATCCGGACGCGGGCGACCTGACCGACCTCGTCTACACCGGTGAGAACCTCGACCCGGCCACTTTGACCTGTCTCAACGGCGTGACCCGGCCGCCGGCCGCCGACGCGCGCGATCCCTCGCAAGGTGACGGCGCAGGGGACGCGTGGGCCGACTATCAGCGCGGATTCAGCGCGGCCGAGTCGATCGACGCCATCGCCGACCCACCGGACGCCGCGTTGGCCGGCAACTTCAACCAGCTGCTCAAGCTGAAGGCGCGCTACCCCAAGCTGCGGATCCTGGTGACGATCGGCGGCTGGGCGTACTCGACCTTCTTCTCCGACGCGGCGCGATCGGCCGAAACCAGGCAGCGGCTGGTCAAGTCGTGCGTCGACATGTACATCCGGGGCGACCTGCCCGCGGTCGCCGGACGCGGTGGACCGGGCAGCGCCGCCGGGGTGTTCGACGGCATCGACGTCGACTGGCGGTGGCCAGGGTCGGCGGCCCACCCGGGCAACCACGCCCGTCCCGAGGATCGGGCCGGCTTCGTCCTGCTGCTTCGCGAGTTCCGGGCCCAACTGGACGCGCTGGGCGCCGCGGCGGGCCGCCACTATCTCCTGACGGCCCACCTGCCCGCCGCGCACGACGGCTGGGACGTCGCTTCCGCCGTCGCCGAACTCGACTACACCAACATCGAAGTCCCGGTTATTTAGGCCTTGTCGGAGGTCCCGGCAGAGGTTTACGATCCCCACAACTCTTAGGAAACTTTCCTAAAAGAAATATCAACTTCGATATCAACTCGCAGTAACTCCAAGAGCAAATCGATCACATCCAGTAACCACTCCGCGTCCCGTCACCAGACGCGCCTCTTCACCCGTACGGCTGGCGCCGTTCATCCAGGCCGCCTCCAGGAGGCGCCAGCCGTGCGCACCCCCCGCAGAGGACGTGACACATGCGAAGCAGGTTTCTGTCCATTCCGATCACTCGCCCGACCGTCGTTATGGTCACCGTGCTGGCGCTGGTGGCGACCGGACTGACGGCCGCCACGGCGCAAGCGGTTTCCGCCCGGTCGGCGCCGAGTTCGATGGTCATGCTGGCCTATCCGGCCTGGGCGCCCTGGACCTCGTACGCCATCGGCGCGCGGGTGACCTACAACGGCGTCGACTACGAATGCATCCAGGCGCACACATCCCAGCCAGGCTGGGAGCCCGCGAACGTGCCCGCCCTGTGGAAGCGCCTCGGCTCGAGCGGCACCCCCTCGCCGACTCCGACGCCGACGCCGACCGGCTCCACCCCGCCGCCCAACCCGGGCAACATCCGGACCGCTCCGTACGTGGACATGGGCTCCTGGCCGACGCCGAGCCTGACGGCCATGGCCTCGGCGTCCGGCCTGAAGAACTTCACGCTCGCCTTCATCACCGCGTCCGCCTGCAAGGCCATGTGGTTCAACGCCTACGACCCGCGCCAGCAGTGGGCCAAGGACCAGATCGACGCGATCCGGGCCGGCGGCGGAGACGTGAAGATCTCCTTCGGCGGCGCGACCGGCATCGAGCTCGCCCAGGCCTGCACGGACGTGACCGCGCTGTACAACGAGTACAACGCCGTGGTCAACGCCTACGGCCTGAACTACATCGACCTCGACATCGAAGGATCGGCGACGGCCGAGCCCGCGTCGGTGGCCCGTCGCTCCCAGGCGCTGGCCCGGCTGCAGTCGGCCCACTCCAACCTGAAGATCTCGCTCACCCTGCCCGTGCTGCCCACCGGCCTGACCTCCGACGGCCTCAACGTGGTCCGCTCGGCCCGGGACGCCGGCGTCAAGCTCGACGCGGTCAACGTCATGGCCATGGACTACTACCAGTCCGTGGACTACGGCGACGCCGCCGTGCAAGCCGCCAACAGCACGTTCAGCCAGCTCAAGTCGCTGTATCCGAGCCTGTCCGACGCCCAGGTCTGGCGGATGGTCGGGGTCACCCCGATGCTCGGCCAGAACGACGACGGCCGCGTCTACAACCAGGCCGACGCCCGGCAGCTGGTCACCTTCGCCAAGGGCAAGCACCTCGGGCTGCTGGCCTTCTGGGAGATGACCCGCGACCGCAACGCCTGCAACGGCGCCCTCTACATGTGCACCAACATCGCGCAGACGCCGTACGAGTTCTCCAGGATCTTCGCCGGATACACGGGGTGACCAGCATGAAGATGAAAAACAAAGTGATCGCCTCGGCGGTGGCGCCGCTCGCGCTGGTCTTCTCCGCCGTCTTCTTCACCGGGTCGGCCTCGGCCGCGAACATCGCGACCAACCCGGGCTTCGAGTCGGGCCTGACCGGCTGGTCGTGCGCGGCCGGCTCCGGCGCGGCCGCGGTGTCCAGCCCGGTCCACGGCGGGACCAAGGCGCTCCAGGCCAATCCGTCGGACAGCGACTTCGCGCGCTGCCAGCAGACGGTCAGCGTCAAGCCGTCCACGGCGTACACGCTGTCCGGCTGGCTGCGCGGCAACTTCATCTTCATCGGCGCCACCGGCACCGGCGTGAACACCCAGACCTGGGTCGCGCCGGGCGCTGCCTACGCCCAGGCCACCGTCACGTTCACCACCGGGTCGTCGACCACCAGCGTGATCATCTACGTCAACGGCTGGTACGGCCAGGGCACGTACAACGCCGACGACATCGTCCTCGACGGGCCGGGCGGAACGACGACGCCGTCTCCGACGCCCACCCCCACACCCACGCCGACACCGACCCCCACCCCGAGTCCCAGCCCGACCGGCACCCCGCCCAACCCGAGCAGCATCACCGTCGCCCCCTACATCGACATCACGATGACCACGCCGTCGCTGGTCAGCGCCTTCAACGCGACCGGGCAGAAGTACTACACGCTGGCCTTCGCGCTCGGCGACAGCACCGGCTGCAACCCGGCATGGGGCGGCACGATCCCGCTGGCCGACTCGCGGATCATCAACGACATCCGCGGCCTGCAGTCCAGGGGCGGCCAGGTGATCGTGGCCACCGGTGGCGCGGTCGGCCCCTACCTCGAGCACAGCTGCGGCACCACCGCGACCCTGCTCGCCGCCTACAAGAAGGTCCTCGACACGGTCGGCACCAACTTCCTGGACGTGGACGTCGAGGCGTCCATCGACATCAACAAGGTCAACAGCGCCCTCAAGCAGCTGCAGACCGAGCGCGGCACCCAGATCAGCTACACCATGCGCGTCCAGGCCCCCGACTTCGGCATGGACCCGTTCTCCGTGCAGATCCTCCAGGACGCCGCGGCCAAGGGCCTGAACGTCAACGTCAACCCGATGCTGATGGACTTCGGCTTCTCCGGCGACTGGGGCAACGCCATGGTCGCCGCGGCCAACTCGACCATCGGCCAGATGAAGTCGATCTGGCCGTCGAAGACCGACGCGCAGATCAAGCGGCTGCTCGGCCTCACCCCGATGATCGGCAAGAACGACACGGGTCAGATCACCACGCAGGCCCACGCCCGCCAGCTGCTGGCGTACGCGCAGGCCAACCACGTCGGGCGGATCGGCTTCTGGTCGCTCGGCCGCGACAACGGCGGCTGCCCGAACGGCACGCTCTCGCCGACGTGCAGCGGCATCGCCCAGTCCACGTACGAGTTCACCAACATCTTCAAGGCGTTCACCGGATGAAGCCGCGCGGCAGATCACGCACCATCATCACGAGCGCCACCGCGGCGGTCGTGCTCGCGGGGGTGGCGATCCTCCAGGCCACCCCCGCGTCCGCGGCCAACATCGCGGTGAACCCCGGCTTCGAGTCGGGGCTGACCGGCTGGACCTGCTCGGCCACTTCGGGGGCCGCGGCGGTGTCCAGCCCGGTCCACGGCGGGACGAAGGCGCTCGCGGCCACCCCGGCCGGCAACGACTTCGCGCGCTGCCAGCAGACGGTCAGCGTCAAGGCGTCCACGACGTACGCGCTGTCGGCCTGGGTCCGCGGGAACTTCATCTTCCTCGGCTCGGTCGGCGGCGCGGAGACCTGGGCCTCGCCCGGCGCCGCCTGGACCCAGCTGAGCACGTCGTTCACCACGAGCGCGAGCCAGACCAGCGCGACGATCTATGTCAACGGCTGGTACGGCCAGGGCACCTACAACGCCGACGACATCGTCCTCGACGGCCCCGGCGGAGCCCCGCCCTCGCCGACCCCCACGGCAAGCCCCACGCCCACCCCGACCCCCACCCCGACGCCCACGCCGACCCCGACCGGCTCGCCGCAGCCGCCGGGCAAGCGGGTGCTGGTCGGCTACCTGCACGCCTCATTCGCCAACGGATCCGGATATATCCGGATGGCGGATGTCCCGAACGACTGGGACTACATCGATCTCGCCTTCGGCGAGCCGACCTCGGTCACCTCGGGAGACATTCGCTTCAACCGGTGCCCGGCCGCCGAGTGCCCGACCGTCGAGAGCGAGGCCGACTTCACCGCCGCGATCCGCGCCAAGCAGGCCGCCGGCAAGAAGGTGCTGATCTCCATCGGCGGCCAGAACGGCCAGGTCCAGCTGACCACCACGGCCGCGCGCGACACCTTCGTCTCGTCGGTCAGCGCGATCATCGACCGATACGGCCTCGACGGCCTCGACATCGACTTCGAAGGCCACTCGCTGTCGCTCAACCAGAACGACCGCGACTTCCGCAGCCCGACCACCCCGGTCGTGGTCAACCTCATCTCCGCGCTGAAGACGCTCAAGACCCGCTACGGCAGCCGTTTCGTGCTGACCATGGCCCCTGAGACGTTCTTCGTCCAGCTCGGCTACCAGTTCTACGGCCCCGGCCCGAACGGCACAGCCGACGCCAGATCAGGGGCGTACCTGCCGGTGATCTACGCGATGCGCGGCGACCTGACCCTGCTGCACGTCCAGGACTACAACTCCGGGCCGATCATGGGCCTGGACAACCAGTACCACACCATGGGCACCCACGACTTCCACGTGGCCATGACCGACATGCTGCTCACCGGCTTCCCCGTGGCCGGCGGCGCCGCCTTCCCGGCGCTGCGGCCGGATCAGGTCGCGATCGGTCTGCCGGCCGCCTCGTTCGCCGGAAACGGCTTCACCACGGTCGCCGAGACCCAGAAGGCCTTCGACTGCCTGGCCAAGGGCGCCAACTGCGGTCCCTACCACCCACATGGCGTCTTCTCCGGCCTGAAGGGCCTCATGACCTGGTCGATCAACTGGGACAAGTTCAACGGCTTCGAGTTCTCCCACAGCCACCGCGCCTATCTCAACTCGTTCTGAACCCCGTAAAGCTGAAAGGCACCTCTATGAGATTACGAAGGATGGCCGCCGTCGTCGCCGGCCTCGCACTGGTGGTCACCGGATTCGCGGCCGCCAGTAACGTCGCCTCGGCGTCGGCCGCCCCGCGCGCGGTGGTCATGCTGGCCTCACCGGCCTGGGCTCCCTGGACCCCGTACTCCGTGGGCCAGCGCGTGAGCTACAACGGCGCCGAGTACGAGTGCATCCAGGCGCACACCTCGCAGCCCGACTGGACCCCCTCGGCCGTGCCGGCGCTGTGGCGGCTGGTCACCGGCGGCAACCCGACTCCGACGCCCACGCCGACGGCCGGCGTCCCCGGCACGCCCGGCAACGCCCGCGTCACGGGCTCCACGGACACGTCGATCTCGCTCGCCTGGAACGCCTCCTCCGGCACCGTGACCGGCTACCGCGTCTTCGAAGGCGCCACCCAGCGCGCCCAGATCAGCGGCCTCAGCACGACGATCTCGGGGCTCGGCACCTGCTCCACGCACACCTACACGATCCGCGCGTACAACTCGATCGGGCAGTCCCCGGCCAGCACCGAGGTCATCGGCTCGACCACCGGCTGCCCCCAGAGCGGCGGCAAGCTCCCGGGCGCGCCCTATCTGTATGAAGGCTGGGGCAGCCCGCCCTCGCCCACGGCCGTCATGAGCGCCACCGGGATCAAGGCGTTCACCATGGCGTTCATGCTCTCGGGCGGCGGCTGCACCCCGGCCTGGGACGGCAACAGGCCGCTGACCGGCGGCGCCGACGCCAGCGCCATCAGCGCCATCAAGGGCGCGGGCGGCAACGTCCAGATCTCCTTCGGCGGCTGGCAGGGCAACAAGCTCGGCCCGAACTGCTCCTCGTCCTCGGCGTACGCCGGCGCCGTGCAGCAGGTCATCAACGCCTATCACCCGGCCGCCGTCGACTTCGACATCGAGAACGTCGACGAGTTCGAGAGCGAGGCCGTCCAGGACCGCATCCTCGGCGCCCTGAAGATCGTCAAGGCGAACAACGCGAGCACCAAGGTCGTGGTCACCTTCGGCACCAGCACCACCGGCCCGACGTTCTGGGGCACCCGCCTGATCAACCAGTCGAAGGCGCTCAACGTGCCCATCGACAACTACACGATCATGCCGTTCGACTTCGGCGGCGGCGCCAACATGTACCAGAACACGGTCAACGCCTCCGAAGGCCTGAAGAACGCGCTCAAGTCGGCCTGGGGCTGGACGGACGCGCAGGCCTACGCCCACATGGGAATCTCCGGCATGAACGGCCTGTCCGACCAGCAGGAGACCACCACCACCGCGATCTGGACGCAGATCCGCGACTACGCCAAGTCGCACGGCCTCGGCCGGCTGGCCTTCTGGTCGGTCAACCGCGACCGCGGCTGCGCGGGCGGCGGCGTCCAGTCCGCCTGCTCCGGCATCGCCCAGTCCGACTGGGCCTTCACCGCCATCACCGCCGGCTTCTAGCCGGCCCTGAGCTGTACGGCTCGCGCCCCGCACCGGGACGCGTGGCGCGAGCCGTACTGATTCATGAGCACCGAGTTAATGAGGGAGCGCGATTCATGGCAGGCTTGGGGCCGTCATGGATTACGCAATCCCCACGGGCGCTCTGCTCGTCATCGGTGTCGTGCTGGCCGTTGTCGCCCAGGTGAAGGGCTGGCGCCCCTCGCTCGCCGTCACGCTGGCCGTGGGCATCGGCGCCCGGGTGGTCATCCTGGTGTTCTCGGCCGTGGAAGCCTGGCAGCCGATCGACTACATCAACAGCTTCCGCCCCGCCGGGCAGGCCGTCCTCGACCACACCAATCCGATCAACAGCGGCTGGCACTTCCTGCCGACCATTCCTTACGTGTACGGCCTGCTGATGGCGGTCGGCATCCCGTGGTCGGTGGCCGGACGCCTGGTGACAGTGGTCGCCGACATCATCCTGATCCCCCTGGTCGGCAAGCTCGCCGCGAATGAGACCTCGCGTCTTCGGGCGTTCCAATACGCGTGCAACCCGCTGGCCATCCTCGTCGCGTCCCTGCACGGGCAGGTCGAGCCGGTGTCG
Source organism: Streptosporangiaceae bacterium NEAU-GS5 (assembly GCA_017592665.1). Lineage (GTDB taxonomy): Bacteria > Actinomycetota > Actinomycetes > Streptosporangiales > Streptosporangiaceae > NEAU-GS5. Next base: position 238,315 of record JAGFNW010000005.1, on the reverse strand, counting down.
CTGGTGTTCGCGGTCGGGGCGTATGTGGTGGCCCGCGGCCCGTCCTGGACGCCGGGTCCATGGCTGCTCAGCCGCCCCTCCGACATGTGGCGGCAGCTGGTCGCCCCCGACGGCGCCACCCGCCGGGCCGTCTACGCGGGCCTGCTGATGGGGATGGCCCTGTGCGCCAAGAGCTGGCCCGTCATCCTCATCCCGGGAATGCTGCTCTTCCTGCCGTCGCTGCGGTCGCGGCTGGTGTCGCTGGTCATGGCCGCCGTCCCGCCGGTGCTGTTCCTGCTGAGCATGCCGCTCGGAGGCTGGATCCGCTGGGATCAGCTGAGTGAGGTGCTGAGGACCATCGGCCTGCGGCCGAGCGACGTGCGGCCCATCACCGGCGAATGGGGCTGGACCGCCCTGCTCAACCACGGCGACTACGAACTGACGGCCTGGAAGCTCAAGGTCGGGCAATACCTGATCTACGCGGCCGCGGCCGCCTGCCTCATCGTGTGGCGCCGGGCGCACCCGGTGGACGTGACGATCGCGGTCGTCCTCGCCTTCATGATCTTCACGCCACGGCTGGGCGCGCAGTATCTGATGTGGTTCATGCCGTTCTTGGTGGCCCGGCCGACCCGCTGGGCGTGGCCGTGCATCATCGGCTGTTCGGCCTGGGCGGCCACCGGCTATCTCGTGCTGACCCAGTTTCGGGCGCAAGACTGGGCGGCGTTGCACGCTCCCTGGGCCATGAGCTCCGTGTTGCTCTTCCCCCTGATCATCGCCGCCATGCCGTGGGAGCGCCTGCGCATGCGATCCGGCCCGCCGCCCGCCCCCAACCTCGCAGCGCCCGCCATGACCACCTAGCTACTTCACGATGAGCCTGATCAGGTGGCCGTGGCTCTTGAAGCCCGGGGTGTCGAGCTCCACCACGCCTGTCACGCAGTCGAACACGCCAGGCTCGCTCTGCCGTACGAAGAAGACGGGCTCGGCGATCGCCGACAGCAGGCGGATCGCGGCGCGATGGACGTCGACCCCCTCGCATTCTCCGGCGAGGGCCACCTCGACCTCATAGACGCCGTCTTCGAGCAGGCGCTCGCCGGTCAGCAGCCAGCGGGCCTCGCAGGCCGCGCGGAGGTGCGGCAGGACGTGGGCGTGCGGGTCCTCGGTGACCCATCCGTCCCGCTTCATAGCGGCCAGCAGCGTCTCTACCTGCGGATCCATCGCGGACCCGTCGGCGATGCCGACATGACCCTGGTCGGTGTCCCAGCGGTGCATGTGACGAACGATACGCCCGTCTATGGCGTCGCGGGTGGTGGTGCGGCAGGTGCTATCGCATCAGAAGCCGGCAGCTCGCCGGATATCAGCGCGGCCGCCCATTTGGCGTTCGGATCGCTGTCGATCAGCAGCGCGCGGGCCAGCAGGCTGAGCGGGATCGCCAGCAGCGCGCCGAGCGGGCCGAGCACCCACGCCCACACGATGAGCGACAGGAACGTCGCCGTGGTCGACAATCCCACCGCGTCGCCCAGGAACTTCGGCTGGATGAACGACTGGATGACCACGTTGATCGCGATGTACGCGACGATCACGAGGACCATCGTCTTCACGCCGCCGTCCAGCAGGCCGAGCAGGGCCGGCGGGACCAGGCCCAGGATGAACCCGATGTTCGGAATGTAGTTGGTGATCAGCGCGAGGGTGCCCCACAGCAGCGGGAGCGGCACGCTCAGCACCGCGAGCGCGGCGATGTCGAGGATCGAGCAGATGATCCCGAAGATCGTGGAGACGATCAGGTAGCGCCGGGTCTTGTAGGTGAACGACTCCAGCGCGGTGGTCAGCCCGGGCCGGTCCAGCCGCGCCGCGCGCAGGATCTGGGACAGGGCGGGCGCGTCGAGGCTCATCGCCAGCAGCAGGACGATGATCAGGAACAGGCTGGACAGCACGCCCAGCAGGCCGGACAGCACACCCTGCGCCAGGCTGATGATCTTTCCGGGGTCGAACGACTGGAGCGCCTTGTTGATCTGCTCGCTGCCGTAGCCGAGGTTCGCGGCCATCTTCTGCGCGTCGGCGACCAGCTGGTTGAACTGGTCGGAGTAGGTGGGCGCGAGGATGGCGAGCTGGGCGGCCGCCAGGCTGAAGACCGCGACCATGCCGAGCAGCACCAGCAGCACGACGGCGAGCGGGATGGCGACCAGCACCCAGCCGGGCGCCTGGCGCCGCCGCAGCCAGTCACGCAGGGGTGAGACCGCGATGACGAGCGTGAGCGCCAGCACGACGGGCCCGAGGATCGAGCTGACGGCCTGCATGCCCGCCAAAGTGATGACCGCAGCAGCCGCGCAGCCAAGAACGATAAGTGCGCGCGGAACGCGTTGCTCGGTCACACAGAGCTTTCTACCCGGTTTGCTGGAAAAGATCTAACTGTGCGATCTGTCTAGTGAGACGTGGGATGGGCAGTACAGGTATGCCAGATATGCCCAAATAAGTCCGGAACACTTGTCAGTCAACCGTCTCAATTGGTGAGATTAAGTATGTTCGAGGAAGCACAGTATTTCGCTCCGGTCGAGACCGGCGCGGACGGGTCCGTGGTCGTTCAGCTGGCCAGCTCCCATCCGGGGTTCGCCGATGAGGTCTATCGGGCCAGGCGGAACGCCATCGCGGCGCTCGCCCTGGGCTACCACGAGGGCGATCCGATCCCGCACGCCGACTACACCGACGAAGAACACCAGGTCTGGGCGCTCGTCACCAGGGAGCTCGCGGTCAAGCACCGCACGTACGCCATCCAGGAGTTCCTTGACGCGGCCGAGCGGCTCGACCTGCCCAAGGACCGGATCCCGCAGCTGGAGGAGGTCAGCGAGCTGCTGCGACCGCTGACCGGGTTCCGCTACCTGCCGGCCGCCGGGCTGGTCCCGCTCCGCGAGTTCTACGGCGTGCTGGCCAACGGGCTGTTCCACTCCACGCAGTACATCCGCCACCATTCGGTGCCGTTCTACACGCCGGAGCCCGACGTGATCCACGAGGTCATCGGGCACGGCAACACGCTCGCCTCGCCCCGGTTCGCCGCGCTCTACCGGCTCGCGGGCCAGGCCGCCCGGCGGGTCGAGTCGGACGAGGCGCTGGAGTTCGTGTCGAAGGTGTTCTGGTTCACCATGGAGTTCGGCGTGATGCGCGACAGGGGCGAGCTGCGCGCCTACGGGGCGGGGATCCTCAGCTCGTACGGGGAGATCGAGGAGTTCCGCGGCATGGACATCCGCCCCCTCGACCTCCGCGCCATGGGCGTTCAGCCATACGACATCACGAAATATCAGGACGTGTTGTTCGCGGCCGAGTCGTTCGACCAGCTCGAAGACCTGGTCGGCGACTTCTGGGCCACCTGCGACGACGACATGGTCTTCAAGATCATGGCGTGATCAGCAGTGAGTCTCCGACGCCGCGCTCGGAGCCGTCCGAGGGCTTGTTGACGACCTTGCCCCTGACCACCATCGCGCTGGATCCGCCGCCGTCGAGGTTGACCGCGTCACGGGCGCCCAGCCACTGCATCAGGCGGGCGGCCTCGAGGTAGGAGGCGCCGACCGTCGATCCCGGCCTGCGCCCGTCGACCACGGCGACGATCAGCTTGCCGGTCTTGCTGATTCCGGCCAGGGTGCGCGGATGCCGGCGAAGGATCATGTCGAGGCCGTACATGCCGTCGGTCTTGGCGGTGATCCACGTCTGGCCGCCGCGCAGCAGCCGCACCTGGCCGCCGATGATGTAGGTGTCCGGCGTGAGGGGAACGCCCTTGCCCGTCCGCAGGTCGGTCACGGACTGCGTGACGTCGACCTTCCAGCCCTCCCACGCGTGCGCCCACAGCCAGTCGGCCGCCGCGCCGACGCCGTGCAGGACCCGCGTGCCCTTGGTCACCTTCGCGCCGGGCGAGCGCACCGCGATCACGGTGCCCGCTGCGTCGAGCACGACCTCGACGCCCTCGTCGACCGGGGTCTTCTCGCCGAACTCCTCGGTGTACATGACCAGCTCGTCGGCCAGCGGGACCCGGTTGAGGCCGCCGACGCGCGTGCGCGTGCCGTCCGACGACGTGGCCGTCACGGCCGACGACAACTCGGTGATGCGGGCCGAGCGGCCCTTGAGGACCAGGCCGGTGCGGCCGGCCACGGCCTCGCTGAGGATCTTGCCACCGACGACCGAGATGCCGGTCGGGTCGCCGCGATAGGCGCTGAGCGTGTGGATGTCGAAGAAGCCGCCGTTGACGCCCGCGATCGCGTGCGCCGCCTTGGCCATGGCCGAGACCCGCTCCCGCTTGGCCACGCTCGTGCCGAGCGACGACCGGAACGACCCGCGGAACTTCGCCGGGTCGATCATGAGGACCCGGACGTTCCACGGCCCGGTCGTGGCGAAGCCGTCGTCACCCGTGAAGTCGACCTTGGACGCGATGCCCTGGTCCTTCAGCTTGTTGACGACCTTGGTCGCGGCGGCCTTCTGCTTCAGCGTCCAGTGGCCGATGCGCACCCCCCAGAAGTCGGCTCCGGGGAAGTCGGCCATCGGCGGGCGGGTGAACCTCAGCACGACCGGCTCGAACCCGGCCGCCTGGGCCGCGAGGGCCTGCGTCTCGGCGGTCACCTCCGCCATGTAGTCGAGGCCGCCGCTGGTCAGGCTGACCACGTAGCCGTCCTTCGACGAGCCCGCCCGCATCGTGAAGTAGTCCACGCCGGTGGCCAGGTTCTTGAAGGCCGTCTTCGGAAAGACCCGGGTCCCCAGCGGGAACGCCGAACTCGGCAATCCCGAGGTGGGGGCCTTCGCAGCGGCACGGGTTTGCTGAACCGTGCCGGCGAGCGCCGATGATCCGCTCAGCGGGCTCAGGGCTACGGCCAGGGTTGTGGCGGCGCCAATGGCCAGGCGTCGACCTCTCATGCGCGTTCTCCCAAGGGTGCGGCATTCGAGCACCCATCGTGGCGACAAACCGCGTGGGATGGGGCCGAAACACGCAAGGAGGCATGACTTTTACCGCATGAGAACAGGGCCGTGTCTGACCGGCCGTCTCGCCGATTCAGTCCCCTGCTCGCGCTCGGCGGGCGTCGGCCTCCTGGGCGAGCCTGACGAACTCCTGGGCCGAGGGGGCCTCGACGTGCATCATGAGCTGCCCTCGCCGGCAGACGCCCCAATAGTGGGCCGTGGCCTGGCCCCACCAGATCGTCCAGTGCGGGAATCGGGCCGACAGGGCGCGGACCACAGTGGGGTGATGGGTGACGGGTTCATCCATGGCTCGACGAAACCACGAAACGCAACGCGTTCGCCACGTCACAAATCGTCGCCGGAGGAGAACTCTCACCCCAAGACGAGCAGTTCCCTACCTATTCCTGGCGTCAGCTGATCAACTGCGCCAAGGCCGCCCCGTCGAGGCCGTGAATCGTGAGGTAGTCTGCGCCGCTCATGGTCTCGGCGGCCACCAGGCAGTTGACGATGGCCTCCTCCGTGGCCTCGATCGCGGCGTAGAACAACGGGTCGAGATAGGCGTCGGCGAGCCCGGTCAACGGGAACGTGCGCGGCGGATTCGACTCCAGAGCGTCACTGGGCAGCCCCCGGTTTCCGGTGGCGAAACAGAGGAATCCGTCGCCGCTGGAGTTTTCCCCCGCGCCGCCGGTGCGGGCCACGCCGAGCCCGGCCCGCTGGGCCAGCCGCCGGCACTGGTGGGGGAGAAGCGGGGCGTCCGTGGCCACGATCGCGATGATCGATCCGGCTCCCTCGTGCGGCAGCCCCGACTCCGGCAACTGCCGGCCGACGTTGACGCCGTTGACCGTGAGCCGCTCGCGCGCCCCGTGGTTGGCCTGGACGAGCACGCCCACGGTGTAGCCGCCGGTGTCGGCGGCCGTGACCCGGGAGGCCGTGCCGATGCCGCCCTTGAAGCCGTGGCAGATCATGCCGGTGCCGCCGCCGACCGCGCCCTCCGCGACCGGGCCGCCCGAGGCGCTCTCGTACGCTTCCCAGACGTGCGCCGTGGTCACGTGCTGGCCGTCTATGTCGTTGAGCATGCCGTCCCAGGTCTCCCCGACCACGGGCAGCGACCAGGCCTGCCGGCCCTTGCCGAGCGAGCCGATCTCGATCTCGACGAGCGCGTCCCGCACCACGCCGACCGATGCTGTGTTGGTCAGCCCGATCGGCGACCCGAGCAGGCCGAACTCGGTCAGGTAGGCCATGCCGGTGATCTCGCCGTTGCCGTTGAGCCAGTGATATCCGGCGTAGACCGGCTCGTCGAAGGCCGAACCTTCGTGCGGCAGGACGACCGTCACGCCGGTGCGCACGGGGCCCTCGCCGACCACGCGCGGGCCCGCGTCGCCCTTGATGATCGTGGCGTGCCCGACCCGCACGCCCGGCACGTCGGTGATCGCGTTGTGCGGCCCAGGCGTTCCGGTGCCGATGATGATTCCGAATTCACGGGCGCGTGTGGACGTCATCGTCTGAAGGACTCCAGTGCGAGCAGGGCGATGTGCAGGGACAGGCAGGATTCGACGTCGTCGAGATCGGTGTCGAGGATCCGCTCCAGGCGGCGGAGCCGGTCGTAGAAGGCGGGCCGCGACAGATGGGCGCGCTGCGCGGCGACCGCCTTGTTGCGCCCGGCGTCGAGGTAGATCCGCAGGATCCGGGTGAGGTCGCCGTGCCGCTGCGCGTCGTGCGCCAGCAGTGGCCCGAGCTCGCGCTCGGCGAAGGTCTGCAGCCGGGCGTCGTCGCGCAACAGGTGGAGCAGGCCGCGCAGGCGGAGGTCGGGCAGCCGGTAGAACGGCCGGCCGTCGGGCTGCCGGACGGCCACGTCGGCCACCTGCTCGGCCTCGAGGAAGCTGCGCCGCACGTCGCGGACCGAGTCGACCTCGGATCCCGCGGCCAGCACGAACGGCGCTCCGAAGGCCGTGCGCAGCCGGTCCGCCAGCTGGGACAGCGCGGCCTCGGCCGTCACGCGGGGCGGCAGCGGCAGCAGCACGCCGACGCGGCTCTGGTCGAGGGCGCCGACCAGGGCCGGCAGCCGCGAGTCACGGCAGGCCGCGGCCACGGCCTCGGCCAGCTCGCCGAGTTGGGCCTGCTCGCCGAGTGCGGTGCCCGTGCCCGTGGCAGTGCCGATGCTCGTTCCGGCAGCCGTGCCGACACCTGTGCCGGTCGCCGGCGTGGGCCGGACCACCGCGCAGACCAGCTTGCGTCCGGTCAGCGGGACGCCGACGGCCCGGGCGCGGGCGGCCGCCTCGTCTGGATCGGAGTAGGCGTGGGTGAGGATGCCCGTGATGATCGTGCCGTGCGCCTGGCGCTCCAGTGACTCCTGGTGGCGTTCGAGCAGGCGGCCCAGCGCGAGCGTGGTCGCGGCGCGTTCGGCGAGGACGGTGTCGCGCGGCCCCGGCGGGCCGTCGCAGAGCAGGATCAGCCGCCCCCAGTCCTGCCCGCGCGCCCCCACGGTCGTGACCAGCCAGCCTGACGTGTCGTCGTACGCCGTGCGGCCCTGCGGCGCCACGGCCCTCGACCGGGTCTCCCAGCCGGCCAGCAGCGCGCCCGTGTCGGTGCCGGCGCTGTCGCAGGCCAGCACCTGATGGGCCAGGTTCTCCAGCAGCGCGGGACGGCCGGAGAACCGGGTCACCTGGGCCAGCACCTCGGCCGGTGAGGCGCCCTCGACCGACAGCTGGGTGAACACCTCGTGCAACTGCTCGGAGGCGCGCAGCTCCTGCAGCTGAATGTCGATGATCCGGGCGTGCACGGACTCGGTGATCTGCACGAACGGCGTCTCGCGCGCGAGCGTGACCAGCGGCAGCCCATGCTCCTCCGCGGCCTTCACCACGGCGCGCGGCAGCTCCCGGACGAAGCGCCGGCCGAGCTCGACGACCAGGCCGGACGCCCCGACCGCGGCCAGCTCGGCGATGTAGTCGGCCAGCTTGCCCGGCTCGTCGGGCAGCGCCACACCGGTCGTGAGCACCAGCTCGCCGCCGCGCAGCAGGTGCGCGATGTCGCTGATCTCGCCCACGTGCACCCAGCGGACCGGGGTGTCGAGCCGGTCGCCGCCCGCGACCACGCACGGGCTGCCCCGGCGGACGGCCTCGAGCGCGAGCACATCCGCGACGGTCGGCAACATGGCACGAGGCTACCCGATCAATTTGTAATGCCGGTCAGCAAGTGCCTTACATCCTGTCTCCCACCGCGAATTACGGCAGGCATGCCTCGAGGCCGTCCAGCAGCGCGTTGAGGCCGAAGTAGAAGCTCCGCTGCTGGATCTGCTCGACGTCGGTCTCGCCGCCGTAATAGCGGTCGACCATCTCGGAGAGGTTGGGGTAGTCGGCCGAGACGAAGTGGATGGTGGGGGCCATCTGCGCCACCGTCTCCTGGATCGACCTGCCCTGCTTGCGGTGCGCGTTCTGCCAGGCGGCCGACGGGATGGCCGCTCCCAGGGCGTACGAGGTGATGGCGGCCACGGCGTAGTCGAGGGACCAGCCCTCGAAACCTGCCTTCTTGAAGGCGCCGACCAGCCGCTCCGACGCGGTCATCGCGTTGGGGCCGATGGCCGGCAGCGCGCCCACCAGGCTGACCAGCCAGGGGTGATGGAACACCGCCTTGCGCAGCCCGGCCGCGAAGGCCTCGGCGGCCTTGCGCCATGAGCCGTCGACGGGGACCGCGACCTCGCCGTAGACCGCGTCCATCACCAGCTCCAGGAGCTGATCCTTGCTCTCCACGTACCAGTAGATGCTGGTGGCGCCGGAGGCCAGGCGGGTGGCGAGCTTGCGCATGCTGAGCGCGTCGATGCCTTCGGCGTCGAGCAGCTCCATCGCGCCCTGAATGATCGCTTCGCGACTCAGGCCCGGCTCACGCTGGGCTTTCGTTGTCTCGCCCGGCTCATCGTGGCGAGCTCTGGCCCATACCGATTCCACTCTCGGAGAATACCCTCGCACAATGTACGAGCACAGTAGTACGGTGTGCGAGTGACCTCGAACAGTGTACGAGAAGACGGCGCGGGAGAGGCGGCGGCCGCCCGGGATCCGCGCCGCTGGTGGGTCCTTGGTGTGCTCTGCCTGAGCCTGCTCGTGCTCGTGGTGGACAACACCGTCCTCAATCTCGCCATCCCCTCCCTCATGCGCGACCTCGGCGCCACGCCTTCCGACGTGCAGTGGATGATCGACGCGTACGTCCTGGTGTTCGCCGGGCTGCTGCTCACCGCGGGCTCGCTGTCCGACCGCTTCGGCCGGCGGCGCGCGCTCATCGTGGGTCTGGCCATCTTCGGCGGCGCGTCGGTGCCGGCCATGCTCGCCGCCGAGCCCTGGCAGCTGATCGGCGCCCGCGCGCTCATGGGCGTCGGCGGCTCGCTGCTCATGCCGTCGACCCTGTCGATCCTGATGACCTCGTTCGACGACCAGGAGCGGCGCACGGCCATCGCGGCGTGGAGCGCCGTCGCCATGGTGGGCGTCATCGCCGGGCCCACGCTCGGCGGATTCCTGCTCCAGCACTACTACTGGGGCTCGGTCTTCCTGCTCAACGTGCCGATCGCCATCCTCGCGATCATCGCAGCCGTGTGGCTGATGCCGGAGACCCGTGGTCCGGCCCGTCCCCTCGACCCGCTGGGCGTGGTGCTGTCGATCGTCGGTATGACCTCTCTGATCTGGGTCGTCATCGACGGCTGGAACTGGCCGGTCGGGATCCTCGCGATCGTCGCGCTCGGCGCGTTCATCGGGTGGGAGCTGCGCACCCGGCATCCGATGCTGCCGCTGCACCTGTTCCGGCAGCGGGCGTTCAGCGGGGCGTCGTTCTCGATCGTGCTGCTGTCGTTCGGCGCGGGCGCGCTGCTGCTGGCGCTCACGCAATACCTGCAGTTCGTGCTCGGCTACCAACCCATGGAGGCCGGGTTCGCGCTGCTGCCGTACGCGGTGGCGGCCGCCCTGTTCAACGGCCTCGGCGCGGGGCTCGGCAAGAAGCTCAGCAACCGCACGCTCATCGTCGCGGGCCTGCTGGTGATGGGCGGCGGCTTCGCCTGGCTGTCCACGCTCGGCCCGGCCGATGGATACGGCAAGCTGATCCTCGCGCTGCTGGTCATGGGCATGGGCGGCGGCCTGGCCGGTCCGGCGGCGTACGCGACGCTGATGGGCGCCGTGCCGGTGGAGCACGCCGGCGTCGGGTCGGCGCTCAACGACACGGTCCAGCAGGTCGGCATGGCGCTGTCGGTGGCCGTGCTCGGGTCGGTGCTGGCCAACGTCTACACCGGCGCCATGCCGGCCGACGCCCCCGCGGCGGCCAGGGAGTCGATCGGCGCCGCGATGACGATGGCCGCGTCGAGCGGCAACCAGGCGCTCGCGGCCCAGGCGCGCGCCGCCTTCACCGACGCCATGTCCGTGGGGTCGGTCGTCGGCACGGTGTGCTCCGCCGTCGCGGCCGTGCTCGCGTTCGTCGTGCTGCGCCGTACCAAGGCATCGGCGGCGCCCACGGTCTCGGAGACGCCTGCGCCCACAGCTGCGTGACGCTGAGAGCACGTGATGTAGTGCCAGCACCCTGGCGGGAGCCGCACGGCCCGAGGGACCCTCGGGACCGTGCGGTTTCTGCGTTTGTGGGTGACGCTGGAGGTCCGGCGGCGGTGGCGCTCGCTGGCCGCGCTCGCCCTGGTCGTCGCATTCGCGCTGGCGGCCGTGCTCGCCGCGGTCGCCGGATCGCGGCGCGGAGCGAGCGCGCTCGAACGGCTGCGAGCCGTCACCCTCCCCGCCGACGTGCAGGTCCTCAACCAGGATCCGGCCTTCGACTACGGGCTGGTGCGGGAGCTGCCGGGGGTGGCCGCGTCCTTCTCATGGCCGATCTCCCGGCTCGTGGTCGACGGCGCCGGCCTCTTCTGGAACTCGGTCCCCCTCGCCGGCTCCGAGGTCTGGCGCACGATCGAGCGGCCCGTCGTCCTGGACGGCCGGCTGCCCGATCCGTCCCGGGCCGACGAGGTCGTCGTCCTGCCCCGATTCGCCGAGCGCTACGGGAAGGGCGTCGGCGACCGCGTCGACATCCTGCTGAGCACTCCAGAAGAGGTCGACCTGCTCGCCGACTCCACCAGCCTGTACGTGAGCCGGCCGACCGGCCCCGTCGTCCACGCGCGGATCGTGGGCCTCATCCGGTCGCCGTATTTCACCGATCCACCCGGCGACGAGACGATCCTGCTCCCGTCGCCCGGCCTGTTCCAGCGATACCGGGCCAACTTCCTCGGCCTGGAGCACCGCATCTTCTCGGCCGGGCTGGTCCGGCTGACCGACCCGAGCCCGGCCGGCGTGGCGGCCTTCCGCAAGGTGGTCGGGGCCCAGCCGTGGGGCGGCCGCACGAAGCTCGACGACCTGTCGGCCGGCCGCCGCCACATCAACCAGCTGCTGGCGTACGAGGCGTCCGCGCTGCTGGCGTTGGCCCTGGCCGCGTTCGCCGCCGCGGTGCTCATGACGGCGCAGTTCGTGGCGCGGCTGGCCGGAGCGTCCCTGGCCGACCTCGGCACGCTGCGCGCCTCCGGGCTCACGCCGCGGCTGTCGGTCGCCGCGGCCGCGCTGCCGCCGGTCATGGCGACCGCCGTGGGGGCGGTCGCCGGAGGTGTCGGCGCCGCTGTGGCGTCCCTCTGGATGCCGGTCGGCGGCGCGGCGTCCTTCGAGCCGCGCCCCGGCCTCGACGTGGACTGGACCGTTCTGGCGCCTGGCGTGGTGGCGCCGCCGCTCCTGGTGGCCCTGGGCGCGGCCATGTACGCGCTGGTGGCGGCGGGAAGGACGCCGACCGTGCCGGCGCGGTCGGCGGTCACCGCGCTCGCGCGACGGCTGAGCCTGCCGGTGCCGGTCCTCACGGGTCTTCGTTTCGCCCTGGAACGCGGCCACGGCCGGACCGTGCTTCCCGTGCGCTCGGCCTTGCTGGGCGCCGTCGCCGGCGTGCTGGGCGTGCTGGCCGCGTTCACCTTCTCCACCGGTGTCTCCGACAGCGTGGCGGAGCCGGCCCGCTTCGGGCAGTCGCACGACTTCCTGCTCTTCGTGGGAGACAACGGTCACGGCCTGGCCCCCGAACGGTTGCTGCCCGTCCTCGCCAAGGTGCGGGACGTGGTGAGCGCCGACGACGCCCGTGTGACCACCGCCGGGTCCGCCGGGCTGACGTTCCCCGTCTTCGGGATGGAGCGGTTCGGCGCCCGGCCGCTGCCGGTCACGGTGCAGACCGGGGAGCGTCCCACTTCGCCCGGCGAGATCATGCTGGGGGTGGCGACGGCGCAGACCCTGCACGCCACGGTGGGCCGGTCGATCACTGTCAACGGTCCGCTCGGCGCCCAGAGGTTCACGGTCTCGGGGATCGGCTTCGTGCCGCAGGGTCCGGCCAACCTCTACACCGAGGGCGCGCTGACCACGTCCGACGGCTATCGGCGGCTGTTCTCGTCGTACGAGATCGACATGGCGCTGGTCGCGCTGCGCCCGGGAGCCGACCGGGCCGGCGCCATGGAGCGCCTGTACGCCGCGGCGGACGCCGTCCGGGGGGACGCGCCCGTCTCCTTCAACCCGTTCATCACGCCGGCGCAGTATTGGGAGGTCCAGGGCATCCGGGCGCTCCCGATCGCGCTCGGCGGCTTTCTCGCGCTGCTGGCGCTGGCGACCACGGCGCACACCCTGGCGACCGCCGTACGCCGCAGGCAGCACGAGATCGCCGTGCTGCGGGCGCTGGGCCTGACCAAGATCCAGGCCAGATGGATCGTGGTGGTGCAGGGCACGGCGCTCGCGGTGGTCGGGCTGGCCTTCGGCGTGCCGCTGGGCCTCGCGCTCGGCCGCCTGCTCTGGCGCCGGGTCGCCGAGCAGACGCCCGTCCTTTTCGTGCCCCCGGCGCCGACCGCCGCGCTGCTGCTGATCGCGCCGCTCGCGCTCCTGGCGGCCAACCTCCTGGGCGCCTGGCCGGCCCGGGTGGCGGCTCGGCTGAGGGTCGCCCAAATCTTACGCGCGGAATGACATCCTGACGGGTTTGGTGGGCGTTCGTTGACATTGTGCTGGTAGGTCCGGGATCCCGGCAAAAGGGATACTCGAACCATGCCTGCATCCGAGTCTGCGTTTGATCCCGGCAATCTGCTGGCCCGCCACCGCGCCGTGCTGCCCAACTGGCTCGCCATCTACTACGACGAGCCGATCGAGATCGTGAGCGGCAAGGGCAACCGGGTGGCCGATGCCGGCGGCAAGACCTACCTCGACTTCTTCGCCGGCATCCTGACCAACATGATCGGCTACGACGTGGCCGAGGTGCGCGAGGCCGTCGAACGCCAGCTGGCCACCGGCGTCGTGCACACCTCCACCGTCTACCTGCTGCGCGGCCAGATCGAGCTGGCCGAGAAGATCGCCCGGATCTCCGGCATCCCGGACGCGAAGGTCTTCTTCACCAACTCCGGCACCGAGGCCAACGAGACGGCGCTCCTGCTGGCCACCTACGCGCGCAAGAGCGACCAGGTCCTGGCCATGCGGCAGAGCTACCACGGCCGCTCGTTCGGCGCGATCGCGGTCACCTCGAACCGCACGTGGAAGAACAACTCGCTGTCCCCGCTCAACGTCACGTTCCTGCACGGCGCCGACCGGCAGCTGGCCCAGTTCAAGGGATTGTCCGACGCCGACTACATCAAGGTGTGCGTCGACGACCTGCGGCACGTGCTGGCCACGACCGTCTCCAACGACGTCGCGGCGCTGATCGCCGAGCCGATCCAGGGCGTCGGCGGGTTCACCATGGCCCCCGACGGGCTGTTCGCCGCGTATAAGGAGGTCCTGGACGAGCAGGGCATCCTGTTCATCTCCGACGAGGTCCAGACGGGCTGGGGCCGTACGGGACAGAGCTTCTGGGGCATCCAGAACCACGGCGTGACGCCCGACATGATGACCTTCGCCAAGGGCCTCGGAAACGGGTTCGCGGTCGGTGGCGTCGTCGCGCGCGGCGACCTCATGGACGGGCCGCACGCGGTCGGGCTGGCCACGTTCGGCGGCAACCCGATCTCCATGGCCGCGGCGAACGCCACCCTCGACTACGTGCTCGACCACGACCTGCAGCGCAACGCGCGTGAGACCGGCACGGTCATCATCGACGGGCTGAGGGAGGCCGCCGGACGCCTCGGCGTCGTCGGCGACGTGCGCGGCAAGGGCCTGATGTTCGCCGTCGAGCTGGTCGGTCCCGACGGCGCGCCCAGCCCGGCGCTGGCCGCCCGATTCATGGAGCTGACCAAGAGCGCGGGCCTGCTGGCCGGCAAGGGCGGCCTCTACGGCCACTCCATCCGGATGGCCCCGCCGCTGACCCTCACGATGGACGAGGCCAAGGAGGGCCTCGGGATCATCGTCGACGCACTGGAGACCATAGACAATGAAGCTCGTTAGCCACTGGATCGACGGCGCGTCCGCGGTCACGGGCGGCCGGACCAGTGACGTGTTCAATCCGGCGACCGGCGCCGTGAGCGGGCAGGCCGACCTGGCCGACGAGGCGACCGTGGACCGCGCCGTCGAGGCCGCCAAGCGGGCCTTCCCGGCGTGGCGCGACACGTCCCTGGTCAAGCGGACCCAGATCCTGTTCCGCTTCCGCGAACTGCTCGACCAGAACCGCGACGCGCTGGCCGAGCGGATCACGGCCGAGCACGGCAAGGTCCACGCCGACGCGCTGGGCGAGGTGGCGCGCGGGCTCGAGGTCGTCGAGTTCGCCTGCGGGATCCCGCACCTGCTGAAGGGCGGCTTCTCGGAGAACGTGTCGACGAGCGTCGACTCGTTCAGCCTCCGGCAGCCGCTCGGGGTGGTGGGTGGGATCACCCCGTTCAACTTCCCGGCGATGGTCCCGATGTGGATGTTCCCGGTGGCGATCGCGTGTGGGAACACGTTCGTGCTGAAGCCGTCCGAGCGTGATCCGTCCGCGTCGCTGCTGATCGCCGAGCTCTGGCAGCGCGCAGGCCTGCCGGACGGGGTGTTCAACGTCGTCCAGGGCGACAAGGTCGCGGTCGACCGGCTGCTCACCCATCCCGACGTGAAGGCCGTGTCGTTCGTCGGCTCCACCCCGATCGCCCGGTACGTGTACGAGACCGGCACCGCCCACGGCAAGCGGGTCCAGGCCCTCGGCGGCGCGAAGAACCACATGCTGGTCCTTCCGGACGCCGACCTCGACCTGGTCGCCGACTCGGCCGTGTCGGCGGGCTTCGGCTCGGCGGGGGAGCGCTGCATGGCCATCTCGGTCGTGCTGGCCGTGGATCCGATCGGCGACGACCTGGTCTCGAAGATCGCCGAGCGGACCCGCAAGATCAAGGTGGGCGCCGGCGACGATCCGGCGTCCGAGATGGGCGCCCTGGTGACCAAGGTCCACCGGGACAAGGTCGCGTCCTACCTCGACCTCGGCGAAGGCAAGATCGTCGTGGACGGCCGGGAGAACCTGCCGGAAGGCGGCGGCTTCTGGCTCGGGCCGACCGTGATCGACCACGTCCCGGCCGGGTCGCGGACGCACCGGGAGGAGATCTTCGGCCCCGTCCTGTCGATCGTGCGGGTGTCCTCGTACGAGGAAGGGGTCGAGCTGATCAACTCCGGCGAGTACGGCAACGGCACGGCGATCTTCACCAACGACGGCGGCGCGGCGCGGCGCTTCCAGAACGAGGTGGAGGTCGGCATGATCGGCGTCAACGTGCCGATCCCGGTGCCCATGGCGTTCTACAGCTTCGGCGGGTGGAAGGCGTCGCTGTTCGGCGACACCCACGTCCACGGCACCGAGGGCGTGCACTTCTACACGCGCGGCAAGGTCGTCACATCTCGCTGGCTCGATCCTTCGCACGGAGGAGTGAACCTGGGCTTTCCGACGAACCGTTAAGAACCCTAGGAACCGTGTCTGTCCTATCCCAGAATGGGCACAGGGGGCCGGCGCGGGGGTGAACAGTGAGACCACGGTTACCAGGTCATCTTGAGTTGTTGCTGTCGGACGAGCCTTACCTGGACGTTTACGCGTACGGGCCATGGCTCGTCCCCGGCGATCTGATCGAGCGGATCAGGGATCGGCTCGACGAGCTGGCCCGGCACTGCGGCGCGCACATCTTCCTGCCGCCGACGCCCGGCACGTACTTCCTGCCCGGCACGCCGCGCTCGCTGGCCGAAGTGCTGTGCATGGCCGACGTGGCGGCCGGCCCGATGGCGCTCAGCGGCGGCTACTACGCCGACCTCGGCCGTCACCTGGTCACCCGGCATCTGCGCACGCCGCCGCGCGCGCCGACCAACACCGACTCGTATCGCGGCGAGACCTGGCCGGCGTTCCCCGTGCACTGGCTCGTCCTCGACGCCATGGGCCCGGACGAGCGGGCCGACGTCTTCCCGATGGTCGTGGCCTGCCTGGAAGTGCTCGACGAGATCCCGCCGCTGGCCGAACGCCGGGCCGCGCTGCTTCGGCTGTTCCACCGATTCCGGGCCATCCACTGGGCCGCCTACCTGACCCGTCCGCTCTCCGAGCTGCGCGAACGGTGGTCGGCCGGAGCCGATGAGCAGACGCTCGCGGCCCTGCCCGAGGTGGCCGGGCCGAGCGGCTACCTCGGCTGGGCCCTGCACCGCTTCGACGAGGCGCACGAGCGGATCGCCGCCGCCACCGTCGAGGTCGAGCCGCCCGCCGAGGTCGCGCTGGCCAAGCTGCTGCTGGCGCTGGGCAAGGACGCGGTGCCGGCGCAGGCGCAGCTGGCCCTCGGCGGCGATCGGAGCGCCTCGCTGCACCAGACCTTGGACCTGGTCCGCGCCGACGGGTTCAACGCCGAGGCGTGGCACACGGCCACGCGGGAGTGGCTCGCCCGCGGCGCCGTCAGCGGCGAGATCGACGCCTGCCGGACGTGGCTGGACATGTCCGTACGGATCGCGGCCGTGCTGAGCGGCCCGCCGACCGCGCCGTCGCGGCCCACGCCGTCGCCCGTGCCGTGCGCGGAATTCCAGCTCGACGTACGGCGGCTGTTCAGGGACATTCCCATCGTGCTGCCGACGGCGACGCCCACCGGCGCCGGATGGACGGCGGCGGCCGCGCAGCCGCTCGAGCCGGTGGACGACCCGCTGGCCGAGCTCGCCGCGCTGGTGGGGCTGGAAACGGTCAAGGCCGAGGTCCGCCAGCTCGCGGCCGAGGCCAAGGTCGACCGGCTGCGCCGGGAGGCCGGGCTGCCGGTCCTCGCGCCCGCGCGGCACATGGTGTTCGCCGGAGAGCCGGGCACCGCCAAGACCACGGTCGCCCGGCTGATCGGGCGCATCTACGCGCGGCTCGGGCTGCTCCGGTCCGGGCGCCTGGTCGAGGTCGGCCGGTCCGACCTCGTCTCCGAGACCATCGGCGGCACGGCGCCCAAGGTCGCCGAGGTGGTCAAGCGCGCGCTCGGCGGCGTGCTGTTCATCGACGAGGCGTACGCGCTGACCGAATCCGAATCGCCTCGCGACTACGGCAAGGAGGCCGTGTCCACGCTGGTCAAGCTGATGGAGGAGCACCGCGACGAGCTGGTCGTGATCGCCGCCGGATACGAGCCGGAGATGTACCGCTTCCTCGACGCCAACCCCGGGCTGGCCTCGCGGTTCCCGCGGATCGTGCACTTCCCCGAATACGCCGACGACGAGCTCGTTGCCATCTTCATGCTGATGGCCGCGGAATCGGGTCTCGTGCCGGCGCCGGGCCTGCAGACACGCCTGCAGGAGCTGCTGGCCGCGGGGAGCGCGCCCGCGGCAACGCCCGGGCCATGCGCAACCTGCTCGACCGCGCCATGTCGCGCCAGGCCGTACGGATCACGACCGACGACGAGCCGGACACCCCGGAGGCCCTGCGCGAACTGCGGCCCGAAGACCTGCCCGACTCGCTGGGCGCCAGGACCCGGACCCAGACCAGCGAGGATCCGCTGGCCGTGCTCGACAAGATGATCGGCCTGGACGAGGTCAAGCGCAGCGTCCGGCTGCTGGTCGCCGAGGTCAAGGCCGAACGGCTGCGCCGCGACGCCGGGATGCCGGTCGAGCCACCGGCCAGGCACCTGGCCTTCATCGGCAATCCCGGCACCGCCAAGACCACGGTGGCCCGGCTCATCGCGCAGATCTACGCCCGGCTCGGGCTGCTGGCGTCCGGGCATCTGGTCGAGGTCTCGCGCGGCGATCTCGTGGGGGAGTACATCGGCCAGACCGCGCCCAAGGTCGCCGAGGCCGTACGGCGCGCGCTCGGCGGCGTGCTGTTCATCGACGAGGCGTACGCGCTGAGCCCGAGCGGGGCCGAGCGCGACTTCGGTCCCGAGGCGCTGGCGACCCTGGTCAAGCTGATGGAGGACCACCGGGGCGAACTCGTCGTGATCGCGGCCGGATATGAGCGGGAGATGCGCCGGTTCCTGTCGGTCAACCCCGGGCTGAGCTCGCGGATCCCGCGGGTGCTCACCTTCCCCGACTACGACGACGCGGAACTGGTCGCGATCTTCGAGAAGAAGGCCGCCGACCGGGGGTTCACGCTGGCGCGCGGCACGCTGGAGCGGGTGGCGGAGATCCTCAGGGCCGCCGAGCGCGGGCCGGTGTTCGGCAACGCCCGGTTCGTACGCAACCTGGTCGAGGCCGCTGTCGCGACGCAGGCGCTGCGGATCACGTCCGACACCGAGGGCGGCGCGGTGGACGTGCGGGAGCTGCGGCCCGAGGATCTGCCGCCGCCCGAGGCGGGATACCGGGCGCCCGGCCTCTACCTCTAGCCTCTTGTAGGCTCGGGAGGTGCGTTTCCGCTGGGCAGTTCTCCTCGTGGCGCTCACGGCCGCCTGCGGCACGGCGCTGCCCGATGCGGGCGTCCCCGCGGCGGGCGTGGCGACGCCCATTCCGTCACTCGCCGCTACGTCGGCGCTGACGCCCACCCCTTCGCCCACCCCGTCGTCATCGTCCACGCCGTCGCCCAGCGCGACGCCGTCGCAGTCTCCGGGGCGTGCGGGGGAGGGGGCGGTCACCGTGCTCGCCCTCCCCGGATATGCGGAGTGGGGCGGCAACGACAAGCGGGTCAACTGGGTGGTCCCGTTCGAGAACAAGAGCGGATGCAAGGTGACCGTGCGCGAGCTGGCCACCGACCCGGTCGCCGATCCGGTCGCCGACCCGGCGGCCGATCCGGCCGCCAGGCTCGACGACGTCCTCGGGCCGTATGACGTGGTCTCCGCCCCGCCCGACCTGGCCGGCCTGATCGTGGCCGCCAAGGGCGCGGCGGTCGTCGACACCGCGCGCATTCCCACCTACGACGCCATCCCCAAGCGGCTGCGCCCTCGATTCCCCGACGGCGAGACGTATGCCGTGCCGTTCTTGTGGAGCACCGACACCGTGCTCTACGAGGGGGCCAAGGGCGACATCTACCACAGCGACGGCCCCGTCCTCTATCGCAACAGCCCGCTGACCATCGGGGCCGCCGCGCTGACGCTCGAGGGCGTGCGGGATCCGTTCCAGCTGACCCCGGAGCAGTTCGCCGACGCCGTGGCGCTGGTCGGCCGCGACGGGCAGCACCGGGAGTTCTGGCGCGACCCGATCGAGGTGGTCCAGGGGTTCGCGACCGGGTCCGCGCGGTTCGCGCAGGCTCCGCCGTACGTCATGGATCTGCTCAACCGGGCCGGGCGGAAGGTGAAGGCGGTGGCTCAGCGGCCGGTCACGGGCCGGGTGGACAGCTGGGTCATGGCCGCCGACGCGCCGCATCCCAGATGCGCGTACGCGTGGATGGCCTACGCGAGCACGGCCGAAGTGCAGCGGCAGGTGGCCGCCTGGACCGGGCTCGCCCCGGCCAATCCGGGCGCGTGCGCGAAGGAGGCGGCACGCCGCGTCTGCGACGACTACGGCGTCAACGACCTGAAGGGGATCTCGTTCGCGAGCCTCCCGGCCAAGGACTGCGGGCCCGGATCCGGCGGCAAGCCTGAATCCGGCAAGCCCGAAGACTGCGTCGACTACGCGGAGTGGGTCGGGGCCTGGCGGCAGATCACCGGTTAGCCGTGTTCGCCGCGCCTCTATACCCGCGCGGCCGCGGCGCGGAGGGTGGCGTCGCTCGCCTCCGAATAGGGGCCGCCCGGCACGTCCACGAGCCACAGGTGCAGCATCTCAGGCGTGACGGGGAGCGCCTTCGATCCGGCCGGGCAGGTGCCGCCGGCGTCGCGGAGCGCTATCCGGGTGCCGTTGAGGCACAGGTCGCCGTGGGTGTGCCAGCGGGTGAT
This sequence comes from Streptosporangiaceae bacterium NEAU-GS5, assembly GCA_017592665.1. Lineage (GTDB taxonomy): Bacteria > Actinomycetota > Actinomycetes > Streptosporangiales > Streptosporangiaceae > NEAU-GS5. The sequence continues at coordinate 218,220 of JAGFNW010000005.1, read as the reverse complement.
CGGGCCGCCGATCTGAGGTCCGATCTGGCCGGGCGGCATGATGTACATGGCGCCGAGCAGAGTCGTCTCACCTGACGGCAGCCGGGCGTAGACGAGCGACTCGGGGCGGTTCGGGTCGAGGATGACCCCGTCCTGCAGCAGGGGCGACTTCACCACGTGCACGATCTGGCCCGGGCCGGATCCAGAGTCGAAGGCGTCCAGGTAGCCGTCGCGTTCGGCGTCGTCCAGGGTCGGCCAGCGTGTGGGCGCCTGCCGCCGGGTCGCCTGGACCAGCGCGTCGGCCGCGGTGATCTGGGCGTCCGTGGGTCCACCTGGCTGCTGTACGGCTGCCGCCGCATGCTGGTGCGCGACCAGCGGCGGGCCGGTCCGGCCCATGGCGAGCACGGAGATCGCGGCCACCGCCCCGCCCAGCACCGTGGCCACGAGCACGGTCCGCCGCGACGCCCGGACCTCCGCGAGGACCGCCAGACAGATGACGACGATGAGAGTTTCAAAGGTGGCTCCGATGAGCCCGGGCGGCCCAGACGGTTTGGCGGTCCAGGTGTTCGGCCCAAACGGAACTCCCGCCACCCGCCCCACCAACCAGATCACGAAGAGACCCAGATGAAGGAAGGCCCCCGTGGCGTACACGCGGGACCCGGGCCGCACCACGACGGCGCCGGCCCAGCCGAACAACAGGCAGCCCACGGCCACGAGGAAGATCCCGTATGACCCCGGCGCCCCTGCGAAGTAGAAGGCCGCCACCGCCGCGGACAGGACCGCGAGCGTGATCTCTAATCCGCCAGGTGACCGGTCTGTCGCCATGTGACCGATTATGGAGGCGTTCTGCCTTTGAGGGAAACCTGGGAGGTGTCAGAGGAAGGCGCGAGACCGGCGCGGCAGTGGCACCCTGCCGCCCTCCGGGACCGGAAGCACGGCCTCCGCGCACTCGTCGCACGCGTGAATGGGAGCCCGGTCCGGCAGTTGGCCCACCCTGACCCGCGGCCGCGGCCACTTCTTGTGACACACGACGCACGCGTCCCCGTCACGCTGCGCCGCGGACAGACCGGTCGGATCGAACGTCAACATGAGCCGGCCTGCCCGGTCTCGATCCCAGCCCATCACGCCCCCTCAAGCTCGTGTACCCGAACCGTTATAACGCGCTTACATGGCGTGACAGGTGGGCGCTGAGCCAAGCAGCGGTCAAATCCCCGGCTGGCGGAAGACCGTCTATCGACAAAAGGGGCACCCGGCGCCAAAGCCCGAGTGCCCCTAGGGACGCAAGTCAAACAAAAGGGTCAAACAAGAGATTTGTCGAGGATCGAGAGCCCTTCCTCGAGCAGGTGGTCCGGCATGACCAGGGGCGGCAGGAAGCGCAGCACGTTGCCGTAGGTGCCCGCGGTCAGCACGAGCAGCCCTTCCGCGTGGCAGCGCCGGGTGATCTCCAGCGTGAGGGCCGGGTCGGGCTCGGTCGTGCCCGGCTTGACCAGCTCGATCGCGGTCATCGCGCCGCGTCCGCGCACGTCGCCGATGGCCGGGAAGCGCTCCTGGAATCCGCGCAGCCGCGGCAGCATGACGTCGCCGATGTGGCGGGCCCGCTCGACCAGCCCCTCCTGCTCGATCGTCTCGAACACCCCGAGCGCCGCCTCGCAGGCCAGCGGATTGCCGCCGTAGGTGCCGCCGAGGCCGCCCACGTGCACCCGGTCGAGGATCTCCGCCCGGCCCGTCACCGCGGCCAGCGGCAGCCCGCCCGCGATGCCCTTCGCCGTGCAGATGATGTCGGGCACGATGCCCTCGTCCTCGCACGCGAACAGGTCGCCCGTACGGGCGAAGCCGGTCTGCACCTCGTCGGCGACGAACAGGATGCCGTTCGCGCGGCAGTAGTCGAGGATGGCCGGCAGGAAGCCCTTCGCCGGCTCGATGAAGCCGCCCTCGCCCGCGATCGGCTCGATCACCACGGCGGCCACGTTCTCGGCGCCGATCTGCTTGTTGATCATGTCGATGGCGAGCGCCGCCGCTTCCTCGGCGCACTTGTCCGGCCCGGACGGCCAGCGGAACGGATAGGCCAGCGGCACCCGATAGACCTCGGGCGCGAACGGCCCGAAGTGGTGCTTGTAGGGCATGTTCTTGGCGGTCAGCGTCATCGTGAGCAGCGTCCGGCCGTGATAGCCGTGGTCGAACACGACCACCGCCTGCCGTCCGGTCGCGTGCCTCGCCACCTTGACCGCGTTCTCCACCGCCTCGGCGCCGCTGTTCACCAGGAACGTGCGCTTCTCGTGGTCGCCCGGGGTCAGCTCGTTGAGCTTCTCGCAGACCGCCACGTACGCCTCGTACGGGGTGACCATGAAACAGGTGTGCGTGAAGTCGGCCACCTGCCGCTGGACGCGCTCCACCACGCGCGGCGCGGCGTTGCCGACGCTGGTCACGGCGATGCCGGAGCCGAAGTCGATCAGCGAGTTGCCGTCGGCGTCGACCACGACGCCGCCACCCGCATGCGTGATGAAGACCGGCAGCGTGGTGCCGATCCCGGGCGGCACGGCCGCCTGCTTCCGCGCGAACAACTCCCGCGACCGCGGGCCGGGGATCTCGGTGACGAGCCGGCGCTCCTGCGGCAGCCCGGGGCCGCCATGCGTGGTCATGCTCATGCTTTCGACGGTACGGCTACCGCCGCGACCTGCCGATGTGTCGTCCCGGCGAGTTGCGAGGAGAATGGTTGTCCAGAATGTACAAACCTGGGGGTGAACGTGGCGCCGACCCTGCGGCGGGTGACCGCGATCCGGGCCCTCGACCTGCGCGTGCTCGCCGGGCGAGAGGCTCTGGATCAGCCCGTCCGATGGGTCGCCGTGAGCGAGCTCGACGACCCCACCCCCTTCCTCGAAGGCCATGAGCTCGTCCTCACGACCGGCATGACCCTGACCTCCGACGACGCCGAACCCTACGTCTCGCGCCTGGTCGCCCGCGGCGTGGCCGGCCTCGGCTTCGGCGTCGGCCTCACCCACGCCGCCGTACCGTCCACCTTCGTCGCCGCCGCCCGTGCGGCCGGCCTCCCGCTGATCGAGGTGCCCAAAGACACCCCGTTCATCGCCGTCGGCAAGGCCGTCAGCGAACTTCTCGCGGCCGAGCAGTACGAGGAGATCAGCCGCGCCTTCGCCGCCCAGGGCCGTCTCACCCGCGCCGCACTCCAACCCGCCGGCCTTTCCGCGGTCATCGACCTGCTCGCCCGCGAAATCGGTGGCTGGGCCATTTTGTTCGATGAGTCCGGCGAGGTACGGCACGCGGCCGGACCTTGGGACGAAGCCCGAGCTCGCGCCCTCGCCCCCGAGTTCGCCCGCCTCCGCGGCGGCACGCCGTCGATCCTCGCGCTGGCCACCCCATCCGAGCACGTCATCGTCCAGCCACTCGGCCGGCACGGCTTCTTCGCGGTCGGCGCCGAGCGCACGTTCTCCCCGATCGGTCACACGATCGTGAACGCGGCGGGATCTCTCCTCACCCTCGCCCTCGAACAAGGCCGCGGCCCCCGAGCCGCCCACTCCCACATCCGCGCCGCCGCCCTCACCCTCCTCCTCCACACCCCCCCATCCACACCCCCACAAAGCACCCCCGCCAGCACCCCGCCAGAAACCGCACCCAGCACGCCTGCCAGCGTGGCGGCCGCGGTCCTGGCCGATATCGCGGAGGAACTACCCGCGGGCCCGATCGCCGTCCTGGCCTGCGCGACCCCCGACCCGGACGCCCTCGCCGACGCCCTGCCCACCTTCAGCGCCCCCCGCGGCGACCACACCATCGTCCTGGCGCCCGAGACCGCCCTCGACCACATAATCGAGATCATCGAGCGCACGACAGCCCACGGCCGGGTGGGCGTCAGCCCCGTGATCCCCGCCCTCACCGCCCCCGACCTCACAACCGCCCTCGACCAGGCCGAACGCGCCCTCGCCGCCGCCGGCGACGAAACCCCTGTCGTCCGCTTCGGCGACCTGGCCGGTCAGGGCCTGCTGTCCCTCATCGACCCTGAGGCCGCCCGCACCTTCGCTGCGGCCCTGCTCGAGCCCCTCACCCGTTACGGCTCCCGCACCGACCTGGTCGAGTCGCTCCGCGTCTACCTTGCGTGCAACGGCCACTGGGACGCGGCCGCCCAGCGCCTCGGCGTCCATCGCCATACGCTCCGCTACCGCATCCGCCGCGCCGCCGACCTCCTCGCCCGCGACCTCGACGACCCCTCCACCCGCGCCGAACTCTGGCTAGCCCTCTCGATCTAGCCCTGTGGCTGATGCTGCAGTGCGATGTGACGGTCCTGGTCGTCTGCCCCGAAGCCGGCACGGCCGTGTTCTACGCCCAACCGATCGATTCCGGCTTGACCGGATATCGCCTACAGGCACGGGTGCTCGGGCCGGATGACATTCCGGTCATCCTTGATCCCGAGCAAGCCGCTGCCCAGCCGGAGCTGGCCGCGATGTCGGTCATGGTGCACGGCCGCGACAGGAAGGTCGTCCAGGCCTTCTCTGACGGCCTTAAGTATCTGCCCCGCGACCACGCTCCGCAGTATTATGAGTACGCATTCAGTATGTCCGGGCCCGACGTGCAGCGTCTTTTGGAGGAGATCATGTCGTCGACGACCTGGCTGGTCGCCAGCCCTTTCGCGAAGGAGCACTTCGGCAAGGGCAGGGCCGAGGGCAAGGCAGAGGAAGCGGGCCGGATGGTTCTGCTGGTCCTGAGCGCCCGTGGCTTGGCCGTGCCGGACGACGTGCGGCGCCGGGTCGAAGACTGTGACGACGTCGAGCAACTCGAGGCGTGGGCCACCCGGGCGGTCACTGTCGACACGGCCGCCGACCTCTTCGTAGCGTAGAGGAGCGGCCGTCCGCGTGGGGCGGGAAGACCGCGTTAGGTGGGGCGGGGGGTGACTAGGAAGCAGCAGACGGTGGCGGTGGTGACGGTTTCGTAGGTGTGGCCGTCCTGCAGGTGACCGGCACGTTCCAGGCTCAGGGCACCTTGGGCGGCGGCCCAGAAGGCGTCGGCGATTTTGCGGGGCTGGGTCGGGATCAGGTAGCCGGCGGAGATGCAGTCGGCGATCACCCGGTCGAGGATGTTGAGCGCGGCGCGGGCGAGCGTGCGGGCCCGTTCGGAGGGGACGAACCCCGGGATGGCCCGCTCGAACATGAGGCTGTAGTAGCCGGGCTCCGCCAGCGCGGCCTCGCGATAGGCGGGCCCGAGTGCCGTCAGGTATTCGAAGGGGTCGTTGCGCGCCGGCACGGCCGCGAGGCGGCGGCGGAAGCGTTCGAAGCCTTCGAGGTAAAGCGCCTCGGCCAGGCCTTCCTTGCTGCCGAACATGGTGTAGATCACGGGTGTCGAGCAGCCGGCTTCGGCCGCGATACGCCGTACGGTGAGGCTTTCCGGGCCGGCCGAAGTGAGCAGTTGGCTGGCCACGTCGAGCAGGCGGATCCGTAACTCGTCGTAGGCGTTCCGCTGGCCGAGAGCGTAAGCGCCCTGCAGCCCGAGCGGCGCCGGCGTGGCCATCAGCATGTCCTTCTCATCTGGGGCCCCTGCGCGGACCCGGATGATGACTTAACCACGTCCAGCATCGTTCAAACCGTTGCGCGCCTTAAAACATCCCGAAATCGCGCCGGTTCCGTGACATTGCAGTAAAAGCCAGCGAGTTGTCCACTTCGGCAGCGGTCTGCCGCAAGATTGTGCGCTGTGGAGTAGGGCTGGCCTTCATCGGCTGGCATAGCGTCTGGGTATGGATGTGACGCCATTTTGGTTGGCCGGCCGGTCCGCTACCGGGGACGCCGAGCTCACCGTTACCAACTCCCACGACGGCCGGGTCGTCGGCGTCGTCTCCGTGCCGACCACCGACCAGGTCGAGCAGGCCGTGGCCGCCGCCGACGCTGTACGCAAGCAGGCGGCCGCCCTTCCCCTCCACGTGCGCGCCGACGCGCTCGCCCACGTCTCGCGCCGGCTGGCCGAACGGGCCGACGAGGCGGCCAGGCTGATCAGCGCCGAGAACGGCAAGCCCATCTTCTGGGCGCGCGGCGAGGTCGGCCGCGCCGTCTCGACGTTCCGGTTCGCGGCCGAGGAGGCCCGCCGGTTCAGTGGCGATGTGCAGCGCCTCGACACCGACCCGGCCGCCCAGGGGCGCCTCGCCTACGTCTCGCGTGTGCCGTACGGACCGATCCTGGGGATCAGCCCGTTCAACTTCCCGCTCAACCTGGTCGCCCACAAGATCGCCCCAGCCATCGCCGTGGGCGCGCCGATCGTGGTCAAGCCTGCCCCGGCCACGCCGCTGTCGGCGCTGCTGCTCGGCGAGCTGCTGGCCGAGACCGACCTACCCGAAGGCATGTTCTCGGTTCTCCCCGTCCCCAACGACCGCGCCGGCGACCTGGTCGACGACCCGCGGCTGCCGGTGATCTCGTTCACCGGATCGAGCCCGGTCGGCTACTCGATCATGGATCGGGTGCCGCGTAAGCACGTCACCCTCGAGCTGGGCGGCAACGCCGCGGCGGTCGTCCTCGCCGACGCCGACCTCGACTGGGCCGCGTCCCGGATCGCCGTGTTCTCCAACTACCAGGCCGGGCAGAGCTGCATCGCCGTCCAGCGGGTGATCGTCGAGGAGTCGGTGCGCGAGGAGTTCACCCGCAAGCTCGTCGCCGCGGTCGAAGGCCTCGTCGTCGGTGATCCGGCCGACGAGAAGACCCAGGTCGGGCCGCTGGTGTCGGAGGATGCCGCCAAGCGGGTCGAGCAGTGGATCGGCGAGGCCGTGGCCGCCGGTGCGAACGTCCTGGCCGGCGGCGCCCGCGACGGCTCGACCATCGCGCCGACCGTCCTCACCGACGCTCCGCCCGAGTCGCGGGTGGTCTGCGAGGAGATCTTCGGGCCCGTCATGGTCATCCAGCCGGTGGCCGACGCCGGCGAGGCGTTCCGCACCGTCAACGACTCCCGCTACGGCCTGCAGGCCGGCGTCTTCACCCGCAGCCTCGACCTGGCCTTCCGGGCCAACCGCGAGCTCGAGGTCGGCGGCGTCATCATCGGCGACGTCCCGTCGTATCGGGCCGACCAGATGCCGTACGGCGGGGTCAAGGAGTCGGGCGTGGGCCGCGAGGGCCTGCGGTCGGCCATGGCCGACTACACCTACGAGAAGGTCATGGTCCTGACCGGCCTATCCCTCTAGCCGCAGCTGTTTCTCGAAGCAGGCGCTCGCCTCGGCGTCCACATATCCGCCGAAGCGGGGGATCTCGTAGAAGCCGCTGGAGACGTACAGAGCGACCACGTCGTGGAAGTCGCGGCCGGTCTCCAGCCGCAGGACGGTGATGCCGCGCTCGTCCGCCATCCGCTCGATCTCGGCGAGAAGCAGGCGGGCCAGGCCGTTCCTGCGGTGATCCGGCCGCACGTACATCCGCTTGAGCTCGCCGACCCCGGGCTCGAGCGGCTGCAGGCCCGCGCAACCGACGGCCCGGTCGCCGGAAGGGGCTGTGACATAGGCGACGACGAACGCGATCCGCGGGTCGAGCTTCTTCGGCGTCGCGTTGAACGCGTCGAGGTCGCGGCCGGCCAGCTCGGCCTGCTGCTCGACGCACAACTCGTTCACGGTCGGGTCGGTGGAGTCGGCCCGCGTCAGCTTCATGCCCAAAACGGTAAACGGCGATCAAGCGCGCTGCGCGCTGTCGAACAGCTCCTTGATCGTGTCGCCGAAGTAGGGGCCGTACATGGTGCCGTGATCGTCGCTGTACTTGAAGCTGCTCACTGACGTGACCGTGCCCTGGCCGGTGGACGCGTCGAACGCGCTCAGCCACGGCCCGCCGCTCGACCCGGCCGTCAGGTCGCAGCGCACCCCCTGGTCCTGGGTCAGCGCGTGCGGGTCGTCGTGCGCGCCGCCCGCGCAGTAGACCAGGTGCTCGCCGTCGTAGGGCGGGTCGGCCGGGAAGCCGAAGCCGAACGTGCGCTGGCCGCGCCGCACGTTGAAGCCGATCCCCTGGCCGCCGACGCGGTCGGTCAGATGCCGCCCGCCGCTCGGCGCGACGGCGACCATGGCGACGTCGTAGTTGTCGTCTCCGATGCGCGACCACGGCCCGGCGACGAACATGCGCCGCGCCAGGAAGGTGCCGTACGGCTTGCGCCCCACGTCATAGCCGGGAACGAAGGTCCAGTTCTCGGCCCACGCGCCCGAGCCGTTCTTGACGCAGTGCCCGGCGGTGACCACGACGTCGCGGTTGGCGCTTCGGAGGGCGCTCGCCGAGCAGACGAAGTCGGATCCGTCCATCGTGAGGAAGACCCGGCCGGTGGTGCGCGCGACCGCGCCTCCGGCGGCCCACCGCGCGCTGCTGGTGGCGGCCTCGGGGACCGAGGCCGGGCGGGCGCCCTGCGTGCGGCGCGTCGCGGTGGTCTCGCCGAGCGCCTGCTTGAGCGGGCCGAGCAGGTCGATGGGCAGGGCGTGGGCCATTCGCTCGGGTGTCCAGTAAGCGCGCGTCTGGGCGGCGGCCAGATGTTCGACGACATCTGATGAATGTGCGACCGCCGGGCCGTGGGGAGCGGAGGAAGGCGCTCCCAACAGCCCGGCGAGAAGCGGGACACCGGCGATCCACGATGAGATGGCTGAGACAGGGGGGAAGCTCGGACTCATGCTCAAAGAGTTTGAACTACACCCCGTGTTGTTGCGGATACTTTCGGTAAATTAGGTGAGTGAGGCGTTCTGGGCCGCGTTGTAGACGGCCTGCGCCTCCGGGCCGAAGTACGGTCCGAACATCCAGAAGTCCGCGAAGTTGTACTTGAAGCTGTTGACCGAGTTCAGCAGCCCGGCCCCGGTGTTCTCGTTGAAGCTGATGAACCACGGGCCGCCGCTCGCGCCGCCCGTCATGTTGCAGTTGAGCCCGAGGTCGTCGGAGAGCAGGAAGTCGTCGAAGGCGCGCCCGGCGCAGTAGACCAGCCGCGATCCGTCGTACGGCGCCGCCGCCGGATAGCCGAAACCGTACATCTGCCGGCTGCGCGGCTGGTTGAAGGCCACGCCCTGGCCGCCCACGACGTCGGTGAGGGTCCTGCCGTTCAACGGGGCCACCACGGCCGCGGCCACGTCGAAGTTCATGTCCTCGCTCGCGTTCCACTGCGGCGTCGTGAGCAGCGTGGTCGCCGGCCAGGTGCCGTACGGGCGGTTGCCGTTGTTGTAGCCGGGCACGAAGGCCCAGTTGCTGTGGAAGCCGCCGCTCAGCTTGACGCAGTGCCCTGCGGTGATCACGACGCTCTCGTTGTTGCTGGTGACGGCGTTGCCGGAGCACGAGGCGTTGCGCCCGGCGTCGGCGCCCGTGGTGATCGTGAAGAAGACCCGGCCGGCGGTCTTGGTGATGGCGCCGCCGCCCGTCCAGGACGAGCCGGAGGTGTTGCGGGCGAGGGCGGCGGTCGCGGCCGAGGCGTCGGTGGTGAGCGTCGGTGCGATGGTCGACGGCTTGGCCTTGCCCGGGTCGACGATGGCGGCCGTCGCGGCGAAGCGGCGCGCGGTCGCGTCGGGCGCGTCCAGCGGCTCCGCGTCCTCCATGCGGGATTCGGTCCAGTAGGTCTTGACGTGGCTCTGCTCGGTCTTGGAGTCCGCGGCGACGTACACCACGGGCTTTGGGGTCGGGGCGGACGCCTGCGCGTTCGCGGTCGGGATCAGAGCGGCCGTGCCGACGGCCAGGGTCGGCACCGCCAAGGCGGCGAAACGTCGGGCCGAACGGTTCAGCATGGATACCTCCGGTGATCGATGCGCTCGAAGGTAGCCAGCGGCTTATGCGGATTTCTCATGACTATTGCATTCGGGTATGGGGAGATTCGGACACCAAGGGACTGGTTTCCCTGGGGTCACAGGCGCAACGAGGAGAATGGGGGGCGTGACGTCTTCAGCAACGCGTACGGTGACGGTGCTCGGATCGACCGGCTCGATCGGCACACAGGCCCTGGACGTGATCGCCCGCAACCCCGCCCGCTTCCAGGTGCGCGCGCTGGCGGCCGGCGGCGGCCAGGCCGACCTGCTGGCCCGTCAGGCGGCCGAGTTCGGCGCGACGGCCGTGGCCGTGGCCGACCCCGCCGCGGTCCCCGCCCTCAGAGCGGCTCTGGCCGCCGCGGGCGCCGCACCGGAGGTCCTTGCCGGCCCCGAGGGCGTGGCCGAGCTGGCCGCTCGCGAGGCCGACGTCGTGCTCAACGGGATCACCGGCGCGCTCGGCCTCACCTCGACGCTGGCCGCGCTCGAGGCCGATCGGGTGCTGGCGCTGGCCAACAAGGAGTCGCTGATCATCGGTGGGCCGCTGGTCAAACGGCTGGCCCGGCCGGGCCGCCTGATCCCGGTCGACTCCGAGCACGCGGCGCTGATGCAGTGCCTGTGGGCGGCCGGGCCCGGCGGATTCTCGGTGAAACCGGTGCGGCGGCTGGTGGTGACCGCGAGCGGCGGGCCGTTTCGCGGGCGCACCCGCGCCGAGCTGGCCGACGTCACTCCGGAGATGGCGCTCAACCATCCCACCTGGAGCATGGGCCCGGTCATCACGATCAACTCGGCCACGCTCGTCAACAAGGGCCTGGAGGTGATCGAGGCGCATCTGCTGTTCGACATCCCCTTCGACCGGATCGAGGTCGTCGTGCACCCGCAGTCGGTGATCCACTCCATGGTCGAGTTCACCGACGGCTCGACCATCGCCCAGGCGAGCCCGCCCGACATGCGGCTGCCGATCGCGCTGGCGCTCGGCTTCCCCGAGCGGGTCGCCGACGCCGCCCCCGCGGTCGACTGGACGGCGTCGCACACCTGGACGTTCGACCCGCTCGACGACTCGGCCTTCCCGTCGGTCGCGCTCGCCCGCCACGTCGGCCGGCAGGGCGGCACGGCCCCCGCGGTCTACAACGCGGCCAACGAGGTCTGCGTGGAGGCGTTCAGGAAAGGCGCCCTGCCGTTCCTCGGAATCGTCGACACGGTCGCCGAGGTGGTTTCTCGTCACCGGACAGGTCCGGCCGAATCGGTAGAAGAGGTGCTGGCGGCCGACGACTGGGCGCGGGGAGAGGCCCGCCTGCTGGTGAGGTAACCGTAAACTTGAGGGACCGCGCCACCTGTCGGGGGTGGCGGCGCAGCGACTCAGCAAAGGTGCTGACAATGTCTGTCGATCTCGGGATCCCCTCCGTTCCGATCAAGCCGATCGCCCTCCGGAGGGCGTCCCGGCAGATCATGGTCGGGGCGGTTCCGGTGGGCGGCGACGCCCCGATCAGCGTCCAGTCCATGACCACGACCCTCACCTCCGACGTCAACGCGACCCTGCAGCAGATCGCCGAACTCACCGCGTCCGGCTGTCAGATCGTCCGGGTGGCCGTGCCGTCCCAGGACGACGCCGACGCCCTGCCGACCATCGCGCGCAAGTCCCAGATCCCCGTGATCGCCGACATCCACTTCCAGCCCAAGTACGTCTTCGCCGCCATCGAAGCCGGCTGCGCCGCGGTGCGGGTCAACCCGGGCAACATCAAGAAGTTCGACGACAAGGTCGGCGAGATCGCGCGGGCCGCCAAGGACCACGGCGTGCCCATCCGCATCGGCGTCAACGCCGGCTCGCTCGACCCGCGCCTGCTCCAGAAGTACGGCAAGGCCACCCCTGAGGCGCTGGTCGAGTCGGCGCTGTGGGAGTGCTCGCTGTTCGAGGAGCACGACTTCCGCGACATCAAGATCTCGGTCAAGCACAACGACCCGGTCGTGATGGTCCAGGCTTATCGGCTGCTGGCGCAGAAGTGCGACTATCCGCTGCACCTCGGGGTGACCGAGGCCGGCCCGGCCTTCCAGGGCACGATCAAGTCGTCGGTGGCCTTCGGCGCGCTGCTGGCCGAGGGCATCGGCGACACGATCCGCGTCTCCCTGTCGGCCCCGCCGGTCGAGGAGGTCAAGGTCGGCATCCAGATCCTCGAGTCGCTCAACCTCCGCAAGCGCGGGCTTGAGATCGTGTCCTGCCCGTCCTGCGGCCGCGCCCAGGTCGACGTCTACACACTCGCCGACCAGGTCCACGCGGGCCTCGACGGGCTGAAGGTGCCGCTGCGGGTCGCGGTCATGGGCTGCGTGGTCAACGGCCCCGGCGAGGCCCGTGAGGCCGACCTGGGCGTCGCCTCCGGCAACGGCAAGGGCCAGATCTTCGTGCGGGGCGAGGTCATCAAGACCGTCCCCGAGTCGCAGATCGTGGAGACGCTGATCGAGGAGGCGCTCCGCATGGCCGAGGAGATGGGCGTCGACGTTGACGTCGACGACGACGACGCTCCCGGTCCCCAGGTAGTCGTGGGGTAATTACAGAGAGCAATCTCTTGGCTACATAGTGGCAATTCTTGGTGTGTACGCCGAGTGACGCCGCGATCACTTCGGGATGCTGGCCCGCGTGAAGCGAGTCGTCGGAGTGATCGCGAGTGTCCCGGTCCTGGTGTCCGCCCTTCTCACCGGGGTTCCACAGGCCGAAGCGGCAGGTCTTGAAGCCGGTTTTGACGTCGGTTCGGCCGGCGGCCGCGGGCTGATCTGGGGGCCGTGCGCCGCGCCCGGGTCATCGGCCGGCGCGCTCGGCTCGGTGCTGAGCGGGATCGGCCTGTCGCGGCCGGCCGAGCCGTCCCAGCCGGCGGTGGAATGCGCCACGGTCCGCGTCCCGCTCGACTATGCCGAGCCGGAGGGGCAGCAGATCAAGCTCGCCGTCAACCGGATCCGGGGCTCGGTCTCCCGCGACGCCAACCACCTCGGTGTGCTGCTGGTCAACCCGGGCGGCCCGGGGGCCTCCGGCCTGCGCCTTGCCGAATACGTCGCCTCGGCGCTGCCGGCCGACGTCGCCGCGCGTTACGACGTGATCGGATTCGACCCGCGCGGAGTCGGCGCCAGCACCCCGAGCATGACCTGCGTCGACGCCGAGCGCTACTACGCGCCGCCGCGCCTGGACAGCGTGCCGCGGAGCCCGGCCGACGAGACCGCGCTCCTGGCCAGGGCCCAGCAGTACGCGCAGGCCTGCGGCGACCACTGGGGCTGGTTCCTGCCCTACCTGACGACCGAGAACGCGGTCCGTGACATGGACGCCATCCGTCAGGCCCTCGGCGAAGACAAGATCAGCTACCTGGGCTACTCGTACGGCACCTATCTCGGCTCGGTCTACGCGACCATGTTCCCCGCGCATGTGCGCCGGCTGGTCCTCGACAGCGTGGTCGACCCGGGCGACGTCTGGTATGACGCCAACATCAACCAGGATTACGCCTTCGACCGGCGGCACCGCGACTTTCTCGCCTGGGTGGCGAAGAACGACGCCATCTACCGGCTCGGCACCTCATCCCAGGACGTCTCCTTCGCCTGGTATGCCATGCGCGACCGGCTCGGCCGGCGCCCGGCCGGAGACGTGGTCGGCCCCAGCGAACTCGACGACACCTACACCGTCGGCGGCTACACCGACAATGTCTGGCCCACCCTTGCCGCCGCCTTCTCCGCGTACGTCCGAAACGGCGATACCGCGCCGCTGGTCCAGGCTTACCGCGACATCGCCGACAACGGCCCCGGCGCCGAGAACGGATACGCCGTCTATCTCGGCATCCAGTGCCACGACGCCCCCTGGCCCCGCGACTGGGACCGCTGGCGGCGCGACACCACCCGCGTCGCCGCGCACGCGCCGTTCATGGCGTGGCCGAACGCCGTCTACAACGCGCCCTGCGCCTTCTGGCCCGAGCACGCGCTGACCCCGCCCCACGTCGGCTCGGCCGACCTGCCGCCCGTGCTGCTCATCCAGTCCCGGCACGACGCCGCCACGCCATATCCGGGAGCCTTGGACGTCCGCGGGCTCTTCCCGACCGCGCGGCTGGTCACCGAGCCGGGCGGAAACCACGGCGTGTCCCTCGGTGGCAACGCCTGCGTCGACCGCTATCTGGCCGACTACCTGCGCGACGCGCTGGCCGCGCCACGCCGGCTCGCTGCCCGCGGCCCCGACGCCGTCTGCCCGGGCCTGCCCGAGCCGCGCCCCGCCGCCCGCATGGCGTACGGCTCGGGCGACCGTCACCTGGCCCTGACCCGGGCCCTGCTCGGGCGGTAGGACCCCTGCCCGCCGATCCCGTCGACCGGCTACGAACGTCCCAGCATGGGGTCGAGTGAAACGCCGAGAAGGCCGCCATCGAGTCCGACCACAAGGGTCGCCCCGATGACGGCCGCGGCGATCGGCCGATAGTGGACGGGGATGGCGAGTTGCTCTCTGGCCGTCTCGAGATCCCAGATGCGCACCGTCCGGTCGTTCGACCAGGAGGCGAGCAGGTCGCGCTCGCCTCTGCGGATGGCGCAGACCCCGTTCACCGCGCCCGTGTGGCCGGTGAGTCCCGGTAGCTGTTCGTCAGTGGTGGGGTCCCAGATGCTCAGGGTTCCGTCGTAGGAGCCGATGGCGAGCAGGGTGCGGTCGCCGAGCCGTAGCGTGCAGAGCGCGTTCACCCCGCCCGTGTGGCCGTCGAGTCGCGTCAGCCGCGTGGCGGTCGCGGGGTCCCAGATGCGCAGGGACTCGTCGTAGGAGCCGGTGGCCAGCAGGGTGCGGTCGCCGAGCCGCAGCGTGCAGAGCGCGATCACGGCGCCCGTGTGGCCCTTGAGCTGGTGGAGCTGGGTGCCGGTGGCGGGGTCCCAGATGCGTACGGTCTCGTCGTCGGAGCCGGTGGCGAGCAGGGTGCGCTCGCCGAGGCGCAGCGCGCACATGGCCCGTATCCAGGTGGTGTGGTCGTTCAGTTGGTGGACTTGAGCGCCGGTGCCGGGATCCCAGATGCGGACCGTGTGATCACTGGAGGCGGAGGCGAGCAGGGTGCGGTCGCCGAGCCGCAGCGCGCAGATCGCGGTCACGGAACTGCCGTGGCCGCTGAGCTGGCGCAGTTGGGCGCCTGTGGTGGGATCCCAGATCCGTACCGTGTGATCGTGGGAGCCGGTGGCGAACAGCTCGCGGTCCGCCAGGCGGAGCGAGCACACGCCGTTGACGGATCCGGCCTGTTCGGTGAGTTGGCGGAGTGGGGTGCCGGTGGCGGGGTCCCAGATGCGCACCGTGTGATCGTCGGATGTGGTGGCGAGCAGGGTGCGGTCGCCGAGCCGCATCGGGCATATGGCTCTGACCCAGGCCGTGTGCCCCGTGAGTTGGTGGAGTTGGTCGCCGGTGATGGCGTCCCAGATGCCGATGGTGTGGTCGGTGGAGGCCGTGGCGAGCAAGGCGCGGTCGCCCAGCTGTAGCGCGCACATGACCCGGATCCAGCCTGTGTATCCGGTGAGTTGGTGGAGCTGGTCGCCGGTGGCGGGATCCCAGATGCCGATGGTGTGGTCGGTGGAGGCTGCGGCCAGCAGGGTGCGGTCGCCGAGCTCCAGGGCGCAGATCGCGTTCGCGGGTCCCGTGTATCCGGTGAGTTGATGCAGTTGGTCGCCGGTGGTGGGGTCCCAGATGCGTACGGTCTGGTCGGTGGAGGTCGTGACGAGCAGGTCGCGGTCGTCGAGCCTCAACGCGCATACGGCGTTCACCCAGCCGCTGTGGCCCGTGAGTTGGTGCAGTTGGTCGCCGGTGGCGGGATCCCAGATGCGCACGGTCTGGTCGGTGGAGGCGGTGACGAGCAGGTCGCGGTCGTCGAGCCTCAACGCGCATACGGCGTTCACCCAGCCGGCGTGGCCGGTGAGCTGGCGGAGCTGGGCGCCGGTGGCCGGATCCCAGATGCGCACGGTCTGATCATGGGAGGCGGAGGCGAGGAGGTCGCGGTCGCCCTGGGGCAGGGCGCACACGGCGTTCACCCAGCCGCTGTGCCCGAGTTGGTGGAGCTGGGCGCCGGTGGTGGGGTCCCAGATGCGTACGGTGTGGTCGTCGGAGCCGGTGGCGAGCAGATCGCGATCATTGAGCCGCAGGGCGCACAGCCCGTTAACGGGGGCGGTGTGGCCGTTGAGGCGGTTCAGTTCGGTATGGGGGGTGATGGTGGCCCATATCGCCCGGTAAGGGGTCGGGCGTTCACCCGTCATGAACTGAGGGTCGAGACTGTCGATGGCCTCGGTGACGCTGAACATGGCCGCTCGTTGGCTGGGCGGGGCGTCGGCGGCCAGGCGGGTCACCTGGAGCAGACGCATCCGCTGCCGGAGGTTGGCCGCGTTGGCCGCGACCACAGCGGTGGTCAGACGTGGCAGGTCGGCATGGAGCAGGTATTCGTTGTCGGTCGCGAGGTGGGCGATCAAGCCGGCGCGTGCGGCGTGGCCGGGCAGGGAACGCAGCAGGTAGGCGGGGATGTTCGTCCACCCGGACCGGCGTCCTACCTGGGTGAACGCGGTGGTGATGGCCCGCTCGTCACTGACCCGGTCCGGCTGCGCGCGAGCCGCCAGCAGAGCGTCGTTGAGCGCCTGATGGAAGAGCCGGAACGTCGTGGTGTTGTCGCTGTCGCTGGTTTCGACGAGGAAATTCGCCATGGACGAGCGGGCGAACGTCAACAGCTCACGATCGTCGACGGTCGGGCCGCTCAGCGCCTCAATGGCCGCGCGCCACAGCTCGAGGGGAAATCCGGGGGCTTCGGCCATGGCGAGCGCGGTCAACGCGAGTTCGGCCGGGATCAGCTGGCCGGCCGATCCCCGGCTCACGTATTCGCCGAGCGCCTCCCGCAGCCCGCTGACCTTGGAGAAGGCGATCTGGGCCGGCGGAACGGCCGCGTCGTCATAAAGGCCGTGGGTGCGGGCGATCAAGCCGGTGAGGAGGAAGTTCCCATCGGCGAGTGCCGCGATCCGCGCTGCGACCGGGCCCGCGACCGCGTCATCGTTATAGGGGTTGGAAGGGCGTCTGTCGCCTGTCAGTTGCAGGGTGGCCTTCGCGTAGTGGATGAGGTCGTCTTCGTCGATGTAGTGGGGCACATCGAGGTCGATGATCTCCGCGTGCCCGAGTTCTCCGATCAGGTCGCCATCCGCGTTGTGGCGGCGCGAGCCCACTGCCACCTGCACGCCTACTTCGGCGCAGGTTTCCACCAGCGGCAGCACGATTCGCGTGATGACGGCGCGGGCCTCGGCCGGGTCGGCCGCCTCGTCCAGAGCGTCGATGATCACGTTGAATCGGCGCTTCGGCTCCTTGAACGCCGCCTGGAGGGCGGGCGGCAGGTCTTCGGGGTGGACGGGAAGGCTGACGGACGCGGCCTTGGCGATCTCGGTGGCGATGACCATCGCCGTCTTGCCCTTCGCGTGCACCGCGCAACCGACCGACCCTTGCGGCGCCTTCACCCCGGTGTCGTCGGCGGGCAGCACGGCGCGGATCTTCGGATCGGCGGTGGTGACGATCCGCCCGAGGACCGCCGACTTGCCGACTCCGGGTGACCCGGTGACCACCAATGCCCGGCGCTGCGGGTTCGGCCGCAGCAGCCAGTCGACGATCTCTGTGAGCGCGGTGGTCCGCCCCTGGAATCGGTAGCCGCGCTCGGTGTCGACCGTGACCCCGCGGGCCCGTGGCCGCCAGTGCCGTACGCCTTCGGGGTCATGCTGCAGCGACCAGCCCCACGCGGCCAAGTCCTCCGCGTCGCCGTCGGCCAGTGACCAGTGGTCCAACTCGGTCAGCTTCTCGGGATCCAGGCAGCGGCTGACCCGGTAGAGCGTGATGGCCCGCGCGCGTGACTTGGCCGGATCGGCCTGGACGATCAGCGCCACGACCGCCTCGTAGTCCTCCGACCACACACCGCTTCCGCTGAAGCCTCTGCTCAGCGGCTCCAGCGAGTCGCACTGCAGGCGCACCCAGCCGCGCCGCAGTATCTCCCCGATGATGCCGGTCGCGGAATCGCCGTACTCGTCTCCGTCCGGAAATCCGAACGCCCACCAGCGCCGCCCGCGTTTCAGCTCATCGGGATCCAGGCAGCGAATACGCGCCGGCGCGATGCTGGCGTGCACGGGGTGGTCCAGCAGCAACATCGCCGCGTCGTCGTCGGGCAGTTCGTAGGCGACCGTTGACGGGGCCGCGGGCCAGCGCCCGTCCGGGGCGCGGTGGGCGTGGGGGAATTCCACCCACACATGTGTTCGCTGCGAATCGCCATTCATTAAGACATGAGCACAGGTCAGAATCCGGCGGGTGTCGACCACCACTCCGGTGCCGATGGGATGGCCGCCGGATTCGGATTCGAAGATGGCGGCGACCCAGGGGGAGCGGTCCGGCGCCGGCGGGGAGGTCATGCGTGATTGGGCTTCCAGGTCATCGTGACCTCGAAGTTGCCCTCGGTGGCGGCCTTGGCGACGAGCCAGTTCATGGTGCCGCTGACCTTGATGCCGAACTTCAGCTCGATCTCGTCCGGGCCGGCCTGCTTGACCTGGTCGAGAACGGCTTGCGCCGCCTTCGTGGCCGGTTCGACGGCTTCTTGAATGCGGCCGGCGATGTCGTCGGGCGCGGCCGCGGGCTGATATCCGGGGACGGCGTCGATCTCGAAAGAGACAATCGTGGACTCGTCGACCGTATATCGCACCACTTGTCCCATTAGTCCGCACTCCCGCGCTGCTGTTCCATCTGCCATCGCAAGGGTAAGGGGGCGCTCCTCGTCATTAGCGCTCAATTGCGGAATAGGCCAACCGTGTACGTATTGTTACTTAACGTAATCATCAGCTTGTCGGCTTGGGGGGTTAAGTCATGGTCGCGTACGCTGGTCGGGTGATGCTGCGTACGTCGGCGTCGCGTGTGCTGGACGACACTGATCGCGACGAGGTTATGGCGCTTCTCGACGCCGATCCGGTGGCCAATGTCTTCGTCGCCTCACGGGTAAGGGCCGTTGGGCTCAATCCGACCCGGCTGGGCGGCCAGATGTGGGGGTTCGGCCCGCGTGGCGGCCTGAGCTCCCTGTGCTACTCCGGGGCCAACATGGTTCCCGTCAACGCGGGCCGCGAGGCCGTACAGGCGTTCGCCGACCGGGCGCGCAAGCAGGGCCGCCGCTGCTCGTCCATCGTCGGCCCGGCCTCCGCCGTCGAGCAGCTCTGGGAGCGGCTGGAGCCGCACTGGGGCCACGCCCGCGCCGTCCGCTGGGCCCAGCCCGTCATGGCCACGAGCTCGGCGCCGCTGGTCACGCCCGACCCGCTGGTGCGCCGGGTGCGGCCGGAGCAGTTCTCCACGCTGCTGCCCGCCTGCGTCGCCATGTTCACCGAGGAGGTCGGCGTCTCCCCGGACAACGGCGACGGCGGCGCGCTCTACCGGTCGCGGGTGGCCGAGCTGATTCGGATCGGCAGGTCGTATGCGCGGATCGAGTCCGGCCGGGTCGTCTTCAAAGCCGAGATCGGCGCCGTGACCCCGCAGGCCTGCCAGATCCAGGGCGTGTGGGTCGATCCCGTCTATCGCGGCCGTGGCCATGCGGCCGCGGGGATGGCGGCCGTGGTGGAGGAGGCGCTCAAATACTTCGCGCCGCTCGTCACCCTTTACGTCAACGACTTCAATTTGCCGGCCCGCGCCGCTTATCGCAAAGTCGGTTTCCGCGAGGTCGACACATTTATGTCGGTGCTCTTCTGAGGGCCGTTCTAAAGGACGAGCCGGTCCATCAGGCGGTCGAGTTCCGCGGCGGGATCCGGGGTGAGGCCGGCGTGCACGGGCCCCGGCTGGACCACGGTGCTCCGCGGCGCGGTCAGCCAGCGAAAGCGCGCTCCCAGCGCGCCCCGGTTTTCGTCGTCACAGGTCATCTCGTAGGCGGTGAGCGCGTGCCTGATCTGGGGCAGATCCAGGTCGCCCGCCAGGGCGCGCAGCCGTGGCTCGTCCAGCTCGACCCGTGCGCACAGGAAGTCGCGCGGCTGGCAGTAGACGATCACGCCGACGTTGACCAGTTCGCCGCGCTCGATGCTCGGCACGACGCGGATCACCGCGTACTCGTAGACGATCATCGGGCGCCTCGCCAGAACGTGCCGATCGAGCCGGCGGACTTCGCCGGACGCGCCGGCGCCTGCGCGGGGTCGGGCAGCCAGGTCCGCGGGCCGGTGAAGCGGGCTTCGAGGTGCTCCACATAGGCGTCCCGTACGGCCTGGGCGTCGTCGAAGCCCGGCTCGCCGGAAAGCCACTCCTGCGGCACCAGCGCGGTGACCTCTTCCAGCAGCGCGCGCGTCACCGGCAGTTCGATCTCGCGGGGATCGCCCGCGTAGGGGGCGAGCACGTGGTCGGATCCGTCGAACCGCCGCCGCGCGTCGGCGGTCGGCCAGTTGTGGTGGAACCACAGGGCCGCGCCGTGGTCGATCAGCCACAGATCGCCGTGCCAGACCAGCAGATTGGGGTTGCGCCAGCTGCGGTCGACGTTGTGGATGAAGGCGTCGAACCACAGCAGCCGGGTGGCGAACTCCGGATCCGGCTCCCAGCCCAGCGGGTCGAACCCGAGCGCGCCCGGCAGGAAGTCGACGGCCAGGTTGGCGCCGGAGCTGGCGGTGAGCAGATCCTGGATCTCCTCGTCCGGCTCGCGCAGCCCGAGCTGCGGATCCACGTCGATGACCTTCAGTTCCGGCGTGCGGAACCCGAAGGCCCGGGCCAGCTCGGCGCAGATCACCTCGGCCACGAGCACCCGCCGGCCCTGTCCCGCGCCGCGGTATTTCACCACATACGTGCCGAGGTCGTCGGCCTCCATGAGACCGGGCAGCGACCCGCCCTCCCGCAACGGCGTCACATACCGCGTCGCGGTGACCCTATCCAGCACCGGCCCAGGCTACAGCTTCGCGATGACCTCCTCGGCGAAGCGCTCCATGGCGTCGACCTTGTCCATGTCGCGCCAGATCCACCAGGGGGCGGTGAAGGTGCCGGTCACCCCCTTGTCGGCGAACTTGCGGTAGGTGGCCGCGTCGGGGATGACCGCGAGGGGGGCGATGACGTCGATGGGGCCACGGCCGTACTCCTCCAGGAAGCCGTTCAGCCGGACCAGCACCTCGTCGAGCTGCTCCTCGGTGTAGATGCGGTTGCCGACCCAGCCGTCGCCGGCGCGGGCGGCCCGGCGGAGCGCGGCGTCGCTGTCGCCGCCGATGTAGATCGGGATGTCACCGCCGGGCGGTGACATCGACAGCGGGCCGAAGTCGTAGAAGCGGCCGTGGTGCTCGACCTCGCGCCCGCTCCACAGGTCGCGAAGGACCGGGATCATCTCGTCGAGGCGCCTGCCCCGGGTGTGGAAGTCCTGGCCGGTGCCCTCGAACTCCTCGCGGCACCAGCCGACCCCGACCCCGAACAGCACCCGGCCACCGGACAGCGCCGCGGCCGTGGACACCTGCTTGGCGACCGTGAACAGGTCGCGCGCCGGGGCGATGTAGACGTTCGGCGCGAACCGCAGCGTGGTCGTCACGGCCGACATGGCGCCGATCGTCACCCACGGGTCCGGCCAGTGCGTCTCCCGCGTCCAGCGCATCCTCCCGTACGGATAGGGAGTCTCGAAGTCGGCGAAGAACAGGTGGTCGGACAGGGTCAGCGTGTCGATGCCGAACTGTTCGGACGCGCGGGCGAGCCGCAGGAACTCGCCCGTGTCGGAGAAGGACGCACCCAGCCAGAATTTCACGAGAACTCCGGGATGACCTTGGTGGCGAACAGCTCCAGGTTGCGCTTGACCGTGTCGACCGGCAGCACGCCCTGCTGGCCCTGCATGAACATGCCGAACCACTCGAGGTCGGGCATCCGGTCGAGCATCCGCTGGATGCCGCGCTTCACGTCGTCGGGCGTGCCCATCAGGCTGAGCTCGACCTCGTTCATGCGCTTGACGTCGCCCTTTTCCGGGGTGATCGGCTTGGCCCGGTCGTCCTCCTTCTTCCGCAGCACTTCCAGGTAGCCGAACGGCCCGAAGAAGGCGGAGAAGTCCTTGTGCATGGCCTTGCCGTACGTCTCGATGGCCTGGTCGCGCGTTTCGCCGATGCCGACGACCTTGAGGATGCCGGTGTGCTCGCCGAGCTTGTAGTCGAAGCCGGCCTTGGCCGCCTCCTCCTGATAGAGCTTGGCCTTCTTGGCGTGCTCGTCCGGGCTCGGGGTGAACATCCACGGCAGGATGTTCTCCTGGGCGCAGCGCACGATCGACCGGTCGGAGATCGTGAACGGCTGCCACAGCTCGGGATAGGGGTTCTGATAGGGCCTCGGGCACACGGCGACCGACTGGATCAGCCCGTTCTCGTCGATCTCGTCGGGCGCGCCGAACGTCCGGGTCCACTCCTGCGCCGGCCATCCCTCGATGCCGTCGAAGGGCGCGGGCACCTCGTAGTCGAGCACGTCCGAGCGGTAGCGGATGGTCTCCTGCGTCCAGGCCATCTTCATGATCTTCAGGATCTCGCCGAAGACGTCGAAGTTGCGGTCGTCGGACTTCGACCCGTCCGACTTGGCGGCGGCCGCGTGCCAGCGCTGGCCCAGCACGTTCATCCAGCGGTTCTGGTAGCCGCGCGCGACGCCGAGCCGCAGCCGCCCCTTGGAGAACTGGTCGAGCAGGGCCACGTCCTCGGCCGCGCGGATCGGGTCCCAGGCCGGCAGCACCAGGCCGAGCGGGGCCAGCAGGATGCGCTCGGTGCGGGCCGCGAGGTCGGTCAGGAACATCAGCGGGTTGACCGAGAACTCGAACCCCTCCGAGTGGAAGTGGTGCTCGGTCATCATCAGCGCGTGGAAGCCGGCCTGGTCGGCGAAGACCGCGATGTCGCGCACCTCGTCCAGCAGCTTCTGGTACGACTCGGTGTCACGCCCGATCGGCCGCCTTGCCTTGGCGTTCTCCTCCTGGCTGAAGCCCGATCCGGGGATCTGAGGGTTGAGCATGATCGAGAACTTCACGTGAGGCTCCTTAGCCAGTCGTTGACCACGAGCAGGAACTCGGCCGGGCGTTCCTCGTGCAGCCGGTGCCCGCTGCCCGGCCAGGTGACGGCCGCCGATCGCGGGTCCTTGAAGAGTCCGGACTCCCATCCCGTACGCCGGGGGTCGGAGCCGAAGGTGAGCACCGGGCAGGCCCGGCGGGACAGGTAGTCGTCGGAGGCGGGCCGTACGCCGATGGCCTCGGGCCCGTCCCAGAGGGCCGCGAACGCCTCGGCGAGCACGTGCGGGGCAGTGGCGAGCAGCCGGCGGCGGTGCCATTCGCGCAGCCAGGCGGGCGAGGCCGCCGTGTAGCACCACTGGTCGATGTCGACGGCCGCCTCGTTCGGATCCCGCCCGCGGAACATCTTCAGCGACGCCTCGGCGACCGCGGCGGGGAAGCCGTATCCAGGGTCGACCGCGACGAGGGCGGTGACGAGGTCAGGGTGCTCGACGGCGAGGATGGACGCGATCTGCCCGCCCATGGAGTGGCCGATCACGACGCAGCTGCCGATGCCCAGCCCGGCGACCAGGACGGCGAGGTCGCCGGCCATCTGGCGGGGGGTGTTGCCCGTCTCGTACGCTGCCGAGTAACCGTGGCCGCGCAGGTCGACAGCGATCACCCGCCGGTCGCGCGCCAGCACGGGAATGTGGGGCGACCACTCGTGAGAGTCCGACCCCCAGCCGTGGACGAGCAGCATGGCGTCACCGTTGCCGTCATCGGTGTAGAACAATCGCACACCGTTGGCGATCGCGAAGGCCATGGCGCCCCTCTCCCATCGCTGGCAAGCTACCCTAGGAATGCTAACCGAGCAATCGCTTGGTTCAGAAGGTGGGAGGGCACCCGTGCGGCTAGGTGTGACGATGTTCTCGACCGATCTGGCGATGCCGGTGGCCGATCTGGCCCGGGCGGTCGAGGAACGCGGCTTCAGCGGCCTCTACCTGCCCGAGCACACCCACATCCCGGTCTCCCGGCGGACGCCGGCCCCCACCGGTGAAGACGAGCTGCCCGAGCGCTATCGCCGGCTGCTCGACCCGCTGGTCGCGCTCGGCGTGGCGGCCGGGGTCACCTCGCGCATCAAACTGGGCACCGGCATCCTGCTGGCCGCGCAGCGCGACCCCATCGTGACGGCCAAGGCCATCGCGACCCTCGACCACGTGTCCGGCGGCCGGGTGGTCCTCGGCGTCGGCTTCGGCTGGAACGCCGAGGAGGCCGAAGACCACGGCGTGGCCTACCGCACCCGCCGCGACGTGGCGCGCGAGCACATGCTCGCCATGCGCGCCCTGTGGACCGAAGACGTGGCCGGCTTCGACGGGCGGCACGTGCGCTTCGAGCCGTCGTGGTCGTGGCCGAAGCCCATCGGTGACATCCCCGTCTACATCGGCGGAGCGGCGGGGCCGAAGTTGTTCGCCCACATCGCCGAATACGCCGACGGGTGGATGCCCATCGGCGGGCGCGGCGTGCGTGAGGCGCTGCCGGCGCTCCGCGAGGCCTGCGACAAGCAGGAGCGGCCGATGGTGAAGATCATGCCGTTCGGCACCCTTCCGTCGCGGGGCAAGCTCGACTACTACGCCGAGGTCGGCATCGAGGACGTCATCCTCAACATCGACGAGGGTCCCGCCGACTCGGTCCTCGCCACGCTCGACGCATACACGGCGTTCCTGTAAACGGGCAGGCGGAAGGCGGGTGCGACCCCTCCGACGCACCCGCCCCCGCGTTCCAGGACCCCGATGACCCGAGAACTTCAGGACCGGCGAGTGTAGGAAGGAATCCACCACATGCGCCCGCCGGCGACCTCGTGGTAGACGTCGAGCAGGTCTTGCCCGGTCACCCTGCTGCGTGACTCCGCCGCGGCCCAGGCGTAGACGCCCCGCGCGATGGCGCCCGGCTCCTGCTGCACGCGCAGCGCGTAGACACGCGCTCTGATCTCGTGCACCTTGTGGTCTTCCGGCTCGGCCTGCGCGGCCAGTTCGGCCAGCTGGCAGGCCAGCCGAAGGTCGCCCTCGGCGGCGGCGACCACGGCGCGACCGGCGATCGTGGCCGCGCCGGCGGCCAGGCCCGCCACGGCGCGGGCGAAAACGGCGTCGGGCGCCGGCTTCAGGTGCGCCGGATTCCCGTCGTACCAGCCGCCGTGCAGGCGCCAGATATTGCGCACGATGAACTCGGGCTCGTCGTAGTAGGGCTGCAGATAGAGCCGGTTGGCGAGCTCGGCCGGCGGCTGGACCGAGTGCAGGATCTCATCGAGCCGGGCCCCGGCGTTCATCAGGTCGAGGGTCTGCTCGACCAGGCTGTCGAGATAGTCGGCGGTGTCCACGAGGGCGCGCCGCACCCGGGCGCTGCCCTTGATGGGCAGCCCGTGGCCGGGGAGCAGGAGGTCGGCGTCGAGCGAGGCCATGGTCCGGAGGGCGACGGCCCACTCGTCCGGATAGCGCTGCACCTTCTGCGGACTTCCGGCGGTCGGCACGACCCAGACGAACATGTCGCCCGTGAGCAGCACGTTCTGCTCGGGCAGGAAGGCCCAGGTGGCGTCGTCGGTCTCGCCGCGCGCGTGGTGCAGCTCGATCGACATGTCGCCGAGGGACAGCCGGAGCTTGTCCTGGTACGTCAGGTCGGGCATCCGGCAGGTGCTCGGCCAGCTGATCCGGCTGTAGCCGAACTGCCGCTGGTTGATCACGCTGTTGTAGCCGGCGGTCCTGGCGTAGCGGGCGAACCGCGTGAGCACCCCCTCGTGGGCCACCACGATGGGCCGTGGGCCCTCCTCCTCGTCGAAGGGGTCCATGCCCATCACGTGGTCGAGGTGGCCGTGCGAGAAGACGGCGTAGCGGATCGGCTCGTCGGACCAGGCGCGCACGGCCGCGTACATCGCGGGGGCGTCGATGGCGTTGCCCGTGTCGAACAGGGCCAGCCCGTTCTCGCCGCGGATCACATAAACGTTGCCGAAGGCGGGCCACATGGCCACGCCTTCGGCAACCTCCTGAAGTCCGGCCGCACGCAAATCGGCGAGTGGCACCTCGTCTGCCTTGACCGCCCCCCGCCACACCTTGTCGGCGAACTCCAGGATCATGCCGCCAGGCTGCTCCATCCAAGGTCTTCGGCGCAGTAGGGACCTCCCTAAAGCTCGCCCCGTTCAACGGCGAGGGCGAGTTCGACGCGCGACCGAAGGCCCGTCTTCGCGTACACCCGGGTGAGGTAGACCTCGACGGTCTTGCGGCTGTAGTGCAGCTCCTCGGCGATCTGCGGGTTGCTCTTGCCGCCCGCGACCAGCTCGATCACCTTGCGCTCCGACGGGGTGAGCGCGCCGCCCGAGCTCGGCGCCAGCCCGGCCTCACGCAGCCGCGTCGCGGTCCGCTCGCGCCATGGGACGGCGCCCAGCTCCGTGAAGATCGCGTGCGCCCGGGCCAGCTGGCCGGTGTCTCCGACGATCGCCAGCACCAGCCGCGCCCTGGCCTCCTCGAACGGCAGCCCGTCGGCCCTGGCCCGCTCCAGCGCCGCGCCCGCCCTGTTCTTGTCCTGGAACGCCCATCCGGCCACCAGGTCGGCGCCCATCTGGGCCCGAGGCGTGCCGGTGGCGGCCACCTCGTCGAGGCTCCGCGACACGGCGCGGGCCGCGGTCAGGTCGGCTCCGCCGAGAACCATGGCCTGTACGGCCAGAGCCTTGTGGCGCACGTCCCCCGGGCCGATCTGGAGCGCGTGCTCGACGTGCCGCCGCGCCGCGGCCCGATCGCCGCGTCCGAGCGCGACCCGGCCGGCGAGCACGGCCCGAAGACCCCGCTGGAGCGGGCCATCGGGCGGCTCGTCGGCCAGCACCCGGTCGGCCTCGTCGTAGCGGCCCTGGTCGATGAGGATCTCCAGCTCCATGTTGCGGATGAGGCCGTAGTTCTCCATCAGCCCGGCTTCGGCGAGCGCGCCTCCGGCGATCTCGATGTCGGCGAGGGCCTGCTCCCACTCGCCGGACAGGCGGCGTATGACGGCCCGGGTGCGCACGTTCTGGCCGGCGAGGTCGTGCCAGCCGAGCCCGCGGTGGATCTGCTCGGCCTGATCCAGCAGCTCCACGGCCCGGCCGCGGACTCCCGCGGTGGCCATCATGTGCGCGGCCGTCTCCAGCGAGGCCAGCCGGGCGGCGGGCGGGCTGGCGGCGGCGAAGGCCAGCAGGTCGTCGATGGCGTTCTGGGCGGCCGGCCAGTCGGCGGCGGCGATCGCGCGCATGGTCATCGCGCCGAGCGCGATCACCCGGTCCTCGGGCGGGCAGTCGGCCAGCCCTTGGGCGACCTGGGCGACCAGGTCGGCCCTTTCGTGGCCGAGCTCGATCTCGACCAGCGCGCACTGGGCCGTCATGGCCGTGCCGTCGTCGGCGTCCGGCAGCTGGGCCGCCGCGACCTCCAGTGCCGGGGCGTAGCGCCCCATGGCGTGGGCGGCGCCCACGACGGTCATGGCCGTGCGGGTGCGCCGCCTGCCGGGCGGCAGCAGCTCCAGGGCGCGCTGCCCGGCCTCGAAGGCGAACTGCGGGCGCGAGCCCTTCCAGTACGACAGGGCCTGCCGGGCCAGCAGTTCGCCGCGCTCGGTCACGTCGGCGAGGTCGGCGGCGCGGCCGTACCAGTGGGCGGCCGACAGCGGCGCGGTCCACCGGGTGAGCTCGGCCGCGCGCAGCATGGCCGGTAACGCCTCGCTCGCGGAGCCGCCCTCTGCCACGTGGGTGACCCACTCGAGGACCCGGCGCGCGCCGCTGAGACCCTGCTTGCGCAGCAGCTCGGCGATCTTGCTGTGCAGGCGGCGCCGCTCGGCCGGTGTGAGGTCGGCGTACAGGGTTTCGGCGACCAGCGGGTGGGCGAACCGGTAGCCGTCGCCCATGTAGACCAGAACGCCGTCGCGGACCAGCCCGACCAGCGCCTTCTCGGCCTTGCGCGCGTCCAGCCCGGCGAGCCTGCCGAACGCGGTGAGCGTGCCCGGGGTGTCGATCGAGGTGGTGTCGCGCGTGCGGCCGACCGTGGCCAGCACGCGGGCCAGCTCGCGGCCGCCCTGGTCGCGCTGGAACACCCGGCGCAGGATCGCGCCCCGGCGCGCGCCCGGGTCGGGCGACTGCACGGCGCCGCCCTGGACCAGCGTGAGCACGGCCTCCTGGACGAACCACGGGTTGCCGCGGCTGTCGGCGTGGATCCGCTTGATCATCTCGTCGCTGGGCGTGCGGCCGAGCAGTTGCGTCACCAGCTGGGTGACCTCGAGCCGGGTGAGCGGCGCCAGCTCGATCGTCAGGTCGGCGTCCAGCGGCGGGTCGTGCCGGGCCGTGCAGATGATGGTCAGGCCGGGAACGTGGCGGGGGAGCGAGGCGAGCAGGCTGAGCGTGTCGGCGTCGGCGTGGTGCACGTCGTCGATGGCGAGCAGGGTCTGCCCGGGAAGGGCCGCCAGCAGGTGGGCGGCGATGACGGCGGGCGCGGCCGGGGGATGGGCGGCGGCCGCCGAGTGGCCGTTGGGCGCGCCGTTGGGACCACGTCCCGGCTGTCCCGCGGAGCGGTCGATCGCGTCGTAGAGCTCCCACAGCCCCTGCTGCCCCTCGGCGTCGCGGCCGAGCGCCTCGAGCGCGTCGACGAGCGGCGCGTACGGCAGGCCCTCGTCGAGCTCGCGGGCCTGGCCGCGGAGCACGCGCAGCCTGTGCCGCGCGGCCGCGACGGCACCGAGCAGGTGCGTCTTGCCGATGCCCGCCTCGCCGGTGATCAAAATGGTCTGGGGAGGCCTGCGCAAGGCCCGGAGGATCTGGGCGAGGACGGTGGCACGCCCGACGGAGACGGCCTGTCCACCCATAGCTCGCGATCACCTCCAGTTGGAGACGCGTGCAGATGCTTGAACGTTCACCAGAATCTGTCACGATTTGTAGATCGCCAGGGCACTCCGCGCAAGGATTTCTGCGACGGTTTCCTCCGGTTGATCCATCGTGTTGATGATGCCGCACTGGACGATTCCGATAACAGCCCAGGCCCGGACCCGTGCGGGGCCGTCTGGATGTGGTCCGGCCAATTTCGCGTGAATCTCGTCCCGGAACGCCCGGATCGCCTCGCCGGGGCTGCCGGGCGGCGCCGCGTCGGCGGTCCCGATGTCCTCGACGAGGAGCCGGATCACCTCCCGGTGGCGTACCGCGAAGGCGATGAAGTCGCGGATGAAGCCGTCACGAGCCGGACCGTCGGCGCCGTCCTCGCGGCCG
Organism: Streptosporangiaceae bacterium NEAU-GS5; assembly: GCA_017592665.1. Lineage (GTDB taxonomy): Bacteria > Actinomycetota > Actinomycetes > Streptosporangiales > Streptosporangiaceae > NEAU-GS5. The sequence continues at coordinate 189,347 of JAGFNW010000005.1, read as the reverse complement.
AGCAGGGCGAACAGCTCGTCGGCGGCGGGCGCGATGAGCTCGGCGGCCAGCTTGTCCTTGGGGTGGAAGTGATAGGCCACGGCCGTCTTGGTGAGGCCGACGGCGGCGGCGATGTCGGCCAGCGAGGTGGCCGCGTAGCCGCGGTCGGCGAACAGCCGACGTGCGGCGGCGAGGATTCGGGCGCGCGTTTCGTTGCCCTGCTCCAGTGTGGTCATCGTCTCATTTCCCGATGCGGCGCCGCCGTTCCGGCGGATCCAGGTCTACCGTGGATGGTAGTTCTGTACGGCCGTACAGGACGAGTCTTCAAAGGGGTGGAGTGAGCGATGAGCGCTCTGTTAGGACGACTGGGCCACTGGTGCGCGCAGCACGGCCGGATCGTGCTGGCGCTCTGGATCGTCGCGGCGGGCGCGCTGACCGTCGGCACGCTCGTCTACGGCCGGCCCATCAACAACAACGTCGCGATCCCCGGCACCGACGCGCAGCGCGCGCACGACCTGATGCGCGAGGGTTTCGGCCCCGGCTACGAGGTGGGCGGCGCCATCCAGATCGTGCTCTACTCCCCGGACATCCCGCTGACCTCCCCCAACCGCCGCGGCGCGGTCGACCGCACGCTCACCGCCATGCGGCGGATCGAGCATGTGGTGGTCGCCCAGTCGCCCTACCGGCTCGGCGGGCTCGCCTCCAACCTGCGGATCGGCCTGATCACCGTCAAACTGCACGGCCAGGACAGCACCCGGCTGGGCGAGACCTCGGCGCGGCTGGTGGCCGCGGCCAAGCCATTGCGCGACATCGGCGTCGAGGTGGTGCCGGCCGACTCCTCGACCCCGGCCGACAAAGAGGTCCACACGGGCGTCAGCGAGATCGTCGGCGTGCTGTTCGCGCTGCTGGTGCTGGTCTTCGCCTTCGGCACGCTGGTCGCGGCGCTGGTCCCGATCTTCACGGCGCTGATCAGCCTCGGCGTCGCGCTCGGGATCATCGGGCTGCTCGGCCACCTCGTCGACGTTCCCAAATCCGCTTCGATCATGGCCACGATGATCGGGCTCGGCGTCGGCATCGACTACGCCCTGTTCCTGCTGTCGCGGCACCGGAAGCTGCTCGCCGACGGCGTGCCCGTGCTGGAGTCGGTCCGGCGGACGGCGGCTTCGTCGGGCGGCGCCGTGGTGTTCGCGGGCGGCACGGTCGTCATCGCGCTGACCGCGCTCATGCTCGCCGGGTTCCCGCTGCTGCGCACGCTCGGCTGGATCACCGGGATCGCCGTGATCTGCGCCGTGGCCACCTCGATCACGCTGGTCCCCGCGCTGCTCGGCCTGCTCGGGCGGCGGATCGGCGCGTTGCGGGTGCTCCCCGGCGGATCGAAGCGGGGCGGGCCGGGGCGGGCCGGCTGGGCCGAGCTCGGCCACTGGGTGGCGGCCCGGCCATGGAAGGTGCTGGTCCTCACCGTGGTCGTGCTGGCCGGACTGGCCGCGCCCGCCGTGGCGCTGAAGCTGGGCCCCCTGGACGATGGGTATGCCGATCGGGGCACGTCGGCCCGGCGAGCGTACGAGCTGCTGGAAGCCGGATTCGGGCCGGGCGCCAACGGTGCGCTGATCGTGGTGACGGAACTGCCCGACGCCACGAGTGCCGCGCCCGCCCTGCGGCGGGTGGCCGACCGCGTCGGCGACACCGAGGGTGTGGCCTACGCGGGGGCGCCGAAGGTCAACGTGTCGGGCCGGTCGGCGCTGATCGAAGTGGTGCCCGCCTACGCGCCGAGCGATCCGCGCGCGCTCGACGTGGTGAAACGGCTGCGCGCCATCCACGTGCCGGGCGCACAGGTGCACGTGGGCGGGCGAGTAGCCGGGCTGGCCGACGCCGGAGACCAGATCATGAGCCGGACGCCGCTGGTCGTGGGCGTCGTGGTGCTGCTGAGCGCGCTGCTGTTGCTGCTGGCCTTCCGCGCGCCGCTGGTGGCGCTCAAGGCCGCGCTGATGAACCTGATCTCGCTCGGGGCCGCGTTCGGCGCGCTCACCGTGGTGTTCTCGCTGGGCCTCGGCAGCCGGCTGGTCGGCATGGATCCACCGCCGCACGCGGTGAACTGGATGACGCCGCTGTTCTTCCCGGTGCCCATCGACACCTACGTGCCGCTGATGCTGTTCGCCGTGCTGTTCGGGCTGTCCATGGACTACGAGGTCTTCCTGCTGACCTCGGTCCGGCAGGCGTACGCGCGGACGGGCGACAACACGCGGGCCGTGGCCGAGGGGCTCGGCTCGACCGGGCGCGTGATCTCCTCCGCGGCGCTGATCATGGTGGCGGTGTTCACGGCGTTCATCGCCTACCCCGACCCGCTCGTCAAGGTCTTCGGCGTGGGCCTCGCCGTGGCCATCATCGTGGACGCCACGCTCATCCGCGGCTTCCTGGTCCCGGCCACGATGGTGCTGCTCGGCCGCCTCAACTGGTGGCTTCCCCGCCGGCTCGACCGCATCCTCCCCGACCTCGCCATCGAAGGGCACGTCGAAGACCGCGAAAAGATAGCAATCCAGAAGATTGCCAAGTCTGACCAGGGCACTGACGATGAGCGGCATGCCGCATATCTCTCTCGGTAACGACGCGCCCGGAATCGTCGGCCTGTTCCTGTATCGGCAGGAGACGGCCCGTCCCCTCAGCGAACTGGCCGAGTTCATGCTCCGTGGCCCCAACACGCTCACGGCCGGCGAGCGCGAGCTGATCGCCGCCTACGTCTCCCGGCGGAACGAGTGCGACTTCTGCGGAGCCTCGCACTCGGCCTTCGCCGCGGCCCAGCTGGACAGCGGGATGCCGCTGGTCGACCTGGCCTGCGACGATCCGGGCACGGCGCCGATCTCGCCGAAGATGCGGGCCCTGCTCGCCATCGCGGAGCTGGTGCGAAGGGACGGCCGGTCGGTGACCGAGGAGGCCGTGAAGGCGGCGCGGGAGGCCGGCGCCACCGACCTCGAACTGCATGACACCGTGCTCATCGCGGCCGCGTTCTGCATGTTCAACCGCTACGTCGACGGCCTGGCGACGTTCGCGCCGGCCGATGCCGAGCACTACGCGCAGAGCGCCGAGCTGATCGTCAAGCACGGCTATCTGGCCATTCTGCCGTAGTCCTAGAAGTCAAGCCCTAGGAGTCAGCCCGAGAAGACGATCACGCTGCGCGCCACGGCGCCCTGACGGACATGCTCGACGGCCTCGTTGATCTGATCGAGCGGGACGCGCTCGGAGACGAGGCCGTCGAGGTCGAGGCGGCCCTGCGCGTACTGCTCGGCGAGCATGGGCAGGTCGCGGAGGGGCGCGGCGTCGCCGCCCTGGGTGCCCATCAACCGGCGCGACTGGAACAGCAGCCCCGGCTCGATCTGCAGCGGCTGCCCCTGCGGCGGGCTGCCGACCATGACCGTGGTCCCGCCCGTCTGGGTGGAGGCGAACGCGGCGGCCAGCACGCTCGGCACGCCGGTCACGTCGAAGGCGTAGTCGACGCCGCCGCGCACGATCGCGTTGACCTGCTTCGGCAGGTCGTCGGAGAGCAGCGTGTGCGTCGCGCCGAAGCGCTGGGCCAGCTCCAGCTTGGCCGGCACCACGTCGGCCGCGATGATCGTGGTCGCGCCGGCCAGCCGGGCGCCCTGGATCACGTTGAGCCCCACCCCGCCGCAGCCGGCGACCAGCACGCTGGCGCCCGGCGGCACCTTGGCCACGTTGAGCACGGCGCCGACCCCGGTCACCACGCCGCAGGCCAGCAGGCAGAGCACGTCGAGCGGCGCGTTCTTGGCGACCTTCACGCACATGGCCTCGCCGACCACGACGTATTCGGCGAACGACCCGATCCCGATGAAGGTCCGCGCGTCGGCGCCGTCGACCGAGACGCGGGTCGTGCCGTCGCCCATCGTGCCCATGATCGCGGCCAGCCGGGCCGGCCCCGAGCACAGGTGGAAGGAGCCCCTGCCGCAGGCGCGGCAGCGCCCGCACGGCCCGTTCATGGAGACGATCACCTGGTCGCCGGGCTTGACCGCGGTGACGCCCGGGCCCACGCTCTCGACCACACCGGCGCTCTCGTGCCCGAGGATCGCCGGTGGCTGCCGTACGACCGGGCTCTTGCCGTCGATGGCCTTCAGATCCGACCCGCAGACACCGGACGCGGCCACCTTGACCCGCACCTCGCCGGCCCGCGGATCGCCGATCTCGACCTCGCGCACGACCATCGGCGTATTGAACTCCGTCAGCACAGCCGCCCGCATCCGCATGTCGATCAGCCTATCCCGGGAAACCAAGCGTGCGCTAGGTTGGTTGACGTGGATCTGGAGTTCACCGAGGCCGAGCGGGAGTTCCGCGCCGAGGCACGGGACTGGCTGGCCGCCAACGCGCCAGGACCGCTGCCCTCGATGGACACCCGGGACGGGTTCGAGGCGCATCGGGAGTGGGAGCATCGGCTCGCCGAGGCACGATACTCGGTCGTCAGCTGGCCGGTCGAGTACGGCGGGCGGGCCGCGACCCGGATCGAATGGCTGATCTTCGAAGAGGAGTACTGGGCGGCCGGCGCCCCCGGCCGGGTCAGCCAGAACGGCATCTTCCTGCTCGCCCCCGTCCTTTTCACGTACGGCACGGCCGCCCAGCGCGAGCGGTTCCTGCGCCGGATGGCGCGTGCGGACGACATCTGGGCGCAGGCCTGGTCCGAGCCCGAGGCGGGCAGCGACCTCGCCTCCCTGACCGCCCGGGCGGAGCCCGCCCCCGGCGGCTGGCGGCTCTATGGACGCAAGACGTGGAGCTCCCGGGCCGCGTACGCCGACTGGGGCTTCGGTCTGTTCAGGAGTCACGATCAGCCCCGCCACAAGGGCCTGACCTACTTCATGTTCTCCCTCGACGAGGTCGAGATCCGGCCCATCCCGCAGCTGGACGGGGAGCCGGGCTTCGCCGAGCTGTACTTCGACGGCGTCTTCGTCCCCGACGACCAGGTCCTCGGCACGCCGGGGGAGGGCTGGCGGATCGCCATGGCCACCACCTCCTCCGAACGCGGCCTGACCCTGCGCAGCCCCGGGCGCTTCATGGCCACGGCCGACCGGCTGGTCCGGCTGGCCCGCGAGCTCGATCCCGACCCGGCGCTCGCCGACCAGATCGCCCGCGCGTGGCTCGACGCCGAGGCATATCGGCTGCACACCTACCGCGCTGTGGCGGAAGGTGAGCTGGGCTCGGCGACCAGCATGGGCAAGGTCTTCTGGTCAGAACTCGACATCCGGCTGCACACCCTCGCCCTGCAGCTGCTCGGCGAGCGCGGCGTGGTGGCCGGGCCGTGGCTGGACGGCTATCTGTTCTCGCTGGCCGGGCCCATCTACGCCGGGACCAACGAGATCCAGCGCACCATCGTCGCGGAACGCGTGCTCGGGCTCCCCCGATGATCACGTCAGGTGTTGACATAGCGCTCGTCCCCGCCAGGCCGTACATCTCGGAGTGTGAGGATGGATTTCGCCTTCACCGACGACCAGCTGGCGCTGGCCACCACAGTCCGCAAGGTGCTCGCCGAGCACTGTCCGCCGTCGTCGCTCCGCGCGAGCGCGCAACAGACGGGGGCGCGGCTGCCGGGGTGGAGTCAGCTGGCCGAGGTCGGGTTCTTCGGCCTGCTGGTGCCGGAGTCGTCTGAGGGCCTCGGGCTGGGGCTCGTCGACGCCATCCTCGCCCTGGAGGAGACCGGTCGCGCGGCGCTGCCCGGCCCGGTCGTGGAGACCGCCGCGATCGCGCCGTTCCTGCTGACCCCCGAGTGCCTGGCCCGGCTCGCGGCCGGCGACCTGCGGGTGTCCGTACGGCTCGGCGGCCAGGTGTACGCGCCCGACGCCGACGCGGCCGACCTGCTGATCATCGAGCACCGGGGCGCGCTGCACACGATCAGCTCCGAGCTGGCCCGCCTGACCCCGCAGCCCGGCGTCGACCCGGTGCGCCGCCTGTTCAGCGTGGCCGTGGAAGGGGCGGGCACGGTCCCGCTCGCCGCGGTCGCGCCCCCCGCGGTCCGGGTCGCGACGGTCGCGGTCGCCGCCCAGCTGATCGGCCTGGCCCGGCACCTGCTGGAGACCTCGGTCGCGTACGCGCGCGGGCGCACCCAGTTCGGCGCGCCCATCGGCAGCTTCCAGGCCGTCAAGCACCTGCTGGCCGACGTGGCGATCGCGGTCGACTTCGCCGCGCCCCTGGTCTACGCGGCGGCCGTGGCGCTCTCACCGCCCTTCAAGCTGCTCCCCGCCAAGGAGACAGAGCTGGATCGGGCCGTGAGCGCCGCCAAGGCGGCGGCCGGGGAGGCGGCCGCGCAGGCCGCGCGGGTGGCGCTGCAGGTCCACGGGGCCGTCGGCTACACCGACGAGCTCGACCTGCGCTACTGGCTGGCCCGCGTCTGGTCCCTCGATCCCGCGTACGGCTCGGCCGCCCTGCACCGCTCGCGGCTCCGCACGGCCATCCTCGGCAGCCCCGAACTGCGGCGGTGGCCGTGAGGTTCGGCGTGCCGCTCGGCCTGCTCCACCCGGACGCCTGGCGCGACGTGGCGGTGGCCGCCGACGAGCTCGGCTTCGAGTCGGTGTGGCTGCCGGAGCACCTGGTCTTCGCCACCGACCTTTCCCTGGCCATCTATCCCGGCACCGACAAGCCCGGCATCTCACCCACGACGCCGCTGTTCGACGCGCCCGCCTACCTGTGCTGGCTCGCGGGCCTGACCCGGCACGTACGGCTCGGCACGGCCGTCCACCTCTATGCGCTCCGGCACCCTTTCGTGTCGGCGCGCGCTTTCGCCACGCTCGACGTCGTCTCGGACGGCCGGGCCGTGTGCGGCGTGGGCGCGGGCTGGTATCCGGGGGAGTGGCAGGCCGCGGGCCTCGACTTCGCCACCCGCGGGCCCCGCCTCGACGAGGCCATCGAGGTGACCCGGCGGCTGTGGTCGGAGCCCGTGGTGGCGCACGAAGGCAGGTTCTACGCCTTCCCCGAGGTGGCCTTCGAGCCGAAGCCGGTGCAGGCGCGGCTGCCGATCCTGGCCGGAGGGGAGTCCCGGGCCGCGCTGCGCCGCGCGGCCCGCCTCTGCGACGGCTGGATCAGCATGCCGCACTCGATCGACTCGATCCGGCCCCAGGTGGAGGCCTTGAGTTCGATGCGCGTCTCCGCCGGTTTCTCGGTCACGGCGCACGCCTACCAACTGAGCGGCCCGGATGAGGTGGGCGCCTGGGAGAAGCTGGGCGTCGACCGGATGATCGTCCGGCCGTGGACCCGCCGCCGCGACGCCGTAAGCGCGCTCGAGACCTTCGCCGCCGACCACGGCCTCACATCCGGGCGTTCGTGAAGACCTGCCCGCCAGGCGAGAATGTGGACGTCGATTCTGGGAAGGTGGGCGGATGGCTGCTGTCCGGCGTGGCGTGGTCGCCTGTCCCGGCTGTTCCGGCCAGATGCTCGTCGAGCAGCGATTAGTGGTCGACGTCGCGGCGGACGCCGATTTCGCGGCCTCCCTCGCCCGCGGAGACCTGTTCTTCTTCACCTGCCGTCGATGTCACACCACGCTCCAGATCCCGCATCCGGTTCTCGCCTACCACCCGGACACGCTGCCGAAATTCCTGTTCGTAGGGGAGCGGGGGAGCCACCAGCGGGACAACCTGGAGCTGGCCCTCGAGCTGGCAGGGACCGTCATCGGCAGTGGCCCGGTCCAGATCGCGCACGTGGATCTGTCCACGCTCGCCGGTGTCGTCGCGGGTCCATGGGCGGCCCGGCCGTCGCAGCCGGCGGCCGATGACGTCACGGACGTCCCGCCGCCGACGGGCACCGCGCTGGAACGGCTGTCCGCGCTCTACCAGCGCATCGGCGACCCGAACGACGACGAGCGCCTCGACGAGAACATCGCGCTGTGCCGAGAGTGCCTCGATCTGCTGGCCGCGGAAGGCGCGGAGTTCGTCGATCCGGCCGCGCTCGTCAACATCCTCGGCCCGCTGTATTTCACGCTCCGCCGTAGCCGCGCCAAGCGTCTGCTGGATTCGCTCCGCGGGTCCACGGTCGCGACCGTACGCGAGGCGCAGCGGCAGCTGGAGGAGCTCGGCGCCGAGTGCGACCAGGCCGCGGACCCGGTCCAATGGGCCGAGATCCAATCCCTCCGCGGGACCGCCCATCTGCGCCTGGGCGAGCTCGGCCATCGTGACGAGTACGCGGCCGGCCGTGCGCTCATCGAATCCGCGGTGGCCGTTCTGGCCGAGCACCGGCCGAAGACCGAGTCGCTCTGGGCCGCGGCCGTGAACAACCTCGCGCTCGCCGCCTTCTACGGCCGCGAGAGCGGCGACGACGTCGAGCTGGCCCTCGCCATCTGGCACCGGCTGGAGGAGCAGTGGACCGAGCCGGGCGACATCAGGAACCGCATCGCCCTGATGATGAACTTCGACCTCGCCTATTCGGTCAGGACCGAGGGCACGCGCGAGGAGAACCAGCGGCGTGGGATCGCCTATCTCCAGGCGGCGCTGGAGATGATCGACGGCGCCGCTCAGCCGTTCCTGTGGGGCATGGTCAACAACAATCTCGCCCACACCCTGACGCGCGTGGCCTGGGGCGACCGGGCCACCCACCTGGAAGCGGCAAGACACCACCTGGCGCAGGCCGAATCCGTCCTCACCCCGGCGGGCTCACCGGTCGAATGGGGCATGCTCCAGGCCAATTTCGGCGTCTACTACGCGGGATGCCAGACGGGCAGCCACGTCGACAACATCGAGCGCTCCATCGCCTGCTTCGGCCGTGCGCTCGGCGTGCTCACCAAGGCCGACCATTTCCCATACTGGGCGTACGCGGAGATCGGCCTGGCCAGCGTGCTGCTGGAGCGGGGGAGGTGGGGCGGCGAGGGGCGGCCCCGCGAGGCCGCGAGGCGCCTGGAGGAGGTGCTGGCCGCCCCCGAGATCGCCGCCCACGGTGAGCTACGCTTCCGCGCCCACTACGTCCTCGGCAGTGCCCGGTCCCAGCTGGGAGACGTCGAGGAAGCGCTGGCGAACTACCGGCAGGGGGCCGCCCTGCTGCGGCCGGAGTCCAATCCCCTGGAGTGGGGCGTCATCCACTCCACCCTCTCCCTGGCGCTGCGGGAACGCGCCGGCGGCGACCGCGCGGCCGATCTCGACGAGGCCCTGGCGGCGGCCGAGCAGGCCGTTCAGAGCATCGACCGCGCCGCCCATCCCATGGAATGGGGGATGGTCTGCTACAACAAGGCCCTCATCCACCAGTTCCGCGTGGACGGGGGCTTCGCCGAAGAGGGCGACCAGGCGCTGGCGGCCTACGAGCAGGCCCTGGCCATCCTGACACCCGCGACCGCGCCGACGTTGTGCGCCGGAATCGCCACCGACCTCGGCACCTTCCACGGGTCGCTTGGCCGCTGGCCGGAGGCGTCCGCCGCCTTCGGCGTCGCCGTCGAAGCGTACGAGGCCAGCTACGGCAGCACCGAGCTCGGCCGGTCCCGCGCGACCGAGGTCCGTCAGGTCGGCGTCGGCTACAGCCTCGCGGCCTACGCGGCCGTGCGGTGCGGCGACCTGCCGGCCGCGATCACCCTGGCCGAACGCGGCCGGGCCAGAACGCTGCGCGAGTCGCTCGGCCATCCTGACCTGGCTCGGGTGGCCGAGGCCGACCCCGGCGCGCACGCCGCCTACCGGGACGCCGACAACCGGGTCGCGGAAGCCGAACGGCTCCTCAGAGACGTCTGGATCGCCAGGGGCGGCGTCACGCCGGCCGACGTCCAATCCTGGGAGAACAATCTGGCGGCCGACGCCGCCCGGGCCCGGCGCGACCGGGCGGACGCGGCGGCCCGCATCCGGCTGCTCCCCGGTTTCGCGGACTTCGGGGCGAGCCCGTCGTATCCGTCGATCCTGCGGGCCGCAGGCCATGTCGATGCGCTGGTCTACCTGCTGACCACCGAATGGGGCAGTGTCTCGCTCATAGCGGGGGAACCAGCGGAGGTCGTGTTCCACGAGGGGGTGCGGTTCGCCGACCTTGCCGCGCTGGTCATGCCGGGCGAGGGCGAAGACGGTCTGCTCGCCGGGCAGCTCTTCGGCAGCGCCCGATTTCGCGGATTGCTCGGCACGCTGGCCGGCTCCCCGTTCGCCCGTGTCGGCCACGAGCTGGGACAGGTGCTGCGCCGCCGCGGATGCCACCGGATCGCCGTCGTCGCGTTCGCTCCGTGGAATCTCCTCCCGTTCCACGCCATCGCCTACCAGGGCCGTTCGCTGCTGGACGACTTCGAGGTGATCCTGCCTCCGTCCGCGCAGGCGCTGAGCGTCTGCCACGCCCGGCGTGAGGCCGCGGGACCCGCGTCGCTGCTGGCCGTGGGCGACATCGACGGAGTGCCTCAGGCCGCCTACGAGATCGCCGCCGTCACGGCCGAGTTCGGCGCCGCGGTCGTCGGGGCGAAGCCGGAACTGCTCGCCCGGCCGGCCGGTGTCGACCATGTCCATCTCGCCTGCCACGGCCGCTACTCCCTGACCGACCCTCTGGAGTCGGAGCTGGGACTCGGCGGGGGCACCCTGACCGTCCGCGAGATCCTGGATCTGCGCCTGTTCGAGGACGTCCAGCTGGTCTTCCTGTCCGCCTGTCAGAGCGCGATCAGCGACGTCCTGGACGCGCGTGATGAGGCCGTCGGGATGCCCGCCGCGTGCATCCAGAGCGGCGCGGCCGGGGTGGTCGGCACTCTGTGGTCGGTGGCCGACACGACGACCGCCCTGCTCGCCGCGGAGTTCTACCGGGGGAGCGGCCATCCGGCCGCCCGGCTGCGGGCGGCCCAGCTGTGGCTGCGCGACGTCACGGCGAAGGACGTCCTGGCCAGGCTGGCCGGAAAGGTGCCGCGTGACCTGGTCGGCCTGCCCTTGATGGACCCGTCCGAGCGGCCGTTCGCGGATCCGTGGTTCTGGGCGGCGTTCGTCTTCATCGGGGGGTGACAGGGCCCGGCTAGCGGCGGCGGTGGCGGCCGCGGGTCTGGGCCACCGTGGCCGTCTTGCGGCGCTTGCCGACGTACGTGCTGCTGGTGGTGGCAGGGATGGGGGCCGGCGCGGGTCGTTCGCGGCGGCGCGCGGTCATGCGCGTGCCGGCGGCGGCGAGCGCGGGCCGCAGGTGGGTGCGGCGTGACTTGACGTACGCGATGGCGAGCGCGGCCAGCAGGGCCGGTGTGATGAGGGCCTGGGCGCCGAGGCTCGGCAGGCCGCCGATGGGCAGCTGCTGAACCGACGCCATGGGGACGGTGGCCAGCGTCGTGGTGGCGGTCGTGGTGACGTGCTTGGCGGTGATCGCTTTGACGGCCGGCTTGGCGTGGGTGACGACGGCCTTGGGGGCGGCTGCTCTCGCGACGGTTTTCGCGGCGGCCTTCGCGACCGGTTGGGCGGCGGGCTTGGCGGGTTCGGCCGGCTGATCAATGGGCTGGGCGGTGGCTTCGTCGGTGGCTTTGGCGGTGGCTTCGGCGGTGGGGGAGTCCGTGTCCGGAGTGACCGAGATCAGGGCGTCGGTCGTGTTGGCCGTCTTCTTGGCCAGGAGAGTGACGCTGGCCTCCTGGTCGCCCACGCGCTTGAGGATCTTCTCGGGGTAGCCGTATCCGACGACGCTCCTCTGGTCGCGGACCTTCTCGTGGACGAACCTGCCGTCCACGTTGCCCTCGATCGTGTGGATCGTGTTTCCGGCGACGGAGGTGACGATGCCGACGTGGTCGATGCCGTCGACCGAGTGGCCACCGCTCCAGTCGTAGAAGACGATCGCGCCGGGCGAGGGCTTGGTCCCCCACGCGCCCTGCTCCTTGAACCACTTGGCGTGGTCGACGGTGTAGGAGAACTGGCCGAACCACTCGTCGTAGCCGAGCTTGTGCGCTCCCCAGGAGAGGAACATGTCGCACCACGGCTGATTGGAGTAGTTGGAGTCGTGTTCGACGGAGTTGTACCACTCGCCGAACTTGGTGTAGCCACCCGAGCCCTCTGTGTAGCCGAGCTCGCTCCTGAGCAGGTCGATCAGTTTGCTCATCTCTGGGGTCATGCGTGAGCCATCCGTCGCGGGGGGAGCTTGTGACGGATGAGACTATCGACTTAAAAGGGACGTTCAACCCCAGATATGCATTTAACCAAGTTTCTTTACCCAAACATGAAGAAAGAGCTCAGTATCCGGCGCCGGTCAGGAGGCCGCCGTCCACCAGAACCTCGCTGCCGGTGCAGTAGGAGGCCCGGTCGGAGGCCAGGAACGCGACGACGTGCGACACCTCGACGGGCTTGGCGAACCGTTTGATGACCATGGCCTTGAAGAACTGGTCGCCGTCGACCTCGGTCATCAGCTCGGGGTCCATGGCCATCGCCGTGTTGATCGCGCCGGGGTGCACGGTGTTCACCCGGATCTTGAATTTGGCCAGCTCGCGGGCGGCCGCCTTGGTGATCCCACGGACCCCGAACTTCGAGGCCGCGTACGCCCCCATGCCTTCCGCGGCCATGAACCCCTCGACGGAGGAGATGTTCACGATCGAGCCGCGCCCGGCCGCCTTCATCGGCTCGATCACCGACTTCACCCCAAGGAAGGTGCCCTTGAGGTTCACGTCGATGACCCGCTGGAACTCCTCGAGCGACATATCCGCGATCCGTCGAAATTTCAGGATCCCGGCGTTGTTGACCAGAACGTCGAGCTTGCCGTACGTGCTGACGGTCTGTTCCACGACGCGCTGCCACGCCTCCTGGTCGGTGACGTCGTGATGGGCGAACACCGCGCCCGTCTCCTCGGCGAGCGCCTTGCCCTCCTCGTCGAGCACGTCACCGAAGACCACCTGGGCGCCCTCTTCCAGGAACAGGCGCACATGCGAGGCGCCCATGCCGCGCGCGCCACCGGTGATCAGCGCCACCTTGCCGTCAAGCAGCCCCATGACGTCCTCCATAGGTTTTTCCCGCGGCCACCGCCGTGGCCGCGGCTTCCATCGAACGGTAGACGGGGATCCCGGCGCCCGCCGCGATGGCCCGCACCGCGTCCTCCACGCCCGCGGGCGCGCACTCGCCGTTGCGCGTTACGAGCGTGACCCGCATCCCTGGATGCGCGGCCTGTGTCGCCGCCAGCGCCTCCGCGTAGGCGTAGAGGGGCTCGGCGGCATCGCCGTACGTGAAGAAGCTCTGCACGTTCACGTGAGCGATCACATCGGCGAACGAGCCGATCGCCTCGATGGCATCGCGGACGAGATCGGGCCGCGTACGCGGCCCGATGGGAAGCTCCAGCGGATTGGCCAGCGAGGTCCCCGCCCCCAACCCGAGCGCGGCCAGCCGCTCGATCGCCTCGGAGGCCAGCGGATCCAACGCGAGCCCCGCCCGGTCGAACGCGTCGGCCGCGAGGACGCTCGCCCCGCCGCTCGGCCCGATGACCAGCACCCCGTCTCCCGTCCCCAGGCGCGCGCCGTGCGCCTGGAAGAACGACAGCGCGCCGATCAGGTCGTCCTGGCTGGTCACGAGCGCGGTCCCGGTCTGCGCGGCGAGGGCCTGCCAGATCCGGGCGTCGCTGACCAGGCCGCCCGTGTGCGAGGCGGCGGCCCGCCGTCCCTGCGAACTGCGGCCGCCGACCAGCACGACCGCCGGCTGCGGCAGCCCGGCGAGCGCGCCGAACAGATCCTCGTCGGCGCGTTCGAGGTAGAGGCCCACGGCGGTGGTCTCGGCGTCGCCGGCGAGCCAGCGCAGCAGCTCGGCCGGGGTCACGTCGGCCGCGTTGCCGACCGTGACCACCCGGCTGAAGGCCAGGCCACGGCGCTCGCCCACTTTGATGACCTCGCCCGCGAGGCCGCCGCTCTGCGAGATCAGCGCCATCCCGCCGGGCGGCCCCAGCCCGCCGCCCACGAACGTCTGACGGCCGCGCGGACAGTAGACGCCCATGCAGTTGGGGCCCAGCAGCCGCGTGCCGGACGGGAGCGCCTCGACCAACTCGGCCTCCAGCTCCGCTCGCCCCATCTCGGCGAAGCCGCCGCTCATGACCTGCACGAAGGGTATCCCCTCGGCTTGACGCAGCACATCGGCGCACCGTTCGGCCGGCACCGCGACCAGCGCGTAGTCGACGTCCGCCGCGCTCAGCGAGGACACGCACGGCACTCCGGCGATCTCCGTGGCCGACGGATGCACGGCCACCAGCGGCACCCCGGTGGCCTTGTAGAACTCGAGAAACATGTTCCCGAACCCCGGCTTCGACGTCGAAGCCCCCACCACCGCCACCCCCCGCGGCTCGAACACCCCCCCAAACCCCCGCGTGATCTTGCAGGAATTCTCGGGTGGCCGGTCGCCGCTTTCGTGATCTTGCACTGGTTCCCGCGCGGCAGGCGCTGCCTGCGCGTTCTCGGTTCGTGATCTTGCACTCGGGGCGTAGCGGGCGTCCGGGATGTAGCGGGCATCGACGGCGATGACCCCGTCCTGGCCGGCGATCACCGGGTTCAGCTCGAATTCGCCGAGGTCGAGGCTTTCCCAGAGGCCGCCGGGGCCGCCGAGCCGTACGAGGAGTCTGACCAGGGCGTCGATGTTCACGGCGGAGCCGCCGCGAGAGCCGTACAGGATGGGGGCGCCGCGCAGGGAGGCGAGCATGTCGCGGACGTCGGTCTCGCTGACCGGGCAGAGGCGCAGCGCGGTGTCGCGCAGCGCCTCGGTCCACACCCCGCCGAGCCCGGCCAGCAGCACGGGGCCGAAACCGGGGTCGCGGACCAGGCCGACGATCAGCTCGACGCCGCCGGTCGCCTGCTCTTCCACGAGAAATCCGCTCAAGGCGGGCACACGTGCGGCGATGTCGGCCGCGGCCGCCGCGGCGGCCGCGGGGGAGGCGAGGTTCAGGCGCACGGCCCCGACGTCCGATTTGTGCAGCAGGTCCGGGCCGAAGCCCTTCACGACCAGCGGCGACGTCAGGCCCTCGGCCGCGGCGGCCACGTCCCCGGCCGCGATGGCGACGGCCCCGCGCGGGACGGCCACGCCCGCGTCCCGCAGCAGGGCCTTGACCTCGGGTTCGGGTACGTGCACTGGCCGTGGGAATTCCTGCAAGATCACGCGGGGGGAAGGAGGGTGGGGAGGTGGCGGCGGAGGAGTTTGCCGGGGCCGCCGGAGGCGTCTTGGGAGTGGGGGAGTTCTTCGACGACGAGGATGTGGTCGGGGTGTTGGTGGGCCGGGAGGGTCTCGGCGAGGATGGCGGCCAGTTTGGCGGGGTCGAGGGAGTGGCCTGATCGGGGGACGACGGCCAGGAGGATGCGGCCGTCTTCCAATCCCACGGCTCCGGCCTCGGCGACCTCGTCGAGGGCGACGGCCGCCTCCTCGATCTCGGCCGGCTGGGTCCACACGCCGCCCTTCAGGATGGCGTCCTCGCGGCGGCCGAGCACGGTGAGGATTCCTTCCGCGGAGACGATGCCGAGGTCGCCGCCGACGTACCAGCCGTCGCGGAGGACCTCGTCGCTGGACAGCCCGTCGTATCCGGCCATCCGGTGCGGCCCGGCCAGGTTGATCTCGCCGACCGTGCCGACGACGCGGTTCCCGTCCGGATCGGTGATTCGCACGGCGAGACCCAGGCGGGCGCGGCCGGAGGACCCCAGGGGTGTCGAGCCGTCGTCGACCCGGCCGAAGCACGTGTACGGGGCCTCGGTCTGGCCGTAGTAGGAGTAGACCCCCGCGTCCGGCAGCCTGTCCTTGATCCGGGTGAGCATGGCACTGGTCAGCGGCTCGCCGCCGAGCATGATGACGCGGAGCGACGACAGGTCGACCGCCGCGTGGGCGTCGTCGGCCAGCAGCGCGGCGTAGAAGGACGGGATCTGCGAGACGTGGGTGACCTTCTCGCGCGGGACGACGGTCAGGAAGTTGGCCGGGCCCCAGTCCTGCTCGAGGACGAGCCGCATGCCCGCGTAGAGCGCGGGCCCGACGATGGCCGGGAAGCCGATGCCCCAGATGATCGCCCCGGTGCCGAAGACCGAGTCCGGGGCGCGCGGCACGTCGAGCCAGATCTGCGCGGTCGCGATCGATGAGGAGTGCGTGTGGACGACCGCCTTCGGCAGGCCTGTCGTGCCGGAGGTGTAGTAGAGGGCGACCGGGTCGTCCCAGAAACCGTGCGGCTGCGGCTCGCTGTCGTCGCCGGAGACGAGCGTGTCGACGTCGAGCCAGGCGGTGACGGCCGGGAGGGCGGGCTTGATCTGCTCGACGACCTGCGCCACGGTCGCGTCGTAGACGAATGCGGTGGCCCCGGACGCCTCGACGACGGCGCGCAGCGTGTCGACCGGCCAGTAGGGGTTGAGCGCCGCGGTGACCACGCCCAGTTTGGCCTGCGCGAGGTAGATCTCGGCGACCTTCAGCGTCTCGTTGAGCAGGGCCGCCACCCGCTGGCCGGCGACCACCCCGGCGTCCAGCAGGGCGTGCGCGCGCCGGTTGACGGCGCGGTTCAGCTCGTCGTACGTGAAACTCTGCGTGCCACAGTAGGTGAGCGCGGTCTGGCCGGG
Organism: Streptosporangiaceae bacterium NEAU-GS5; assembly: GCA_017592665.1. Taxonomy (GTDB): domain Bacteria; phylum Actinomycetota; class Actinomycetes; order Streptosporangiales; family Streptosporangiaceae; genus NEAU-GS5. Next base: position 172,939 of record JAGFNW010000005.1, on the reverse strand, counting down.
GGTCCGCAGGGCGTTGGCGGTGAGGGTGGCGTAGCCGTAGTTGCCGTACGGGTTCGTCATGACAGGCCTCCATAGACGATGAAGAGGTTCCCCGACGGGTCGCGCAGCACGGCCCTGATCTCGTGCGGCCCGGTCTCCGGCGCGCGGACGACCGCGGCCCCCGCCTTCTCCAGGTCGCGTACGGCCTGGCCCACGTCGTCGACCTTGTAGGACGGTGCGACCACGGCCCCGGCGACCTGCTCCTGCGACGTGACAAGGGCGACCGTGGTCCCGCCGCCGTCGAGCGCCGCGAACCGGTCGCCGTCGCGGAACTTGACGGGCAGGCCCAGGGCGTCCGAGTAGAACGCGAGCGCCTCGTCCAGGTCCGCCACCGGGATCATGACATTTCCGAGTTTGGTCACAGACCCCTCCAGCAGGGCAGGTCATCGACGAAGGCGACCTCCACCGGCATTCCGATCCGCGGCTCCGCGGTCAGCAGCTCGCCGAACGCGCGCACGCCCTCGTCGAGGTCGACCCACCCGACCGCGTACGGCTGCCGCCCTCCACGCGTCCGATGGACGACCGTGAACGTGTGGACCACGCCCTTCCCGGACACGGGCGCGAAGACGAGGTCGGCGGAGCCGCAGTCAGGGCACTGCTCGGCGGGCGGATGGACCCGGCGGGCGCATGCCGTACAGGCCTGAACGACCAGCTCGCCGCGGCGGCAGGCAGTCCAGTAGGCATCCCAGGACGCGTCCGGTGTCATCGATCGCCAAGCTAGCGCACGCTTGGTTTCGCGACAAGGGCGCGATCAAGAGCACGATCACCCGGCATCACTCGATGACGCCGCCGGAGCACTCGGGGAACGTCAGCACCTTGGTCGCCGAGTCGCTCTTCCCGCCCGGCGAGAGCGTGACCGTGACCTTCCTGGTGTCCGTCAGCCCGCAGTCGGCGGGCTCGCGGTATGTCACGGTGAAGGACTTGCTGTAATCCTTCGCGCCGGACAGCGTGGCCGAGGCTGATCTGGGGTTCTCCGGCGTCGACTGTCCCTGGAAGACGACCTGCTGACTGAAGGCTACGGCGACCTGGATCGCCTCGGTGGTCGATGACGTCACGTGGATGGCCAGGTTGGTGCCGTCCCAGGACGTGATCGTCACCACGGGCGGCGGGCAGGTCTCGCCCGACTTGCGCAGCTCACGCGTCTGCGTGCCGTTGCCGGCGGCCGGATCGGTGGTCACCCGTACGGTGAACAGCGCGACCTTGCCGCACTCGACCGTGCCGAGGTTGCCGGAGAGCTGGACCTTGTAGTCGGTCCGCCCGGACACGTTGCCGAACGCCGTGTCCACCTGCTGGCCGTCCCGCAGGAACACGGCCGAGACCTTCACCTGGGCGTCGTTGCCGGTCCGCACGTCGACGGAGACCGTGTCGCCGTCCCAGGCGGTGATCCGCGCGCTGGTCACCGACGGCGGCGGGCAGACCGGTCCCGCGACCTTCACGGTCTTCGCGGCCGTGCCGCCCTTGGCCTTCGGCAGCGTCGCCGCCTCCAGCCGCCGGTAGACCGTGGTGCCGCACTTGGGCGTCGCGAACGCGTGCTGCACGGACGGCGTGTACGCCAGGGCCCCGGCCAGCGGGATGTTCTGTGGCGCCGCCGCCACGAGCTTGCTCGGCGAGCTGCCCTCCGACCACCGCACGCCCAGCGTGACCTTCTTGGTGGTCGTAGCGGCGATGCTGATCGTGCCCGACTGCCCGTCGAACGCGGTGATGGCCAGCCCTGTCACGGCGTGCGCGGTCGGGGTGGGCGTCGGCGTGTGGGTGGGGGTGTGCGTGGGCGTGTGGGTCGGCGCGCTGGTCGGGGTGTGCGTCGGAGGCGTGGTGACGACGGCGGGGTGGGTCGGCGTCTTGGTCGGGGTCTTGGTCGGCTCGCTCGTGCCGGTGCCGTCGACCGTGGGCGTGTCCGACGGCTCCTCGGAGGGCGTGAGCGGGATCGTCTCGGTGGGGTCGGTGGTGGGCGCGATGGCTTGCGCCGTGGACGTCGGCGTCAGCGCCGAGTCGTCGGCCACCGGGGTCTGCCCGCGTGCCGCGATGACTCCGGCGATCACGACGGCGGCGAGGACGGCTGCGCCGATGGCGAAGCGCGGCGCGAACTGGGCCAGCTTGCCGCGGAGCACGGTCCGCGCGAGCGAGGTGCTGACCTCGGGCGTGGCCGAGGGCTTGGCCAGCGGGAACAGCAGCGCCAGCAGGGTCGCGAGCTCGGCCAGGTGACGGCGGCCACGCTGCTCCCAATCCGGCCCGTACGCGGAGAGCGCGGCGGCCTCGAGGTCGCTGATGAACGCCCGCGCGGTCGGCGGCCGGTCGCCCGGATTCTTGGCCAGTCCCTTCTGGACCAGCACGCGGACCGACCCCGGCACCTCGCCGCTCGGAATGGGCGCGCTCTGGTGGGCCTGGCGCAGCCCGGCCGGATGGTCGGCCCGGTAAGGCCGGTGCCCGGTCAGGCACTCGAAGAACACGCAGGTCGCCGCGTACACGTCGGTGGCGGGGCTGGGCGGCGCGCCGCTCCACTGCTCGGGGGCCATGTAGGACGGGGTGCCGGCGGAAATGCCGGACACGCCGCTCGGCGTGGCGATGCCGAAGTCGGACAGCTTGCTCATGCCGTCGGCCTGGATGAGCACGTTCTCCGGCTTGTAGTCGCGGTGCACCACGCCGTTGGCGTGCGCCCGGGAAAGCCCGGCCAGCGAGCCCTTGAGGACGACGAGCGCCGCCTCGGGGCTGGTCGTGCCGTGCTCGGAGAGGATGCGGCGCAGCGGCACACCGTCGACCAGCTCCATGACTATGGCCGCGCCGTGCGCTGTTTCCACGTACTCGTACAGCCGTACGATATTGGGGTCTTCGAGCTCGACCATCACCCGGGCCTCGCGCCGGAAGGCCGCGATGAATCGGGGATCGTCGCGCAGTTCGTCCTTGAGATATTTGATGGCGACATAGGCGCCGGTGGAGGCGTAGGTGGCGAGGACGACCCGCCCGGCGCCCCCCACGCCGAGCTCGCGCACTTCCCGGTAACCCGGGACCGTCCAGACACTCATCGGTTTAGACGGTCTCATCCGTAACCCCGGATGTCACCGGACTAGAAATGTCACCTTATGGCTGTAATCCGATGTTTGTACGAAGGAAACGCCCTCTCGCGGGGATTGCGGCGCCTCCGAACAGGCATTGGAGGCATGCTCAACGGGTATGCTGCCCTCCCAAGCGCTTGCTCGGATCCTGAGGGGTGTCGTGACCGACCTGACGGCGTTCTCACCGGGCCGTGCCGCCGTGCTCGTGATGGAGATGCAGCGCGGGGTCGTCGGCGATCTCACCAAATTCCCGGATCTGGTGGCGGCGTGCGAGCGGCGCGGGGTCGTCCCCAACGCCCGCCTCGTCCTCGCCGCGGCCCGCTCCGCGGGCGTGCCCGTCATCCACTGCACGGCCGCGTTCCGGGCCGACCGCGCCGGATCGCACACGGCCAACAGCCCGTTCATCCGCAACCTGCTCAAGGATCCCGGCCACATGCTGGAGGGCACGGGCGCCGTCGAGGTCCTTCCCGAACTCGACGACCCCGGCGACCTGCGCTCGGCGCGCTATCACGGGTTCTCGCCGTTCACCGGGACGGCCCTCGACATGCTGCTGCGCTCGCTCGGCGTGGACGCCGTGGTCGCCATCGGCGTCTCGCTCAACCTCGGCATTCCCGGCCTGGCCCTGGAGGCCGTCGACCTCGGCTATCGCGTGGCCGTGGTGACCGACGCGGTCGCCGGAGTGCCGGAAGACTACGCCGAGGCCGTGCTGCGCCACACCATCGGCCTGCTCGCCGCCAGAGTCACCACGGACGCCCTCACTGAGGTCTGGACTCCGGGCCTCACTCGGTAGAGGGTGGAGAACATCCGTGAGCATGAGGTGACAGCCAGTGGCGAAGGACGGGTTCGGTAACCCGAGACTCCTGCGCGACGCTGAGATCCCACGGGGGGCGCCGGGGGATGCGGTCGTAGGGGGGTTGCTCGCGTATGCCGAGACTTTGCGCGGCATGGGGCGGCGGCGCAAGGCCCGTCGCGTGCTGGCCAAGGCGGTCGAGGCCGCCCGCGAATACTTCAAGGACGATCCGCTCGAGTGCGGCCGCCTGCTGGCCGGCTCGCTGCACAAGATGGCCCGCTTCCTCAGCGCGTACGGCAAGGCCGGCGACGCGCTCCCCTTCGCCGCGGAGGCCGCCGACCTCGCGCGCACGGAGGGCGGCGGCCTGTTCTTCCAGGCCCTGCACACGCAGGCCGGGATTCTGCGCACGCTGGGCAGGATCGACGAGGCCGCCGCCTGCGAGGCGGAGGCCAAGCAGATGCCCTGTGACCCCGAAGACGCCGGCGACTTCGGCGGCTGAGCGGCGGCCCGGGTCGTTGCTGCCAAGCAAGTGCTAGGTTGTGACGCGTGATGCGTGGCATGCGGCTCGACGGCAGGACCGCGGTGGTGACGGGCGGGGCCGGGGCCATCGGCGCGGCCGTCTGCGCCGACCTCGCCGCGCTCGGCGCGGACGTGATCGTGGCCGATCTCGACGAGGCCGCCGCCGCGCGGGTGGCCGAGTCGGCAGGTGGCCGGGCCGTACGGATCGACGTGGGCGATCCGGCGTCGATCGAGGAGTTCGGGGCGGCCGTCGGGGCCGCGGACATCCTCGTCCACGCGGCCGGGGTGTCGATCGTCGAGCCCTTCGTCACCAGCGATCCCTCCCACTGGGAGCTCATGTGGGCCGTCAACCTGCGCGGTCCCATGCTGCTCACCCAGCGGATGCTGCCCGGCATGCTCGACCGCGGCTGGGGCCGGCTGGTGTTCGTCTCCTCCGATGGGGCGAAGGCCGGCTCGGGCGGCGAGGGCGCCTACGCGGCGACCAAGGCGGGTCTGTTCGGCCTCGCCAAGACCCTGGCCAGGGAGGCGGCCCGGGGCAACGTGACGTCCAACGTGGTCTGCCCCGGCCCGACCGACACGCCCATGCTGCGCCGGGTGGCCTCGCCCGAGCTGGTCGAGAAGCTGGTCAAGGCCATCCCGCTGCGCCGTCTCGGCAGCGCGGACGACGTCGCCGGGCTGGTCGCCTACCTCTGCACCGACCGCGCCGCCTACATCACCGGCCAGACGCTGTCGGTCAGCGGTGGGGTGACGATGCAATGAGCCGGGCGGTGAGATCAGTCGAGCGACGCGTAGACGGCTTCGACCAGGTGATGGGCCCGCAGGCTGCCGGTGAGCGCCGAGGCGAGCTTGTTCATGGTGTAGGCCATCCCGAGCCCGAGCTCGACGTCGCCCATGCCGATGGACCCGCCGAGTCCCGTGTGCCCGAACGCGCTCGGCCGCGGCGCGGGCAGCGTGGATCCCGGCCGCATGTATCCAAGGCCGAAGGAGCTGTCGATGTACAGCACCCGATCCGGGCCCTTCACGCGCGGGCGCAGCGCCTCGGCGAGCGTGCCGGGCTGCAGGATCCGCCCAGCGACCAGGTCGCGGTAGAAGCCGGCGAGCGCGCGTGCCGTGGTGACCAGCCCGATCGCGGGCCAGCCGGCGCGCAGCGCGACCGGGTTGTTGGCGCCGCCCCGGAGCTTGTGCAGCGGCGGGTTGCTCATGGCCCGGTTCATGAGGCTGTCGCGATCCTGCGCCGCGGCCGCCGCCTCCGACGCCGGGCCGTTCACCTCGCTGATCACCTGCGGCGCCTGGGCGCGCTCGCCGGCCGACAGCCGGGCCGTGCGGTCGGCGACGTCGGGCGGGGCGCCCAGCCACATCTCCAAGCCGTTCGGCCCGGCGATCTCCGCGGCCACCAGCTCGCCGGCCGACTTCCCGCTCACCCGCCGGATGATCTCCCCGACCAGGAAGCCGTACGTCAGGGCGTGATAGCCGTGCGCCGTGCCGGGCTCCCAGATGGGCGCCTGGCCGGCCAGGCGGGCCGCGATGGCGGGCAGGTCCTCGAACTCCTCCACCGGCACGCGCTCGTCGATGGCCGGCAGCCCGGCCTGGTGGGAGAGCACGTGCTCGACCGTCACGCCGGTCGCGCCGAACTCCGGCCAGCAGTCGGCGACGGGCGCGGCCAGGTCCACCAGGCCCCGCTCGGCCAGCAGCAGAAGCGCCGTGCCGGAGACGGCCTTCGTGCACGAGTACGCGAAGACGGGCGTGTGGGCCTGCCATTCGCGGCCGGTGTTCCGGTCGGCCACCCCGCCCCACAGGTCGACGACGGCCTCGCCGTGCTCGAAGACGGCGAACGCCGCGCCCAGCTCCTGGCCTTCGGCGAAGTGCCGTTCGAAGACCTGGCGGACGCGGGCGAACCTGGGGTCGCAGTGCCCGTGGATCATGTCGCTCCCCGTGCTATGACAACAAACCGAAAGTGAGCGCTTGCTTGGCAACCGAGCCTAACAACTGGGGCCGCTTCGGCCCAGATGACCAGCGGGGCACGCTCAACCTGCTGACCGGGGAGACCGTGCTCCGGGCCCTCGGGTCGGCGCGGACCGGCCAGGTGGTGAGCCTGTCGATGCCGATCCGCGGCGCCACCTCGTCGGCCGCGCCGGCGAGCGTGCCGCACCTGCGCGGGCGCCCGCTGCCGCAGCACTTCATGTCCGTCGACGGGGCCGATTACGTGGCCGGGGCCCGGCCGATCGGTCCCGGCCTCCAGATGGCCGACGACGCGCTGATCGTCACCCACCACGGCACGACCACCCACATGGACGCCCTGTGCCACATGTGGACGGGGGACGCCCTCTACAACGGCCATCCGGCCGCCCGGGTCCGGTCCTATGGGGCCAGGAGCTGCGGCATCGAGACGGTCGGCGGCGTGGTCGCCCGCGGCGTGCTGTTCGACGTGCCCCGGCACCTCGGCGTCGAGCACCTCGCCCACGATTTCCGGATATCTGCGGATCTGTTGGCTGAGATAGGGGACGTGCGGCCGGGAGACGTCGCGGTCATCCGCACAGGATGGCCGTTGACCTGGGCACGCTCACCCGAGGAGTACTGGTCGGGCCAGCCGGGCCTGGCCGCGGACGCCGGGCGCTGGCTGGCCGAGCGGGACGTGGCCGTGGTCGCCTCCGACAACGCGGCCATCGGCGGGCTCAACGCCCGGCAGCTGTCCGACGAACCCCTCGACGACGATCTTCACCTGATCCTGCTCTGGCGGCACGGCATCCACCTGGTGGAGATGCTCTGGCTTGAGGACCTTCCGCCGGGCGCCCGCGACTTCGTCTTCGTCGCCGCGCCGTTGAAAATCGAAGGGGGGACCGGCAGCCCGATCAACCCCCTCGCGATCCTCTAGACGCCGGGATAGTTGCCGCCGCCATATTGGGCGTCGAGCGCGTCGTAGTCGGGGGTGAAGCCCTTCTTGGGGATGGCGTCGGCGAAGACCACGTGCCTGGGCTTCTTGTACGACGCGATCGCCGCGCGGACGTGCGCGATCAGGTCGTCGGCCGACACCTTCTCCCTGACGTCGCCGCGCGTCACGATCACGGCCTTCACGCTCTGATGCCACTGGTCGTCCGGCACGCCGATGACCGCCGCGTCCGCGACCGCCGGATGGGACTTGAGCGCCCGCTCGACCTCGGCCGGATAGATGTTCTCGGCGCCCGACTTGATCATGCGGAGCCGGGGGCCGATGAACGTGATCGTGCCGTCCGGCTCGCGGCGTCCGAGGTCGCCCGTGTGGTGCCAGCCGCCGCGCGTCTTCTCCGCGTTCAGCTCGGGCCGGTTGAAGTAGCCCGAGAAGATCGTCTTGCCGCGCGCGCAGATCTCGCCGACCTCGCCCGCCGGCACCTCTTCGCCCGACGGGTCCAGGATGCGTACGGTCACCAGAGGCGACGGACGGCCCGCGAACCCGGCCGCCCCCGGCGCGAGCCCGAGGAAGGTGAGCATGCCGCCGACCTCGGTCTGACCGTAGCCGCCCATCTTCGACCGGCACCACGGCGAGTCGTCGGGCGTGGTCATCGCGTCCCACTCGGGCGAATGGGAGATGAAGCGCAGCGACGACAGGTCGTACTTGCCGCTGCCGTTGGCCGCGACCAGGCCGTCGATCATCGCGCCGAACAGGAACGCCTGGGTGATCTTCTCGGCGTCGACGACCCGGCACACCTCCTCGGCGTCGTGCTGCGGCACGAACGCGTTCTTCCCGCCGGCGAGGAACGTGGCCAGCATGAACATGGTCGTGCCGACGTGGAACAGCGGCCCGTTGGAAAGGAACGCGAAATCCGGCTCCATCCGGCGCACGTGCAGCAAGGACGCGGCGTGCGCGATGAGCGCCGCGTTGGACAGCAGCGCCGCGTTGGGCCGGCCGTCGAAGGCGGCCGTGTAGAGCGCGAGCACCGGCAGCTCGTCGTCGTCGGACGTCGCCACCGACTCGTACGACCCGAGGAAGTCGTCGTAGGCGTCAACGGACACCCAGGTGGCCGAGCCGTACGGGTTGAGGTTGGCGTGCACCACCACGGACGGCTTGAGATCGTCGACGACGAAGCGCAGCTCGTCGGCCGACTGCCGCCAGTTGGCCGGGCAGAAGATCGCCCCGAGCCGCGAGCAGGCCAGCAGCAGCTCCAGCACGCGGTGGGAGTTCTGGCCGAGCCACAGGACCCGCGAGCCCTGCTCGACGCCGGCGGCGGCCAGCGCGCCGGCCGCCCGGGCCACCCGCTCCGCCAGCTCGGGGTAGGTCAGCCGGACCTCGCCGTCGACCACGGCGGTCCCGGACGGCCTGCTACGGGCGTGCTCGGCGAGCACGTCGTACAGGGTGAGCGAATGGATCATCGAGCCGCCTCCTGGAATGCGGGCATGACCTCTGACGCGAAGAATCGCATCACGCGCTTCATCTCGTCGAGGGGGATCGGCCGCGTGCTGCCGAAGTCGCAGAGCAACTCCGAGAAGCCGGCGTCACGCAGGACGCCGATCTGGTCGATCACGCGCTCGGGGTCTCCGATGACCTCGAGCTGCTCCCAGCGGAACTCGTTGGTCAGCGAACCGCCCTTGAGGTAGCGGTCCTGGTAGTACTCGAAGCCTTGGGCGGCCTTGCCGGTGCGCGAATCGATGGGCGCGCTGCGCTCGTTGAAGATCCGCGACCGGTCGAACATCGACTCGAAGCGCGCCTGATCCTCGCGCGCCTGCTCCAGCGTGGGCGCCACGTAGACGCTGCGGGCCACGACCAGGTCGCCGGGGACGGGGGAGATCTCGCGCCAGGTCTCGGCGGCCCGGACGACCTTGCGGAAGGTCGCGGCCGGGTCGGCGAGGATGGGCAGGCCTCGTTCCGCGTACATGGTGACGGTCTCGGGCGAGACGGCGGCGACATGGACGGGCGGGTGGGGGGACTGAAGCGGCCGGGGGACGAGGGTGACGTCCGGCCCCGTCTTGTAGAACTTGCCCTCGTATTGGAAGGTCTCGTTGGTCCAGAGGCCCAGGATGACCTCGAGCGCCTCGTTGAACCGGTCGCGCGCCTCGGCGAGGTCGATGCCGAAGCCCTCGAACTCGACACTCTGGTAGCCGCGTCCGATGCCGAGCTCCAGCCGGCCGTCCGACAACAGGTCGACCATGGCCGCTTCCTCGGCCACGTGGATCGGGTTGTGCAGGGGGAGCACGACGATCCCGGTCCCGAGGCGGATGCGCGAGGTCCGCGCGGCGGCGTGCGCGAGCACGGGGAACAGATTCGGCACCACGCCGTAGTCGCGGAAGTGGTGCTCGGCCAGCCGCACCCCGTGGAAGCCCAGCTCTTCAGCGAGTTCGATGAGCTCCAGGTGATAGTCGTACACGTCGCGGAAGCTCTGCCCCTCGGGCCGGTGGAAGAGGTGGAAGGTCGAGAACCTCATGGGCCGCCTCTCGCTGGAAGCTCCAAAGTTTGTGAACCAAGCGCTCGCTTGGGAGCGTACCACGCGTATGACGGTGGCGTTGGTAGCGTTGCCCGCGTGACAGACGCCCGAGGGGACCGCTCGCGGGTCCCGGTAGCCATGCCCGGTCTGGTGCTGACCGACCACGTGTTCACGGTGCCGCTCGACCACGCCGATCCCGGCGGGCGCACGATCGAGGTCTTCGCCCGCGAGGTCGTCGATCCCGTGCGGCGCGGCGACGACCTGCCGTGGCTCGTCTTCTTCCAGGGCGGCCCCGGCTTCCACGCGCCACGCCCGACCGGAGCGGACGGCTTCATCGGGCACGCGATCCAGACGCACCGCGTGCTGCTGCTCGACCAGCGCGGCACGGGCCGCAGCACCCCCATCACGGCACGCACGCTGGCCACGCTGGACCTCAAGACGGACGCCGAGATCGCGGCCTACCTGCGGCACTTCAGGGCCGACTCGATCGTGGCCGACGCCGAGCACATCCGGCGCACCCTGCTCGGCGACGGCCAGTGGGAGGTCCTCGGCCAGAGCTTCGGCGGCTTCATCACGCTGAGCTATCTGTCGGTCGCCCCCCACGGCCTGCGCGCCTGCTACGTGACCGGAGGCCTGGCGGGGCTCGAGGCCACGGCCGACGACGTCTACACGCGCACGTACGCCAAGGTCCTCGAGCGCAACCGGCGGCACTTCGCCCGCTTCCCCGGCGACGCCGGTCAGATCAAGGCGCTCGTGGACCGGCTACGGGCCGAGGACGTGCGGCTCCCCGACGGCGACCGGCTGACCGTGCGCCGCCTCCAGCTGCTCGGCGACATGCTCGGCATGAGCGACGGCTCCGAGCGGCTGCACTGGCTGCTCGAAGACGGCCTGACCGACGCGTTCCTCTATCAGGTCATGGCCGAGACCTCGTTCGCCGCCGCCCCGCTGTACGCCGTGCTGCACGAGCCCATCTACGCCCAGCGCGCGGCCACCAACTGGTCGGCCGGCCGCCTGCTGCCGGCCGAGCTGGCCGAGGACGCCGACCCGGTGCTGCTCACGGGGGAGATGACCTATCCCTGGATGTACGACGACATCCGGGCCCTGCATCCCTTCAAGGGCGCCGTCCACCTGCTGGCCGCCGCCGACGACTGGCCGCGCCTCTACGACCCCGCGCGGCTCATCGCCAACGAGGTCCCGGTCGCCGCCGCCGTCTACCACGACGACATGTACGTCGACGTCGGGCTGTCCCTGGACACGGCCCGCCGGGTGGGCAACGTGCGCGCCTGGGTCACCAACGAATACGAGCACGACGGCGTCCGCGTCGACCCGGCCCGCGTCCTCGGCCGCCTCATGGACATGGCCTCCGGCCGGGTCTGACCCGGGAATATCCTGATTTCGATACATGATCGGAAAAACGTGGTTGGCTCACAGTGGTTGGCTCTGAACCGAAGGACGGTTGAAGGAGAGCGCGCGTGGACGATCGAGCACCACCGCCGGGAGTCGACCCGCTCACCCCGAGCGTGGCGCGAATGTACGACTACTTCCTCGGGGGCACCGAGAACTTCGCGGTAGACCGCGAGGCGGCCGACATCATCCTCGCCGTCTCGCCCGACGCGAGGGTGCTGGCACGCGCCAACCGCGACTTCCTCGGCCGGGTGGTCAGACATCTGGCGCAGTCGGGCGTGCGGCAGTTCCTCGACATCGGGGCCGGCCTGCCGACCCAGGACAACGTGCACGACGTGGCGCTGCGCAACGCCCCCGACGCCCGCGTCGCGTACGTCGACAACGACCCGATGGTCCTGGTCCACGCCACGGCCCTGCTGGCGGACAACCCGAGCACACTGGTCATGGCGGGCGACGTCCGCGACCCGCTGTCGATCCTCTGCGACCCCGACCTGTGCCGCCATCTCGACTTCGACGAGCCGGTCGCCGTGCTCCTGCTGTCGGTCCTGCACTTCATCGTCGACGACGACGAGGCCGCCTGGATCGCCGCCGAATTCGCCGAGGGCCTGCCGCTCGGGGGATATCTGGCGATCTCCCACATCACGCCCGGGCCGCTCAGCCCCGACACGCTCAACTACGGCCGGGCGGTCTACGAGCGCAGCACCTCGCAGGGCCTGGCGTTCCGCAAGCCCGAAGCGATCGCGAAGTACTTCGCCGGCTTCGACCTGCTGCCCCCGGGGATCGTGCCGGTCAACGACTGGCGCCCCGACGACCCGGCCGCGCAGGAGCGGTCCCGCGCTCCCGACGGCTCGGTCGGCGTCGGCGCGGTCGGCCGCAAGACAGCGAGATGAATCCGGTCACGTGAGCTCCGCCGCGCGGTCGAGGAGGGCGCGGCGTTCCGGCTCCCCGTGGGCGATCGCCGCCGCGTCGCGGAACAGCGCGGCGGCCCGGTCGCGGTCGCCCGAGCGGGCCGTCAGATCGGCCTCGGCGGCGATGGCCGGGGGATAGTCGTCGAGCGCGCCGCCCGCCCGGGCCTCGGCCAGCAGCGTCAGCCCCGCCGTCGGCCCGTGCGCGAAGCCGTGCGCGACGGCCCGGTTCAGCTGGATCACCGGCGACGGCTGGATCCTGACGAGCTCGTCGTACCAGTGCGCGATCGCCGTCCAATCCGTCGCGCCGGGCGAGGCCGCGGTGGCGTGGCAGGCGGCGATCCTGGCCTGCAGCGCGTACGGCCCGTCGGCATTAACCGTCGCCAGGACCGTCAGGCCGTCCGCGATCGCCGCGTGATCCCACCGGCCGCGGTCCTGCTTGTCCAGGGTGATCAAATTGCCGTCGCGGTCACGGCGGGCGTCGCGGCGCGAGTGCTGGAACAGGAACAGCGCCAGCAGCGACGCGACCTCCGGCTGGCCGTGCATGAGCCGTACGAGCAGGCGGGCCAGCCGGATGGCCTCATCCGCGAACGCCGGCTCGCCGTCAGGGTTGTAGCCGTGCGTGAACAGCAGGTAGAGCACGGCGAGCACGCCGGGCAGCCGCTCGTCGAGGGCCCGGCCGCTGGGCACGCGGTAGGGGATGCGGGCGTCGGCGATCTTCGACTTGGCGCGGGTGAGCCGCCGCGTCATGGTCGACTCCGACACCAGGAAGGCCCGCGCGATGTCGGCCGTGGCCACGCCGCAGATTGTGCGCAACGTCAGCGCCACCCGCGCCTCGAGGGGCAGAGCCGGGTGACAACAAGTGAAGATCAGCCGCAACCGGTCGTCGGCCACCTCCTCCTGCCCCAGGCCTCCTGGATGCCCCGTGTCTTCTGGCTGCGCTGCGCCCTCCGGCTCGGCGAGCGCCGCGAGCTGGGCCAGCTTGCGGCGCTCGACGGAGGCCCGGCGCAGCACGTCCAGGGCGCGGTTGCGCGCCACGGTCATGAGCCAGCCGCCCGGGTTGGTGGGCACGCCGTCCTTCGGCCACCGTTCGAGGGCGGTCGCGAGCGCCTCCTGGGCGCAGTCTTCGGCCAGCGTCCAATCCCCGGTCACGCGGATCAGCGCCGCGACGATCCGCCCGTACGCCTCCGTCCCGGCCGCCGCGACGACCTGAGCGACAGGCTCAGTCATTCGCGAACGGCCGCAGTTCCAGGCGCCCCGCCCGGGCCATCGGGTGGGTGCGGGCCACTTCGATCGCCTCGTCCAGGTCGGCGCACTCGAGCAGGTCGAAGCCGACGATCACCTCTTTGGTCTCGGCGAAGGGCCCGTCGGACACCAGCAACCTGCCCTCGCGGACCCGCACCGTGGTGGCCGTCGACGTCGGCGCCAGCGCGTTGCCCTGCAGCCGCCGGCCGCTGGAGTCGTTCTCCCGCACCCACTCGTCGATGTCGGGCTCGTTCGCCTTGTCCGTGTCGGGCTCAGGGTCGGTGCAGACGAACATGAGGTATTTCATCTCGCGCTCCTCGCGTCTCGTTGATTCACCAGCATGACGATCGGGTTCCACGCTTCCGGACAGCGACTTGATAGATATTGCTACTATCTAATAATGCGGATCTCCCAGCTGAGCGCCGAGTCGGGGGTGCCCATCCCCACGATCAAGTACTACCTGCGGGAAGGGCTGCTGCCCCCGGGCGAGGCCACCTCCGCCACCCGCGCCGAATACGGCGAACGGCACCTGCGGCGCCTGCGGCTCATCCGCGCGTTGCTGGAGATCGGGCGGCTGCCGGTGGCGTCCATCCGCAAGGTCCTCGCCGCCGTGGAGGACGAGGAGACCCCGCTCCACCGCATGCTCGGCACCGTGCATTACGCCATCGGCCCCGACGTCGAACCGCATCCCGACACGGCCGAGTGGCAGCAGGCGAGAGCCGACGTCGACGCCCTCATCGACCAACTCGGCTGGGCCGTCTCCCCGAACGCGCCCACCCGCGACGAGCTCGCCCAGACCCTCTTCACCCTGCGCAGCCTCGGCGCCGAGGCCGGTCGCGAATCCCTCATCCCGTACGCGCGACTGGCCGAGCAACTGGTCCGCGAGCGCGAGATGGCCACGATTCCCCTCGACGGCCCGCGCGACGCCGCCGCCGAGGCGCTCGTCATCGGCACCGTCCTTTACGGCAAGGCCTTCGACGTGCTCCGCCGCATCGCCCACGAGGCCGAGTCGGCCCGTCTGCTCAACGCTCATCCTGAGCATTGACCGGCTGGCGGAGCGACCAGAGCGCCGCCCGCTGCAGCAGAGTGCGATGCACGGGACTGTCATATGACCGCACGTCATGCCCGAGCGCGTCGTAAACGATCCGCCCACGGCGCACCGGCCGGGCCCACATCATCGGCTGCCCCTGGCAGGTGGCGATGGGGCTGACATCCGGCAGCACCACGAGATCGCTGTAGACCTCGTCGACCACGTCGAAGTCGCGCAACCCGTCGACGATCGGATGCGACCCACGCATCCGCACGGTGATCCAGCCGATCGGCGGATGAAACGACTTGCCCCACTGCCAGCAGCCGCCGATCACCCGCGACCAGCCCTGCCAGTCGTCGAAGCAGATCACCGCGGCGTGCATGGCCAGCAGCCCGCCGCCCCGCTCGAGATGGTCGAGCAGCACCGACCGCGCGTCGGCCGGCAGCCGGTATTCCCAGCGCTCCCGCTGACTGGGGAAGTGCCCGTCGACCATGGTCCACCGCATGGAATTGATCGTGATGAGGTCGACCTCGGTCGGCTCCGACAGTGCCTCGTCGAGATCCTCAGTGATCTCTGAGTCCACCCCGACCTCGGCCAGCACTTCGGCCAGCCGTTGCGAGGTCGCCGCAAAGTCGTGAGCCACACCCCCGGACAGGATCAGGTTGCGCGCCATGCCCCTACAACATCACAAGTCCCGGCTGAATCGCCACCCATGGATCTCTCTGACCGGCCATTATGAGCCAGTGGCCCGATCTGTCAGCTATGCCGACGCCGTGCGCCTGCTCGGCGGCGAGACCGAGACCCTCCGCAGACTCGATCGGCTCCTCGGCGGCGCGCTGCTGGCCGCCTCGGCCGGCGCCCTGGCCACCGGCGCTCCGGTCATCGCGGCAGTAGGGGCGGCGGCCCTCAGCCTCTTCGACGCCAAAGCCGAATTCATCCGCCTCGGCCACGAACTCATCGCCGCCGTCCGCCCCGGCCTCACCGGCACCTCCCGCCTGACCAGGACCGAACGCCTCCACGCGGCCCACACCATCATCGCCGTGACCGCCTTCGTCGAGGCCCTCGACGGCGACGTGGCACCGGAAACCGTCGACGACTGGTTACGGCACGGCTGGGAGGCGCCCCGCCCCGAACCGCGGTCGACCCGCCGCGTCCGCCTGCGCGCCGAATACATGGCGCTCACCGCCCACATGTGGATCGTGAGTGATCGATTCCTGAGCGAGGCCGAACGCCGATACGAGGAAATGTACGAACGGCTCGCGGCCGACATCCCCGAGTTCGCCTTCTGGGCCGATCTACGCGAGCACGAGGCCACGCAGGAGCTGGTCCAGACAGGATTGGCGGGGCTGACGGACATCCTCACCGGGATGGCGTCGGGCCGAGTGCCGCAGGCCAAGCTCACGAGCCTGCATGCGGCCAATGTCGCCGCTTTCGGCCACCCGATCAGCGAGACGGGCGACCTGCCGGACGGCATCCGCCTGCCGACTCACCTCGACGGCTATGTGAATCCCTGTTTCCGCGCCGTGCCGTACCAGAGAAGCATCGACCTCAGCGCCGAGTCGGCGTGGGCCGAAATCGAGGTGCGCGAAAACCTGGCGGCATTCCTGATCGGCCGCCTGACCTCGCCGGATGCCCAGGCCGAGCCACTGCTGATCCTCGGGCAGCCAGGGGCCGGCAAGTCCGTCCTCACCCGCGTCCTCGCCGCCCGGCTGACCGGAGGAGATTTCCTGCCCGTGCGCGTTCCGCTGCGCCAGGTCCAAGCCGACGCCGGCATCCAGCAGCAGATCGAGGAAGCCGTACGCGTGACCACGGGAGAGCGGATCGACTGGCCCGACCTCGCCCGCTCCGTCAACGGCGCGCTGCCGGTGGTGATGCTCGACGGCTTGGACGAGTTGCTGCAGGCGACCGGCGTCCACCGGGCCGACTACCTCAAGCAGGTGGCCGACTTCCAGCGTCGCGAGGCCGAACTCGGCCGCCCGCTGGCGGTCATCGTCACCACGCGGACCGCTGTCGCCGACCGGTGCCCGCCTCCAGAGGACGCTATGGCCATCCGCCTGGAGCCGTTCTCCGACGACCAGGTGTCCGCCTGGCTCGCCGCATGGAACACCGCGAACGCCGGCTATTTCGCCGCCCGCGGCCTCCGCCCGCTCGCCGTGTCGACCGCTCTCGACCACGACGACCTGGCCCGGCAGCCGCTCCTGTTGCTGATGCTCGCCCTCTACGACGCCGACGGCAACGCCCTGCCCGCCGACGCGGATGGGTTCGACAAGGCCGGGCTGTACGAGCGGCTGCTACGCCGCTTCACCGCCCGCGAGATCGAGAAACACCATCGCGACCTGCCGGCCGAGGAACGCGCCCGGATGTCCGACGACGAGTTGCTCCGGCTCGCGATCGCCGCCTTCGCCATGTTCAACCGCGGCCGTCAATGGGTCACCCAGGAAGAGCTGGACACCGATCTTCGGGCACTCGGACGCGCCCGCCAGGTGACCTCGGCTGGGTTTGCCGCACCACTGAGTGCGGCTGAAGTGGTCATCGGCCGGTTCTTCTTCATCCATCAGACCGAGGCCGTGCGGACCGAACGGCACCTGAGAACGTATGAGTTCCTGCACGCCACCTTCGGCGAATATCTGATCGCCTGGCTCATCCACGCCCAGCTCACCGCGATCGCCGCCCGCCTCGCGGCCCCGGCGGGACCGCTCGACGACGCCCCGCCCGCGGAAAGCCGCCTCCGCGCCCTGCTCTCCTACCACGCCCTGTCGACCCGCGCGGCCATCCTCGACTTCTTCGCGGACCTGGCCGGTCCCGACATGCGCGACGTCCTCATCCGGCTCTTCCAGACCCGAGGCGAAGGCGGCGGCCCGTCGGACTATCGCCCTTCGACCGCGCCCGCCATCCAGCGCGACGCCACCTACGCCGTGAATCTCGTCCTGCTGGCCGCTGCGCCTTCCAGGCTCGACGCGGCCGAGCTCTTCGGCGCCGCCGACACGGTTTCTCAATGGCAACGCCTGGCTCGCCTCTGGTACGCCGTCCTTCCCAACGATCAGTGGCTCACCCTGGTCACGCGACTGGCCGTCCGCCGGATGTGGTCCGGAGAGCGTCGGACGCTCATCCTCGGGCACCGTCTCGAGTACGGCACCGACCTCGACTGGATCGAGGGCGTTTCGCTCGACACGAGCCGTTGGACTCTC
Source organism: Streptosporangiaceae bacterium NEAU-GS5 (assembly GCA_017592665.1). Lineage (GTDB taxonomy): Bacteria > Actinomycetota > Actinomycetes > Streptosporangiales > Streptosporangiaceae > NEAU-GS5. Next base: position 155,376 of record JAGFNW010000005.1, on the reverse strand, counting down.
ATCTGGGACGCGCTGGAACTCGGTCGGCAAGCCAGGTTCTTCGGCGACGAACTGCACGAGACGATGGCCGAGCAGTTTCTCAACGTGCTCTATTTGGATGACATCCCCCGGGGATTCGTCCGCTCGGAAAGGGGCGACGCGCGGTCGGTGACGACAATCCTGTCGCACCTCTGGGTCGGTTCAGACCCGCTTTCCTATCGGGACGCGCTCACCGTGCTCGAGGCGATTCAGGACGACGGACAGGCACGTCAAACGGTCTGTTCGGTGCTGGTCCGGGCGTTGGCGGTGGACCTGCCGCAGCTGCCGGACGAACTGGTGAAAGACGTCCTGGACGTACTTCTTCCCTATCTGAGCGACAGTCCCGAACAGCTGGACCTGCTGGTGACGTGCGCGCTTGAGCTGGCCACGCGCGATGGCGTGGGGCTGGATTTCGTGGACGAGTGCCTGCGGGCGGGGGTCGTGCCGCAGCGCGCGTTCCTGCGGGTCGTGGTGACCGCGATCGAGATGGAGGTCTCACCGGGGGCGACTCCCGCGGTGGCGTTCGACGTCGTGCGGCGGATGGCTGACGACGACCTGGCGACGATCGAGCAGGAGGACCCGCATCTGTTCCGGCGGGCGCGGCGGCTCATTCGGGCCGAGGGGGAGAGATATCGGCTGGCGTGGCCGAAGTCAGGCCGTTCGTGAGGGTTCGGGCCAGGGCCGTGGTGAAGGGCTCGTCGGGGCCGAGGTCGGAGAACAGGTGGAGGAAGGCGCGCTGGAAGCAGGCGCCGAGCAGGGCGGCGGAGGCGGCGTAGGGGTCGGCGGCGCGGGCGACGCGGCCCAGACGTTGCTCCTCGCGGAGGTAGCCGGCGAGGCCGTCGACCGGCACATGGGGGCCGAGGCCGAAGGGGGCGAGCATCTCGCGGAAGCCGGCCAGCAGCGAGGGCTCGGCGAGCATGCCGCCGGCCATGGGGAGTGCCTTCCGGTAGAAGACGATGGCCGCGAGGGCGAACTCGGCCAGCGTCTTGGCCAGGTCGCCCGTCCCGGCGTTGGCGTGGAGGGCCTGCAGCGCGGGGCCCAGATGCGGCTGGCGCTCGAGCAGGACCGCGAGGAACAGCTCTTCCTTGCGGTCGAAGTGCTTGTAGAGCAGGGCTTCGGAGCAGCCGGCGGCCCGGGCGATCTGCTTGGTGGTCGCGCGGGCGAAGCCATGATCGAGGACGACTTCCTCGGCTGCGGCGAGGATCCGCTCGCGCGTGCTCATAGGTGCCCCCGCGTTGACAGGTGAGTGACCGCTTACTCACTATAGGGGTGAGTGAGTACTCACTCACCACTCTTCAAAGGGGGACAGATGGATCTCACCGTCTTCGGGGCGACGGGCGGCACTGGCCGGCACTTCGTCCGGCTCGCGCTCGACGCGGGTCACGTCGTGGAGGCCGTGGCCCGCCGCCCGGAAGCGATCACCGATCGCCACCCCAACCTGTCCGTACGCCAGGGGGATGTGCTGCGCCGCGAGACCGTCGTGGTCAAGGGCTCGGACGCGGTCGTCTACCTGGCCGGGCCCACCCAACGCGGCAAGACCACCCTCTACTCGGAGGGCGGCCGCAACGTGGCCGACGCCATGGTCGAACAGGGCGTCCGCCGCCTGGTCGTGGTGACGAACGCGCTCGGCCCGCAGCCCGGATACTCGCTGCCCATCCGGATCGTCTCGGCCATCCTGCGCAGCACCCTGCTGCGCCACCCGCACCGGGACGCCCGCGAGTTCGAGCGGCTCATCCAGGACTACGACCTGGATTGGACCGTCATCCAGCCGCCCCAGCTGGTCGACACCCCGGCCACCGGCACGTATCGATCGGTCCTCAACGGCTGGCCCGGCGGCGGCCGCAAACTGGGGCGCGAGGATCTGGCCAAGGCCACCCTCGACGCCATCGCCGACACCGCGACCACCCACGCCTTCATCGGCGTCGCCTATTGAGAGATAACCGAGCAAGCGCTTGCCTAGGTGATGGGGTGGCGTTACCGTGTCGGACGGCTCGCCGGGACGGATCGCGCCCCGCCCCGGCGGGTCACCGGCGAAAGCCCGGAAGGGTCCGCGCGGTCTGGCTCGGGTGGCGGTGCTGCACCGGCATGGCTGTGGCGACGGCTCCGGCGACGGCTTGGGAGGGCGACGTGCAGGCGATTCGCGGGACGACGGCGGTCGCGGGGGTCGGGATGACCACGCTGACCCGGGCGTCCGGGCGGACCGAACTGTCGCTCGCGGCCGAGGCCTGCCGGGCCGCCGTCGCCGACGCGGGGATGGAGACGCGAGACGTCGACGCGGTCCTGAGCTATCACATGAACGACTCGGCGCCCGCCATCGCGGTGGCCCGTGCCATCGGGATCGAGCCGGTCGGCTGGCACAACGACATCACCGGCGGGGGCACTCAGGCGGCGTCCATCCTCGGTGACGCCGCCATGCTGATCGCCGGCGGCATCGCCCGCGCCGTTCTGGTCTTCCGGGCCATGAACGGCCGGTCGGGCGTCCGGATGAACACCGCGTCGACCGGTCCGCTCGAGCGTCTCACCCTGCCGTACGGCGTGGCCGGCCCGATCCCGATGTTCGCCATGGCGGCCCAGCGCTACCTCCACGACACGGGCCTGACCGAGCGGCACCTGCACGCGGTCGTGGCCCAGTCGCGCGAGAACGCGGCCGGTAACCCCCGCGCGCTGCGCCGCGAGCCGCTTCCGCTGGACGACTACCTGGCCAAGCCGTACGTGTGCACGCCGCTGCGCACGGCCGACTGCTGTCAGGAGACCGACGGAGCCTGCGCGCTCCTTCTGACGCGCAAAGACGCGGCCCCCGACGCGCCCCGCGTGCACACGGTCGTCCGGGGCGGCGGCGAGGGCAGCTCGACCATGGACCGGGCCGCCGACGTGACCCGGATCTTCTCCGGACACCTGGCCGCCCGCCTGTGGCAGGAGTCCGGCCTCACGCCGGGGGACGTCACCGAACTTCTGCTCTACGACGCCTACACGTGGCTGATTCCGCGCCAGCTCGAGGACTTCGGCCTCGTCGGGCGGGCCGATCTCGGGGATCATCTGCTGGCGCGCGGCCACGCCCGGGTCAATCCGCACGGCGGACTGCTGTCCGAGGGCTACGTTCACGGGCTGAACAACACGGCCCAGGCCGTACGGGAGCTCCGGAAGGGCGGCGGGGTCGCGCTCGTCACCGGTTTCGGCGGCAGCTACGGCAGCGCGGCGGTTCTGGTGCGGGACTGAGTGCGGGTGAACGGGATTCTGACTCCGCACGCAACAGAAAAGGACGTCAGTGGGCAAAGTCACACTTGTGCCACAAGAAGCAACAAGAGGCGGTGGGGGCACCAGCGCGAGGTACCTTTTGGGGAAGTTGAGTTCTCTCGGCGCGGAGTACTACCCATGGGCAGGCACAGGCGCGGCAAGATGCAGGGCATCGAGACCGTGGGCGACCTCATCGATGCGCTGGAGCGATTCGATCCAGACCTGGAGATCAGGTTCGCCGTTCAGCCCCGGATGCCGATGAGCTACACCGTGGGTCCGATCGCCGAATTCGACGAGATCGTTTTCATCGGCGAGGCCAAGCCCGACGGCTACCTTCCGGACGACGCCGCCGGCCGCCTCGGCTGGCGTTAGGTCGCCTCTCACACTCCTTGGGCCCACGAATGCGCGACCAGCTCCGCCACCAGCGTCTCGGTGAGGAGGGCGACGTCTCGGTCGTCGTCGTGGCGGTAGCGGATCGAGGCCCGTTCGCCGTCGAGCGTCCCGCCGACGGTGACCACCGTCGACGATCGCTGCCGGATCCAGTCCATCATCTGCTCGTCATAGCGTGATCCGGGGAAGATGATGGCTCGATAGTCATACGTCTTGGTCAGGTAGACGTCGACGTGCGCCCAGTCTCCCGTCTCGCAGGCGTCCGCCTGGCGGCGCGGCACCTCGCGGAACATGAGCGCCGACTGCTCGGCCGACGACAGGCGGCCGGCGGGCGCGATCGTGTAGACACCGTGCGGGCCGTCCAGCAGCGCGCTCGCCCGGCCGAGCCACTCGGCCCGCCGGTCGAGCAGGTCGGCCGTGGCCTCGGCGGCCCGTTCGGCGAGGTGGGCGCCCGCACCGCCGGTCAGCCGCGCCGACAGGGCCAGGAGCAGGGCGAGCGTGTGCTGGAACGTCCGGCAGGAGACGCCGCCGCGCTCCGGGCCTGCCACCATCGGGACTACCAGGTCGGCCCCGTCGACGATCGGCGACGCGGTGTCGTTGGTCATCGCGACGACGTAGGACCGGCCACGGTAGCGGGCGGCCGCCGCCAGGGTCTCCGTGCTCCGGCCGCTCGCCGAGATGGCCACGACCAGGGTGTCGGGGGTGGGCGGGGGGAGGACGTCGGCTGAGGCGTATTCGGCGGCAGCGTCCAGCCCGGCCGCCCGCAGCCGCCGTGCGGCCACTCCGGCCGCATATCGGGAGCTGCCCATCCCGAGCAGCACGATCCGCCGCATCCCGGCCGGCAACCCCACGTAGGGATCGTCCGCACGAGCCAGCGCGCTCAACGCCTCGGGTTTGGCCTCGAGGTCGGCCAGATAAAGGTCCGCGTCCATGTCAGAACCATGATCTCAGCACGCCCATGGGGGCGTAGCGCCAGCGGGGCAGGTGCCGGGCGGCATAGATGAGCTCGCGGCATTCCTGCTCGATCTCGAACGGCCGGGCCAGCGACCGGTCGACCGTCAGGCCCGCACCCAGGTAGGCCTCGGCGAAGGCCGCGCGTGCCGCCGCCACCCATGCCGTGATCGCGCCCGGGTCGGCGGCCCGCCGTTTGATCGCCACCTGCCCCACGTGCTCGATGCTGGTCGCGAGCTGCGCGAAGTCGCGCTCCGGCGGCTGGAAGGGCCCGTAGGCGCACGAGCCGCCATCGGGAGGCACGATCGTCGGATTGCCGTCGAAGTCGACGACCGCGTAGCCGTCGCGCCAGCGCAGCACCTGCCCCACGTGCAGGTCGCCGTGAATGCGCAGCGCCCGCGTGCCGGCCGGCACGTGGAGCGCGTCCAGCTCGTGCCGCAGGACGTCGGCGTGCTCGGTCAGCCAGGGCTCGTCCCGCGTCTCCGCAAGCGCCTCGTCCAGCGCGTGCCGCGCCCGATCCCGCCAGTCGGAAGGCGCACAACCCGTCACGCGTATGGGATCGGGGAAGACCTCGGACGGCGTGGCCATGGCCTGATGCAGCTCGGCGGCGAGCAGACCCAGCTCCTCGGCGAAGGCGGTCCGGTCGGCGACCGCCTCGTCGACGCACCACTCCCAGCCGTCGACGGCGTCGGGCAGGTATGCGGTGACGAGAGCGGCGAGCGCGCCGCCGCGGAACAGCGCCGCGTAAGGCCGGGCCGTGCGGGTGAAGCCGACGGCGGACAGATGAGCCAGCAGGTCGAGCGCGGGCTGCGGGCCCGCGGACGGCCGTGCGTCCGCAGCAGGCTGCGCGTCGGCGAATGGCCGCGCGTCCGCGAATGGCTGCGCGAACCACTTCACGACGACCGTCTCGCCGGCGACCACCGAGTGGTTGGTCTGGTCGGCCTCGATGGGCCGCTCGCCCGGTGGGATGGGCGGCAGCGGCGCGAGGATCCGGGCCGTGAACGAAGGAGGCAGCCGATCAGGGAGCGCACGCACGATCGCCTCGGTGGTTCCGGGCGGGATCACCCCGGTTGCGCCCGCCATGTCCACCTCTCTAGCTTGTGAGCTCGGGTTCCACGATAAGGGAGTGCTGATGTCGACGATCCTGTTCATGCCCGAGAGCGCGTACGGGCCGACGAACAACTGCATCGGGATCGGCGACGTGCTCCGCCGCCGCGGGCACCGGGTGGTCTTCGCGGCCGAGGCGTCGTGGCGGGGCAGGCTGGCCCTGCTCGGCTTCGAGGAGGACCTGGTCGACCTCGCGCCCCCGGCCGAGGACGAGCAGGATCCCGGCCGGTTCTGGAAGGACTTCATCCGCGACACCGCGCCCGAATACCGCAAGTCCACCCAGGATCAGCTGGAAACCGTCATCAAGCCCATCTGGGACGCACTGATCGATGGCGCGAAGTACTGCGAGCCCGGGTTGCGCGAGATCATCGCACGCGTCCGCCCCGACGTGATCGTCGAGGACAACGTCGTCTGCTTCCCGGCGCTGGTCACCGCGGGAGTCCCGTTCGTGCGGATCGTGTCGTGCAACCCGCTCGAGGTGAAGACCTCCGACGTGGCCCCGCCCTTCTCCGGTCTTCCCGCCGATGGCGCCGGCTGGGCCGCCTTCCACGCCGAATACGACCGGACCCACCGCGAGACGTGGGACGCCTTCAACCAGTGGGTCGTCGAGCAGGGCGCGCCCGCGCTGCCCGACCTGGAGTTCATCCACGAGGGCGACGCCAACCTCTACGTCTATCCGGAGATCCTCGATTACCCGCGCTCGCTGCCCGGCTGGACGCGGCTCGATTCGTCCGTACGCGAGACCGACGGCGACTTCGCCATCCCCGACATCCCAGGCGAGGGCGCGCTGATCTACTTCTCGCTCGGCTCGCTCGGCTCGGCCGACGTCGAACTGATGCGCCGGGTGATCGGGGTCCTGGCCGGGACGCCGCACCGCTACGTCGTGTCCAAGGGCCCGCTCCACCACGAGATCCAGCTGGCCCCGAACATGTGGGGCGCCGAGTTCGTGCCCCAAACGAAGATCATCCCTCAGGTCGACCTGGTCATCACGCACGGAGGGAACAACACCACCACAGAGGCCCTGCACTTCGGCAAGCCGATGATCGTGCTCCCGCTGTTCTGGGACCAGTACGACAACGCCCAGCGCGTCCACGAGACGGGCTGCGGCGTTCGCCTCAGCACGTACGGCTTCGCCGACGACGAGCTGACCGGGGCCATCGAGCGCCTCCTCGGCGACCAGGCGCTGCGGACCAGACTCAACGAAGCGGGCCAGTCGATCCGCGGCCGCGACGGTCTCCGCGTGGCGGCCGACGTCATCGAACGCGCCGCGCTCGGCTGACCCCCGGATCCCGGGTTGGCCCGCGCCTCGCCGGGTCGTGCGGCCGCGGACCTCCCGCTGCGGTCCCGGCGAGGAACGCGGCGGCCGCGACGGCGGCGACGACCCCGCACAGGGCGAGGGTCGTGGTGTAACCGAAGGCTTGGACCGAGGAGCCGGCCAGCACGCCCGCGACCAGCGAGCCGCCGGTCGAGGCGTTGGCGAACAGGGTGGTCGCCCGTCCCGTGGCCGGGGCCAGCAGGTCCTGGAAGAACCGGATGCCGGCCGCGCCGACGACGGCGATCGCGTAGCCCCGGGCCACCTGGCCCGCGACCAGCAGCGGCATGCCATGGGCCAATACGGTGAGCCCGAAGTAGACGACGAAGGCGCCCATCCCGCTGAGGATCAACAGCCGCTGGCTGACGACGACCGGCACCGCGGCCAGGCCGAGGGCGGCCACGACCTCGACGCCCGCGCAGACGCTGAACAGCACTCCCACGGCGGACGGCGGCTGCTGCAGGGCACGGGTGACGAACAACGGCAAGGCCACCGACCCGGCGTACATCGCGGTGAAGAAGAGCGTGACGCTCACGGTGATCAGAACCACCGCGGGGCCCGGAGGTCCGTCGGCGGCCCGGTCCCGCACCGGCCCATCGGCTGCTTCGCGGTGCGGTGGTGGCGCCGTGAGCGTGACCAGTGCGACCAGCAGCAGGACGCCGGCCGCGGTCATGAACAGCGTCGCGTAGTCGCCCCGGCTCAGCACCGCGGCGCCGAGCAGCGGGCCGCCCGCCCAGGCCAGGGACCAGAACGAACGCAGCAGAGGCGCTGATCGCTGCCCGGCGGGCCCGTTTCCGAGGATCAGCCGCGCCATCGCGAACAGCTGCGGGAATGCCGCCGCCAGCCCACCCAGTAACGTGACCGCGAGCAGCAGCAGCACCAGGAACGAGGTGGTGCGGCCGGCCAGCACCAGCCCGGCGGCGCCCGCCACGGTCACCGCGACCGTGTAAAGCCGGGCCGGTCGCCGGTCGAAGCACCGCCCGAGCAGCCAGCTGACGGTGATCCCGCCGACCGCCGTGGCCGAGGCCACCACGCCCACCCTCAGCGGGTCGAGACGCACCTGGTCGGCCGCGAACAGCACGAGGTAGGAGCCGACCATCGAGTCGGCGATCCCGAGCAGCAGGATCGAACCGGCCAGTGAGACGATCGCCGCGCGACGGGACACGCGGTCACCCTTCCCAGGAGCGGCAGAGCGACACGTGCCCCATGCGCCGAGATCGGCCCCCGGTGCCCGGGGGAGTCGCTGTGGCTGGAGCCGCTGCGGAACGCCTCCGGCATGCTCTCGGGCTGACGAGACCGCTCGCCGCCGGGGTCAGCCCGGCTGCGGGACGTTCTTGAGCGCCTCACGCCGGGACAGGCCGCTGATGCCGGTGTGCTCGACGTAGCGCAGGACCTCGCGCGGGTTGATCTTGGCGTATTCGCGCAGCGCCCAGCCGATGGCCTTGCGGGCGAAGAAGTCGGTGTCGCCGAGGCTCGGCTCGATGCACGCGTACAGCAGGCCCGTGTCGGTGCGGTCGCGGAAGGCGTTCTGGCAGAGGATGGCCGTCCTCCGCTTCCACAGGTCGGGGGCGCTCGCCCACTCCAGCATGGTGCCGCGCATGCTGTCGGGGAACAGCCGCAGCAGGCCGCCGACGCGGTGCACGGCGATCTCGTCGACCAGATCCCACCAGGCCCCGCTGACCACCATCTCCTCGTACATGGGCAGCGTGTAGAGGGTCTGCCAGGGGCGGTAGAGCCGAAAGCCCGACAGCTCGATCGCCGCGTAGCGCTCCTCGCGGTATTCGGCGTTGCGCCACAGCGACAGCACGGCCCGGCGCCACTCCGGCGCCGACTCGATCCGGTTGTCGCCGAAGACCTTGCGCAGCGCCACCCGCCGCGGCCCCGCCTGCACGCCGAGGAAGGGCATGGCCGATTTCATGTACGCCTGCATGGCCGGCGCCTTGGCCGGATCGGCGATCTCGTTCAAGGCCTCCCGGACGGCCTTTTCCAACGTCACGTCTTGTCCAGGCTCACGACTTCTGGCTTGTCCGCGCTCCGGTGGCGAGGCCGTCGAACAGCACTGTGATGTAGTGCTCGGCGAGGCCTCCGGTGTTGAGCCGGCCGCCCGGACGGAACCATCGCACGGCGACCCAGATCGTGTCGCGGATCATCCGATAGGTGAGCTTGGGGTCGACGTCGGTGCGGAACTGACCGGCCGCCTGGCCTCGCTTGATCTGGTCGACCCACATCCGCTCCACCTCGTCCTCGGCCCTGACCAGGTAGTCGAAGCGGTCGCCGGGCAGCGAGCGGAGATAGTTCCAGTCGTTCTGCATCACGGTGATCGCGGCACGGTGCGGCTCGAGCGTGCTGAAGCCGATCCGCACCATCTCCGACAGGACCGTGCGCGGGTCGGCGTCGCTTTCGAGCGCCGCGCGGTAACGCGCGATGAGATCTTCGAGGAAGGTGCGCAACACCTCGTCGACGATCGTCTCTTTGGAGTCGAAATGGTGATAAAGACTTCCGGAGAGAATGCCCGCCTCATTAGCGATCTCTCGGACCGTCGTCGCCTGGAAGCCCTTCCGCGCGAAGATCTCCGCGGCGAGCTTGACGAGGTGGTCGCGCCGCTCGGACGCCGGTCCGGCGGCGGGCGCCCGCTTGACCGCGGTCGATGACTTTCGCTGGTTCACATCCTCCATTATGGGCCTCCGAGCAATGGCTTGTTCATGCGAACGCGCCAGCTCATGCTGGCTTTCCTATGTAACCAAGCGCTTGCTACCCTGCCTGTGTGGAAGCGTACATCGTTCAGGCGGTCCGCACACCAGTCGGACGGCGCGGCGGCGGGCTGTCCGGCGCGCATCCGGCCGATCTCGGCGCCCACGTCCTGTCGGCCCTGTTCAACACGCTACCCGCGCGCATCGATGCGGCCGCCGTCGAGGACGTCGTCTTCGGCTGCGTGGACACGGTCGGCCCGCAGGCCGGCGACATCGCGCGCACCTGCTGGCTGGCGGCCGGGCTGCCCGAGGAGGTCCCCGGCGTCACCGTCGACCGGCAGTGCGGATCGTCGCAGCAGGCCGTCCACTTCGCCGCGCAGGCCGTGCAGAGCGGCAACGCCGACCTCGTCGTGGCCGGCGGCGTGCAGAACATGAGCATGATCCCCATCGCGTACGCCATGACCGCCGGCCAGGCGCTCGGCTTCGACTCTCCGTTCAGCGGCTCGACCGGCTGGCGGGCCCGCTACGGCGACCAGGAGGTGTCGCAGTTCCGCGGCGCCGAGATGATCGCCGAGCGCTGGGACATCTCGCGCGAGGAGATGGAGGCCTTCGCCTTCGCCTCTCACCAGCGCGCCGCCCGGGCCGTCGACGGGGGCCGCTTCGCGTCCCAGATCGTCCCGTACGGCGAGGCCGCGCACGACGAGGGTCCGCGCCGCGACACCACGCTGGAGAAGATGGCCGGGCTCAAGCCGCTGTCGGACGGCGGACGGCTGACCGCGGCGCTCGCCTCCCAGATCTCCGACGGGGCCGCCGCCCTGCTGATCGCGTCTGAACGGGCGGTGAACGACCACGGCCTCACCCCGCGCGCCCGGATCCACCACATGTCCGCGCGCGCCGCCGATCCGATCACGATGCTCGACGCGCCCATTCCGGCCACGGCCCACGCGCTGCGCAAGGCCGGTATGAAGATCCAGGACTTCGATTCCGTCGAGATCAACGAGGCCTTCGCGTCGGTCGTGCTGGCCTGGCTGCGGGCCACCGGCGCCGACCCTGACCTGGTCAATCCCAATGGCGGCGCGATCGCGCTCGGCCATCCGCTGGGGGCCACAGGTGCGGTCCTGATGACCAAGCTCCTGCACGAGTTGGAGCGCACGCGCGGTCGTTATGGTCTGCAAACCATGTGTGAAGGCGGCGGTCAGGCCAACGTGACCATCATCGAACGGCTGTAATCCACTGGTTTGCGGGTGCATGATCGATGTATGGCGAAACTGGGATATCCGTTCACTTTGGGGGTGGCATCGGGCGAGCCGCTGCCTGATGGCGTCATCCTGTGGACCCGGCTCGCGCCTGACCCGCTCAATCCGTCAAAGCCCGGCGGCATGCCGACGCAGACGTTCACGGTCAGTTGGCAGCTCGCGGAGGACGACGCGTTCACCAAGATCGTTCAGTCGGGGACGGCTCCGGCCCAGCCGGATTGGGCGCACAGCGTTCACGTGCGGGTGGCCGGATTACGCCCGGCGACCGACTACTTCTACCGGTTCAAGCTGGACAGCCATACGAGCGCGGTCGGCAGGACGCGCACCGCGCCCGACCCGCAGTCGACCGCTCCGGTGCACTTCGGATTTGTATCGTGCCAACGGTATGAGCACGGCTTTTTCACTGCCTACAAGCACCTCGCCGCCGAGCGGCCTGACGTGATCTTCCACCTCGGCGACTACATCTACGAGTACGGCAAGCCGGCGCACCCGCAGCCCGGCCGCTGGGTGCGCCCGCTGGAGTCGAACGCCGAGTGCACCACGCTCGGGGCGTACCGCAACCGCTACGCCCGCTACAAGATGGACGCCGACCTGCAGGCGGCCCACGCGGCCGCGCCCTGGCTGGTCATCCCCGACGACCACGAGGTGCGCGACAACTACCGCGGCCTGCTCCCGGGCGACGGCAGCAGTCCGGCCGTCTTCCTCAAGCGGCGCACGGCCGCCTACAAGGCCTACTACGAGCACATGCCGCTCCGGCAGCGGCCCACCGGCCACAACCTGCAGATCTACCGCTGGCGGCCGTATGGGAAGTCGGTGGACTTCATCCTGGCCGACACCCGGCAGTACCGCGACGGCCACGACATGCTCGGCCCCGATCAGGAGCACTGGCTGCTCGGCCGGTTGAAGAGCTCGGCGTCCCGGTGGAAGGTGCTGGCGCAGGCCGTGTTCTTCGCGCCGCGCAAGTTTCCGCTCGAACCGCCGAGCACGGACGCCTGGGACGGCTACCCCGAGTCGCGGGCCCGGGTGCTGGCGGCGGCCCCCGACGGGCTGGTCGTGCTGACCGGCGACGTGCACAACAACTGGGCCTGCGAGCTGGAGCGCGGGGTCGAGTTCGTGGGCACGTCGGTGACGAGCATGCCGGGCACCACCGACGCCAGCGCCATCCTCGCGCTCAATCCGCACATCAAGTTCTTCGACGGGCACCGCGGCTACGTGTCCTGCGTGGTGGACACCCAGGAGTTCCGGGCCGACTACCGCGTCGTCGACTTCGTGGACCGGGCCGGGGCCCCCGTGCGGACCGTCGCCGGCTTCCGCGTCGCCGACGGCCATCTCCAACGTACGGACGTCTGAAATGAGGGCCCTAACATTTCCGGAGGTCAAACCTCTAGCGAATAGGAAACTTTCCTATTAGATTCTGGGCATGCGCCAGCCAGCCGCCGTACGTACGGAGATCTCCGCATGATCCGCAGCCGGGAACTCCTCCGTCTGGCCGACACGGTCCTCCTCCCCGGTTTCGTGGGAACGACGGCTCCCGGCTGGCTGCGCCGCCGGCTCGCCGACGGCCTCGCGGGCGTGGTCCTGTTCTCCCGGAACGTCGACACCCCGCCGCAGGTGGCCGCGCTCACCGCGGTCCTCCGCGCCGAGAACCCCGACGTCCTGATCGGCATCGACGAGGAGACGGGCGACGTGACCCGCCTCGAGGCGCGCACCGGCAGCTCCCGCCCCGGCAACTACGCGCTGGGCGTGGTCGACGACCTGGCGCTGACCGAGGCCGTGGCCGTGGACGTCGCGCAGGACCTGGCCGCCGCCGGCATCAACGTCGACTTCGCGCCGGCCGCCGACATCAACTCCAACCCTGACAACCCGGTGATCGGGCTCCGCTCGTTCGGCGCCGACCCGGCGCTCGTGGCACGGCACACGGCCGCCTGGATCCGCGGCCTGCAGTCGGCCGGGGTGGCCGCCTGCGCCAAGCACTTCCCCGGCCACGGGGACACCGCGGTCGACTCGCACCACGGCGTGCCCGTGGTCGGCGTGACCCGCGAAGAGCTGGCCGAAGTCGAGCTGTGGCCCTTCCGCGCCGCCATCGCCGAGGGCGTGCGCTCGATCATGACGGGCCACCTGCTCGTCACCGCGTACGACGACGAGCTGCCGGCCACCCTCAGCCCGCACATCCTCACCCGGCTGCTCCGCGAGGAGCTGGGCTTCGACGGCATGATCGTCACCGACGGCATCGAGATGACCGCCGTGTCCGGCCCGTACGGCATCGGTGGCGCGAGCGCCCGGGCCATCGCGGCCGGCGCCGACTCGATCTGCGTCGGCGGCGAGAACTCCGACGAGGCCATCGTCGAGCACATCCGCGAGGCCGTCGTGGACGCGGTGACCAGCGGCCTGCTCCCCGAAGAACGGCTCGTCGACGCGGCCCGGCGGGTCCGCGCCCTGGCCGCCTGGACCTCCTGTACGGCTCCGCCCGCCGCACGGACGGGCGACCGCGGCATCGGCCTCACGGCCGCGCGCCGGGCCGTGCGCGTCACGGTGAACTCGTCCGGCCGCGTGGCGCTGCCGCTGACCGGGCCCGCCCACGTGGTCGAACTGGCCCCGGTGATGAACCTGGCCATCGACAAGGGCATGCCGTGGGGCGTGGGGGAGCCGCTGGCCAAGCTGCTGCCCGGCACCACCGTGCTCCGGCTGGAGGAACCCGACGTGGCGGCCGGCCTTCCCGGCGCGCTGGACGCGGCCTTCACCGGAGCCGACGGCCGGCCGTTGGTGATCGTGGTCAGAGACGCGCACCGCTACCCGTGGCAGCTGGAGGCCATCGAGGTGCTGCTGGCGGCCCGCCCGGACGCCGTCGTGGTCGAGATGGGGCTGCCGGGCCGCACCGACCTCGGCGCCGTCCACGTCGCCACGCACGGCGCCGCACGTGTGTGCGGTCAGGCCGCCGCGGAGCTGCTCATCGGGGCGCTGTGAGCTTCGCGAGCACGGCCTCGGCCTCGGCCATGATCCGATCGATCAGCTCGGCGCACGAGGGCAGGTCGGCCAGCACGCCCACCACCTGACCGGACGCCATCACGCCGAGGTCGGCCCTGCCGTCCACCATCGCCGCCTTGAGCAGGGTGGGCGTGTTGGCCGCCTGCAGCACCTGAGCCCAGGTGAGCTCGCCGCCGTGGCGCATCCGGCGGCCCTCGCGCAGCAGCGCGCCCCACGACAGCCCCGACACCCGCTTGAAGCGCGCGCTGTTGAGCAGGGCGCGGGCCAGGCGGAGCCGGGAGTGTTCGAGGCCGTCCACGAACGGCGTCCGGAGCACCCGGTGCGGCACCCCGTCCACGCGCGTGGTCACGACCGTGTCGGCGGCGGCGAGATAGGCCTTCTTCACCGCGTCCGGGACCGGCGAGTCGGTGGTCAGCAGGAAGCGGGTGCCCATCGCGATCCCGGCCGCGCCGTAGGCCAGGGCGGCGACCAGGCCGCGTCCGTCGAAGAAGCCGCCGGCGGCGACGACGGGGATGTCTACGACGTCGACGACCTGGGGGAGCAGCACCGACGTCGAGGTCGGGCCGGTGTGCCCGCCCGCCTCGCCGCCTTGGACGATCAGCGCGTCGACACCCCAGGCGGCCACCTTCTCGGCGTGCCGCCGCGCCCCCACCGAGGGCATGACGACCACGCCGGCGTCCTTCAGCTTCTTGATCAGATCCTTGGCGGGGGCGCGCGCGAAGGACGCGACCCGGACCTGTTCCTTGATGATGACGTCGATCCGATCCGCGGCGTCGTCGGCGTCGGAGCGGATGTTGACGCCGAAGGGGGCGTCCGTGCGCTCGCGCACGGTCCGGATGGCCTCGGTCATCTCGCCGACCGACATGGTGGCGGCGCCGACGATCCCGAGGCCGCCCGCCGCGGAGGCGGCCGCCGCCAGGCCGGCCGTCGCGACGTAGCCCATCCCGGCCTGCACGATGGGATGGCGGCAGCCGACGAGGCCGGTCAGCGCGGTCTTCACGCGGCCACTTCCTTGTGCCGCTGCCCGGCCGGGTCGAGCCGGTCGAGCACGGCCAGCTCGTCGTCGCCGGGCGTGCGCGTCTCCGGCACGTCGTCCGGGATGACCAGCGGGAAACCCGTGTTGGCGGTCACGTCGGCCACGCTCACGCCGGGGTGGACCGAGGCCAGCCGCATCGAGCCGCCGGTGGAGTCGAAGTCGAGCACGCACAGGTTCGTCACCACGCGCCGCAGGTCGTGATGGCGGTAGGCGGACAGCCCGGCCGCCGCCGCCCGGTCGTGGCCGACCCCGCTGACCATGTCCACACGCGGCACGAACACGCGTGTCGTGTGCTTGGGGATCCAGTAGGACGTGGCGCAGCACACGGTGTTCCCCGGAGCCCCGCGCACGCCGAGGAGCTGCGAGATCGGGCGCTCCCACGGGCCGATGCAGGAGATGTTGGTGTTGCCGTGGCGGTCGATCTGGGAGGCGCCGAGCATCACGTGCCGCCGCCCGTTGAGCACCAGCCACAGATGCTCGCGGAACGGCAGCCATCCCTCGATCACCTCCGGCGCCTCGTTCAGCGGAGGGACGTCGCCGGTCAGCAGGCACACGCCGTCGGTGGTGATCAGGTCGGGCTCGAAGGTCAGGCGGGCCAGCCGGGTGCCGAGGATGGTGACCGCGCCGCCGATCCCGGCCGCGACGATCTCACCGTCGCCGCGAAACGCGTCCGCGCACGCCGTCACGCACACATCCGCTCTACTCATTGACGGCCTCGCTCATTGACGGCCTCCTGGTAGGCGGCCTCGTCCCCGCTGAGATAACGGGCGCGGAAGGCGTCCCAGTCGCCCGTGGCGTACGCGCGCTGGAATGCCTCGTCGCGGCCGTAATCCGGCTCGCAGGAGGTGAAGTGGGCGCCGTTGGGGGTCTCGACCACCCCGGCGACGAACGCGCGGCTGATCAGCAGCGACTGCGGCGGCCCCTCTTTCAGCAGGTCGGTCGTGTCCACGATGCGTTCGCAGGAGACGTAGCAGCGGTCGGCCGCCTTGGCGTACAGGTCGTCGAAATAAGGGTCGGGGCCGAGGTACTGCGCGTTGCCGCGCCGGTCGGCTCGGTTGAGGTGGACGAGCGCCACGTCCATCGTGAGCGCCGGCACCGCGATCAGCTCTTCCCCGTCCGCGTACGGCGAGCGCACGGTCCGCAGATCGGGATTGACCCGCATGACGTCCGATCCGAGCCCCGCCCGGGTGGGCAGGAACGGCAGCCGATGGGCCGCCGCGAGCAGCCCGAACATGAACATGCCCTCGTCGTATTCGGTGAACTCGACCGTCCCCGTCTGCCGCGCGATCCGGAAGCGCGGCTCCAGCGGGATCGAGTCCATCGTGACGAATGGCGCCACGACCCGCCTGACCTTCCCGTACGCGCAGAGCAGCCCCACGTCGGGCCCTCCGTACGACACGACGGTCAGATCCGTGACGGAGGAGCGCAGGATGGCCCGCACGAGGGCCATGGGTTTGCGCCGCGAGCCCCAGCCGCCGATCCCGATCGTCATCCCGCTCCGCAGCGAGCCGGCGACCTCGTCGGCCGTCATCTCTTTACTCATTCAGGAATCGCTCCCGGTGCTCGTCGCCGGCGCCCATGAGGTTGAGCTCGAAGGTGAAGCCCTGCTCGAAGCGGTAGCTGCGGCGCACGTCCACGGGGTCGATGCCGTTGAGCGACTCCTTGGCGCGGCGGATCACGTAGCGGTCCTTGGCCGCGATCACGCCGGCCACCTCGAGCGCCGCCTCGCGGAGCCGGTCGCGCGCGACCACGTCGAGCACCGAGCCGTGGTGGTGCAACTCGGCCGCGGTCACGTTGCGGCACGTGTAGACCATGGCCCGCATCAGGTGCTGCGGCACCAGCCGGGCCAGGTGGGTGGCCGCGCCGAGCGCGCCCCGGTCGACCTCGGGCAGCCCGAAGTAGGCGTCGTCGCTGGCGATCACGATGTCCGCGTTGCCGGCCAGGCCGACTCCGCCGCCCAGGCAGAAGCCGTGCACGGCGGCGATCACCGGCACCTCGCACTCGTAGACGGCGGCGAACGCCGCGAAACACCCGTGATTGGCGCGGAGCAGGGCCGACTTGTCGCGCTGCATCTCCTTGATGTCGACGCCCGCGTTGAAGCCCTTGCCCTCGGCGCGGAGGACCACCGCTCCCGACTCGCGGCCCGCCTCGCGTACGGCCTCGGCCAGGTCGAACCAGCCCTGCGCGGGCAGCGCATTTACCGGGGGCACGTCCACCACGATCTCCGTGACCCCGCCTCCGCCGGCGTGGACCGTGATCCCCGTGTAGGCCACACTGCACCTCCTGGGTGTGGTGTCCACCCACCCGAGCGCTTGCTTGGTACGGTAGCGTACATGCTCAGTTTCGACTACCGCGGCCGGGTGGTCCTCGTCACGGGCGGCACCCGCGGCCTCGGTGCCGGCGTGGCCGCCGCGTTCGCCGAGGCCGGGGCCGACGTGGTCGTCTGCGCCCGCAAGCCCGTCGATGGCGGCCTCGCCTGCGTCGCGGCCGACGTGCGTGACCCCGACGACGTCGACCGGCTGATAGGCGAGGTGGAAGCCCGCCATGGGCGCCTCGACGTGCTGGTCAACAACGCCGGCGGATCGCCGCCCGCGCCCGTCGCGGACACCTCGCCGCGGCTGCACGCCCGGGTGATCGAGCTCAACCTGATCGCCCCGCTGCTGGTGTCCCGGCGGGCGTACCCGCTGCTGGCCGCCTCGGGCGGGGCCGTCGTGATGATCGGCAGCATGAGCGGGGTGCGGCCCTCACCGGGCACCTCCGCGTACGGCGCGGCCAAGGCCGGCCTGCACCACCTCGCCGCCTGCCTGGCCGCCGAGTGGGCCCCGGCCGTGCGGGTGAACACCGTGGTCGTCGGCCTGGCCGAGACCGAGGCGGCGGCCGACCACTACGGCCCCGCCGTGGCGCGGCTGGGCGAGACCATCCCGGCCGGCCGGATGGCGCGGCCCGACGACGTGGCGGCGGCGTGCCTGTGGCTGGGGGCGGCCCCGGCGTACGTGACCGGCGCGCAGATCCTCGTGCACGGGGGCGGCGAGATCCCCGCCTGGACGGCCCTTCAGAGCCCTCAGGCCCCACAGACCCCCTATACCTCTCGAGAGGAACCGTGACCATGGGGATTTGCGACCGCAGGGTCGTCGTGGTGACCGGCGCCGGTCGGGGCATCGGCCGCGAGCACGCGCTGGAGTTCGCCCGGCAGGGCGCCCTGGTCGTGGTCAACGACCTCGGCGTCTCGCGGCAGGGGTCGGGGCGTTCGGGCGGCCCCGCCCAGGAGGTCGTCGACGAGATCCAGGCGCTCGGCGGCCAGGCCGTGCCCAACAGCGACGACGTGGCCGACTGGGACGGCGCGGCCCGGCTGGTCAAGACCGCCCTGAGCGCCTTCGGCGGGCTGGACGTGCTGGTCAACAACGCCGGATTCGTCCGCGACCGGATGCTGGTGTCCATGACCGAGCAGGAGTGGGACGATGTCGTACGCGTCCACCTCAAGGGCCATTTCCTGCCCCTTCGCCACGCCGCCGGCCATTGGCGCGAGCGGGCCAAGGCCGGTCACCCGGTCGCCGCCCGCGTCATCACCACCTCCTCGGGCGCGGGCCTGCTCGGCAGCGTCGGCCAGGCCAACTACGCGGCCGCGAAAGCCGGGATCGCCGCCCTCACCCAGGTCGCCGCCGCCGAACTGGCCCGCTATGGCGTGACCGTCAACGCCATCGCCCCCGCCGCGCGCACCCGGATGACCGAGGCGGTCTTCGCCGAGACCATGGCCGCGCCTTCTGACGGCTTCGACGCCATGGATCCCGCCAACGTCGCGCCGCTGGTCGCCTGGCTCGGCTCGGTCGAGTCGGGACACGTCACGGGCCGGATGTTCGAGGTGGAGGGCGGTGTGATCGCGCTGGCCACCGCCTGGCGGCACGGCCCGCGCGCCGAACGCCCGGGCCGCTGGGACCCCGCCGACATCGGCCCGGCCGTCCGCGACCTCCTCGCCCAGGCCCCGGACCCGCACCCTGTCTACGGCTCCTAAAGATTTCGATTACTCAGAGCTATAAATCAACCACGAAGAGTTATAGAGTTGCTCTCGCTTGGTTCGGACGTCTGAGTGAAGGAGTCGTCATGGTCAAGAAGTTCGCTGCTACGGGTGCAGTGCTGGTGGCCGCGGTCGGTGGAGCGCTGCTCGCCACCCCGGCCCACGCCGACAGCTGGGTCGACAACTGGAGCCGCAATGTCGACTCGGCGCAGTCCGGCAACACCTTCGCCGGCGTTGTCGCTTCCAACCACAGTGGTGATCGGTCCGTCAACGTCAACAACATCAACGGCATTGCCGCCACCGCCACCGGCGGCCGAATCAACGTGATCTACATTTTCCATTAATGCCCTCCTGATCCCCTGACCTCTCAACGTGCGCGCCGGGTGCCGCAAGGCCCCGGCGCGCGCCGCATCCGAAGGTCTATAGGCTGCGGGGGTGAAGAGGGTTGCCTATGTCACGTGTGCCGAGACGCAGGGTTTCGACGATGAATGGGAGCTGGTGCTGTCGGCGTGGCTGGCCGCCGACATCGAGGGGACTCGGGTCGATTGGGCCGACCCGGGGGTCGACTGGGCGGCGTTCGACGCGGCCGTGGTGAGGTCGGCGTGGAATTACATCGACAGGCGGGACGCGTTCGTGGCCTGGGCTCATCGGGTCGGCGGCCAGACACGGCTGTTCAACTCGGCCGAGGTGATCGAGCGCAACACCGACAAGACCTACCTTCGCGAGCTGAGCGATCTCGGCGTGCCGATCGTGCCGACGCACTGGAGCGCCGACGACGTGCCCGAGTGGGACGAATACGTGGTCAAGCCCTCGATCTCGGCCAACGCCCGCGACACCATCAGGACCGCCGACAGGGACGAGGTCGTCGCGTTCGCCCGGCGGCTGGAGGAGTCCGGCCAGACCGTAATGATCCAGCCGTATATCCCGACGGTGGAGCACGAGGGCGAGATGTCGATGCTCTACTTCGGCGAGCACTTCAGCCATGCCGTGCGCAGGCACCCGATGCTCACCGACACCAAGATCGACGATCAGAACAAGGCGGCCCTGCGCGATCCGGACGACGACCAGTTCGCGCTGGCCGAGCGCGTGCTGAAGGCCGTCACCGACGACCTGCTCTACGCCCGGGTCGACATCGTGCGGATGCCCTCGGGCGAGCCGGTGTTGATGGAGCTGGAGCTGACCGAGCCCTATCTGTTCCTGCGATATGAGTTCGAGGCGCCGGGCCTGCTCGCGCAGGCGCTCAGCGACCGCCTCTGAGCGCCAGGTCGACGGCCTCGGCGGGATCGGCGGCGACCAGGGGGACGGGCACGTCGCGGTCGGGCACGATCCGCCACCCGCCGAGGGTGATGACGGGCTTCCCGGTGCGCATGCCGAAGGCCAGCTCCGACAGCGTCCCCCACGAGCCGCCGACCACGATCACGGCGTCGGCCGCCCGCACGACGAGGGCGTTGCGCACCTCGCCGAGCCCGGTCGGGATGGCCACGGTCAGATTGAGGGACGCGCCCTGGGCGTCCGTCCCGGACAGGATCCCCACCGCGACCCCGCCGCCCTCTCGGGCTCCGGCGGCGGCCGCGGCCATCACCCCGCCGTAGCCGCCGCAGATCACTGTTGCTCCTGCCTGGGCGAGCAGCCGGCCGACCTCGCGGGCCGTGTCCGCTTCCGCCGCTGAGCACTGGCTCGGCCCGCACACCGCGATTCGCATGCTTCAAGGATGCTGGCTGAGGGCGGTCAGCCACGCGATGGTGGCCTCGGACACGTGTGTCGGCGTGCCGAGGTCGTCGAGGTAGTCCTTGCCGGCCCGCATCTCATGGAGCCTGCGAGCGGCGTGTTCCCCGGTGCCGGTGATCAGGCGCTCGACCAGCGCCGGGCCGTCCGGGCCGAGCTCGGCGGCGATCTGGTCGCGGACCCATTGCGGGCATCCGGCGGCCGTCGCGGCCGTGACGGCCTCGATGACGGCCGCGGCCAGGCCTTTCATGAAGACGCTGCGCAGCAGCTTGCGCCCGGCGGCCGCGCCGACCGGCTCGTCGGCCAGCACGTCGACAGTGGTCCCGAGCGGGCGGAATGCTGTGGTAATGGCATGGGCTCCTGGGCCTGAGGCGAGGAGCGGGGTGGCTGCGCCGTGCCGGAGGACCGGCGCCAACACCGCGACATCGGCGACATCGGCGGCGATGGTGGCGGCGACGGCGAGTTTGAGGGCGGGGGCGGTGGTGTTGAAGTCGGCGTAGCAGGCGGTGGGGGAGAGGGCGGCGGCGGCCTCGGCGGCCGCGGATACGGCGTGCCGGCCGCCGGTGAGGGATACGACGAGGTCGGCGCCGGTGACGGCGGCGGAGATGGAGAGGGCGCGGGTGACGCCGGGCGGGGTGGGGACGGGCGCGGGGTCATATCCGACGACCTGCCGGCCGGCCGCGGCAAGATCGGCGGCGTAGCGGCGGCCGGCTTCGCCGAGACCGAGGATCGCGACTCGCATAGGCCGACGCTAGCCCGGCGCTTGATATAGCGACAAGATTGTAACGAAAATTGTTGACGATCTGATCGACGGGTCTCTATGGTGCACGGGTGGTAGTGACGTACTCGACACTCAGCCGGGCACTGCAATGGAGAACGCGGGAGATCTCGGCGCACCCGGCCGCGGCTGTGCCGGCAGTCGGGCCGTCCGCCAGGGCGCATCCGCGCGGGGTCACCGACGCGCTTCAGCAGTCCGACGACTGAGGATGGTGGGCCATGTCCGTGCTCGTGATCAGTGCGCATGCCGGTGACTTCGTGTGGCGCGCGGCCGGCGCCCTCGCGCTGGCGTCGGCCCGCGGCGAGCCCGCGACCGTGGTGTGCCTCAGCTACGGCGAGCGCGGCGAGTCGGCGCGGGCCTGGCAGGACGGCAAGACCCTGGAGGAGATCAAGGCGTTGCGCCGGGCCGAGGCGGAGGCCGCCGCTGACGTGCTCGGCGCCGGCATCCGGTTCTTCGACGCCGGCGACTATCCGCTGCCGGAGACCCCGCAGCTGGTCGACGCTCTGGTGCGGGTCTACCGCGAGGTCGAGCCGGCGGTCGTGCTGACGCATTCGCCGGTCGACCCGTACAACGGGGATCATCCGGCGGCGTCGCGGATGGCCCTGCAGGCGCGGGTGCTGGCGCAGGCCATCGGCTACGACGCGCCGGGCGAGCCGCTGGGCGCGCCGCCGGTGTTCTTCTTCGAGCCGCACCAGCCGGAGCAGTGCGACTTCAAGCCGGACGTGCTGCTCGACGTCACCTCGGTCTTCGACGTCAAACGCCGGGCCATGGAATGCCTTCCGGCGCAGCGGCACATGTGGGACTACTACACGGATCTGGCGATCCGGCGCGGCGTGCAGTACAAGCGCAATGCGGGTCCGAATCTCGGGCTCACGCACGCGACGATGGCCGAGGCGTACGTCCGGCTGTTTCCGCAGACGACGGAGGTGCTCGCATGAGGCCGGTCGTGGTCACGGGGCCGCCGAGGGCCCCGCTGGAGACCGTTGACGCGCTGGCGCACTACGGCGCGGCGACGGTGCACGAGGCGATGGGCCGGGCGGGGTATCTCGGCACCGACATCAGACCCGTCCAGACGGGGGCGAAGACGGGCGGCACGGCGGTGACGGCGCTGTGCCGGCCGGGTGACAACCTTATGATCCACGCCGCGGTCGAGCAGTGCGCGCCCGGCGACATGCTGGTCGTGGCGACCACGTCGCCGTGCTCCGACGGGCTGTTCGGCGAGTTGCTGGCCACGTCGCTGATGGCGCGTGGGGTGCGCGGGCTGGTTACCGCGACCGGCGTGCGGGACGTGGCCGATCTACGTGAGCTCGGGTTTCCCGTCTGGTCGGCCGCGGTGAGCGCGCAGGGGACGGTGAAGGCGACCGCGGGGGCCGTGAACGTGCCGATCGTGGTCGGAGGGCAGGTCATCCGGCCTGGGGACGCGATCGTGGCCGACGACGACGGGGTCGTCCGGGTGCCGCGCGCGGACGTCGCTTCGGTCTGCGAAGGGGCGCGGGTCAGGGCCGGGAAAGAGGAGGCGGCGCGGGCCGCGTTCCGGGGCGGCGAGCTCGGCCTCGACCGCTACGGCCTGCGGGCGACCCTGGAGCGGCTGGGCGTCGAATACGTCCCCTACGAAGATCATGCGGAGGAGGCGCGATGACCGACGGCGTGCGCTGCCTGCTCATGCGGGGCGGGACCTCCAAGGGCGCCTACTTCCTTGCCGAAGACCTTCCGGCCGATCCCGGCGCCCGCGACGACCTGCTGCTGCGCGTCATGGGCAGCCCGGACCCGCGGCAGATCGACGGGATCGGCGGCGCCCATCCACTGACCAGCAAGGTGGCCGTGGTGTCGGCGTCATCGGCGCCCGATGTTGACGTCGACTACCTGTTCCTCCAGGTGGGCGTCGACCAGGCGACCGTGTCCGACCGGCAGAACTGCGGCAATCTGCTGGCCGGCGTGGGACCGTTCGCGGTCGAGCGGGGGCTGGTCGGCGTGCGGCTCGACCGGACATCGGTCCGCATCCGGATGGTCAACTCCGACTCGATCGCCGTGGCGACGTTCCCCACGCCCGGCGGAGGCGTGTCGTACGAGGGGGACACCGAGATCAGCGGCGTGCCGGGGACGGCGGCGCCGATCCGGCTGGATTTCGCCGGCACCGAGGGCTCGGCCTGCGGCGCGCTGCTGCCGACCGGGTCGCGGCGCGACGTGATCGACGGCATCGACGTCACCTGCATCGACAACGGGATGCCCGTGGTGATCCTCGCCGCGGCCGACGTGGGGGTGACCGGCTACGAGACCGTCTCCGAACTGGCCGCGGTGGCGGAAAGGGTGCGATCCATTCAGCTGGCGGGCGGCCGGTTGATGGGGCTGGGCGACGTGAGCCACGCCTCGATACCGAAGGTCACCCTCGTCGCACCGCCGAAGGCCGGTGGCAGCCTGTGCACCCGGACGTTCATCCCGGTCACGCCGCACGACTCGATCGGGGTCCTCGGCGGGGTGAGCGTGGCGACCGCGGCGCTGCTGCCCGGCACGACGGCGGCCGACATGACCCGGGTGACGTCCCTGGACGAGCCGCTGCGCATCGAGCATCCGACCGGACACCTCGACATCGCGGTCGAGGTCGAGGCTGCTGAGGACGCGGACGGATCGGTGCGCGTGCGGCGCTCCGGAGTCATCCGCACGGCCCGCAAATTGTTCGACGGCATCGTGTTCCCCCGGACTCCGGAGTAGTCACCATGGCTTTGCTGCACGACATCGCCCACCTCGGCCACGTCGAACTGCGCACGCCCGACCCCGAGCGCAGCCTCTGGTTCTTCCGCGACGTGCTCGGCCTCACCGAGAACGGCTCGGCCGGCGACTCGGTCTATCTGCGCACGTGGGACGAGGTCACGGCCTCCGAGCTCTGCGCCACGCCGATCGCCTTGCCGAGGCCGGGCACGCCGACGAACAGCTCCGCCGCTATCTCCAGGATCAGCGCGACGGCCGCGGCCAGCCGGAATCCGGTCACGACGTACGGCAGGGCCGTCGGCGAGACGACCGTGCGGAAAACGCCCACCGGGAGAAGCGGTACGAGCGGGCCGTGTCGCGGACGATCGGGTCGACGTCGGCCACGCCGTACAGGACCTGGATGAGCACCTGCCAGAACGACGCGTAGACCACGAGGATCAGCGCGGATTGCGGGCGGGTGCCGTAGAGGAGCACCACCAGCGGGATGAGCGCGACCGACGGGATGGGCCGCAGGAACTCGATGGTCGAGGCCGTCAGCGACCGCAGGAACGGGACCATGCCGATGACGACGCCCACGACGATCCCGGCGGCCATGGCGAGCGCCAGGCCGAGCGCCGAGCCGCGCAGGGTGTCGCCCAGCGCGATCCAGAACTCGCCCTGGCCGAGCCGGTCGAGCAGGACCCGGCCCATGGCGCTCGCCGGCGCCAGGTAGCGGCCGTCGACCAGCCCGGACCGCGGCAGGATCTCGACCAGCCCGGCCACGGCGCCGAGTCCGGCGGCGCCGAGCAGAGCGTCTCGGCCGCGCGTCACGGCAGCAGGGCGCCGATGTCCGGAGCCTTCGGCAGCAGGCCGCCCTGCCGCGCCAGGTCGGAGAGCTTCTGGACGGACGCCGGCCGCCTCGGCGCTCTGTCCGCACGCGGTCGTCTAGATTGTAAACAATATTGTCGTAGGCGGATGGCCGGTGACCATGAGAGGGTGTTCAGGTGAGTACGAGCACGCCCGAAGACACGGCTGGGCGCGTCGAGGTCGCCGAGCGGATCCGTGCGGCGATACTCGCGGGAGACTTCGCCCCAGGGCAGCGGCTGGTCGAGGCGGAGTTGTGCGAGATGTTCAACACCACGCGCGGCACGGTCCGCTCCGTCCTCATCGACCTCTCCCACGAGGGCATCGTCGAGCGCATCGCCAACCGCGGCGCGCGCGTGCGCGCCGTGAGCCTCGATGAGGCCATCGCCATCACCGAGGTGCGGATGGTCGTCGAAGGCCTCTGCGCGGCCAAGGCCGCCGAACGCATCACCGACGCCGAGATCGCCGAGCTGCGCGAGCTGGGCCGGCGCATGCAGGACGCCGTGCGTGCCGGCGAGGTCATGACGTACTCACAGCTCAACAGCACTCTGCACGACCGGATCCGGGACATCGGCGCCCAGCCGGTCGCGGCCGAGGTGCTGGTCCGCCTGCGCGCCCGCAACGTGCGGCACGCCTTCCGGCTCGCGCTCCGGCCCGGCCGCCCCCAGGTCTCGCTCCCCGAGCACCTCGCCATCATCGACGAGCTGTGCGCGCGCAGCCCCGACGGCGCCGAGCGCGCCGTCCGCCGTCACCTGCTGAGCGTCGTCGAGGCGCTACGGATGCTGGCTTGAGACCGAGACCACCTCGCCGGTCATGTACGAGGAATAGTCGCTGGCCAGGAAGACGATGACGTTGGCCACCTCCCACGGCTCGGCGGCCCGGCCGAAGGCCTCTTTCGTCGTGAGCTCGGCGAGCAGCTCCTCGCTGGTCACCTTGGCGAGGTGCGGGTGCATGGCGAGCGAGGGCGCGACGGCGTTCACGCGAATGCCGTACGGCGCGGCCTCCAGGGCCACGCACCGGGTCAGCGCCATCACGCCGGCCTTCGCGGCCGCGTAGTGCGCCTGGCCGCGCTGGGCCCGCCAGCCGATGACGGACGCGTTGTTGACGATCACGCCGCCGCCGCGCGGGATCATGTGCCGCAGCGCGGCCCGGGTGCAGCGCATGGTGCCGTTGAGGGTCACGTCGAGGACGGTGCTCCACTGCTCGTCCGTCATGTCGACAAGGTCGGCCGTGCCGCCGAGCCCGGCGTTGTTCACCACGACGTCGATCCGGCCGTACGCCTCGGCCGCCGTGTCGAACATCGACAGCACATGCGCCTCGGAGGTGACGTCGCACGTCACGGCGAGCGGCTTCACGCCGGTGATCTCGGCAAGCCGCGTCGCGGCCTCGGCGAGCCGGCGCTCGTGTCTGTCCGAGATGACCACGGACGCGCCCTCTTCGGCGCAGCGCCGGGCCGTCGCGTAGCCGATCCCCGCCCCCGCGGCGGCCGTGACCAGCGTGACCTTGCCTTGCAACAGGCCGTGAGCCTTCATTTGGGCAGTCCTAGAGTGCGCTCGGCGATGATGTTGCGCTGGATCTCGCTCGTACCGGCATAGATGGTGTCGGCCCTGGAGAAGAGATACAAGCGCTGCAGCTCACTCAGCTCGTACGGCTCCTGCGCTATGAGCCCCGCCTTTCCTTGCGCGGCCATGGCGAGCTCGCCCAGCCTTTTGTGCCACTCCGACCAGTAGAGCTTGTCGATTGCCGTCTCATGCTCACGCAGCGCGTTGAGGCGCATGATCTCGAGCTCGATCCACGACTGGACCAGCCGGTCCTTGAGGTATTCGTAGGCGCCGGTGCGCTTGGCCGTGGCGACCGCTTTCGCCAATTCCCGCCGGAAGCCGATCTGCTGGCCCAGCGTCGACACGCCCCGCTCATAGCCGAGCGTCGCCATCGCGACCTTCCACCCCTCGCCGGGCGCGCTGACGATGTTGGCCTGAGCGGTCCTCGCCCCGTCGAAGAACACCTCATTGAACTCCGACGTCCCCGTCATCTGCCTGATCGGCCGAACTTCGACGTTCTCCTGTTTGAGCGGAACCAGCAGATACGACAAGCCCCGATGCCGCTCGGAGCCCGGCTCCGTACGACAGAGCACGAAACACCAGTCGGCGACATGCGCCAGCGACGTCCAGATCTTCTGCCCCGTGATCACCCATTCGTGGTTCTCGAGATGAGCCCGCGTCTGGACATTGGCAAGATCGGAGCCCGCATCGGGCTCCGAATACCCCTGGCACCACAGCTCCTCGCCACGCTGAATCGGGGGTAGAAAACGCCGGCGCTGCTCGTCGGTACCGAAATCGATGATGGTCGGACCGATGAGACCCTCGCCGATGTGGCCCACGCGGGCGGGGGCGTCCGCTTTCGCGTACTCCTCGTGAAAGGCCACCTGGTCGGCGATGCTCGCGCCGCGCCCGCCGTACGCCTCGGGCCAGCCGATGCAGGTCCAGCAGGCCGCGCCGAGGCAACGCTCCCACGCCACCCGCAGCTCGAACCCTTCGTGCTCCCGCCCCGGCCCGCCAAGCCCCCTCAGCTCGTCCGTGAGATTCGCCTTGAGCCACGCCTTGATTTCGTCACGCATGGAAGCGGCCGTACGCGCCGCGGAAGAAGACGAGTGGCCCGTGATCGGCATGCGCGTCCAGCCGCTCGACCCGTGCCACGACGATGACGTGGTCGCCGGCCGGGTGCTCGGCTTCGACCGTGCAGTCAAGCCAGGCCAGCGCGCCGTCGATGACGGGGCTGCCGCCGGGGGAGGCCGTCCATGAGAGGTCCGCGAACTTGTCGCCGCCCTTGGCCGCGAGCTGAGCGCAGACTTCCTGCTGGTGCTCGGCCAGGACGTTGACGCACAGCGTCGGCGCCTTTCTGACCAGCGGCCAGCTGGTGCTGGTGTAGGCCACGCAGAAGGCCACCAGGGGCGGGTCGAGGCTCACCGACGTGAACGAGTTGGCCGCGAGCCCGCACGCCTCGCCCGTCTCCGGGTCGATCGCCGTGATGGCCACCACTCCCGTGGCGAACCGCCCGAGCACTCTGCGGAAGTGCAGGGCAGTGGGGATGCCGTTCACAGGCTGCATCGCGGCTCCGTCGGCCGGGTCGGCGCGGTTGCTGGGCAGTGGGATCACTCGGCCCCTTCCCATGCCCGATCCGGGTCCGTCGTCCGGCGCCACTAGCCGCGCCGCGTGGGTGCTCACCACTCGCCTCCTTACCCGCGCCCTGAACTACCTGACCATCACTATACCAAGCGCTTGCTTGGATGGTCGAGCACCCTGGTTGAACGGGTTGAGCTCGCACCTTAAGGTCATTCTGTGGCCAAGCGCTTGCTAGGTGGTATCCGCGACCGCACGGCGATCGCCGGGGTCGGCTACACGTCGTTCTCGAAGGATTCCGGCGTCAGCACCCTGACCCTGGCCTGCGAGGCGATCCTGGCCGCCCTGGACGACGCCGGCCTGACCCCCGACGACGTCGACGGCCTCGCCACCCACCGCGTCGGCGACTCGGCGCCCCCGTCGACCGTGGGCCCGGCCCTGGGACTGCCGGCCCCGTCGTGGTACCTCGACCAATTCGGCGGCGGCAGCGTCTCACATTCGGTCATCGCCCAGGCCGCCCTCGCTGTCGCGGCTGGAATGGCCGACGTCGTGGTCTGCTACCGGGCCATCAACGCCCGCTCCGAATTCCGTATGGGGCGCGCCGCCAACCCCGCCCCCGAGGCCGCGTTCCAGGCGCCGTACGGCTATGTGGCCCCCGCCCAGATGTACGCCATGTATGCCCGCGCCCACATGACGAAGTACGGCACCCAGCCCGAACACTTCGGCGCCATCGCCGTTACGGAACGCGCCGCGGCCGCCAAGAACCCGCGCGCGCTTATGCGCACCCCCATAACCCTCGACGACTACCTGGCCAGCCGCTGGATAGCCGAGCCTTTCCGATTGCTGGACTGCTGCCTGGAAACCGACGGAGCCTGCGCGGTGGTTGTGACGACGACCGAACGCGCCCGCGATTTGCCCCACCCGCCCGTCCTCATCACTGCAGCCGCCTTCGGCGGAGGCAGCCACCCCTTCGACGGCCCCGACATGACCGTCAGCGCCGCCGCCGAACTCTCCCCCCGCCTGTATTCGATGGCCGGCCTCGGCCCAGCCGATGTCGATGTTGCTCAGATCTACGACTGCTTCACGTATTCCGTGGTCGTCCAATTCGAGGACTACGGCTTCTGCGCCAAGGGTGAGGGCGGCCTCTACGCGGCCTCAGGTTCGGCCGTCCCGTACAACACCCATGGAGGCTTCCTCTCGGAGGGTTACGTACACGGCATCAACCACATCGCCGAAGCGGTGTCGCAGCTACGCGGCGACGCCGGCGACCGCCAAGTCCCCGGCGCCGAAGTGGCCCTCTCCACCGCCCAGCCCGGCTACGTCCTCGCCGCCACCTCAGCCTTGATTTTGAGGAAAGACACATGAGCGACCGAGACTCGGCAGGTTGGCGGTCCGCAGTGGCAAACGGCGATTTCGTCATCCAACAATGCTCCACTTGCGACACACGCCGTTTCCCCCCACGCGAATTCTGCTCGGTTTGCCACTCCCGCACCTGGCAATGGCAACCCGTCGAGCCCACCGGCACTATCGAAAGCTGGATTGTCGATCACACCTTCGCGCCAGGAACGACCATCGTCATGGTCCGCCTCACCAACGCCCCCACCTGCGTCATGTATGGCCGCTGGCTGGCCGAAACCGCCCCATCCGCCGGCCAGACAGCCCACGCCGTCTTCACCGACGATGCCCTGATCGATTGGCACTAATCGAAAGCCTGTGGCGTCTACCATCCCAGTAGGGGTGGTGCGCTTTGTCCGGTGAACTGCGCTTAGAGATCCTCGATTTCGAGGGTATTGACCGTTGGCGTTGGCGTTTGACCGATTCCGGCGGCCGTTTCCTGGCCGACCATGAGGTCCGACTCCAGCACAATGACTGGCGCTTCGAAGCCTTCACAGATCTCTACACATACCTACGCTGGAACGCGGTCCCCGACCGCAGACTCGCTGATGAAGCGCGGATCCTGACCGACCTCGGCGCGTGGATCGGCGAACACGTCCTCGGCGACATCGGCCCTGCGATGGTCAAGGCGCGTCCGGACGCCGTGCGTGTGATCGTCCCTTCGGACGCCCGAGTCCTGGCGTTCCGCCCCCTGAGCCTGGGCCACGTCAGCGGCAAGCCCCTGGCCCTGCACAACGTCCCCCTGGTCTTCTGCCCGCCGGGCGACACGGCCGGGAAGCCCTCGGTTCGCGACCGCCTACGTGTCCTGGGCCTGTTCAGCCTCCCCACAGGCACCGGCGTGCTCAATCTCCGCCGCGAGCGGCATGCCCTCACCAAGCTGTTCTCCAACGTGGGCGCCGTCCGCAATCGCGCCGTCGAACTGCACGTCCTTCAATACGGCGTGACCCGAGAACGGTTGACCGAGGTCCTCGAAGAGGACGAGGGTTGGGACGTCGTCCACGTCTCCGGCCATGGCTCACCCGGCGAGATCTACCTCGAGAAGGCCGACGGCTCGCCGGACCGTATCTCCGCGGACGAGCTCGTCGACCTGCTCGACCTGACTCGCGATCGCCTCAAGCTGGTCACGGTCTCGGCCTGCTGGTCGGCCGCCCTCACCGCCGCCGACCAGATGCGCTCCCTCGGCCTCACCCCGCCCACCTCCTGGGAGACCACGCCCTCCCGTGACACCCCCGCGGCCGACGACGATTCCGGCCCGTTGAACGCCCTGGCCACTGCCCTGTCCGACCAGCTCGACTGCGCCGTGCTCGCGATGCGCTACCCCGTCGTCGACAGCTTCGCCATCAACGTTGCCGAGGAGCTGTACGAACTGCTCGCCGACAAGGGCCAGAAGCTCCCACGCGCCGTGGCCATGACCATGCGCAAGGTCGTCGCCGATCCGCCCACATTCGACTGCCCAGCCCTCTCAGTAGCCACCCCCGCGCTCTTCGGTCCCCACGCTCTCGGCCTCTCCCTTCAGGCCCCACAGGGCCAGCCCATCGTCTTCCGTCCCTCATCGCTCGCGTACGCCGGCCTGCCGCCTCAGCCCGACCGCTTCGTCGGCCGGGTCAAGGTGATGACCGACGCCAGCGCCGCGCTGGCTCCGGGCAGCGGCCTGTCCGGCCTGGTGCTGCACGGCATGCCGAGCGGAGGCAAGACGGCCTGCGCGCTCGAACTCGCCTACACCCACGCCGACTCCTTCGGCGTGGTCCTGTGGCACAAAGCCCCCGACGAAGGCGCCGACATCAGCGGTGCGTTGGACAACTTCGTCCTCGACCTGGAGCGCAAGCTGGCCGCCCTCCACGAGGTGAGCAGCGGCGAGACACCGCTCCTCCAACTCGTCCACCTACTGGCCGACCCCGACAAGGTGACCACCGCAGCCACAGTCCTTCGCCAGTTCGCCGCCCAGAACCGGATGCTCTTCGTCCTCGACAACGCCGAGTCGCTGCTCACCTCGACAGGTACCTGGCGCGACGAACGCTGGAAGACCCTGCTCGGAGCTTTGGTGGATCACGGCGGTTTCTCCCGCCTCATCGTCACCAGCCGAGTCCGCCCCGACCTCGATCAGTCCCAGATGCCAATGACCACGATCGGCACGCTCCCCCTGCGGGAGTCACTGTTGCTGGCCCGCGAACTGCCCGCGCTTCGCGACCTGATGGACGGCACGCTGCCCGGCGTACCCGACCGGACCGCACGCGACCTCGCCGCCCGAGCCATCGACCTCGCCCAAGGTCATCCCAAACTGCTCGAGCTCGCCGACGGCCAGGCCGCCGACCCCGCACGGCTCACAGCCCTGCTGGAAGCCGCCGGAGGCGCCTGGCGCGAGACAACCGGCGACCTACCCGTCGGCTTCTTCAGCGCCGACGGCGAGCTGGACACCCGAAGCGAATCCGACTACCTCAGCGTCCTCGAGGCCTGGACGAACGCGGTAGCCGGAGAGTTATCGGAGGCGGCACGGGACCTGTTCTGGTTCATCTGCTGTCTGGAGGACAACGACCGCTTCTGGGATGTCTTGGAGGCGAACTGGTCGGATGTGCGGGCGCGGCTCCATCGCTCGGATCCGGTGCCGGAACTGGACGGACTGCTCGGGCTGCTGGCGAGACGGGGGTTGCTGGCGGTATCGGGGGAGGGGGATGACCGGGTGATGGGGGTGCATCCGGGGGTTGCGGGTGCGGGGCGTTCGGCGGCAGGTGCCGTGTTCGGAGAGGCAGCGGACCGGCAGCTGGCCGTGTTCTGGTGGGCGGTTTTCGAGCATGCGCGGGAGGGTGAGCAGGGAATGGAGGCAGGCGGGCTGATGGTGCGCGCGGGGTCGGGGGCGGTGCCGTACCTGCTGCGGTTGGCAGCCTGGCAGGACGCGCGGTGGCTGCTGGAACAGGTGCTGCATCGGGATCGGTCGCGGGGGACGGTGGCCGGGCTGGTGGCAGGGTTGCGGCGGGTGGCGGCGGGGCTGGCGGGCGGGCCGGAGGAGTTGGTCGCTCGGGGGACGCTGGGGCGGGCGTTGCTGGTGGTGGATCCGGGGGCGGGGGAGCAGGAGTTGCGGGCGGTGCTGGCGCTGGCCGAGCAGAGCGACGATGCGGAGGTGGCGTCGGCCTTGTTGATGGATCTGGTGGGGGTGTGTGTGGGGTCGGGGCGGTTGGCTGAGGCGTTGGAGCTGGCCGGGCGGAAGGTCGAGTGGTCGGTGCGTGCGGGGTTGGGTCCGTGGTCCCGGCTGGCCGCTGAGGCGCTGCAGGTGCAGGTGCTGTCGGTGATGGGGCAGGCAGAGCAGGTTGCCGAGCGGGTAAGGGCGCTTCAGGAGACGATGGCCGGGCTGCCCACGGTCGCCGGTGAGGATGAGACGGTCGAGCCGTGGAATGTGCGGGAGGGGTTGCTGGACATCGGTCATACGGCGGCGCTGCAGCTGGGCCGGTGGGAGCAGGCGCTGACGTTGACCGAGGGGATCGCCGCCTCGCAGCGGGCGCGGGGGGCGGGCGAGACCGAGACGGCGCGGACACGGTTCAACGTCTATGGCCCGTTGCTGCGGCTGGGGCGGGTGGAGCAGGCATGGCGGCTGCTGGTGGAGTTGCGGGAGATCTTCGAGCGGCGCCACGACCTGGAGATGCTGGGTAAGACGCTGTCGGCGCTGGCCGATGTGGAACACGAGCGGGGGCATGGGCCGCGGGCGGTCGCGCTGGAGCAGGACGCGCTGCGCTACAAGTACGCGGCCGGTGACGTGCGTAATCTGCACGTCAGTCATCACAATCTGGGCAACTACCTGGTCAGCCATGCGGGGTCGGTCGGGGAGGGTTTGACTCATCATCTGGCCGCCACCCTGCTGCGTGCGGTGACCGGTCAGGAAGGGGCGGAGCGGTCGTTGCGGGCGGCGGCCGATGATCTGCGGCGGTTGAAGGATCGATCGAACGCGCCCGGTGATGTGGCGGCGTTGTGCAGGGTGGTCGGGCAGGTTCCCGGCGTCCGCCTGGACTCCGTGCTGGCCCAACTGGCCACCCCGGATGCCGTCGAACAGACCTACGCCGAAATCCTGACCGCCGTCACCCAGGCCGCCGACGCCCCTGATGAGGAAGGCGGTTAGGCACACGCTCGTGGTAGGGGTCCGGCACATGGGCGCGGCGACATCACGGTGACACGGTTACTCCGTCGAAGACTGTCGTGTTGAGTTGGCCGGCTTCGTGGGAGCAGACGAACAGGCCGATGGTGGCGGGGCCGGACAGGGTTGCCGTGCCGACGGCGGTCCAGGTGGCGCCGTCGGCGGAGCGGTAGGTGGTGATGGAGGAGCCGGTGCGGGTGATGCGGAGCCAGACTGGGGCGGTCGCGTCGCCGCCGTCGACGCTTGAGCTGAAGCCGGCCTGCTGGACTACGCCATGGGCCGGTGTGAGGAACACGGCCGCGTAGGGTGATCCTGGCGTGGCCGCGGATTTGATCATCACGCCTGACTTGGCCCAGCCATCGGTGTTCTCCTGTGAGACGACGCGTGCGACGAGTGAGCCGTCGCCGTCGAGGGCCCGGTAGGCGTAGTGGAACTGGTCGGTGGCTCCCCAGATGTCTCCGCCCGCTCCCGTGACTGTGAAGGCGGTCCCACTTACGGTCGCCGTTCCTGCGAGGGCGGGGGAGCCGATGTCGGCGTGGCTCCAGCCGTCGGGCAGGGACGAGGATCCTGCCGGGGTGACGGACACGTCGGTGAAGGTGGCGGTGCTGGTGAGGCTGCCGTCGTGGCTGGTCACCCAGAGGCCGACCTCGGCCGCCGCGGGCATGGTCACGGTCCGGGCGCCGATCCTGATCCAGGCCGCGCCGTCGGCCGAGCCGTACGCGGTGAAGGTGTCGCCTGCGCGGACCAGTTTGAGCCAGGGCAGGTCGCCGCCTTCGACGTCCTGCTCGCTTGTGGCCTGGAGGTGGGTGCCGTGGTCGGAGGCGTGCAGCACGGCCGCGTAAGCAGACCCCGAAGCGGCCGACGCCTTGAACATGATTCCGGCTTTGGTCCACCCCTCGACCCGGGTCTGGCCGGTCAAGTGGGCCACCAGGGTGCCGTCGCCGGTCAGGGTGCGGTGTACGAAGTGGAATTGGTCGACCGTGCCCCACACGTCGTCTCCGGCGCCGGTAACGGTCCATGTCCCGGCCAGTTCGGAGTGAGAGCCGGGTGTCGTCGGCGTGCCGACGTCGCCGCCGGTCCATCCAGCAGGCAGGCCCGGGTCATCCGGCGCGTCGAACGTCACGTGGTCGAACGTCGCGGAGCCGACACCAGAGCCGGAATGCGCGGTCACGAACATGCCGGCGTCCACCTGGCCCGTGAAGCCGGAGAACTGGCCGATCTGAGTCCACGCCGTGCCGTCCGGCGAGGCGTATCCGGTGACCACGTCGCCCGTACGGACCAGTCGCACCCATGCGACGTCGCCTGCCGCCGCATCGGACGGCGCGGAGGTCTGGAAATGTGCGCCGTGCTCCGGCGTGATCAGCATGTCGGCGAACGCCGTGCCGCTCCTGACCATGACGCCGGCCTTGGCCCAATCGGACGTCGGGGTCTGCGCGGTGACCCGTGCCGTGATCGAGCCGTCGCCGGCCATCGGGCGGCGCAGGAACGCGAACTCCTGAGTGGTGTCCCACACGTCGTGGCCGCCGCCGTTGACCGTGAACGCGCCGTTCGACGCGTCGTACGTGGCCGATCCCGTGGTCCCGACGGCGGCCAGGGACCATGGGGCGGGCGGGGGGCCGACGGTGCTGCCCTGGGTGACGCTCACCGCGTCGAACACGGCCTGGCCGAGCGCCGTCATGTCGTGTGAGCAGACGAACAGGCCGACCGTCACGTCCGCTTGCATGGCCAAAGTCGTGCTGCCGATGGACGTCCAGGCGATTCCGTCAGGCGAGCGGTAGGCGGTGAACAGGTCGCCGACGCGGGTCAGCTTCATCCAGCCCGTCGATGACGCGTATCCGCCGCCGTCGCCGTTGAAGTCGTACTGGAAGTGCATGCCGTTTTCCGGCGTGAGTGCGACCGCGGCGTACTTCGCCGATCCGGAGGCGGCCTCCTTGATCATGACGCCGGCCTTGGCCCACGGGTTGGTGTTCTGCTGCGACGACACCTTCGCGATGATCGTGCCGTCGCCGTTGAGCGGCTGGTAGACGTAGCGGAACTCGTCGGTGGCGTCCCAGATGTCGTTGCCGCCACCCTTGAGGGTGAACGAGCCGTTGTCGTAGAACGTCGTTCCCGCGACCGTGCGTGCTCCGATGTCCTTGCTCTGCCAGGGCGCGGGCGGCTGGACGAGCTCGAGAAGGTTCACCTGGTACGTCGTGGGCGTGGCCGGAGTCCTGATCACGTGGGTCTGCTCGCCCCCGTCGCTCCAGTTGTCGAAGGCGAACTGAGCCCCGTTGTAGAACTGAGTGGTCGGCGAGCTGAGCGTGCGCTCGACGCCGACCACCGCCTGCTCGACCTTGGTGCCCGTGAAGGGAAGGCCGTCCACGGTGTACGTCGGGCCGAGCGGGTTGGATGTGAAGGTCAGCGTCACCAGGTTGGGTTTGATCGCCACCGATGACGTGTGGCTCAGTCCTCCGGCGTCGGTGACCGTCAGCTTGATCTCATACCAGGTCGTGTCGATGTTGTCGGCCACCCGGGGGATGGTGAACGTGCCGTGGGTCACGCCGTTGATCGGGCCGAGGAACGGGTGGATGTGGTCGGCGTGGTGGAACACCACGCTCCACGAGTACGCGCCGGCGGGCAGCGTGCCGTCCTCGGGGTCGGTGGCGGTCGCCGAGTAGGAGATCTCGTCTCCTGCGCTGTACTTCGACTGGTCTTGCGGCGAGGTGATGGTTCCTGTCGGATGCCGGTTTCCGACGGTCACCCGTCGCGTCGCCACGGAGGTCTTGACGCCGTCGCTCACGGTGAGGCTCACCTCGTACGTGCCGTCCGTGGTGAACACGTGCGTGGGGTTGGGGTCGGTGGACGTCGACCCGTCCTTGAAGTCCCAGGCGTAGGTGAGGTTCGTGCCGGGATCGGGGTCGGCCGTGCCCTCGGAGGAGAAGGCGACGCTGAGCGGCGCGAGGCCGTCAGCGGGCGTCGCCGAGGCTTTGGCCACGGGTGCGCGGTCACCGCCGGACGGACCGATCTTGTAGAGCGCCCCCGGGAAGATGTTGAGCTGGTAGAGGTCGCCGTCCGGGCCCACGCTGAGCTGGACCGGGGTGCCCGCGTCGAGGTCGAAGTCGTTGACCGAGATCACGCTCTGGAACTCGTCGTCCATCTTCAGCCACTTGATGAAGTGGAGCGTGTAGTCGGCGAAGAAGACCGCGTGGTCGAATTCGGCAGGGAAGGCGTTTCCCGTGTAGACGGCGACGGCCGTCATCGATCCGGCCGCGGCCGGCGGATCGGTGTGCGGATAGGTGAAGACAGGGTTGATGAAGCCGCAGCCGTCGCATACGCCTTCGGTGGTCACCCAGCCGTAGTTGCCGCCTCGCTCGATGACGTTGAGCTCCTCCCACTTCGAGCCGCCCACGTCCGCGCCGAGGATCTTGCCGGCGTTCGGCCCGTCGGGGATCACGTCGAAGCGGAAGGTGTTGCGCACGCCGTACGCCCAGATGGCGGGCTCGACGCCGGGCGTGCCGACGAACGGGTTGTCGGGCGGGATGCCGCCGTCCTTGTTGATCCGCAGGATCTTGCCGTGCAGCGTGCCGAGGTTCTGCGAGTTGGGGTTATAGGTGTTCATACCGAGCGACCAGTAGAGCTTGCCGTCCTGGCCGAAGCGCACCTCGCCGCCGTGGTGGAAGATGTTGGCCTGCTGGTTCGACTTGAGCAGCACGACCTCGGAAGACAGGCTGATCGTGTCACCGGTCATGGTGAACCGGCTCAGCCGATCAAAGTCATCCGAGTGCGTGTAAGCCGCATAAATCCATCCGTTGGCAGAAAAGTCGGGGTCGATCTCGATCCCCAAGAGGCCGCGCTCGTCGGCGTTGGCGGTGGGCACGGTGACGACCGGCTCCTCCTGGAGCACGCCGTTCTTGATCAGCCGTATGGCGCCGTTCTTCTCGGCGATGAGGATGCGCCCGTCCGGCAGGAAGCGGAACGCGGTCGGCTGGTCGAGTCCGTCGGCCACGAGCGTCTTGTCGAATTCGGCGGGCACGCCGGCGGCCGCGGACGCGACGGGCACGACCACGAGACAGGCGAGCGGGAGCAGGAGCGCCGATAAGAATGTCAGGATGGCGCGCATGACTACTCGCTCACCAGGCCGTGCTCGGTGAGCTCCCAGTAGTGCCTGCGGCTGGGCCGCAGCAGCTGGAAGACCGCCTTGTACGCGGCGAGGCTCATCAGGCCCCAGTAGAGCGGCACGGTCAGCATGGCACGCACCGCCTTGTGCAGCCCGCGCTCCATGCAGCCGGTCATCAGGCAGTACATCATCAGGAAGTTGCCGATGATCATGGTCACCACCCCGGCGTACAGGACGGCGGCGGGGAACAGCGCCTCGATGTAGCGCGTGCCCGTGACGAAGTAGAGCAGCGTCATGGCCCAGAAGAACGGGTTGACGAGCGTGGTGAACGTGGAGAATCCGAGCGTCAGATGGAACGCCATGAACCGCCGCGCGCCGAGCTCACGCCAGAGCTTGATCGGGCGGCGTGTGTGCACCAGCCAGGTCTGGATGTAGCCCTTGATCCATCGGCTGCGCTGCTTCACCCAGTTGCCGAGCCGGCTGTTGGCCTCCTCCTCGGTGACCGAGATCATCATGCGGACGTCCCAGCCACGCCGCGCGATCCGGATTCCGAGGTCGGCGTCCTCTGTCACGTTGTACGGGTCCCAGCCGCCGAGCGCGTGGAGCGCGTCGGTCCTGAAGTGGTTGGACGTGCCGCCGAGCGGGATGGCCAGCCGGTGGCGGTCGAAGCCGCGCAGCGAAAGCGAGAAGTTCGTGGCGTACTCGGCGGCGAAGCACTGTGTGAGCCAGTTCGTCCACGGGTTCCAGTACTGCAGCTCCGCCTGGACGCACACCACCCGGTCCGGCAGCGTGCGGAACGCCAGGACGGCCTTGCGCAGCTGATCCGGGTCAGGCCTGTCCTCGGCATCGTAGATCACGCAGAATTCGCCGATCGCGCGCCGGAGCCCGACATTGCAGGCCTTCGGTTTGGTCTTCGGCTGGGAGTGCGGGATGACCACGATCTCGAACTGGGGCGGCAGCTTCGGCATGGCCGCCTGGGTCTCCTGGTCGTCCTCCTCGATCAGCAGCAGGATCTGCAGCCGCCCCGCCGGGTAGTCCAGGTGCGCCAGCCGGTCGATCAGCGACGGCAGTACCGCGCTCTCCCGGTGCAGCGGCACGAGGACCGTGTAGACGGGCAGTGCCTCGTCAGGGATGACCCGCAGGTCGCCATCCTGGAATCGGATCACCGGCGAGCCCCACGCGTTGAACACCATGGCCAGCTTGAAGGCGATCACCGCGCAGTAGACGGCCGTGACCGCGCCCACCGCGATCTGGCCCACCTGCGTGAAGGATGGCCCGAAACCGGTGATCAGCCGGACCGCGAGGCCGGCCGCGATCAGGACCAGCCCTACCGCGCCCGCGATGGCCTGACCACGGCTGAGCAGGCGGCGCGCGCTCAACTCGTCGGGGATAGGGGCGATGGATGTGGATTCCGCAAGGAGAATCATGGCTTTTCCCGATAGATGAGCCGGTCCGCGTCCTGATAGAGCAGTTCGTAGCGGTCGCGCAACCGCGCCGTGCCGTACAGGGCCCGATAGACGCCGTCTTCGGCTCCCTTGGATGAGCGCATGTAGATCCACCGGACGTCGCGTCCGGCGGGATCGGCGAGCGCAGGCTCCCACTTGCGGAAGCTGCCCTCGTAGAGGACCTGGCCGAGGGGCAGCCGCGAGCCGAACACGACGAGTTCGTTGCCGAAGTTCTGCATGAGGACCATGCCGCCGTCGTAGTGTTCGCGCAGCCAGGACGCCGACCCCACGTCGATCCGCCCGCCCTTGCTGTTCAGGTACGCCACGGGCTCGGCCAGCGTCGCCGTGCCGGAGACGGCGAAGACCGAGGCGGCCACCGTGCCCGCCACGGCGACCCGCACGGCCACCGCGCCGGCCGCGAGCCGTACCACATAGCCCGCGAACACGGCCGTCGCCAGCGCCATGACCAGCCCGAACCGCACGTTGTACAGGTCGCCGTGTATCTCCGTCACGTGCAGCGGACGCTGCCCCGCATACAGCGTGTAGATGTAGAACGGCAGGAAGACCACCAGCGTGTACGGCGCGGCCGTGGCGGCGGCGAGGCGGTGGAAGAAGGCGTAGAGCAGCAGCCCGGCAAAGCCCAGCGCGAGCGTCGCCCAGCCGATGTCGTCCACCATCGCGATCAGGTAGGTCTTCGCGGAGATCACGATGTCGCCGACGGTCCGGTCGCCGGCCGACACCCACAGGGACGGCTTGGCGTACTCCCCGGTCTGCCAGTAAAGCGGATTTCCGAAGATGATCCCGTTCCAGCCGAGCCATCCGATGATCCCGCTGTACGCGACCACCCCGAAGAAGATCAGGTTGGCCTCGATCCGGGTGTAGCCGCGCCAGCGGCGCAGCGCCGTGTAGCCGACCACCGCGGTCACCGCGAGGCACAGGACCCAGCCTTCGTAGCGGGTGAGCGAGGCCAGCGCCACCCATGCCGAGCAGACGGCCAATCGCACGTAGCGGCCCGTCCGGCACCATTCGTTCAGGTGGTAGACGGCTCCCGCGATGCAGGCGAACAGCAGCGCCTCGGTCATCGGCGTGGCCTGCAGGTAGAGCACATTGGGGTTCAGCCCGAACACGGCCGCGGCGGCGATCCCGGCGACGCGGTTGCCGGAGAACCGCAGACCGGCCATGGCCGTAGCCAGTTTGTACACATAGCGGACCGTCACCACGTAGGCGATCATCGACACGACGCTGCTGGCCAGCCCCGTCTCGTACATGGCCTGGATCCAGACCAGAGGGACGGCGAGCAGGTGCGGCAGCGGCAGCCACACGCCGCCGAGTTGGGCGACGCCGTTGGTCGGGCTGTCCACCACGCGCCGCGCGATCAGCACGTGCGAGACGGCGTCCTTGTACGAAAGGACCAGGTCCTGGCTCATGTAGTGGACGGTCGCCACGACCGAGAGCACGACGGCACCGAGCGTGATCATGGCGAGCACCGGGTCCGCGGGCTTGAGCAGCCGCCGCGCCCGGCCCCAGCGTCGGCCGTCGCGCACCAGGTCCCGGTAGACGGCCGCGAGGCTGACCAGCGATCGGAGGATCACCGACAGCCTGGCGCCGGTCTGATCGCCGTGCCGCCGCGGATAGTGGCCGACCGGGTGCTCGATGATCCGCGTACCGGTGCCGCGGATCTTGGCGAGCAGCTCGGGCGAGATGGCCGCCGCCTCGCCGCGCAGGTGCACGCCATCGAGGAGCCGGCGGTCCAGCAGCTTGTACGCGCAGTCGACGTCGCGGCTGCGCGTGCCCAGCAGCAGGCGGCTGAGCTGGGACCAGATGAACGCGTTGATCCGGCGCATGGGCGGGTCGGCCCGGTGGCGGCGATAACCGATCACTCCGTCGGCGCGTTCGGTCCGCTGGACCTTCAGCATGATCGGCAGGTCCTCGGCCTTGAACTGCCCATCGGAGTCGGTCAGCAGCAGTCGCCGCAGGTCTGTGGACTCCAGGGCGAGTGTGATGCCGCTTCGCACGGCCGCCCCGTAACCGCGGTTGACCAGGTGATGGGCCGCGATCACGTGGTCAGGGTGGCGTTCGGCCAGGCGGTCGAGGATCTCGCCCGTGCGGTCGAGGCTGCCGTCGTCGACCACGATCACCTTGTGCGGCGTCCCGGCCAGCGTGCGCAGGAAATCCTCGACCGTCGCCTCGATGTTGTCTTCTTCCCCGTAGGCGGGCATGACGACGGCCACGCCTTCCGTGTATGTGCGCCCAGTGATCGAGACAGTGGTCACCGCGGCCGAACCCATCGTTGGGACGGTCATGTGAGCACCTTTCGGCTCCGGAAAATCACGAAATTGCAGATCGAATAGGTGAAAGCTGCG
The DNA here is from genome assembly GCA_017592665.1 of Streptosporangiaceae bacterium NEAU-GS5. Taxonomy (GTDB): domain Bacteria; phylum Actinomycetota; class Actinomycetes; order Streptosporangiales; family Streptosporangiaceae; genus NEAU-GS5. The sequence goes on along the minus strand of JAGFNW010000005.1, from coordinate 113,795 downwards.
CCAAATATCACGCCCAGAAGGGACGCGACAAGCGGATGTACGGCCAGGCACGCGGCGGCGAAGACGGCCGTGTTGACGGTCAGCGCGATGAGGACGGTCGCGTTGTACGACAGCCACGCTTTGGTGGAAAGGGCTCGCGACGGCCGCCGGTCACCCCACGTGAAGTGGGCGCTGAGAAGGTAGTTCAGCTGAGCGGAGGCCGCGAACCCGAGCCCGTTGGCGAGCGTCGGCGCCATGCCGAATCGGGACAATAGTGACAATGTCCCATACTGAACTAAAAAGCAGGATGCCCCTACTAAAGCAAACCTCGCGCCACGTAAGTGAGATCCCTTAACACGCACGCATCCCCCCACAGGATCTGGTTTGGTACGTGCCAATAGTCAGGAGCCCTCATGTCGCGGCAGGATCCATCAGGTTATCGCGGCGTGAAAGGAAATCAATATGCAGACATGTGACGAAAGTGACGTCGATGAACGTAGCTTGAACGTTCGGTGCTGCGTGCCGGTGGCTGCCGGTGCCTGTCGGTGGTGGTCTCCCGGCTGCGCGCTACGTGGCGGCCGATGTGGAGTGGGCGCTTCGACCCATGGAGTCGTAATTGTGAGCCGCTGGGATGCGGGCGTCGTGTCCCTTGATGTATGTCCTGTATTCACTGCTGCGATCGCACCTTGTGAATTCACGGCATGTGCGGAGTTCGGGGCCGGTCGAACGCGATCCTGGCTCGCGTTGATGAACAGAACGTGAATCTTTTATTTCTTCAGCGCTATATTACCGGCCGGAAGGTATGGCCGGGGCCGGCCGAAACAGCAGATAGAAGCGTTTGTTAATCAAAGATTCATGATTACGAAACATGATTCGGGCGAAATGTCAAGCAATCGGACGCGCGGATACCGTGATCACGAAACGTCGTGATAACAATGCGCTCGTTATCCTATCGTTCACAAATTGGCCACTTGTTGGACCCGTTTGGTATATCTATGATTTGCCAATGTGTCACTTCTTGGGGTGGCACATTGGTCGGCGCCGAGTGGTCAAAACTTCATGCCGGTTGGGGGAACTGCAGGCTCCCGAAGGCGTCCTCGCATGCCTGTTTCCGAATCCGGAGGGGTTAGATGACCGACCTGGCCGCCGACATAGATATCCGGGCCACGCATGGCGTGGCCAGCCTCAACGACGCGGGCGATGCCCCGGTGCTCACGGTGATCGTTCCCACCCGGAACGAGCGTGAGAACGTTCCAACACTCCTGGAGAAGCTCGGCGCCGCGCTGGCGCCGCTGCCCGCCGAGATTCTGCTGGTAGACGACAGTGACGACGACACCCCGGAGCGGCTGTCCGAGTTCGCCCCTGATTGTCACGTTCCAGTCCGGTTACTCCACCGTAGGCCAGGCTCGCGGGACGGCGGGCTTGGCGGCGCGGTCGTAGCCGGTGCCCGGCATGCCCGCGGCGCCTGGATCCTGGTCATGGACGCCGACCTCCAGCATCCGCCGGAGACCGCGGTGATGCTGGCCCGCACGGCGATGCGGCATGACGCCGACATCGTGATCGGCACCCGTTACGCGGGGACCGGCTCGGTGGACGGTCTCGACGGCGCGACCCGCCTGATCACCGCGTCCTCGGCGATGCGGTTGGCCAAGACCGTGTTCCCACGCCGCCTCGCCACGGTCAGCGACCCGATGAGCGGGCTGTTCGCCTTCCGCCGCGAAGCCATCGATCTCGACCGGCTCAACCCCATCGGATTCAAGATCCTGCTGGAGCTTCTGGTGAAGCATCCCAGCGCCAAGGTGGCCGAGGTCGCCTACGAGATGGCGCCACGGCACGCGGGCCGGTCGAAGGCGTCTTTCCGGCAGGGGCTCACGTTCATGCGCCACCTGACCCGCCTTCGCAGACATCGGCTCGGCGGCCAGCTGCGGGAGCGTCCGTCGACCTCCCGCGGACGGCTGCACGAGCTCGGCCGGCTGGTCGCTTTCGGGCTCGTGGGCCTGTCGGGCATGGTGATCAACACCGCCGCGCTGTGGCTGTTCTACGAGCCGCTCGGCCTGCATCATCTTCTCGGCGTGGCGCTGGCCACACTGGCCTCCACGACCTGGAATTTCATCCTCACCGACACACTGATCTACCGGCGCAGCCGGACCGGCGCCTGGACCGGGCGGGCGGCGCGATTCTTCCTGGTCAACATCCTCCTGCTGCTGCCCAGGCTCCCCGCCGTCGAGGCGCTGGTCCGGGCCGGCATCGACGTCTACGTCGCCAACGTGGCCACGCTGGTGGTGCTCTTCCTGGCCCGCTTCCTGATCAGCGACCGCGTCATCTACGGCGCGGCGCGCACGGGCGGACGGGACCCGGTGAAGGTGCTCGTGGACCTCGACGCTCCTGAGGCGGCCGGCCCGCCCTCACGCAAGCGCTACCAATACCTCCCCTACCGGTATGACGTAGCCGGCATCGTCCGGATCGGCTCCCAGATCATGCTCCCCGAACTGGAGTTCTTCCGGGCCCAGTGGGTCGCGGACGGCGACGTGGACATCGCCGTCCGGGTCGGCGACGTGGGCCGCGGTCCCCGGCGCAGGGCCAGCATGACCGAGTACGCCAATCAGAACGTCATCCGCTACGAGGAGCACCTGGGCCGGCTCGGCGCCAACTTCAGGATCGAGCTCGGCGAGACCATCAACATCGAGGTCGGCCCGCTGCTCGCGGCCTCGCCGCATGTGGTCTACACGAACATCGTCGAGGCGCTGCTGCGCTTCGTGATGGTCTCCCGGGACCGCATGCTGCTGCACTCGGCGACCGTCAATCTGGGTGGGACCGGTGTCATGCTCTCCGCGCTCACCGACACGGGCAAGACGGCGACGGTGTTGCGGCTGCTACGCGACCACGGAGGGCTGTTCCTCTCCGACGACATGACCGTCATCGACACCACCGGTCAGGCCGTCTGCTTCCCCAAGCCCCTCACGATCAGCGCGCACACCCTGCGCGCGGTGCAGGCCAACGACCTCACCCCGAAGGAGTGGCGCCGGCTGCAGTTCCAGAGCCGGCTGCACTCCAAGGGCGGCCGGTCCATTGCGCTGCGCCTGGCCGCGTTCAACCTGCCGATCATGGGCATCAACGCCATCACCCAGATGATCGTCCCGCCGCCCAAGTACAGCGTGGATCGGCTCGTCAGCTGTCGCATCGGCAGCTCGGTCCAGGTCGAGGAGCTGTTCATCATCGAGCGCGGCGCGCCCCGGCTGTCCGACCTGGATCGCGCCGGCACGCTGGAGCGGATGATCCAGAACACCGACGACGCGTACGGCTTCCCGCCGTTCCGGCACCTCGCCCCGGCCATCACCATCAACGGCCTCGGCTACCAGCAGTTGCGGGATCGCGAGCGGGAGATCCTGGCCGGCTTCCTGTCTCACGTGCGCACCCGGGTGATCGCCTCCGACAAGTTCGGCTGGGCCGACGAGATCCCGGCGCTCCTCAACGCCGAAAACGGGCGGGCCGGCGTGCCGGCCGTCGCCAGGGAGAGTCGTCTCGTGGCCGACGGCTGGCCGCGCTGGGCGCCGAGCCCGTCGGGGGGCATTGCGTGAGCACGGAGGTCGTCGTACCAGACGCGTCGGCTGGCGAGAAGCCGGCGATCCGGCCCGGTTTCGACCGGGCCGGTGCCCTGCGCGCATGGGCGGTACGGCTACTTCCCGTGACGGGGATCGTGGTGGTCGCCGCCGTCCTCCGCTTCTTGCGGCTGACGGCGGTGGGGTTCAACAGCGACGAGGCGGTCTACGCGGGAACAGCCGCGGCGATCTCGGGCGACAGCTCCTTACAGGCGATGTTCCCGATCTTCCGGGCGCATCCGGTGCTGTTCCAGATGCTGGTGTCGTTCGGATACCGGATCGAGCACACTGACGGGGCCGCTCGCGGGGTGGCCGCCGCCATCGGTGTGGCGGCCGTCCTGGCCACCTACGCGCTCGGTCGGCGCCTGTACGGCACGGCCGCAGGACTGATCGCGGCGCTGTTGCTCGCCGTGACGCCCTATCACGTGATCGTCAGCCGTCAGGTGCTGCTCGACGGGCTGATGACCCTCACCACGCTCCTGGTGCTGTATTGCGTGGTCCGCTACGTGCAGGACGAGCCGGACAGGGCCCGCTGGCTGGTCGCGGCGGGCGCGATGGCGGGTCTGTCACTGATGGCGAAGGAGACCAGCGCCGTGCTGGTCGGCGGCCTCTACGCGTTCTTCGCCCTCGCGCCGCGCGTGCGGCTGAAGGCGCGCCATGCGCTGGGCGCGCTGGCGGCGCTCGCGGCGGTGGCCGCGCCGATCCCCATCGTGCTGTCCATGTCGGGGCGGCAGAGCACCGGCCAGAACTACCTGCTTTGGCAGATGTTCCGCCGGGCCAACCACGAGACCTGGTTCTACTTCACCACCGTCCCTGGGGAGGTGGGGCTGGCGGTGATCGCGGCCGGGGCGATCGGCCTGGTCTGGCTGCGTCGCGACAACGGGTGGCGGGAAGGGCTGCTGCTGTGCTGGATCGCGGTCCCGATCGTGTTCTTCACGCTGTGGCCGGTCAAGGGCTATCAGTACCTGCTGCCGGTGGCTCCGGTGGCCGCCGTGCTGGCGGGTCGTACGCTGGCGCGGATCCCGGAGGCCGGCCTGCTGCGCGGGCGGGGACGGGCTCGCGACCGTGTCCGGGCCGGGGCCATGGCCGGGATGGTCGCGGTGGTCTTCGGCACCATCGCGGTCCCGGCGTTCGCCCGGGTGAACCCGGCGCCGACGACCACGTTCCTGGCCGGCACCGGCGGCCTGCCGGGCGGGCGGGAGGCGGCGCTGTGGGTCCGCGACCACGTTCCCGCGGGCGCGCAACTCCTGGCCATCGGCCCTTCGATGGCCAACGTGCTGCAGTTCTACAGCCATCGCCGGACCCTCGCACTGTCGGTCAGCAGCAATCCCGGCGTGCGCAACCCGTCGTACACCCCGGTGCCCAACCCGGACCGCGCGATGCGCGACGGCCAGTTCCAGTACGTGGTGTGGGACTCCTACACCGCCTCCCGGGCGCCGTTCTTCGCGCAGAAGGCGCGGGCGCTGATCGACAAGTACCACGGCGTGGCCGTCTACACCGGAACCGTCGCTGTGCGTACGCCATCGGGCGCGACGACGGAGGAACCAGTGATCATCCTGTACGAGGTGCGTCCCGCATGAGACCAGCGAACCTGACGCTCGCCGGCCTGGTCCTCGCCGGGCTGACGGCCGGTCTGGGCGGCCCGGCCGTGGCAGACGGCGCGTCGTCCATACCGGCCACCCCGATCCAGCACTTCGTCTTCCTGATGCAAGGCGATCGCTCCTTCGACAACTACTTCGGCAGCTACCCCAAGGCCGACGGCATCCCCGCGAAGACCTGTCAGCCCCTGTCGCTGACCCGGCCGGAGTGGGGCTGCGTCAAGCCGTTCTCCCTGTACGGCGCGCCGCCCGACCCGCTGGCCGCGGGGCGGAGCGTGCTCGAACGGCAATACAACGGCGGCAAGATGGACGGCTTCGTGGCGGCGTTCAGCAGCCAGGGCCGGGACGGCTCGACGGCGATGGGCCACTACGACCGCAGAGACCTCGGGTTCTACTGGAACGTCGCGGACAACTACGTGCTGTTCGACCGGTTCTTCTCATCCGTGCGGTACGGCACCCGGCTGAACCGCTCCTACTGGGTCTCGGCGGCGCCGCCCCCTGGCCGCGCGGAGAAGGTGCCGCGTGGCGGATTCGGCAGCCAGCCGACGATCTTCGATCGGCTTGAGGCGGCCGGGGTGAGCTGGAAGTTCTACGTCCAGGACTACGACCCGAAGGAGACCTTCCACGCACTGTCCGCGACCGACCAGGCGAGCCAGACAGTCCGCGTGCCGCTGCTCAACTACACCCGGTTCGTGGACGATCCGCTGCTGCGCGGGCACATCGTCGACCTGGACCAGTACTACGTGGACCTCGCGTCGGGCACGCTGCCGTCCGTCGCGTACGTGGCAAGCGCCGGCGCCGGCGAGCGCTCCGCCCGCTCGATTCCGGCCGCCCAAAGCCTCGTACGGACCATGATCACCCAGCTGATGGTCAGCGAATACTGGGCGAGCTCGGCTTTCATGTGGTCCTACGACGGGTCCGGCGGCTGGTACGACCATGTGGCGCCGCCTTCGAAGAAGATGGGATTCCGGGTCCCCGCCCTGCTCGTCAGCGCGTACGCCCGGCGTGGCGTCGTCGACCACACGGTCCTGCAGTATCCAAGCGCGCTGCGGTTCCTCGAGGACAACTGGGGCCTGAAGCCGCTGACCAAGGTGGACGCCACGGCCACAAGCATCGCCGGCGCGTTCGACTTCGCCTCGCCGCCGCGTGCGCCGGAGATCCTACGTACCGGTGGTGACGCGGCCGCCAAGCCGGCGTCCGTCAGCGTCGGGGCCATCTACTGGTACTACGGGGCAGGGCTGCTCCTCGCCGTCGGGCTGATGGCTCTCTCCGCCAGACCCTGGCAGCGGGAGCGGCGGCCGGACGAGGCCGCCGAGCCCAAGACGGAGGTGACCGTCTGATGCGGTGGCTGACCGCTCTCATCCTCGCCGTGGCCGGCGTTCTCGCGGTGCCGGCCACGGCGAACGCCCAGGCGGACCGGCCGCACCCGCACCGCAAGCCGTGGCCGATCACGATCACCCTGCGGACCGTGCCGGCGCTGCCGCACGTGCGCTTCTCGTTCGACGGTCACATGCTCACCACGGACAAGCACGGACGCGTTTCCTACACCCGGCAGCACAACTTCGGCAAGCACACGCTCGTGCTGCTGGACGAGTCGATCGAATCGCCGCAGCGCCACTTCCGGTTCGCCAGGTGGGCCGGCCAGCGTGACCCCGACCAGGCGTTCCGCCCCTCCGTGACCGGGCTGCCGATGCGGGCCAACTACACGATCACGGCGGCCTTCACCGTCCAGTATCCGGTCACCGCCAGCTTCGTCGACCAATTCGGCGCGGCCCTGGACCTGAAGAAGATCTCCTCCGTCAAGGTCAAGGGCGATGACGGCACCGTGTGGGACATGCCCACTACAGGCGCGATGTGGCTGAAGGGCATGACCTCGATCTACCGCAAGAGCGCGCTCGACGTGGTCCCCGTGGCGTACTCGCTGCAGAGCATCACGATGAACGGGACCAACATCGTCGACGCGGGCGTGCAGCGCTTCCTGCCGTCCAACGGGCCGGACGTCACCTTCACGGCCGCCTTCCACGATCTGACGATCAAGGCACACGACGCCCTGTACGGCACGCCGGTGGGTGACACAGCCGAGGTGACCCATCCCGACGGGAAGGTCGAGCGGGTGCGCTTCGGGCCAGGCCAGGTGGTGACGCTGAACGGGCTGCCGCGCGGCGAGTACAAGGTCAACGTCCGGGGCGCGGGCGGCATCGTGCTGGCCGAGCAGTTCCGCCTGTCCAAGGGGAAGACCCTGGACGTCACCGTGGTCAGCCGGGCCGACCTCGCGACGCTCGGGTTGGCCGGCCTGGCGGTCGCCGTCTCACTGCTGGTCATCGGCCGTACCCGATGGCCGAGACGGTTCGTCAGGCTGGTGCGTGGGCTGCGGAGAACATCAAGGGAAATGTCATGAGACGGCTCGCCCGGGTTCTCATCGCCACTCTCATCGCCACGGCCCTGTCCGCCGTGGCCTGTCCAGTGTTCCCGGCCCAGGCGGCGCCGACCGACAACGGCGTTCCCCTGCTCGCCTTCTACTACCAGTGGTTCACCCCTGACTCGTGGAATCGGGCCAAGATCGACTATCCGCAGCTGGGGCGGTACGCCAGCGACGATCCGCGAGTGATGCGGCAGCACATCGAATGGGCCAAGGCGGCCGGCATCGACGGCTTCATCGTGAGCTGGAAGGACGGGTTCACCAACGCGCGGCGGCTGGAGGTCCTGATGGACGTCTGCCGCCAGGCCGGCTTCAAGCTGGCCATGATCTACCAGGGGCTGGACTTCAACCGCGACCCGCAGCCGGTGGAGCGGGTCGCCGCGGATTTCCGCGCCTTCCGGGACCGCTACGCGTCCGATCCCGTCTTCTACCGCCTCGGCGGCAAGCCGCTCACGATCTGGAGCGGCACCTGGGCGTTCTCCCACGACGAAGTGGCCCAGGTGACCGGTCCCGTACGCGACGACATGCTGGTGCTGAGCACGGCCAAGAACGTCGCCGACTACCAGCGGGTCGCGGACGTGACCGACGGCGACGCCTACTACTGGTCCTCGGTCAATCCTGACACCAACCGCAACTATCAGAACAAGCTCTGGCAGATGAGCACGGCCATCCACGCGAACAAGCAGTACTGGATCGCCCCCTTCGCCCCCGGGTTCGACGCGCGGATGGTCGGCGGCAGCAGGAGCGTCGAGCGGAAGGACGGCGAGACGATGCGGGTCGAGTACGCCGCCGCGCTGCGGTCTTCGCCGGACGCGCTCGGCCTGATCAGCTGGAACGAGTTCAGCGAGAACTCCTACGTGGAGCCCTCGGAGAAGTTCGGCGCCCGCTACCTCGACGTGCTGCGCGAGCTGCGGCGCACGATGGTGCCGGAGCCGGTGCTCGCGCGTGACTCCAGCGAAACCGGCCCGGAGGCGGACCTGCCGCTGCCGAGCGGGCTGCCGCCCACGCTGCTGCCGATAGGGATCGGCGTGGCGGCCCTCGTCGGGCTCGCCGTCGCGGCCCGGATGCTGCGCCGCCGCGGCGGCTAGGCCACCGGACAGCCACCGGGCAGCCACCGGACAGCCACCGGACAGCCACAGGACAGATGGTCGGGGACCCGCACGAGCACGAAGGAACAACCATGAAATCGCCCCTGCTCCGGCATCTCGCCCGTGCGACTGCCGCCGTCCTGATCGTGCTGGGTGTCATCGCCCTGCCGAGCCTGGCCCAGGCGGCGGGCTGGGCGGCGCAGTTGACTCGGGCGCCCTATCTGACGGACCTGACCGCCACTTCCGTCCGGGTCACCTGGGCCACCACTACGCAGACCCACGGAACGGTGAAATACGGCCCGCCGGGAAGTTGCACCGCGTCCAGCGTGACCTCCGTGCCCCTCGGTAACCCGATCACCGTCAACGGTGTGACCGAATACCGCAACAGCGTCGAGCTGACCGGCCTGTCCGCCGGCACCGCGTACTGCTACCGCGTCTACACGGGCGACGCCGTACCGATCGACCTGCTCGGCTCGAACGGCTCGCCGCAGTTCACCACGATGGAGCCGGCGGCCGGCACGACGCCCTTCAGCTTCGCGGTCTTCGGCGACTGGGGCGACAGCACCAACAGCGGCGTCAACGACGGCAGCCTCAACGTCAACCAGTCGTCCGTGCTGGCGCAGGTCGCCGCGAGCGGTGCCAGGTTCGCCCTCACCACCGGGGACATCGCCTATCCGGGCGGCACCCAGACCAATTACGGGGACCTCAACCAGACCGGGGTGAACATCTCCAGCGTCTTCGGCGCGCCGTACTGGGCGGTCCCGGGGCAGAGCGTGCCCATGCACGCCGTCACCGGCAATCACGGCCGCAACGCGACCTTTTTCAGCGTCTGGCCGCAGTCGACGACGGTGGCGGCTTCCGGCGGCGTGTACGACATGGTCGCCTACCCGTCGATCGACGGCACGACGCCGGCCAGCTACCCGACCGACTACTACGCCTTCACCACCGGCGGGGTCCGCTTCTACGTGCTGGACGCGGCGTGGAGTGACAGCAACGTGGGCTCGGCCGACGGCGGAGCCTGCGGGTCGCACTGCGCGATGTACCAGGTGGACCGCGACGCCCACTGGACGGCGAGTTCCGCCGAGTACCAGTGGCTCGCCGCCGACCTCGCGTCGCATCCGGAGGCCGTGAAGATCGCGGCGTTCCACTTCCCGCTCCGTTCTGACGACTCAGGCCAGCCGGACGACGACTACCTGAAATGGCGCCCCGGCAGCACGGGGACCTTGGAGGAACTGCTCCACGACAACGGCGTGAAGCTGGTCTTCAACGGTCACGCGCACATCTACCAGCGCAACGTCGCCTCACCGGAAGGGGTGACGAGCTACGTGGCGGGCGGCGGCGGCGCCAAGTCCACCTCGATCGGCGGCAAGGGCTGCGCCACCACCGACGCGTACGGCATCGGCTGGTCGTACACCAAGAACAAGGGCAACGCCTGCGGCGCGGCCGCCGTGCCGGCCGCGGACTCGAAGGTCTACCACTTCCTCAAGGTGACCGTGAACGGCTCGACCGTGACGGTGACCCCGACCGACTCCCAGGGCAACACCTTCGACGTCAAGACGTACGACTTCGGGCCGGACGGCACCGCCCCTGCCGCGCCAGGATCGCTCGCGGCGGCCCTGCTGACCTCGACAAAGGCGCAGCTCACCTGGACGGCGGCGAGCGACAACATCGGGGTGAGCGCCTACGACGTCTACCGGAACGGCGGCTATCTCGCCACGCTCACACCCGCCACACTCACCTACACCGACGCCACCCTGGTGGCGGGCACGGGATACGACTACCAGGTGAAGGCCCGCGATCTGGCGGGCAACGCGACGGCCGCCACGGTGACGGTGAACGGCGGCGGCGCCACCGACACGACCCCCCCGAGCACGCCGACCGGCCTCGCCGGATCGTCACCCGGCCCCACCTCGGTCGCCCTGTCATGGAACGCCTCTACCGACAACGTCGCGGTCGCCGGTTACACCGTGCGCCGCGGCGGCGTGGACGTCGCCACGGTGGCCACGACCTCCTACACCGACACCGGCCTGATCCCGGGCACCGCCTACACCTATGAGGTGGTGGCGAGGGACACCGCGGGCAACCTGTCCTCGCCGACCTCCGCCGTGACCACGACCACCCAGGCCGACACCACGCCGCCCTCAGCGCCCGGCACTCCCACGGCGACGAGCGTCACCGCGTCCCAGGTGGGTCTGAGCTGGGCCGCGTCCACCGACAATGTGGGCCTGGTCAGGTACGACGTGGTGCGGGACGGCGCGATCGTCGGGACGGCGTCGGGCACCACGTTCACCGACACGACCGTCGCCGCGGCGACCGCGTACACCTACACCATCAGGGCGTACGACGCGGCCGGAAACTTCAGCACCAGCGGCCCGCTTTCGCTGACGACGCCGGCAGCCGGATCGATGTTCTTCGACGGCTTCGAGACGGGCGACCTGTCGTCGTGGACCACGGTGTCCGGGCTCGGCGTGGGCGCCACCCTGCCGCACACTGGCGCCTACGCGGCGCGTGAGACGAGCAGCGGCACGGCGACGTACGCGTACAAGACGTTGCCCAGCACCGCGACCGAGCTGTGGGCGCAGAGCTGGATCTACGTGCTGTCGCGAACCACCTCGGCGAACCTGTTCGGATACCGGACCAGCACCTCGGCGTCGATCGTGAACGTCTACATCGACACCAATGGGCGGCTCTCGCTGCGCAACAACGCGGGCGGTGTGACGACGTACAGCACGACCACGATCGCCGCCGGAGCCTGGCATCGGGTGGTGCTGCACGCGATCGTCAACGGCACGTCCAGCAGCCTCGACGTGTCCCTCGACGGCTCACCCGTACCCGGCCTGAGCCTGACCGGCCAGAACCTGGGCACCACCCCCATCGCCAAGCTCCAGCTGGGCGAGACGTCCACCGGCCGGACGTACGACATCGTCCTCGACGACGTCACCGTCTCAGTCACCACCCTCTAACCTCCGCCCCCCGGCGTGATCTTGCAGGAAGTCACGGCATACCAGGTGGTGCCATGTGGTGATCTTGCGGCAATTCCCAAACCCCAGGTCAGCGCAATAGTGATCATGCAGTCTGCGGCTGTGCGTGATCAACACGTGCGTGGCCAGGCGAGAGGGAATCGCTGCAAGATCACCAATCGCCTGAGCTGAGCAATGGGAAACCTGCAAGATCACGCGGGGGAGGGGGGCGATGACGATGACGCGTCCTGGCGGGCGTGGGGGACCCGCCAGGACACGTCATGCCCCGGCGCGAGACGGGCCTCGACCCCGGCGAGGGTTGGGGTCGAAGCCGTCGGAATCGCGCGGAGTCAGTGGGGGAGCCAACTGCTCCCCTCCTCGTCCTCGTCGCTGGTCGCGACGGGCGCGGAAGAGCGCCCCTGGTTCCGGTAGTGCCGTTGGATGAGGCTGGCCGCGCCCGCCGGATCGTCCGATGGGTGGGTCGCCACCAGGCCGTCCTCGTTCCAAACAAAGGAGCCGTTCTTGCACCAAACGGTCAGTTCCGCGGATACCGACAGAACGGACATGCCGTTCCCGTTGCTCTGGTAGGTGTGTGTGAACCCCTTGCGGTGCAACGCGTAACGCAGCAGTCGCGTCGCCTCGCAGGGATCACGCCAGGGCAGGTATGCCATACCCGAACGGACCGCCAGCACCGGCCACCCCCATTGGATGGATTTGTACCAACGTTTGGATAATGCGGCCCCGACGCGCTGGGGTCAAGTGGTTGTTCCCTGTCAGAACGAGATCGTCTAGATTTGTTGGAACAAAAGGGTTGATTGAGGGAAGATGGCACGATCGTCGCTCTACCAGCAGGTGGCCGACAAGCTGCGGGCCGACATCTACTCCGGCAAGTACCGGCCGGGTGATCAGATCCCGACAGAAGTCGAGCTCATGGCCGAACATGGCGTCAGCCGGAACACAGCCCGGTTGGCGCATGGAATGCTGGAGAACGAGGGGCTCATCATCAAGATGCGCCGGCGCGGCTCGTTCGTCCGCGAACGCCGTCCCTTGCTGATCCGGCCCCAGGACGAGCTGCGTCCCCTCCCCGAGGGCGTGCCGCGGTTCGAGGCCTTCGGCCACGCGGTCAAGTCCGAGGGCCGTGAGATGGATCAGCACATCGAGGTGCAGATCGTCGTCCCACCGGAAGACGTCTCGACCCGCCTCGCCCTCACCGACAACGCCCTTGCCGTCGTACGGCGCCGCCTGCGTTTCGTCGACGGCCAGCCGTACAACACCAACGACTCCTTCTTCCCGCACATGCTGGTGCGCGACTCGGAGATCGCGCAACCCGGCGACATCGTGCGCGGAGCCAACCGGGTGCTGGAGGAGCTGGGTCACCCGCAGGTGCGGGTGATCGACGACATCTCGGCGCGGATGCCGACTCCGGACGAGTCGCTGCGCCTCCAGTTGGAGCCCGGCACGCCGGTAGTGGTTTATGTCCGAGTTGGGTTCGACGAAGAGGACACGCCTGTGCGTGTCGCCGTGTCGGTGCTTCCCGCCGACAAACATCTGATCAGGTACGAGCTGGAACGCCATTGACAGTACGCAGGTCGTCCCCTTTGTGATCAGGGGGCGATTCTTACTGCGGGACCGCCGCGAGCGATCTCCCAGGCACGCTCGGGCTCCGTAACGTTGCGCCTTTCACGCCGCTGATCGCAATCTTCGCCTCCGCAGGGGAGCCCTGCGGCATCGAGCAGTGACTCTTTGTGTTCACAGCGACACCCGTGGCAACGAAAGGACCTTCCATGCCCTCCGACACCCTTCATCTCTCTGCAGAACTCACGCTCCGTCACGCCGCACCCGACGACCTCTCCGGGGTGCTCGCCCTGCTGGCCGAGACGGCCGACTGGCTGAACGGCCTCGGCGTGCGCCAGTGGCCCGTCGGAGGATTCCCCGCCGCCCGGATCGCGCCGCTGATCGACGAAGGAGTCATGTACGTCCTCGACGGCGAGGACGGTTCGGGACCGGTGGCCACCATGGCGCTGGACGGCAACGCGGACGCCGAGTTCTGGACCCCGGGCGACCTGCCGGGCGGCGCCTTCTACGTGCACAAGCTCGCGGTGCGGCGCAGCCACGCCGGGCTGGGCGTCGGCGAGGCGCTGCTCGACTGGGCCGGGTTGCGGGTGGCCGCAGCCGGGCGGCGATGGTTGCGGCTCGACTGCGCGAAGGACAACCCGCGCCTGCAGCACTACTACCGCGACCAGCGGTTCCATCATGTGCGTACGGTCGACCTGGCCCATCGGGCGTCGGGGGCGCTGTTCGAACGCGGCGCGGCGTTGCGCGGGCCTGGACGGGCGCTGTGCCGCTTCCACGATCTGACAACCCACCTGAGTTCCTACCTCAAGGGGGCAGACGCCGTTCTCGTGGGAAAAGTCACCCGATAACCTTCGCTCTATGATCGGACCACTGCTTGAGGTGATCGCGCTCGACGTGCGCGATGCCGTCGCCGCCGAGGAAGGCGGCGCGGATCGCTTGGAGATCGTGGCCGACATGGCCTCCGACGGGCTCACCCCCTCGGCGGACGTGGTGGCCGCGATCTCCGCAGAGTGCGCTCTGCCGCAGATGGTGATGCTCCGCCCGAACGCCGGGTTCATGGCGTCGGAGGCCGAGCTCGACCGGTTGCGCGGCGCGGTCAAGGAGTTGTCCGAGGCGGGCGCCACCGGGTTCGTCTTCGGCTTCCTCGACGAAGAGGGAGCCGTGGACCTCCGCGCGACCGAGCTGCTGATCCACGCCGTCTCGCCGTTCCCGTGGACGTTCCACCGGGCCGTCGACCACGCGGCCGACCTGGTCGCCGCATGGCGTGCCGTACGGCTGCTGCCGAACCTCGCCACCGTCCTCACCGCGGGCTCTCCGTCGGGCGTGGGGCTCGGCCTGCCGACCCTCCGGGCCCGGGCCGACGCCGGCGACGCGCAGCTGATCATGGCCGGTGGCGGCCTCAAACGCGAGCACGTCCCCGCCCTCATCGAGCACGGCATCCACGCCTTCCACGTGGGCAGCGCCGTGCGCGACGCGCCCCCCGGCCAGGATCCCTGGGCGTACCCCGTGACCTCAGCGCACGTCCGTCCCTGGCGCGCCCTCCTCGACGCCGACTAGCGCCTGATCCGCGCGCCGGAGCGCGGCGGCGAGCGTCTTCACCGTGGCCGGCTCGTCCATGACGCCGCCCACCTGCCGTTGATCGCGCCAGGCGTCGACCCGCTCCCGGTAGGCGTCGTAGCGCTCCAGATGGAACGCGTAAACCGTGGCGAACCGGCTGACCAGATGCGATGGGTGCATGTCCCAGCCCTGGTAGAAGCCGTGCGTCAGCGAATGCCGCACCAGCTCGGCGTGGCGCGCCCACAGCGCCCGCACATCCTCGGCCGAGTCGGAGGCCGGCGCGGCGGCCAGCGAGCCGTCCGACAGCTCGACGCCCGTCCCCGCGAACGCCACCTGCATGACGTGTCGCGCGTGGTCGCACGCCGGATGATCCAGCCGCTGCTCGTGCGGCGGCAGCCCGCATGAGGCCGTGTAGTCGAACACTCCGAAATGGGCCGCGGCCAGCCTGCCCCGGCACACCTCCACCAGCCCCGGCCGCAGGAACGCCACCGTCTGCGTGGCCTCCACCTGCATCTCGAACCGCAATGTCCCATACGGCAGGGCCAGCCCACCCTCCAGCGCCTCCAGACACCCGGCGAACTGGCCGAGATAGGCCTCCATGAGGACCTTGGGGAACGTCACCGTGAACCCGTCCGGCAACCGCCCCACCCGGGAGGACACCCCGGTCAGCAGGCCGTCGAGCGTGCGCAGCGACCGCTGCGGATCCCCGTCGGCGAACGACTTCACCCGCAGCCCCCAGCGCCGGGGGAGCGTCCCGGCCGCGTGCATGGCCGCGACCGATTCGGCCGCGCGCTCGGTGTCGGCGTCCTCACGGTCGGGCCTTCGGCCGTAGCCGTCCTCGAAGTCGATCCGCAGATCTTCGATGGGTTCGCGCCGAAGCTTGGCGACCACTCGTTCGCGCAGCGGCCCGGGCTCCAGGTAGGCCTCGGCGAGCCGGAGGGCCTCGCCGCCCCACTCGGTGACGGTGCCGGGCGTCAGCCGGTCCGCCGGGACGTACACCGTGTGGATGGGCTGCCAGGCGGGCTGTCCTTCGGCGAACCGTTCGCCCTGCTCCTGGTAGGCCTCCGCGAACCCCGCCACCGCTGTCTGCCCGAGTGTCAGCTTCATCCGCCGATTGTCGCCGATGGCTATGGATCGGATGGAAAGTGGATGACTTGTGGGCTCAAAAGTGGATGCCGCCTGGACCTAGCGTCAGGGAGAGCGCCCCGGCCAAGTGTCCGCGCGGCCGGGGCGCCCGCGGTCACGACATCAACTGGTGATCTTCTCCAGCAGGGCGTTCAGCTCGGTGACCCCTGCCTCGCCGATGACGTCCGTCACGGACTGCTGGACGGCGTCCATGGCGGCGCGGGCGGCGGCGAGGTCGGCGCGGCCCTTCGGCGTGAGGGTCAGCACGTGGGCCCTGCGGTCGGCCGGATTGCGCTCGCGCACGACCCGTCCCGAGGCCTCGAGCTCGCCCAGGATGTGCACCATCGCGGGCCCGCTGACCCCCATCGCGTCGGCCAGCTCCTGCTGGGAGCACGGCTCCAGGTGGCCGAGGGTGGCCAGGGCGCCCCAGTGCCTGGTCTCCAGCCCAACGGCGCGCAGCGCCTCGTTGGCGCGCTCCCGCAGCCGCCAGTTCAGACCGGCCAGCAGGAACCCCGCGCGGGTCGTCAGCTCGTCAGGCAGGGCGAGCAGCTCGTCGGGCGCCATCCGGCCGAGCAGGGCGGCGAGGCTCGCCCGCTCGTCGTCGGTCAGCGGCGCGGTCAGCCGCCGCTCGCTCTCGGCGACCGCCCTGCTGAGCTCCTCGAACGCGGCGCGGCCGGTGTCAGTGAGCTCCAGCGCGTACGACCTGCGGTCTTCGGCGGAGCGGGCGCGCCGTAGGAGCCCGTCGGCCTCGAGCGCGTCGACCAGCTTGACCATGATCGTACGGTTCACGCCGAGCAGATCCCCGAGTTTGCGCTGCGAGATGGGCCCGTCCTTGACGATGCCGAGGATGCCCATGTCGCGCGGATTGCGTGCGGGAGGCATGAGCTCACGGCTGACCTCGCGCGCGCGGAGGTAGGCGCGGCGCAGCTGGTGGCCGGTGTATCCGGCGAGCGGCGCGGGCGCGGGCGCGCCCAGGCTGTGCTGATCGTCGTGATCGTCGTCGAAGGCGTTCATCGGTGTGGCCAGAGACTATCAACTCCCGAATCGGTTATCGATGTTGATGGTTATCGATATCTATCATTATGAACGTTGACTGTTATCAAGGTTGACGTTAGCGTGGCCGCGTACCCCTAACCGAAGGGATGTGTGCCGATGGCACGCAAATGGTGGACGCTCGCCGCCGTCGTCGCGGGCGTCTTCATGCTGTTGCTGGACTCGACGATCGTTAACATCGCGCTGCCCAGCATCCAGGGGGCCTTCCACGCCTCCCTGACCGATCTGCAATGGGTGATCGACGCCTATGCGCTCACCCTCGCCGCCGCCCTGCTCATCGGCGGCTCGCTGGCCGACCGTTTCGGCCGCCGCCTGCTGTTCACGATCGGGATCGCCGTCTTCACCGGAGGCTCACTGCTGTGCGGCCTCGCCACGGGGGCGCTGTTCCTCAGCCTGGCCCGCGGGCTGCAGGGCGTCGGTGGCGCGGTCATGTTCGCCGTCTCGCTGGCCCTGCTCGGCGACGCGTTCCGCGGCAAGGAGCGCGGGGTGGCGTTCGGGGTGTTCGGCGCCGTCACCGGGGTCGCCGTGGCCGTCGGCCCGGTCGTCGGCGGCCTGATCACCACGGGCCTGAGCTGGCGCTGGATCTTCCTGGTGAACGTGCCGATCGGGGTCGCCACGGCCGCGGTCACGCTGCTGAAGGTGGCCGAGTCTCGCGACACGGGGGCCGCGAGACTCGACGTGTTCGGCTTCGTCACGTTCGCCGCCGGGCTGGGCGCGCTGGTCTACGGCCTGATCGAGAGCGCCGGCGGCTGGGGCCAGGCCAAGGTCGTGGTCAGCCTGGTCGCGGCCGGTGTGCTGCTCGCCGCGTTCGTCGTCGGGGAGGCGGTCCAGCGGCGGCCCATGCTCGACCTGTCGCTGTTCCGCAAGCCCACCTTCGACGGCGGGCTGATCTCCTCCTTCGCCATGTCCGGCTCGATGTTCTCGGTGCTCACCTTCGTGATCATCTACCTGCAGAGCGCGCTCGGCTACGACGCGCTCGGGTCCGGGCTGCGCACGCTGTTCATCACCCTCGCGGTGTTCGTCACCGCGGCCGTGGCGGGCCGCCTGACCACGGTCGTACCGGTCCGGGTGATGATCAGCGCCGGGTTCGTGTTCGTCGGCGCGGGGCTGCTGCTGATGCGCGGGCTCACGCCCGCGTCCGAGTGGACCCACCTCATTCCCGGCATGATCGTCGCCGGGATCGGGGCCGGTCTGGTCAACGTGCCGCTCGCCTCGACGGCCGTCGGCGTGGTCGAGCCGGCCCGTGGCGGCATGGCGTCCGGGATCAACTCCACCCTCCGCCAGGTCGGCCTCGCCACCGGCATCGCGATCTACGGCTCGCTGTTCGCCTCCCACCTGCGCACGGACGGCTTCACCGGCTCGCTCAACCTCATCCTGCTCATCGCCGGCGTGGTCGCCCTGGCCGCCGCCGTCTTCTCGGGCCTGCTCATCCGGGCCAAGGACTTCGTCACCGAACCGGTCGTCACTCACCACCACGAACAAGAAGAGGTGCTCGCATGATCGACTTCACCATGATGTACGCCGTACACGCCGCCTTCCGCCGCGACCTCCGCCTGCTGGCGCATCACCTGGATGAGGCGCGCTGGGACATGTTCACCCGGCAACTCCTGGTCCACCACCAGGCCGAGGACGCGTCCCTCTGGCCCGTCGTCCGCGAGCGCCTCGGCGGCGACGCGCGCGGGCTCGCGATCCTCGCCGACATGGAGGCCGAGCATGCGCTCATCGACCCGCTGCTGGAGGCGCGCGACGTCGTCAAACTGGCCGAGGCGCTGAACGCGCACCTCGACCACGAGGAGCGGGAGGCGCTGCCGCTGATCGACTCCGTGCTCACCGAGCAGGAGTGGGCCCGCTTCGCGGCGGGCACGCGCGAGCGGCAGGGCGGCGTCAACGAGGACGTCAAGGCGTTCCTCGCCTGGCTGCTCGAGGACGCGCCCGGCGACCTCCGCGAGCGGGTGTTCGCCTTCCTGCCGCCACAGGCGCGGCAGATCCTCGCGAGTTAGTGCCCCTCCCGCCAATCTTTGCCCCGTCGCGTCGCCCAGAGCGGCACCTCGCCGCGTTGTCGCCCTTCCCACGAAAACCGCTCGCAAGCTCACGCTTTCCGTGGGGCCCGGGCACCGAGTCGGTCACCAGCCCACCAGGCTGGCTCCCTCCTCCGCCTTGCGATGCACCACTCTGGACACCGCTCCTCGGGGCAAACCTTGTCGGTCGCGGCACTAGCCTTCGCGGGCCGCGCGGCCGCAGGCGGCGAGCATGGCCGCGAGGCCGGGCAGCTTCACCCGCTCGCCCCGGCCCAGCTTCCGGGCCAGCTTGGCCTCCGCCTCCTCGATGGCCTGCCAATCTTGGTAGGTCACCGGAGACACCCCCCGGGCCGTGAGCAGGTCGTCCAGCCGCCGGCCGGCCGTGCCGGGCGTGACCTCGGCGAGCAGCGTCCGGACCGTCTCGGCGGCGTCGGACTTGTTCGTGCCGATCACGCCGGTCGGGCCTCGCTTGAGCCACCCGGCCACATACTGGCGCTCCGACACCTTTCCCGCGACGTTGGGCACCGTCATGCTCTCTTCGGAGAACGGCACCCCCGGCAGCGGCACGCTCTGGTAGCCCACCGATCGCAGCACCATGTCGGCCGGGATCGTCTCGAACTCGCCCGTGCCGACCACGCGGCCGCCGCTCAGCGTGGTCCGCTCCAGCCGGATCCCCTCGACCTTGGACACGCCCATGATCTCCACGGGGCGCAGCCAGAACCGCACCTCCAGGCGCCGGGGGCGGCCCTCGGCCGGACGGGACGACCACGATTGGAGGACGTCGACGTTGCCGCGGATCTGCCGCGACAGGTCGGTCATGTCCTCGACGGTCACCTCGTGCGGATAGGTCAGGACGTCGGCGTTCAGCAGCTCGCCGAGCTCGCGCAGCTCCTTCAGCGTGAACTTGGCGTGGTGCGCGCCGCGCCGCCCGACCATGTGGATCCGCTTGACCCGGGATTCGGCCAGCGTGTCGAGCACCTCGGCCGGCACGTCGGTCGGGGACAGCTCGTCGGCCGTCTTGGCCAGCACGCGCACGACGTCGACGGCCACGTTGCCGACGCCGATGACCACGACCTCCTCCGCGTCGAGGGTGAAGGAGGGGGCGTCCGGATGCCCGCAATACCAGTTGACGAAGTCGGTGGCGGCGATGCTGCCGGGCAGATCCTCGCCGGGGATGTCCATCCGGCGGTCGACCATGGCGCCGGTGCAGTAGACCACCGCGTCGTAGCAGTCGAGCAGGTCGGAGACGGTGACGTCGGTGCCGAGCTCGATCCCGCCGAGGAACCGCACGCCCGGTGTCTCCAGCACTTTGCGCAGGTAGAGGGCGATCGATTTGATCGACGTGTGGTCGGGGGCCACGCCGTAACGGACCAGGCCGTACGGCGTCGGCAGCCTTTCCAGCACGTCGATCTCAACGGGCCCGGTCGCCTGCTTCGTGAGCGCTTCAGCGGTGTAGATCCCCGCCGGCCCCGAGCCCACGACCGCCACGCGCAACGACACTGCGTCCTCCCGGCATCGGTTAGCCGGATTCTTTCTCCTCGGAGGCGGTCTGCGCCAGACCACGCAGAGCAGGTTTGTCGATCTTGCCGTTGGCGTTGACCGGCAGCGCGTCGAGCACGGCGACCCGGCGGGGCACCTTGTAGTTGGACATGTTGTCCTTCGCCCATGGGATCACCTTGCCGGCGTCCCCGCCCGGACGTAGGACGACGTACGCGAGACCGGCCTCGCCCATCCGCTCGTCCGGCACGCCGATGACCGCGACCTGGGCCACGTCGGGGCAGCGCAGCAGCAGACCCTCGACCTCGGCGGGGGAGACGTTGAAGCCGTTGGCGATGAAAAGTTCTTTCTTGCGGTCGACGATCGCGACGTTGCCGTCGGCGTCCATGGTCCCGACGTCGCCCGTGTGCAGCCAGCCGTCGACGACCACTTCGGCCGTCTTGCCGGGCTCGCCCCAGTAGCCGCGCATCACGCCGTAGCCGCGTTCGAGGATCTCGCCGCGCTCGCCGCGCGGGACCTCGGCCCCGCCGTCATCGACGATCTTCACTTCGATGCCCGGCACGGCCCTGCCGGTCGAGTTCGCGATCACCTCGACCGGGTCGCCCTCGCGGGTCATCGACACGACCGTGCCCTCCATCAGCCCGTACGCGTTGATCATGCGGTCGGCGTGGGCCAGCATCCGGGTGATCAGGTCGGCGGGCACGGAGGCCGCGCCGCAGATGGCCACGCGCAGCGCGGTGGCCGGGCCGTCAGAGGCGCGCGGGCGCTGGTCCAGCTCGTCGAGCAGCCGGTAGAACATCGGCGGCGCCCCCGCCAGGATCGTGATATTTCCGGACTCGATGAGCTTCATCAGCAGGTCGGGGGTGAAGATCGGGATGGGGAGCATGGTCGCCGCGCGCATCACCGTGGCGAGGAGACCGGCGTTGAGCCCGAACCCGTGCGCGAACGGCGCGATGATCGGATAACGGTCGCCCTCCCGCAGCGTGACGACCTCCGACCAATCCCAATAACCCCGGACGATCTGGGCGTGGTCCAGCATCACGCCTTTCGGCGTCCCCGTGGTGCCCGAGGTCGACATGATCTCGCACAGATCGTCAGGGCGGACGGCGAGCGCCCTTTCCTCCGCCGATTCCCGCGAGACGTGGCCGGGATCGAGGTCGTCAAGGGTCACCAAAGGCCCCTCCCACCCACCCCCCAGAACCTCCGCGTACGGCGCCGCCCCCGGCACCGCGCTCCCCGTCACGACGACCGACGTCCTGGTCTTCCGCAGCAGCTGTGCCGCCTCGATGCCCTTGTAACGCGACGACAGCGGCACGATCACCGCTCCCGCGTCCCACACGGCGTACGCGGCGATCACCCATGCCGGGTCGTTGAGGCCCCACACGGCGATCCGGTCGCCCGGCTCGACGCCGCGCGCCATCAGTCCCCGCGCGGCCGAACCGACCCGTTCGCGTAACTCGGCGAGCGTGAGCCGTACGCCCTCGGACTCGACGACGACCACGTCCGGGCGGCGCGACGCCTGGTCGCGGAGCATCCGGGGGATCGTCCCCCACGTCGCGTACTGCTCAGGCACCTATGGCGCTCCGATCCCGGCCCAGGTGGTGGCCGCGCTGATCGTCGACGACGCCGGGCAGCGGCGTCTCGATCACCTCTTCGGCCACCTCGACGGCGATGGACACCGGGGTGACGGCGCGCATGGACTCGCGGATCCTCGCCTGCCACATCGGGTTCTTGATCAGACTCGCCCGGGCGAATCCGACGTTCAGGACGGCTGTGTCGAGCGTGCCGGGGCGGCTGACGGTCAGCGTCCACGTCGCCACCCCGTCGATCTTGGCGAGCGCCCGCTCCAACCGGCGCAGCGAAACCCACTGCCCGCGGATCAGGACGTGCTCGCCGACCGTGTGGGCCGGCGCGGGGATCTGGCCGGGGGCGGTGACCTCCGCGGCCAGCCCGGTGCGCAGCACGTCGTCCGGAGTGATCTCGACAAGTTCGGCCAGGCCGGTGCCGTCGAGGTGGGCGTCCTTGCCGGGCGCGGCCACGCCGACGTCGGTCACCGGCGTGATCGGGGCGTCCTCGCCCTGCCGCCAGCCGAGGGCGGCGCCCGAGAACGGGGACGCCACGACCTCGGTGACGGTCGCGTCGAACTCCCCGGCCAGGTGCCGCGCCGTACGCCGGGACGCTATCTCGCCGACCAGCACGATCCGGCGCAGCCCGAGGTCGAGCGGGTCGAGCAGGAACTCCAGGTGCAGCCTGGCCAGCAGATCCATGGCCCCGGTGGGCGTGCAGACCAGGGCGGTCGCGCCCATCGTGCCGAGCGCATGATGCAGCCGCATCCGCCCGCGCGGCCCGAGCGAGGCCGCCGCCCCCGCGGCCCCCGCCGTCTCGGCCGCCGCCGTCGCCCAGAAGCTCCCGTACGGCTCGGCCAGCGCCACCGCGACCCGATCGCCCGCGCCGATCCCGGCGGCCCGCAGCGCCGCCACGGTCGGCCCGGCAGGCGGCACGGGGGCCGCGCACGACCCGTCCGGCGCGACCATCAGCAGGCCGCCGCCCTTCGGCAGGTCATCCCTGGTCAGCCACACATGACCTCCCCCATGAAGCGCCGGATGGAGCCGCAGACCTCGTCGTGGGCCAGGCCTCCGACCTGGGCCTGCAGGATGAGGTCGGTCGCCCCGGCCGCGGCCAGCCGCGCCACGGCCTTGCGCGAGCCCTCGACGTCGTCCACGACGACCATGAGGTGCTCGCGCAGCGTGGCCATGGCCTCGTCGGGCGGCAGGCTGGCCGCCATCTGGCCGAGGACCCGATGGGTGGCGTGCCGCGCGTCGTAGTAGTCGGGCGGGGTGACGAGGTTGACCTGGCGCCGGATGTACCACAGGACCGGGTCGGCGGCGATCTCGATGGCCTCGTCGCGGGTGGCGCCGACGAACCAGGGGATCATCAACGCCACGCGCCGGGTGGCGGGATCGAAGCCGTTCTCCGCCAGGCATTCCCGATATTTCGCGATGTCTTCGGCGACGTCGTCGACGCCCTTGAGCATGGTCATCCCCAGCAGGTGGTAGCCCTTCTTGGCGGCCGCGAGGTAGCCCTCGAGCGAGGTGGAGGCCACCCAGACCGGTGGATGCGGCTCCTGGGCCGGGCGCGGATAGACGGCCACGTCGGGGATCTCGAAGAACTCGTTCGAGCGCGTGACGGGCTCGCCGTCGGCGTTCCAGATGGCGAGCACGGCCTCCAGGCTGTCCTCCCAGATCTGGCGCGACTTCTCGAACGGCTTCTGGAACGCCTGATACTCCAGCGGCGAGGCGCCGCGGCCCGTGCCGAACTCCACGCGGCCGTTGCTGACGATGTCGAGGGTGGCCACCCGCTCCGCCGTGCGGATCGGAGACTGGAAGGGGAGCAGCACCACGCCGAGGCCGAGCCGGATGCGCGAGGTGCGCTGGGAGATCGCGGCGAGCACCAGGTCGGGGGCCGAGGAGTGCGAGAAGCCGCGGGTGAAGTGGTGTTCGACGAACCAGGCCGTGTCGCAGCCCAGCTCGTCACCCAGCACGACCTGGTCGATCACGTTGTGGAACGTCCGCCGCTCGATCTCCCGCGTGCGCCCCCTGACCTCCAGCTCGTACCCAAGGCTGATCCTCATAGGCTCCCCATTCTTAACCAAGCGCTCGCTTGGCTGAGATTATCAGCCACAACTGGGGGCCAACAAGGTAGGACCACTTGCGTGGGGATATGTCCGGCGATCAGAGTTGGCTTTCGTGGCGGCAGGCGGGAAGAGGCGGCGTAGTCCAAGAGCGAGCAGTCCAATGGGCAGCACGCTTCCCGGCATGGAACACCTCGATCCATTACAGACGCCCCGCTTCGCGGCGCTCGGCCGGGTGATGTCCGCCTTCTCCGCTGACGTCCTCGAGTCCTGCCACGACATCTCCTGGTGGGGCGGCGACTTCGGCTGGCACATCGAGTGGCGCGACGGCCCGTACGCGTCCGAGGTCGCGGCCGACGGCGGGTTCGCCGCGCCGGGGCCGCTGAAGGCCCTGGTGGAGCTCGACGTGCTCGGCGTGACCGTGGTGCTCCGCGCCCTCGACCCCATCGGCAAAGAGCGCCTGCTGGCCCGCCCGGGCGTCTGGCGGCTCTCGGAGAGCTTCCACGCCGTGCCCGCGCCGCGCAGGCCTGCGGCCCGCCGCCACTGGGAGCAACTGCTCGGCGGTTAGAAAACTCGGCGGTTAGAAAACCAGCCTCTCCAGCCGGGCGCGGTGCCGTTCCGGCGGCCCGAACAGCTGCGCGTCGGATGTCGCCCGCTTGAAGTACAGATGCGCGTCGTGCTCCCAGGTCACCCCGATGCCGCCGTGGATCTGGATGTTCTCGCCCGCCACGTGGAGGTAGGCCTCGGTGCAGTACGACCCGGCCAGCGCCGCGTACGCGGCGTCACCGGCGTGCCCGGCCGCCGCGCGCGCCGCCGACCTCGCCGACTCCACCCGGACCAGCATGTCGGCCAGCTTGTGCTTGACCGCCTGGAAGGAGCCGACGGGCCGGCCGAACTGGCGCCGCTCCTTGGCGTAGGCCACGGCCGACTCCAGGCAGCGCGCCGCGCCGCCCGCCTGCTCGGCGGCCAGCAGCGCCACCGCGAGGTCGCGGACGCGCGCCCCGTCCGAGGGGCCAAGCCGCCGCGCGGGGACCGCGTCGAAGGTCAGCTCGGCCAGCGGCCTGGTCCCGTCGAGGGTCGCGTACGGCTTTCGCCGCGTCGGCGCCGCCTCGACCAGCAGCCCGTCCACGTGGACCACCACGAGGTCTCCGTCCAGCGCGTACGGGACGACGCCGGTCAGCAGGTCGCTTTGGAGCTCCAGATCGGCGTCGCCAGGGAGGACGACCGTGGCGGTGCGACGCCCCTCCGCGATGGCCTCCAGCAGATCCGGGCCCTTCCCGGCGGCGCGCACGGCCTCGGCCGCGACGACGGTCTGCAGGTAGGGGAGCGGCGCCAGGGCCCGCCCGATCTCCTCGCACACGATCGCGACCTCGCCGAACCCGCACCCGGCCCCGCCGTGCTCCTCGGGGATGGCCAGCCCGGCCACGCCGAGTTCGCCCGCGAACCGCGCCCAGCCCTCGCCGGGCCTCTCGGTCAGGAAGTCGCGCACGGCCTGCCGCAACTCGCGCGCCGCCCACTCCTCAAGGGGCCGCAGCTCATCCATGGTCCGCAGCCTAACCAAGCATTTGCTCGGCTTCAATTGTGCGTGTCACTAATTGTTATTAATTAGAGCCCGGATATACTTGGCCGTGGCCACTTGCAGGCTTTGATCGGGGGATCGGGTGGCTACCGCTTTGAACAGATTTCGGAAATCCAGGATCGCCGGCTACATCGATCTCGACCGCTGCGAGCGGCGGATACAGCAGCACATGCTGATCGCGCTGATCGCCGGCGCGATCCTTGGCGCGATCATCGCGACCTTCGATCAGATGGTGCCGCGAGCCGTATACGTGGTCCTCGACCCGTATGCGTTCTTCCTGCTGGTCATGCTGATGGGCCGCATCGGGCTGGGGTTCGGATGGGCGCTCGTCAACAGCGTGCTCGCCACGTTCGGCACCCTGCTGGCCGAGCTGGTCGGCTCGGTCATCGTGCACGGAGAGTCACCGCTCACCCTCGGCCAGAGCGGCACCGGGCTCAACACCCTGCTGTGCCTGCTGGTCATCGCCGGTGTCCTGGCGTACGGCACACGTCGGCACGACTACTGGGGCGATCTCGCGGCCGGCGCGCTGGGCGCGGTCATGGTCGCCAACATGTCCGACGACCTGGCCCACTGGCGGAGGACCGCCAGCTTCGACGGCTGGGAGTGGTCCCTCGGCGCCGCCTCCATCGTCGCCGTGGCCTGTGTGGTCTGCCTGCGACCCAACACCGGGGGCCGGCTGCGCGCGATCCTGCTCGGGATGGCGATCGCCGTGCCGTTCGTGCTGTTCGCCATATGACCGGCGTTTCGACGTCCGCGAAGTCGCTAGCCTTGACTCCACGAGGACTCAGGTGGACTCACACACTGATCCGTGACGAGCATCCCTGAATAGCGAGGAGTAGTCGTGCTACTGCGTATGTCGACCCTGTTCCTGCGCACCCTGCGTGAGGATCCGGCGGACGCGGAAGTGCCGAGCCACCGGCTGCTCGTCCGCGCCGGTTACGTGCGGCGCGTGGCGCCCGGGATCTACTCCTGGCTGCCCCTCGGAAAGATCGTCCTGGAGAACGTGGCCCGGATCGTCCGCGAGGAGATGGATCGGATGGGCGCCCAGGAGGTGCTCTTCCCCGCCCTGCTCCCGCGCGAGTACTACGAGAAGACCGGCCGCTGGACCGAATACGGCGACACCCTGTTCCGCCTCAAGGACCGCAAGAAGGCCGACTACCTGCTCGGGCCCACTCACGAGGAACTTTTCACCGACATGGTGAAAGGGGAGTATTCGTCCTATAAGGATTATCCCGTCACGCTTTATCAGATTCAGACGAAATATCGTGACGAGGCCCGGCCCCGTGCCGGGATTTTGCGCGGCCGCGAGTTCGTCATGAAGGACTCCTACTCCTTCGACCTCGACGACGACGGCCTCAAGCGCTCCTACGAGCAGCACCGGGACGCGTACATCAAGATCTTCGACCGGCTCGGCATGAACTACAAGATCGTCTTCGCCATGTCGGGCGCGATGGGCGGCTCGGCGTCCGAGGAGTTCCTGGCGCCCACCCCCACCGGCGAGGACACCTTCGTCCACTGCCGCGACTGCGGCTACGCGGCCAACGCCGAGGCCTTCGTGACCCCCGCGCCGCCCGCCTACACCGGCGAGCGCGCGGCGCAGCAGGTCCTCGACACGCCCGACACACCGACCATCGAGACCCTGGTCGACTTCGTCAACGCCAACCACGGCCTCGGCATCACCGCCGCCGACACCCTCAAGAACCTCGTCGTCAAGGTGACCACGCCCGGCTCCGACACGGCCGAGACCCTCATCATCGGCATCCCCGGCGATCGCGAGGTCGACTTCAAGCGGCTCGAGGCCGCGCTGGCACCCGGCGAGCCCGCCATCTTCGAGGCCGACGACTTCGCCCGGCACCCCGGTCTCGTGCGCGGCTACATCGGCCCGCAGATCCTGGCCGACCTCGGCATCCGCTATCTCGTCGACCCGCGCGTCGTCTCCGGCACCGAGTGGGTGACCGGCGCCAACGAGCCCGGCAAGCACGCGGCCCACGTGGTGGCGGGCCGCGACTTCACCCCCGACGGCACCATCGAGGCGGCCGAGGTGCGCGCCGGCGATCCCTGCCCGGTCTGCGGCCAGCCGCTGATCATCGACCGCGGCATCGAGATCGGCCACATCTTCCAGCTCGGCCGCAAGTACGCCGACGCCGCCGAGCTCGACGCGCTCGGCCCCGACGGCAAGCCGATCCGGATCACCATGGGCTCCTACGGCGTGGGCGTCTCACGTGCGGTCGCCGTCATCGCCGAGCAGCGCCACGACGAGCTCGGCCTGGTCTGGCCCCGCGAGGTCGCGCCGGCCGACGTGCACGTGGTCGGCACCGGCAAGGAGAATCAGATCGAGGTCGCCACCCGGATCGCCGAAGAGCTGGAGGCCGCCGGCCTTCGCGTGCTGCTCGACGACCGCTCTTCGGCCTCGCCCGGCGTCAAGTTCAAGGACTCCGAGCTCCTCGGCATCCCCACGGTCCTCATCGTCGGCCGTGGCCTGTCTCAGGGCCTCGCCGAGCTCCGCGACCGGGTCGGCGGCGCCCGCGAGGAGATCCCTCTGGCCGAGGCCGCCTCCCGCGTCCTGGCCGCCGTCCAGGCCGAATCCGCCTGAGAAGCCGCCAAGAAAACGGGCAACGGCTCGCCGTCTCGGGGGAATGACGGCGAGCCGCTCTTACGCAACTGCCCCGAAACCGGGTTATTGATCCTGCAGCTGCTGAGAAATCGGCGACTGGGCCGCCGGAGTGTCGACGACCGGCGGGATGGGCGTCGGCTCGGTGCGTACGGGATCGGGACCGGTCGCGCGCTCCACGGGCATGCCGGGGAAGGCCACGACGACCGGCCGCCAGGTGTAGGACCGCACGGCCGACTCCTGCATGGCCAGGGCGGCCAGCCTGCGCAGGGACAGGTCGGGATCGGCGGCCAGCTCCAGATAGGCCGCGGTGACCCCATCTTCGACCAGCACGGCCAGCCGGATCGCGTCCGCCGGCGAGGCCACCTCGAACGGAAGCGGATAGGTCGGCGCCGGCTCGGCAGGGGCCTCGCCCCGCTTGACCAGCAGCGCGCGCAGCTGGTCGCGGCGCGCCCGATGCGCGTCGAAGCCCGTGGCGGCCCGCTTTCGGAGCGTTCCCGTGGTCTGCGCGCCGACGACGCCGTAGGCGTAGACGGCGGCGTGCTCGGCGGCCAGGGCCTTTCCTAGCGGGCTGCCCGCCGACGCGGCGGCGCTCGCGTTCGGATAGGTCGTCGGCGTGGTCATCTGAGCTTCCCCAGGGCAACGGCGTGAAGGGCCTCGCAGGCGCCGATGCTGGCGAGAAGCTGGGACAGCACGGGCGGCGCGGCGGCCAGATGGGCGGGGCGGGACGCGGCGGCCCTGCGCTCGGCCGTGCGCAGCATGGCCAGGGTCACCGTGGCGGGCCCTGACACGCCGGCCGACGGGGTCGCGGCGGCCGAGGGGGAGGCCGGCGGCCCGCTCAGGTGCTTGCGGAGCGCGGCCAGATGCTCCTGGTGGCGCTGGACGAAGGGGGACAGCCGCGCGGCCAGCGCCGGATCGCCGGGCGCGGCCTGCTGATAGAGGGCGAGCAGGCTTTCCTTGCCGGAGATCACCTGAGCGAGCAGTGCCTCGGCCGGGCCGGGCGGTGAAGCGCTGGGCGTGGCGGCCGGGCCGCCGGATCGCCCGCCGCAGGCGGCCGTCGCGGACAGCGCCGCGCCGCTCGCGGCCAGCCCGAGCGCCCCGAGCATCGCCCTTCTCGTCGGCGCGCCCGCCGGCCGTCTCGCGGCCGCGTTTCCGGTCACCGCCGCTCCGCCTGCTCTCACGACATACCATCGTAGGGCGCGCCGCTCGGTGCCCAGAGCCCGTGTGGCGTTCAGGCGTGCCCACTCCTCGATAGGCTGTTGGGCACGTTGGGCGAGGTACGCCCGACGTGAACAGGAGGTCGAAATGGGCAGCGACGCTCGAAGCGACCGCCTTGAGGAACTGCTCGGCCCTGTGGTCGCCGCCGTAGGTCTCGACCTGGAGGGCGTGAGCGTCACGCCCGCCGGCAAGCGGCGGCTCGTCCGTGTGGTGGTCGACCGCGACGGCGGGGTGAGCCTGGACGACATCGCCGAGGTCAGCCAGTCGGTTTCCAAGGAGCTCGACGCGACCGACCTGATGGGCGGCAGTCCCTATGTGCTGGAGGTCACCTCGCCCGGGGTCGACCGTCCGCTGACCGAGCCGCGCCACTGGCGGCGCGCGAAGAATCGGCTGGTCAAGGCCGAGCTGCGAGATGGCAGCACGGTGGAAGGACGGGTCGTCGACGCCGACGACGCGGGTGTGGAGCTGGCCGGGCCCGGGCGGCTGGCCTATGCGGATCTGGCCCGTGGCCGGGTCCAGGTGGAGTTCAACCGGGACGTCGGCGAGGCGGACTCGGATGAGGACGAGGGCTAGGGGGGAGCCTTGTGGACATTGACATGAGCGTCCTGCGCAGCCTGGAACGCGAGAAGGACATCTCGTTCGACCTGGTCGTCAAGGCCATCGAGGACGCGTTGCTGATCGCCTACTTCCGGACCGAGGGCGCGGCGCAGAAGGCACGCGCCGAGCTCGACCGAGTCTCGGGCCACGTCCAGATCTGGGCGGCCGAGCTGGATGAGGAGGGCCAGGTCGTCAGGGAGTACGACGACACCCCTGACAACTTCAGCAGGATCGCCGCGACCACCGCCAAGCAGGTCATCCTGCAGCAGCTGCGGGACGCCGAAGACGAGATCAACTTCGGTGAGTACGCCAGCCGCGAGGGCGAACTGGTCGCCGGCATCATCCAGCAGGGCAAGGACCCCCGGGTCGTCCTGGTCGACCTCGGCAAGATCGAGGCGATCCTGCCCCACAACGAGCAGGTCCCCGGCGAGGAGTACGCGCACGGCGAGCGCATCCGCTGCTATGTGGTGCAGGTCAAGAAGGGCGCCAAGGGCCCGTCGGTGACGCTCAGCCGCACCCACCCCAACCTCGTCAAGAAGCTGTTCGCGCTGGAGGTCCCCGAGATCGCCGACGGCACCGTCGAGATCGCCGCGATCGCCCGCGAGGCCGGCCACCGCACGAAGATCGCGGTCCGGTCGCGCAAGGGCGGCGTCAACGCCAAGGGCGCGTGCATCGGCCCGATGGGGTCGCGGGTGCGCAACGTGATGACCGAGCTGCACGGCGAGAAGATCGACATCATCGACTGGTCAGAGGATCCGGCCGAGTTCGTGGGGAATGCCCTGTCGCCCGCACGCGTTTCCCGTGTTGAGGTCGTCGACGCCGACGGCCGTGTCGCCAGGGTGACCGTGCCCGACTACCAGCTGTCGCTGGCCATCGGCAAAGAGGGGCAGAATGCCCGTCTCGCCGCGCGGCTCACAGGGTGGCGCATCGACATTCGCCCGGACACTCAGGAAGCCCCCGCTGATCCCGCAGATGCGTCAGCAAGGTAAGCTGGAATATGGTGGCCAGGCTGCCCCGCGAGGTCCGGTAAGGACCTGCGTGGGGTGCCGGGTCCGCACGGTCAAGTCCGAGCTGCTCCGCCTGGTGGCGGTCGGGGACGTCATAGTCCCTGATCTGCGAGGACGGCTTCCGGGGCGGGGTGCCTCATTGCATCCGGCTCTGGGCTGTCTGGAGCTCGCCGAGCGCCGGCGCGCGTTCCCACGTGCTTTTCGCACGTCGGGGGCGCTCGACGGCTCGTCTCTGCGGGCCTACCTGGAGGGGCTTGACGCCGAGTAGGCCGGGGTGAATGGTTACCAACTGTCATGTAGGACGCCGAGTTGATGGGCGGAGTCAGATTGCTATGAGCGCCTGATGAGCACGCGGCGATGAGTACGTCCAGGTAGCGACGGTCCGGCGGCACCACTAGCCTCCCGGGCCGAGTAAGGGAGTGCAGTGGCGAAGGTTCGGGTCTACGAGCTTGCCAAAGAGTTCGGAGTGGAGAGCAAGGTCGTCATGGCCAAGCTCACCGAAATGGGCGAGTTCGTGCGGTCGGCTTCCTCGACAATAGAGGCGCCGGTCGTCCGCAAACTTACGGAGGCGTTCGGTAAGGGCGACTCCTCGAAGGGTGGCAGGTCAACACCCAAGCCGGCGCAGCCGAGGCCTGCGCCGCGACCGGCGGCGGAACCCGCCGGTGAGCGGGCCGCGTCCGCGGCGCCGTCAATCCAGGCTCCGCCTCCGCCGACCCAGGCGGCTCCGGTGGTGCCTTCTTCTTCTCCGGACTCGGCCACGCGGTCGGGTCCCAAGCCGGGTCCGCGGCCTGCGCCGCGCCCGGTTCCCATGCCCCATCCGACCCCGGCGCCCGCGCCGGAAGCGGCCCGCTCGGCCGCGCCCAGCGTGCCGAGCACGCCGAGTGCCCCGAGCGCGCCAAGCGCTCCGAGTGCGCCCGCAGCGGGAGCCACGCGTCCCGGCGCGCCGAAGCCCGGCCCTCGGCCGGCTCCGGCGCCGTCGCGTTCCAGTGGTCCTGGCGCTCCGTCCGGCGGCGCGTCGCGTCCCGGTGCGCCAGGTGGGCCCAAGCCGGGTCCGCGTGGTCCGCGTCCGGGCAACAACCCGTTCTCGTCCAACGCCAGCGGCATGGGCCAGCGCCCACCGCGGCCCGGGCGTGACACCGAGCGCCCTGATCGGCCCGATCGTCCTGATCGGCCCGATCGTGGCGATCATCGCGGGGAGCACCGCGGCGATCATCGCGGGGAGCACCGTGGTCCGCGGGACGACCGTGGCCCGCGCGAGCCGCGGCGCGACGGCCGTGACGGCATGCCGCGCCCGCAGGGGCCGCGTGCCGGCGGTCCTGGCGACCGTGGTCCGCGTCCCGGCGCGGGTGGTCCGCGTCCGCAGGGCGGTCCTGGCGGTCCGCGTCCGGGTGGTCCCGGCGTGGCCGGCCCCCGTCCCGGTGGTCCGCGTCCCAACCCGATGATGATGCCGCAGGGCCGTCCGGCGGGTCCCGGTGGCGGCGGCGGTGGCGGCGGTGGCCGTCCTGGTGGCGGCGGCGGTGGCGCCGGTCGTCCCGGTGGCGGCGGCGGTCGTCCTGGTGGCGGCGGCGGTGGCGCCGGTCGTCCCGGTGGCGGCTTCGGCGGTCCCCGTACGGGTGCCGCCGGTGGCGGTCGTCCCGGTGGCGCGCCCGGTGGCGGCGGCGGTTTCGGCGGCGGTGGCGGCGCGGGCCGTCCCGGTGGCGCCGGTGGCCGTGGCCGCGGTGGCGGCACCGCGGGAGCCTTCGGGCGTCCAGGCGGCCGTCCCACGCGTGGCCGCAAGTCGAAGCGGCAGCGTCGTCAAGAGTTCGACAACATGTCGGCGCCTTCGATCGGCGGCGTGCAGGTTCCTCGTGGTGGCGGTCAGACGATCCGCCTGCCGCGTGGCGCCTCGCTGTCCGACTTCGCCGACCGCATCGGGGCCAACCCGGCCTCGCTGGTGCAGATCATGCTGCACCTCGGCGAGATGGTGACCGCGACGCAGTCGGTCAACGAGGAGACGCTCCAACTGCTCGGAGCCGAGCTGGACTACAACATCCAGGTCGTCAGCCCCGAGGAGGAGGACCGCGAGCTGCTCGAGGCCTTCGACATCGAGTTCGGCGAGGACGAGGGCGACGAGGCCGACCTCGCGCCGCGTCCGCCGGTGGTGACCGTCATGGGTCACGTCGACCACGGTAAGACGAAGCTGCTGGACGCGATCCGGCACACCAACGTCGTGGCGCGCGAGGCGGGTGGCATCACCCAGCACATCGGCGCCTACCAGGTGTCGGCGACCCACGAGGGCGAAGACCGGAAGATCACCTTCATCGACACCCCGGGTCACGAGGCGTTCACCGCCATGCGTGCCCGTGGTGCGCAGGCCACCGACATCGCGGTGCTGGTGGTCGCGGCCGACGACGGTGTGAAGCCGCAGACCATCGAAGCGCTGAACCACGCGCAGGCGGCCAACGTGCCGATCGTGGTGGCGGTCAACAAGATCGACAAGGAGGGGGCCGACCCCAACAAGGTGCGGGCCCAGCTCACCGAATACGGTCTGGTCGCCGAGGAATACGGCGGTTCGACCCTGTTCGTGGACATCTCCGCCAAGAACGGCACCGGCATCGAGACGCTGCTCGAGGCCATCCTGCTGACGGCCGACGCCGAGCTCGACCTTCGGGCCAACCCGGACATGGACGCGCAGGGCCTGGCCATCGAGGCGCACCTCGACAAGGGCCGCGGCCCCGTCGCGACCGTGCTGGTTCAGCGCGGCACGCTGCGGGTCGGCGACTCGATCGTGTGCGGCGAGGCCTTCGGCCGCGTCCGCGCGATGCTCGACGACAACCACGAGCCGGTCGAAGAGGCTCCGCCGTCGTTCCCGGTCCAGGTCCTCGGCCTGACCGCGACGCCGCGGGCCGGTGACAACTTCATCGTCGTCACCGACGACCGGATGGCTCGGCAGATCGCCCAGCAGCGGGCCGCGCGTCAGCGGATCGCCGACATGGCGCGGTCGAGCCGCAGGCGCACCCTCGAAGAGCTGTTCGATGAGCTCAAGAAGAGCCAGAGCGACGAGCTCAAGCTCATCATCAAGGGTGACGTCTCCGGTTCCGTCGAGGCCCTGGAAGACGCCCTGCTCAAGATCGACGTCGGCGAGGAGGTCAGCCTTCGCGTGCTGCACCGCGCGGTCGGCGCCATCACCGAGTACGACGTCAACCTGGCGATCGCCGACGACAACGCCGTCATCATCGGCTTCAACGTGCGACCGGAAGTCCGGGCGCGCGATCTGGCCGAGCGCGAGGGCGTGGACATCCGGTTCTACTCGGTCATCTACCAGGCGATCGAGGAGATCGAGGCGGCCCTGAAGGGCATGCTCAAGCCGGAGTTCGAAGAGGCTCAGCTGGGCACCGCCGAAGTCCGCGAGGTCTTCAAGGTTCCGAAGATCGGCAACATCGCCGGCGCCATCGTCCGGTCGGGCACGATCACCCGGAACAGCAAGGCGAGGATCATTCGCGACGGCATCGTCGTCGCGGACAACCTCACGGTGTCGTCGCTGCGCCGCTTCAAGGAGGACGCGACCGAGGTTCGCGACGGCTTCGAGTGTGGCATCGGAGTCGGCTACAACGACATCAAGATCGACGACGTCATCGAGACGTTCGAGATGCGCGAGAAGCCCCGCGGCTGATCGCGAAAGCAGAGGGCCCGTCCCCGTCAGGGGGCGGGCCCTTCCTTCGAGACCGGTTCGCCGGGTTACTGGCGAGCAGCTACATGTATGTGGGTGCCCTGACACTGGACATCCTGCTCGGCGATGTCCATTCGCTGAAGCAGAAGCGGTCCATGGTCCGTCCCCTGATCGCCGAGGTGCATCGGCGGTTTCCCGGGGTGGCCGTGGCCGAGACCGGACATCTGGATCTGCACCGGCGCGCCGAAATCGGCATCGCCATGGTGTCGGCGACCGCCGCGAACTGCGACGAGGTCCTCAACGCCTGCGAGCGGCTCGTCGCCTTTCATCCCGAAATCGAGCTGCTGTCGGCCCGGCAGCGGATCTTCAACGAGCACGAGGGGCCGGAATAGACGACCCCCGTGATGACGTCACCCGTACATTGAACATCGAGTAAGGGGGAGCGCGACCATGGACGCCGCACGCGCGCGTAAGATCGCCGACCGCATCCAGCAGATCGTCGCCGAGATGTTGGAGCGCCGGATCAAGGACCCGCGGCTCGGCTTCGTGACGGTCACCGACACCCGGATCACCGCCGACCTCAGTGACGCCACCGTCTACTACACGGTGTTCGGCTCGGACGCCGAGCGGGCCGACAGCCGGGCCGCACTGGAGAGCGCCACGGGGCTCATCCGCTCGGAGATCGGCAAGCAGACCGGGTTGCGGCACACTCCGACCCTCACCTTCACCCACGACCCGCTGCCCGACAGCGCCAAGCACATCGACGACCTGCTGGCCACCGCCCGCGCCAGGGACGCCGAGATCGCGAAGAAGTCCGCCGGCGCGGAATACGCCGGCGAACCGGACCCATACAAGAAGAACGACGAGGACGCCGAGGGCGGCGACGATCGCGAAGACCACGAAACGGAGCTCCCGACCTCGTGACCCACGGCTCCACATCCACAGGCTCCATCACCCCGGCCGACTGGGATCGCGCGGTGGCGCTGATCCGGGAAGCCGACACCCTGGCCCTGGCCTGCCACGTCTCGCCGGACGGCGACGCGCTCGGATCGATGCTCGCCTTCGGGCTGGCGCTGCGCGCGGCCGGCAAGAAGGCCGTCTGCTCGTTCGGAGACCGCGACTTCGCGGTGCCGCGGCTGTTGCGCTTCCTGCCGGGGCAGGAGCTGCTGGCGGAGCCGTCCGCCTATCCGGACCGGCCGGAGCTGATGATCACGTTCGACGCGTCCACGATGCAGCGGCTCGGCCTGCTCATGCCGTGCGCGACCGCGGCGGGCGAGCTGGTCGTGATCGATCATCACGCGTCGAACAGCGGGTTCGGCACGCTGCACCTGATCGACCCGGCCGCCGCCGCCACCGCGGTGGTGACCGAGGAGTTGCTCCACCGGCTCGGCATGCCCGTCGACCGGGCCATCGCCACCTGCCTCTACACAGGATTGGTGACCGACACCGGGTCGTTCCGGTATTCCTCGACCACGCCGTCGGTGCACGCCATGGCCGGCCGTCTGCTGGCCACGGGCATCAATCAGGACGCCATCGCCCGGGAGCTGTGGGATCGGGCGCCGTATTCGTATCTGGCCGTGCTCGGGGGCGCTCTGCAGCGGGCCGTCCTCGATCCCGACGGGCACGGCATGGTGTGGACGTACATCTCGTGCGAAGACCGGGGCGGCCTGCCGTACGGCGAGATCGAGGGCATCATCGACGTCGTGCGGAAGGTCGACGAGGCCGATGTCGCGGTGGTGCTGAAGCAGGGCGACGACGGCGTGTGGAACGTCTCGACCCGCTCCAAGGGCGCGGTCGACGTGGCCAGGGCCTGCTCTCTGCTGGGCGGCGGCGGCCACCGCATGGCCGCGGGTTTCTCCTCCGAGCTGCCGCCCGCCGAGACCGTGGCGCGCCTGAAGGAGCTGCTCGCATGAGCCGGGAGACCCGTACGCCTCCGGAGAGCGGCCTCGTCGTCGTCGACAAGCCGGCCGGCTGGACCTCCCACGACGTGGTGGGCAAGATGCGCGGCATCGCCGGCACCCGCAAGGTCGGGCACGCCGGCACCCTCGACCCGATGGCGACCGGCGTCCTGGTGATCGGCGTCGAGAAGGCCACCCGGCTGCTCGGGCACCTCGCGCTGACCGAGAAGGTCTACGAGGCGACCATGCGGCTCGGGGTGTCCACGAACACCGACGACGCCGAGGGCGAGGTCGTGGCCGTCTCCTCGGCGCACGAGGTCGCCGCCGACGCCGTGCTGGCCGGGATCAAAGCCCTGACCGGCCCGATCATGCAGGTCCCGCCGCAGGTCAGCGCCATCAAGATCAATGGAGAGCGGGCCTACAAGCGGGCCAGGGCGGGCGAGGAGGTCGAGCTGGCCGCGCGCCCCGTCACGGTGCACGGCTTCGAGGTGACCGCGATCCGCCATTCCGGCGACGTGGTGGACGTCGACGCCACGGTCAGGTGCTCCAGTGGGACGTACATCCGCTCGCTGGCCCGCGACCTCGGCGCCGGTCTCGGCGTCGGCGGCCATCTGACGTATCTGCGCCGCACCCGGGTCGGACCGTACGAGATCGGATTGGCGCGCACGCTCGACGAGCTGCGCGCCGACTGCGTGATCCTGCCGATGGCCGACGCCGTCGCCGCCGCGTTCCCACGCAGGGATGTCACCGAAGACGAGGCCCGGCTGGTGGCGCACGGCGGGCGGCTGCCGGCCGCCGGGCTCGGCCCCGGGCCGGTCGGCGTCTTCGCCCCGGACGGCACGCTGCTCGCGCTGGTCGAGGAGCACGGCCAGGCGGCCAAACCCCTCGCGGTGTTCGTGTCCTAGGCTGTTGCGGGGAACGCGAACTGTTGGGGGTCAGGGTGCAGGGTTGGCACGGACTCGGCGAGGTGCCCGCGAGCTGGGGCAGGTCCGTCGTCACGATCGGCGTCTTCGACGGAGTTCACCGCGGGCACCAGCAGATGGTGGCCCGCACTGTCGCCCTGGCCGACGAGCTGGGCGTGCCGTCGGTGGCGGTCACCTTCGACCCGCACCCTGACGAGGTGGTGCGCCCCGGCACCCATCCGCCGCGGCTGACCACGGCCCGCCACCGCAACGAGCTGCTGTTCCAGCTGGGCGTCGACGCCGTGTGCGTGCTGCCGTTCACGCTCGAGTTCTCCCAGATGACGCCGGACGAGTTCGTCCAGATCGCCCTGGTCGACCGGCTTCACGCGGCCGGGGTGGTCGTGGGGGAGAACTTCCGCTTCGGCCACAAGGCGTCCGGCGACGTCGAGACGCTCCAGACACTGGGCGAGAAGTACGACTTCGTGGCCGAGGGCGTGCCTCTGGTCAGCGACGGCGAGGCGATCTCCTCGACCGCCATCCGCGAGCGGATCTTCTCGGGCGACGTCGAGGGCGCCGCCGAGATGCTGGGCCGGCCGCATCGGGTCGAGGGCGTGGTGGTCCGCGGCTATCAGCGCGGCCGTCAGCTGGGCTTCCCGACGGCCAACGTCGAGTCGCCCGAGTTCACCGCCATCCCCGCCGACGGGGTGTACGCGGGATGGATGCAGGGGGTCCCGGTGGGCAACCTGCCCGCGGCCTACGGGGCGATCCGCTGGCCGGCGGCCATCTCGGTGGGCACCAACCCGACCTTCGAGGGCGTGCCGCGCACGGTCGAGGCCTATGCGCTCGACCGCGACGACCTCGACCTCTACGGCGCGCACGTGGCCATCGAGTTCGGCGCCCGGCTCCGCGACAACGTCCGCTTCGACTCCATCGAGGCGCTCATCGCCCAGATCCACGCCGACGTCGCCGAAGTCCGCCGCCGCACCTGACGCGTAGCGCCCCTCCAGGGGGTCTGAAATCGACTCGTCTCGGCTGGTGGACAGCCGATGGTAGTCTTGCATGTCGGCTATCCATTGGAAGAGCCGCTTGTCACGGCGACTGTAGACACGCACGGTCGTTCGCGGGCTGGAAATCTGTCGGCGTGTCCATCAATGCGAGGAGCCGCAGTGTCGCTCGACACCGCCACCACCAACGCCATCGTTGCCGAATACGGCACTTCCGAGGGAGACACGGGTTCTCCTGAGGTTCAGATCGCGCTCATGACCCGGCGCATCAACGACCTCAACGAGCACCTGAAGACCCACAAGCACGACCACCACAGCCGGCGCGGCCTGCTGGCCCTGGTCGGGCGTCGCAAGCGCCTGCTGAAGTATCTGCAGGACAAGGACATTGCGCGTTACCGTTCGCTGATCGAGCGACTCGGCCTGCGCCGATAGTGTGGAAGGAGCGGCGCGGGAGCGCCGCTCCTTTCCATATGAGGGCAAAATAGGCCCTAGTTAGGCACAGATCGCGGTGCGTCGGTTCCCTGAAGGGCTTCGCACCCCGCAAACTTAATATCCGAAAGACCAGTGCCCCGCGTCCGCACCAATGCGCCCCGCGGCGTCGGAGGGCCGGTCCTCGGTAGTGGCCTCCGGTCAGGATGGAACCGGGCGCTTCGATCGAAGACCGGCGACCGAACCAGACGGGGGAACTGACAAAGGACGCGGGCGACCTGCCAACCGAGGAGGTCCCCCGTGGAGGGTGTCCACAGCACGGAAGCCGTGATCGACAACGGCTCATTCGGCACGCGCACGATCCGGTTCGAGACCGGACGGCTCGCGCGCCAGGCGGCCGGCTCCTCTGTCGTCTACCTCGACGACGAGACCATGGTCCTGTCCGCCACCACCGCGTCCAAGTCCCCTAAGGACAATCTGGACTTCTTCCCGCTCACCGTCGACGTCGAGGAGCGGATGTACGCCGCGGGCCGGATCCCCGGCTCGTTCTTCCGCCGTGAGGGCCGGCCGTCCGAGGACGCCATCCTCACCTGCCGCCTGATCGACCGGCCGCTGCGCCCGTCGTTCGTCAAGGGCCTGCGCAACGAGATCCAGGTCGTGGCCACGATCATGGCGCTGAACCCCGACCACCTCTATGACGTGGTGGCCATCAACGCCGCGTCCCTTTCCACCCAGCTCGCCGGGCTGCCGTTCTCCGGCCCCATCGGCGGCGTACGGGTCGCTCTGATCAGCGGCCAGTGGGTGGCGTTCCCGACCCACACCGAGCTCGAGAGCGCGACCTTCGACATGGTCGTGGCCGGCCGGGTCCTCGATGACGGCGATGTCGCGATCATGATGGTCGAGGCCGAGTCCACCAAGGACACGCTGAAGCTGGTCGCCGAGGGCGCCGCCGCGCCGACCGAGGAGAGCGTCGCCGAGGGCCTCGAGGCCGCCAAGCCGTTCATCAAGGTCCTGGTCGAGGCGCAGTCGCGGCTGGCCAAGGTGGCCGCCAAGGAGACCGCCGAATACCCGATCTTCCTGGACTACCAGGACGACGCCTACCAGGCCGTCGAGGACGCGGTGAAGAGCGAGCTCGCCGCCGCGCTGCAGATCGCCGGCAAGCAGGAGCGCGAGGTCGAGCTCGACCGGGTCAAGGCGCTGGCCGGCGAGAAGCTGCTGCCGGCCTTCGAAGGCCGGGAGAAGGAGGTCAGCGCCGCGTTCCGCAGCGTCACCAAGAAGCTCATGCGCGCGCGTGTGATCAGCGACGGCATCCGCATCGACGGCCGCGGCACCAAGGACATCCGGCAGCTCAACGCCGAGGTCCACGTGGTTCCCCGGGTGCACGGCTCGGCCCTGTTCGAGCGCGGCGAGACCCAGATCCTGGGCATCACCACGCTCAACATGCTGCGCATGGAGCAGATGATCGACACGCTCAACCCCGAGCGGACCAAGCGCTACATGCACAACTACAACTTCCCGCCCTACTCCACCGGTGAGACGGGCCGCGTCGGCTCGCCCAAGCGCCGCGAGATCGGCCACGGCGCGCTCGCCGAGCGGGCGCTCATCCCCGTCCTGCCCTCGCGCGAGGAGTTCCCGTACGCCATCCGGCAGGTGTCGGAGGCGCTCGGCTCCAACGGCTCGACCTCCATGGGCTCGGTCTGCGCCTCCACCATGGCGCTGCTCGACGCGGGCGTGCCGCTCAGGGAGATGGTCGCGGGCATCGCGATGGGCCTGATCGGCGAGGGCGACACCTACGTCACGCTGACCGACATCCTGGGCGCCGAAGACGCCATGGGCGACATGGACTTCAAGGTCGCCGGCACCAAGGACGTCATCACGGCCCTGCAGCTCGACACCAAGCTCGACGGCATCCCGGCGCATGTGCTGGCCGGCGCGCTGAAGCAGGCGAAGGCGGCCCGGCTGGCGATCCTCGACGTGATGCAGGAGGCGATCGACTCTCCGGCGGAGATGAACCCGACCGCGCCGCGCATCATCACCATCAAGGTCCCGGTAGACAAGATCGGCGAAGTCATCGGCCCCAAGGGCAAGATGATCAACCAGATCCAGGACGACACGGGCGCCGAGATCACCATCGAGGACGACGGCACGATCTACATCGGCGCCACCGACGGCCCCTCGGCCGAGGCCGCGCGGACCGCGATCAACGCGATCGCCAACCCGCACATGCCGACGGTCGGCGAGCGCTACCTCGGCACGGTCGTCAAGATCGCGACCTTCGGCGCGTTCGTGTCGCTGCTGCCCGGCAAGGACGGTCTGCTGCACGTCTCGCAGATCCGCAAGCTGCACGGCGGCAAGCGGATCGAGAACGTCGAAGACGTCATGTCGGTCGGAGAGAAGATCCAAGTGGAGATCGCCGAGATCGACTCGCGCGGCAAGCTCTCGCTCGTCCCGGTCGAGGTGGTCGAGAAGGAGGCCGCCGAGCGCGCCGAGAAGGCGGCGTCCGGCGAGCCGGTCGACGAGGCCGCCGAGTCCGAGTCCGAGGAGTCCCGCGGGGGCGACGACCGGCCGCGCCGCACCCGGACCCGCGTCCGCCGTGGCGGCGACGAGCGTAACTCGTGATTTCCGCGACCCTGTATCCCGGTAAGGACGGTGCGGGCGAGGTTCGCCGCACCGTCCTTCCGGGCGGCCTTCGGATCGTCACGGAGACCATGCCGACCGTGCGCAGCGTCGCGGTCGGCATGTGGGTCGGCATCGGCTCACGCGACGAGGCGCCCGAGCACATGGGCGCCACCCATTTCCTGGAGCACCTGCTCTTCAAGGGCACGCCCTCCCGTGACGCCATGGACATCTCGGCGTCCATCGAGGGCATCGGCGGGGAGATCAACGCCTTCACCGCCAAGGAGTACACCTGCTATTACGCGCGGGTCCTCGACGAGGATCTACCGCTGGCCATCGGCGTGCTGGCCGACGTGGTGACGTCCTCGCTGATCGCCGAGGAGGACGTGGAGTCCGAGCGCGGCGTGATCCTCGAGGAGATCGCCATGCACGACGACGACCCCTCGGATGTCGTGCACGAGCAGTTCTCGGCCGAGCTGTACGGCGACACGCCCATCGGCCGCCCCATCCTCGGCACCGTCGAGTCGATCAGCGAGCTCGGCCGCGACCGGATCGCCGAATACTACGGCAGCTTCTACCAGCCGCCGCAGACCGTCGTCTCGGTCGCCGGAAACATCGACCACGACCGAGTGGTCGAGTTGGTCGCCCGCGCGTACGAGTCGGCCGGCAAGCTCGGCGGGGCGGCGGCGCCGCAGCCGCCGCGGCTCGGCGGGCCCGGCGTCGCGCAGCGATCCGGGATACGCGTGGTCCACCGGGCCACCGAGCAGGCCAACCTCGTGCTCGGCACGACCGGAGTGAGCCGCACCGACGAGCGCAGGTTCGCCCTCGGCGTCCTCAACGCGGCCCTCGGCGGCGGAATGTCGTCCCGGCTGTTCCAGGAGATCCGCGAGAAGCGCGGGCTCGCCTACAGCGCCTACAGCTACACCTCGCAGTACGCCGACACGGGCCAGTTCGGGATCTACGTGGGCTGCCTGCCCTCCAAGATCGACGACGTGCTGAAGATCTGCCGCGACGAGGTCGCCCGGGTGGTCTCCGAGGGGATCACCGAGGAGGAGATCGTCCGCGGCAAGGGCCAGATGCGCGGCGGGCTCGTGCTGGGCCTGGAGGACACCGGCTCGCGCATGTCGCGGATCGGCAAGAGCGAGCTGGTCTACGACGAGCTGATGTCGGTCGACGAGGTGCTGCGCCGGATCGAGGAGGTCTCCTCGGCCGACATCGACGCCGTCGCCCGCGACGTGCTCATCCGGCCGCTCACCCTGGCCGTCATCGGCCCCTACGCGGGCAAGGATTTCGGTGCGGCGATAGCCTGATCCGGTGACAAGGGTAGGCGTTCTCGGCGCGCGTGGCCGCGTCGGCGTGGAAGTGTGCAAGGCCGTGCACGCGGCGGACGACATGGAGCTGGTCGCGGCGGTCGGCAAGGACGACTCGTTCGACGAGCTGCTCGCGGCCGAGGTCGTCGTCGACTTCACCCATCCCGACGTGGTGATGGGAAACCTGGAGTGGGTGATCGGCCACGGCATCCACGCCGTGGTCGGCACCACCGGCTTCGACGCGGCGCGGCTCGAGACCGTGCGGGGCTGGGTGGCGGGCGGGAAGTCCAACATCCTGATCGCCCCCAACTTCGGCATCGCCGCCGTGCTGATGATGCGTTTCGCCCAGCAGGCCGCGCGGTTCTTCGACTCGGTCGAGATCATCGAGCTGCACCACCCCAACAAGGCCGACGCCCCGTCCGGTACGGCTCGGCGCACGGCCGAGCTGGTCGCCGAGGCTCGTGCCAAGGCGGGGGTGGGCGCCTCGCCGGACGCGACCACGGTCGCGCTCGAGGGCACGCGCGGGGCCACTGTGGAGGGGGTGCACGTGCATGCCATCCGGCTGGCCGGGCTCATCGCCCATCAGGAGGTGCTGCTGGGCGGCGACGGCGAGACGCTGACGATCCGGCACGACACGATGAGCCGGTCGTCGTTCACGCCCGGCGTGCTGCTCGGGGTGCGGCGCATCGCCGACCTGCCGGGGCTGACGGTCGGGCTCGACAGCCTGCTGGATCTCTAAAGGGCCAGGCCCAGCGCGAGCAGGGCGCCGAAGACCAGCTGGAGACGGCCCGTCTGCTGCAGGGTCGCGATCAGCGCGGGCCCCACGGCGCCCTCTCGCGTGGTCTTCACGGGTGATACGGCAAGCGGCAGCGCGAGGAGCGTGAGCGCGGCCCAAGGCCGGACGAGAACCAGGGCGAGGGCCACGACGAAGGGCAGCACGATCGCGCCCGCGTAGAGCAGGCGGGTGCGGCCGTCGCCGAGCACGACGGCCAGCGTGCGCTTGCCCGAGGGGCCGTCGGTGACGATGTCGCGCAGGTTGTTGACCACGAGCATGGCGCAGGCCAGCAGGCCCACCGGAATGGCCGCCACGACGGCGGTCCAGGGGAGCCGTTCGAGCTGGACGTAGGTCGTGCCGGCCACGGCCACCAGGCCGAAGAACACGAAGACCGAGATCTCGCCGAGCGCGCGATAGCCATAGGGCCTCGAGCCGCCCGTGTAGAACCACGCGGCGAGGATGCACAGCAGGCCGACGGCCAGCAGCCACCACGCGCGTGTGGCGATCACGAGCACCAGCCCGGCCACGGCCGCCGCTCCGAAGCAGGCCAGAGCGGCCGTCAGGACCTGGGAGGGCGTGGCGAGGCCCGAGCCGACCAGGCGGAGCGGGCCGACGCGGTCGCGGTCGGTGCCTTTGACGCCGTCGCTGTAGTCGTTGGCGTAGTTGACGCCGATCTGCAGGGCGAGCGCCACGAACAGGGCCAGCAGGGCGCGCCACCAGATGGCCCCGCCTTCGCCGATCGCGACGCCGGTGCCGACGGCGACCGGGACCACGGCGGCCGGAAGCGTGCGTGGACGGGCGCCTGCGAACCACTGTGCCGGAGTCGTCACGGTCAGGAGATGTCGGTGGTGAGGCGGATCATGCGGATGGGCCGGCCCATGTCGAGGACGCGCTCGGCGTGATCCTCGCCCCAGCCGGCCGACTCGAGG
Source organism: Streptosporangiaceae bacterium NEAU-GS5 (assembly GCA_017592665.1). Lineage (GTDB taxonomy): Bacteria > Actinomycetota > Actinomycetes > Streptosporangiales > Streptosporangiaceae > NEAU-GS5. The sequence continues at coordinate 69,172 of JAGFNW010000005.1, read as the reverse complement.
AAGCCCACCATGGGGTGGTTGTCGGCGAAGACCCACGTGACGATCGTGCTGAAGCCGTCTTCGCGCAGGTAGTCGACCGTGGCGTTGAGCAGGCGGCTGCCGTGGCCGCGCCGGATGTGGTCGGGGTCGACCAGCAGCGTCAGCAGCTCGGCCGTGTGGCCCGGGTGCAGGTCGGGATCCTCGGCCGGGCCGTGTGAGGCCAGCCCGACGACGCGGTCGGACGTGCGGTCGTGGGCCGGGGGCAGCGTCGCGTACATGCCGCCGGGGCCGAGGGCGCGCCAGTCCTCAGTGTCGGTGACGACGCTTTCGACGGCGACCAGCACGCGGTGGCGGGGGGAGGGAGGGGACAGGATGGCCTCGTCCCATTGGCGGCGCCACATCTTCTCGGCGGCGGGACCGGTCATCTGCTCCAGCGGCCCGGGCGGCAGGAAGTCGCGGTAACCACACTTCCACGCCCTGATCTGGGTGTTCGTCACCGCGTCGACGTCCTCCAGACGCGCAGTTCTTACACCCATTGCCAGCCGCTCCCTTCTATGCCTGTAACACCGTACTGGTCAGGAGCTCCCGGTCGAACCTTCAGCCCGGCGTCGTGCCCGATATGCCCTGGTTTTAGTGCGATTTCCGCAGACGCGCATGGAACACCAGGACCGCGACCGATTTTTGGACGAGTCAAGGAACGCCCACTGGCACGTGCTCTCAACACACACCTTAAGGCGCGGCCAGGTCCCGTCGGCGTGTGCTGCCGGGATCAGTGCGGCGATCCTTGCCAAACCGCCCGGCACGCCGGGCACCGTGGGCGCCAGCCCCGGCTCGCCGCCGTCGATCGTCACGCGCAGGGGGAGCGCCGCCAGCGCGGCGTCCAGCTCGTCCGGGACCGGGTCGCCCGGGGAGTCGTGATTGAGCCGGAGGGCCGTGCGGAGGCCCTCGCGGAGGTGGACGGCGACGGCCAGGTCGCGGTCGACGGCGCGGTCAGTGGCCGGGATCAGCCCTCGCTCGGTCATCCAGACCGTCAGCTCGCTCGGTGAGGACAGCTCGTCCGTCTCGCTATCCACGTCGTAGGTGTTGACGAAGTCGCGGATCAGATCAGCTGGACCAGTCATGTCACCACCTTAAGCCTTTCAGGGGTTGCGGAAGAACCGACACCGGTATAACGTTATAAGTGGTGTTGATAGTCCTGGAGTCAGGACTCGAGGAGGAGTCATGCGAGTCAGTTATCTGGCCATGTTGGCCATGCGCGAGCGCAACCGCCGCGAGCGTCAGCGTGCCACCGACCTTCGCCGCCTGGGCCGGGCGCCGTCCGTCCAGCCCCGCGACTAGAAGGCCTTCGCCAGGCGGCGCACGCCCTCCTCGATCTCCGCGAGGGTGAGCGGCGCCATGTGCGTGAGCCGCAGCCGGGGGCCCGGCGGCTCGGAGGGGTAATAGAGGGATCCTGGGCTGACCAGGACGCCGGCCCGCCCGGCCGCCGCGACCAGGGCGGCCTCGTCGACGTCCTGGGGGAGCCGGATCCACATGTGCATTCCGCCGCGCGGCACGAGGTGCGCCTCGGCCGCCGGCAGATGACGGGCCAGTGCCGTCAGCAGGGCCGCCTGCCGGGTCTCGACCTCGGCCGTGATCGTCGTCAGGTGCCGCCGCCAGCCGGGTGAGGTCACGAACTCGAGCGCCGTCTCCTGGAGCGCCCGGCTCACGAAGAACGACTCGACGACCTGACTCGCGCGAATCCGGCGCGCCGCCTGACCCCGGGCGACCAGCCCGGCCACCCGAAGGCTCGGCGCCGAAATCTTGCTGAGCGAGTTGATGTGGATCACGGATCCGTGGGTGTCGAGGCTGACCAGGGTGGGCGGCGTCGGTCCCGGGGCGAAGTAGCGCGCGTAGTCGTCCTCGATCACGAAAGCCCCCGCCGCGCGGGCCACGGCCAGCACCTGATCTCTGCGTTCGCGCGGCAGCGTGGCGCCGGTGGGGTTGTGCAGGGTGGGCTGGCAGTAGAACACCCGAGCCCCGGTCACCGCGAAGGCCTCCGCGAGCAGATCGGGCCGCACGCCTTCCCTGTCGAGCGGCACGGCCGTGGCCCGCAGTCCGGCCGACTTCGCCGCCGCCAGCGCGCCCGGATAGGTCGGGGTCTCCACCAGCACCGGGTCGCCCGGCGCGGCCAGCGCGCGGAACGCGTGCGTGAGCGCCCCCTGGCCGCCGTTGGTGATGAGCACGTCGTCCTGGGTGGCCGCGGCCTCGTTCGCGAACCAGCGCCGCAGGTCGGCGATGCCGTTCAGGGGCGGTATCTCCCAGGACCCGCCCCGTCGCACGGCCCGGCCCGCCGCGGCCGTCAGCGCCTTCATGGGGCGCAGCTCACGATTGAGATAGCCGCCGGACAACGGGATGACCCCATCCGCCGGCGGCGTGATGAGGCTCGTGACCGCCGAGTCGTCCACGACGCGGTCGCCCAGGGCCACCGTCTGCCACGACGCGTCCGGGCTCTCGGCCGCGTGACGCGACGCCACATAGGCGCCGCTACCCGGCCGGGTCAGCACCCGTCCTTCCGCGGCCAGCAGCGCGACCGCCTTCGAGACGGTCACCGGGCTCACCCCGAATCGCCTGACCAGCTCCCGGCTCGACGGTAGCCGATCGCCCGCGCTCAGCCGATCCGCCTCGGTGCGGAGGATGGCCGCCAGACTGGCGATACTGCTATCGTTTTCCATGAAAGAACACGATAGCGCTACTGTTCTGAGGCCGATAGCGCCCCCACCCGACCCGCGGCTCTGGCGGGGCACGCTGCTGGCCGGGATCGGGGTCGTGGCGTTCTCGGGCACGGTTCCGGCCACGCTTTACGCGTTGCGAGGGCTCGACCCGTATTTCATCGCCGTAGGGCGGGCTTCGGTGGCCGTCGTGGTGGCATTGGCCTGCCTGATCGCTGTGCGCCTCACGACCGGCTCCGGGCCGATCCTGCCGCCACGCGACCGGCTGAGGTCATACGCCGTCATCGCGCTCGGGGTGGTCTTCGGGTTCCCGCTGTTCAGCGGGCTCGCCTTGAACGCGGGCGCGAGCGCCTCCCATGCGGCCGTCGTCGTCGGGCTGCTCCCGGCGGCCACGGCCGCCTGCGCCGCCCTGCGGGCCGGAGAACGGCCCGGGCCGCGCTTCTGGACGGCCTGCGCGCTGGGCGCGGCGTCGGTCACGGCCTTCACGCTCGCCCGCGGCGGCGGGCGCCTCAGCGTCGCCGACGTCCTGCTCCTGCTCGCCCTCGCCTCGGCCGCGGTCGGCTACACCGAGGGTGGCCGCCTGGCGCGGGACACCCCCGGCTGGCGGGTCATCTCCTACGCCCTGGTCGTCGCGGCGCCGGTCACCGTGCCCGCGACCCTGATCCTGGGCGCGACGACCGGGCCGCAGATCACGGGGGAGTCCGCGGCCGGATTCGCCTACCTGGGGCTGGTGTCGATGTTCCTGGGGTTCGTGCCCTGGTATGCGGGGCTGGCTCTGGGCGGCATCGCCCGGGCCGGCCAGACCCAGCTGCTCCAGCCGCTGCTCACGCTCGTGTGGGCCTGGGTCCTGCTCGGCGAGCGCTTCGGCCCGGTCACCGTGGTGGCCGCCCTGGCCGTGCTGGCGTGCGTGCTGGCCACCCAGCGGGCACGCGGAGCCTTGAATCGTGTGACGCAAGAGCGCAGGATGGGTGTTACAGGCGTCACATGAGGGGATCGGCTATGCCGGACATCACTGTTCCGGACGGCGGATTCTGGCCCGCGCCGGAGGTGCCGCAACCCAACATCTATCCGATGGAGTGGCGGGTGCAGACGGCCAAGCTCGCGGCGATCTACGAGAAGTCGAAGCTGACCGTGTGGAATCCGGCCGACCTGCCCTGGGCCGGTCTCGACCCCGGCGAGTTCACCCCGGAGCAGCGCCTCGGGATCATGTATTGGTTCTCGGTGCTGGCCAACTTCGACGCCTCGGGTCCGGCGGTGTTCGCCCGGGCCACCATCGAGGCGTACGAGAAGCACGAGGAGGATCCTGTCCGCAAGTGCTTCTTCTCGATCACCCGTGACGAGATGAACCACGAAGAGTGCTGCCAGCGGGCGATCGCCCTGCTCTGGCCGAACGGCCCACTCGACTGGACGCCGGAGTCCGAGCTCGAGCGGGCGGCGCACAACAACATCGGCTGGCTCTATCACAACGGCGGCCGCTACTGGACCGGCTACACCCACGCCGTCGGCAGATACACCCTGCCGGTGCTGTTCACCTCGTTCATGATGGGGGAGATGGCCGCCTCCACCCTGTTTCGGGGCATGGCGACCGGCGCGCGGCATCCGCTCTTCCGCGACATGTTCGCCAAGATCGGCCGGGACGAGTCGCGGCACCTGCAGATCTGCATGACCATCCTGGAGAAGCAGTGGCCGGGCCTCACCGACGACACCCGCGGCCTGGTCACGCGCCAGCTCCGGGCCGGGTTCGTGTTCCTGTCGATGATCCTTTGGGAGCCGCCGTCCGGGTTCTGGGAGCTCCCGCCGTACTTCTTGAACAACCATCGCGTCCTGATGGATCACGCGCGCGACGCCGGGCTCGGCGTCCTGTCGTACGACGAGCAGGCCGAGAACTGGCGGGTCGCGATGGCGCGGGTGCGGGCCATCGTCGAACGCTGGGGGATCGCCTTCCCGGCCATTCCCGAGCTCGACCTGGACGGTGTCGACGTCTCGATCATCGACCCCGAGGACATCATTCCCGTGTTCTAGAGTGGGGCCATGGCTGATCAGCGTGAGCTCGCGCGGGCGTTTCGCGCCATGCATCACACCGACGACATCCTCGTCATCCCCAACGTGTGGGATGCGACGAGCGCCGCGATATTCGTCCAGGCCGGATTCGGAGCCCTCGCCACGCCGAGCGCCGGGATCTCGGCCATGCTCGGCCTGCCGGACGCCGACACCGGGCCCGTCGATGAGATGTTCGCCGCCGCCGGGCGCGTGATCCGCGCCGTCGACGTCCCCGTGACCGTCGACGCCGAGGCCGGATATCAGCTCGAGGCCGCCGAACTCGTCGACCGTCTGCTGGCCATCGGGGCCGTCGGCTGCAACATCGAGGACACGGCCCACCACACGGGCGGCGGCCTGGTGCCGATCGACGAGCAGGTGACCCGGCTGGCCTCGATCAAGGAGGCCGCCATCGCCCGTGGCGTGGAGCTGGTGCTCAACGCCAGGGTCGACACGTTCGCGCGCGGCGGCGTGCTCGAAGACGCGCTCGAGCGCGCCCAGGCCTACATGGCGGCCGGTGCCGACTGCGTCTATCCGATCACGGCCCCACCGGACGCCCTGGGCGCGATCGTGGCCGAGACCAAGGCCCCCGTGAACGCCGGCTACCGCCCTGACGGCCCCTCGATCGCCGAGCTCGCCGCCCTCGGCGTCCGCCGCGTGACCTTCGGCCCCGGCCTCTACCGTGCCGCCATGAAGTCCGTAGAGGCCATGGCCACCCGCCTGACCCGCCACGACAACCCCTACGAAGCCGTCTAAGGCCTGTCTCCGCAGTCCGCGTCCCCCGCGCCTGCGCCGCCCGGGTCCGCCCGGTCGCTGCGCTGGGCGGGGCGGGCTTCGGGCGCCGCCGGCCCGAGGCACATAGGTGGGTGGCTATGGGGGCCAGGTGTCCCTGGGGGAGACGAAGGTGCCGCGGTTGGGGACGGTGAAGGTCCACCCGGCCTCGCACAGGTGAAGGACGGCCTGGCGGACGGTCATCTTGGCGCGGCGGTGGCGGCGCATGAGGGCCGTCTCGCTGGGGATGGGGTCGCCCGGTCGCAGGTCGCCGCTGCGGATCAACTCCGCGATCTCGGTGGCGATCTCCCGGTAGACCGGCGTCCTGCGGGGCGCGCGGATCACGTCGGACGGGCCTACGAACGTGCCCTCGCCCTGGATCGTGTAGACCAGGCCGCGCTCGCGCAGATCGCGGATGGCGCGCCGGGCGGTGGTCCGCGCCACCTTGTGATCGGCCATCAGCCGCGCCTCGCTCGGCACGAGATCGCCCGGCCGCAGCTCCCGCTCCTCGATCCGCGCCCGGATCATGTCGGCGATCTGCCGGTACAGCGGGACCGGCCCCCATCGATCGAGCATGGCAGCCAGATTAGACGACCTCGCCCGGAGTATCGGTCTAATAGACCAGCCAATCAGTGCTAGACCTATTGCCTATGGCTACCCGCTATTGGGGCCAGTCCTCCTGCTTGACGGGATAGGTGCCGCGGTAGGCGACCGTGAAGACCCAGCCCTGCTCCCGCAGCAGCTTCATGGACTTGCGGATCGTGGCCTTGGCCACCGTGTAGTCCTTCATGAGCGTCTGCTCGCTCGGGATGGGCTTGTTCGGCGGCAGTTCGCCGCTCTTGATCCGCTCGCTCAGCTCCCTGGCGATCCGCTGGTAGCGGTGGAGCTGGTCGGCCGAGCGCGGCGCGTCCGGCGGGCCGACGAACGTGCCCTCGCCTTGGACGGTGTAGGCCACGCCCTGATCGCGCAGCTCCCGCACGGCCCGGCGCACGGTCAGCCGGGCGATCTTGTATTCGGCCTCGAGCTCCGCCTCGCTCGGAAGCAGATCGCCCGGAGCGAATTCGCCCCGCTCGATCTGCCCCCGAATGATGTCGGCCAGCTGTTTGTAAATCGGAATCGGCCCGTCGCGGTCAAGCACAGTCAAATCATAGACGATTCAAGACGTATACCCACAAAGTAGACACCTAAGAGGCCGATGTAGCGGAGTAGTAGACCAATGCAGATCCGATGGCCTAGGCTCTGAGTGGGATCCGGCGCCAGGCGGTGTCGGTGATCACGAGGTGATCCAGCAGGTGAAGGCCGACCGTTTCGGCGGCCTCGGCCATCCGCCAGGTCGCGTCGAGGTCGGCCGGGCTCGGTTCGAGCGAGCCGCTGGGGTGGTTGTGGGCGAGGCCGAAGGCGCTTCCCCCTGAGGTGAGGACGGTGACGATGATGTCGCGGACGGGCGCGGTCGTGTGGTCGCTGCCGCCCTCGCTGGCCACCGTGCGGCGCAGCACGGCGCCTCGGGCGTCGCACACCACCACGACCAGCCGCTCCTTCGGCTGGCCGTGCAGGAGAGGCGCGGCCAGGGCGGCCAGGTCGGCCGATGAGGAGATCCGCGCGCGGTCGGGCTCCGACTGCGCACGCCGTACGAGATGGAATGCGGCGGCCACGCGGGCGGCCTTCGCGGGGCCCACGCCAGGTACGGCGAGGAGGCGGTGGGCCTCGGCGCGGGACAGCGCGCCGAGGTCGCCGCAATGGGCGATCAGGCGGGACGCCAGCTCGATCGAGCTGACGCCTCTGCTGCCCGAGCCGAGCAGCAGAGCCAGCAGTTCGCGATCGGCAAGCGCCGTCGCGCCGGTGGACAGAAGCCGCTCGCGCGGCTGGTCGGTAGGTGGTAGATCTTTTACGCGCATCGAGACCTCCGGACGGGGAATCCGGGACCGTTTTACCAGTGCGCACCGACATCGCCGCCCGGCCGTGCGGGGGTGGCCAGTGCCCCTCCCGCCGCTAGCCGGGGGGCGGGATCGTGTAGACGAGTTGGAACCGGTCGCCGGGAATGAGCACGTCAGAGGTCTCCACGGGCCGGTCGCCGGCGTAGTGGGTGCGCTCGATGTGCAGCAGCTGGATGCCGGTGGGCAGTTCGAGCAGATCGCTCTCGATCGGCTGTGGCACGCGGACGTAGACGCTCTCGGTCACCTCGGTGATCTTCACGCCGTAGGAGGCGATCCGGTTGACGAAGCTGCGCCGCTCGCCGCTGCCCTCTTCGGTCTCCAGGCCCTCGGTGAAGCCGGCCTGTTCGTAGGAGGTGGCGAGCTGAAGCGGGCGGCCGTCGCCGCGAAGGACGTAGTTCGTCCTGACGACCTGCTCCCAGTCGGGGAGCTTGAGCCTTCGTGCGATGTCGGGCGGTGCGTCGACGGGCCCGCTGCGCCAGTGCCACGTGGCGCGGATGCCGCCCGCCTGAATGTCGGTCGCGAACAGGGAGTGGTGGTCGGAGGCGCGGCCCCGCTGCAGGGGGATCAGGATCGGGCGCTCCCTGACCCGGTGCCCCGAGCCGACCCGACCAATGATCAGGCCTTCGCCCGCCAGGACGCGCAGGGCGTGCCGAGCCGCGGTCTCGCCGACGCCGTACTTCCGGGTGATCTGGTGGCGGGAGGGGATCGGGGCGCCCGGAGGGAGAGAGCCGTCGATGATCTGACGGCGCAGGTCCTCCACGACGCGCAGGTAGACCGGATCGGAGTTGGCCATCCATCCATCCCATGAAGTTGTGAGGGTTTCCCAATCTTGGCGTATTCGAGGGGCAACCGAGAGTAATGGCTCGATGTTGTGACTCCAACTTTGGTTTCGGGAAGAAGGATATGACCGCGCTGCCGGGGAGATCGCATGCCGAAATCCGGGATTTCTGAGTTCGGCGAGTTCCACGGATTGCATGTCGCCGCGCCGCAGCCGGGGTTCCGAAGGATCCGCTGGCTGCCGGCGGTCCCGCGCAGCGATCGCGTCCGTGTGGTCCAGCACACCTGCGACTGCCGCGACGTCGTCTACGAACTCTGCGCGGCCGGAGGACTGCTGTTCATCCGGCGGATGACCTACGCGGCCGACGGCACGGTGCGGGAGCTCATCGAGACCGACCGGTTCGTGGCGGCGCGGACGACCAGGCTCTGGGCGGGCCTGCTGGCGGGGACCGATCGCTGACCGCTCATCCGCAGCGGTCTCAGACCGGCTCAAAATTCTCTCCAGGAGCGTGTAACGCGTCCGTAAGAAGTGGCGATTGACCCTTAGAGACCGCTGATGTGTGTACCCCCGAGCACATATCGGCGGTCTCTTTCTGTTTCTTGCTCATGAGTCCAGGCTTGTGACGTGGGCGTAACGGGGTGGCGAGGTCCACCGGTTCCCCGGATCCAGGTAGCGTTCGCACTATGGCATCGCCAACCAGAACCTCCGACGCCCCCTTCGGCCGCATGCTGACCGCGATGGTCACCCCCTTCTCCGCCGACGGCACGGTCGACTACGCGGCCGTTCAGCGGCTGGCCGCATATCTGGTGGACGAGCAGCGCAACGACGGCCTGATCGTCAGCGGCACCACCGGCGAGTCCCCGACCACCACGGACGAGGAGAAGACCCGCATCCTGCGGGCGGTGCTCGACGCGGTCGGCGACCGCGCCACCGTCGTCGCCGGAGTCGGCACGAACGACACCCGCCACTCCATCGAGCTGGCGCGGGCCGCCGAGCGGGCGGGCGCGCACGCCGTGCTCCTGGTCACGCCGTATTACAACAAGCCGCCGCAGGAAGGGCTCTATCAGCACTTCTGGGCCGTCGCCGAGGCGACCGGGCTCCCGGCGATGCTCTACGACATTCCGGGGCGCTCCGGCGTCCCCATCCAGCCGGAGACGTTGATCCGGCTGTCCCAGCACGCGCGGATCGTTGCCGTCAAGGACGCCAAGGCCGACCTGTTCACCAGCTCCCAGGTGATGATCTCGACCGACCTCGTCTTCTACTCGGGCGACGACACGCTCAACCTGCCGTGGCTGTCCGTGGGGGCGGCCGGCTTCGTCAGCGTGATCGGCCACGTGGCCGGCGCCGACCTGGCCACCATGATCGCGCTCTACCGGTCCGGGGAGGTCGGGCGCGCGCTGGAGATCCACCAGCGGCTGCTGCCGGTCGTGTCCGGGATCATGACGCGGGCCGGCGGGGCGATCATGGCCAAGGCGGCTCTCCGGCTGGTCGGCCAGGACGCGGGGTCCGTACGGCTCCCGCTTGTCGGCGCGACGCCGGACCAAATCGCGCTGCTCCGCGCCGACCTCGTCGCGAGCGGCCTCAAGCTAGGAGATTGATGAGCGAGGGAAGTGCATGATCGAGCGTAGCGAGGCGGGAGCATGAGTCATCCCCATCCAGAGTTGGGGCCTCCGCCGCCGTTGCCGGTGGGCGGACTGCGCATCGTGGCGCTGGGCGGCATCGGGGAGATCGGCCGAAACATGGCCGTCTTCGAGTACGACGGCAGGCTGCTGATCGTCGACTGCGGGGTGCTGTTCCCCGAGCCCGACCAGCCGGGGGTCGATCTGATCCTGCCGGACTTCGACTACGTCCGCGGCCGGCTCGACGACATCGAGGCGGTGGTGCTGACGCACGCCCACGAGGACCACATCGGGGCCGTGCCCTATCTGCTGCGCGAGCGGGTCGACATCCCCCTGGTGGGATCGAAGCTGACGCTGGCGCTGATCGAGAGCAAGCTCACCGAGCACCGGATCCAGCCGGTCAAGGTCGAGGTGATCGAGGGGGAGCGGCGCCGGCTCGGGCCGTTCGAGTGCGAGTTCCTCGCGGTCAACCACTCCATCCCGGACGCGCTCGCGGTGGCGATCCGCACGCCCGCCGGCATCGTCCTGCACACGGGCGACTTCAAGATGGACCAGCTGCCGATGGACGGGCGGCTCACCGACCTCGGCGGCTTCGCCCGGCTCGGCGGCGAGGGCGTCGACCTGCTCATGTCCGACTCGACCAACGCCGAGGTGCCGGGGTTCGTCACCAGCGAGCGTGAGATCGCGCCGGTCATCGACGACGTGTTCCGCACGGCCGAAAAGCGGATCATCGTGGCGAGCTTCGCCTCCCACATCCACCGCGTCCAGCAGGTCCTCGACGCCGCCTACGCGCACGGCCGCAAGGTGGCGCTGGTGGGCCGGTCGATGGTGCGCAATATGGGGGTGGCCCGCGACATCGGCTACCTGAAGGTGCCGGAGGGCCTGATCGTCGACTCGCGTGAGATCGAGGAATGGCCGCCGGAGGATGTGGTCCTGGTCTGCACGGGCTCGCAGGGCGAGCCGATGGCGGCGCTGTCGCGGATGGCCAACCGCGACCATCCGATCAGGATCGCCGAGGGCGACACGATCCTGTTGGCGTCCTCGCTGGTGCCGGGCAACGAGACCGCGGTCAACAAGGTCATCAACGGGCTCAGCCGGTGGGGCGCGCGGGTCATCCACAAGGGAAACGCGCGGGTGCACGTCTCGGGGCACGCCGCCGCCGGCGAGCTGCTGTATGTGCTCAACCTGACCAAGCCGTCCAACTTCATGCCGGTGCACGGCGAGTGGCGGCATCTGCGGGCGCACGCGAAGCTGGCCCGGCTCACCGGGGTCCCGGACGACAACATCGTCATCGCCGAAGACGGCGTGGTCGTCGACATGGTCGACGGTCAGGCGCGGATCGTCGGCGCGGTGCCGTGTGGTTACGTGTTCGTCGACGGCACCTCGGTCGGCGACATCACCGACGTGGCGCTGAAGGACCGGCGGATCCTGGGCGACGAGGGCTTCATCTCGATCGTCGTCGTGGTCGACTCGACCAGCCTGAAGCTCACCGGAGGGCCAGAGATCACCGCTCGCGGCTCGGGCATCGACCCGGTCGCGCTGGAGGCGGTGGTCCCGCTGCTGGAGCGGGCCCTGCAGGACGCGGCGGCCGACGGCATCTCCGACACCATGCAGATCCGCCGCGTGGTCCGGCGGACCGTGGGCCGCTGGGTGAGCGACACCTACCGGCGCCGCCCGATGATCATCCCGGTGGTGGTCGAGCTCTAGGCGTCGATCGCGGCCAGCACGTCGATGGTCGCGGGGTCGGTGAGCACGGTGCGGGTGGTCTCGGCGCCGCGGCGGTAGGCCGTCGCGAAGCCGGTCTCGCCCAGCTGGACGGTGGCCCGCGCGCGGACGCGGGCCACGTCCGGGTCGGCCGCCGATGGGGAGCCGCGGAGCGTGGCGCCCACGCCGAGCAGGTGGGCGGCCCGGACCGCGTCGTGGCCAAGTAGCGCGACCGCGGCCAGGCCTTCGGCGACCCGCCCGGCCTGGGTCCGGTTGCTGCGGCTGTATTCGGTGGCGAGGGCCTGCCGGTGCCAGCCGAGGGCGGCGTCCGCGTCGCCCTCACGCGCGCTGATCCAGCCGAGCGACTCATACGCCCGGGCCCGCACCTCCGAGCCGCTGAACCAGTTGGTGGAGAACCCGGCGAGCGTGCTCTCGCAGCGCCCGCGGGCCGAGGCGAGGTCGCCGTTGAGCCGGTCGATGACGCTGAGGCCGATCTGGGCCAGGGCCACTGTCTCGGGCGCGCCCGAGCGGCGGCCGAGGATCTCGGCGCGTTCGAAGTCGGCCCGCGCGCCGGCCAGATCGCCCGCCCGGACGCGATGGTCGCCCCGGCGGCACATCAGCTCGCCGGCGTCGGATTGGGCGTCGAGCATGCCGGCCAATTCCAGCGCCTCCGCGAACAGCTCCTCAGCTCGGGCAGGCTCGCCCAGCGCGCCGGACAGCTCGGCGAGCCCGATCAGCGCCTGCAGGATGACCCAGCGGTCGCCGGTCACCCGGGCTCCGGCGAGCGCCTGTTCGAACTCGACCGCCGCCGCTTCCGGCTGCCCGTCGAAGTAGCGGAAGAAGCCCTGCCCGAAGGAGTACAGGGACCACATCCACGTGTCGTCGTCCGACACCCACCAGTAGCGGGCCTCGAGCTCGGCCATCATCTCGCGGCTCGGCGGCCCGCCCGCGATGGCCCGCAGAATCGTCAGGTACGGCTGGCGCGGCGGGGCGTTCAGCCGGTCCACCCGGGCGACCGTCTCGCGCAGCAAGCCCTCCAGCTCGGGCGTGTTGCCGCTCATGGTCGCGGTCAGCACGCACAGGTCGTACTCCTCGGCCAGGTCGTCGAGCGGTGCGGGGCCGGCGACCCGCAGCAGGTCCTGTGCCAGCAGGCCGCTTTCCGTGCGCATCCCGCGCAGCACCCAGTAGCCGGTGAGCGCGGAGATCAGCCGCATCCCGAGCTCCACGTCGCCGGCCTCGGTGGCCCGGTGCAGCGCGGCGTGCAGGTTGTCGTGCTCGCGGCCGAGCACCCGCAGCCAGTCCAGCTGCTCGGCGCGGCGCAGGTGCGGGTCGGCCGTCTGCGCCAGAGCCAGGAAGTACGCCCCATGGGCCTGCCGCATCGACTCGGCCTCGCCGGATTCGGCCAGCCGTTCCGAACAGAACGCCCGGATCGTCTCCAGCATGCGATAGCGATCTCCGGCGAGCTCGACCAGCGACTTGTCGACGAGCGAGGCCAGCACGTCGGCGTGCCCGCCGCAGACCTTGTCGACCGCGTCGAGCGTGGCCCCTCCGGTGAACATGGTCAGCCGCCGGGCCAGCGCCTGCTCCTCCGGCTCGAGCAGATCCCAGCTCCACTCGACGACCGAGCGCAGCGTGCGGTGCCTCGGCTGGGCCGTACGGCTGCCGCGTGACAGCAGGGCGAACCGGTCGCCGAGGCGCGCGGCGACCTCGGGGGCGCTCATCGAGCGCAGCCGGGCCGCGGCCAGCTCGATCGCGAGCGGCAGGCCGTCGAGGGCCGTGCAGATGCGCGCCGCGGCGTCGGCGGCGCCCGCGTCGAGCGTGAAGCCGGGGCGTACGGCCGCGGCCCGCTCCGCGAACAGGCGGATCGCGGCGTATTCGGCGGCCTGGCCGGGAGACGCGTCCGGAGGCGGCAGTTCGAGCGGCGGCACGGGGAACAGCCATTCGCCGGTGATGCCGAGGGCCTCCCGGCTCGTGGCCAGGATCCGCAGTGTCGGGCAGGCCGTCAGCAGCCGGTCGGCCAGGCCGGCCGCGTCCTCGATGACGTGCTCGCAGTTGTCCAGGACGAGCAGCAGAGGCCGGTCGGCCAGCGCCACCACGATGCGGCCCATCATGTCGGCGGCCCGGGCGGCGCCCTGGCCGATCACGCCGGTCTCGCGCAGGCCGAGCGCGGTCAGCACGGTCCGCGGCAGGTCGCCGCCGGAGTCGAGGGGCGCGAACTCGACGAAGCACACCTCGCCGGGCCGCCGCGCCGCGGCCTCGGCGGCCAGCCGGGTCTTGCCGGTGCCGCCCGGGCCGGTGAGCGTGACCAGGCGGCCCTCGTCCAGCAGCGCGCTCACCCCGGCGAGTTCGGCGGTCCGGCCGATGAGGGGGGTGAGCTGGGCCGGGACCCCGTGGTGTGCGGGCGGACCGGCACTGGACTCAGTGGCCCCGGTGAGCGCCGGATCGCCGCGCAGCACGGCGAGGTGGATCGCGGCGAGGGCGGGGGAGGGGTCGGCCCCGAGCTCCTCGCTCAGCCGCCGCCTGACCTCCTCGAACACGGTGAGCGCCGCGGCCTGCTGGCCGTCGGCGTACAGGGCGCGCATGAGCAGGCCGTGCAGCCGCTCGCGCAGCGGATGGGCGGCGGCGGTGGCGCGCAGTTCGGCGGCCACCTCGCCGTGGCGGCCGAGCTCGAGCCGGGCCTCGGCCCGGTCCTCGACGGCGGCGAGCCGAAGGTCTTCGAGCCGGGTGGCCTGGGCCGCCGCGAACGGCGCCTCGGTCACGTCGGCGAGCGCCGGTCCGCGCCACAGCGCGAGCGCCTCGTCCAGGCGTGCCGCGGCGCGCGGGAGGTCGCGGGCGGCGAGCGCCGCGCGTCCCTCGGCGGCCAGCCGGTCGAACCGGTAGGCGTCCACGTCCTCACGCCGGGCCGCCAGCCGATATCCGGCCGCGTGCCGTTCGACGACGTCGCCGACGATCTGGCGGAGCCGCGAGACCTGCGCCTGCAGCGCGTTGACGGCGCCCTTCGGCGGGTCCTCGCCGTAGAGGCCGTCGATGAGCCGCTCGGTGGTGACCACGTGGCCGGGATCGAGCAGCAGGAGCACGAGCAGCGCGCGCAGCCGCGGCCCGCCCGGCGGCGCCTCGGCGCCGTCGTCGCGCCGGACCTCCGTGGGGCCGAGGATGCCGAACCGCATAACGGTCATTCTCGCTTAAGGAGCGCCTGGACGCCGCGCACCAGGGTTGAGGTTGTCAGACCCCGCGGCGTTGGGCATGGATCGCGTCCCTGATCGCGGTCAGGCGGGCGGGGCCGGCGAGGCCCCCGTGGTACCAGTGGATCTCCTCGGCGCCGGCCTTCGCGTAGCGTTCGGCCAGCGCCGCGAGGGCCGTCCCGTCGGCCGGGCGGGGCGGCAGGGCCAGCACGTACGCGCCGACCCGGTGGCCGAGCGCGGCGAGCGCGCGCAGCCCGGCCTCGTCCACGGCCGGGTCGTTCCAGCAGTTGCCCACCACGAGGTCGGCCTCCCCGCCGCCCGCCACCGTGGCGAACGGCCCGGCGGCCCACGGATCGGCGTTGCCGTGGAGCGTCACCGAAATCCCGCCGGCCTCGGCCCGCAGCAGATCCTGCAGGTCGCGGGCGAGCCGGATGCGGACGATCCGCACGGCGTCCCCGGCGTCTGCGAGCGCCGACTCCACCGACGCCGCGCCCTGGTCCACGCCGGCGCGCACCCGGGCGCGCAGCCGCGCCACGTCCAGTCCCTCGTACGCGTACCGGGCCGCGCAGGCCGCGCAGAAGCACAGCGACAGCAGCGCCGTCTGCACGGGTGACCAGTCGGCGCCGTCGGTCTTCTCGTGGTGGCCCATGTGCCGGAAGCCGAGCGGCCCGGCGGCCTCGAGGATCAGCGCGTCCGGTTCGCCGAGGGCCACCACCTCGCCGACCAGGGTTCGGCAGTAGTCGGCGACCTCGTCGAAGGCCGGGCACAGCGCGTACGGATACCGCTCGCCGAAGGCGTTGACGACGACCAGATCCGGGTTGGCGCGGCCCAGCCGCGTGTTGTGGGTGAGCACGGTCCACGCCTGGACCGGGAGCCCCATCGCGCGGAGCGCGTCCCTGGCGGCCGGGTAGGACCCTGGCCAGTCCGGCACCCCGGGCGTCAGCCTGCGCCCCGCCCACGCCGTTGACCGTACGGGCAGGTAGAAGGCGGCGTGACGGGCGTCGACCAGGCGGTGGGCCGGGTGCTGCGGGGTGGCGGCGCGGGTCGTGTGATAGGACGCGGCGAGCGCGACCGCGTCCGCCCCCAGCGACCGCAGGCGCTCCGCGGCCGCCGGGTCGCCGTCGACGTCCCACGGATAGGCGTAGACGACGTTCACCAGACGGGCCGCTTCCAGTCGGGTTTGAACGAGCGCATGTAGCCGCCGTCGTCACGGGTCCGGACGCCGCACTTCTCGTACTGCTCGTGCATGACCGCCAGCGCGTCCCGATCCAGCTCGACGCCGAGGCCGGGGCCCTCGGGCACCGGCACGGCGCCGTTCACGAACCGGAGCGCGCCGGGGGCCACCACGTCCTGGCCGTTCTGCCAGGGCGTGTGCGTGTCACACGCGTGCGTGATGACGGACGTGGCGGCGGCCAGGTGGGTCATGGCGGCCAGGCTGATGCCGAGGTGGGAGTTGGAGTGCATGGACAGCTCCAGCCCGAACGTCGCGCACAGGGTCGCCACGTGCGCCGCCCTGACCAGCCCGCCCCAGTAGTGGTGGTCGATGAGCAGCACCTGGACGGCCCGTTTGGCGATCGCCTCGGGCAGATGCTCGTGGGTGACCACGCACATGTTGGTCGCCAGCGGCATCGGCACTCGCGCCGCGACCGTGGCCATGCCGTCGATCCCCGGCGTCGGGTCCTCCAGGTATTCGAGCACGCCGTCGAGCTCGTGCCCGACGCGGATCGAGGTGTCGACGGTCCAGACGGCGTTCGGGTCGATCCGCAGCGGCAGGCCGGGGAAGGCCTCGCGCAGCGCCAGTATCCCGGCGACCTCCTGCTCCGGTGGGAAGACGCCGCCTTTGAGCTTGATCGACTGGAATCCGTAGCGGTCGATCATCGCCCGCGCCTGTGCGACCAGCCCGGCGGGGTCGAGGGCCGCGCCGTACGGATCATCGCCCGGCCACTTGTAGAACAGGTAGGCGCTGTACGGCACGGCGTCGCGGACCCGGCCTCCGAGCAGGTCCACGACGGGCCGTCCGGCCGCCTTGCCGAGGATGTCGAGGCAGGCCACCTCGAAGGGGGAGTAGACCCGGTCGACCGTCTTCTCGTGGGTGGCCGCGCCGATCAGGCCGTGCCGGTCGACGACCACGTCGGCGCCGACCGAGCGGGTGACCGCCGCGTAGACGGCGTTCTGGTGGTAGACGTCGAGGCCGACCAGCTCCTTGGCGGCGGCCCGCACGTGGACCAGGTGATCCAGGTCGCCGTAGGTCTCGCCGAGCCCGGTCAGCCCTTCGTCGGTCACCACTTCGACGATCGTGCGGAGCGCCCACGGCTCGTGCACGCCGGCGGCGTTCAGCAGGGGCGGGTCGCGGAACGCGATCGGGGTCACGGCCACATCGACGATCTTCACGCGCCCACCGCCCGCAGCCCGGCCTCGATCAGCCGCCCGACCTCGGCGACGTGCTCCGGAGCCGCGTCGATCAGCGGCGGCCGCACCGCGCCCGCGTCGAGCCCGCGCAGGGTCACCCCCGCCTTGATCAGGGAGACGGCGTAGCCCGGCACCTTGTCCCGCAGCTCCACCAGCGGCTTGTAGAAATCGGCCAGCAGCCGGTCGACCACCGCCTGATCGCCCGAGGTGACGGCCTTGTAGAAGCCGAGCGCCACTTCGGGGACGAAGCAGAACACGGCCGAGGAGTAGAGGGCCACCCCGATCCCGCGATACGCGGGCACCGTCATCTCGGCCGTGGGCAGCCCGTTGAAGAACGTGAACTCCCGGTCCACGGCCTGCCGTACGGCGATCACGATGCGCTGGAGCAGGTCGACGTCGCCGACGCCGTCCTTGAAGCCGATGACGTTGGGCAGCGCGGCCAGCTCGATCACCGCTTCGGGGGTGAAGCGGGCGGTGCCGCGCTGGTAGACGATCGACGGCAGGGCGGTCGCCGAGGTCAGTTCGGCGACGTAGCGCACCAGGCCGGCGACCGGCGCGGACACGAGATAGGGCGGGAGCAGCAGCAGTCCGTCGGCCCCGGCCCGGGCCGCGGCCCGCGCGCATTCCTGGGCGAAGGGCAGCGATCCGCCCGCCCCTGAGAAGACCGGAACGTTTCCCGCGGTGGCCTCGACGGCGATCCGGACGACGCGTTCGTATTCGTCCAGACCGAGGGCGTTGAACTCGCCGGTCCCGCACGCGGCGAACACGCCGCCCGCCCCCGCGCGCACGCCCTGCTCGACATGGCGGCCGAGGGCCTCCTCGTCGAGCGAGCGCCCGTCGTCGCGCCGGAACGGCGTCACCGGAAAGAACAGGACTCCCTCGAGATGCATGCGACGACCCCTCACAAATACACATACGTGAACACGGTTCATCATACTGGCCGACTTTCGGCATGCCGGAGCCTGGCCCCGGCGCGGCGCGCGCGTCAACCTTTGATCGCGCCGCTGGTCAGCCCGCGCATGAACTGCCGCTGGAACGCCAGGAAGGCGATGATCGACGGCAGCAGCGCCAGCAGCGACGCGGCGAGCAGCACGCCGATGCCGACCTCCTCGTCCGAGCGCAGCGAGCGGAGCGCGATCGGGATGGTCCACTCGCCGGCCTCCTGGCCGACCACGAGCGGCAGCAGATACTGATCCCAGATCATGGTGAAGCCGAACACGCCGATCACGCCGAGCGCGGGACGGCACAGCGGCAGGATGATCGTGGCGAAGATCCGCAGCTCGCCCGCGCCGTCGATGCGCGCCGCCTCCTCCAGCTCGACCGGCACCTCCTTCATGAACTCGGTCATCACGAGGATCGAGAACCCCCACGCGCCGACCGGAAGGATCATGCCGAGGTAGGAGCCGATCAGGTTGGCGTGGAACGGCGGCACGTCGGCCAGCACCACCGACAGCGGGATGATGATGACCTCTTCCGGCAGCATCATCGTGACCAGCATCAGCAGCAGCACGATCGCCGCGCCCCGGAACTTCTTGCGGGCCAGGGCGTAGGCCGCGAACACGCTCACGACCATCTGCAGCAGCAGCCCGAAGCCGACCACCACGAACGAGTTGAACAGGTAGTGGTAGACGTCCCGGTCGCCCGCCTCGATGAAGTTCTTCAGCGTGAACGAGTGCGGGACGAGCGTGAACCCGGTCGGATTGACCGTGTCGCTGAACGCGCTGACCAGCAGGCCCCACAGCGGGCCGGTGAAGACCAGGACCATGCCTCCGTAGAGCAAGGTCTTGAACACCACCACGATCGGCCCGCGCTTGGCCTCCAGCCCGAGCGCCGTGTCGAATCGGCTCGCCTGGGTTGTCACGTGGTGCTCCTTCGGCGCAGCGCCTGCACGACGACAGTGAGCGTCAGCGTGGCGAGGAACAGCACGATCGACCCGGCCGCCGCCACGCCCAGCTCACCCTGCTGCAGGCCGAGCTTGTAGATCAGGGTCATCAGGACCTCGGACGAGCCGTTCGGGCCGCCGTTGGTCAGCACGTAAACCTCGACGAAGACGCGGATGCCGCGGATGGCGGCCAGCGTGAACAGGATCCAGAACACCGGGCGCAGCGCCGGGAGCGTGACCCGCCACAGCCGCTGCCACACTGTCGCGCCGTCCACCGCCGCCGCCTCGTACAGTGTCCGGTCGATGCCGACCAGGCCGGCCAGGAAGATCATCATGTCGTACGGCGCGCCCCGCCAGATGCCCATGCCCATGATGGACGCCAGCGAGGAGTGCTCGCTGGCGAGGAAGGGCGCCGGTCCGATGCCGAGCCAGCCGACGATGGTGTTGAGCAGGCCGTTGTCGGCCGGGTGATACATGATGCGCCAGACCTCGGCCACCGCGGCCATGGTCGTGACGACCGGGAGGAAGGCCGCGGTCCGCACGAACCACAGATAGCGCGCCCGTCCCTCGATCAGCAGCGCGAGCACCAGCCCGATGATCAGCGACCCGGCCGTCGTCCCGATGGCGAGGATGAAGCTGTGCCAGATGGCGCTGGTGAAGGCGCTGTCGGAGACGATGGTCCGGTAGTTGGAAAGGCCCCGCCACTCGTCCCCGAGGTACGGCCTGACCTCGTAGAAGCTCATCCGCACGCCTTCGAACATGGGGATGAACTTGAACCAGAAGAACAACAGCAGCGCGGGCGACAGGAAGAGCCACGCCACCAGGGACCCGTGGCGCCGCCCCTTGCCGGGGCGGCGCTTTTGGGGCGCGTTGTGCCGCGCGTCCCGCGAGACGGTCAACGTCATGCCGCGGAGGCGTTCTGCTGCTTCAGTACGTCGGACAACTTGGCCGACAGGCCGTCCATGGCCGTCTGGACGTTGGCCGAGCAGTCCGCGTACACCGCGTTGATGGCGTCGGCCGAGGTCTGGCGGATGGGCGCCCAGTTCGGCACCGGCGCGCTGTACTTGGCGTACTGATACTGGTCCTGGAAGACCTTCCAGCCCGGGTCCTTGCGCTGGGACGCCATGTCGACGGTGGTGTTGATCGGGAGGCGCACGATGGCGCCGGGGGCGTCGCCGTTCATGCCGACCTGCTGGCCGGCCGCGGAGATCGCGTATTCGGCGAACTTGCGCTGGTCGTCGGTCCGGTCCGAGCCCGCCATCAGGTAGACGTTCTCACCCTCGCCGAGCGTGCCGGGGCCGCCGGACGGGCCCTTGGGCAGCGGGATGACCTCGACCTTGCCGGGGCCGATGTTCTTCTCGAAGCGGGCCAGCACGTAGGGGCCGGTCAGGTAGATGCCGCCCTGGCCCTTCTCGAAGACCTCGTGGCTGATCGTGGTGTCGTTGCTGACCGCGCCCGGGTTGACCGTCTTGCCCTTGCAGAACTGGTCCTGCAGATACTGGATGGCCTGGACGAACTGCGGCGTGTTAACGGCCGGCTTGAACTTGCCGCCGCCCATGTCGGTGACGAAGTCGCCGCCGTTGGCGTACACGTACGACGAGGAGTACCACATGGCGTAGCCGCGCTTGGTGCCGGCCGGCATGACCCATCCGGCCGTGTCGGCCGCGCCGTTGCCGTCCGGGTCCTTCTCGGTGAAGGCCTTGGCGAGGGCGGCGAGGTCGTCCCAGGTCTGCGGCACGGGCATGCCGAGCTTCTCGCGCCAGTCCTTCCGCTCCAAGATCGCAAACGATTGCGATGAGAACGGAGCGCCGTAATATTTGCCGTTCGCCGCCTGCGCCGCCTTCCACGCGACGTCGGAGAGCTGGTCGGCGCCCTTGAGCTTGGACTTGTCGATCTCCTGGATCCAGCCCTGCGTCTGCATGTTGCCGAGCTGGGCCGTGTCGTTGATGACGATGTCGGGCAGGTTCTTCTGCGCCGCCTGCTGCTGGAGCTTGGTCTCGAAGTCGTCGAAGAGCGCGACGACCTTGGTCTTGACGCCGGTCGACTTGGTGAAGGCGTCGGCTAACTTCTGCGCCGTCTTGGCCGAGTCGGACCCTGGGGCCTGGCGGATCCAGATCTCGAGCGCGTCCGAGCCGGAGCCCGAGCAGCTGGTGAGGGTCGTTGCGGCCAGGGCCGCGGCAACCGCGACCCCGAGCAGATGACGTGGCATCCGACCGAACCTCCTGTTCACATACATGGATGGGGTTCACTATCATGTCTATATTTCTTGGAGGGAACGTAACGAGTCACAGACAGCCGGTCAAGAGTGTGAACTTGAGCTTGGTTTGTGAACGCTGATGAGGAGTGCTATGCGACTACTGATCACGGGGGCCGCCGGAGGCGTCGGCACCCTCCTCCGGCCTCGCCTCGCCCGCGAAGGCAGGATCCTCCGCCTGTTCGACCTGGCTCCGATCGAGCCGGGTCCCGCAGAGGAGGCCGTGACCGGCAGTGTCACCGACCCCGATGCGATGGCCAAGGCCGTCGACGGCGCCGACGCCGTGATCCACCTCGGCGGCCACAGCCTCGAACGTCCCTGGGCCGACATCCTCGACACCAACATCAACGGCACCTACGTGGTGCTCGAGGCCGCGCGCAAGGCCGGGATCGAGCACGTCGTGCTGGCCAGCAGCAACCACGCGGCCGGCTTCCACCCGAGGAACGGCTCGGCCGACGGCCAGGCGCCCGACTACCTCTTCCCGCGTCCCGACACCTACTACGGCGTCAGCAAGGTCGTCGTCGAGGCGCTCGGCTCGCTCTACCACGACCGCTACGGCCTCGACGTCACCTGCCTTCGCATCGGCACCTGCTTCGAACGCCCCCACGACGTGCGTACGCTGTCCACCTGGCTGTCGCCGGACGACTGCGCCCGCCTCGTCGAGGCCGCGCTCACCGCCGAGGGCTTCCACGTCGTGTGGGGGGTCTCCGACAACACGCGGCGCTGGTGGTCGCTGGACGAGGCGCGCTCGATCGGCTTCCAGCCGCGCGACGACGCCGAGGCGTACGCGCCGGGGCTGATCGCCGAATTCGGCGAGCCGGATCCGGCGTCCATGGCCCATGCTCTGCTGGGGGGCACGTTCTGCCGCCCCGAACTGGATGTTGACCGACTCACGGAAAGGTTCGGCCGATGAGTTCCGAGGTGGCCCGAATCGTCGCCATGCCTGTCGAGGCGGCCGCCGCGGCGGGCCGCGCGTGGCGTGCCACACCGGCCGCCGACCGCGCGATCGTCCTCGAGGCCGTCGCCGACGCGTTGCTGAAGCACGCCGACGAGCTGTGGCCGGTGGCCGACGAGGAGACCCACCTCGGCGAGGCCCGGCTGCGCGGCGAGGTGGCCCGTACGGCCTCGCAGTTCCGGCTCTTCGCCGACGTGCTGCGGGACGGCGGGTGGGTGGACGCGATCATCGACCACGCCGACCCCACGGCCACGCCGCCCCGGCCCGACGTGCGGCGCATGCTCCGCCCGCTGGGCGTGGTCGCGGTGTTCTCGGCGAGCAACTTCCCGTTCGCGTTCTCGGTGGCGGGCGGCGACACCGTTTCGGCCCTGGCGGCCGGGTGCCCGGTGGTGGTCAAGGCGCACGAGGGCCATCCGCGCACGTCCGACGCCACGGCCGCGGTCGTACGGCAGGCCCTGCCCGACCCGGCCCTGCTCGGCCTGGTCCACGGCTTCGAGTCGGGCGCGCCGCTGGTCCAGCACCCGCTGGTCACGGCGGTCGGCTTCACCGGCTCCCTGGCCGGAGGGACGGCCATCCAGGGGCTGATCGCCAAGCGGCCCGACCCGATCCCGTTCTTCGGCGAACTGGGCAGCGTCAACCCGGTCGTCGTCCTGCCGTCGGCCGATCCGGCGGCGGTCGCCACCGGGTTCGCGGGGTCGCTGACCCTCGGCGTCGGCCAGTTCTGCACCAATCCCGGGCTGGTGTTCGTGCCCGAAGAGGGCGGTTACGCCGAGGCCATCGCGCTGGCCGTCGCCGAGACGACCGGCGGCGTGATGCTGACCGACAAGATCCACGAGGGCTACCTGCGCGGCCTGGTCCGCCTCGACGGTCTCGAGCGGCTGGCGGTGGGCCAGGCCGGCCCGTCGCAGGGCGCGGAGGCCGCGCGGGTCTTCACGATCGGGCTGGCGGCGTTCGTGGACGGGCTGCCCGGCCTGGCCGAGGAGTGCTTCGGCCCCGCCGCCATCGTCGTGAAATATCTCGACAAGGAGGATTTGCCGGATGTGCTGCGCCGGCTGCCCGGATCCCTGACGGCGAGCATCCACGCGAGTTCGCCGGACGACACGGCCGGGACCTCCGGCGACATCGTGGAGGCGGTGACCGGCCTCGCCGGGCGGGTCATCTGGAACGGCTGGCCCACGGGCGTCGCGGTCAGCTGGGCCATGCACCACGGCGGGCCCTGGCCGGCGACGACCAACGCGCAGCACACGTCCGTCGGCGCCACCTCCATCCGCCGGTGGCTCACCCCCGTGGCGTACCAGGACTGGCCGGACGCCCTGCTCCCACCCGAGCTTCAGGACGCCAACCCGCTTGGCATCCCGCGTCGAATTGCCGGCTAAGCGACAATCGGAGCGGAGGGAACGTGATGACCGACGAGATCAGCGAGAAGATCAGCGTGCCGCGCGTCAAGTCGGCCGAGCGGACGGTCGAGCTGCTCGACTTCTTCGCCCAATATCCCGGGCTGCACAGCCTGACCGACCTGCAGGGCAAGCTGGGCTATCCCAAGTCCAGCCTGCACGCCCTGCTGCGCACGCTGGTCGACCTCGGCTGGATCGAGACCGACGTCAGCGGCACCCTCTATCGCATCGGCATGCGCGCCCTGCTGGTCGGCGCGACCTACATCGACGGCGACCCGGTGGTGCAGCTGGCGCGCGACGCGCTCGACTGGCTGGCCGAGGCCACCGGCGAGACGGTCCACCTGGCGCGGCTCGACCACGACGACGTCGTCTACCTCGCCACCCGGGCGTCGCGGCACTATCTGCGGCCCTTCGCCCGGGTGGGGCGCCGCCTGCCGGCCGGCACCACCTCGCTCGGCAAGGCCATCCTGGCCGATCGCGACGACGCCGAGGTGCTGGCGCTGCTGCCGGCCGAGCTGCCGGCGCTCACCCGGAACACGATCACCGACCACCGGCAGCTGCTGCAGGATCTCGCCAAGATCCGCAAGCGGGGGTACGCCATCGACCGCGAGGAGAACACCGAGGGCCTGCGCTGCTTCGGCGTGGCCCTCGGCACGGCCTTCCCGCCGCGCGACGCGATCAGCTGCTCGATCCCGGTGCCCCGGCTGACGCCGGGCCGCGACAAGGAGATCGTCGCCTGCCTCCTCGAGGCGCGCGACCGGATCGACATGGCCACGCGAGCCATCCGCCGATACTAAGAGGCCGCGCGGCCTCTGAGCCGTTATTCATCGGAGGGGCTCTCGTTGGACGCTTGACCGGACACGGCGTCTGAGTGTTCGATGTAGCAGCCAGATGTTCCGTGTAGCGGGAAGGTGTGGCTATGGAGGTACGGCACGCGACGGCGCCCGACCAGGTGCCGGGGATGGACACCGAGCGGCTGCGCGAGCGGTTCGTCGTGCCTGGCTTATACGACTCGGCGGACGTCGGCCTCGTCTACTCCATGGAGGACCGGCTCATCCTCGGAGGCGTCCGGGCCACGGCCCCGGTGGCGCTGCCCTGCCCCGACCAGCTGCGCGCCACCTACTTTCTGGAGCGCCGGGAGCTCGGCGTCGTCAACATCGGCGGGCCGGGCACGGTGACCGTCGACGGCCGGTCGTATCCCCTGGGCAACAAGGAATGCCTCTACGTGGGCCGCGGCGCGCAGGACGTCGTCTTCGAGGAGGGCGAGTTCTACCTCGTCTCCACCCCCGCCCACACGCATCATCCGACCACGCGTGCCGGCCTCGCCGACGCCGAGCCCGTACGGCTCGGCTCGATCGAAGGCTCCAACGAGCGGACCATCTACAAGTACATCCACGCCAAGGGCATCCAGAGCTGCCAGCTCGTGCTCGGCGTGACCGTGCTCGAGCCCGGCAGCATGTGGAACACCATGCCGTGCCACGTCCACGAGCGCCGCACCGAGTGCTACTTCTACTTCGACCTTCCGGAAGGCCATCGGATCTTCCATCTCATGGGGGAGCCGGACGAGACCAGGAATCTCGTGCTGTCCGACCGGCAGGCGGTCATCTCGCCGCCCTGGTCGGTGCACTGCGGCTTCGGCACGCGCAGCTACTCCTTCGTCTGGGCCATGGGCGGGGAGAACCAGGCGTACGAGGACGTCGAGCCGGTCGCGATCGAGGCCATGCGGTGACCGAGCACGTACTCGGGGATTTCTCGCTCGAGGGCCGGACGGCGCTGGTGACCGGCGCGCGCACGGGGATCGGCCGGGCGGTCGCGGCCGGGCTGGCCCGGGCCGGCGCCGATCTCGTGCTGCACGGCCACCGCGACGACCTCGACGAGGTGGAGGCCGAGGTCAAGGCGGCCGGCCGCAAGGCGTACCGGTGGATCCTGGATCTTTCACGCCCGGCCGTGATCCCGGACGCCGTGGCCGACGTCCTCGGGGCGCACCAGATCGACATCCTGGTCAACAACGCCGGCGTGATCCGGCGCGGCCCGGCCATCGACCAGACCTACGACGACTGGTCGACCGTGCTCGACGTGGATCTGGACGCGGTCTTCCTGCTCAGCAAGGCGGTCGCGGGGCCCATGCTGGAACGCGGCCACGGCAAGATCATCATGATCGCGTCGATGCTGTCGTTCCAGGGAGGCGTCAACGTGGTCGGCTACACGGCGGCCAAGCACGGCGTCGCGGGGCTGACCAAGGCCCTCGCGGTCGAGTGGGCGCCCCTGGGCGTGCAGGTCAACGGCATCGCCCCCGGCTACATCGAGACCAGCAACACGATGGTGCTGCGCGAGGACGCCGACCGCGAGCCGGCCATCCGCGCGCGCATCCCGGCCGGCCGGTGGGGGCGGCCGGACGACCTCGTGGGCGCCGCCGTGTTCCTGGCCTCGCCCGCCTCCGACTACGTCAATGGGCATCTCCTGGCCGTCGACGGCGGCTGGCTGGCCCGTTGACGCGTACGCTCTAGCTTGTGGTTCGCGAAGGAAGTTCGATTGACAAGGCGCTCTCCGTGCTGGAGGCGATCGCCGATCATCACCGGGTGACCGACATCGCGGCCGCGACGGGCGTGTCGAAGTCGACCGTGCACCGGATTCTCCAGTCGCTGGTCGAGTGGGGGTTCGTGGTGGCCGACGGAAACGGCGGCTATGAGCCCGGCCCCCGGATCCTCACCCTCGCGGGCCGCGTGATGAACCGGTTCGACCCGGCCAGGCAGGCCGGCCACGCGCTCCGCTCGCTGCACGAGCGCACGGGTTACACCACCCACTTCGCGATCCGCAACGGCGACGAGGCCGTCTACGTGGAGAAGCTGGAAGGCCGCCGCCCCTATCAGATGCCCTCGCGCATCGGGATGAGCCTGCGCCTGCACACGAGCGGGATCGGCAAGGCCATCCTGGCCGAGCTGTCCGACGACGAGGTCCGGCAGATCGCCAAGCACACGGGCCTCACCCCGCTGACGCCCAACACCCTCAGCGACGTCGACGCCCTGATCGCGCACCTCGCGGAGATCCGCGCGCTGGGCTACGCCATCGACGACGAGGAGAACGTGCCCGGCCTGCGCTGCGTCGCGGCGGCCGTCTTCGACCACACGGGCCGGGTGCTCGGCGGCATCTCGATCTCCGCGCTCGTGCTCGACATGGACCGCACCGCGATCGAGGGGCTGGCCCCCGAGGTGATCGCCGCGGCCAAGGAGGTTTCGGTCGCGCTGGGCGCCCCCGTGCCGTCCGCTCTGTGACCAAGCGGCGAACACCTGTTCTTCAGACACACGCATTTAACGGGCCGAGATCTTTTCGGACCGACCTTCACGGCGGATAGTGATGGTATGCGCGGCGAAGACCTGCTGGTGGTGGCGATCGAGGAGGCCCGGAGAGGATACGCCGACGGCGGCATTCCGATCGGGGCCGCGTTGTACGGCCCGGAGGGCGAGCTGCTGGGCCGCGGCCACAACCGCAGGGTCCAGGACGGCGATCCGTCCATTCACGGCGAGACGGCGGCCTTCCGCGACGCCGGGCGCCAGCGCACCTACCGCGGCACCACCATGGTCACCACGTTGTCCCCGTGCTGGTACTGCTCCGGCCTGATCCGCCAGTTCGGCATCTCCCGCCTGGTCGTGGGGGAGTGCCGCACGTTCATGGGCCAGCACGAGTGGCTGGCCGCGAACGGGGTCGAGGTCGAGGTCGTCGACTCCCAGGAGTGCGTCGACCTCATGACCGAGTTCATCACCAAATTTCCTGACCTGTGGAACGAGGACATCGGCAGATGACGACGCGTGTTCCGATCGTCGACCTGACAAGCTGGTTCGAAGGCGACCGGGTTACCGCCCCGGAGGAGGTGGACGCCGCCCTCTGCGACGTCGGCTTCCTGCTGGTCACGGGCCACGGCGTGCCCACCGCGCTCCGCGCGGACATCCGGGACGCCGCCAAGCGCTTCTTCGCCCTGCCGTACAAGGAGAAACAGCCCTACGCGGTGACCATCGGCGGGCGGGGCTGGCTGCCGCCGGGCGCCGAGGCCAACGGCTACGCCGAGGGCACGCCCACCCCGCCCGACCTCAAGGAGACCTTCGCCGTCGGCGCCGACGAGCGGATGGACGACCCCGAGCACGACCCCGTGTGGTTCCTCGACAACGTCTATCCGGGCGAGATCCCGGAGCTGGAGCCGCTGGTCACCGAATATCTGGCGCGCATGCGGCGGCTGGCCGACGAACTGCTGCTCATCTGCGGCACGGCGCTCGGCCTGCCGAGGGTGTTCCTCGACGCGGCCACCCATCCCTCGTACACCATGAACATCAACTGGTATCCGCCCATGTCGCTGCTCGGGCCGCCCGAGCCGGGCCAGTTCAGGATCGGCCCGCACACCGACTTCGGGACCGTCACCATCCTCGACCGGCAGCCGGGCGTCGGCGGGCTGCAGGTGTTCGCGGACGGCGCCTGGGAGGACGCCCCCTACGTCGACGACTCCTTCACGATCAACATCGGCGACCTGCTGGCCCGCTGGACCGGCGACCGCTGGCTGTCCAACCGGCATCGGGTGCTGCCCCCCGACGCGAGCGCGCCCGACGAAGAGCTCGTCTCGCTCATCTATTTCTACGAGTGCAATCCCAACGCCCAGGTCGAGTCCCTCCCTGTGGGCACGTCCGTGCACTCCCCGGTCAGGGCGTCCGACTATCTGCTCGAGAAGTTGAGAGCGATCACCGTATGAGCACTGCATGAGCACCATCGACGTCCGAGAAGGCCAATACGGAGACAAGATCACTGCCGTCGAGCCGGGCGGCATCGAGTTCATCCCCCTGGAGGAGCGGCACGGGCGGCCGCGCGACCTCTTCTGGACCTGGATGTCGCCCAACCTCGAGTTCGCCACGGTCTTCCTCGGCGTGCTCGCGGTGGCGGTTTTCCAGCTGAGCTTCTGGCAGGCCGTGCTGGCGATCATCGTCGGCACCGGCCTCGGCGCGGTCTCGCAAGGACTGCTGTCGGCGCGCGGCCCGTCGGTGGGCGTGCCGCAGATGGTCTTAGGCCGGTCGGCGTTCGGCTACTGGGGCAACCTGCTGCCGTCCGCGTTCAACACCCTGGCCGCCGGGATCGGCTGGTTCGCGGTCAACAGCGTCAGCGGCGCGCTGGCCCTGAACACGCTCACGGGCCTCCCCGGCTGGCTCTGCCTGGTGATCGTCGTGGCCATCATGATCACGCTCGGCTACTTCGGGCACAATCTGGTGCAGGCCTTCGAGAAGTACGCGTTCCCGGTGCTCGCGCTGATCTTCCTGATCGCGTCGGTGATCGTGCTGTCCAAGGCCTCGCCTGGATACGCCGGCGCCGGCGGCGGGATCGGCGGATTCCTGCTCACGGTCGGCGCCTGCTTCGGCTACACCGCCGGCTGGAACCCCTACGCCGCCGACTACACCCGCTACCTGCCGCCGGGCTCCTCCAAGACCGCGGTCGGCCTGGCGGCCGGTGCCGGAGTGTTCGTGTCGGCCGTGGTCCTCGAGGTCGTGGGCGCGGCCTCGGTCACCATCGGCGGCGACGCGATGGGCCAGCCGACCACGGCGTTCACCTCCCACCTGCCGTCGGTGGTGGCCAACCTGACGCTGCTCGCCATCGCGCTCGGCGCCATCTCGGCCAACGCCCTCAACGTCTACTCGGGCTCGATGTCGCTGCTCACCATGGGCGTACGGCTCCCGCTTACGCTCCGCCGCGCGATGACGGCGCTGGTCTGCGGCGTGGTCGGCTTCCTGGTGGCGCTGTCCGGGCTGTCCGACGCGGGTTCGAAGTACGAGGCGTTCCTGCTGGTCATCTCGTATTGGATCGGGCCGTGGCTGGGCGTGATCCTGGCCGACTGGTATCTGCGGCGCGACCCCGGGCCGTTGTACGACCGGTCCTACACCAACTGGGCCGGGCCCATCGCCATGGTCGTCGGCGTGGTGCTGTCGGTGTGGCTCTTCTCCAACCAGCAGAAGTACGTCGGAGTCGTGCCTTCGAAGGTCCCCGGCGTGGGTGACATCGCCTTCGAAGTCGGTTTCCTGATCTCCTTCGGCCTCTACTGGGCGCTCAGAAGGTCTCCGCGCCTGGCATAGCCATCTGGAGCAGCGCCTCGATTTCGGCACGGGCCGCGACCCGGCCCGTGCCGCCCTGCCCTTCGAGCGAGACCGCGGCGGCCGCGGCCCCCGCGCGCACGGCCTCCGCAAGGTCGGCGCCGCGGGCCAGCCACGCCGACAGCGCGCCCGCGAAGGCGTCGCCCGCACCCGTCTGGTCGACGATCCGCCCGGCCGGAAACGCCGGCACATGCTCGAGGGAGGGCGTGCCGGCCCCCGCTCCGCCCCCATAGCGGAGCAGCACGCCCTCCGGTCCTCGCGTGACGGCCACCGCGCGGGCGCCCAGCGCCAGCGCCTTCCCGGCCGTCTCGTCCGGGTCGTCCGTCCCGAACAGGGGGCCGCTGTCGCCCGGGCAGGACGGGGTGACCAGCGCCGCGTGCGGGGCCACCCGCTCCAGCACGCGGCGGGCCGCCTCGGGCGTGGTCAGCCTGCCGCGGTAGTTCGGGTCGTACACGACGCGGCCGGAGGCGACCTCGGCGGCGCGCAGCACGGTCGGCTCGGCCACGGCCGCGCCGACCCCGGACAGCAGCACCACCCGCGCCTCGGCGACGGGGGAGTCGTCGACGTCGTCGGCCGTCATCCGCGTCGCGGCCGAAGCGGCACGGAGGTAGGCGAAGGCGCGCGACCCGGTCGGGTCGGCCCCCACGGCGTACGCGCCCGTCGAGCCGTCGCCCGGCCGCATCCAGGCGGTATGCACGCCGTGCGCGGCCGCGAACGCGATCAGCCGTTCGCCGAACTCGTCCCTGCCGACGCGGGTGACCAGCGCCACGTGGGCTCCCGCCGCGGCCGCGGCCACCGACGCGTTGAGCGCGTCCCCCGAGAACGACAGCCGGAACACCTCGGCCTCGCCCAGCGCCCGATCGGCCGAGAACTCCACAAGAGGCTCCCCGACCACCACGACATCCACACCAACCGACCGTCCCATGTAGCGAAATTAAATTCGCCTATATGGAATCACAGGAGGCTGTGGTCGCGCGCCCACCGTGGCAATTCGGCCCCCGTGCACGGCAGTCGCATGCCCGTCGCCCTCAGCACATCGACCAGCTCGCAGATTTCGCTCAGGGTGGCCTTTCCAAGCGCGGACAAGCGGGTGAGCAGCCAGATCGTTCCGTGAATGTCGATGCCTCCGTTGCGCCCGACCCGGGTCAGGCTCGGGTAGTCACGGAGGTAGCGCCGGATCTCGCTTTCCACCACGTAGGTGGTGGTCAGTTGAGTCACGTAGGCGCCCAGCACGTCGATTCGATCAGCGAGCGCGAAGTGATGGATGACCATCGTGTCCGCCACCAACGGAGGCAGTGGTGGCACGGTCATGGGTTGAGATCCTCGTCGGGGAGCGGGGGGAGGTCCGACTTGTCGGTCAGCTGGCCATGCATCAGCTCAATCGCGCGCGCGTCGGTGATGAGTCCCTTCCGATAAGCCTGAATGACGGCATGGGCGAACCGGGGTGGCACCGTGATCGAAGCGAGGTCGGGTTGCGGCGTCCAGCCCAAGGTGTCCATGAACTCGGCGCGCGTTGGAAGACAATTCCGCAGGCGATCCAGCTGCAGCTGATCGAGCATGTCCGCGGCCTTGGCTTGTCGCAACGCGAGCGACCAGGACGTCCGATAGCGTGCGGCCAAGCCGACCAGGGTGGATCGGACGTGCTCCGTCTCACCAAGGCTTGATGAGATCACGGCCTGAGGAAGCAGGAGTTCCGCCGCGAAGGCGTCGATGACCGCTTCGCGGGACTCGCGGGAAGACGAGACTCCCAGGTCGGTGGAGTATTCGTCGCCGAGCACCATGTGACCGAGTTCGTGGGCGGCGGTGGCGCGGCGTCGTCCCGGATCGCCGAAGCGGCTGACAACGGCGGCGGCGATGTCGCCATCGGTCGCCGACGCCCCTTCCCCTGGCAGATCGGTGATCAGGATCAGTTGTCCGCACCGTTCGCATATGTCTGCCATCGAGTCGATCGGCTCATCGCCAAGTTGCAGTTGTGAGCGTATCCAGCGCGCCGCGGCCCGTGCGCCTTCCTGATCGCGGGCTCTGCCGGGATACCGCAGCGGGACGCTTGGGCGGAAAGTGCCCAGGGACATCAGCAGGCGGATGTCCCGAAACCATGCCGAGAGCAGAGCGTCCATCCGATAGGAGGAGCGAGAGGCGTCGGTGGCGGTGTCATCCGCCAAAGAGGCCCGCCGGGAGATGATCTCCGGGGCCGGGTCGAGAAAGTGGCCGATCGGCAGTTCCAGCGCTTGCGAGAGCCGGACGAGCTCAAGCGCATCCAGCCGCCTCGTGCCGGCCTCGACCTTGCTGACCATGGTCCGATCCAGGCCGATGAGGTCGGCGAGCTGGTCCTGGGACAGCCCCGCGGCCAGACGCGCCTCGCGAACGCGGCTGCCGATGTCGGTCCAGTTCAGTTCCACGGCCATAGTGCGATAATCGCACGTCCCTTGGGGCAGGGGCCAGGAGCACGGGCGGCGCACGGCGTGGCTACCGCCGTCTCGATGGCCGCAGGACGTAACTTGGTCATCATGGCCACCCGTACGTCTGGAGGTAGTCCCAACAAGCGGACTCCCGCCCGCTCGGGCTCCCGTACGGGCTCGGGCAAGCGGCCTCCGGCCCGCAGACCAGCCCGGCGCGGGCCCGCCAGGAGGCCCGTCGCCACCGGTCAGGATCCCATCTCGTGGGTTTTCATGATGATCGGCAAGTTGGTGATCGGCCTCTGGCTGCTGCTCGCCCACGGCATCGGCAGCGCCGCCCGGGCCCTCGGCCAGGGGGCCCGCGACCTCGACCCGGCGCACCGGCGCGACGGGGTGGGCCTTTCCGTGCTCGCCGGGGCGATCGTGCTGGCCACGATGACCTGGCGGGAGACCAAGAACGAGGTGGCCACCGTGGTCGACGCGGTGGTCCACGGCGTGGTCGGGTCGCTGACCTGGTCCGTGCCGATCCTGCTCGCGCTGCTGTCGTGGCGGCTGCTGCGCCATCCCGACCAGAACGCCGAGACGGGCCGCATGGTCATCGGCTGGACCGCGCTGCTGACCGGCATCCTCGGAGTCGTCCATGTCGCGCACGAAACGCCCTATCCGTCCGGCGGCGGCAGCGACGGCATGGACAAGGTGTCGCAGGCGGGCGGCATGCTCGGCTTCATCGTGTCGGCCCCGCCCGCGAGCATCCTGCCGGCGTTCGTGACGATTCCACTGCTGCTGATGCTGTCAGGCTTCGGCGTGCTGGTCATCACCGCGACCCCGATCCACCGCATCCCCGAGCGGTTCCACGAGATCCGGCACCTGCTCTTCGAGCGCCCCCCGGCCCAGGAGAACGTCCCGTCGTCGCCGGTGGAGAAGCCGGCCGCCGAGAAGCGTTCGAAGCGCTCGCGCAAGCAGGCGCCCACCCCGCTGGAGCGCGAGGGCGACCCGCCGTACGACACACCGGTGCTGGCCGAGAAGGGCCCGAGCGCGGGCGTCGTGCCGGAGCCGGTGGAGGACGAGCCGGTCGCGTCGTCTCAGCCGCCCCCGCAGCCGCCGCTGCCGACCCCGCCGCCGCGCACGGTCGAGCAGCTCGTGCTGTCGTCCCAGGCCGGCCCTTACACTCTGCCGGGCGCCCAGCTGCTGAAGCCGGGCACCGCGCCCAAGCCGCAGACCAAGGGCAACACGGTCGTGGTCAACGCGCTGACCAGCGTGCTCGAGCAGTTCGCCATCGACGCCCAGGTGATCGGGTTCACCCGGGGGCCGACCGTCACCCGCTACGAGATCGAGCTGGGCCCCGCGGTGAAGGTGGAGAAGGTCACCGCGCTCACCAAGAACATCGCGTACGCCGTGAAGTCGGCCGACGTGCGGATCCTGTCGCCCATCCCAGGCAAGTCGGCGATCGGGGTCGAGATCCCCAACACCGACAAGGATCTCGTCTCGCTCGGCGACGTGCTGCGCTCGCAGGTGGCCCAGGCCGACCACCACCCGATGATCGTCGGGCTCGGCAAGGACGTCGAAGGCCGCACCATCGTGGCCAACCTGGCCAAGATGCCGCACATCCTGATCGCGGGCGCCACCGGCGCCGGCAAGTCGACCTGTATCAACGGGCTGATCTGCTCGATCCTCATGCGGTCCACGCCGGACGAGGTGCGGATGGTGCTGGTCGACCCCAAGCGGGTCGAGCTCAACACGTACGAGGGCATCCCCCACCTGATCACGCCGATCATCACCAACCCGAAGAAGGCCGCCGAGGCCCTCGAATGGGTCGTGGGGGAGATGGACCGGCGCTACGACGACCTCGCCGCCAGCGGCTTTCGGCATGTCGACGACTTCAACAAGGCCGTGCGCGCCGGAAAGCTCAAGCCCCCGCCCGGCAGCGAGCGCGTCTACCAGCCCTATCCGTATCTTCTGGTGATCGTCGACGAGCTGGCCGACCTCATGATGGTCGCCCCGCGCGACGTGGAGGACTCGATCGTCCGGATCACCCAGCTGGCCCGCGCCGCCGGGATCCACCTCGTGATCGCCACCCAGCGGCCGTCCGTCGACGTCGTGACCGGTCTGATCAAGGCCAACGTGCCGTCCCGGCTGGCGTTCGCCACCAGCAGCCTGGCCGACAGCCGGGTCATCCTCGACCAGCCGGGCGCCGAGAAGCTGGTCGGCCAGGGTGACGCGCTCTTCCTGCCGATGGGCGCCAGCAAGACCATGCGGCTGCAGAACGCCTACGTCTCCGAGAAGGAGATCAACGAGATCGTCGCGCACTGCAAGGCGCAGATGCAGGTCGAATACCGCGACGACGTGGCGGCCCCCGCGGCCGCCAAACGGGAGGTCGACGAGGAGATCGGCGACGACCTCGACCTGCTGATCCAGGCGGCCGAGCTGATCGTGACCACCCAGTTCGGCTCGACGTCCATGCTGCAGCGCAAGCTGCGGGTGGGGTTCGCCAAGGCCGGTCGTCTCATGGATCTCCTGGAGAGCCGAAACGTGGTCGGCCCCAGCGAGGGCTCAAAGGCGCGTGAGGTCATGGTCAAGCCGGACGACCTGCCCGGCCTTCTCGCCGACCTGCGGGGTGGTTGACGGCCCCCCTGCGTCACCTCCCCCCGGTGTTACTGGTTGAATATGTCTCACTACGCAACGTCGGGGGTGGGGAGGCGCCTGGATGTCTATCGGCGCGACTTTGGCGGAGGCCCGCTGGCAGGCGGGGCTGACCGTGGGCCAGTTGAGCGGCCGCACCCGCATCCGCGAGGCCATCATTCACGCTATCGAGCGGGACGATTTCTCGCTGTGCGGCGGCGATTTCTACACGCGCGGTCATCTGCGCGCGCTCGCCAATGAGGTGGGCGCCGACGCGGACGCGCTCGTCCGCGAGTACGACGATCATCACGCCGGCGTGCAGCCGGTGCGCGCGGCGTCCGTGTTCAAGGTCGACATGCCCATCAAGCTGCGCGATCGCCGCACGCCCAACTGGACGCTCGCGATGGCGGTGGCGCTCGCTGTGGTGGTGGTCTTCGGCGTGGTCCGGGTCATGGGGGGCCCGGAGACGGCCGAGGTCGACTCCGCGGCCGGGGTGAAGCCGGCGGCGGTGGCCTCGAGCGCGACGGCCAAGACGCCGGCGGTCAAGACACCGGCGGTGGCGCAGCCGGCGGCGCGGCCCGCACAGGGCGTGGCCCCGGCCGTGAACGACAGCCTGGTGGTCCTCCGGGTCACCGCGACACACTCGGCCTACGTCGACGTCCGCGACGCCAAGGGCGTCCAGATCTTCGAGGGCACCATCCCCACCGGCAAGACCTCGACCTGGATGACCAAGGACAAGATGCGGGTGGAATTCGGCAACGCGGGCCTGGTGCGGCTGGAAGTCAACGGCACCTACCTCGGCGCGCCGGGCAAGTTGGGGCAGATCGTGCGCGAGACCTATGGGCCGGGGGTCCCGCGTCCACGTTAGGGCCCGACTCCCGATACCGTAGGTTCATCATGTCTTCGCGCCGAACCGTATCGCTGGTCACGCTGGGTTGCGCCCGCAACGAGGTCGACTCCGAGGAGCTCGCCGCTCGGCTTGAGGCCGCGGGCTGGAGCCTCGGCGACGACGAGGGGCCCGACCCCGACGTCATCGTCGTCAACACGTGTGGCTTCATCGAGTCGGCGAAGAAGGATTCGATCGACACCATCCTCGCCGCCGCCGACTCGGGGGCGAAGGTCGTGGCCGCCGGCTGCATGGCCGAGCGCTACGGCGAGGAGCTGGCCGGCGCGCTGCCCGAGGCCGCCGCCGTCCTTTCGTTCGACGACTACACCGACATCGGGGCGCGCCTCGACGACGTGCTGGCCGGGCGGCCCCTGACGGCGCACACGCCGCGCGATCGGCGCACGCTGCTGCCGATCAGCCCGGTCGAGCGCGTCGGCGCCCACACGGCCATTCCAGGCCACGCGGCCATGCCCAGCCTCGCGAGCGATCTGCCGGCGGGCCTCGCGCCCGCCAGCGGGCCCCGGGTGCTGCGCAAGCGGCTCGCCGGCGGCCCGGTGGCCTCGCTCAAGCTGGCCTCCGGCTGCGACCGCCGCTGCACCTTCTGCGCCATCCCCGCCTTCCGCGGTGCGTATGTGTCGCGCACGCCCGACGAGCTGGTGGCCGAGGCCGGGTGGCTGGCCGAGCACGGGGCGCGCGAGCTGGTCCTCGTCAGCGAGAATTCGACGTCGTACGGCAAAGACCTGGGCGACCTGCGCGCCCTGGAGAAGCTGCTGCCGCGGCTGGCCGCGGTCGACGGGATCGAGCGGGTCCGGGTCAGCTACCTGCAGCCGGCGGAGCTGCGCCCCGGTTTGATCGAGGTGATCGCCGGCACGCCGGGCGTCGCGCCCTACTTCGACCTTTCCTTCCAGCACGCGAGCGGCCCCGTGCTGCGCCGGATGCGCCGCTTCGGCGACCCGGCGCGCTTCCTCGACCTGCTCGGCCGCATTCGCGAGCTGGCGCCCGAGGCCGGCGTGCGATCCAACTTCATCGTGGGCTTCCCGGGTGAGACCGAGCGGCAGTTCGGCGAGCTGGCCGAGTTCCTCGAAGACGCGAGGCTCGACGTGATCGGCGTGTTCGGCTATTCCGACGAGGAGGGCACCGAGGCCGCCTCCTTCGACGACAAGCACTCGCAGGATGTGGTCGACGAGCGCGTGGCCGCCCTGTGGGAGCTGGCCGAGGAGCTGACGGCCCAGCGGGCCGAGGAGCGGATCGGCGCCGAGCTCGAGGTCCTCGTGGAGGAGGATCTGGGCGACGGCGGCTACGAGGGCCGCGCGGCCCATCAAGGACCTGAGGTCGACGGATCCGTCACGGTTCAGGGCATCGGGCTGGTTCCCGGCCAGATCGTCCGGGCCGTGGCGGTCGACGCGGAAGGGGTTGACCTGATCGCCCGGATCAAGGCCCGTCCATGAGTGACGAGGCCGTGCCGCAGGGGATCCCGGAGGCGCTGCCCCCGGGCGCGCAGGGAATCGTCGCGCGCCGGGTGAGCACGTGGAACATCGCCAACGCGCTGACGGTCGTCCGGCTGGCGATGGTTCCGGCGTTCGTGGTCTGCATGTTCGTGCCGTCCTGGCGGCTCGTGGCGCTGGCCGTCTTCGTGGTGGCCTCGGTCACCGACCAGCTGGACGGCTGGCTGGCCCGGCGCTACGGCTTGGTCACCGACTTCGGCAAGATCGCCGACCCGATCGCCGACAAGGCGCTGATCGGGGCCGCGCTGGTGTGCCTATCGACCCTGGGCGAGCTGCCCTGGTGGGTCACGCTGGCGATCCTGGCCAGAGAGATCGGCGTGACCATGCTGCGGTTCGCGGTGATCCGCTACGGCGTGATCCCGGCCAGCTACGGCGGCAAGGTCAAGACCGTGCTGCAGATCGCCGCCATCGCGCTCTACATCCTGCCGGGCATGCCCGATGTGATCCGCTGGATCGTCATGGCGGCCGCCCTCGGCGTCACCCTCGGCACCGGAATCGACTATGTGGTCCGGGCCGTCCGGCTGCGCCAGGTGGCGAAGAGGGCCCGCTCGTGACGGCGGCCGACGTCATCCATCTCCTGGTGCGCCAGAGCGCCACTGTGGCCGTCGCGGAGTCGCTCACCGGTGGTTTGATCGGCGCCGCCCTCACCACGCCCAGCGGGGCGTCCAAGGCGTTCCGTGGGGGCGTCATCGCGTACGCGACCGATCTGAAGGCGAAGCTGCTCGGCGTGCCGGATGATCTGCTGGCGCGGGAGGGCGCGGTGCACCGCGAGGTGGCGGCCGCGATGGCCCGGGGGGTGCGCGAGCTGACCGCGTCCGACTATGGCCTGGCGGTTACAGGCGTCGCCGGGCCTGATCCACAGGACGGCAAAGCGGTCGGCACCGTCCACATCGGCCTCGCGGGGCCGTCCGGACGCCTGTGGCACCGGGACATCCAGCTGTCCGGCTCGCGCGAAGACATAAGAAATGGCACGTTGAGGGAGGCAATTGATCTCCTCCGAGGTGTGCTAGAGGTCAAATTTGGGGAACATTCGGGATGATTACCGCGTTACGTCCCCAGCGAACATGCTCACCACGGTCTGCCGCGGTGTCGCTCGATACAGGTACGGTGGAGCTGTGAGTGAGGTCCGTGAGCCATCTGCAAGGAGCAAGACCAGGGCTGCGAGGATTATGTACCAAGGACGTTCGAAGGACGGACGACACGAGCCGACCGCGCGGAGCGTTGTGAAGACGCCCGCTCCAGGGAGGGAGCGACAGATGGTCCTGCTGCGTCAGCTGCTCGGTGATGTGCTTCGGCGGCTGCGAGTGCGGCAGAACCGCACTCTGCGTGAGGTGTCGACCTTGGCGCGCGTCTCGCTCGGTTATCTGTCCGAGGTCGAGCGTGGGCAGAAGGAAGCCTCCTCTGAGCTGCTGGCCTCGATCTGCGGCGCGCTGGGCGTGCCGTTGTCGCAGGTGCTGCGCGATGTTTCCGACCAGTTCGCACTTGCCGAGCTGCAGCACGCGCCGGTGCTCGCCAACAGCGGGCTCGCCGATGTGCCCGAGCGTGAGCGGCTGCCCATTTCCGAGACGGTGCCCGCAGACTTCGACCTTGGCTCCACGCCAGAGGTCAAGGACATGGTGGCCGCCTGAGGTTCTACGTCTGACAGGTTCGGCACCAGAAGATCAGCCGGTCGTACGGCTGTGTTCCAAGGTCTCCACGACTGACCGGATTTCCACAACGACGGCAGGGGCGGTGTGCCCTGCCGTACACCCAAAGGGTGCGGCCCGGACGAGGGTCGCCGGTCGTCACGGGGCCAGGGCCGTCCTTGCTGGCGTTCATCAGCTGGTGCGCGACGGCGACCAGGCCCTCCAGATCCGTGACTTCGCCGGCCTTCCGCCAGGGTGAAAGACCTGCCATGAAGAGGGTCTCGGCCCGCCAGATCGTGCCGATCCCGGCGAGATTGCGCTGCTCGAGCAGCGCCTCCCCAATCGTCAGATCCGGATTTTTGCGTATATTTTCCACGGCCTGTCCGGCATCCCAGTCGGCTCCCAGCAGGTCAGGGCCGAGATGCCCGACGACCGAGTCCTCCCGGTCGGTGGCGACCAGGTCGACCATCCCCAGTTTGTGGCCCACGGCCAGCCATTCGGTGTTTCCCAGGACGAGCCGCACCACGTCGCCGCCCGGAATCCGGGCGCCGGCCCGGCTGATCCGCCAGCTGCCGTCCATCCTCAGGTGCGTGTGCACCGTCAGCCCGCCCTCGACCCGGGTGAGCAGGTGCTTGCCCCGCGACTGCGTGGTCAGCACGGTCCTGCCGCGGAGGTCGGCCGTGGCGTAGCGGGGGACGCGGAAATCCGAGCGCGTCAGCGCGCGCCCGTCGAGCGCGCCGCGCAGCCGTTTGGCCGTCTTGTAGACGGCGTCGCCTTCAGGCATCGGCCGAGGTCACAGGACGGCCCTCACACCGGGGTGTGGGAATCCCAGGCCGACGGGTCGGCCGCCAGTTCGGTGACCCGATGCGGCAGCTCGCCCTTGGCGATGTGCTCCAGGTTGACCGTCTCGAGGATGGCCCGCTCGCTGGCGCGAAGCGCGATCCACACCTGCTGCAGGGCCTCGGCGGCCCCGGTGTAGCCGACGTGCTCGGGACGCTCGCCGCGCACGTTGGCCAGCGGTCCGTCGACGGCCCTGATCACGTCGGCGAGGGAGATCTCGCTGGCGGGACGGGCCAGCACATAGCCGCCCTCAGGCCCGCGCTGACCGCGCACCAGGCCGGCGCGGCGCATCTGCAGCAGAATGTTCTCCAGATATTTGGGCGGCATTTCCTGGCCCTTGGCCAGCTCGCCCACCGTCGTGGGCCCTTCACCGGCGGCGGCGAGCTCAGCGGCGGCGCGGAGGGCATAGTCGACACGGGCAGAAAGTCGCATGTAATCGATTATCCCGCCTGGTTGGAGTGGTTGGTCGGCTACCCGCGAATTTCCAGCCGTGCGACGACCGGCAGATGGTCGGAGTAGGTGACCCGTGGCGCCTCCGCGTGTATGACGCTCACACCCGCTGTGACCAGCACGTGGTCGATCCGCTCGGTGGGGTCGTCGGCGGGGGAGGTGGGCGGGTCGCCGAGGGCCACGAGCGGGTCGGTCAGGCCATAGCGGAGCAGTTCGTTCATCTGCGGGTCGGCGTGCGTGGTGTTCAGATCGCCGGCGAGGATCACCGGGCGCGCGGCGCACGGCGCCGGGTTCTCGCCAGGGTCGAGGGAGGCGTCGCCGGGCGAGGTGCCGCACGACAGCCAGTGCGCCAGCGCCGCCGCCTCACGGGCCTGCCCGGCCGGGGCCTGCAGGTGCGTGTTGACGATCCCCACCTCATGCCCGCCGACGTCCAGCACCGCTGCTTGCGCCTGCGCGCCGGTCGGATAGTCGTACGCGCCGAGCGGGCGCGAGGAGATGGCCTTGACCGGAAGGTTGGTCAGCAGCGCGTCGCCCCAGAGCGGATCGGCGGCCGGTGCGAAGTAGAAGCGCATGCCGAGCCCTTTCGCGATCCGCGCGAGGTCATCGTGGCCGCCGTTCAGCAACCAGCCGCGGTCCACCTCGCTCAGCAGCACCACGTCCGGGTGCTGGGCGCGTGCCCACGCGGCGACCCGATCCAGGTCGAGCGTGCCCTTCAGGCCGAAGCCCATCCGGATGTTGTACGCGATGAGCGTGAACTGGGCCCCGTTCACCTTGGTCTCGGCGGGTTCCGGCCGCCAGGTGAGGGCCGCCAGCAGGGCCGGGACCAGCACGACACCCGCTATGACCGGCCACGGCGCCCGGAACCGCCCGCCCCCCTCGGAGGTGTTGGACGGCACGCCCACGGCCGTGATCAGGGCCAGGACGGCCACCGAGATCGCCAGGTTGGAGAATCCCAGGTTCACGTCGTAGGCCGCGTAATAGACGAACGTGGCGACCAGGAAGACCGCGAAGCCGCCGAGCACGCCGAGGCCCGGCCGCGCCGACGGGCCTTCGGCCGCCGGAATGACCGCGGTGATCAGCGCGATCGCCAGCACGATTCCTGGATCGACCCGCAACAGCACAGCGAGCACGCTGATCGCCGCGCACGTCACCAGGACGACCGTGCGCCAGGCGCCGGCGGGCAGCCGGCCGAACAGCGTGATCAGGGCCGCCGCGACCAGGACGCCGAGCGCGAGCGCCAGGTCGGCCACCCAGATCGCGGCCGGCCAGCCGTAGGGGCTGTCCTGCCGGATCAGGGCGCCCGGCCCCAGATAGGTGCCGGCGAGGTAGAACGCGGGGCCGGCCAGGAACCACGCGCTCCCGGACGCGGGATCGCCGGGCGTCTGCGCCTTCCACACGAGCCACAGGAACAGGGCGCCGACCACGATCGCCGGGACCCAGGCGGTCACGCCGTCCTGCCAGACCGCGTCCTGGTAGTCGATCAGCAGGTAGAGCAATCCGGACAGGCCGATCCCGCCGAGGAGCCCGGCCGGGACGGCCGCCCGTGGCATGACCTGGGCCGAGCCGTACAGGAAGACCAGGCCCGTGGAGACGCCGGCCGCGGCCAGGTAGAGCTGGGAGAGGCCGCCGTCGGTGGCCTGCAGGGCCAGATGGGTGACCACGAGGAGCGCGGCCGCGCCCAGGCGCAGCCAACGGGCCCGGCGGCCGAACGGGACCGCGGCGAACGGCAGTAAGAACCACACCACCGCGAACAGGCCCAGCTGCTCGGCCGGGGTCTCGCCGGCCCTGCCGTACAGGGTGATCAGCGACGGCAGGAAGACCCGCACCGCGTCGATGAACAGCAGCAGGCCGGCGGCCAGCGCCGCGGCATGCAGCCGGACGGACGGCGCAGGTGGAGCGGAAGGTGCGGACTCGGTCACGCGGCGATCATTGTGCGCCGAGGCGGCAATATCAATGGGTGCTTGTCGCTGGCTATGCTTTGCAGGAAACTTTGTTGACGATTATCGGGCGGGAAAAATCAGCGCGGGGGAAATGGCAGAGAGCAGGAGCATGGAGCGACGTCCTGGGGTGCCCAGGTTGCTCCGCGAGATCAACGACCGGGCCGCGCTGGAGCTGCTGCTGGCCTCGGGTCCCCTCACGCGCGGACAGATCGGCGAGCTGACCGGCCTTTCGAAGGTGACCGCGTCCCAGACGCTGGCCCGGCTCGAGGAGCGCGGGCTGGTCGAGGTGGTCGGCGAGCAGGCCGGCAACCGCGGGCCCAACGCCGCGCTCTACGGCGTGATCGCGTCGTTCGCGTACGTGGCGGGGCTGGACGTCGGCCCCGAGTTCGTCACGGCGGCCGTCTCCGACCTCAACGGCGAGGTGGTCGCCGAGGTCACGGCCGCCCCCAACGGGCACGACGACCCGGTGTCGGTGGTGCACAACGCGGTCGTCAAGGCCTGCCGGTCGGCGAAGGTGGCCCAGTCGCGCCTTCGCGGCGTGGTGATCGGCACCCCGGGTGTGGTCGACCCGCGCACCGGCGACGTGCACTTCTCCTTCGACCTGCCGCTCTGGCACGAGGGCATCCACGAGGCGCTCGCCCGCGACCTGCGCCGCGACGTGACCATCGAGAACGACGTCAACCTGGCCGCCGTGGCTGAAAGGGCGGTGGGCGCGGCGCGCGGCGTGGACGACTTCGTGGAGATCTGGGTGAGCCGCGGCATCGGCCTCGCGGTCATGCTGGGCGGCCGCCTGCACCGCGGCCGTTCCGGAAGCGCCGGCGAGATCGGTTACCTGCCGGTGCCGGGTGTGCCGCTGGCCGAAGACGTGAAGGCCATGCCCGGCCGCCTGCCGTCGCTGGCCGGCGGACTCCAGTCGCTGATCAGCTCCGAGGCCGTGCTCGAGCTCGCGGCCGACCACGGCTTCCGCGGCGCGACCTCGGCCGAGGTCGTCATGGCCGCCGTGGCGGCGGGGGAGCGCGGCGAGCCGCTGCTCGACGAGGTGGCCCACCGCCTGGCGCTGGGCGTCGCCTCCGTGTGCGTGGTCCTCGACCCGGGCCTCGTGGTCCTCGCCGGAGAGGTCGGCAGGGCCGGGGGATCGGCCCTGACCAGCCGGGTCGAAGAGGCCGTCGCCCGGATGTGCCCCATCAAGCCCGAGGTCGTCACCAGCGCCGTCGACGGCAACCCCGTGCTGCGGGGCGCCGTGATCGCCGCCCTCGACCAGGCCCGCGAGGAGATCTTCGCGGCCTGAGCCCGATCAGGCGGTGAGGAGCTCCATGGCGGCCTGGGTGTTGGCGCGGGCCGCGCCGTATGTGGCGATGTAGGCGGCCGCGTCCGGCCGCCAGACCGGCAGCCCCATCTCCACGACGACGGCGTCGGGCCGGGAGCCGAGCAGCTCGCGTACGAGCGTCTGGCTGCGCGGATAGCGGTGCGCGTCCTTCACCACGATGATCAGCGAACGGCCGGCGGCGCGGTGGAGCAGGGCCGGCGCGTCGGCCTCGTCCGGCTTCACCCGGACCACCTCCGCGCCGGGCAGCCATGGCGCCACGCCCCACGGCACGTCGCCGACCGCGATCGTGGGCGGCGTGTCCACCTCGATCACGAACGGGTCGACCAGCGGTGAGGCAGCCCCTGTCAGGCGTACGGCGCGGCGTGCCGCGGCCAGGCCGATCACGTTGCTGACCGACTCGTTCTCGTGCGGCGCGGCGAACCAGTCGCGCAGCCGGGCCACCCGATCGGCCGCCTCCTCGAGCCTGGTCAGCGGGAGGCGGCCGTCGGCCACGGCGTCGAGGATCTCTCGAATGACGTGGTCGATCTCGTCCTCGGTCGGTAGTGGCCCGAGGCACAGCAGGTCGGATCCGGCCGCTAGGGACCGCACGGCCCCACCGGCCAGGCCGACGCTCTTGGTGATGGCGTGCATGTCGAGGGCGTCGGAGATCACCACGCCGTCGAAGCCAAGCTCGCCGCGGAGCAGCGTGGTCAGCGCGGCCGGGCTGAGCGTGGCGGGAGCCGTACCGGTCAGATAGGGGACGGCAACGTGCGCGGTCATGACCGACTTGGCGCCGGCCTGGATGGCGGCGCGGAACGGCACGAGCTCGCGCTCCCACAGCAGCCCGCGCGGCGCGTCGACGACGGGGATCTCCAGGTGGGAGTCCTGCCGGGTGGCGCCGTGTCCGGGGAAGTGCTTGACGCACGCGGCCACGCGCTGCGCCTGAAGGCCGCGCACGGCCGCCACCGTGTGCCTGGCGACCAGATCGGGCGACGAGCCGAAGGAACGGGTGCCGATCACGGGGTTGTCGTCGGCCGTGTTGACGTCGGCGACCGGGCCCATGTCGAGGTTGACGCCGCAGCCCGCGAGGTCGGAGGCGATCGAGCGGTAGACGCGCTCGGTCAGCTCCGGGTCGTCCACCGCGCCGAGGGCCGCGTTGCCCGGATAGGGGCTGCCCGTGTGATAGGCGAGGCGGGTGACGTCGCCGCCCTCCTCGTCGAGGGAGATCACCGGCTCACCGGCCACCCGCAGTTGCGCGGTGAGCGCCGCCAGCTGGTCGGGGCCGGCGACGTTGAATCCGAAGAGGGTGACCCCGCCGAAGCCGTCTTCCATACCCCGCAGCACCCAGGATGGGGCGGTCGTGCCCTGAAAGGCGACGAGCAATGTGCCCGCCGCGAGGCGACGCAGACCCCGATCAGCGCCCATGGCGAAATGAACTCCTGTCAGATGTGTATTCGAGTGAGTGGCCGGTCAGCCCTTGACGGCGCCGGCGACCAGGCCGGAGACCATGCGCCGCTGCACCAGCAGGAAGAACACGACCACGGGGATCGTCATCAGCGTCGAGCCCGCCATGATGGCGCCCCAGTCGGTGCCCTTCTGGCCGAAGAAGTACTGCAAGGCCACCGGCATGGTGTAGCCGGTGGGGTCGTTCATCAGGTAGAGCGCCATGATCAGGTCGTTCCAGGCGGTGATGAACGAGAA
This sequence comes from Streptosporangiaceae bacterium NEAU-GS5, assembly GCA_017592665.1. Classification (GTDB taxonomy): domain Bacteria; phylum Actinomycetota; class Actinomycetes; order Streptosporangiales; family Streptosporangiaceae; genus NEAU-GS5. The sequence goes on along the minus strand of JAGFNW010000005.1, from coordinate 24,179 downwards.
GATGCTGGTGGCCACGAGCCCCGGCGCGACCAGGGGGAAGAGCACCTTCCAGAATGTGGTCATCCGGCTCGCCCCATCGATCCAGGCGGCCTCCTCCAGCGTCTTCGGCACGGCCGCGACGAACGTGCGCAGCATCCACACGCCGAACGGCAGGGTGAGCGCCACGTGGACCACGATCAGGCTGGCCAGGTGGTCATAGAGGCCGAGCCGTTTGACCATCAGGAACAGCGGGATGAGCAGCGCCTCGGCGGGGATCATCTGGACGACCAGGAGCACGATGAGGAACCCGGCACGCCCCCTGAACCGGAAGCGGGCGATCGCGGTGGCCGACAGCAGCGCGAACATGGAGCCGATCAGGACCGTGCCCAGCGCCACGATGGCGCTGTTCTTCATGTAGAGCCAGATCGAGTGGCCCGCCACGCCGTCGGTGAACACCCGCGCGAAGTGGTCGAAGGTGAAGTGCGTGGGAAACGGGATGAACTCGGTCGTGAAGATCTGGTCGTTCTCCTTGAACCCCGCCGAGACCATCCAGTAGACGGGGAACACGGCGAACAGGAAGACCAGGACCGCGATGGCGTTGACCGCCACGACGCCGAGGCGCTTCCGCGCTAGCGGGGTCATCCCATCTCCTCTTGCTTGATGATCTGCCGGACGTACACGGACGTGATGACCAGCAGGATCACGGTGAGCACCACGGCGATCGCGGCGCCGTTGCCCATCTTGGGCGGAGCCTTGAACGCCTCGGCGACCGAGTACATCGACAGGTTGTAGGCGTCGGGGTTGGTCGGGCCGCTCATCAGCACGTACAGCTGGCTGAAAACCTTGAAGTCCCAGATGATCGACAGCACCACGAGGACCGCGAACACCGGCTTCAGCAGCGGCAGCGTGATCCGCCGGAACGTCTTCCAAGCCCGCGCGCCGTCGACCTTGGCCGCTTCGTAGAGCTCCAGCGGGATGCCCTTCAGGCCCGCGAGCACCGACACCGCGATGAACGGGAACCCGGCCCACACGACGGTGATGGTGAGCGCCACGTAGATGGTCCACGCGTCGTTCAGCCAGGGCTGGCCGCTCCAGTCGGCCCGGCCGAACACCAGGTTGGAAAGGCCGTCGGGAAGCAGGTTGAGCACCCAGTTGACGACGCCGGCGTCCGCGTCGAACAGCCACTTCCAGATCACGCCCTGCGCCACCGGGGGGACCGCCCACGCGGACATGATCCCGATGATCAGGAAGGTCGACATCTTGCCGTTGAGCCGGTTGAGCAGGACGCCCACGGCCGTGCCCAGGACCAGCGTGAGGGTGACCGCGACCACGGCGAACAGCACCGTGTTGCGGAGCGAGGACCAGAAGACGTCGTTGTCGAAGATGTTGTTGTAGTTGTTCCAGCCGACCCAGGTGGCCGGCTTCTTGCCGCTGATCTGGACCAGGCCCACCTTCTGGAAGGAGATGACGATGACCTGGTACATCGGATAGAGCAGCAGTCCGGCGATGACCACGAGACCCGGGATGAGCAGCGCGTACGGGATGAGCCAGCCCGGCATCCCGCTGGCCTTCGACCGTCGGCGGGGGGTCCCCGGCGCGGCGGACAGGCGCCCGCCGCTCCGGGAGACCGTTGACGTGTGCGTCATGGTTACTGCTGGTTCAGGATCGATTCGAGCTCGGTGTTGGCCTTGGCGAGAGCCTCATCGGCGGAGGCCTTGCCCTCGATCACCGAGCGGGCTGCGTTCTGCAGGAGGGCCTTGGTCTCGCCGACCTCGGTCCAGTTGGGGCTGTTCGGGAAGGCGTGCGCGCTGGCGAAGGCCGCCGCGAACGGCGCCTGGGCCGGGTCGCTGGACAGCGCCGACAGGGTGTCGGGGTAGATCGGCAGCAGGCCGCCGTCCTTGGCGTAGCGGTCACCCCACTGGTGGTTGGTGGCCATCTTCACGTACGCGGTGGCGAGCTCGGCGTTCTTGGTCGAACCCCAGACCGCGATGTCGTTGCCGCCGAAGAACGCCGGGGCGGGCTTGCCGTTCTTGTCGGGCAGCGGGAAGAAGGCCAGCTGGTCGGCCTTCACCTTGCCCTTACTGTTCTTCTCGATCGCGGGGATGTCCCACGAGGCGGTCAGGTACATGCCGACCTTGCTGTTGGCGAAGCGGGTCGAGATGTCCACCGAGTTCTGGGTGAGGCGGGACTTGCTGGACAGGCCGCCGGTCACCAGGCCCGTGTACTGCTCGAAGCCGGCCTTGAACGCCGGGTCGGTCAGCGTGCCGACCCACTTGCCGCCGTCCTTCTTGGCGTAGTCGCCGCCGTTGGCCCACACCATCGAGCCGAGCAGGTGGTTGGCGTCCGAGCCGCCGTTGAAGGCGAAGCCGTCGACGTCCTTGCCGTACTTGTCCTGGATCTTCTTGGCCGCGGCGACGACTTCGTCCCAGGTCTTGGGAACCTCGATGCCGAGCTTGTCGAACCAGTCCTTGCGGTAGAGGACGGCGCGGGTGCCGGCGCCCCACGGCACGGCGTAGGTCTCGCCGTCGATGGTCTCCAGCGACTTCACGTTGGCGGGGATCTGAGCCTGGTCGCCGTCGGCGAAGACGGAGGTGACGGGGGCCAGCGCGTCCTGGCTCTGCCACAGCGGGACCTGGTCGTTGCCGATCTCGGTGACGTCAGGGCCGGCGCCGCCGGCCGCCGCGGCCGTGAACTTGTCGTTGACCTGCGGCCACGGGATCCACTCGAGCTTGACGTCGGCGCCCGTCTCGGCCTTGAAGGCGGCGTTCAGGTCGTCCATGTACTTCTGCGACGGGTCGTTGCTGTCGCCGAGGCGCCACACGGTGAGCGTCTGACCGGCGAACTTGGGACCGCTCGACGCGGGGGCGGCGCTGGGGGCCGACGACGCGCCCTCGTTGCCGGAGCTGGACGAACAGGCGGCCAGGCCCAGGGCCAGAGCAGCGGTCGCAGTCGTAGCGGCCGCAATCTTTGCGATCTTCACTGTGTTTTCTCCCGTTCTGGGGGTCGGCGAGCCGCGCCGGCTTGTGGCAACCCGATTGCTTGATCACTTGCCTTCGGGATGACTGCCGCTAAACTAACAAGAAACTTTCTTAAAAGAAACCCGTGTTAGCGGATCGTGACGAGAGGGGAGGCGTCCTAGTTGTCACCACGACCGGGAACGCCCCGGCTGCTACGCCGGATGAACGATCGGGCGGCATTGGAGCTCCTCCTGTCACAGGGCCCGCTCACCCGTGCTGAGCTGGGAGAACATACAGGTCTCTCTAAGGTAACGGCTGGGCAACTCCTGGCCAGACTCGAGGAGCGCGGCCTTGTGGCGGCAGCGGGCGAGCGCGCCGGCGGTCGCGGACCGAATGCGGCGCTGTACGCGGTGAATCCGGACAGTGCGTACGTCGCCGGTCTCGACGTCCTGCCCGACCAGGTCACGGCCGCTGTGGCGGACATCACAGGGGAGACCATCGCGGAAGTAATGGTGGACCCAAGCGACGGCCAGGATCCCGTAAAAATCGTGCACAACGCCGTGTTGCGGGCGTGCGAGACGGCGAACGTGGCCATGTCGCGGTTGCGGTCGTTCGTGATCGGGACGCGCGGCGTCGTCGACCCGCGCAGCGGAGATGTCCGGTTCTCCTTCGATCTGCCGGAATGGCACGTGGGTGTGCTGGCGGCGCTGCGTACCAGCCTCGGGCAGCAGGTCGTGATCGAGAACGACGTGAACCTGGCCGCACTGGCGGAACAGACATATGGAGCGGCGCAGGGGCAGGACGACTTCGTCATCGTGTGGGCCGGGGTCGGCCAGGGCCTCGGGGTCATGCTGGGCGGACGCCTCCACCGGGGCATCACCGGCGGCGCCGGGGAGATCGGATGGCTGCCGGTGCCCGGTGAGCCGCTGCCGCGCGGCGTCGCCGACCCGCAGTCCGGCTCATTCCAGCGGCTCGTGGGTGGTCAGGCCCTCGCCCGGCTGGCCTCCGCGCACGGCCTCCGCACCGATGTCCCGGTCTCCGACCTGGTCCGTACGGCTGTCGCCACCTCGAACGAGGGGTTTCTCGATGAACTCGCCGGGCGGCTGGCGGTCGGGGTCGCGGCGGTCGCCGTGGTCCTGGATCCCGGGCTGATCGTGCTCAGCGGGGACGTGGGGCGGGCGGGGGGAGATCAACTGGCCTGGCGGGTCGAGCAGGCCGTCGCGCGCGTATGTCCCAGTCAGCCGAGGGTCGCCGTGACCGAGGTCGCGGGAAACCCCGTGCTCCGCGGAGCCCTCGTCGCGGCCTTGGAGAACGCCCGCGACGAGGTCTTCTCCGACACCGTCTAGCCCGGAGCGCTTGCGAACAGGGGCGGCTTGGGGGAACGGGGCGCCTTGGGAGAACAGGGGGCCTTGGGGAACGGGCGCCTTGGGAGAACGGGCGCCTTGGGGGAGCGGGACGCCTTCCAGGAATAGGGCGCCTTTACGAACGGAGCCGGAGCCCGCGGGGCGTCGGATGGAAGCCGGCCTCCTCCAGCGCCCGCCCAAGAGGGCTGTCGGCGATCGACGCCCCATCGGCGCGCTCGACCGTGAGCTTGCCAAGGGCGCCCTCCCGAACGGCCCGGGCCAGCGCCTCGACCGCGGGACGAAGATCCTCCTCCTCGCCGAACGAGAGCAGGGTGCGCCCACCGCGCTCGACATAGAGGACGAGACGACCATCGACGATCACGACGAGCGAGCCGGCCTTCCGGCCCGGCTTGTGCGTCACCTCACCCGGCCGGTCGGGCCACGGAAGAGCCGCGCCATAAGGATTGGCAGGATCGGCAGCGGCCAAGACCACTACATTCCGATCCCGCCGCCCGCCCCGCCCCGCGACCACGTCGGCCCATGCCGCCGGCTCGGCCCCGGTGGGCGACGCCTGGGCGCGCATCCGATCGACCGCTCCCGGAAGCGCGAACTGCGCTCCGCCAAGCCCTTCGACGAAGTAGCCACGCCGGCAGCGCCCGCTCTCCTCGAAAGCCCGCAAGACCTGATAGACGGCCGAGAACCCGCCCGGCAGCCGCTCGGCCGTGACCCCGCCCCGGGTCACCACACCATGCCGTTCGAGAAGCACCTCGGCCTGCGCCTGGGCGCGCTGGGTGCCGTCCGTCGAAGGGGAGGGCAGCAGCCACCACCGGCCGCTCACGGTCGGCGGGCCGCTGCGGGTCGGCAGGACGGCCCGCCTCCTGCCGCGCGCGGCCGGCGGCCGATGCGCCGGCCGTCCGGCGCCGAGCACGGACCGCAGGGGCGCGAGGGTGTCGCCCGTCACCCGGCCGGCCCAGACGAGATCCCACAAGGCCGCGGCCAGCGTCTGATCGTCCAGGCCTGTCGTCGTCGCTGGGACCCGGTTCGCCAGCTCGCGGAAGAACAACGCGCCGCCGCCGCCCAGGACATCGAGGACGTGATCGTGCGCGGGCGTCATCGTGATCTCGGCGGGCGGGGGGAGCAGCAGCGGCGCGGTGTCGGCGAAATAGAGCGCGACCCACCCGTCTCCGCCGGGCAGCGATCCCTGCCCGACCCAGATGACCTCACCGGACGCCGTCAACTCGTCGAGCAGAGCGGTCGAATAACCCGGGACCCGGCCCGGCAGCACGAGCGTTTCCAGCGCCGACGCCGGCACCGACGCGCCCTGCAGCCGCTCGATGGCGTTGACAAGAGCATCCATGGCCCGCCCTGGCGCGCCGGCCTTCGGGACCTCCGCGCGAATTCCATGCCATGACGGAAGGAACGCCGCCAGCGCCTCCGGCGGAACCGGCTCGACCTCTTTCCGCAGCCGGGCCAGCGACCTGCGGCGCAGCATGCGAAGGACGCCGGCGTCGCACCACTCCTCGCCCCGGCCGCCGGGCCGGAACTCCCCGGAGACCACCCGGCCCGTCGCCGCCAGCCGCCGCAGCGTGTCGTCGACCACGGCGACCCCCACGCCGAAACGGGCCGCGGCCGTGCTCGCCGGGAAAGGCCCGCGGGTGCGGGCATGGCGCGCCACCAGATCGCCGAGCGGATCGGGGCGCACGTTTCCCGCGAGGTCGGGGGCGTCGAGAAACTCCTGCGGAATGCCCACCGGCAGCGGCACACCGAGCGCGTCACGCAGCCGCCAGGAATCCTCCACCGCCGCCCACTGATCGGCCCCTGCGATCCGGATCCGGATGGCCCGGCGTGCCCGCTCCAGATCCTCGAGCCAGCCGGGATCGCCTTCGCGGATCGACACGTCCTCGGTCAGCAGCGGCCCGTGGGAGCGGAGCAGATCGGACAGATCCTCGGCGTCGCGCAGCGGCCGGTCGAGCCGCGCCAGCTCGCGCTCGGTTTCGGCGATCACGTCGGGGTCGAGCAGCTCCCGGAGATCGGCCTGACCCAGCAGCTCGGCCAGCAGCGCCGTGTCGAGGGCCAGCGCCTGGGCTCGCCGCTCGGCCAGCGGGGCATCGCCCTCGTACATGAACGCGCCCACGAAGTTGAACAGCAGCGACGCGGCGAACGGCGAGGCCTGAGACGTCTCGACCTCGACCACGCGCACCCGCCGGGCCGCGACGTCGCGCATCAGCCGCACGAGCCCGGGGACGTCGAACACGTCCTGCAGGCACTCCCGCATGGTCTCCAGCACGATCGGGAAACCCGCGTATTGGCTCGCGACGCCGAGCAGATGGGCCGCGCGCTGGCGTTGCTGCCAGAGCGGGCTGCGCCGGCCCGGCATCCGGCGCGGCAGCAGCAGGGCCCGCCCCGCGCACTCGCGGAACCGGGAGGCGAACAGCGCCGAGCCGCCCAGCTCCTCGGTCACGATCCGCTCGATCTCTTCGGCGTCGAACACGGCCACATCGGTGGGCGCTTCGCTCTCGAAGCCGCCGGTGTCGGGGATGCGCAGGATGATGCCGTCATCGGAATGCACGGCCTGCACGTCGAAGCCGTAGCGCTCGCGCAGCCGGCGCCCGACCGCCAGCGCCCAGGGCGCGTGCACCCGCGCCCCATAGGGCGAGTGGATCACCACGCGCCAGTCGCCCAGCTCATCGTGGAAGCGCTCGACCAGCAGCGTCCGGTCGTCCGGCACATAGCCGGTGGCCTCACGCTGCTCGTTCACGTAGGCCAGCAGATTGCCGACCGCGAAGTCGTCCAGCCCGGCCGACCTGATCCGCGCGACCGCGGGATCGGAGGCGTCCGGAGCGGGGCCGGTCTTGGACAGGTCGCGGAGGAACGCGCCGATGGCCCGGCCCAGCTCGGCCGGGCGGCCGAGCGTGTCGCCGTGCCAGAACGGCAGCTTGCCCGGCTGCCCAGGTGCGGGGGACACCAGCACCCGGTCGGAGGTGATGTCTTCGATCCGCCAGGAGCTCGCGCCGAGGACGAACACGTCGCCCACCCGCGACTCGTAGACCATCTCCTCGTCGAGCTCGCCCACCCGCGACGCCTTCTCGCCGACCAGGAACACGCCGAACAGCCCCCGGTCGGGGATGGTGCCGCCGTTGGTCACCGCGAGCCGCTGCGCGCCCGGGCGGCCCTGCAGCTTGCCGGTCACCCGATCCCACACCACGCGCGGGCGCAGCTCGGCGAACTCCTCGCTCGGATAGCGCCCGGCCAGCATGTCGAGCGTCGCCTCCAGGGCCGACCTCGGCAGCGTCGCGTACGGCGCGGCCCTTCGGACCAGCTCCTCCAGCTCGTCGACGGTCCACTCGTCGAGCGAGGTCATCGCCACGATCTGCTGCGCGAGCACGTCGAGCGGGTTGCGCGGATAGCGCATCTCCTCGATCTCGCCGGACTTCATCCGCTCGGCCACGACCGCCGTCTGGACCAGGTCGCCGCGGTACTTCGGGAAGATCACTCCACGCGAGACGGCGCCCACCTGGTGCCCGGCCCGGCCGATCCGCTGCAGGCCGCTGGCCACGCTCGGCGGCGCCTCCACACAGGCCACCAGGTCGACCGAACCCATGTCGATGCCCAGCTCCAGGCTGGACGTGGCGACGACCGCCGGCAGGCGCCCCGACTTCAGCGCCTCCTCGATCTGCGAGCGCTCCTCCTTCGACACCGACCCGTGGTGAGCCCGGACGATCTCAGCGAGGGCTCCGCCTTTGGTCGCCCCGGCCTGAGCCATCACCTCCGCGGGAACCGAGGGAGCACCGAGCTCACCCCCCTGCCGCTCCCAAGCCAGCTCATTGAGCCGCGCGCACAGGCGCTCGGACAGGCGGCGAGAGTTGGCGAACACGATGGTCGAGCGGTGCGCCTCGATCAGATCGAGCAGATGCTCCTCGACATGCGGCCAGATGCTGCGCCGATGCTCGGACGGCTCGCCCTCGCCGGCGGGCGTGACCGGAGCGAGCTCGGTCATGTCCTCGATCGGCACGATCACTTCGACCTCGATGACCTTCTCCGACGGCGGCTGGATCACCCTCGCCGGACGGCTGCCGCCCAGGAACGCGGCCACCTCCTCCACCGGCCGCACCGTCGCCGACAGGCCGATCCGCTGTGCGGGACGCGGCAGCAGCGCGTCGAGCCGCTCGAGGCTGAGCGCGAGATGCGCGCCGCGCTTGGTCGCGGCCACCGCGTGCACCTCGTCCACGATGACGGTCTCGACGTCGCGCAAAGCCTCACGTGCCTGGCTCGTGAGGATGAGGAACAAGGACTCCGGCGTGGTGATCAAAATGTCGGACGGCCGCGTCGCGAACCGCCGCCGATCCTCCGCGGTCGTGTCACCCGACCGGATCGCGACCGAGATCTCGGGCACCTCGACCCCGAGCCGCCGAGCCGTCTGCCGGATCCCGGTGAGCGGCGCCCGGAGATTGCGCTCGACGTCCACCGCCAAAGCCTTCAGCGGCGAGACATAGACGACCCGGCACCCGCGCCCTTTGACACCCCGCCCCGCCCCGCCCTTCGGCGCCGCGGGAGGTGAAGTGGTCGCCAGCCGATCGAGGGACCACAGGAACGCGGCCAGCGTCTTTCCCGAGCCCGTTGGGGCCACGACGAGCGTGTTGTCCCCGCGCGCGATCGACTCCCACGCGCCATCCTGCGCCGCCGTGGGCGCGGCGAACGCTCCCGTGAACCACTCTCTGGTCACCGGGCTGAAGTGGTCGATCGCGCTCATGGCTCCCCCTTCGCCCTCGTCACCCGACAGGCCTCATCATGCCTCCCGCCACCGACAGAACCGCCCGTCGCGGTCCTCCACGGGATTCCGGCGGCGTGGTGGACGAGGAGACTGTGGCCACAACGGCAGGTTGAGCCGCGATCGCAGCGGAATGATCCTGCGCTATGAGCATCGACTACGCGGCCATCGAAGCCGAACGGGCGCGCATTCGGGATCGATACCTCGAAGACCGCAGGCCGCCCAGCAGCGCGCGTGGCCTGCACCACTTCGCGCTCCTGTCTTCAGACGTCGACCGCACGGTCCAGTTCTACCAGGAGATCCTCGAGTTCCCCCTCACCGAGATCTTCGAGAACCGCGACTACAAAGGATCAAGCCACTTCTTCTTCGACATCGGCAACGGCAACCTGCTCGCGTTCTTCGACTTCCCCGGCCTCGACCTCGGGCCTTACCAAGAGGTGCTCGGCGGCCTCCACCACGTGGCCATCTCGGTCGACCCCGCGACATGGGAGCGCCTCCGCGGCCGCCTCGAGGCCGCCGGCGTGCCATACCAGATCGAGAGCGGCGCCTCGATCTACTTCCGCGACCCGGACGGCGCCAGGCTCGAGCTCCTCGCCGACCATCTAGGCGAGATGTACGGCTCCCGCATCCTCTGACCCGGCCCGGCCCAACAAGACACCCCACCACAGACGCGAACCACCGAACCCCCACGAGCCCGAGCCGCCGAGCCGAGAAGACAAGACGCCGAGAAGACAAGACGCCAGAAGACCTCAGACCGAAGACCTAGCGCCAGGAGGCCTTGCGGACCCGCGGCTTCAGCGCGCGCTTGGCCTTGTGCAGGCCGTCGTGCCGTTCCGCACGCTCTGACTTGGCCGTCAGCACGGCCTGGCGCAGCTGGAACGCGATCTGCCGCTTACGCGCCTTTCGTGCCTGACGTACCGCGCGGGTGAGCTTAGCCATCGGGGCCTCCCATCACTCGGAAAACCCTTCATACTCCTGCCGGGCCCATACTTGAAGCCATGCGCCTCACTGAATTCTGGAACCGAATGCATCACCATTTCGGCCAGGCGTATGCGGAGTCCTGGGCCAAGGACTATGTCATCGCCGGCCTGGGCGGCCGCACAGTCGAGCAGGCGCTTGCCGACGGCATCTCCGCCAAGCGCGTATGGCAGGCCGTCTGCCAGATCGAAAACGTGGACCCCAAGATCCGCTGACCGCACGACCCGGCCGGATGCGCCCCCCGGGACCCCGTCGCCACGTGTTGACGATCATCACCGCCGCTGTGAGCCACGCTGCCGCTGTGCCGTGGCGTGCGGGCTGTCGGCGGGCTTTGACGGCCACCGGGGCGCGGGCTCACTGATGAAAGAGGCTCGATGAGGGCTTTACGTCCGATCGCGGCGGCGGTGCTGGTCGTCGCCTTGAGCACGACCGGTGTGGCAGTGAGCGAGGCTGTCGCGGCCAGGCGTGACTATCTGGTCTTCTATGCCGACGGCAAGAAGGCCGAGCCGTTCCAGGCGATACGCCGCCGGCGGCAAGCCTGAGGACAGCCCCAAGCTCAGATATGCCGTGGTGCGGCGAGTCTCGACGGGCTTCCCCGAGGCGCTGGCGACGACGCCCGCTGTCGTCGGCGTCGCGCCGGATCGCGCGATCGGCGCCGTCGCCGGATACGGCGTCCCGGCCGGGCGGTGGGCGGTCTCGAACGGCCCGGCCGAGCCGCTGGAAGGGCGCCAGTGGAACATGCGGATGATCGGCGCCACGGCCGACGGCTCCCATGCTTTCGCACGTGGCTCCCACAAGGTCTTGGTCGGCGTGATGGACACCGGCGTCGACGGCACGCACCCGGACATCGCGCCCAACTTCAACCGCGCGCTCAGCCGCAGCTTCGTCCGCGACCGGCGCCCCGGCATCGACCTCTCAGGCCACGGAACTCATGTGGCCGGCATCATCGGAGCCTCGGCCAACGGACTTGGCATCTTCGGCGTCGTCTCCGGCGTCGTCTCCGGCGTATCGCTCGTCGACCTCCGTGTCTCGATGGACGGCGAGGCCGTCTACCTCAAACCGACCCTGGACGCGCTCACCTACGCGGGCGACGTGGGGATCGACGTGGGGATCGACGTGGGGATCGACGTGGGGATCGACGTGGGGATCGACGTGGGGATCGACGTGGGGATCGACGTGGTCAACATGAGCTTCTACCTCGACCCCTGGCGATTCAACTGCGCCGCGGGGAAGAGCGACTCGAGAGCGGACCAACTCGAGCAGGCCGCATCCTGATCGGCGCCCAGCGCGCTCTGGACTACGCCCGCGCACACGGGGTCACGCTGATATCCGCGCTCGGCAATGACTCGACCGACCTCGACACCCTCACGGTCGACGACGACGTGTCCGCCAATCACCCGCGAAAGATCGACAAGACCTGCCGCATGATGCCGAACCGGGCGGATGGGGTAATTTCCGCCACCGGGCTCGGCATCGACGGCACGCTGGCCTACTACTCCAACTACGGCCTGAAGTACACCGACCTGTCCGCGCCCGGCGGCGGCCGGGACGACGGCGACCTGTCCGGCACTGGAGGGGTGTTGTCCGCCGCCCCGGAGAACGCGCTGCGAGCCACCGGAGCGATCGACGCCAAAGGCAGGCCAACGGACGCGACCATCGTGCGCGAGTGCCAGGGCGGCCGATGCGGCTGCTACCAATACCTGGAAGGCACCTCGATGGCCGCGCCCCACGTGGCCGGGGTGGCGGCCATCCTGATCGGCCGTTCGGCAGGCCGGGCAAGGGCGGGCTGGCCATGGATCCGGCGGAGGTCGAGCGCCTGCTGTACGCCAGCGTCGTTCCGATGGCCTGCCAGTCGCCAAGGACCGTCAAAGTCGACGACAAGCATTCCCAGACCTGCAAAGGCGGCGAGGCACGCAACGGCTTCTACGGCCGTGGCGTCGTCAACGCCCTGCTCGCCGCCACGATCGAACGGTGATCTGAGGCCCCTGGCATCGCCGAGGAGGCCCAGAAGGGGCCCACGTGGATGACGATCCGCCATATGAGGCGGTCGACATGGCCCCGTAGACGTCGACATGGCCCGTAGACATGGTGTCGACATGCCCCCGTCGACATGCCCCGTCGATATGGCCACGGCCCCGCACGGGACCGCTCCGACGCCTTCATCGTCACTCTGGCTGCCTCTCAGGCCGTGCTGAGCAGCTCTCAGGCCATGCTGAGCAGGCTGGCCTCTCAGGCCATGCTGAGCAGCCGGCCTCTCAGACCATGCTGAGCAGCTTCTGCACCAAATCAGCGGCGCTGCCTGGCTCGTCCGCACTCTCCTGTCCATCGGGCGACCACAGGAACAGCCAGCCCTCCTTGGCGGGAGTGGCGAAGACGATCGTCTGCTTGCCGGTGTGCGGATGCCAGACCCAAAGAACCGGGTCGTCCGCGCCGAGCATGCGGCTGACCAGCCCGCGCTCGGGCAAGCGCTCGGCCAGCGCCTCCAGATGAGCGCGGCGCTGGCGGGCGAATGTGCTGGTGCTCGTCACGTCGCCGCCTCGGGGAAGTCGTAGTGCTCAAGGGGCCGTTATCTCAAGGATCGCCGCAGGTCAGTGGCATGACAACAGCCGCAGCGGAATGCCCGGGAATGTGACCTTCAGGTTGGGATGGCTTGACGTCTTTGTTGCGGTACGGCCCGGCCTTCTGTGCGGCGCATGCGGCGAATGGGATGTGATCGAACAGTCGTTCGGCTATATTTGACTCGCGGTAGCAGGGGTGCGAGGCCGGAAAAATGTCAGTGGCACCCCGTAGCCTTCCGGTGACCGATAGACCACAACCCTCACAGGGGGCAAATCCAATGGCAATCAATGACCGCGAGAAGGCCCTGGAGACAGCCCTCGCGCAAATCGAGCGGCAGTTCGGCAAGGGCTCCGTCATGCGCCTCGGCGATGAGGCGCGGGCCCCCATCGAGGTCATCCCGACCGGCTCGATCTCCCTTGACGTCGCCCTCGGCATTGGCGGCTATCCACGCGGTCGCATTGTTGAGATCTATGGCCCCGAGTCGTCGGGTAAGACGTCTCTCGCGCTGCACGCCGTTGCCAACGCCCAGAAGGCGGGCGGCATCGCGGCGTTCATCGACGCCGAGCACGCGCTCGACCCTGAGTATGCCAAGAAGCTCGGCGTAGACGTCGACGCGCTGCTGGTCTCCCAGCCCGACACGGGGGAGCAGGCGCTGGAGATCGCCGACATGCTGATCCGCTCCGGCGCCGTCGACATCATCGTCATCGACTCGGTGGCCGCCCTTGTCCCCAAGGCCGAGATCGAGGGCGAGATGGGCGACAGCCACGTCGGCCTCCAGGCCCGCCTGATGTCCCAGGCGCTCCGGAAGGTCGCCGGCGCCCTCAACAACACCGGCACCACCGCCATCTTCATCAACCAGCTCCGCGAGAAGATCGGCGTGATGTTCGGATCCCCCGAGACCACCACGGGTGGCAAGGCGCTGAAGTTCTACGCCTCCGTCCGTCTCGACGTCCGGCGCATCGAGACGCTGAAGGACGGCACAGAGGCGGTCGGCAACCGGACGCGGGTGAAGGTCGTCAAGAACAAGACCGCCCCGCCCTTCCGCCAGGCCGACTTCGACATCCTCTACGGCGTGGGCATCTCGCGCGAAGGTGGCCTGATCGACATGGGGGTCGAGCACGGCTTCGTCCGCAAGGCCGGCGCTTGGTATACCTACGAGGGCGACCAGCTTGGCCAGGGCAAGGAAAACGCGCGCAACTTCCTGAAGAACAACCCCGACATCGCCAACGAGATCGAGAAGAAGATCAAGGAGAAGCTCGGTGTCGGGCCGCGCCTCGACGCAGCCGACCCCGCCGCCCCGTCCTCCTCGTCTGCCTTGGGCGAGCCCGCTCCCGCGGCCAAGGGCGGCAGAACGCCCGCCCCTCGCCCCGGTGACGTCTGATCGCACCCATGAGGCGTAACCACGCCCCCGGCCCACCCGACCACGGGCCGGGGGACTGGCCATCCGGCCCCTGGGGCACCACCCCCAGCGGCCCCTCCTCCCACGCCTCCACCCCATCCACTCCCACCTCCTCCCACGCCTCCACCCCACCCACTCCCACCTCTTCTTCCGACTCCTCCACGCCCACCCCCACCCCTTCTCCCGACTCCTCCACCTCCACTTCCACCGCCCTCACGCAGTCCCCCGCCCCACCCAGTCACAGCTCCGCCCCCACCCTCGATTCCTCCACCCCGCCCCCCGCGACCACGCAGTCGCCTGATCCCGCCCCCGCGCCCGGTTCCCCTCCCGCGCCTGGGTCCGCAGCGCCGTCGCCCGAAGCCGACGGATCCACTCCCGCCGCCGCCCCCGTGCCCGGTTCCGCGGCCACCCCCGAGGGCACCATCACGGCCGGTCCTGCGGCCCATGTCGCTCCGCGCCGCCGCTCGAAGCGGACGGACCCACGTCCGGTGCCCCGCGCCGTCGCGCCGCTGCCCGAAGTAGCTGGCGCCCCGGCCGGGCTCACCGCACCCGAGCCTGGTCGCGAGATCGCCGAATCTGGTCCTGCGGTCGTCGAACGCTCGCCCGAGCTCCCCGGGCCGGGGAGCGGTCCTCAGGTCGCCGATCCCGCACCCGGAGCCGTAGCGCCCAGCACCGCCCACAAGCGCACGGCCGCCTCCGCTCCGGCCGCCTCCGCTCCGGCCGCCTCCGCCCCGGCTGCCTCCGCTTCTGCCCCGGACGCGTCGGCGCGCCAAGGCAAAGCGTCCACTCGGGGGAGCGGGGCCACCACAAGCGGCCGTACCGTATCCAAGGTCAGCCGCAAGAAGGACGGCCGCAAGGCGGCTTCACCTGCGGACGATGCCGCCACGAGCAAGCGCCGAGCATCTACGACGGCTGATGCTGATGTCCAGGCACCCGCAGTGGCTCGTCCCGCTTACGCGGGTGGCTCCCCCGAGGAAATCAACTCCGCTCCGCGTGACCATGAGACCAGCAGCGGTGAGACCAGCAGCGGTGAGACCAGTAGCGATGAGACCAGTAGCGGTGAGACCGGCAGCCGCGAGGCGGGCCGCGGAACCCGTCTCGAGAGCGACCGAGAGATAGGCAATCGCTGGGCCGGCGATCAGGACACTAGCGACGACGAGCGCCTGGACCGGCAGGTCCGTGGTCGGGCGGTTCGTGGTCGGGCGGTCCGTGGTCCGGAGGATCGCGATCGGGCGGTCCGTGGCCGGGAAGGCCGCCAGCCGGAGGTCGGCGACGACCCGGAAGGCCGCGACCGCCCGGGCAGTGACTTCGGAAGCGCGGGCGCTGCAGAGCCCGCTGATCGGCGCGATCCTGCCGCAATCATTGAGGACCTGCGTCATCAGATCCACGATGCCGAAGCCGATCCCCGTTTCGGCAGCGGCTCGTCCCGCGACACTGACCCTCGCTCCTCTGCCGGCGCCGGCGCGTCGGGCTATGAGTCACACGACTCATGGCTGACCGGCTCGGACGACCCATGGTTGGGGATCGGCCGTCAGTCCCTTGGCAAGGACTGGCGATCGCAAAATCAGAACACACCAGGTCGAGGAGAAAGCGGCAGAGGTCGGGGCGTGCAGGGGCGAAGCGGACAAGGCCGAGGCAAGCGAAGCCGGAGCAACCGAGGACAAAACGGTGCGACGGATTGGGCTGACCAACTAGGGCAGCCTGAAAAGCCGGGCGGCTTGGGTGGCTCGGAAGGGTGGGATCACTTTGAGGCGTCTCCCCGGGCTGGGGATTGGGAGCCGCCTGGTGGGTCGGGCCGACCTGGGGACTGGGGTTCCCCTAGTGGGTCGGGCCTGGCTGAGGGGTTGGACCAGTCTCGCGGGGCTGGCCGCTTTGAGGGATCCGGTCGCCTTGAGGGGCAAGGCCGTTCGGGTGGATGGGGGCGGCGCGGGCGATCGGGGCGTTCGAGCCGGTCGGGCTGGTCGCCGGACGGGCCGCGGTCCGGGTCTCTAGCTGCTCAGGGGCCACCCGCCGATCCAGAGGCGGTGGCACGAGCCATCTGCTTGCGATTGCTGACGCTCGCGCCGCGCACTCGCGCTCAGCTGGCTGAGGCGCTGCGGAAGCGAGACGTGCCAGAAGCGGCGGCGGAGGCCGTACTGGAGCGGTTCTCCGAGGTCGGGTTGATCGACGACGAGGCGTTCGCGAACGCATGGGTGGAGTCCCGACATGCCGGTCGAGGACTGGCCCGCCGAGCTCTTGCTCAGGAACTGCGCCAGAGGGGCGTCGATGAGGACACCGTGAAGGAGGCCGTCGAGCAGCTCGATCCAGAGCAGGAAGTCGAGACGGCTCGTCAGCTGGTCGCCCACAAGCTTGCGTCGATGGCCTCGACGAAGGGTGGAGACGCTCGGTCCATGACGCGAAAGCTCGTCGGCATGCTTGCGCGTAAGGGCTACTCGCCTGGTCTAGCGTTCCGCGTCGTCCGCGAAGCGCTCGAAGCTGAAGGAACCGGAGCCGACGACCTTTCTGAGGACCTTCCGTTCGAATAGTCCCGCTGGGCCCGCGCCTCGGAGCGTTCCTCCTTGTCTCTAGCTCGTACGTGCCGTGTTGATGCTCGCCGTTCCCAGGCCGCGGAGGAAGCGGATCGGCTGGGCGACCACAGCCGTGTCCAGGACTGGTGTGGGGCGAAACGGGCGGATGGGTGAGAATCGGTGAGGGTACAGGAGCGCGGGATCCGGGGTGATAGCGACGGCGCGGCGGGGATGCGCACCGCAGGGTGCGGTGATCTCGTGGAGCGCCTGCGCTGCCCGCGAGCGGAGACACGGCGCGGACGTAGGCAGGGACGCGGATAGGGATGGGGCGGTAGACATGGCGGTGGATAGGGCGAGCGTGGCAGCTGACCTAGCGAAGAGCGTGGCGGCAGGACCTGCGGGGGGCGTGGCGACGGGGCCAACGGAGCGCGCGGGCGGCGGGCGGCCTGCCGAGGGCGCGGAGGGTGGAGGGCCCGTGGGGACTGCGGGGCGCGCGGAGGGTGGACGGCCTGCGGGGGCCGCGGCGGGGCGTGCGGGCGGCGCGGTGGCGGGGGATGAGAGGGGGTGGGAGGAGGTCGGGTCGGTTGAGGAGCTGAGGGAGATCCTTGGGGTGCCGTCGGAGCGGGCGGCCGGCAAGGAGCGGGTGAGGCTGCATGACATGGATCGTCGGTGGCTGGAGCTGTCGCCGTTCTGCCTGATCGCGACGTCGGCGTCGGACGGCAGCTGCGACGTCTCCCCGAAGGGCGACCCGCCCGGGTTCACCCAGGTTCTGGGGGAGAGCACGATCGCGATTCCGGATCGGCCGGGAAACCGGCGGGCGGACGGGTTCCGCAACATTCTCGACAACCCGCATGTGGGGTTGATCTATTTTGTCCCCGGACGGCACGAGACGCTGCGGATCAACGGGCGGGCGCGGCTGGTGCGTGAGGCGCCGTTCTTCGACGACATGATCGTCAAGGGGCACCGGCCGCATCTGGCGATCGTCGTCGAGATCGATCAGATCTTCTTCCACTGCGCCAAGTCGTTCATGCGGTCAAAGCTGTGGAAGCCGGAGACCTGGACGCCGGGCGAGCTTCCCTCGCACGCCACGATCGTCAAGTGCGTACAGGAGACCGAGGAGACGCTGGAGGAGCTGGAGGGCTACTACGGGCCCACATATGTTGAGCGGCTCTACCGGGCATGATCCAGCAAAACTGGCTTGACAGGGCGTCTTTGCTTGCCCGTTACCTCTCTGACGCTTAATCTCGACCGCAGTGAGGAGTTACTCCGCGCAGCGCGGATTGCCATAACGGTGAACTTCGGACGAGAAGGTGTGCCACTCCTGCGGCGCCAGCCGTCGTGGGTTTGATATTTGTCCTGGTGACGCCATCAGGCTTTGCCGTGCTGTGTGTGTGACCCCTTGCCGCGACAGCGACGCGAGGAGGGGTGCCGCGCATGGACATGACGATCGTGGTCGTGTTGGCAGTGACTACGGTCATGCTGGCCTTCGTATCGATTGCCGCGCTCGTCATCGTGTTGCGCCGGACAGCGGTCTATCAGTCGGCCGCGCCGACCCCGGAGGAGCTCTCCACCGCGCGCGCCGAGATCGCCGAGCAGATGCGCGAGCAGGTCGAGCGGGAGACCGGCAAGGAGCTGGAGGTGGCCCGCCGAGAGGCGGAGGAGATCCGGAGCCGGGCCGAGTCGGACGCGTCCGAGCTGCTGAAGAAGTCGGAGATCCTCGCGGAGAACGCGGCGCAGATGCGCAAGGAGGTCGAGGAGGAGTCCCGGGTCCTCAAGGGCGAGCTGAAGGAGCTCCGCTCCGACCTTGAACGCCGCGAAAATCGGCTGGCCGAGCGCGAGCAGCGGCTCGACGAGGAGGCCCGCCGCCATTCCGAGCGCGGCCGCCAGCTGGCCGAGACGGAGACCGAGCTCGCCGACCGCCGCGTCGCGCTGGATCAGATGGACGAGGAGCGCCGGCAGGTCCTGCAGCGGGTGGCTGGGTTGACGGCCAAGCAGGCGAAGTCGGAGCTGGTCAAGGACATCGAGAACCAGGCCAAGCGTGAGGCCGCGCTGATCGTGCGTGAGATCGAGAGCGACGCCCGCAAGGAGGGCGAGAAGCGCGCCGTCAAGATCGTTGCGCTGGCCGTGCAGCGGGTCGCCACCGAACAGACGGCCGAGTCGGTCGTGAGCGTGCTGCATCTGCCCGGCGATGAGATGAAGGGCCGCATCATCGGGCGGGAAGGCCGCAACATCCGGGCTTTCGAGTCGACGACCGGCGTTAACCTGATCATCGACGACACGCCGGAGGCCGTGCTGCTGTCGTGTTTTGATCCGGTACGCAGGGAGACCGCCCGCTTGACCCTGGAGAAACTGGTCCTCGACGGCCGGATCCATCCGCAGCGGATCGAGGAGGCCTACGAGCGCAGCCGCGCCGAAGTCCAGGATCTGTGTGTACGCGCAGGCGAAGACGCCCTGGTCGAGCTCGGTATCACCGAGATGCACCCGGAGCTGATCACGCTGCTCGGCCAGCTGCGCTACCGCACCTCCTATGGGCAGAACGTGCTGAAGCACCTCATCGAGTCCGCGCACATCGCCGGGATCATGGCGGCGGAGCTACGGCTCAACCGTGATCTGGTCAAGCGGGGGGCGCTGCTGCACGACATCGGCAAAGCGCTCACGCACGAGGTCGAGGGTAGCCACGCGCTCATCGGCGCGGAGATCGCCCGGCGGTACGGCGAGCACGAGGACGTCGTCCACGCCATCGAGGCGCACCACAACGAGGTCGAGGTGCGCACGGTTGAAGCGGTCCTCACTCAGGCGGCCGACGCGGTCAGCGGTAGCCGGCCCGGCGCCCGGCGCGAGTCGCTGGAGGCGTACGTCAAGCGGCTGGAGCGGCTCGAGGAGATCGCGCAATCCTATGAGGGCGTGGAGAAGGTCTTCGCCATGCAGGCGGGCCGCGAAATCCGTGTAATGGTGCGTCCGGAGAACGTGGACGACATCCAGGCACAGGTGATCGCGCGTGACGTGGCCAAGCAGGTGGAGGAGGAGCTGACCTATCCGGGCCAGATCCGCATCACCGTGGTCCGTGAATCACGGGCCACCGAGTTCGCCAAATAGCTCGCCGGATGGATGGTCTCCTCGCCACTGCGACCGGGCGCCGGGGGCAGTGTGTTGCGGTGCGCAGGGGTGCTCGAAGTGGCCTTCGCGAAATAGTCGTCCCCGCATAGCCGTCCCGCGCTACGGGCTCGCGAAGTAGTCGTCCCGGATAGCCGTCCCGCATAGTCGTGCCGCGCTAGGCGCTCGCGAAAAATGTCGCCCCCCACGTCGCTCGGGCGTGCGCCGACTCTGCATGATCACGAACGTGCTGAGCTGTGGTTCGGGAACTCGTGCATGATCACGAATGCGGTGAGCTGCGGCTCGGGAAGTCGTGCAAGATCACGGGGAGGGGAAGAGTTGGTGGTAGAAGGCGAGTTCGGCGGCTAGGGCGGCGGTGCGGGTTTCTTGGCGGCGGAAGCCGTGGGATTCGTTTTCGAAAGTGAGGTAGGTGCAGGGGACGCCGCGTTCGGCGAGGGCGGCGACGAAGGTCTCGGATTGGGCGGGCGGCACGACGGGGTCGGAGAGGCCCTGCATGACGAGCATGGGGCAGCTCACCTGATCGGCCCGGGACAGGGGCTCTCGGGACTCATAGAGGGCCTCAGGGCCGACGAGCCACTCCACGTAGCGCGACTCGAAGTCGTGTGTGGCTCGCACGAGCGGCCCGAGCGCGCTCACCCCGGCGATGGACACGCCGCCCGCGAACACGTCGGACGCCGCGCAGGCGGCCATCACCGTCCACCCGCCGGCGCTGCCGCCGCGCACCGCCACACCGGTGGCCGCCCCCGTGTCGAGCAGCCACTGGGCCGAGGCGATCGTGTCTTCGACGTCGACCACGCCCCACTGGCCGCGCAGCCGCTCCCGGTAGGCCCGGCCGTAGCCGGTGGAGCCGCCGTAGTTGACGTCGAGGACGCCGATGCCGCGGCTGGTGAAATAGGCCCGCTCCATGCTGAGCGCCGTCGTCGCGTGACCGGTCGGCCCGCCGTGCAGGAACAGCACATACGGCACCGGCCCCTCTTCGGCCGCCGGATTGGACGGCGGATAGAGATAGGCGTGGACCCGGCGGCCGAAGCCGCCTTCGATCTCGACCGCCTGTGGGACGGGGAGATAGGCGATGTCGGGCAGTTCGGCGATCTCCCGGCGGAGGCCCTCGACCCGCCCGGTGACCGTGTCGATCCGCGCCACCGAGGTCGGGATGGACGGCCCGTAGGCGATGCCGACGAGCAGACGGCCATCGGCGCTGAGGGACGGCACCCAGCCCTCGTAGGGGACCTCGAGGTCGGTGAGCGTGCCGAGGTCGGGGTCGAGGATGCCGAGCCGCAGATCGCCCTGCCCGTGCAAGACGGCCAGCCGCCCATCGGCGAGCACTTCATAGGGCCGGCCGCCAAGCTGCCACGGCGCCGCCGCGAACTCCTCTTCGGCCGGATAGAGCGCCTGCGGCGATGTGCCGAAGATCCCGATCTGATACAGATTCCACCAGCCGGACCAGTCGGACACGACATAGAGATGCCGGTTGTCGCGCCATTGCGGCGCGAGCACGGACTCGGTGAGCCCGCCCTTGACGGTCCACGAGCCGCCACCCTCTATGCGGGTGACGCGTAGCTCGGTGCCCACCCACGGCATGCGCGGATGATTCCAGCAGATATAGGCGAGATGCTCCCCATCCGGGGAGATCGTTGGGTAAGCGTAGAAGTCGCTGCCCGTGACGAGCTCGACGACCTCTCCATCGGGCGAGACGGACACGATCGAGCGCGCGACCTTGCCGTCGTCATGAACGACTTCGCGCACGCACCAGATCGTGCCGTCGTGGACCGCGAAGTCGGCGTAGCGCGCGTGGTCGTCCGGGGTCAGTGGCTCGATCACCCCGTCGGCGGCCCGATAGAGCCGCTGGTCGGAGTGGTTGGCGAAGACGATCCCGCGGCCGGGCAGCACGGCATAGGAACGGCCGCCGTATTCGTGGACGCGCGTGCGCGCATCCCAGGGCGCCGGCACGAGCTCCTCGCGGGAGCCGTCGGCCGCCCGATGGACGACCGTGCGCCGCCCGCCCTCGGCGGGCCGATCCTCTTCCCACCAGACCTCGTCGCCGAGCATGGTCGGGAAGCCCAGGTGAAGCCCCGACCGCGCGACGTCGGCCGTGGAGATCGGAGAAGGCCACGACATGACCCGCATCCTGCCCGAAAACCTGCCCGGGTGTCTGTACCTCAACGTGGGTTGTGGACAATCAACCTTCCCAAAGCGGTGGCTGTGGATAACGAGGCGCCAGGATGCCCAGGTGTTCGATGACGGCCCGGTTCCATGTTCCGTCCTCGAACATGTGCCTCAGCGCGTCGTTCACCTCGACGCGCATGCCGGGGTCGCGGAGCGCGATGCCGTACCGCTCCTCGGAGATCGATCGGCCGACCAGGCGGAAGCGGCCGGGATACTGCGCGTCGATCCCGGCCAGCACGGGCGCGTCGGCCACGATGGCGTCCATCCGCCCGTCGGCCATCAGCGGGACGCACGCGGCCGGCACGTTGGCCACGGCGAGATTGGCGTTCTTCCACGCCGTGCCGAGGCGCCGGGCCAGCGGCCGCCCCGAGTCGCTTGTGCCGCACACCCGCCGGTCGGCCAGGTCGCGTACTCCTCGCACGGACAGGTCGCGAGCGCGCACGAGGATGTCTTCGGAGGTCACGAGGTATGGCCCGGCGAACGCGCGCCCCTTGGTGATCGGCTCGAGCGCGATGTCGGCCGAGGCCATGTCGAGCGTGTAGATGACCTGGTCGTCCCGGTAGCCGAGCTCGCGGGCGACGTACGTGGCGACGGCGACGTCGAAGCCCGTATATGTGCCGTCAGGGAGCCGGTTGACCAGCCCGGGATGGCCGAGCCGCACCCCCACGACCAGGTCTCCGTCGGCGCCGCATCCGGCCAGGGCCACGACCAGCACCCCAAGCACCCACCACATGCATTGAGAATGGGAGCCCGGCGGGCCGGTTCCGCGCAGCGACACGGTAAAAGATCTACACGGCTCTGCGGGTGCGCCTGCGCCGGCGTTCCAACCAGGTGGCCAGCGCGCTGAGTGACATGTTGAGGCCGATGTAGATGATCCCGATCACGATGGCGGCCGGGATGAGCGATCCGAAGAACACCGCTGGGATGATCTTGAAGCCCATGTTGAGCAGGTCGACGTACGCGATGATGTAGCCGAGCGCGGTGTCCTTGAGGAGCACCACGAGCTGGCTGACGATGGCCGGCATCATGGCCGTCACCGCCTGGGGGAGCAGGATCATCCGCATGACCTGGTGCTTGCGCATCCCCAGGGCGTACGCGGCCTCGGATTGGCCGCGCGGCACGGCGAGGACGCCGGCGCGGAAGATCTCGGCCAGCACCGACCCGTTGTAGAGGGTCAGGCCCGCGACCACGGCGATCAGCGCGTAGTCGCCGCCTCCGAAGACGGAGGGCGCGAGGTAGAAGATGAAGAAGATCAGCAGCAGCAGCGGGATGGCCCGGAAGATCTCGACGATCGCTCCCGCGGTCAGCCGGATCCATCGGCGGTCCGACAGCCGGGCAAGACCCAGCAGGGTCCCGGCCACTACCGCGCACACGGCCCCGAGAGCGGCCGCCTTCAGCGTGCCGAGCAGCCCGGGGATGATGTAGTCGGTCCAGGTCTCGCCCTGCAGGAACGGCTTCCACAGCTTGGCCTGCCACTGGTGGCGCTCGTCGAAGCGCGCGTAGATCGCATACGCGATGGCGGCCAGGACGGCGAGCGCGATGAGGGTGGCCACGGCGTTGCGCGTCCGCGCACGCGGCCCAGGCGCGTCGAAAAGCACACCCGAAGCCATCAGCGCACCACCGCCAGCCGCCGGGCCAGGCGTCCGCTGAGCAGGCCGACC
Source organism: Streptosporangiaceae bacterium NEAU-GS5 (assembly GCA_017592665.1). Classification (GTDB taxonomy): domain Bacteria; phylum Actinomycetota; class Actinomycetes; order Streptosporangiales; family Streptosporangiaceae; genus NEAU-GS5. Next base: position 748 of record JAGFNW010000005.1, on the reverse strand, counting down.
GGGAGCGTGACGGCCATGAACGCGAGAGCCAGCCCGATGAAGATCGGGATTGAGACGCCGGTGTCGTCGAAGGTGTCCTTCATGACGAAGGCCGACTCGGCCAGATATCCGGCCGCGATCGCCACGGTCGTGTTCTTGATCATGGCGATCATGACGCTGCCCAGCGGCGCGATGACCGCGCGGAAGGCCTGCGGCAGAACGATCGTGCCCAGCGTCTGGGCGAAGGACAGGCCGAGCGCGCGGGCCGCCTCGGCCTGCCCGATCGGCACCGTGTTGACCCCGGCGCGCAGCGCCTCGCACACGAACGTGGACGTGTAGGCCGTCATTCCGAGCACCACGAGCCAGAACCCGTTCACTGACGGGGTCTGGGAGAACGTCACGCCGAGCGTGTCGCTCACGCCGAGCGCGCTGAAGGCGAGCACCAGCGTGAGCGGGGTGTTGCGCACCACGTTCACGTACGTCGCGCCCGCCCAGCGCAGGATCGGCACCGGCGCGACTCGCATCGACACCAGCGCCGTGCCCAGGATCAGCGACAGCACGCCGCAGACCGCGGCGAGCTTGACGTTCTCCAGGAATCCCCGCGCCAGGGCCGGCGCGTACGTGATCAGGTCGTTCATGTGCTAGGCGCAGGCCTCGAAGGTGGGGGCCGCGGTGGGGGCGGTCAGGCCCTTGGCCTGGCCGAACCACTTGGTGAACAGCTGCTGCATGGTGCCGTCCTGGTACATCTTGGTGATGGCGGCGTTGACGG
>JAGFNW010000049.1 GCA_017592665.1 Streptosporangiaceae bacterium NEAU-GS5 | reverse complement strand
ACACCTCCACACCGGCATGATCAAATCCGCGCCTGGTCGCGCTGGCGACGCCGCCACCAGCACACCGCGAAGGCCAGCCACTACCGGCGACGACAACCAAAGATCACAAACTGATGCTGGAGTACTAGCTCGTGCCACCCCCGCCAGGTCCCTCCTGGCGATCGCGATCTCACTTGTCGTCCGTATGGCACAAAAGAGCGCTTACTTGGGCCTGAATCTGTGCCACAGGGACGACAAGTGAGATCAACTCCCTCTCTCCTCCGCGCGACGATTAGGTGGAGCGGCTCAGCGGAGGTGAAGGGCGAGCACTTGGAGCGGTTCGCGGTTCGGGTGGTCAGAGCAGGTCCGGCGGTCGGAGCGGGTCCGGCGGTCGGAGCGGGTCAGGCGGTTCCGTTGGTGGTCGGGAGATCGCGGTGCAGGGAGAGTGCGCGGCAGAGGGGGCGGGGGTGGTCAGAGGGGCCGGGCAGGCCGGGGCAGGCCGGCGGCTACGGGGCGGGGATGGCAGGGGGCTACGGGCGGGGAGGGATTAGGGCCAGAGGGTGGTGACGGGGATGTCCAGGGTGGCGAGTAGGCGGCGCAGGAGCGGGAGGGAGATGCCGAGCACGTTTCCGTGGTCGCCGTCGATTCCGTCGATGAACCAGCCGCCCAGCCCGTCCAAGGTGAACCCGCCGGCGACGGTCATCGGTTCGCCGCTTGCGATGTAGGCGTCGATCTCGGCGTCTGACGGCGTCCCGAAGCGGACCAGCGTGGATGCGACGGCTGAGACCTCTGCCACTTTGGCTGGCTGAGCGGCGTTGGTGGGTCCACCCGGATCGCGGTGCTCGCCCGGGGCGAGGCGAATGAGGCAGTGGCCTGTCAGTAGGTGTCCGGTCCGGCCGCGTACGGCTCGCCAGCGTTCGGCAGCCGTCTCCGGTGTAGCGGGTTTGCCGTAGGCGACGCCGTCGAACTCCAGCATTGAGTCGCAGCCGATGACCAGAGTCCCGTCACCGAAGTAGGGCGGCCCGACGGTCTCTGTGGCGGGTCGCTGCCGATCAGAGGTTGATGGTTCGAGGTCGGATGGTTCGGCGTGGCGGGGATCGGCATCCTCGGCGGGGGTGAGGAGGGTTGCGGCGACGGCGCGGGCCTTGGCTGTGGCGAGAGCCAGGCACAGTTCAGCCGGAGTGTCGGCGGTGAAGGGTTCCTCGTCGACGCCGCTCACGATCACCTTGGGATCCAACCCCGCGCTGCGCAGCACGGCAAGCCGAGCTGATGAGGCGGACGCCAGTACTACGGCCAATGCGCGCTGAGTCACGTCACCCGAGCTTAGGCCCACGGGTGGGGTGGGGTGAGGTGAGGTGAGGTGGGTTGCGTCGCGATGTGGGTGATCCGACTCCCTGTCCCGGGCCTGTCCCGGGCCAGCTGCGGGACTGCTGCGGGTTCGTGTCGGCGAGTGGTTCGGGTCACCAGTTGGGGTTGGCGTCGGGGTCTGTTGCGGTGTCGGGCGGCGTGTGCAGGCCTGAGGGGGTCGGTGTGCTCGACGCGGGGGTTTCCCACGATGTGGTGGAGCCGGCGGAGGCCGCGGGGGGGTGATCGGTTGGGATGTCCCAGGGTGCGGGAGGGCTCGCGGGCGAGGAGGGAGTGCGGGGGTCTGGCGTGGGAGTGGGTGTGGGGGCGGGGGTGGGCGTGAGGGGGTCCGGTGCAGGAGCGAGGGGCTCCGGTGCGGGAGTGACTGCGGGGGTGGTGGATCTGGGGGTGCAGGATCCGGCGGATGCGGGGGTGCGGGATCCGTGGGTGGGGGATCCGGCGGGGGTGAGGGGGTCGGAGAGGGCGTCGGGCTGCGATTCGGGGGTGGGGGGTTGGGTGGTGAGGAGATCGCCGAGGGCGGTGGGGGTGGCGGTTTGGTATTGGTGGTGGAGGTCGACGGCCAGGGCTTGGGCGTCCATGTCGGCGTCGGCGGCGCGCCTGGCGAGACCGGACATGACGATGGGGGCCACCGTGGCCATGAGCTTCAGCATGGAGTTCGCGTTGAGGCCGGTGAGCTGGGACATGTTCTGGGCGACGCGGCGGGCCTCAGGGTCGCCGAGGACGTGACGGAGGATCTTCAGGCCTTCGACGTCGCCGGAGAGGACGTCGGCCAGCGGGTTGCGGTAGATGTGCTGGTCGAGGGCCATGCGCAGGGACGCGGCGCCGGAGGCGTCGCGCGTGTTGCGGGCCATTCCGCCGATGATGGTGCCGATGGAGGCTTCGACCACCTCTCTGGCGGAGGCGGTTTCCGCGCCCAGCATTGCGGCGATCTTCCGCATCTCGGTCGGCCCGATCTGGTTGAACAGGGCTTCCTGCAGGTTCGTGGCATTCATCGCGTTCATCGCGTTCATCGCGTCCCCCCGGTTACAGCGTCTCGTGAAAGGTCTCGTGAAAAGGTCTGCGGGATGTCTTGGCGTGCGGCCTCGGCGTGGGTTGTTGGGCTCGAAAAAGGGTGCTGGTGGGGGTCGTTTCCGGGGGGAGCTTGGGGAAATACCCGTGGGAGGCCAAACCGTTACAAACCGGCTGCGGCGTAGGCCTCGTGTTCGTCGAGGGTCTCTCGTTCGAGGAGGGCGGCGGCGATGCCGTCGAGCCGCGGGCGGTTCTCCTTCAGGACCCGCTGCGCGATCTCGTAGCACTCGTCGACGATCCGGCGCGTCTCCGCGTCGAGCGCGGCCAGGGTCGCCGAGGCCACCTGCGGCGGACCGTCCTGCGGCAGGATCGCCAGCGGCCCGATCGCGGGCGACATGCCCCATCGGCCCACCATGCCGCGGGCGATCACCGTCACCTGCTCCAGGTCGTTCTCGGCCCCGGTCGAGATGACCCCGTACACCACCTGCTCGGCGGCCATCCCGCCGAGGGCGCCGATGATGCGGCCGCGCAGGTAGTTCTCGTCGTACGCGTAACGGTCGGTGTCCGGCGTGGACAGCGTCACGCCGAGCGCCCGCCCGCGCGGGATGATCGAGATCTTTCTGACCGGGTCGGCCCCGGGCTGGAGCATGCCGAGCAGCGCGTGCCCGGCCTCGTGGTAGGCCGTCCGGCGGCGTTCGTCTTCCGGCATGACGATGGCGCGGGCCGCGCCCAGTTGGAGTTTCTCGAGGGCGTCGGCGAAGTCGGCGGCGTGAACGCGCGTGTTGCCGCGCTTGGCGGCCAGCAGCGCCGCCTCGTTGACCAGGTTCGCCAGGTCGGCGCCGGTCATCCCGGGCGTGCTCCTGGCCAGCCGGGTCAGGTCGACTTCGGGCGCGAGCGGCACGTCGCGCGTGTGCACCTGCAGGATCGCGGTCCGTCCGGCGGCATCGGGCGGGGCCACCAGCACCGTACGGTCGAACCGGCCGGGCCGTAGCAGCGCCGGATCGAGGATCTCCGGACGGTTGGTGGCCGCGACGACGATCACGCCTTCGGATCCGGTGAACCCGTCCATCTCGGTCAGGATCTGGTTGAGCGTCTGCTCGCGCTCGTCGTGGCCTCCGATAGTGCTGCCACCCCTGATCCGGCCGATGGCGTCGATCTCGTCGATGAACACGATCGACGGAGCCACCTTGCGCGCCTCCTCGAACAGCTCGCGCACCCGGGACGCGCCCACGCCCACGATCATCTCGATGAACTCGGCCGCGCTTGCCGAGAAGAACGGCACGCCCGCCTCACCGGCGACGGCCCGGGCGAGAAGCGTCTTGCCGGTGCCGGGCGGCCCGGCGAGCAGCACGCCTTTCGGCAGCTTCGCTCCGAGCCTCCGGTATTTCTCCGGCTCCTTCAGGTAGTCGACGATCTCGACGAGCTCGTTTTGGACCTCGTCGATGCCGGCCACGTCGTTGAAGTCGACCCTGACCTTGTCGCTTTCGACGGGCTTGGCGGCGCGGGACCGGCCGAGCCCGGCCAGCCCGCCGCCGCCCATCATGCCGCTGGACCTGCGCAGCAGCCAGATCCAGACGCCAGCCAGCAGCGCGATGGGCAGCAGCGACAGCAGCAGGTTGACCAGGACTCCGCGCTCGGAGCTGATCGGCTGCGCCTTGACCTCGACGCCCTTGCCGACCAGCGCCTGATAGAGCTGGTCCTGGTTGGCGAAGACCGGCATCTCGGTGGCGAACTTCGTGTAGCTCTTGCCCTTGTCGTCCGGGTCCTGCGCGGCCTTCTTCAGGTCGCCCTCGATGGACAGGCCCTTGCTGTACACGCCGTTGACGTTGCCCGCGTTCAGTTGCCTCGTGAACTGCGTGTACGAGATCGTCTCGACCGACGTCCCGTCGTAGAACGACGAGATGACGAAGAACACGGCGTACACGACGGCAAGAGTGAGCGCGAACCTCGGCCAGCTGACCTTGCGCCGCGGGGGCCCGCCCTTGGGCGGCAGGCCCTCCGCGCGCCACGGCTTGGGCTCCTCGGACTCGCCGGAGACTCCTGTGCGGTGGTGGCCGGCGTCCGCGTGCTCGCCGCGTTCTTCCTCGGAAGCCATGGAGGTCGCTCCAGGCCTTCCGGGTCAGGCGCGCTGGCCCGCCAGCGCGGCCTGCAGGTGCTCCTCCTGCTCCTTGGAGAGCGAGGTGTGGATGAGCTGCCCGCCGTACGGCTGGAGCGCCTCGATGACCTTGTCCCTCGTGCTGCTCTCGACCAGCGCGAAGACGGCCGCGGCGCCCGGCTTGAGCTCGGCGCTCAGCTGCTTCATGAAGTTGTCGTCGATGCCGTAGTCGGCCGCCGACCCGGCGGCGGCGCCCGTGGCGGCGCCGACGGCCATGCCAAGAAGCGGCATGAAGAAGATGAGCCCGATGAGGCCGCCCCAGAGCGCTCCGCCCGCGGCCCCGGCCCCGGTGGTGCTGGCCATCTGGTGCAGCTTGATTTTCCCGTCCGGCTTGCGCTCGGCGACGACGATGTCCTGCAGCACGATCAGCTGCTGCTTCTGCAGGTCGATCACCAGGTTGCGGACCTTTGTGGCGGTGGCCACATCCGGATATGCGACAACGAACATGTTGGCCATGGCGAATCCCCCGATTACACCCGATGTCTCATTTCGACTGGGCGTATTCCTCCCCAGACTGGAGCCTGCTAAAGCACCTTGAGCTGGGACATCACGGTGTTTATGTCGCGCCAGCGCTTCTTCTGGGTGTCGGGGATGGAGACGAACACCAGGGCCGGCTTGGTGTCGGGGACGTCGACCAGCGCGACGGCGGCCATGGACTTGTGCTTGGCGCCCGCCAGTGTGTAGTCGACCTCGAAGCCGAGCAGCCAGCCGTCCCGCTTGCTCACGGTGATCGGCTGGGACGCGGTCCAGGTGATCGTCGACCCGGCGGGGTGATGGTTGAGCGTCCACCGGGCGGCCAGGAAGGCCGTGTCACGGAGGTCGTCCTGCACTTCGATGGGCACCGGGCAGGTCACGAGCAGGCCGTCGACGCCGTGCGCGGCCAGGTTCTGCCGCGTCCCGAACGGCGAGGCCTTGCCCAGCTTCCAGTATTTGTCGAAGCGCGGCAGCGACACCCCGGACCGTTTGTCCTTGATCACTCCGCGCGCCTTGGCGGCCTTCCCGTCGAAGGCGGCCAGCTTCTCGGCGCCCTCCGGCAGGACCTGCACCCGCGGGTCGGCGAGGGCGGCGGCCATGGCCGTCTTGCCGGGACTCGCCGACGGCAGCGGCGTGGCCGCCGGCTGCGCTGAAGAGGAGGCCGTGGACGTGGGGGGAGCCGTGTTCGCGGCGGGGCTGACGGCGGGACTCGCGGCCGTGGCCTGTGTCGGCGCCGCGGTGGTCCCGGTGGGGGTGCTGCTGCGGAAGAAAACGAACGACGCGACGCCTCCAATGAGCGCCACGATCAGCGCGGCGACCACGGTCCGGTAGACCAGGCGCATCGGCAGATCGCCCAGTCCCCGGGAGGAGGTCGGCGGCGGCGTGGGGGGCGGGACCGTGATCTTCGGCAGCGGAGTGGTCTCCGCTTCGGCCGCGACGTACGTCGGCACCGCCCTCGTACGATAATCCCCAGGTGACACGCATCGGAGCGTATTGCATAAGGCTTCATTCCGGGCGCTATACCCATCACACTTCGGGAACGTCTCCCCCGCCTCGCAGCCAGGGAGCATCTGCGACAAACGTGCACGATCCGGGCGCGATCTCAGTGAAGCCGGCATCCCGTACGACCGGGAGCCCGCTCATCGCGAGGGCGTCCCACCGGTCCTTGGGCGCGGTGCGCACGGAGACGCCCAACCCGCGCTCGGCCCAGGCCGCCCGCGCCCGCTCGCGACTGCCCCACCAGGCCAGTTGGGCCGCGTGCCCGGCCTGCGCCATGGCCTTGCCCGCCGACATCTCCAGGTGCGGGTTGACCCAGAGCACGGCCGGCGTCTTCGCCTCGCCCGGCGGCTCGCTGTCGCTGAGGTCGGTGCCGGACACCTGGAGCCGCGCCAGGTCGCGCGGCCAGTCGTCGAGCGGTACGGGCGGGTGGACCCGCACCTCCGCGGTTCGGATGGTCACGGTACGGCCGGGCAGAGCGAGCACGCGCTGCCACTCCGACCCGCGCGCCCGGCGGACGACCTTCCGGATCCCGATGGCCTCCCACCGCTCGACCGGCTCGGCCCACTCCTCCGGCACGTCGGACAGCAAGGTCAGCACGGCGGTCGCGGCGGCCTCGAGGGCGTCGGTGCGCTCAGGCGGGTTCGCCCGCTCGATCCGCACCACGAGGGGCAACACCCACTGGCTGCCCGGAGGACGGCTGCCCGGTAGAGAGGTCACCGGAAGAGGATGCCACGCGCAGCGACATGAGCGCGGCGGCCACGCACAGCGCCCCCGCGACATACCAAGCCAGGTCGTAGTTGCCCAAATGGTCGCGGACGAGCCCGGCGAGCGTGGCCGCGAACGCCGCGCCCACCTGGTGGGACGCGAACACCCAGCCGAACACCACGGCCCCCTGCCGGCCGTAGATCCGCCGGCACAGGGCGACGGTCGGCGGCACGGTCGCCACCCAGTCGAGGCCGTAGAAGATGATGAAGATGAGCATGCTCGGATGCGTGCTCGCGGCGAACAGCTGCGGCAGGACCAGCAGCGACGCGCCCCGGAGCGCGTAGTAGGCGCCGAGCAGCCGCCGCGGGTCGATCCGGTCGCTGAGCCAGCCGGACGCCACGGTGCCCGCGATGTCGAACACCCCGATCACGGCGAGCAGGCTCGCGGCCATGATCTCCGGCATGCCGTGGTCGTGGGCGGCCGGGATGAAGTGGGTGCCGACCAGGCCGTTCGTGCTGGCGCCACAGATGGCGAAGCCGCCAGCCAGATACCAGAACGAGCGCGTCCGCGCCGCCTCTCGAAGCACGCGCAGGGCCCGCCGCCCCGCCCCCTCCAGCGTCGCCGGCGGGGAGACGTCCTCGGTCGCCCCGTATGGCCGCAGACCGATCTCCTGCGGCGTGTCCCGCAGCAGGAACCACACGAGCGGCACGACGGCGAGGGCCGCGCCCATCACGGTCAGCGCCGCGCTCCGCCACCCGTGGGCCTGGCTCAGCTGCGCCAGGACCGGCAGGAAGATCAGCTGCCCGGTCGCGCCGCCGGCCGTCAGGATGCCGGTCACCAGCCCGCGATGCCGTACGAACCACCGGTCGGTCACGGTGGCGACGAACACCAGCGCCATGGACCCGGTGCCGAGCCCGACGAGCACGCCCCAGCACAGCACCAGCTGCCAGCTCGCGGTCATGAACACCGTGACCCCGCTGCCGGCCGCGACCAGCGCGAGGGCCACCGCCACGACCCGGCGCATGCCGAAGCGATCCATGAGCGCGGCCGCGAAGGGCGCGGTCAATCCGAAAAGGGTCAGGTTGACCGAGACGGCCAGCCCGATCTCGCCGGTCGACCAGCCGAACTCGTCCTGAAGCGGCGTGATGAACACGCCTGGCGTGGCCCTGAAGCCGGCCGCCCCGATGATGGCGACGAGCGCCACTCCCGCAACGATCCACGCACGATGCAATCTCACGCCGTCAATCCTCCGGTCATGACATATCCCCCGACGAGTGGCCGGAGAGCCAATATATGAAAGAATCAGGCCATGAGCCGTCCGCACCGCATCGCGATCCTCGCTCTGGAAGACGTGGCCACGCTCGACCTGGGCATCCCCGGTCAGGTGTTCTGGGCCGTTCGCGGCCCTTCCAATGAACATCTCTACGAGGTGCGGGCCTGCTCACCGGGCCGCGTCGCGATCCAGACGTGCGCGGGTTACAGCGTGCTTCCCGACCACGATCTCGACCTGCTGAGCACGGCCGACACCGTGCTCGTGCCCGGCATCCACGGGGGCGGGCCGCTCATCGACGGCAGCCTGGACCCGCGTGTCCGCGACGCGCTCCGCGACGCGGCCGGCCACGCGCGGATCATGTCGATCTGCACGGGCGCGTTCGTGCTGGCCGCCGCCGGTCTGCTGGACGGCCGCCCGGCCACCACCCACTGGCGCAACGCCGACCTGTTCCGCAGCCTCTTCCCGCGCGTGCGGCTCGACCCGAACGTGCTGTTCGTCGACGACGGCGACATCCTGACCTCGGCAGGTGTGGCCGCCGGCATCGACCTCTGCCTGCATGTCGTACGGCGCGACCACGGCCGCGAAGTGGCCAACCGCACGGCAAGGCGCTGCGTGACCCCGCCCTTCCGCGAGGGTGGCCAGGCACAGTTCGTGGAGCGGCCGCTGCCCGAGCCCAACGGGACGACGACGGGCCCGACCCGTGAGTGGATGCTGACCCGGCTCGACGAGCCGGCCGACCTCGCGGCGCTGGCCCGGCACGCCCGGATGAGCGTGCGGACCTTCACCCGGCGGTTCCGCGAGGAGACGGGGCTCAGCCCGGCGCGCTGGCTCATCACGCGCCGCGTCGAGCACGCGCGCGAGCTGCTGGAGTCGACCGATCTGCCGGTGGACGAGGTGGCGCGGCAGGCCGGCTTCGGCACGGCCGTGTCACTTCGCCAGCACCTGCACGCGGCCGTCGGCGTCGCCCCGCTCGCCTACCGATCGTCCTTCCGCGTCCCCGCGGCGTCAGGAACCTAGACCCGCCCGAGGCGGTGTCGCACTAGCCGCGGATGCCGTCGAAGATGTAGCCGAGCAGGACGTCGGCGCGGTCGGGCGTCGTCTCGGTGGCCACGGCGATCCCGTGAACGAGCTTCAGCAGATCCATGGCATCGACGTCGGCGCGCACGATGCCCGCCTTCTGGGCGTTGCTCAGCACCAGTTCGCCGGCCTTGGTGATCATTTCGCGGCAGGACGCGAACAACTCCGAGTCGCGCCCGATGGTCTCGGTCAGGGCGGTCGCGAGGCCCTTCTTGTTGGCCGAGTGGTCGAGGGTCACCCGCAGCCAGCGCAGCAGCGCCTCGCCCGGCTCGTATTCCTTGGCCAGCCGGTAGGCGGCGTCGGCGATCTCCTGCATCCGGCCGCGGTAAACGGCCTCCTGGACGGCCTGCCGGGTCGGAAAGTGCCGGTAGAGGGTGCCGACACCGACGTCGGCCCGCCGCGCGATCTCCTCGAGCGGGGCGTCCGGGCCCTGCTCCTCGAACAGGTCGCGCGCCTCGGCCAGCAGCCGCTCATAGTTCCGGCGCGCGTCGGCACGCATGGTCACCCCCTTGCTTAAACGGAGGCAACCTCCGTATAGTCTTGATCCGGAGACTTCCTCCACTTACCGGAGGCCATTCTATGTCTGTCATCACGTCTTCCGTAACTCCTCGTAGCAAGCAGCTGGCGTTGGCCGTCGTGGTCACCTGCCAGCTCATGATCGCCATCGATCTGACCATCGTGACCATCGCGTTGCCCCACATCCAGCGCGAGCTCGGCTTCTCCCATAGCGGGCTGCCCTGGGTGGTCGACGCATACATGATCGCCCTGGGCGGGCTGCTGCTGCTCGGCGGCCGGGCCGGGGACATCCTCGGGCGGCGCCGGGTCTTCATGGCCGGAATCGCCGCCTTCACCCTCGCCTCGCTCGCCGGCGGGCTCGCCCAGGAAACCTGGCAGCTCATCGCGGCGCGAGCCGTACAAGGGGTGGGGGCGGCCATCGCCGGCCCGAGCATCCTCGCGCTGATCGCCACCACCTTCGAGGAAGGGTCCGAACGCAACCGGGCCCTCAGCGTCTACTCGGCCGTCACCGGCACGGGCGGCTCCATCGGGCTGCTGCTCGGCGGACTGCTCACCGAGTCGGCCTCGTGGCGCTGGGCCTTCCTGATCAACGTGCCGATCGGCGTGGCCGTGCTGCTGTTGTCCCCGCGCTTCATCCACGAGCCCGACCGGCGGCCCGGCCGGTTCGACTTCACCGGGGCCGTGCTCGCGACCACCGGCATGATCGCCCTGGTGTACGGGCTGATCACCGGCACCGGCTGGCGCATCCCGTCGTTCGCGCTGGCGGCCGTCCTCCTCGGATCCTTCGTGCTGGCCGAGCGCCGGGCCGCGCAGCCGATCCTGCCGCTGCACCTGTTCTCGGAACGCGACCGGGCCGCGGCCTACACGGTCCAGGTGCTGTTCGCGTCGGCCATGTTCGGGTTCTTCTTCCTCATGACCCAGTACATCCAGGGGGTGCTCGGGCTGCGGCCGTTCGCGGCGGGCCTGGCGTTCCTGCCGATGACGGTCTGCCAGTTCGCCATGGTGCGGGTGCTGCCGCGCGTGCTGCCCCGCTACGGGCCGAAGCCGTTCGTGGTCGGGGGCGTCGCGACCGTCACCGTCGGCATCGCCTGGCTGACCGCGCTGTCCGGCAGCCCGACCTACTGGGTGCTCGCCCCGATGGCCATGATGGGGCTCGGCGGCGGGATGGCGGTGCTGCCGCTCAACGCGACCGTGCTGGCCGGGGTGCCGCCGCAGGAGGCCGGGGCGGCGTCCGGCGCCTCGCAGGCCATGCTGTGGTCGGGCGCGGCGTTCGGCTCGGCGCTGCTGGCCGTGACCGGATTCGGCGTCGGCGTGGCGCTCGCCGGGGTGGCGCTGGTGGTGACCGTCACGGTGATCCGCGGCGCAGGACCACGAGAGCCACGTCGTCCTCGTGATCTAGCGGCATCAGCGCGCTGAGGATGCGGTCGCAGTACGCCTCGAGGTCGTCGTCCACGTGCGCCGACAGCTCCCGCAGCCGTTCGAGGCCGGCCTCGAGCGACTCGCCGCGCCGCTCGACCAGGCCGTCGGTGACCAGCACGAGGGTCCCGCCCGGCGGGATCCACATGGTCGTGTCCTCGGGGCGGCGCAGATCGCCGCCGAGCAGCGGCCCGGGGAGCGGCACGTAGTCGGCCTGCCCGCCGGCCACCAGCAGCGGAGGCAGGTGGCCGGCGTTGGCGGCCCGCACGTCTCCGGTCACGGGGTCCAGCGAGAGCAGGCTGACGGTCGCCATCTCGGCCGGATGGAAGTGGATCAAGAGCCGGTTGATATGGCCGAGCACGTGGCCCACCGGGTGGCCCTCGAACGCGTACGCCCGGAGCGCGTGCCTGATCTCGCCCATGACGACGGCCGCGTGCGGCGAGTGCCCCATGACGTCGCCGATCGCCACGAGCAGCCGGTCGCCGAGCGGCAGCACCTCGTAGAAGTCGCCGCCGACCTCGGTGTGCGCGGTCGCCGGAACGTAGCGGGCGGCCAGGTCGACGCCGGGGACCTCGGGCAGCGCGTCCGGCAGCAGCGCCTCCTGCAGGGTGAGCGCCAGCCGGCGCTCCTCCTGGCGGGCCCTGGCGTATCTGAGCACGGCGTGCACGGTCGCCAGCAGCACCTCCGGCTCGATCGGGCCGGTGAGGTAGGCGTCGGCGCCGCGGTCCAGTCCTTGGGTGCGGTCGGTGGCCTCGACCGCCGTGGCGGTCAGGTGGACGACCGGGATCGCCTCGGTCGCCGGATCCCCCTTTATCCGCTCGCACACCGTGAACCCGTCGATGTCCGGCAGGTCGATGTCCAGCAAGATCAGGTCGGGCTGGAGGGTGCGGACGGCCGACAGCGCCTGCGCCCCCGTCGCCGCCTGTGTCACCTTGTGTCCCGCCTGCTCCAGCCAGGCCGCGATGGCCGTACGGTTGGCCGCCAGCGCGTCCACCACGAGGATCAACTCCACGAGATCCGACCCTAGAGAAGGCCGAACCCCGTGTGATAGGCCTACGGGAGATGGAAAACCTTCGCGTGCGGACCGCCAGGAGCGAGCCCTTCGCCGTGGTCACCGTGATCGGCGAAGTCGACGCAACTACAACGGGGCGGCTTCGCGACGCCCTCCGCGCGGCGGGCGGCCCTGACGTGCTGCTCGATCTGTCGCAGATGACGTTCATGGACAGCGCGGGCATCCGCGTCCTGCTCGACGCCTACAAGCAGGCCCGCGAGCGGGGCGGCAGCATCGCCGTGTGCGGCCTGCTGCCCTCGCCGCGCAAGGTGCTGGAGCTGGTCGGGCTGGCCGAGCACATCCCGGCCTACGCCACGGTCGCCGAGGCCATCGCGGCCGGGCCGCAGCGCAGCAACGCCACCCCGTGACACGCTAGCGGTCCTCTTCTATGTGGATGGCGGCCTGCTCGGCCGATTCGTCTTCGTCTTCGTCGTCGCGGCGCCCGCCGTGATCTTCCTCGCGCACCTCCTCGGAGATGGTGTACGTGCCGTCGTCGTCGACCTCGGAGAGGACGTGGTCCACGTAGTCCTCGGAGTAATCCCCCGTGGCCTCGATCTCCTCGAGCTGCCACTCCTGGTCGTCGTCGCCCATGTCCTGGTCAGGGTCATATCGTTCATTTCGTTCGCTCACGCCCTCCTTCTACCCCATGAGAAACAGGACGTGAACCAACCGAGCGCGTCGCTCGTGTAAAGATCAGGCGGCCACGGGGCGCGCACCTCGTGGCCGCTACCGTCCTCTAGATGGGCAGCAGCCCCCGGTTGAAGGCCTCCGCGACGGCGGCCGCCCGGTCGTTGACGCCCAGCTTGGCGTAGATGTTCAGCAGGTGGGTCTTGACCGTGGCCTCGGTGATGAACAGCCGGGCCGCCGTCTCGCGGTTGGTCGACCCCGCCGCCACCAGCTCCAGCACCTCCAGCTCGCGCCGGCTGAGCGGGCCCGCGCCCGGCGCGCGGACCAGGCTCATCAGGCGGGCCGCCACCGACGGCGCGAGCACGGCCTCGCCCCGGGCGGCCGCCCGCACGGCGCGGAGCAGTTCCTCGCGCGGGGCGTCCTTCAGCAGGTAGCCGGTCGCGCCCGCCTCGATCGCCGGCAGCACGTGACTGTCGGTGTCGTACGTGGTGAGCACCAGCACACGCGCGGCCACGCCCCGCCTGGCCAGTTCGGCGATCGCGGCGATGCCGTCCGTGCCGGGCATCCGGAGGTCCATGAGGATCACGTCGGGGCGCAGCTCCTCGGCCAGCCGGACCGCCTCGGCCCCGTCGCCCGCCTCGCCGACCACCTCGAATTCGGGATCGCGCGCGAACAGGCCGGCGAGGCCGTCCCTGACCACCGGGTGGTCGTCCGCCAGCAGCAGTCTGACCGGCGCGGTCACGCCGCGGCCCGATCGAGCGGGACGCGCGCGGAGATCCCCGTGCCGCCGCCGGCCTCCGACTCCACCAGAAGCGTGCCGGCCAGGCCTTCGATCCGCTGGCGCATGGCGACCAGGCCGAAGCCGTCACCGCTGGAACCGGCCGGGTCGAAGCCCTTGCCGTCGTCGCGCACGTCGACGGCCACCTCGTCGTCCAGGTAGGACAGGGTCACCCCGACCCGGGTGGCCTCGGCGTGTTTGGCCACGTTGGCGAGGGCCTCCTGGGCGGCGCGCAGCAGGGCCGTCTCGGCCTCGGGGCGCAGCGGCCGGACCGTGCCAGTGGTGACGACCTGGACGGCGATGCCGTGCAGCCCGGACCAGCGCTCGGCGACGGCGGCGAGCGCGTCGGAGAGCCGGGCCTCGTCCAGCGGCGCGGGGCGCAGCGCGTGCACCGATCGGCGCGCCTCGGACAGGCTCTCCCTGGCCAGCGCGGTGGCCGCGGCGACGTGCCGTTGCCGGGCCGGCGCATCGTCACCCGCGTGGTCGGCCGCCTGCAGCTGGGTGATGATCCCAGTGAGCCCCTGCGCCAGCGTGTCGTGGATCTCCCGCGCCATCCGCCCCCGCTCGTCCAGCACTCCCGCCTCCCGCGCCTGAGCGAGCAGCCGCTCGTGCAGGGACGCGTTCTCGGCAAGGCTCGCCGCCAGCCTGCGGTTGGCCTCGCGGGCCTGCTCCAGGGCACGCACGCGCTGCTCGTTCTGCTCGGCGCCGCGCCGCGCGAACCAGGCGAACGCGCACATGGGCAGCACGTTGGCGGCCAGGATCGCGGCGTAGGTGAGCAGCCCGGCCGGCGTGGTCTTGTCCACGCCGTACGCCTGGGCCGTGCCGGAGACCAGCGCGACGGCCGCCACCCCGGCCATTTCGACGGGCCAGGCAAGCAGCCGGAACGCGTACACATAGGCCGCGGGCGTGAAGACGCCGAACCACGGGTCCCGGATCACCAGCACCGCCATGATCACGACCAGCCCGGCGACGAAGACGGTCATCACGCGCGGGCGATGGCGCCGATCGGGGCGCGCGGTGAACATCACCAGCATCCAGGCCGCGGCAAGCGCGCACAGAGCCAGGTCGGCCGCCAGGGACGGATCCCTGGGGCCTTTCATCGCCACGGTGACGACGGCGAGCGCCGCCAGCAACGCGTACGGCATGACGGTCACAACCGGACGCCGCACCTCATCGCGCGCGTCGAGGGGGAAACGCACCACTTCAATCTAGCCGCGCTCGGCCGGCCTGCTCGCGAACAGGCGGCGCAGCCGGCCGGCGTTGGCGATGGCGACCACGCCGATCAGAAGCAGCCCGCAGCCGCCCTGCTCGATCCGCATCCACAGCGGAAGGAAGCCGGGCAGCGAGACCAGGACCACGACGGCCGCGACCATCGCCGCCGAGGCGATCCGCAGCCGGAGGTAGGCGGGCCGGTGGCCACGGGCCGTACCGGTGACGAAGGCGAGCATCAGCAGTGACGCGGCGGCGACGATCACGCCGCGGACCCAGACCGTGGGGGTGACGAGGTCGTGGTCGCCGCGCATCAGGAAGGCGGCCACGAGCGTGAGCAGGCTGACGGCGACGTAGGCGGCGACCAGCAGGCGGAGGCCGCGGAAGGCGGCCCGGACGGGCGGTTCTTGCAGGATGTCCACCCGAGACAGCCTCGCGGCGCCACTCCCGCCGGCACATCGCCCGATCCGCCGGTCCTGCGGCTGAGAACGGCATCAACCGATCGGTTGATCTGCCGGATTTGTGTCCGATCGGGCGGGCGGCCGCGTCATCCCAGTGAGTCACCTCAGTGAATCGAGAAAGGGAGTCGCGTGATCGGTATAGAGGGCAGGGCGCGCTGGGCCATCACCGCGATCTTCGGCGCCAACGGGGTGCTGATCGCCAGTCTGGTGTCACGCACGCCGTCGCTGAAACTGGATCTGGCCCTGTCCGATGGGCAACTGGGGGTGACGGCGGCGCTGTTCGGCGCGGCGGCCGTGATCGCCATGCAGGTCGCGGGCCGGCTGGCGGCCAGGGCGGGCAGCCGCACCATCGTGCGCGTGGTGGCGCCGCTGCTGCCGTTCGCGATGATCGGCATCGGGGCGGCGCCGGGGATCGCGGCGCTGATCGTCCTTCAGCTACTGTGCGGCGCGGCCCAGGGGATGCTCGACGTGACGATGAACGCGCACGCGGTGTCCGTCGAGCGCGCACTGTCCCGGCGGATCATGAACGGCTGCCACGCGGCGTGGAGCATCGGCGCCGTCACCGGCTCGCTGCTGGGATCGGCCGCGGCGCAGGCGGGCATGGCCCGATGGCTGCACTACACGCTGGTGGCGGCCGTGCTGCTGCCGGTGATGCTGGGCGCCGGCCTCCGGCTGCTGCCCGCCTCGGCCGACCGGCGGCCCGCCGGCACGCCCGCGGCGCCCCGGGCCAGGACGCGGGCCGGATGGACCCGGCAGTTGCTGGTTCTCGGCGCCATGGGCGCCACCGTGCTCACGACCGAGGCGGCGATCGCCAACTGGAGCGGCGTGCTCCTCCACGATCACCTCAGCGCGTCTCTCGGCGCCGCCGCGCTCGGCTACCTCGCGTTCTCGCTGTTCCAGACCGCCGGGCGGCTCGTGGGCGACCGGCTGCTCGAGCGCGGCTCCCCCGCCCGTCTGCTCCGCCTCGGCGCCCTCATCGCGGCCACCGGGCTGGCCGTCGTCGTGCTCAGCCCGTGGGCGGCGCTCGGCGTGGCGGGCTTCGCCGTGATGGGAGTGGGACTGGCCACGCCGCTGCCCGTGCTGTTCGGGGTCGTCGGCCACCTGGGGGCCGCGCGGGACGGCGGCTCGGCCGTCATGGTCGCCCGGTTCGGCACGATGACGTTCACCGGGCTGCTGATGGGTCCCGCGATCATCGGCTGGTTCGCCGAGATGATCGGCCTTACCTGGACCCTCGCGGCGCTGATCCCACTGCTGGGCGCGGTGGCCGCCGCCGCGGGCGCCGCGACCCGCTCACGCCCGGAGTCGACCGCGCCGGCCCCGCCCTCACAGGAACCGGCGCGGGTCCTCTGACCCGGCCCGTCACGCCTGGTAGATCTCCTGGAGGCGGATGATCTGTCCCTTGTAGACGGTGATGAGGGCGGGATGCTTGTCGAGCTTCAGATAGGCGAGCAGGTCCTTGCGGGTGCAGCGCTTGATCCCGAGGAACTTCTTGTTCACCGTCGTGCCTGACCTCCCGCAGCCGAAGGCGCTGTAGTAGGCCACCTTCGACGAGATGGGCGAGGCGTACTTCATCTTGTTGGTGCCCACGAACTCGCCGAAGTCGGCGCTCTCCCGCCACTTGATCGGGGTGTAGGTCGCGATCCCCGACTTGTAGGAGGTGATCCAGCCGCGCAGGATCCCGTTGTGCCGCGAGCTGGGCGTGGTGAAGTCGTGGGCAGGGTCGGCCTGGAAGGTCTTGCCGTACGGCGCAGGCGCCTTGTACTTGGGAATGGCCGCCGCCTCCGCGGGTGCGGTGGCGGCCAGCACCAGGCCGGCTGCGAGCGCGGCCAGCCCGGCCGAGCGCGCGATCTGTGCCCTCATCTATGGTCCTCTCTCCGATCGATGTCCGCATGAAGGATGCGTGCCATCGCGTTCCATCAGAGAGGGCAGCTCACGTTCGGCACGGGGAAGCGGAACGAGGTGCGCTCCGGTGCTCCGAGGATGTTGGCCCAGAACCGGCCGAGGGTCATCGGGGCGCGGGTGGCCGCGAAAAGGTCGTGGAAGCGGTCCGTGGCAAGCTCGCCCCGGATCCTGTCGACCTCGCTCTGCAGCCGCGTGTCCTGCAGCCGGGTGCCGGGGGCCATGTAGTCGGCGAGGATGTAGGTGTCGGGCAGCGGCTTCTCGTGGCCCACCCGCTGGTTGCAGCCGAGTTCCATGTGGCCGCCCAGCGCGTTGGAGAGGCCGAGCCGGTCGATGACCAGATCGTCGAGGGGGAAGGCGGCGCCCGCGCCGCCCAGCATGCCCTCGGCGACGGCCACGTGCGCCGGTTGGTCGGTCCGCAGCGGCACGGGCCCCGAGCCGAGGACGAACAGGCCCGTGGATCTCGTGATCCCGCTGACGTCGCCCTTGGCGCGCAGGAACTTGTCGACGCTGTCCGGATAGGGGTCGTGCGTATAGGCCACGTAGTAGCCGCGCTCGTCGGCGATGCCGTCCGGCCCGATCTGCTCGGTGTACGGCACGCGGAGCTGCGCCGCGCAGAACACGCCCCACACCAGGACCACCCCGCACGCGCACGCCGTGAGAGCGTCCCACGGCAGGACGAGGACCGGCAGCAGGAAGAGCAGGATCACCGGCAGCATCATGCGCGCGTGCATGAAGTCGCCACCGACGCGGAGCACGTACACGAGCAGCAGCAGCCCGGCCACCATGGGCGCCACCGTCAAAACGGCCTCCCTGCGCCGCCGCGCCACCGCGAAGGCCAGCGGAAACAGCGCCAGCAGCGGGATCGAGAGGTAATAGGTCCGGACCGTGTCACCAGCGTAGAGCAGGCCACGCGCCCATCTGCTGCCGGACGCCTCCTTGGCCAGGGCCGGGTTGGGCACGAGCAGTCCGTAGTAGCCCATCCTGAAGATCTCGTACGCCACGGGCAGGGCGAGCGCGACGGCCGCCCATTTGAGCGCCTCGCGCCATCCGGGCCGCCGCGTCAGCAGCAGGGTGCCGGCGAAGACGACGGCCACCACGGTCAGCTCGGGGCGGATCAGCGGAGCCAGGCCGAAGACGAAAACGGCCGGCAGGACGGTCCCCTCGTACGCCACCCGGACGAGCAGCCACCAGGAAAGGCCGATCCACAGGAACTCCAGCCCGGTCTCCAGGGCCGACGTGGTGAACTCCCAGAACGGCGGCAGCGCCAAGATCACGATCACGCCCGCCGGCAGGCACAGGCGGGCCGTCCCGTGTAATTGGACGGCGCCCGCGACGGCCAGCGCGATCGCGGCGACCGAGCAGACCAGGCCGAGCAGCATGGCGACCTCGGCCGGCGAGCCGAACACCCACGCGACGGCGGTGACCAGATAGGTCCAGAGCGTGCTCGTGTTCGCCTCGACGCGCTCCCCCACGTTGAAGACGGGCCCGTTGCCG
This sequence comes from Streptosporangiaceae bacterium NEAU-GS5, assembly GCA_017592665.1. Classification (GTDB taxonomy): domain Bacteria; phylum Actinomycetota; class Actinomycetes; order Streptosporangiales; family Streptosporangiaceae; genus NEAU-GS5. Next base: position 34,261 of record JAGFNW010000049.1, on the reverse strand, counting down.
GCGAGCAGCTGCCGGACGGTCCGCATGGCGATCAGGCCGTCGTCACTGATCCAGCGGTGCTGCCACCCGGCCAGCGCGGTGATGATCTCGGCGCATGCCACAACAGCCCAGTTCCAGAGCTGGACTCCCCTCATGAACCCCCCCGAGATGGAACACGGTGGCACGCCCTTTCTTCTGAGAGAGGAGATTAGCGTTGAAACGTATAGCAGTAGCCCTCATGGCCGGCGCGGTGGGCGGTGCCCTGTTGCTGACCGGCAGCGCCACCGCGACCGCTCAAGCCGCTCCCACCATCAGCTTCACGAGTGTGCCCGCGAACGGCACGATTTCGGTCAGCGAACGGCCGGCCCGGGCCAGGCTCGAGCTCGAAAGCGACGCCGCCGAGGTCACGCTGACCGCCACGGCGCCGAACGGCAACACCATGGCGGCGAAGAGCCCCCGCGGCTTCCACCATGGCACGACCTGGAGCTTCCGCCTGACGTTCACCTCGAGCGACCCAATCGGTGACTGGACGGTCAACGCCACGGGCAAGGCGACGGACGGATCCACCACCACCGTCACGACGCATCTGTTCGTCTACGGCGCGACCCGCATCGTCAACTTCAGGGCCCGTCCCAGCGTGGTGCGGCAGGGTCACCAGATCACCGTGTCCGGGCGGCTGCTGACCTTCGACGGCCACCGGTGGCAGCCCGTGACCACGGTGCAATACGAGCACGTGCGCATCTACTTCGTGCGTGGCCACAAGCCGTACGGCAGTGACCCGGTCCAGGTGGCCGACGTCGTCACGGACGCACACGGCCGGTTCTACGCCAACGTCGAGGCCACCTACAGCGGCTTCTTCTACGCGTTCTTCACCACGTACGACGGCGCGACGACGAACTCGTCGAACCGGCACCTCGCCTCCACCAACTCGAAGCGTGTCTTCGTCAAGGTGTTCGGCAAGCGCCGCGTCGTGCGCATCTGACGACCGGCGGCTGAATCCGGTGGGGCGCCGTGTCCGGCGGCGCCCCACCGGCTACCCCTTCTGCTACAGGGTCTCGGCGTCGACCAGCGTCCAGGAGACGAGCGGCGCCTGCTCGGCCGGCTCGGACGGCGGGGGAATGCGCAGCCCGGGCGTCCAGCGCGGCGAATTCGAGGCGATCACGCGGCCGTCCGCGCTGGCCAGGATGACCGGGTGATCGAACGCGGCGAGCGTGCCGAGAACCCGTTGCTCCACGCTGGCGGCCAGGACGTCGGCGGCGGCCATGCCGAGCAGCCGCTCGCCCGCGCGGACCGGGACGGACAGCGTGATGGTGTATTCGTTGGTGCAGGCGTAGTCGACGAACGGCCCCGTGACCTGGCGAGCGAGCGTCCGCTCCGGGGTGAGATACCAGTCGGCCGTGGTGTAGTCGAAGAAGTCGGGCGCCGCCGGGTCGAGATTGACGCGCAGCGCCTCGGGCGTGCCGGCCGCCTTGGTCCACCACCATTCCAGCCATCGCGGCGCGTCCCGCAGCAGACCCGGCGCGGTGATCACACCGGCCCCGGCGACCAGCCCGCGGTGCGCGGCGAGCACGCCGAAGATCGTCGGCCGCAGCGCCGCCAGGCTCTCGCGCTGCGGCGGCTCACCGGCCGTCGCGATGTCCGCGAACCGGCCACCCAGCGTGTCGAGGTCGGCGAACACCTGCTCCAGCTCGCCGACCACGTCGCCGAGCACCTCACGCACCCGCGGCGCGACCCTCATGACACCCCCGTGTCCTGGCCGAGCAGCTGGTCGGCCTGGCCCGTGCGGTCGAGCTCGTAGATGCGCAGCCGCAGGTTGACCAGGCGTGTCGTGTCCTCCCTGACGTGCTCCTCGGCCAGATCACGCGCCGGCAGCGGCTCGTGCCGCTCGATCGCCTCGACCAGGCTGCCACGGGCGCGGACCGACGCCTGGTGGTCGGCCGCGTCGAGCTGGAGCCAGAGCAGATCGCCCACCTCGGCGCGGAGCCGCAGCTCCTCCCGGGTCAGCCGGGGCGACTGAGCGGCCGCGGCGACCTCGATGGTGAACTGGGTGTCGGCCCGGCGGCGCTCGCTCCCCGTCGTCGCGGCCCGCAGCCGCTCGACCTGGCGCGCGAGGTTGTCGACCTCGTGCGGCAGCGCCCGCTCCGCGGCCAGCCGGGCGGCCGTGCCGGACACCGCGGCCCGATGGTCGCCGAGGTCGCGCAGGCCGTGGATGGAGAAGCGGCGCAGCCGCCGCACGAGGCCGGGGACGAGGTCGGCGGGGGCCTGCACGAACGTGCCGCCGCCGCGCCCCCGCCGCGTCGTCACCAGGCCCTGCTCGCGCAGCACGGCGAGGGCCTCGCGGAGCGTGACGGTGGACACGCCGAGTTGCTCGGCCAGCTTGGTCTCCGGCGGCAGCCGTTCGCGATCGAGGATCAGGCCGAGGCGGATCGCTTCGGCGAGCCGGCGGGCCACGAGATCGGCTCGCCCGGACGCCTCGTCAAGGGGTGCCAGGAACGCCTGGACGGCCACAGTGGTCAATCCAAGGTGGGCGGATTCATCCCATTCGCTCACGCCTGACGATCTCCCTTTGACGGCTATTGACGTTAAAACTATGAGCTCATAGTTTATGGGACCACCGTCATCGTACAGGAGGAACGTCATGCGAGACGGAGAACCGCCACCCATCGCGCTGGACGAGGACTCGCGGCTGGCGAGCCTGGGCTATCAACCGCAGCTGAAACGGGTCCTCGGGCTGTTCGGCAACTTCTCGGTCGCCTTCACCTATCTGTCCCCGATGGTGGGCATCTATTCGCTCTTCGTGCTGGGCGTGGGCACGGGCGGTCCCGCGTACGTCTGGCTGACCTGGCTGCCGGTCGCCGGCATGCTGCTGGTCGCGCTCGTCTTCGGCGAGATGGCCAGCCACTATCCGGTGGCCGGCGCGCTGTACCAGTACAGCAAGTTCTCCGTCGGGCCGCGTTATGGCTGGTTCGTCGGCTGGTTCTACGGCATCGCGCTGCTCATCACCGTCGCGGCGGTCGACACGGGAGCCGTGCCGTACGTCGCGGCGCTGACCCACAACTGGTTCGGCTGGAACCTGGACCCGGCCGATCACCTGACGATCCTCGTCATGACGGTGATCCTGCTGGCCATCCAGACCGGCCTCAACATCACCGGCGCGAAGATGATGGGCCGGGTCGCCCAGTTCGGCGTGTACGTCGAGATCATCGGCACCTTCGGCATCGCGCTCATCCTCGCGATCCACGGCTTCAACCACGGGCTGGACTTCCTGTTCTCCACCGAGAACGTGCAGAGCGCCGCGAGCAACCCGCTCGGCCTCGACTTCGGCGGCAACTGGGTGACCGGCGCCGCCCTGATCGCGGTCCTCGCGCCCGTCTACATCTTCTACGGCTTCGAATCGGCCGGCGACATCTCCGAAGAGACCCGCGACGCCGGCCGCTCGGTGCCCCGCGCCATGCGGCTGGCCCTCATCTGGGGCGGCGTCGCCTCGTTCGTGCTCATCGCCGCGCTGCTGCTGGCCATGCCGTCCGGCCCGGACCCGGTCGGCCAGACGGTCAAGGGCGGCGGGGTGGCGTTCATCCTCGGTCAGCTGCCGGGCGGCCTGCAGGACGTCCTGCTGCTCCTGATCATCTTCGCGTTCTTCTCGTGCGGCTCATCGGTGCAGGGCGCCGGCAGCCGGCTGGCGTTCTCCTACGCCAGGGACGGCGCGCTGCCCAAGGCGGCCTGGATCTCCCGGGTGCACCCACGGCTCGGCACGCCGGTCAACGCGCTGCTGGCCGGCGCCGTGGTCACGGTGCTGTTCGTGCTGCTCGTGTTCGCCTCGCCGGACCACGACATCACGATCGGCTTCTTCACCTATCCGGCCAACACCAACGCCCTGGTGTCGCTGGTGTCGTTCGGAGTCAGCGGCATCTACCTGTCGTTCCTGCTCACGGTCATCGCGGCCATCGTGGCCCGCGCGCGCGGCTGGATCCCCGAAGGCCGCTTCCAGCTGGGCCGCTGGGGCTGGCCGGTGAGCATCGTCGCGGCCGTCTACCTCGGCCTGATGCTGGTCAATGTGGTGGCGCCGACCGGCCTCGACAGCCCGCGCGCGTACTTCAACCTGGACTGGATCACACTGCTCGTGATGGCCGCCGTCACTTTGGTGGGTCTCGTACTTTTCCTGATCGGGCGTCCCGACCGCCAGATCGGGCAACACCTTCACGACCAACGCGAGCCCACGGGGGCAGAGCGTGCGGGAGGACCAGCATGAAGAATTTCGTCGCAGGCGCATCGGCCGACGCGGCCGACGGCCGGCAACTCGACATCATCGACCCCAGCACCGGCGAGACCTACACCGCCGCCCCGCTGTCCGGCAAGGAGGACGTGGACCAGGCCGTGAAGGCGGCCCGCGCCGCGTTCGAGACCTGGCGCGACACCACGCCGAGCGAGCGGCAGCGGGCCCTGCTGAAGATCGCGGACGCGATCGAGGCGCGGGCCGGGGAACTGGTGGCCGTCGAAAGCCAGAACACCGGCAAACCCATCCAGCTGACGCTGGACGAGGAGATCCCGCCGATGGTCGACCAGATCCGGTTCTTCGCCGGCGCGGCCCGGGTCCTCGAAGGCCTGTCCGCCGGGGAGTACATGGCCGGGCACACCTCGATGATCCGGCGCGAGCCGATAGGCGTCTGCGGGCAGGTGACGCCGTGGAACTACCCGATGATGATGGCCGTCTGGAAGTTCGCCCCGGCCATCGCGGCGGGTAACACCGTGGTGCTGAAGCCGTCCGACACCACCCCGGCCTCGACCTTGTGGCTGGCCGAGGTGGCGGCGGAATTCCTGCCGGCCGGCGTCTTCAACGTCGTCACCGGCGACCGCGACACGGGCCGCGCGCTGGTCGACCATGAGGACGTCGACATGGTGTCGATCACCGGGAGCGTACGGGCCGGCATGGAAGTGGCCGGCGCGGCCGCCCGCGACCTGAAGCGGGTGCACCTGGAGCTGGGCGGCAAGGCGCCGGTGCTCGTCTTCGACGACGCCGATCTCGAGGCCGCCGCCGAGGCGATCGCCATCGCCGGCTACTTCAACGCGGGCCAGGACTGCACGGCCGCCACCCGCGTCATGGTCGGGCAGAACCTCCACGACGACTTCGTCGCGGCCCTCGCCGACCAGGCCCGCGGCACCCGCACCGCGCCGCCCTCGGACGACGACGCGCTCTACGGCCCGATCAACTCGGCCGCGCAGCTGGCCAAGGTGGCCGGATTCATCGACCGGCTCCCCGACCACGCCCACGTCGAGGCCGGCGGCTCCACGGTCGGCGACCGCGGCTACTTCTTCTCCCCCACGGTCGTCTCCGGCCTGCGGCAGGACGACGAGATCGTGCAGAACGAGGTGTTCGGCCCGGTCATCACCGTGCAGCGGTTCGGCGACGAGGAGGAGGCGCTGCGCTACGCCAACGGCGTCAAGTACGGCCTGGCCTCGAGCGTCTGGACGAGGGACCACGGCCGGGCCATGCGCTGCGCCAAGCGGCTCGACTTCGGCTGCGTCTGGATCAACACCCACATCCCGCTGGTCGCCGAGATGCCGCACGGCGGCTTCAAGCACTCGGGCTACGGCAAAGACCTGTCGATGTACGGCCTGGAGGACTACACGCGCATCAAGCACGTCATGTCCAACATCGGCCTCTGACCGCCGTCCGGGCCGCCGCCGTGGCGGCGGCCCCGCCGGTCGCTACAAGCAGCCACCCGAAGGTGGCACCAGGTAGATGAAGTCGACGCTCGTGCCGGGGGACACGCGGGTGCCCGCGGCCGGATTCTGTCCGACGACCTCGCCGACGTGCTCGCACAGGTTGTCATCGGGTGTGCCGGTCTGGGTGCCGACGGTCAGCCCGGCCGCCCTGATGTCCGCCGTGGCCGCCGTCCTCGCCGTGCCGATCAGGTCGGGCACCTGCACGGTCGGCGGCGGCGTGGCGATCACTCCCCGGCCTACGGCGAAGACGGAGGAATTCGGCCAATTGAACTGCCCCATATTCCCGTAGTCCTCGGCGAAGGCGACGGTCACCACGCCCGTGATGCCCTGGACCACGGCGGGGTGCGTAAGGGGCTCGTCGGATACTCCGGTGGCGCTCAGGCCGAACCGGTTGTGTCCCCAGTACCACAACCACCCATTGGCGTCGATGGCCACGCTTCCCCAGGTCGCGCCGTCGATCTGGGTGACTCCGGGCAACGCCAGATGCACGGGGGTGGCGCGGTCGGTGGTCGTGCCGTCACCCAGCTCCCCTTCATGGTTGAAACCCCAGGCCCAGATGGTGTGGTCGCCGGCCAGGGCCATCGAGTGGAATCCACCCGCGGCGATCTGGGTGATGCCGGACACGCGCCGGTCCACGCGAACGCCGGCGAGACGGGTGGTGGTCGTGCCGTCGCCCAATTCCCCTTCGGAGTTGTGGCCCCACGTCCAGACCGAACCGTCGAAGCGCAGCGCCATCCCGTGGTAGGTGCCGACCGCGATCTGGGTGATCCCGTACGGCACCTGCACCCGGACCGGGGTCAGGCTGTCGGTGGTCGTGCCGTTGCCCAGTTGGCCGGTGTCGTTGAGTCCCCACGCCCAGACTTCGCCGTTGGACTTCAGGACCATGCTGAACTTGAGGCCGGCGGCGGCCTGGGTCACTCCGGATATCGGCAGCCGCACGGGGGTCGGATGGTTGGTCGTGGTCCCGTCGCCGACCTCGCCATTGAGGTTCAGGCCCCATCCCCACAGCGACCCGTCCGTGCCCACGGCGAGCACCTGAGTGGTCGCGATGCTGACCTGTTTGATCGGCGGCAGGCCGGGCACCCGTCCCGGCGTCCAGCGATCAGCCGTGCTCCCGTCGCCCAGCAGCCTGGCTGCCCCCCAGGTCCAGACCGTGCCGTCGGCGTGCACCGCGACGGTCTCCGACCTCACCGAACTGATCTGGGTGACGTTCGCCGCCCGATCGGCCACCGGAACCGGCGCCAACCGCGTGCTGGTCGTGCCGTCGCCCAGCATGCCGTTGTCGTTGAAGCCCCAGGCGTAGGCGATGGGTGCGGCGTCCGCCGCGGCCGAGTCGGCCGAGAGGCCCGGCAGCAGCACGCCTGCCACAAGCGCGGACGCCACAAGCGCGACAGCGGCGAGGATGAGCGCGCGTAATCGATGAGCGCGTGGCATGACCGTCCTCCAGCTTCGGGATTATCCAGACACCCACCTCGCGTGACATCGCGTTCCATGCCGGCCCGGCGTGATCAACGCCACCGGTCGCCCCGGCCGGCCAGGTAGGTCGAGTAGACGTACCGCCAGGGAATGACGGCCAGGATGATGACGACCCAGAGGATCTCGCTGGTCAGCTCGAGCGCGGCCGCGTCCATCCGGTCGTCACGCCACAGCGGCAGCGCGACGACGGCGAGCCAGATCACTTTCCAGGCCGTCTCGAACAGCAGGATCGGCAGCATCCTGACCGGATGCCGCAGTCCGAGCAGGGCGAGGATGGACATCGCCACCAGCATGCATACGACCACGCTGCTCATCAGGGGCCAGGGCTTCTCGTGGGTGACCAGGAGTGGCCATTTGTAGACCACCAGGCCGCCGCCGAGGATCAGGTATCCGAATCGGAGCGCGTACAGGCGCCACAGGGGCAGCTCAGCGCGGCCCGGGATGGTGAGATCCGGCGACGTGCCGGTTGTCGCAGTGCTCATCGAATGCCTCCGTCTGATCGGGTGACGCGCCGCCACGCTAGGCATCGCGCTCGCCCGCGGCCATCAGTGGCAGCACTGAGCCGGGCACGGAAAAGCACGGAAGGGCGCCCACACAAGATCAATTCAGTGGCGGCCGGCCATAGTACCTTCGGGGCATGGCCGAGCCCGCCCCGCGACGCGGCAACCTGCCCGCGGAGACGACGAGTTTCGTGGGCCGCCGCCACGAGCTGGCCGAGGCCCGGCGGAAGCTGACCGCCGCGCGCCTGGTCAGCCTGGTCGGCCCGGGTGGAGTGGGCAAGACCCGGCTGGCCATCCGCGCGGCCGCCGATCTCGCCCCTGGTTTCGCCGCGGGCGCCTGGCTGGTCGAGCTCGCCGACGTACGGGATCCCGAGCTGGTCGACACCACGGTGATGGCCGCACTCGACCTGCGTGATCAGGCCGCGGCCGAGCCGGCCGCCCTCCTCCGGTCGTACTTGCGCGACAAGGACCTGCTGCTGGTGCTCGACAACTGCGAGCGCCTGCTCGACGCGACCGCGCGGCTGATCGACGACGTGCTCCGCGCCGCGCCCGGCGTACGCGTGATCGCGACCAGCAGGGAGCCGCTTTCCGTGGCGGGCGAGCACGTGCTGCCGGTGCCGCCGCTGGATCTGCCGGCGCCAGAGGCCCAGTCGCTCGCCGAGACGGGCCAGAACGACGCGGTCCGGCTGTTCGTCGAACGCGCCGCGGCGGCGTCGGGTGGCTTCCGGCTGACCGACGCCAATAGGACCGCCGTGGTCGACGTGTGCCGCCGCCTGGACGGGCTGCCCCTCGCCATCGAACTGGCCGCCGTACGGACCCGGGTGATGAGCCCGGACCAGATCCGAGACCGGCTGAGCGACCGGTTCCATCTGCTCACCGGCGGCAACCGGGCCGCGCTCCCCCGCCACCAGACGCTGCGCACGGCGCTCGAGTGGAGCCATGACCTGCTGACACCTGCCGAGCGGACCCTGCTGATGCGGCTGTGCGTGTTCGCCGGCCGCTTTGTGCTCGACGACGTCGAGGCCGTCTGCTGCTCCGATGACCTGCCGGCGGCCCGGGCGCTCGACCTGCTGTCGTCATTGCTCGACAAGTCGTTGCTGCACAAGGAGGACGCCGCCGGGGTCGTCTGCTACCGGCTGCACGAGACGATGCGCGAGTTCGCGCGGCTCAAGCTGGGCGAGTCCGGCGACGCGGAGGTGGTGGAGTCGCGGTGCGCCGACCACTACCTGTTCCGGTGCCTGCGGTTCGCCGTGACCGGCCGCCGCAGGCTGGTGGAGTCGCTCGCGTGGCTGGACCTGGAGATCGACAACATCCGGGACGTCCTGCGGACGTGCATCCGCCGCGGCGACCACCCGCGCGCGGCCGCCATGGCGACGGCTCTCATCTGGTTCTGGATCACCCGGGCGACCGCGGAGGGCGTGCGGTGGCTCGACGAACTGCTGGCCGGACCGGTCGCCGATGCCTGGACGTACTTCGCGCGCGGCTTCCTCGGCGTGCTGCAGAACGATCCGGCCGCGGCGGCGCGCGCGCTCGATCGCGGTGTGACCGTGGCACGTACGGCCGGACAGGCGGACGCGCTGTCGCAGACCCTCGCCATGGCGTCGATCGCGGCGACCATGAGCGGCGACCGCACATCTGCGCGGCGCTTTCTCGACGAGGCCCGAGCCATCGCCGGCGGGCTGGACGATCTCGGCGCCACGCTCATGACGCACCAGGCTCAGGCGCTCAACGGCCTCGTCAACGGCGACCTCGACGCGGCCGCGTCGGCCGCGTCGGAAGGTGTCCGGCTCAGCCGGGAGGCGGGCGACCTCTACAGCCTCGGCATGATGCTGATGAACCAGGGCTACGCGGCGCTCCGATCGGGCGGCTTCGCCGATGCCGGCGAGTGCCTCGCCGAAGGCCTGCGGATCGCCCGCCAGATCGACGACCGTGTGGCCCAGTGCTACCTCGTCGGCGCGCTCGGCTGCTGCGCGGCGGCCGGCCGAAAGCCGCGCCTGGCCGCCGAACTCCTCGGCGCGATGGAGAACATGCGCGCCGAGATCGGCGCCGATGTCCACCCCGGCATGGCGCCGGCTCTGGCCGAGGCCAGCCGGTCGGCCACCGCGGCTCTCGGCCCCGCAGCCTTCGACCCGGTGTACGAGACCGGCCGCCGGTTGAGCCGAGACGCCGCGGTACGGCTCGCGCTCGGCGAAATCACCGCGCCGGAATCCGGGGACACAGGCGTTCTCAGCCAACGCGAGACCGATGTCGCCCGGCTGGTGACCGACGGCCTGAGCAACAAGGAGATCGGCGCCCGGCTGTTCATCTCCGAGCGCACCGTGGAAAGCCACATCCGCAACGTCCTGACAAAACTCGGCCTCACCACCCGGACTCAGGTCGCCACCTGGATGATGACGGCGCGGAACCGGTGACGCCCGAGGCGGGTTTCACCAGCCGAGGTAGAAATGCTGAGCGGTGTTGGGCACCGTGCAGCGGTAGCCCTGCAGGTAGGCGTTGTCCGCGAGGGAGCCGCCCTGGACGTCCAGGCACGTTCCGGTCCTCGCGTCGACCAGTTGGTGGCTGCCGAAGTAGTCGTCGAAGACTCCCCAGAGCATGGTGTTGCTGTTGCCGTTGCACGGCACCATCTGGATGACCGCTCCGTTGGCGGTGCTGCCGTCCTTGACGTCCATGCAGCGGCCGCTGCTCCGATTCACGAGCATGTGCCGCTGGACATTTCCGAAGCCGCTGATCGCGCCGTCGGCGCTGCGGAGACGGAGCCATTCCTGGTCGGCCGAGCCGTCGCAGGCGCGCTGCCAGACCCGGTTGTCGGGCGCCGGCGCGAGGCATTTCCCGCTGCCATAGTTGACGATGTGGATGGGTCCTTCGGGAAGGTCGGTGAAGTCGGCGAAGGCGGGTCGCACGAACGCGCCGGCGACGATCGCCGTGGCTGTCGCGATCACCAGGAGTGAGACGATCGCACGCAATTTCCGCATGGGCTCTCCGGATCAAGTCAGGCCGCCGCCCCGGCGTGCCGAATGGCGCAACTCGCGCCGATCATGCCGATGACGGCCCGTGAGCTGATCCGTATGAAGTACCGATTTCACCCACCGTCGACTACTGATCTCGACCCCGAGCTGCGGAGAGTCAGAGCGATCATGATTTGCTTGAGGTCATGAGTGCGCAGACATGGTTCATCACCGGCACGTCGCGTGGGTTCGGGCACGCTCTGGCCGTGGCCGCCCTGGAGGCGGGTGACCAGGTGGTCGCCACGGCGCGGCGACCCGAGCAGCTGGCCGATCTCGTCTCGCGCTACGGCGACCAGGTGCTCACGGTCGCTCTCGATGTGACGGACGAGGCGGCGGCCGTCGCGGCCGTGCGGGCCGCGGTCGACCGGTTCGGCCGGATCGACGTGGTGGTCAACAATGCCGGCTACGCCAACATCGGCCCGATCGAGACGACGGACGACTTCCGGACGCAGTTCGAGACCAATTTCTGGGGCGTCTACAACGTGACCAGGGCGGCCTTGCCGGTCTTGAAGGCGCAGAAGTCTGGAACGATCGTGCAGTTCTCCTCGATCGGGGGGCGGGTGGGGGGATCGCCGGGTCTCGGGGCGTATCAGTCGGCGAAGTTCGCGATCGATGGCTTCACCCGGGTCTTGGCCGTCGAGGTCGCACCGCTGGGTATCAGGACGCTGGTGGTAGAGCCGGGAGGCTTCGCCACCGACTGGGCCGGTCCGTCGATGAAGATCCTCGACATCCCGGCCGAATACGACGAGACCGTGGGCGCCCGGGCACGTGGAATGGACAATCCGGAGCTGAGCGCGGGCGACCCGGCCCGGGCCGGGGAGATCCTGGTGCGCGTGGTCAAACGGCCGCGGCTGCCCAGCCACCTGCTTCTCGGCGCGGGCGCCGTACGGCGTGCGCTCGACTACTCGCAGACCCAGCTCGCCGAGGCCACCGCGTGGGAGCCGGTCAGCCGATCCGCCGACTTCGCCGAGGCGTATCCGGTCGATCTACCCGAGTGACTTGAGGATGGCGGCGACCTGGTCGCGGTCGGTTTGCGCGAGCTCGGAGATCGGGGGGCGGACGGCGCGGGAGCAGAGGCCGAGCTGGGCCAGGCCCTCCTTGATGACCGAGACGTTGTGCTCGCTGCCGTCGCGGGCGCGCAGGTCTTCGATGGGCTTGAGCCGGCGCCACAGGTCGAGCGCCGCCTTCCGGTCGCCCGCCTGCAGCAGGCGCAGCAGTTCGAGGGAGAGCTCAGGGGCCAGCACGGCAAGGCCTGACGTGAAGCCTTCGGCGCCGCCCGGCCAGAAGAACGGCGCCCAGCTCTCCGCCAGGCCGCAGACCCACACCAGTCCGTCGGCCTCGGTCGTCATCGTGGCGAACAGCACGGGGTCGGGCACGGCGTACTTCACGCCCACCACGTTGGGGCAGCGGCGTGTGAGCTCGGCCAGGGACTCGGCCGTGACGCGGGGCGAGCGGACATAACAGACCACGCCCGTGTGGGGGACGGCCTCGGCGATCGCCTGGTGGTAGGCGACCCAGCCCTCGGCCGACTGATATGGGTGGACCGGCTGGTGGATCATGATGCCGTCGCAGCCCTGCCGGGCGGCGTCGCGCGCGAGCCGTACGGCCCGATCGACCTCGTGACCGACGCCCGCGATGATCACGGCATCGGGGGCCGCGGCGCGGGTGAGCGTGACGGCGAGGCTGAGCTCCCCGTCGGAGAGCGCGTAGAACTCGCCGGTGTTGCCGTTCGGTGTGATGGCGGTGATCCCGCCGTGGACCAGCCGCTCGATGGCGGCCGCGTAGGCCGCCTCGTCGACCCGGCCGTCGGCGTCGAACGGCGTCACCGCCACCGCGACCACGGAGCGCAACCCCGCCCTGACGTTCTCGATCATGCGAGCATCATATCTGATATACCAATACGCCGACCTATTGACATGTTCCGCAAACGTTTCCACTATGTAGCCACCATGGACAGCGCACGGGAGGTAAAGCGGGCGGCCACGATCCACGCCGTGGCCGCGCTCGCCGGTGTTTCGCCATCCACCGTCTCCCGTGCGCTGAACGCTCCCGAGCTCGTCAACGCCCTCACCCGGCAGCGCGTGCTCGACAGCGCCGAGCAGCTCGGATATCAGCCGAACCGGGCTGCTCGGTCGCTCGTCCTCGGGAGGACCGGCAGTTTGGGGCTGATCGTCCCGGACATCGCCAATCCGTTCTTCACGCCGTTCGTCAAGACGATCCAGTCGGAGGTGCGCGAGGCCGGCTACGCGCTGTTCGTCGCCGACACCGACGAGAATCCGGCCGCCGAGGTGGTCGCGGCACGCGCCATGGCCAAGCAGGTCGACGGGATCATCCTGTGCGCGCCGCGCATGTCCGGCAACCGGTTGCGGTCCATCGCCGCGCACACGCTGGTCGTCATCGCCAACCGCCAGAGCCGCACGGCGCCGGCCGTGACGATGGACATCGGCCCGGGTGTGCGCCAGGCCGTCACCCACGTGCACTCGCTCGGCCACCGGAAGGTCGCGTTCATGCCGGGGCCGCGCCGCTCGTGGTCCAATCAGCAGCGGCTGCGCTTCTTCACCGGCGCGTGCGCGGCGCAGGGGCTCGACCTGATCGTGCTCAGCCCGGTCGAGCCGGTGTACGGCGGCGGATATCGCGGCGCCGACGAGGCGGTGGCGGCCGGGGTCTCGGCCGTATTCGCCTACAACGACCTGGTCGCCCTTGGCGTGCTGGCGCGCCTCGGCGACCGCGGGATCAAGGTGCCGGACGACATGAGCGTGCTCGGCTTCGACGACATCCCCATGGCCGCGATGATGAACCCGCAGCTGACCACGGTTCAGATGCCGGTCAACGCCGTGGCGCGGGCGGCCGCCTCACTGCTCCTCGAGCGGCTCGACGGCGGCCCGTCACGCCGCCCGTCCGCCCCCGAACTCGCCACCAAACTGGTCATCCGGAATACCACGGCCCCCTGCTAGTACCAGACGATCGCTCCGAGGTTGTAGTAGCGGTTGAACTTCGGCGGCGGGTCGTCGAAGAGCCGGATCTCCTTGCCGTACGGCGGAGCCAGGTAGTGGATCTCCTGGATCGGGCGGGACGGCGACGACACACCGACTTCGCAGGTCACCCAGCGAGCCCCCTTGTGATCGAAGGCGTCCGGTGAGGAGATCTCGCGGCAGCCGGCCAGATCGCCGCCGATCAGGACGACATCGGGCCGCCCGCCGCCGCTCCTGCGGGCGTCGAAACGGGGCATGACGAGCGACATCGCGTTGCCGCTCTCGTTGGTGATGACGATTCTGGCGTAGTAGGCCGTGTGGTTTTTGAGGACGGCCGTGCTCTTGGCGTCGAAATTGCCCTCGACCTTGGAGCCGCGGGCCCGGCGGATCGGCTGGACGACGATACCCAGCACGCCCTCCGTGTAGACCTTGGTGAAGCTGTTGTAGTCGCGGATGGGCACGATCGCCTTCTGCCCGAATCTCAGCCGTGTCCCTGGACGGGTCATCCCTTTCGTGAGCCGGACGGGCCGGGTCGGGGGCCTGGTCGCCGCGGGCGCCGGTGTCGGGGTCGAGGCCGGGGTAGGTGCCGGGGTGACGGCGGGGGCTGTGACGGGGGTTGTCGCCGTGCGGGCACGGGCCGGGCGATCGGCGGCCTCGCCGCCGTCGGAACAGGCGGCGAGCAGCAGGCCGGAAACGACAAGAACGGCGGCTGCTAATGACGGCCGCCGGGCGCCATCACCCCGGCATGGTCGCGATGGTCGCGATGGTCGTTGGTCAGCCATATGTCCACGATGTGCCCAGACCGCGCGCGATCAGGCACCGCTATTAGAGTGCCTTCATGCGCGTACAGGACAAAGTCGTCGTGGTAACCGGGGCTGCGAGTGGGATCGGACGTGCCATGGCGCGCCGGTTCGCCGCGGAAGGAGCGGCCGGCGTCGTGGTCGCGGACCTGTCGCGGGAGGGCGCGGAAGCGGTCGCCGCCGAGATCGGCGGGCTCGCCGTCCGCGCCGACGTGTCGATCGAGGACGAGGTGCGCGCCCTGGTGGACGCGGCCGAGGGGACGTACGGGCCGATCGACCTGTTCTGCTCGAACGCCGGCGTGATCACCGGGATGGGCCTGGACGCCACCGACGAGGACTGGAGCCGCACGCTCGCGGTCAACACCATGGCCCACGTGTACGCGGCGCGGGCGGTCGTGCCGCGGATGGCCGAGCGCGGCGGCGGCTACCTGCTCAACACCTGCTCGGCCGCGGGCCTGATCAGCTGCCCCGGCGACGCGCCCTACGCGGTGAGCAAGGCGGCGGCGATCGCGTTCGCCGAATGGGTGGCCATCCATTATCGGCCGCAGGGGATCAAGGTCAGCGTGCTGTGCCCCCAGGGCGTCCGCACCGGGATGATGACCGGCAACGACCAGGAGCACCTGACCGCACGAGCCGTGAGCGCCTCCGGCGCCATCCTCGAACCCGAAGACGTGGCGCAGATCGTGATCGAAGGGCTGGAATCCGAGCGGTTCCACATCTTCCCGCACCCCGAGGTCGCCGGGTTCGTGAAGATGAAGGCCGACGACTATGACCGCTGGCTGTCGGGCATGTCGCGGTTCGTCGCCTCGCTGGCGTAGCTCTCCAGCCCACGGATCAGCAGATCGAGCCCGAACTCGAAGCGCTGGTCGCCGTCGCCGCCCATCAGCACGTCGATGTTGCCGGTGATCGCCGGGAACCGATCCGGCGGCAGCCGGCTGAAATACTGCCTGATCTGGCCGAAGTAGTCGGCGACGAACTCTTCGGGCGGCAGCCCGCTGGCCCGCTGCTTGACCGTGTAGAGGGACCCTTCGTAGACGTCGGCCGTGACGTACAGATAGACCCGGTCAAGGCCCCACGCGGCGATCTGCGGCGGCACGCCGCCGGCCAGCATGATCGCGAGCAGTCCCTCGGAGACCTTCAGCGAGTTGGGGCCGGTCGGGATGTTGGACAGCGGGACGCGCGCCACGTCGCCGTGCTCGGTGAGCACACGGTAGATCGACCGGCACGCCTCGCGTAGCTGCTCGGCCCAGCGCGCCGGATCCGGCTCGGGGATGTCGATCTCCCCGGACACCTGATCGAAGATCAGCTCGAGCAGCTCCTCCTTGTTGGCCACATGGGCGTACAGGGAGGCAGGACCCGTGCCCAGCTCCTGGGCGATGCGGCGCATGCTGAGCGCCTCCAGCCCCTCCTCGTCGAGGATGCGGAGCCCGGTCGCCACGATCATGTCCTGACTGAGCGGCTGGCGCCCGGTCTTACGAGGCGTACGCCACGGAGGCGCCGGCATGGTGTCCATGTCGAACACTGTACCACTCACGAACACAATTCCATGAACGAACAGTGTTTGACAACGAACAGCGTTCGTGTCTATAACAGAGTTCGTAAGCACGAACACCGTTCGAAGCGTTGCTTTGACAGGAGATCCCCCCATGTATGACGACACTGCGTACCGCTGGCGCTGGGCAGCGCTCTTCGTGATCCTCGCCGCAGAGGTGATGGACCTGCTCGATTCGCTCATCACGAACGTCGCCGCGCCGTCCATCCGGGCCGGGCTCGGCGGCTCCGACAGCCTGATCCAGTGGCTCGGCGCGGGCTATGCGCTGGCGATGGCGGTCGGCCTGATCACCGGTGGCCGGCTCGGCGACCTGTACGGCCGTCGCAAAATGTTCCTGATCGGCTCGTTCGGCTTCACCGTCGCGTCGGTGCTGTGCGGGTTGGCCGTGTCGCCGGGCACGATGATCGCCTCCCGCGTGCTGCAGGGCCTGTTCGGCGCCGTGCTGATCCCGCAGGGGCTCGGCATCATCAAAGAGATGTTCCCGCCGCGTGAGGTGGCCAAGGCGTTCGGCGCGTTCGGGCCGGTCATGGGCATGTCAACGGTGGGCGGGCCGGTGCTGGCCGGCTGGCTGATCGATCTCAACCTGTTCGACGCGGGCTGGCGGACCATCTTCCTGATCAACCTGCCGCTCGGCCTGGCCGCCTTCCTCGGCGCCCTGAAGTTCCTGCCGGACTCCCGCTCGACGCACGCCTCCCGGCTCGACTTCCCCGGCATGATCATCGCCTCGGTCGCCTCGTTCCTGCTGATCTACCCGCTCATCCAGGGCCGCGAGCACGGCTGGCCCGTGTGGACCTTCGTCTCGATGGCCGCCTCCGTCGTGATCTTCGTCTTCTTCGGCTGGTATGAATCGCGCCGCACGGACCCGCTGGTCGTGCCCGCCCTGTTCCGCAAGCGCGCCTTCACCGGCGGGCTCGGCGCCGGCCTCGCCTTCTTCTCCGGACTGGTCGGCTTCAGCCTCGTGCTCAGCCTCTACCTGCAGATCGAGCTGCACTACACCCCGCTGCACGCCGGTCTCGCCGCCCTGCCGCAGGCCATCGGCACCGTCGTCGGCTTCGGCATCGGCGGCGCCACCGGCCTCGCCGAGAACCGCGGCCGCTTCATGATCCACATCGGCACGCTGATCATGATGGCCGGCGTCGTCGCCACCGGCTTCGTCCTGTACGCCGCCGGAGACGGCCTGTCGGCCTGGCAGTTCACCCCCACCCTGCTGGTGGCCGGGATCGGCATGGGCATGGCCCTGATGCCCTTCTTCGACATCGTCCTCGCCGGGGTCGAACAGCACGAGACCGGATCCGCGTCCGGCACGCTGTCGGCCGTGCAGCAGCTGGGCGGCGCGCTCGGCACCGCCGTGTTGGGCACGATCTTCTTCAACCAGGTGGGCATCGCCGCCACCGCCGCGGTGGCCGCGGCCGGCCTGCTGATCGCCTTCGCGCTCGCCTTCGTCCTGCCACGTAAGGCGGCTCATGTGGGCGTCGCCGCCTGATGTTACTGGTGATAAGGGCCCCGGTCGGCCGACCGGGGCCCTTATCACGCGCTGAGAACGGTTTGCGGTCGCTTGGATGACGCGTCCGGCTTTTCCCGGCACCACCTCGTCCTAGGAAATGAACGCCTAAGGGAGGCCTCCATGAGTAGAAATCGCGCAGTCTTGGCCTTAGCAGCCGCCGTCACCCTCGCCGCCCTCGCGACCGCCTGCGGAGGGTCGTCGACCTCGTCCTCCGGCGGGGACGCCAAGTCGGCGCCCCTCACCACGCACGACGCGATCGAGCCCGGCCCGTTCCCCCAGGGAAACGCCGAAGCCCGCGACACGGTCCCCCAGCAGCAGACCTCCACGTTCGCCCTCGACGTCGACACCGCCTCGTACGGCTACGCACGCCGCACCATCCAGGAAGGCAGGCTGCCCGAGCCCGGTCAGGTACGCCCGGAGGAGTTCGTCAACGCGTTCCGCCAGAACTACGCCGAACCGGAGGACGACGGCTTCGCCGTACACGTGGACGGGGCCCGGCTGCCCGGCGACGAGGCGCTGATCCGGGTCGGCATGCAGACCCGCAAAGCCGACGCGGGGGCGCGGAAGCCGGCGAATCTCACCTTCGTCGTGGACGTTTCCGGCTCGATGTCCGAACCCGGCCGCCTCGACCTGGTACGCGACGCGCTGCACACGCTCGTCGACCAGCTCATGCCCGGCGACCAGGTGGCGCTCGTGACGTTCAGCGACGACGCGCAGGTGATCACTCCCATGGTCTCGTCGACGGCGCGTTCGGAACTCCACGCGGCCATCGACAAGTTGGTCGTACAGGGGTCGACCAACCTGGAGCAGGGCCTGGTCACCGGCTACCGGGAGGCGGCCAAGGCGTTCCGGTCGCTCGCCACCAACCGCGTGATCCTGCTGTCCGACGGCCTGGCCAACACTGGTGACACCAGCTGGCAGGCCATCCTCGGCCAGGCGACCGAATACGCGGGCAAGCAGATCACGCTGCTCTGCGTCGGCGTCGGCCGTGAATACGGCGACGACCTCATGGAACAGCTGGCCGACCACGGCGACGGGGCCGCCGTCTACGTCAGCTCCCTCGACCAGGCCAGGAAGGTCTTCGTCGAGCAGCTGCCGGCCACGCTCGACCTCCGTGCCCGCGACGCCAAGGCCCAGGTGGCCTTCGAGTCGTCCACGGTCGAGTCGTACCAGCTGATCGGCTACGACGACCGCGCGCTCGCGCCCGAGGAGTTCCGCGACGACTCGCGCGACGGCGGCGAGGTCGGTCCCGGTCACAGCGTGACGGCCCTCTATCGCGTACGGCTGCGCCCCGGGGCGACCGGGTCGCTCGCCGCGGCAACCGTACGCTGGCAGGACCCGGACACGCGCGAACCGCACGAGCAGAGCAACCGCGTCGCGATCGGCGACCTCAACCCGGCCGTCTGGGACGGAACCGACCAACGCTTTCAGATCGACGTCGTGGCCGCCGGCTTCGCCGAGTTCCTCCGCGCCCGGTGGACCCCCGGCTCGTCGTGGCTGGGCCTCGGCCTGGACGACCTGTCCTCCCACGCCTCCGCCCTGGCCTCGACCACAGAAGACCCCGCCGTGACCGAGCTGGCCAATCTCATCACCCGCGCCCGCGCGCTGGACTGATCGGCCGGGGTTTTCGGTTACAGATCGCTGTCCGAAGTCCTATACACTGGCGTGGCACCGCCTCCGGGCGGTCGCCACGCAAGGGGCTATAGCGCAGCTGGTAGCGCACCTCCATGGCATGGAGGGGGTCAGGGGTTCGAATCCCCTTAGCTCCACCCAAGGGTCGTTACTCGAACACCCGCCGTTGAGCGCAGTGGCGAGTAGCGCGGTTACCTCGCGAGCGGCGATGCGATCAGCATCGCCGCTTTCGTGTTGTACGCCCCTGTGCACGTTGAGCAGAGGTGCGATGGGGTCGGTCGGGTGGTCCAGCGCGACGGCCGGTCCACCTTCGTAAGCGTCGATGTAGAGCGCGTGGAACAGCGCCTGGTTCATTGCGCGGCGGCCGTCGTCGCCGGCGAGCCGGTAGAGGTCGCCGGGCGCGGTCAGCAGATCGAGTACGGCCGTGATGGCGGCACGTCCCGCGTCGAGGTCGGGGCGTTCGGCGCGATCGAGTTGAGCGTGCAAGCGGGCTTGCTCGTCGCGGATGCCGCGTAGCCGCTTGAGGATCTTCTCTTGTGGCCAGTCGGGATCGCCGACCATGTCGAGGAACCGGTCTTCCTGGATGTCAAGTTCGGCAAGCCGCTTGGCTACCTGGGCGCGAAGCCCGTTGCTGACGGCGGTATCGGCGCTGCACGCGGCATCGATTCCGGCGCTGATTCGCTCACGTAGGTCCTGCGGGATTTCGATGGTGGCGTAATGCGTCTCAATCGCTTTCTCGACGTCGTCGAGGCGGATGTATGGGAGATCGCATGTGTGTTCCTGGCGACCACGGCACATGAAATACAGGTAACGCAGCCCGCTCTTGCTCTTGCCGCTCATGATGATGATGCGGGCCTGGCAGCGATGGCAGCGGAGCATGCCTTTGAGGTAGTGGTTGTAGACGCGGGCGCGGGTTCCCGCGCCACGCTGTTCATAGAGAACTTCCTGAACACGATTAAACAGCTCGATGTCGATGAGGGGTGCGTGACGGCCTTTGTATTCGACGCCGTCATGGGTGACGTAGCCGAGGTAGTAGCGGTCACGTAGGAGCGCACCGATTTTGTGGATCGAGATTTCGGTGCCCTTGGGGCGGTTCTTGGTGGGTTTGGTGCGTAGTCCTGCGTCGGTCAGCACGTCGCGGAGGTCGGGGAAGCTGTAGCTGCCCGTGGCGTACAATTCGAAGGCCATGACTACGAGGGGCCCGCGTGCGGGGTCGGTGGCGATGGTACGGACTTCGCGACCTTCGATGTGGTCACGCACGTTGAGGTAGCCGATGGGGGCACGGCCGATGCTTCCGCCGCGTATGACCTTCTGGCCCATCTTGTAGGCGATGTCAGCGCCGGACGCGCGGGACTGGTATTCGTTGACGCCGTCGATGATGGTGGCGACCAGATCGCCGATCGCGTTGTCTTCAGTGTGGTCCATGATGGATATCAGCTGGACGCCCATGGCGCGTAACTCGCGTTTGGTCAAAGCCGCGTCGGTGCTGTCGCGGAACATGCGTGAACGGGCGTAGACGATGATGTAGTCAACGTCCCGTTCGGCTTTGATCCGGGCCATCATCTTCTGAAATTCGGGGCGGCCGTCGATCGATCGGGCGGAGCGTGCGGATTCCACGTATTCGGCGATGACGTCCGCGTCGAGCTCAGCGCTTCTTCGGCTGCACGCGACGCGCTGCGCCGGTATGGAAATGCCTTCGGGATCGTAGTCGGTGAGCAACTGTCCACGCGAGGAAACACGCAAATAGACGACGGACCGCTTGTGTCCGTTCGCCGGTTTCGATGGAAGCATCATGGTGCATCCCCCCTTAGGGTGTGCTGGTCAATGATTGCGTTAATTTGATTGATCGCGTCGTCGGGCAGGTCGTATTCGGTGCGCAGAAAGCTTGTGATGTCGTCGCGGGTAAGCGGGTCGCTGATTCCCGCGTGGTGGAAGACGTCGTGCGGGCGGAGGTTGAGGGCGCGGGCAAGTCGGATCAGGTTGGCCGCTGACGGTGCGGTCACCTCGTCTTTGAGGATGCGGTTGACCGCTGACATCGGGATCCCGCTTGCCCGCGCCAGTTGGCGAAGGCTGTAGTTCTCGGCGATGCGTACGGCGTCGAGCCACTGGCCGAGGGTGGGCCGGTTCGCCGGTTGGTCGTCGGTCGTGTCGGGCATCAGGGGTTGGTCCTTCCACGTGAGGGACCGGATCTTTCACGCTACGCCGATCGTTCCGATTTCGGAACATGTGGACTGGGTGAAGTTGGAGCTTCCGCCTGTTCCTTGGCGATCAGCAGGAGCGCCTGTATGAGCCGATCGAGGTTGATTCGGGTGCGGGGTTTGGAGTGGATCGTGACGCGGGCTGGCAGTAGGCCTCACCTCCCTTCGCGCTTACGGTGGGTAATCGTCCACGGGTTGTCCACGTCCACGCCGTTGCTGCCTATGCGTGCAGGCGCGCGCGTGGACATGGACGTGGACGATTACGGTTCGTGGTCGCCCGGCGTATCGGTGGAGGGTTCGGCGGCGGCACGCCAGCGGCCACGGCTGGGTTGGACGGCGTGTCCGGCACGGAGGTGTTCTTGGAGCCGGTAGTAGATCCATGAGCGTCCCATCTGAGTAGCGGCGGCAAGATCGGCGATGTTGAGGCCGTCCTTGGGTGCTGCTGTGAGCGCGTCCCACAGAAGCGCTTCGGGAGCGGGGTCGGGATTGTGGAAATGCCGTCCACGCGTGGCGGTCTGATTGCCGGACAGACTGTCTGGACCGGTGACGGACTCCAGGGCCGTCATGGAGACCGTGTCGAGGGTTGGCCGGCGGATGGTGTGGCGGTGCGCGGTGCGCTGGACCTGGTCGTCATCGAGCAGGTAGGCGCGGGCACGTCGTGGGATGTCGTGTTCGGGGGCGCTGATCAGGAACTTGCCGGGCGCGTCCAAGCGGTCGGCATGCCATCCCGCCCGGTGCATGCCCTGTCCGAGGATCAGATCTACGTCACGGCGTTCCCGTACGCGGAAGGAGATGCGTACGTCCATCTGGGAACGGACTGCGCCGCTGCCCATCGCTTTCTGTGACGGCCGTTGAGTGGCGGCGATCAGGGTGACGGCGGGCGCGCGCCCGCGCCTGGCGATCGAGTCGGCCCACGCCACGGCGTCGGGGGCTTCGTCGACCAGTTCGGCGTACTCGTCGATGAGCAGGATGAGGGCGGGCGCGTCGAGGGCCGGTTCCCAGACGCGCAGTCCCTGCATTGCGAGTAGTTCGGCGCGGCCGTCGAGGATGGCGACCGCGTCGCTCAGCAGGGTGTCGGCTTCGCGCGGTGTGGTGGCGATCCGGTCCAGGCAGGCCGCCCACGGCAGCAGTTCCATACCGCGTTTGAGGTCGATGCCCCATACGATCGCGTCCGGGCAGGCCGACAGGTTGCCCATCAGGACGTTGACGCCGCCGCTCTTGCCCGCGCCGGCGATTCCCGCCAACAGGCCGTGCCGTCGTAGGAACGACACCCGTACGGCGGTGCCGTCTTCGAACACGCCCAGCTCGACCGGTTGCGTGATCGAGGTGACGGACGGTCCCGGCCAGGCGATCGCGTTGGCGTGCGGGTCGGTCTCGATCACTCGCAATTCGGCGCGGTTGGCCTTCTCGGGAACGGGTTGCACGCGGACGGCGCCGCGCCGGGTGCCCAGCGCCGATTCCAGCGCGGACACGCGGTCCAGGGCGTCTTCGACGGTCTGACCGCGCGCAAGGCCAAGCCGGGCGCGGTAGCCCCACACGTCCACAACCACGGATTGGATGCGCGATCCGGCGAGTCCGACCGCTTCGGAAATGTCCGGCCATGCGGCCAATGTGCGATCCACCCGGACACGGGTACGGCGACGCCGATGGACCCACCACGGGACCGCGAGTACCAGTCCGCCGACCGCTAGGACAGCGGGCAGCGGGGACCGTCCCGGACCGGCCGATGTCGCTATGGCGGTCCAGCCACCACAGGCCACGATCACGGTTGCGGCGTACAGGCGTTCGCTACCGCGCAACCGCATCGTGCCTCCGAACACGGCGACAGCCAGGGCCACCAGCGCGGTCCCGATGCCGACGGGGGCGGCCCATTCTCGGTGGGTGATGTGCAGCGTCACGGCTGCGATCTCGGCGAGCAGCGCCACGGCGAAGGGGGCGAGCTCGGATCGGTAGTGCCACAGCCAGGATGTGAAGGCGACGAACGCGACCGGTGCAAATGACATGTCGTCGCTGAGGAGCATCATCGGTTCAACGCCGTAGCGGCGTATCCGCCGGGCGTCACGGCGCACGCGATGCCGGGACAGATGTCGGGGGGAACGGCGGCTCATTGGCCTTCACCGCCGTCCCAGGGCGTGATGTCAAGGTCGGCATGCGCGGCGTGGCTATGCTCGGGTAGCTCGTCACGCAGGTAGGACAGCGGGTCGGGCTCCCCGTCGCGATCGGCGCTGAGGGTGGCGCGGACGGCGGCTATCAGATTGGCGTGATCCAGGCGGACTCGCGTGAGCAGTGCGCGCAGCCGGTCGGCCTCATCACAGAGAGCGGGGATATGGTCCAGCGCGCCCCGGACGGCCGCGCCGGTTTCGGTGTACTGGACCAGAAGATGGGTCAGTGGTGGGGTCGTGAGCAGTCGTTCGGCGTACAGATGATGGACGCGGGCCTCCTGAAGGTCGATCAGCGGGACGTGCGATGTGGTCGTCGTGATGGCCACCCCCTTTCAGTCCGTGAGCGAGCCGTGGCCTGCTCACGGACGGTCGATGACAGATGCGATGCGGTGTACGTGTGAGCGGGTGAGTGATTGGTCATGATCGTTTCCCTTCCTCTGTGTTGATCTTTCACGGGTGGCCGCCGGATACGGCGGTCACGATTGTTGAGATCAGGGTGCGGACCTGGGGCGCGGCGGCCGTCTGGCTGAGGTAGAAGCCGAACAGTACGCAGATCAATGCCTGCCAGAGCCGCAGCATGGTGTACCGCAGCGCGAGCACGACGACGGCCCCGAGCAGCACCACAAGCGATACCGAGATCACCACCGCGAGCCCGCCAACGTGCGCTCACACCGACCTGGCGGGTCGATAACGTGCAAGCCCAACGTGCGTCGAGCGAACGCGCCCGGCAGGCCTCGCGGCGCGTGGTGCACGCTGGTACGCGTCCGGTCTTCGCTCTTCATCGCGATGGTCACGACAAGCAGCGCGATCACGCTCGCCATGCCGAGGACGGCACCGCACAGAGCGATGATCAGGAACATGGTCCATCTCCCCGCGCGCGGTCCTTGCTCGCGTTGCGGGACTTGCGCCGCTGCCAGCGTGAGCGGGCTGCGCACTTGCCACAGGACGCGGGTCCGTCGTCGATTCGCGCGCCGCATCGGCATGAACGGCCTAACGCGTCGCTCAACTGGGCGCTGATGGGGTCGTCGGCGGGGGTGATCGCGTCGCGGTAGGACATCAGCGCGTCCCATCGGTGCCGTGCGTCGGCCGTGATGGCGACCGCCCGATAGGTCACGCGACCCAGCGTCTTGATCGTGCGGTAGTGGCCGGCGTCATCTTCGACCGGCGTTCCCAGGAGCGCGCTGATGCGGTCGATCTCCGCGCGGGCGGCTTCCTCGGACACCTCGTCGGGGAAGACAAGAACGTCCACGTACCTGGGTGCCGGTAGGTCGGGGGTCTGGTCGAGCAGATTGGCGAACGTCCGCACGTCCGCGATCAGCGCCGAACGGCCGGTAGAGCTGAATTCAGCCATAGGACATCCCTCCTTTTCGCGCATCCCGTGAGATGCATGTGAGCAGTTTTTGCTGACACACGAAAAGGTAGATTGGTCTGCCGCGCAGTCCCATCACACGGTGTGATAGCTCGGTGCGATAATCCGAGAACCGCGTTTCCGCAGGTATGAGCCCTGAATATCACACGGTGATATGATCAGCGCGTGCCAGGTACGACGGATTACGTCCAGATCCTCACATGGGTCCCTAGCGCTGACGAAGCGACGGAGCTGGCGAGGAGCGTCGTGCACGCCCGGCTAGCCGCCGCCGCCCAGGTGGCAGGACCAGCGCATTCGTTCTACTGGTGGGACGGGTCCGTGCAGGAAGACATGCAGGAATGGCAGGTCCAAATGAAGACGACCCTGGATCTGTATCCCGCGATAGAGGCGCACATCAAGGCACGCCACAGCTATCAAACGCCAGGAATAATCGCTGTTCCGATTGTGGCGGGTAGCGCGGACTATCTGCGGTGGATCAGCGCGGAGACAACGCGAAGTGACGTTTAGTCTGGGCCAAGTCGTCAAGGTAGGCGCGTACGAACGTCTGATTCCGCCATCTGGCCAGGCTCATCCCTAGCGCCTCAAAGCGGGGGAGCCACAGGCTGCGTTCGGTCTCGCGCATTGCTGCCAGACCTTCACGTCCCAGTTCCGCCGCCTGAATGATCGATCCTTGGGAGAGGTTTGCGGAGGCGATGTCGTGCAGGATGATCACGGCACGCTTCCGATTCGAGTCCGGAAGGTCCCGCAACACAGCACGGGCTAATTCCTGCGCAGTATCGAGGTCTCCGACGCCGGCCAGCACCGCAACCCGAAAGCAATCGAACCTGTGCCGATCCACAAAGCGCGTCCACACCCGGTCTTCTTCCGGATCCGCGTCACTGAACGCGTCAATTGCCTGACCGAGCGATGCCAGCGCGCCCTTACGATCGCCCAATGCCGCGCTCTCTTCGGCATATCGCGCCGACAGCCATGCCACCGTCCCAGGTGAGGATCGGGGCGCTACATCGATTGCTTCGGCCAAGACGATTCGCGCCCGCCCATGATTCTCTTTCGTGCTGTGCATATAGCTCTTGTATCCGAGCGCGCAGGCAATGATTCCCGGATCGTTCACCTCTTTGGCGGCCTTCTCGGCCGTCTCATAGAAATTCCTGGCCGTACCGGCGTCGCCCATGTCACTAGCAATCCAACCAGCCAGCACACTACTTTCACCAGCTTTGGCGATGAGACGTCGCCGCAGACTGTTCGAATCATCGGTGGACGTGCCGTGCAGCAACGTACCGACCTCTCGCAGGTGTGCAGCGAGTCCCTTGAACAAGGCGGGAGCCGGAATCAACTGCTCCAACCGGTGAAAGCCATCTGAGCGGGCCTCAAGCTCGCGAACCACGGTCTCATCAATCGCTGAAGGCCGATCGAGAGCGAAAGAGATACGCGACCACGTCTCACTCTGCGCCAGCGAGACCACCGCGCCAACCTTGGCCATCAGATCAATCAGTTCACGTCGTTTGATGGCTTGCCCCTTCCTGCCAATGGTCTCTGCCAGGAGTTGGAGGTCATAGGCATCCATGCCGGAATCAGAGCCAGGCGAACCGCCAGATTCGCCGGACTGATTCCCGGAAAGCCCCAACGCGCGCCGCAGATTGACGGGCATGTCCATTCCATTCGCGAACGCCTCAAACGTGGTCGTCGCTGTCGGAATGTGCTTACCGCGCGCATAGTCACTGAGCCTGCCCTGAGCGATCCCGGTGAGACCGGAAATCTGTCCCTGAGTGATTCCATGCTTGCCGCAAATGCGGATCAATGCTCCGATATCGCGTCTTTCGCATGCTTCATAAACATCTTGAAGCGCGAATAATCGGTCTAACCTCTCCCTGAGCTCTTCCCGGCTGAGCGCCATGATGCTCCCACTCGTAGAGGCTTCCGTGAGCACAGTCAATCCCATCGTGTGATACCAGCGTGGGATGATCCGCGACCTCATGCCCCACGAGTCTGGGCCGTGCGAGGTTTCACCTCCTCGCCAGTAGCGATCTCCGTAGGGGAAGGTGACAGCTCACGTGGATCAGCATGAGCCATCCGGACGTCACCTGCGACTGTTGTCGCTGCTCAACGACGAATTGATCAAGATGGGCCGCCACACCGAGATCCGCCATGACATCGCGGCCCTATCCCTGCACACACAGGAGGGACGGTCTCTGTATGTGTTCGTCGACGACGACGGATTCTTCTCATGGCAGCACCCGGACAGGCGTCTCCGCGTGGGGGACGTCCCAAGCGCCGCCCGTGCGTTCGTCGAGCAAGCGGACGCAGATCCGCGAGCGTCCCAATGATTCCGTACAGTCAGCCGCCGGCCAGCGTCCACCCGGACCTCGACCGTCTATTGAGTGTGGCGCTGGCTCATCAGTCAGAACAGATCGTTGACGCGCGGTACGCCACGGGATTGCTCCGTCAGGAACTGTACAGACAACACGGCATCGTTGCTGACCTGCACGCGGGCTACGGCGTGGCCCTGATATCCGTCTGGACTGACCTCGTCATATGGAGCAACGGCCGATGGTTCCGCTGGTCCACAGGCAGGAAATCACGGCACGGAAGACTCGTTTATGCCTGTTGCCCTGCCGACGACGTGGTGACGGCCGCTCGACGCGTGGCCCGCCGATACATCGAGCTGCGCGAGAAGCAACCCCCGTCCTCAACGCCATCAGCTTGGCCCCAGTGATCACCGAACCAAGGACTGTTCCGCATCAAAGGACGGAGTAACTGTGTCACCCTCTTTGAACGACCGACAAAGACAACTTGCTTCTGCCCTCCCTGCCAGATTGGCAAGCGTTGACCCATACAACATCAAGCCGCTATATCTTCAGGTCGCCGATCTCGTCAGTGAATGCATTGAGCAAGGAGATTTTCCGGCCGGCGAACAACTTCCGGGTACGGATACGCTCAGATGGAGCATGGGTGTTGGGCTGGGCACCGTGCGGCGAGCTTACCGTGAGCTTCGAAATCGAGATCTGGCTTACTTCTTGCGCGGCTATGGGCTGATAGTCGGTTCAACCAGTGACGCAAACGCGGCCGATACCATCTCCACAGAGGGATACAAATATCGGCGGATTGCCAAGCGAATCGCGACAGAAATCCGGTCGGGCCTCCATCGCCCAGCTCAACCATTGCCCGGCGAACACTCATTGGCAACGGAATACGGCGTAAATGTCGGCACCGTCCGTAGGGCCATCGCTTTACTACGTGAACAGGGCTGGATAAGTACTGTTCCGTGTCGCGGCAGCTACGTTACGCCTGAACACAGCTGGCCGGATAGCTCGGACTCCTCGACCGGGTACACCCGATTGAGTGGGCCATATACATGAACGTTAGTTCCACCCAAGGGTCCAAGTTGAACGATCTCATGCACTCTATGCCTTAATCGGTAATACCCAAAGCTCGCCTAGCGATATCGCGAATATCCCGAGGTGCGTTCTGGTGGACCATGATTTGTTCCAGTCTTGTTCTTATTGGTGTATGGTAGCGACCAGAGTACGACGACCCTTTGGGCTCCGCTAATTCGCGGACGAGTAGCTCGACTGCATGAACTTGGATGTTTAATTCTATACTCTCGCCTAGATCGCCCGTTGCAATGTGCTCCCATGCGGCAGGATAATCCATCGCCTCCACGGCCCAGTATCTAGCTTTTAGGGGATTGGTCCTGTCGGATACCGCATTCAGGTATGTCTGGTCGCCGGATTTGAGGCGATATACCTCAATTTCAGCTCTCAACTCTGAATTGGTTACATTTCTTGGTGTCTGTGTCGATGATCCAGGCTGGTCTATCGCCTGCTCTGAATGACGGCTCAAGGCAACATGGGAGTCTTTACGCCTACGCCGGACTGCTACAATAGCGGCCGGAATTCCAATAACTGCACAAATGGCACTTACCACTCCTGTGAGCGTGTCAATTGATTCAAGGTTCATCGCTACTCTCTGAGTCCCACGAGCTTGCTTGCGCCAGGTATCCCCCTGACTATGCCACGGGCGAAGATCGACGGGAAGTTTTGCTCAGTCGCACCGGACACGTTGACTAGGCGTATGCGGACGGGGCGGTGGATGTCAGGGACCGCTGGCCGTTGAGTGGGTGGCAAGTGGCCCCGTCGACACTCCGTGACCTCGCGAGCGGCGATGCCAGGAGCATCGCCGCTTTCGTGTTGCCCAGAACACCCCGCGCCGGGGCTATCGCCATGCTGCGAGACCAAAGCTGGGCTGACGCACTTCATTCTGCTGGCAGTCACGTGATACCCGGAGATCGATAGCTGAGAGGACTTCGGGATGCTCTCGATAAGATATGGGTCACCCGAATTCATGCTTCTGAAGGCGACACGCAATGTTGCAATCTATCGATTCACTAGGATCTTTCGTGGAGCTTGGGGCCGATGATCCACTTCCATAGAGGGCTTACCTTACGCGCTATTTGTTCGGACGGCTACTCTATGTCCGCCCGGACCGTCGTCTCAAATATCAACTTTGGGTCGCTCTTCGACTCCAAGGGCTAGAATTTGATCTACTATGGAACCGGGCAATCTGGCTAGCCGGGTTAGATCGTCAATAGAAGTGCCGATATCGCCGCACACTTTGAGGGCCTTGTTCATAAGAATTGGAGTCTCTCGTACCCCGATATCGAATGGTTCGGGGTCGCCCCACTGACTGAGCGTAATCATGGCTCTTCGGTAGACTGGATCCCGGAAGACGCCCAATGAATGCGCTCGATATGCCAGTGCCTTTATAGATATCCCCCATCTGCGCTTCAAAACTCCGAGATGCTCCCAGTCGAGCTTTCGAGGGAGCTCGTTCTCAATCTCTTCGGAAGGAGCGAGGAATTCGGCTGCGAAATCATGGGCCTGGTTTTCCATGATTCGACTTCCGGGGTCCAGGTCCCGATGCATAATCAGATGACCCGCCTCATGGGCGGCATCGAAGCGCGATCTAGCCTTGTCATTCTTCTGTGGGTTCATAAATACGGCCGCTCGCGATCCGCACCAAAAAGAGAAGGCGTCTACTCGGCGCGAGCTGACAGGGAGCTGCAGAACGATCGCGCCGCGCGATTCGAGTAGTCGAACGACGTTCGGAATTGGTCCAGAGTCAACTCCGAGCGCTTTGCGCACATCCCTCGCAACGGCTGCTATTTCGGCTCGGCTCGGTTCTTGGGGGAGATCCTCTCTTGGCAAGTCGACGGTTGGAAGATCGACGTAGTGCTCGATGGCGGAAACGAAACGCATAGCCAATTTCCCGAACGCTATTACTTCATCGCGTTCCAATTGCGTAGTTGCGCGCAGACTTCGGAAGTGCGCCGGACTGGTACTTGCATCCGGTGCGCCAAAATTGAAGAAGTCCACGGGAACCGCCAGTGCTAGGGCAAGCTTGCCGACAATTCCAGCAGACGGCTTTGTCTGCCCTAGCTCGTATTGCGTGATGGCGGCAGGAGTAACCCCAACTTCCTTAGCCAGCTCGTTCTTGCGACGACGACGCAACTGGCGGGCAATCGTCAAGGCATGCGGATCAAACGCTTGGGCCGCGAGCGCCGAAGGGTTGAATCCACGCCGAGAAATCGTGGCCTCCTAACTGGCCTGGTGACGCTCCCTGGCGTCGCCATGCTCTTCTTTCCGTGTCCGACGAGGGGTGACCTGGGGGTCGGGCGTAGGCAGATCGGAGTGGGCGGGACCCGATGCAGATGGCCGGGTCGGACCTGACTCTGGCGAGAAGGTCTCTTCCCCCCCTCCGCCACCATCGGCCTCGCTCCAGATGGTACGAACGTCCAGCCACGGGCTACCACCGTCGCGGTGATCGCGGGGAATCCCGGCTGAAATGGTCGTCTGTCCGGTTTCCTGACTACCGCTGTGCACGAATCGAAAGTGCCGAAACGGTGGCAGGAGGTAGCCGAAGAGGTGGCCGAGCTCCTCGTCGGAATCGAGAGTGGGCTGAGGGTCGGTTCGGCTGTTCTCTACCGCGCCACGTAGCTTGGCCTCGCTCGTCGTCCAATCGATCAGCTCTACGTTGACGTGGACGGCTGAGCCGGGAAGCTTGTACTGGCGTATGACCATCCCGTCGCAGCTCACCTCCAGGGCATTGTTGATCAACCTAGCATGTACGCCTGGTAGGCCGCGAAGCTCGGTGACTGCTCGGTTCGCGATGTTGCGCGAGATCGCGATCCCGAACAACGTCCTGTCATCGCCGAGCGCCGGTTCGAAGCGGTCAGCGTTGACGCGATAGACCTCCCGAATGAGGCGGACCAGCACAGGCAGGACCCCATTGCGGGTGAGGTGCTCCAGCACCTCGTCAAGAAGGCTCATCGTCACGGAGTGAAAGTTAGCAGAGAGTCGCCGATCCTGTGTGGAAATCAAGCGCACCCATCATGTACCTGTTCGATATCAAGATCCTTAAGCCCCGACTGCATCGTCAGGAGCGACAGCAGGCAGGTTCCAAGTGTGATGTCATCGGCCAGTTGGGCGGCGAGGCGATTGACTCCTGCTGCCGCTTCTCTTGATCCACCGACGTGCGGCGCTGTCAGCGATGTGCTCGCTGTACGGCCGGCCGCTGCTTCGAGCGAGTATGGGTCGGGATCGAGGCTGGCAAGATCTCGTGAGCTTCCCCTCGTAGCGTGGAGACCGAACCGGGAGAGGTTTGGTCGTGGCAGCAGTCACGCGGCGGCGCTTTGATCCGGAGTTCCGG
Organism: Streptosporangiaceae bacterium NEAU-GS5; assembly: GCA_017592665.1. GTDB lineage: Bacteria > Actinomycetota > Actinomycetes > Streptosporangiales > Streptosporangiaceae > NEAU-GS5. The sequence continues at coordinate 2,683 of JAGFNW010000049.1, read as the reverse complement.
GCGGGCGCGGTGCGGATCGTCAAGGAGACCGGGAAACCCGTCGCGCAGGTCGCGCGGGATCTCGGGATCAGCCCGTACACGCTGCACAATTGGGTGCAGATGGATCGGCTCGCCGAGCAGTACAACGGCGACGGCAGCGACGGGAGCGCAACGCTGGAGGAGTCGGAGCAGGAAGAGCTGGCCCGGCTGCGAGCCGAGAAGGCTGAGCTGGTCAAGCAGCATGCCCAGGAACGAGCGGTGTGGGACAAGCAACGCGCCGAGCTGGAAGATGAGCGTGATGACGCCCCTATGTTTGTCAAGCCGAAACAGCTGATGTTTGTGCAGGTGACAGCGCGTCTCGGATGATGGGGAAGACCTCGCGAGCCACGTAGCGTTTCAGGCAGCGGATGATCTCCTTCTTCGACTTTCCGTCGGCGGTGCGGCGTTCGGCGTAGTCACGGGTGCGTTGGTCGCGGCCGAGTCGGGTCAGCACGATGGTGTATAGGGCGCTGTTGCTGCGCCGGTCACCGCCCCGGTTGAGCCGGTGCCTGCTGGTCTTTCCCGATGACGCTTCGATCGGGTTGACGCCGCATAGCGCGGCGAAGGCCGCTTCGCTGGTGAGCCGGTCGGGGTTGTCACCTGCGGTGATGAGCAGCGCGGCGGCGGTGTCGGGGCCAACGCCGTAGCGCTTCAGCAAATTCGGGAGATGATCGTCGTCAGGGATCTCTCGTGAGAGCGGATCTCCTCGGTGAGGGCCAGGATTCGGCGAGCGAGCATCCGCAGCACATGAGTCGCTGTGTCGTGAATATCGTGCAGTCCGGAGGGGGGCAGGTCGGCGCAGGCCCGAAGGAGTGCCGCTCGACCCAGGCCGGCCAGGGACTCGCGCAACTCGGGCTCGGCTCGGGCGAGGACGGCCTTGAGCTGGTTGATGGCCTGCGTGCGGGCCTTGATCGCGGAGTCCTTGGCCATCTTGACGACGCGGATCATCTCGACCGCGCCGTTGCCGCTCTTGGCGATAGCGGTGGCCTGCCCGGACAACACCGCTCGAGCAGCGCTTTCAGCATCGATGGCGTCGGTCTTGCCGCGGCGTCGCCGAGCGGCTCGATCCGGCCGGTTGACCTCGATGACCTGGATGTTGTTGCGCCTGAGGTAGCGATTGAGCGCGGTGCCGTGGGAGCTGGTGCCCTCGACACCTGCACGTTCGAGCTCACCATGGCTTGCGGCCCAGTCGAGCAGGGCCGTATAGCCGGCCCCGGTGGCCGGAAACGACTGCGTGCCCAGCAGGACGCCCGTAGTGGTGATCACCGCTGCGACATGGGCGTCAGCGTGGGTGTCCACGCCGAGGACAACCTGCTCACATGCCGGGCGCGGGTCGTGGGAGGGTTCGTGGCACGGGTCGCTGGCGGGGCGGGTCACAGATCTCCTTGCGGCTCAGGAATGGTCGGCCACCGGCCAGGCAGAGGGGTCAGGACTGTGACGATGCGCTCGCAAGGCCCCTATGGGGACACATCCCCGCCTGGTCGGCTGCACCGCCGGGGTCAGGGCGACAGGTCATCACGAAGGCACGGTGCGAGGACGCGGTGGCCAGTCTCAAGCCGGGTCAGACCCTGACCTTCCGGCGGGTGCCCCTTCAGTCTCACAGTCCTCAAGCGCTCGGTGGTCTTGTGGGTCAAAGAGGCGATGGGCCGGTAAGCGTGGCGGCCTTCATCTGCTCCCAGAAGACCGAGTACGGCGTCGACCGCGTCATTTCCTGCCGGGCGTGGCGGTCAGGGGTGGTGGGTCAGCAGAAGCCTTCTCCGTCTCAGTGGCGGCAGGTCTCGCCGTAGCTGTCCACACCGCAGCCGCCGCAGTGGCAGCACTGCCACCGCTTGGGCGGGATCGAAGCGGTGTCCGGTGAAGGTGTCTCAGCGCTGGGGGTTGGCGTGGTCGGGATGCCAGCGGAGATGGTCACGCGGCCTCCCGGCTGGTCGGCTCAGCGGTGCCCGAGGTGGACCGCGGTGCCAGAGATGGTCTCGATCGACTGCCCTACCGAGGGCCGAATGCTAGGTATGCGCGCCGGCGACTTAGTCAAGGGTGAGTGTGTAAATCTTGGCTAAAGAGGCTGAAAGGTCGGGGTCTCATGGTGGAGCCGGGCTGCTGATCAGGCCGGTGTGCGCCACGAAGGCGTCCAGGAGTGCAGGCCGGTACTGCATCCGTCTCAGGCGGGTGCGGATGAGCGTGGCGAGTTCGTCAAGGGTGCAGGCGGCCAGGTTGGCGAGGCTGCGCTTGAGGTGGGACCACACGATCTCGACCGGGTTGAGGTCGGGAGCATACGGCGGCAGGTAGAACACCGTCAGCCGGGGCCGGCTGGCGATCAGGCGCCGCATCAGGGTGTCTTTGTGGTGGGTGAGGTTGTCCCAGATCAGCACGATCGGGCCGCCCAGCTGCTGGTGCGCGGCGTCCAGCAGGCGGGCGTAGTCGAGTTCGCGGAAGCCTTTGCGTTCGTTCTTGCGACCGCGGTGTAGCAGCATGCGGAAGATCAGGCGGGTCCGCTGCCCGGGTTTGAGGCAGACCAGGCCGGCCAAAGAGACCCGGCCCGAGCCCTTCCCGGTGACGGTGACGATCGGGGTGTGGCCACGGCGGGACCAGGTGCGGGCCTTGGGCGGCCTCAGCGTCTGGCCGGCTTCGTCTTCGAAGCAGATCCATGCGTCCTGGTCCCGCGCGG
>JAGFNW010000048.1 GCA_017592665.1 Streptosporangiaceae bacterium NEAU-GS5 | reverse complement strand
AACCGCGCCTATCTGCGCCGCCGCCGCATCACTGCGGTCATCCCGGAAAAGGCCGATCAGCAGGCCAACCGGAAGAACAAGGGGCCGGCCGGCGGCCGGCCCGTCGGTTTCGATCCGGTGCGCTACCGGCAGCGCAACACCGTCGAACGCTGCTTCCAGAAGATCAAGGCATGGCGCGGGCTGGCCACCCGCTACGACAAAGACCCGGCAAGCTACGAGGCAGGCCTCCACTTACGCGGCTCGATCATGTGGCTCAAACTCCTCGCCGCAACATGATCCGAACTCCAAACAGGTCCTAGCGCAGTCCCCCATCAGCACCAGCGCCGTGCTCCCGATTCTCCGCCCCGGCGGGAGCAACCGATGTTCCCGAACCGCTCCGAACGAGCGTCAACCAACGTCAACAACCGCCCCTGACCTGGGCCGCCTGGAGAATGTGCTGGTCACGGCATGATCGGGATTCCCCTGACACGGTAGAGGTCATCGCTGCACTCCCGAAATCGCCAACACGACAAATCCCAGGCCACAAAGGCTCCAAGCATGCTGCGCATCCTCAACGAACCACTTCCGCCACTCTCACCTACGGGCTGACGAGGAGAAGGACCAAACGATCCCGGTGTTGGGCCTCGGCGGCACGTTCGACGGGTCCCTGCTCGACGTCGTCCAGGAGGACGGGCACAAGCACTCGACGACGATGAGCGCGAGAGGTTGAGAGACACCAGGAGCTGCGGCGTTTGCCGCGAACATATCTCGTGACCAACCGCTCATAAGTCCTAGCTTCAGATCGCCTCGGTCCAAACTCGACATCGCCGAATCCCTGGGACCGACAAAGCCCGCCTTAGCCCTGCAACACCGTTCCGGCGCCCAAAGGGGTCAGCACCAAATCGTCACCCGGCCCGGATCGCCAGGAAGGAATCGGAAACAACCGGATATTCAGGACCATCAAATGATCAGGGGATTCTGTTCGGCAACGGCCGGGCAGTGAAGCTCTGAGTGCCCGACCACATTCCGATTGACGTGCGGGAATGTCACATCGGGTCGGCTTTGGCGATGGCGCGGCCGATGACCAGGCGCTGGATCTGATTCGTCCCCTCGACTATCTGCAGGACTTTGGCTTCGCGCATGTAGCGCTCCACGGGGAAGTCTTCGACATAGCCGTAGCCGCCGAGGACTTGGACGGCGTCGGTGGTGACGCGCATGCATGTGTCGGTGGCGAACAGCTTGGCCATCGCCGCCCGCGTCCCATACGGCCGTCCGGCGTCGCGCAGGGCGGCGGCGTCGCGGTAGAGGGCGCGGGCCGCGGCGATGGCGGTCGCCATGTCGGCCAGGATGAAAGCCAGGCCCTGGTGGTCGACGATGCGCGAGCCGAACTGCTTGCGCTCCCTGGCGTAGCCCGCGGCGGCGTCGAAGGCGGCCTGGGCCACACCGACGGCGCAGGCGGCGATGCCCAGCCGCCCGCCGTCGAGGGCGGCCAGCGCGATCCGCATACCCTGCCCCTCGGCGCCGATCAGGGCGTCGTGCGCAAGCCGTACGGAGTCGAACCTGACCTGGGCGGTCGGCGAGGAGCGCAGGCCCATTTTCCGCTCGGCCGGCCCGAACGACAGGCCCTCGAGGCCGGCCGGGACATGGAAGCACGACACTCCGGCCGGGGTGCGGGCCATGAGCGTGTAGAAGTCGGCGACGCCGCCGTGGGTGGTCCACGCCTTGACCCCGTCGACCACGTAGCCGCCGGAGTCGGCGGCCGCCCGCGTGGTCAGCGCCGCCGCGTCGGAGCCCGACTGCGGCTCGGACAGGCAATAAGCCCCGAGGAGGCTCCCGCCGATCATCTCGGGCAGCCGCGAGAGGTCTCCGTACGCGAAGGTCGGGAAGCACGACAGCGTGTGCACCGACACGCCGAGGCCGACGGCCAGCCACGCCTTGGCGAGCTCCTCGACGACCCGCAGGTACGTCGAATACGGCAGGCCTCCCCCGCCGTGCTCCTCCGGATAGGGCAGGCCGAGCAGCCCGGCCTCCCCCAGCAACGTGAACACCTCGCGGGGAAAGCGTCCCTCCTGCTCGTAGGAGACCGCCCGCGGCACGACTTCCTTGGCGGCGATGTCGCGGACCAGCTCGAGCAGTTCGTCTTCGACGCTCAAATGATCACGATGTCCCTGGCCGAGAGGTTGACCCGCTCGCCTTCGGCCTCGCCGCAGACCACGATGTCCTCGATCCGGGCCCCGTGCATGCCGGGCAGATAGATCCCCGGCTCGACGGAGAACGCGAAGCCGGGCTCCATGAGCTCGGTGTTGCCCGTCACGATGTAGGGCTCCTCGTGGGTCTCCAGGCCGATGCCGTGGCCGGTGCGGTGGATGAAGTAGTCCCCGTAGCCCGCGTCGGCGATCACCTCGCGTGCGGCGGCGTCGATGGACTCACAGGTCACGCCGGGCCGCACATGGGCGCAGGCGGCCTGCTGGGCGGCCTGGAGCACCGCGTAGTAGGCGGCGTAGTCGGCCGGCGGCTCACCGATGCAGTAGACCCGCGTCGAGTCGGAGCAGTAGCCGCTCGGCATGGCCCCGCCGATGTCGACCACGACCGGCTCCCCCGGCTGGATGATCCGGTCGGACAGCTCGTGGTGCGGCGAGGCGCCATTGGGACCCGATCCGACGATCGTGAAGTCGACCGTGGCGTGCCCGGCCGCGATGATCGCCTCGGCGATGTCCTTGCCGACCTCACGCTCGGTCCTGCCGGCCTTCAAGAAGTTCGGCACCTGGGCGTGCACGGTGTCGATGGCCGCGCCCGCCTCACGGAGCGCCGCCACCTCGGCCGGCGACTTGCGCATCCGCAGCTCGCGCAGCACCCCGCCGGCCAGCGTCTGCTCGGCGCCGGGCATCGCGTCACGCAGCCGCAGCGACTGCATGGCCCACATCCGGTCGGCGAGCCCCACCTTGCGGACCGCGCCGAGGCGGATCCCCACCTGCGCGTACGGATCATCGGTCTCTTCCCACGGCACGAACTCCACGCCGAGCCGGGACGCCGGAGAGTGCTCGGCGGCCGGCAGCTCCAGCCGGGGCACCATCAGGAACGGCTCGCCGGACGCGGGGACCGCCAGGCAGGTCAGCCGCTCCATCGGCATCGCGTCGTAGCCCGTCACATACCGCAGGTCGGGGCCGGGCGTCAGCAGCAGCGCGTCGAGGCCGGATCGCGCGGTCGCCTCTTGGACCGCGGCGAGCCTGCTGACGGGAAAGAGATCTTCAGAGGTCACGAGTCCCAACTTACCTGGACCTGTCTGTTGGCCGTGGAGGCGCCAAGGCGGTAACTATGGTCGGGTGCTGCTACTGCTCGACACCCCGTCCCTCTACTTTCGCGCCTTCTTCGGCATCCCCGAGTCGATGACCGCGCCTGACGGCATGCCGATCAACGCCGTGCGCGGCCTGATCGACATGACGGCGACCCTGGTCAAGAAGCTCGGCCCGACCGAGATCGTGGCCTGCATGGACGCCAGCTGGCGGCCGGCGTTCCGGGTGGCGGCCATTCCGACGTACAAGGCGCACCGCGTCGCGTATGGAGACGTCGAGGTGGTCCCGGACGCCCTTCAGCCGCAGATCCCGGTGATCGAGCAGGTGCTCGACGCGGTCGGGATCGCGCGGATCGGCGTCGACGGCTACGAGGCCGACGACGTGATCGGCACGCTGGCGCTCGGCGCGACGGGCGCGGTCGACATCGTCACCGGCGACAGAGATCTTTTTCAGCTTGTGGACGACGCGAAGCCGTGCCGGGTCCTTTACACAGTAAGGGGCATTCGTAACCTCACGACCGTCGATGAGGCGTTTGTACGCGAAAAGTATGGAATTCCGGGGACCAAGTACGCCGACTTCGCGACCCTGCGCGGCGACCCGAGCGACGGGCTGCCCGGCGTGGCAGGCGTCGGCGAGAAATCGGCCGCGGCGCTCATCACGAAGTTCGGGTCGCTCGGCGCCATGCTCGAGGCCCTCGACTCGGGCTCGGCCGAGGGTTTCCCGGCCGGCGCCCGCGCCAAGCTGGCCGCGGCCCGCGACTACCTCGCGGTCGCCCCGGCCGTGGTCGAGGTGGCCTCGGACGCCCCCATCCCAGACCTGGACCGTGCGCTCCCGGTCAAGCCGCGCGATCCCGAGGCTCTCGTACGGCTGGCCGACCGCTACGGTCTCGACGCGCCACTCAACCGCCTCCTGTCGGTCCTCGCGGTAGGTTGATCGCCGTGCCGCACACGGTGATCCGGATACCGGAAACGCATGCCGTTCCACTCGCCGACGGGCTCGCGCGGATCCGCGACGACTTCGACCTGCCCGCCGAGTTCCCCGCCGAGGCGCAGGCCGAGGCCGAGAAGGCCGCGGCCGAGCCGCCGCCGGCGGATTACGCCGACCGATCCGATCTGCCGCTGCTGACCATCGACCCGCCCGGTTCGATGGATCTCGACCAGGCGATGTGCATCGAGCGCCGCGGCGACGGCTACCGCGTCTGGTATGCCATCGCCGATGTCGCCCATTTCGTACGCGTGGGCGGAGCGATCGACCAGGCGGCACGCACGCGCGGCGAGACCGTCTACCTGCCCGACGGCCGGGTCCCCCTGCATCCGCCGGTCCTGTCGGAGGGGGCGGCGAGCCTCCTGCCCGGCCGGTCGCGGCCGGCCGCGCTGTGGCGCGCCGACCTCGACGCGTCCGGCCGGACCGTCGACGTGAGCGTGGAGCGCGCGCTCGTGCGCAGCCGCGAGCGCCTCGACTACGCCCACGTCCAGGCCGTGGTCGACGACGGCACGGCCGAGGGCACGCTGCGGCTGCTGGCCGAGGTGGGCCCGCTCCGCCTGGAGCTGGAGCGCGCCCGTGGCGGCGTGTCTCTGCCCACGCCCGAGCAGGAGATCACCCCCGACGGCGATGGTTATCGGGTCGAGTTCCGCACCCAGCTGCCGAGCGAGGCCTGGAACGCGCAGATCTCGCTGCTCACCGGCATGGCCGCGGCCGACCTGATGATCCAGGCCAAGGTGGGCGTGCTCCGCGTGCTGCCGCAGGCCGGTCCTGAGGATGTGGCCAAGGTCCGCAGGGTGGCCGCCGCGCTCGGCGTGCCGTGGCCCGACGGCGCGACGTACGGCCAGGTCGTGTCGGGGCTCGACCCGGCCGATCCCGGCCATGCGGCGTTTCTTCACGAATCGGTCGTGCTGCTGCGCGGCGCGGCCTACGCGGCCTTCGACGGCGCGCTGCCCGAGCTGACGACGCACGCCGGGGTGGCCGCGCCGTACGCGCACGTGACGGCACCGCTACGGCGCCTGGTCGACCGCTTCGCGACGGAGGTCTGCCTGGCCGTGGCGGCCGGCAAGCCCGTGCCTTCGGAGATCGCGGCCGCGCTGCCCGGTCTGCCGGAGCTGATGGCCACGTCGGGCCGCCGCGCGGCCGCGGTCGACCGGGCCTGCGTCGATCTGGTGGAGGCGACGATCCTCCAGGATCGGATCGGCGAGACGTTCCAGGCGATCACGATCGACGACCATCCGGCGCAGGTCCAGGTGACCGAGCCCGCGGTGATCGCCCGCTGCGAGGGCGAGGGGCTGACTCCCGGCAAGCGGATCCGGGTGCGGCTGGTCAAGGCCGACCCGGTCGCCCGTCAGGTCATGTTCGCCGCCGTCTGAGATCAGCTGACCGAGGAGTAGGCGACGACGCCGCGGCGCATGGCGTCGATGGCCTTCCCCGCCGTGCCGCGCAGCCGCGGCGAGGCGTCCTTGATCTGGCCGAGCAGGTCGAGCAGCTGCTTCACCCAGCGCACGAAGTCGCCCGCGGCCAGATCGCCATCGGTGAGGACGGCGTCGAGCGAATGCCCCTTGGCCCAGCGGAACGCGGCCCAGGCGAACCCGAAATCCGGCTCGCTGGTGAATGAGAGACCGTGGTCGTCCTCGACCGCCGAGAGCAGGCCCCAAAGGCGCGTCATCCCCGCCTGCGCCTCCTTCACGGCCCCCGCGGGCACCTTCGCGGGCCGCGTGTCGTCGGTCTGCCGCGACTCGTAGACCAGCGCCGAGACGACCGCGGCCAGCTCGGCGGGATCGAGCTTGTCCCACAGGCCCTCGCGCAGGCATTCGGCGGTCAGCAGGTCGAGCTCGGTGTAGAGCTGGGCCAGCCGCCGGCCGTCTTCCGTGACGGTCTCGCCCTCGAGGTAGCCCAGCTGCTCCAGCACGCCGCACACCCGGTCGAAGGTGCGCGAGATGACGTGTGAGCGGCCCTCGACGCGGCGGCGCAACGCCTCGGTCTCACGCTGCAGCTTGTAGTAGCGCTCGGCCCAGCGGGCGTGATCCTCGCGCTCGTCGCAGCCGTGGCAGGGGTGCTGCCGCAGCTCGTGACGGAGCCGGGTGATCTCCTCGTCGTCGGCCGTGTGGTCGCGGGCGCGCACGGGCTTGCCGAGGTCGCGGTCGCCGATCTTGGCGTACATGGTCGCGATGAGGTTGGCCCGCTCCTTGGGCACGCGCGGGTTGAAGCCCTTCGGGATCCGGATCTTGTCGACCGGCTCGACGGGCACCGGGAAGTCGGTCGGCGCCAGCCGCTTGACCTGCTTGCCCACGGTCAGCACGAGCGGCGAGGGCCCCTCGCGGCCGCGCACGTCGACGCCGGGATCGAGGACGACGGCGAGCCCGGCCCGCCGCCCGCCCGGCACCCGGATCACGTCGCCCGGCTTGAGCACCTCCAGCGATTGCACGGCCTGGGCCCGGCGGGCCGCCCCGCGCTGGCGCGCCAGCTCGGCCTCGCGGTCGGACAGCCGCCGGCGCAGCGCCGCGTACTCGCGAAAGTCGCCCACGTGGCAGGTCATCGCCTCGGCGTACCCCTCGAGGGCCTGCTCGGACTTGCGCAGCTGCCGGGCCAGCCCCACCACGGCCCGGTCGGCCTGGAACTGGGCGAAGGAGTCTTCCAGGAGCGTGCGGGCGGTGGCGCGGCCCACCTGGCCGACGAGGTTGACGGCCATGTTGTAGGAGGGCCGGAAGCTGGAGCGCAGCGGATAAGTCCGGGTGCTGGCGAGGCCGGCCACGCCGATCGGATCCATGCCCGGCTGCCAGACGACGACCGCGTGCCCTTCGACGTCGATGCCGCGCCGCCCGGCCCGGCCGGTGAGCTGGGTGTACTCCCCCGGGGTCAGGTCGGCGTGCGTCTCGCCGTTCCACTTGTCGAGCTTCTCGATGACCACGGTGCGGGCCGGCATGTTGATGCCGAGGGCCAGGGTCTCGGTCGCGAACACCGCCTTGATCAGGCCCTTGGTGAACAGCTCCTCGACCACCTCTTTGAAGGTGGGCAACATCCCCGCGTGGTGGGCCGCGAGGCCGCGCTCGAGGCCGTCGCGCCACTCCAGATAGCCGAGGACGGCCAGATCCTCGTCCGGCAGGTGGTCGGTGCGCTCGTCGACGATCTGGCGGATCTCGTGCCGCTCCGAGTCGGTGGTCAGGCGCAGCCCGGCGAACAGGCACTGGGTGACGGCGGCGTCGCAGCCGGCGCGCGAGAAGATGAAGGTGATGGCCGGCAGCAGGCCCTCGGCGTCCAGCTTCTCGATCACGTCGGCGCGGCCGGCTCCGGCGAACCCGCGGGGCCGCGAGTAGCCGCGCTTGCCCCTCGTGTGGGCCAGCCTTGACTCGTCCCGCGAGATCCGCAGCAGGTTTGGGTTGATCCGCAGCTGGTCGTCGCCTTCGTTGACGAACAGGTCGTACATGCGGGTGCCGACCATCATGTGCTGCCACAGCGGCACGGGGCGGTGCTCGTCGACGATCACGGTCGTGTCGCCGCGCACCTCGCCCAGCCACTCGCCGAACTCCTCGGCGTTGCTGACCGTGGCCGACAGGGCCACCACCCGCACCGAATCGGGCAGGTGGATGATCACCTCTTCCCAGACGGCGCCGCGAAACCGATCGGCGAGGTAGTGCACCTCGTCCATGACCACGTAACCAAGGCCGGCCAGCGTCGACGAGCCGGCGTAGAGCATGTTGCGCAGCACCTCGGTGGTCATCACCACCAGCGGGGCCTCGCCGTTGACGCTGTTGTCGCCGGTGAGCAGACCGACCTTGCCGGGCCCATAGCGGCGGACCAGGTCGTTGTACTTCTGGTTGGACAGCGCTTTGATCGGCGTCGTGTAGAAGCACTTGCGGCCCTGCTCCAGGGCCAGATGCACGGCGAACTCGCCGACGACCGTCTTGCCCGAGCCGGTCGGCGCGGCCACCAGGACGCCGTCGCCCGCCTCGAGGGCATGGCAGGCGTCGATCTGGAACTCGTCGAGCGCGAAGTCGTAGAGCCCGCGGAAGGTGTCGAGCGCGGGACCGTGACCGGCCTGCTGCTCCCGGAAGGTGGCGTAACGTTCCGCGGGCGTGCTCATGGCCTCCACCCTACCGATCAGGTGGCACCGTATTTCCCCCAGCCTTTCCCGACAGGCCCGGGCCGCCGCCTTTACAAAGTAGATTTCTAGAGCGTCAGCACCCGCAGCGCGCCCGGCTCCACGACGCACGTGAAGGGCGCCGGGCCGATCCGCTCCCCGTCGGCGTACGCGATGACGTCGGGCGCCTCCACCGTCACCGACGCCGACTTGACGATGCTCACGCCCTCGTGGCCGACGTGGGTGCCGCGGTAGACGCTGGGGAACAGCCGGACGAACCGCCCCTTGGGGATCGCGTCGAGGATGAGCACGTCGAGCAGCCCGTCGTCGGTGCGCGCCGACGGGCACACCTTCATTCCCGCCCCGTACGACGGGACGTTGGCGATGGCCACGAGCATCGCCTCACGCTCGATGACCTGGTCGTCCAAGGTGATCCGGAAGGGGATGGGCGTGAAGGAGCGCAGTTCCAGCGCCGTGGCGAGGATGTAACGGGCCATCCCGGCCGGCCAGGTCATCGCGTTGGCCCGCTCGTTGACCCGCGAGTCGAAGCCGCAGGCCACGGCCCCCGCGAACCACTCGTCATTGATCTTGGCCGCGTCCACGGCGCGCGGCTTGCCCCGTGCCACGACGTCGGCCGCCGCCACGAGGTCTCTGCCGGGAACGCCGAAGGCGTGGGCGATGTCGTTGCCGGTGCCGGCCGGGATGATGCCCAGCGGCACGTCGGTGCCCGCCACGGCCTGCACGGCGAGGTGGACCAGGCCGTCGCCGCCGAAGGCGACCAGGGCGCCGGGGCCTTCGGCGACAGCCGTACAGGCCCGGGTCAGGGCGTCGGAGGCGGAGGTTCCGACGATCACCGAAACCGTGCGGCCCGCGTCCTGGAGGCGGCGGACCACGGGATCGAGGGCCCGCAGCGACCGCCCGCCCCGCGCCGCGGGGTTGACCAGCAGCACGAGCTCGCCGGAAAGCTCATCACCAGGCATGACGACGACCTAACACATCGCCGGATGAACACGACATGTCCGGACAATATCGACGCCCAGAGGAAGTTTCTAGTCTTGCGCGACTACTCTCGGGAGTCGTCGGAGGTCTCGGCGATGCCGTCCAGCTCTTCCTGGAGGGCGCGCTGGCGTTCGGCCTCGCGGACGGCGGCGTTCTTGTCGTGGAAATACATGAAGATCTCGGCCACGAAGAACAGCAGGACCATGGGCGCGGCGAGTGCGAGCATGGTGAACGGATCCTGGCTCGGGGTCGCGACCGCGGCGAACACGAACAGCAGGAAGACGATCATGCGCTGGTGTTTGGACACCACGGCGAAGCGCAGCACACCGATGATGTTGAGGAAGGCCATCAGCAACGGCATCAGGAACGCCACGCCGAAGATCAGCAACATCATCGTCAGGAACGACAGATAGCTGTCGATGTCGATCAGCGGTACGACGTTGTCCGGGACGAAGCCCAGCAACAGCGACAGGCCCTTGTCCATGGTCAGGTAGGCCATGCCGGCGCCGGCCAGGAACAGCGGGACCGCGATGCCGAGGAAGGTGAGCGTGTAACGCCGCTCGTTGCGATAGAGGCCGGGGGTGACGAACGCCCAGAGCTGGTAGATCCACAGCGGCGCCGCCGCGACCAGGCCGAAGATGATGGCGACCTTCAGGTTGACCATGAAGCCGCCGGTCAGGCTGTTGACCACCAGGCCGCAGCCGGTGGAGCCGCCGAAGCGATATTGCGGGGGAAGACGGCAGAACGGACCGGTGATGAACGTCCAGATGGGGCTGAAGAAGGTGAAGCCCACCACTGTGCCGGCGACCACCGCGAGCATCATCTTGACGATGCGATTGCGCAGTTCGCGCAGGTGGTCCATGAGGGACATGCGGCCCTCGTCGTCCGGCACCGGTTTCGGGGACCGCTTCAGCAGCGCCATCGGCTCAGCTGGACGGCTTGTCGTTCTGGACCTGGGACAGCGGGACGCCGTTGACCGTGGGCTCGGCGGCGGCCTTCAGGCGGGCGTTCTCCGCCTCGAGGGCGGCGAGCCGGTCCTCGACCGACGACGACGCCGGCAGCGACGCGGGCGCGGGCGTGGCGGTGCCGTTAGGCACCGTCTCAGCCTGCACGACCGTGGTGTCCTCACCGTCCTTCTTCACTTCTTTCTTGAACAGCCGCATCGACTGACCGAGGGCCCGTGCCGTGTCCGGCAGCTTCTTGGCGCCGAACAGCAAAATCAGCACGACCCCGATGATGAGGAGTTCGGGAGCGCCGAGTTGTTGAAACATGGGACTTCCTTCAGGAGGCCGACGTGCGGTTCAGTCCTGATCGTACGCTGCCTGCGGGGTGCTCTTCACCCTCCAGAGGGACGAACCGCGTCAATCTTCGCGCGGAGCCGAGCGTGCCTCGGCTCCAGCAGGACGCGGGCCCGCTCCACCTCGCGGCCGAGGGCCCGGGCCGCCGCGAACACCCGCACGGCCAGGGCCGCGAGGATCGCCAGCCCGGCGACGCCGCTGCCGACGGAGACGAACACCCAGGTCACGAGGCCACCTCATAGTTGGCGAGGGCGTCTTGGGCGGCCTTGGCGACCAGGGCGGGCAGCGGCTCGGGGCCGATCACGCGGCCCGTGTCGCCGAGCCGCAGCGCCAGCCGCACGAGCCAGGCGGGGTCGCGGGCCCGCAGCGTGACCCGCACCCGGCCGTCGCCCAGCTCGGCGACCTCTTCACAGGGGTAATACTCGGTGACCCAGCGGCCACCGGACGTCAGCTCCAGCTCGGCGAGGGCGTCGCTGTCGGACGGGCGGAACACCCCGTCGGTCACGTCGATCGGCTCGGCCTCCTCGGGCGGATCGACCGGCACGTCGAGGACCCGCGCCGACTGGATCCGGTCGAGCCGGAACATCCGCATGCCCTCGGCGCGGTAGCACCACGCCTCGACATACGAACGGCCGTCGACCATGACCATCCGCAGCGGATCGACCTCGCGTGGGGTGACCTCGTCGCGGCCGGGCACGTAGTAGACGATCGAAAGACGACGGCCGCGGCGCACGGCGTCGGCCACCGCGACCCGCACGCCCGGGTCGGCGTCCGGCAGCGCGTCGACGGCGACCTGGCTGCTGACCGCCGCCGCGCCGTCGGCCGCGGCGCCCTCCAGCTTGGCGATCACCCGCCCGAGCACCTCGCGGTCTTCGAACTCGGGCAGCTCGGCCAGCATCCGGAGGGCCACGAGCAGCGCGCTCGCCTCGTCGACGCCCAGCTTCAGCGGACGGGCGATGGCGTCGGCGTTGTCGATGATGATCTCGCCGCCGTCCCAGGAGACGTCGATGAGGTCGCCCGGGGTGTGGCCGGGAAGCCCGCACATCCACACCAGCTGAAGGTCGTCGACCAGCTGCTTCTCGGTCAGCCCGAACAGCGTGGCCACCTCCGACACCTGCGCGCCGGGGTGGGAGATCAGATAGGGCACGAGGGCGAGCAGCCGCGGCAGCCGGTCGGTCGTCATCATGCGAGCGCGCCTTTGAGTCTGCGGATGACGGCCTCGCGCGCGTCGGGGGGCTCGAGGACCACGGCGTCGGCGCCGAGGGTGGCGATCCAGCCGGCCAGCCGCTCGGCGTCGTGGAAGCGGACCTCCGCCACATCCCAGCCGGCGCCCTCGGTGACGGCCACGGCCAGCTGGCGCAGCCCCTGGCAGGCGCCGTGCCGGATCCGGATCGAGGCCGTGCGCTCGGCCGGGACCTCCTGGAAGCCCACCATGTCGCGGAGGTTGACCCCGTCGGGCACGACGACCACGCCGGGGCGGCCGATGGGGCGCACCTCCCCCACGATCCGGCTGAGCCGGAACACGCGGCGGTCGTCGCGGCCGCGGTCATGACCCGTCAGATACCACTTGCCGCGGCGGCTCACCACGCCCCACGGCTCCACGGTCCTGGTGAGGACGCTGTCGCTGGACGCCGACCGGTAGTCGAAGGAGACCACGCGCCGGTCGCGCACGGCCTCCCACAGGGCCGGGAAGGCCGGGTCGCGGGTGTCGACGCGCAGCTCCAGCGTGTTGTCGGCGAGGTCGGCCTGGACGCCGGCGGCGCGCAGCTTGATCAGCGCCCCACTGGCCGCCTCGGCCAGATTGGCGCGCCGCCACACCTGCGCGGCCAGCCCGATCACGGCCGCCTCGCGCGGCTCGAGGGTGATCTCGGGCAGCTCGTACGCCTGCGGGCTGATCCGATAGCCGGGATCGTCGTCCCACGGGTCCTTGTGCACCTCGATGGGGATGCCGATCTCGCGCAGCTCGTTCTTGTCGCGCTCGAACATCCGCTGGAAGGCCTCGTCGTTGTCCGGGTCGTAGCCCGGCACGGCGTGCCGGATGTGCTCGGCGCTGATCGGGCGCCGGGTCGCGAGCAGGCAGATCACCAGGTTCAGCAACCGCTCGGTCTTCCGCCGTGACATCAGCCCTCCTTCCCTGGTTGAACGCTACCCTTTCCCGGGTGATCCGATGGCGTACCGGCGTGGTGATCCGCGTCCGGCGTGAATGGCCGGGCGCGCTCGAGCTGGACGTCACCACTGACGACGGCGACGTCCGGGCCCTCGCCTATCCCGCACTGGCCGGCCGCCCTGAGCCCGGCGACCGCGTCCTGCTGAACACGACCGCCCTCGCGATGGGTCTCGGTACGGGAGGGTACGCCATGGTGGTGGCGGTTCCCGACCGTTTGCCGGAAGATCCCTCCGGGCCCGGGCACCTGGTCAAGGCGCGCTACACGCCGCTTCAGGCGACCGTGCTCGGCGCGGACGAGCAGGACTCGCCCCACCATGATCTGCTGCGCGACGCCGATTCGATCGGCGGGATGCCCGTGGTGGTCGCCGACCTGCACTCGGCCCTCCCCGCGGTGCTGTGCGGGCTGCTGGCGGCCCGGCCGGGCACCCGGGTCGCGTACGTGATGCTGGACGGCGGGGCGCTGCCGGCCTGGTTCTCGATGTCGGCGGCGCGGCTGCGGGAGACCGGCTGGATCGCCGGCACCGTGTCGGTGGGCCAGGCGTTCGGCGGCGACGTGGAGACCGTGACGACGCACACGGGCCTGCTGGCGGCCCGGCTCGTGCTGGACGCCGAGGTGGCGATCGTCGCCCAGGGCCCGGGCAACCTCGGCACCGGCACCCGGTGGGGGTTCTCGGGCGTGTCGGCGGGCGAGGCCGTGAACGCCGCGGCCGTGCTCGGCGGGCGTCCCGTCGGTGCGCTCCGGATCAGCGAGGGCGACCAGCGGGAGCGGCACTACGGCGTGTCCCATCACTCGGTGACCGCTTACGGCCGGGTCGCGCTGGCCCGCGCCCAGGTCGTGGTCCCCGACCTGCCCGGCGAGTTCGGCGCCCGGGTGCGCGCCCAGGTCACCGCGCTGGCCCCGCGCCACGAGCTCGTGACCGTCCCCGTCGACGGCCTGCTGGAGGATCTACGACGATCGCCCGTGCGGCTGTCGACGATGGGCCGCGGCCTCGACGACGACCTCGCCGGGTTTCTCGCCTCCGCCGCCGCGGGGCGTCATGTGGCCAATCTCCTGCTCAGCGATGCCGGCCATGCCAACATGACGGGATGACACGGCTCCACCGGGTGATCGCGGCGGCGGCGCTCATCGCCCTCGCCACGGGATGCTCGCCCTCTACGGCTCAGCCTTCACCCGTCACGCCGATCTCGTCCAACGCCCCGCGCCCCGTGGCGGCCGAATCCGGGTTCATCGTGCTGGGCGACTTCGGCGCGGGCACCCCGGAGCAGACGCAGGTGGCCAAGCAGATGCGCGTGTGGGCCGGGCGGCACCGGGTCGACGCGATCGTGACGACCGGCGACAACGTCTATCCGGACGGCTCGCCGGATCTGTACGACCGGGTGCTGCGCAAGCCGTACGAGCGGCTCGGCGTGCCGATGTGGGCCACGCTCGGCAACCACGACGTGGTCGGCGGGCACGCGGCCGAGGAGCTGGCCTTCCTCAAGCTGCTCAGGCCGCCGACCGCGAAGATCATCCCCGGCGCCCAGCTGCTGTTCATGGACGCCAACGACGTGTCGCCGGCGCAGACCCGCTGGCTCGACGACACGCTGTCGGCGCCCGGCCCGGCGCTTCGGATCGTCGTGTTCCACCAGCCGGCGTGGTCGTGCTCCTATCACGGCTCGACGCCGGCGGTCGACAAGATGTGGGTGCCGATCTTCGAGCGGCATCGCGTGGCGCTGGTGCTCAACGGGCACGACCACAACTACCAGCGGTACGTGTCCGGCAAGGGCGTCTCCTACGTGGTGACCGGCGGCGGCGGCGCCGGCCTCTATCCGCTGAAGTCGGGCTGCGCCGGGCAGCCCAAGCGCGCGGCGGCCTTCAAGCGGCACCACTTCGTCGGCGTCGAGATCGCGGGCGGCAAGCTCACGCTGACCGCCGTCGACGCCAGCGGACGCGTCTTCGACCAGGTCGTGCTCAGCCGCTGACCTCCGCCTCGGCCGGTAGCTCGTAGAAGGACCTGAACGTGAAGGCCTCCGGGCCCGGCCCTTCGGCGCGCAGGCGCTCGAGCCTCGCCATGGCCTGCGCCGCCGTCGGGAAGCTTCCCGGCGGAACCCACCACATCACCATGAACGGCTCGGCCATCCGGCTGAACCACTCCCGGCGGCGTTGCAGGAACGCCAGATGGGATGTGCGGTAGGTGAAGTTCCACAGGGCCTCGCGCGACTCCCACACCGAGCAGTTGATCAGCAGGTCGTCGCCGTAGTCGTGCCGGACCGTGGGGGCGACCTCGTCCTTCAGCCGCCACAGGAAGCCGGGGGCGGCCTCGGCCATGGCGTTGACCGGGTCGAGCGCGGCCACGAAGCTCGCGAGTTGGGGGGCGTCGAGCGGCGCGAGCAGGCGCGCCACGTTCAGTTCGGCCAGATGCATGCCGTGATTCTATGTCAAATTTCGTTAATTTTAGAGAGGGTAACGCAGCATTCTCCCGGCCTCGGGTCCAGCCGCACCTCATAGCCGGGCCCCGCGAGCCCTTGGCACAGGGCGAGATTCATGGCGCAGACCAGCACCGGCTGCTCGTCGGCCAGCATGTGGAACGG
Organism: Streptosporangiaceae bacterium NEAU-GS5; assembly: GCA_017592665.1. Lineage (GTDB taxonomy): Bacteria > Actinomycetota > Actinomycetes > Streptosporangiales > Streptosporangiaceae > NEAU-GS5. The sequence continues at coordinate 43,261 of JAGFNW010000048.1, read as the reverse complement.
GCAGTTGCGCAGGTGGACCACGCCGCCGTCCTCGTAGGGCTCATAGCCGCGCCGTTCGAGCGCGCCGACCGGGTCGTCCGTCCGCGCCCGCTCCCCCGCGTCGCGGGCCACCGCCTCGGCCGTCTCCTCGCCGCCGAGCCGTTCGACGGTGTCGGCCAGCAGGCCGGCCATCAGCCGGTAGTCCCGCGGCGGCAGGCTGACCTGGTGCTCGCCCTTGGCGCGGTGGTAGACCTTCGCGGGCCGGCCGCTGCCGGGCCCCGTGCGCTCGGTCAGCCGCTGGAATCCGGTCTCCAGCAGCCCCGCGTCGACCAGCTTGTCCAGATGGAAGGCGGCCAGCGTGCGCTGCACCCCGACGGCCTCGGCGGCCTCGCCGCGCCCGACGGGCCGGCCCTGCCCTACCACGAACCGGTAGAGATCCCTGCGCACCGGGTCCCCCAGCGCCGCCACCGCCTCGTCATCGTTCACGCTGCGAGCGTACGCGACTGGAAAACGGGCGGAAAACGGCGTTGGAACGGTCTCGGAGACGGCCTGGAGCCCGGCCTACCCTCCCGATGTCCGGCTTCAATCCGGACCTCCGCAACAGGAACGAACAGGAAGGAGACCCCCATGGCCGACCAGACCACGCGTCCGCTGACCCAGCGCTCGCTCAACTATGTGCTCGCCGTCGTGCAGGACGATCCCGAGGCGTCCGCCCAGGTGGCCGACGAGCTGGAGAAGGACCCGAGCGCCACCATCCGGCAGTACTTCGCGCTCACCCGCGAGCAGCTGGCCGGGCTGCGCAACTTCGACGAGGACTACCTGCGCCGCACGCTGGCCCCGGTCGCCAAGGCGCTGCGCGACGGCGTCGAGGTGGCGGCCACGGTCCGCCCGATCGGCTTGGCCGCCGCCGGGTGCTCGGTGAGCGTGAGCTACACGCCGGCGAACCCGCAGACGGGCACGCCGCGCATGGTCCAGGTCACGGTCACCATCAACTGACCGCGCCGAGCCTGGACGGACGGCCCCGCCGCCTCGGGCCGTCCCTCCATGGGCTTTCTGCTATCTGTGTTACGTCGCGGCGAGGACGTCGACGACGAACACCAGGGTGTCGGTGCCCTTGATGCCGCCCTGCGCGTTGCCTTCCTTGCCGTATCCGAGCTCCGGCGGGATGGAGATCACCACGCGGCTGCCGATGGGAACGCCCGTCAGGCCCTGCGACCAGCCCTTGACGACCTGGCTCAGCGCGAACGAACTCGGCGCGCCGCGGTCCCAGCTGGAGTCGAACTGCTTGTCGGAGCCCCAGATCTTGCCCGTGTAGTGCGCGAGGACCGTCTGATCGGCCTTGACCTGGGCGCCCTCGCCCTTGATGACGGTCTTGACGACGAGGTCCTTCGGCGGCTTCTCGCTGGTCTTGGTGGTCAGCTTGGGCGCCGTGTCGTTGCCCGGATTCACCAGCGTGACGCCCTTGATGCCGGGATCGGCTGCGGCCCCGTGCGCCGCCTTGGGCGCGGCCGCCATCACGTCGATGACCAGCACCTGCGAGGTGTTCTCGAAGTCGGTGCCGGACTGCTTGGCGCTGGCGAGCTGCTCGGGCGTCAGATTGTCCTTGGCGACCACGGCGAGAACGCGGGCGCCCGGCTTGGCGCCGAGGAGCCCGTCGTAAAGGGCGGCCGGCAGCTGCCCCTTCTTCACCGTGACGAACTCGGAGTGGCCCTGGTCGTAGTCGGAGCCGGGCGACGGGTTGGTCTTGCCATCCCAGTTGTAGACGGTCACGTTGGCCGTGAGCGTGTCACCTTCGACGGCGGCCTCACCCGTGCCCTCGGTGATGGTCAGCGCGGACGAGGTGACCGCGGGGTGCCCGACGGGGAAGGTGACCGTGGGCTTCTTGCCCACGACACCCGAGACCTTTATGTCCTTGACGTTGGCGGCAGGCCCGTTGGCCGCGGCGACACTGCCGCTCGCCGAAGGGCTCGCGGCGGTCTGCTTGGTGGCCGTGCCGCAGGCTGCGACGGCAAAGACCAGAGGTACGGTGGCCACTACGGCCAGACGGCGGCGCATGATCGGATCCTTGAAGGAGACTGCGAAAAGGAGACTGCGGGGTTTCGCTAGACCCTACCCGAAGCCGACGTCAAGGCGAGGTAAGTGATCACATCCCGGCGATGAGCTTGTCGACCCGCTCGTCGACGGCGCGGAACGGATCCTTGCAAAGGACCGTGCGCTGCGCCTGGTCGTTGAGCTTGAGATGCACCCAGTCGACGGTGAAGTCGCGCCGCTTCTCCTGCGCCTTGCGGATGAACTCGCCGCGCAGCCGGGCCCGCGTGGTCTGCGGCGGCACCGACTTGGCCTCGAAGATCTTGATGTCGGAGGCCACCCGCTCCACCGCGCCGCGCTTTTGCAGCAGGTAGAACAGGCCCCGCTTGCGATGCACGTCGTGGTAGGCCAGATCGAGCTGGGCCACCCGCGGCGACGAGAGCGGCAGGTCGTACTTCTTTCTGTATCTTTCAATCATCTGATATTTGGTCACCCAGTCGATCTCGCGGGAGACCAGGTCGAGATCGCCCGTGTCGACGGCACGCAGCGTGCGCTCCCACAGCTCCAGGACGCGCTTGGCCGTCTCGTCGCCGCCGCGGCGGTCGACGAAGTCCTTCGCCTTCGTCAGATACTCCTGCTGGATCTCCAGGGACGACGCCTCGCGCCCGTTGGCCAGCCTGACCCGGCGGCGGCCGGTCATGTCGTGGGAGACCTCGCGGATGGCGCGGATCGGGTTCTCCAGCGACAGGTCGCGCATCACGACCCCGGCCTCGATCATGCGCAGCACGAGGTCGGTGGCGCCGACCTTGAGCAGCATGGTCGTCTCGCTCATGTTGGAGTCGCCGACGATGACGTGCAGGCGGCGGAACCGCTCGGCGTCGGCGTGGGGCTCGTCGCGGGTGTTGATGATCGGGCGGCTGCGCGTCGTGGCCGACGACACGCCCTCCCAGATGTGCTCGGCGCGCTGGGAGACGCAGTAGACCGCGCCGCGCGGGGTCTGCAGCACCTTGCCGGCGCCGCAGATGATCTGCCGGGTGACCAGGTAGGGGATCAGCACGTCGGCCAGGCGGCCGAACTCGCCGTGCCGGCCGACGAGGTAGTTCTCGTGGCAGCCGTAGGAGTTGCCGGCCGAGTCGGTGTTGTTCTTGAACAGGTAGATGTCGCCCGCGATGCCCTCCTCGCGGAGCCGCTTCTCGGCGTCCACGAGGAGGCCTTCGAGGATTCGCTCTCCCGCCTTGTCGTGGGTCACCAGCTCCACGACGTTGTCGCATTCGGGTGTGGCGTATTCGGGATGGCTGCCGACGTCGAGGTAGAGCCTGGCCCCGTTGCGCAGGAAGACGTTGCTGGAACGCCCCCACGACACGACGCGCCGGAACAGGTAACGGGCCACCTCGTCGGGCGACAGCCGGCGCTGCCCCCGGAACGTGCATGTGACGCCGTACTCGTTCTCGAGCCCGAAAATGCGACGGTCCATCACATCACCCTATTCTCAGGCGGTGTAGATCTCCACGACCTTTTGCACCCGCCCACTCGTGATCGTGACCAGGGCGTACAGCCTGCCCTTGACGGCGCGGGAGATCAGCTTGTCCCGCGAGCAGCGCTCCGTGCCCAGGTATTCGCCGTTGATGGTCTGGTCTTCCTTGGAACCGCAGCCGATCGCGCTCCGGAAGTCGACGCTGGAGGAGATCGCCGCGGCGTACGCCATGGCATCCCCCTCCGGCGGCGCCACCCAGTGGTCCTTTGCCCACTTGACCGGCACGTATTCGACCACGTTCTGATCCTGCATGGTGCGGAGCTCGGCGCGGATGACGCCGTCGCGGCTCGGGCTGATGCCCTTGGTGAAGTCGTGGCCCGGGTCGGCCTGGAACTGCGCGCCGAAGATCTCCGGCTTGGCGCCCGAGATCACCGGCCAGTCGTCGTCGTCCGGCGAGTCGAGGACCGGCTGCGACGCGGCGGCGCTCGGGCGCGGCGTGGCCGCCGAGGAGGCCTCGGGAGAGGACACGGCGGCCGCTGAGGCGCCCCCGGCCGAGGGGGTGGCGGTGACGGTCACCGTCACCTCGGGAGCGGCGGTGGCGCCGCCGCTCCCGCACGCGGCCAGCGGAACAACACAGAGGGCGAGCGCGGCTCGCCGTACAAACGCAAAGGTCGTCACAACCGGATGAGACTAGCGAAGACGCCATTTGGTTTCGCCCGAAATGGTGGTCTGCGTCACAGCACCGGTCACAGAGGAGACTCGCCCGTGTCGATCTCGCCGTCAGGGCCGGTGGGCGGGCCGGTCTCGGGCGAGGAGTCGGGCGGCGCCCCCAACGGCCCCGCGGACGGCGACGGCCCGGAGGGCTCGGACGGCGAGCCCGGTGCGGCCTCGTCGGCCGGCGGCTCGGGCTCGGCGCTCGGCTCGGGCGCCGCGGGCGTGGTCTCGGCAAGCAGGCGCTCCAGCCGCGGCCCGGCCAGCCGCAGGAACTTGCGGCCGTCGCGGTTGCGGTCGAGGACCGCCACCTCCAGCTGGCCCGCCGCGGGCCGCTCGCCGCCCGGCTCGGTGAGCGCGGTCAGCGCGGCGCCGATGGCGTCGCCGAGCGAAAGGCCCTCGCGGTAGGCGTCCTTGAGCCGCTGGGCGACCGCCTCGGACGCGCCGCCGATGACCGACATGCCCTGCTCGTCGAAGACGGAGCCGTCGAAGGTGAGGCGGTAGATCTGGTCGGTGGCGGCGCTGTCGCCCACCTCGGCCACGACGACCTCGACCTCGAGCGACTTGATCGAGTCGGTGAAGATCATGCCGAGCTGGCTGGCGTAGAGGTTGGCCAGGCCGCGCCCGGTGACGTCGTTGCGGTTGTAGGTGTAGCCGTTGATGTCGGCGTAGCGAATGCCGGCCAGGCGCAGCGACTCGAACTCGTTGTAGCGGCCGACGGCCGCGAACCCGATCCGGTCGTAGATCTCGCTGATCTTGTGCAGGGCCTTGGAGGGGTTGGGCGCCACGAACAGGATGCCGTCCACGTACTGCATGACGACCACGCTGCGGCCGCGGGCGATGCCCTTCCGCGCGTACTCCGCCCGGTCCCGCATGATCTGCTCGGGCGAGGCGTATCCGAAAGGCATAGACACCTGTGCTTAATCCTCTCTGGATCTGACGCGGATCTAGTGGAGCGGCGCGGTCGGGCCGTCGGGGTCTGCCATCCGGCCCTCCAGCATGGTCTGGACGTGGCCGGCGATCTCGGCGTCGGACAGCCGCTGATAGCCGTCCGCGGTGATCACCGAGACCATGGGCCAGATCTTGCGAGTGGGGTCGGGGCCGCCGGTCGCCGAGTCGTCGTCGGCCGCGTCGTAGAGCGCCTGGAGGCCGACGATCACGGCGTCCTCGTTGGTGAGACCCTCGCGGTAGAGCTTCTTCATCGATCCGCGCGCGAAGATCGAGCCGGACCCGATCGAGTGGAACTGATACTGCTCGTAGGGGCCGCCGCCGACGTCGTAGCCGAAGATGCGGCCCGCGCCGCGGTCGGGGTCGTAGGCGGCGAACAGCGGGACCACCACCAGGCCCTGCATGGCCATGGGGAGATTCCCCCGGATCATGGTGGCGAGCCGGTTGGCCTTGCCGTCGGTGGACAGCGCCCGGCCCTCCATCTTCTCGTAGTGCTCGAGCTCGACGCGGTAGAGGCGGGCCATCTCCAGGCCCGTGCTGGCCGTGCCGGCGATGCCCATGCAGGAGAAGTCGTCGGTGCGGAACACCTTCTCGATGTCACGCTGGGAGATGATGTTGCCGGAGGTGGCGCGCCGGTCGCCGGCCATCACCACTCCCCCCGCGAAGGTGATCGCCACGATGGTCGTGGCGTGCGGGATCTGCTCGCCGACCGGAGCGGCGAGCTGCTGGGAGCGCGCCGGCAGCAGGTCCGGCGCGTGCGTCCCGAGGAACTCGGTGAACGACGAGGAACCCGTATTCGCGAAGAGGTTGTTCATCCAGGCCGGCTGAGATGCCACGCGACTCCCTCCAGAAACTTCGTACGTGCTGTTACGCCTGACCCTACTCAGGTCGGCGACCCTGTTGCACTGTTCCCGATCAGCCCAAGGCGAACCGCCTCCCGGGCCCTTGAGCCCTTCACACCTTGACCGAACCGTTTCTTTACTGGCCAGTCGGATCATGCGAAGGTCGGTATGTCTGTACGTCTTTACGACGGGGAGGCAGATCATGAGACCAGCTCTCGCGGCCGTGGCGGCGGCCCTCCTTGTGACATCCGCGGCCGCGGCATGCGGCTCCGACTCCGGTTCCACCGACACCAGCGTCACGCTCAAGCTCACGGCGAACGCGATCTCCGGCGGCAAGAACTCCGAGACCGCCGACTGGACCAAGCAGTGGGTCATCCCCCAGTTCGAGGCCGAGCAGAAGGCCAAGGGCCGTACGGTCCACGTGCTGTTCGAGCCGAGCGGCGTGGACGACGAGCAGTACAAGACGAAGATCGCGCTCGATCTGAAGTCCCGCACCGGGGCCGACGTGATCGATCTCGACGGCATCTGGGTCGGCGAGTTCGCCCAGGCCGGATACATCAAGCCGCTCAACGAGGTGGCCGGGCCCGAGGTCGACTCGTGGGAGGGCTGGTCGCAGATCCCGCAGGCGGTGCAGGGGCTCGGCATCTTCGACGGCAAGAAGTACGGCTTACCGCAGGGCACCGACGGCCGCGTCCTGTACTTCAACAAGGACCTGTTCGCCAAGGCGGGGCTGCCGGCCGACTGGCAGCCGGCCTCGTGGCAGGACATCATCACGGCCGGGCAGGCGCTGAAGAAGTCGGGCGTGCCGGTGCCGATCCAGATCAACGCCGGCACGGCGATGGGCGAGGCCACCACCATGCAGGGCGCGCTGCCACTGCTGGTCGGCGCCGGCCAGGAGATCTACGCCAACGGCAAGTGGGCGGGCGCGTCCCAGGCCGTCAAGGACATGCTGGCCTTCTACCACCAGATCTACTCGACCGGGCTCGGCGACCCCCGGCTGCAGCAGGAGGCGCAGGGCCGCGACAAGTCGTTCGCCGACTTCGCGTCCGGCAAGATCGGCATCCTCGCGGAGGGCGACTACTTCTGGCGCGCCGTGATCGAGCCGAAGGCCGGCGTCGCCCCCATGCCCGACCGCGACGCCAAGGTGGGCTTCGCCCTGATCCCGGCCGAGCAGCCGGGCAAGGGCATCCGCGGGCAGGACTTCGTCAGCATGTCGGGCGGCGCCGTCCGCGTGCTCAATCCTTATTCGAAGAACGCGAAGCTGGCGTGGGAGCTGCTGGCGTTCATGCATTCGGCCAAGGCGACCGAGTCGCAGCTGGCCGGGCAGATCCGCATCACCTCGCGGCAGGACGTGAACGACAAGGTCCTCGGCTCCGACCCGATGTTGAAGTTCATCGCCGACAAGGTGCTGCCGATCACCGCCTTCCGGCCGCCGCTCGCGGTCTATCCGCAGGTGTCGACGGCCCTGCAGGAGGCCACGGCCGAGGTCGTCTCCGGCAAGACGGCCGACCAGGCAGCCGCCGACTACCAGAGCAAACTCGAGTCCCTGGTCGGCGGCGCGGGCAATGTCACAGGCTGACGATGGCGCAGGCTGAGGCGCCGCACGTCGTCGCGCCCCAAATCGGGGAGACGCACGACGCCGCCGGTCTCGGGCGGGCGCGGGCCACCGCCTTCGTGCTTCCCGCGCTCGTCCTGATCGGCGTGTTCCTGGTCTTCCCGGCGCTGTGGACCATCTACCTGGGGCTGACCGACTACCGGCTGACCGGGCTGGCGGCGGCCAACCCGCAGGTGGTGGGGCTGGACAACTACACCACGGCGCTGGGCGACGACCGGTTCCACACGTCGGTGTGGCTGACGGTGGAATATGTGGCCGGGTCGGCCGTCATCGGCCAGGCCATCCTCGGGTTCTTCCTGGCCTGGACGCTGCGCGGGCACCGCCTGAAGGCCCTCATCGAGGGGCTGGTGCTGCTGGCGTGGATCCTGCCGGGGTCGGTGGTGGCGTTCTTGTGGCTCGCGCTGCTCGACCGCGACGAGGGCACGCTCAACGCGATCTTGCACACTCCCGGGTTCGCCTGGCTGCTCGACTACCCGATGGCGTCGATCATCGTGTTCAACGTCTGGCGCGGCACGGCGTTCTCGATGATGCTGTACGGCGCGGCCCTGGAGAGCGTGCCGCCGTCCCACCTGGAGACGGCGCGGCTGGCCGGGGCGTCGACGTTCCAGCAGCTCCGCGACGTGGTGCTGCCGCGCATCCGCGGCCACGTCCTGACCAACCTGCTGCTGATCAGCCTGTGGACCTTCAACGACTTCACCACCTTCCAGCTCACCAAGGGCGGCCCGGAAGGCCGGTCGGAGATCCTGCCGATCTACATCTACAACGTGGCGCTGAGCGGCGGGCGGCTGGGCTTCGGCGCGGCCATCTCGTTCCTGCTGATCGTGATCAACGTGGTGTTCGCCCTGGCGTACCTGCGGCTGCTGCGCAGGCGGTCCACATGACCCGCCACACGCTCGGCGTGCTGGGGCGAAGCGCGTTCCTCGCCCTGGTCCTCGGCTTCTTCGCGCTGCCGCTGCTGTGGCTGGCCTCGGCGCCGTTCGACGCGCACCCGTCGATCACGACCTCGGTGCCGGAGTTCACGCTGCGTAACTTCCGGGCGCTGCTCGACAATCCGTACGCGCTGGGGTCGCTGCGCAACTCGCTGATCCAGGCCGCGGCGAGCGCGGCGCTGGTGGTGGTGCTCGCGGCGCTGGCCGCGTACGCGCTGTCGCGGGTGCGCGTGCCGGGCCGCGACGCCCTGCTCTACCTGCTGCTGTTGCTGTCGTCGGTGGTGACCGGCACGGCGGCGATGGTGCCGCTGTTCGAGCTGGCCACCCGGCTCGACCTGATCGACACGCACCTCGGGGTGGTGCTGGCCCTCAGCGGCGGCCTGCTGCCCGCGGCGATCTTCATACTGAAGGACTTCATGGACGCCACGCCCACCTCCTATGAGGAGTCGGCGCGCGTGTTCGGCGCGTCCCCGCTGCGGATCCTGTACGACATCGTGCTGCCGCTGGTGCGGCCCGGATTGGCGACCATCGCCGTGTGGACGGTCGCCAACGTCTGGGGCAGCTTCCTGCAGCCGTTCATCCTGCTCCGCGACCCGGACAAGGCGCCGGGCGCGGTGATCCTCTACACCCTCTACAACGAGGGCGGCGCCCCGCGGCTCGACCTGATCTCGACGTTCTCGCTGCTCTACTCGCTGCCCGTGATCGTGATGTACGTGTTCGTCAGCCGCAGGTACGGCTTCCGGTTCCACGGAGGGATCAAGCGGTGATCGTTCTGAGTGGTCTCACCAAGGAATTCCCCGGCGGGGGTTCCGGGATCGGCGGAAAAGAACAAGGCAAGGTCACGGCCCTGGACAGGCTGGATCTGGAGATCGGCGACGGGGAGTTCTTCGCGCTGCTCGGGCCGTCCGGATGCGGCAAGACGACGCTGCTGCGCTCCATCGCCGGATTGGAGACCCCGACCGCGGGGACCGTCCGCATCGGCGACGTCGACGTGACGCGGCTGCCGCCCGGCAAGCGGGACGTGGCCATGGTCTTCCAGGACTACGCCCTGTTCCCGCACATGGACGTGACCGCCAACATCGCCTACCCGTTGAAGATCAAGAAGGTCCCGCAGCGGGAGGCGAGGGCGGCCGAGGTGGCGGCCAGGCTCAGCCTTTCCGAGCTGCTGACCCGCCGGCCCGGGCAGCTGTCCGGCGGCCAGCAGCAGCGTGTGGCGCTCGCCCGGGCCATCGCCACCCGCCCGAAGGCGTTCCTGTTCGACGAGCCGCTGTCCAATCTCGACGCCCGGCTGCGGCTCGAGGCGCGCACGTTCCTCAAGCGGCTGCAGCGCGAACTGGCCGTCACCACGATCTTCGTGACGCACGACCAGAGCGAGGCGCTGGCGCTCGCCGACCGGATCGCCGTGATGGACGCCGGGCGGATCGCGCAGATCGGCACCCCCGCCGAGGTGTTCCAGCGGCCGGCCACCACCTTCGTGGCGTCGTTCATCGGGTCCACGCCGATGAACCTGATCCCCGGCGAGATCGCCGGGAGCGTGCTCCGCGCCGCCGGCGCCACGCTGCCGGCCGAGGGCGTGCCGGACGGCCCCATCACGTACGGCCTACGGCCTGAATATGCCGATCTGTCACGCGTAGAGAGAGAAGACGCTTTCGGGGGAACGGTAGCGGTCGTGGAGAACCTCGGCACCGCCCACCTCGTCACGCTCGCCGTGGGCGATCCCTACGAAGGGACGTTCGTGCAGGCCGTCGTGCCCGAAGGCGAGGAGCCCGCGCTGGGCGAGACCGCCTGGGCCGTCCCACGGCCCGGCCGCGCCCTGCTCTATCGCGACGACCTGCTGGTCACGACCACCACCATGAGCGGCGCGGCGCGGACGTCGTCGGGCCGGGCATGACGCGCCTTCGCGGGCTGTGGACCCTGGAGGACCGCCTGGCCGGGCCCGTGCGCGAGATCGCCTTCGAGCCCCCGCCGGGGACGGCCGCCGTGACCGTGCGGCTGACCTACCGCCGCGAGGCCGGCGTGCTCGACCTCGGATGCTTCGGGCCGGACGGGTTCCGCGGGTGGTCGGGCGGCGCCCGATCCGAGTACACGATCACCCCGACCTGGGCCACGCCCGGCTACCTGCCCGGCGAGATCGAGCCCGGCCAGTGGCACGTCCTGCTCGGGCTGTACCGCGTTCCGCCGGAGGGCCTGCCGTACGAGGTGAGGGTCATCTGCCACCGAAGGCCTCCGGCCGTGCCGCGGCACCACCCGAGCCGCAACGTCCGCACGCCGCGCGACGAGCACCGCGAACCGGCCGCCACACGCCGAGATCTGCCCGGATTGGGCGGCTGCCGCTGGCTCGCCGGCGACCTGCACGCGCACACCACCCATTCCGACGGCACGCTGAGCGTGGTCGAGCTGGCGTCCGTGGCCGCCGATCGCGGCCTCGACTACCTGGCCGTCACCGACCACAACACGGTAAGCCACTTCCCCGAGTTACCGATCGCCGCCGGGGTCGCCGGGATCCAGCTCATCCCGGGCCAGGAGGTCACGACCGACCAGGGACACGCCGGTGTCCTCGGCGACGTGCCGTGGATCGACTTCCGCCGGCCGGCCGACACCTGGGGCGCCGACACGGCGCGGACGCCGAGCGTGATGATCGCCAATCATCCGCTGGCGGCCGACTGCTCCTGGCGGCACGCCCACATCCCGCCCGTCGCCGAGGTGTGGCACTGGGGCTGGTGGGATCGGACCTGGGGCGCGCCGCTCGCCTGGGCCCAGGCCGCCGGGATCCAGGTGGCCGTCGGCGGCGGCGACTTCCACCGGCCTGAGGAGGGACATCCGCCCGGCACCCCCACGACCTGGGTGCTGTGCGAGGAGGGACAGGTCGTCGACGCCATCGCCGACGGCCGCACGGCCGTCTCCGCGGGGCCCGGCGGCCCCCTGCTGCTGCGCCACGGCGACGACTTTCTCGTCGTCGACGCCGATGGTCTGGTGCTCTGGGGCCCCGACACCCGTACGGTGATCAGGGGTGATCGGGTAACGCTGCCCGCCCGACCGGGTATGCACCGCCTGGAGACCTATCGCAACGAGGTGATGGCCCTGTGCACGTGAAAGTCGCACTGCTCGGACTCGGCGCGGTCGCCCAGGCCGTCTATCTGCCGCTGCTGACCCGCCGCCGCGACCTGTTCGAGATCGCGGCGGTCTGCGACCTCGACCCGGCGCACGCGGCCTCGTTCGGGCTGCCGTGGTACGACGATCCGTACGCCATGCTGGCGGCGGGCGGCTTCGACGCGGTCATCGTGATCAGCCCGGGGTCGCACGGCGCGCTCGTCGCGGCCGCGCTCGAGCTCGGCTACTGGGTGCTCTGCGAGAAGCCCCTGGCGTACAGCAAGGCCGAGGCGGAGGCCATCGACAAGCCCGAGCGGCTCATGGTCGCCTACATGAAGCAATACGACCCGGCCGTCCAGCGGATGGCCGAGCAGCTGGGCGACACGCCGATCCGGCATCTCGAGACCCGCGTCCTCCACCCGACGGAGGAGTCGCAGCTGCTGTTCGCGCGGGTGCGCGGGGCCCGGCCGCAGGCGACCGCGATCGCGCCGTTCGCCGAGGCCGACGAGCGGGCCCTGGACGCGGCGCTCGGCGATCCCGACACGGTCTCCGGGCCGGAGACCTACGCGCTGGAAGGGCCCGACGCCCTGCGCGACGCGGCCGCCGCGCGCGGCGCGCACGAGCGGCTGCGCCGCCTGTACGCGCAGGTGGTGCTCGGCAGCATGGTCCACGACATCTCGCTCATGCGGCTGCTGGCCGGATCACCCGAGATCGTGGATCACGCCGCGGTATGGCCCGTGGCGACCTTCCCGCCCTCGGTCGAGGTCACCGGCGCCCTTCCCGACAACGACGGCCGTTTCGCGCTGCGCTGGCACTTCCTGCCGTCCTATCCGGCCTACCGGCAGACCCTGGCCGTCCATCACGACCACGGCAGCCTGCGGGCCGACTTCCCCTCGCCCTATCTGCTCAACGCGCCGACGACGCTGACCATCACCGCGCGTGTGGGCACCACCGAGCAGAAGACCGTCTACCGCGAGGTGTCGGAGGCCTTCGAACGCCAGCTGGCCGCCTTCCACCGCTTCGTCACGGAGGGCGAGCCGCCCATCAGCGGGCGCGACGAGGCCGTCCGCGACATCACCACCGCACAGCGGATCATCCGTCGCTACGCCGCCCTGGCCGGGCTGCCCATCGGAGGTGAGTGCGCTGACCCCTGACCTGGTAGTGATCCCGCACACCCACTGGGACCGCGAGTGGTATCTGCCGTTCCAGCGGTTCAGGATCGGGCTCGTCCGCATGCTCGACGACGTCCTCGACGCGCTCGCCGCCGACCCGGCCTACCGGTTCACCATGGACGGGCAGCTGGCGGCCATCGAGGACTACCTCGAGGTCCGGCCGTCGCGGCGCGCCGACGTCGAGCGGTTCACGGCGGAGGGACGGCTCGCGATCGGGCCCTGGCTCGTGCTCGCCGACTCCTTCCTCTGCTCGGGCGAGACGCTCATCCGCAACCTTGAGCTCGGCCTGCGCGGAGCCGACGCGCTCGGCGGCGCCATGCGGATCGGCTACCTGCCCGACCAGTTCGGGCACGCGGCGCAGCTGCCGCAGATCATGCGCGCGGCCGGGATCACCCAGGCGTGCCTGTGGCGGGGCGTCCCCGAGACGCTCGGCCGCGTCCGCTTCCGGTGGGTCGGCGCCGACGGGTCGCACGTGGACACGCAGTATCTGCCGGGGGGGTACGGCAACGCGGCCGGGCTGCTGTCCGGCCCTCTCGACGGCTTAGACGACCGGGCGGAGGCGCTGGTCACGGCCATGCGCCCATGGTGCCCCGAAGGGGCCGTGCTCGGCATGTACGGGGCCGATCACTCGGCGCCGTCCTCCGACATCACCCGGCTCCCCGTCGCGACCCTCGACGTGCTCAGGGACGCTCCGGAGGCCACCGAGACGCTGGAGGGCGAGCTGCGCCGGCACGGCCCGGCCAACCTCCTGCCGGGCGTCGTGTCGGCCCGGATCCCGCTCAAGCAGGCCATGGCCCGCGCCGAGCGCGTGCTGACCCGTTACGCCGAGCCGCTGGCCGCCCTGTGGCATCCGCCGTACGAGGCGATCGACCGGCTTCTCGAGCACGCCTGGCGCGGCGTCGTCACGAGCTCCGGCCACGACTCGATCACCGGCTGCGGCTCCGACGAGACGGCCGCCCAGGTCGCGGCGCGCGTCGCGGACGCCGAGCAGACCTCGCAGGCCGTCGCCGACCTGGTCTCGGCCCGCCTGGCCGCCGGCGCGCCGCGCGGGTCGATCGTGGTGGTCAATCCCTCCCCCTTCGAACGCACGGGGCTCGTCCTCGCCGACCTCCCGGCGCGGCGGGCCGTCCTCGGCGTCCCGGTCCAGCGGCTCGAGTACGCGCCCGAGCTGATCGACGAGACCGTCATGGACGATCTGACTCAGCTGCTCGGCCGCGTTCATGAGCGCGAGCTGTTCGGGCACCAGATCGTCTCCTGGGCCGTCGGCTACCGGGTGTTCACCATCACCGTCAGCCGGTTCGCCGAGTCGGCGTACGCGTACGAGGAGCTCAGGAACGCCGTGCTGGCGGCCGGTCCGGGGCCGTGGCGGGTGCGGACCCTGGCCGAGCCGGTCGTGACCGTCGCGGCCCAGGTGACCGTGCCGCCGCTCGGCCGCGTGACGCTCACGTCGAGCGGGATCTCGCGGCCCGTCGCGGCCGCCCGATCCGCGGGCCGCACGCTCGACAACGGCCTGCTGCGCGTCACCATCGACGACGACGGCACGCTGACCTTGATCAGCGCCGACGGGGTGACGGTGACGGGGGCCGGGCGGCTGGCCCACGGCGGCGACCACGGCGACACCTACAACTACGCCCCGCCCTCTGTGGACGCGCACGACGACGCGCCCCGGATCACCGACATCGTGGAGATCCACCTCGGGCCGCTCGTCTCCGCGATCGACATCACCCGCGACTACTTCTGGGGACTGACGAGCACCCGGATCGAACTACGTGCCGGTGAGCCTTTCCTGCGCTGCGCCGTCACGGTCGACGCGCGCTGTCCCGATCACCGGGTGCGGTGGCACAGCCCGCTCCCGCGCGCCGCCGATCATTCCGACGCGGAAGGCCAGCTCGCCGTCGTACGGCGGCCGTCGCAGCCGTCCGAGACGACCTCGGCCTCGGGGGAACGCCCGATGGGCACCTATCCGGCCGAGTGCTTCGTCACTGCGGGCGGCCTGGCGACGCTGCTGACCCATGTCACCGAATACGAGGTCCTGCCCACCCAGGAGATCGCGCTGACGCTTGTGCGCTCGGTGGGATATCTGTCCCGCAACCACAACGCCTATCGCGACGAACCGGCCGGACCTGAGATCCCCACCCCGGCCGCCCAATGCCCCGGGCCCGTCACCACCCGCTTCGCCCTGCTCCCCCACTCCGGCGCCTGGGCCGACGCCGCCCTGCCGCAGATCGCCGAACGCTACCGCCTCGACCTGCTCGCCTTCCCCGGCACCGGCGCTCCGAGCGAAGACCTCGGCTCCCCCGGCGCGGGCGTCTCGGAGGCGGGCGTCTCCCTCCAGGGCGACGGCGTCGTCATGACCGCGCTGCGGGCACGCGACGGATGGCTCGAAATGCGGATCGTCGCCGAACATCCGGCCCCGGTGGAGGCCGAGATCAGCGGCCGCTTCACCGAGGCGAGGCGGGCCACCCTGCTCGGCGACCCCGCCGGGCCGCTCGAGGTCCGGGAAGGGACCGCGCGCCTGACGCTGCGCCCCTTCGAGATCGCCACCGTCCACCTGCGCTGACCGGCCGGATGGCCGATCATTGGCGCAGCGGACCGGCGGAGCTCCCGTTTCCACCGGTCGCCGCCACGCTCGCGAGCCCTCCACAGCTCACGAGCAGGTGATCCGCCGGCGCTGGCGCCTGCTACTCGCCGCCCTTTTGCACGTAGGAGCGGACGAACTCCTCGGCGTTCTCCTCGAGCACCTCGTCGATCTCGTCGAGGATCGCGTCGACGTCGTCGGTGAGCTTCTCCTGACGCTCCTGCACGTCGCCGGTGGCCTGGGCCTCAGGCTCCTGAACCTGTTCGTCCTGGCGGCCTGCGTGCTTCTGACCGCCGCTGTCCTTGGTCGTCATGCGTGCTACCTCCGGATGGGGGATGCCTGTGCTCCACTTCGTATCTTTCCCCGAACCAGGCGACATTGCGCGCGGATCATCTGGCGATCTTTGTCACCCGGCTCGGAAGCACAGAAAACCCGTTGGAAGGCCACAATGCAAGCAACTTGACGGATAGCGGAACTATCTAATAATTGGATAGTGACACTGTCCAGTCGAAGGAGTCCCCCTGATGTCCCCCGCGAACCTCACCACCGCAGGAATCCTGCTGATCACCGTGCCGACCATCGCGTTCGGCGGGGTGTCGCTGCTCACGCTGATCGGGCGCGGTATTCCCGGCTACCTCGACAATCCCGTACGGCGCGGCCTGTGGCGCGCCGGGCATGCCCACGCGGGCGTGCTGGTCCTGTTTTCGCTGGTGGCGCTGCTGTACTTGGATCAGGCCGGCCTGTCGGACGGCATGGCGGTGCTGGCCCGGATCCTGATCGTGGCGGCGCCGATCCTGATGCCGCTGGGGTTCTTCCTGTCCGTGGCCAGGCCGTCGGACACCCGTCCGAACAAGCTGATCGGCCTGACCGTGCTGGGCGGGGCGAGCCTCGCCGCGGGCACGCTCATCCTCGGCATCGCACTGGTGTGACCGCTCGATCGAGGTGCCCCTCCTGGCGGCGGGACACGCCTGGTGCCGCGCTCACCCCTCGCCGGTGAGGGCGGCCACGAGGTCGGCGGCGGTCCTGCAGCGGTCGAGCAGGTCGCCCACGTGGGCCTTGGTGCCGCGGAGCGGCTCCAAGGTGGGCACGCGCTGCAGCGACTCGCGGCCCGGGATGTCGAATATGACCGAATCCCAGGAGGCGGCGGCCACCGACTCGCTGTACTGCCGCAGGCAGCGGCCCCGGAAGTAGGCCCGCGTGTCGTTGGGCGGCGTCTCCACGGCCCGCAGCACGTCGTCCTCGGTGACCAGGCGCTGCATGCGGCCGCGCGCGACCAGCCGGTTGTAGAGGCCGCGCTCGGGCCGGATGTCGGCATACTGCAGGTCGACCAGCTGCAGCCGCGGGTGCGACCACGACAGGCCGTCGCGGGTGCGGTAGCCCTCGAGCAGCTCGAGTTTGGCCACCCAGTCGAGCTCACGCGACAGCTGCATCGGATCCTCGGCGAGGCGGGTGAGGACCGACTCCCACCGATTCAGCACGTCCTTGGTCATCTCGTCGGCGCCGGCGCCGTAGCGATCCTCGACGTACTTGCGGGCCTGCTCCAGGTATTCCATCTGGAGCTGCACGGCCGTCATCTTGCGGCCGTTGCGCAGGCTGATCTCGTAGCGGCAGGTCGGGTCGTGGGAGACCGCACGCAGGGCCGCCACCGGCGACTCCACCGACAGGTCGCCCGTGAGGAATCCGTCCTCGATCATGGCGAGGACGAGCGCCGTCGAGCCGAGCTTCAGGAACGTCGAGATCTCCGACATGTTGGCGTCGCCGATGATGACGTGCAGCCGCCGATATTTCTCGGGGTCGGCGTGCGGCTCGTCGCGCGTGTTGATGATCGGGCGCTTGAGCGTGGTCTCCAGGCCGACCTCGACCTCGAAGAAGTCGGCGCGCTGGCTGAGCTGGAAGCCTTCGCCGCGCGAATCCTGCCCGATGCCGACCTTCCCGGCGCCGCAGACCACCTGCCGCGACACGAAGAACGGCGTCAGATGCCGGACGATGTCGGCGAACGGCGTGGCGCGCCGCATCAGGTAATTCTCGTGGCAGCCGTACGAGGCGCCCTTGCTGTCGGTGTTGTTCTTGTAAAGCTGGATGGGGGCGTTGCCGGGAATGGACGAGGCCCGGACGGCGGCGTCGTGCATGACGCGCTCGCCCGCCTTGTCCCAGATCACGGCCGCCCGGGGATTGGTCGTCTCGGGCGTGGAATATTCGGGATGGGCGTGGTCGACGTAGAGTCTGGCGCCGTTGGTGAGGATCACATTGGCCAGCCCGAGATCCTCGTCGGTCAGCTGGCTTGGATCGGCCACCTCTCTGGCCAGGTCGAACCCGCGCGCGTCGCGCAGCGGATTCTCCTCTTCGAAGTCCCAGCGGGCCCTGCGGGCGCGCGCGGCCGAGGCCGCGAGATACGCGTTGACGACCTGCGAAGAGGTCACCATCGCGTTCGCACCCGGTTGACCGGGCACGGCGATGCCGTACTCGGTCTCGATGCCCATCACCCGCCGAACCGTCATGCGCACCCCATGGCCGTATGCCTCCCTGCGTACATCCCGAGCCTAGCCCCTTCTCTATGCCCGGCTACCAGACAGTTACGGCACTGTCGGCATTATTCGCCTGAGGGCCTTTGGCGGCGCGCCGGCCACGCCGTACGCCGAGGAGTCCTTCGAGGCGGGGACGGAGAGCGCGCTGGAGGGGACGTTCCACGAGGCGATAGACCAGGAAGGCGGCCACGATCGAGGTCGCGGCGGTGAGGGCGAGCACGGCCCCGGGCGGCATGCTGTCGCGGAGGGCCGGGATGAGGGCCACGGCCACCGTGGAGTGCAGCAAATAGAGCGGATAGGTGAGGCCGCCGAGCAGGATCAGGCCGCGCCAGCGCATCCAGCCGAGCGCGCCCGAGGCGACCAGGGCCACCAGGACGAAGATGACGATCACCGCGATGATGACGGCGGTGTCGCCGACCGGCATGGCGTCGTGGCCGACGAGTTTGACCCGGCGGCCCACCTTGTCGACCGATTCACGGATCGCCAGCGGCAGCGCCGCCATCACCAGAATCCATGCAAACCAATCCCGATGCCGATAAATCAGGAAAAACGCCATTCCCGCCACGAAATAGGGGGCGTACTGCGGCATCAGGAACATGTCCAGCCACTTGTTGGCCGTCCCGTACGTCAGGGCCGCCGCCGCCAGCCAGATGACCATGAGAACCTGCGCGCGGCGCAGGGTGATGCCGATCAGCAGGAAAATCGCCATCAGGATGTAGAAGCGGAGCTCCGCCCAGAGCGACCAGTAGACCCCGACCGCGTCGTAGACCCCCGGGAAGGCCCGCTGGGCCATCGTGGCGTTGATCAGATAGTCCCCGAGGCTCAGCTTGGGGTCGAGCGCCTTGGCGTCCGTGAGGCCGTACAGGAGGGCCACGGCGGCCAGGCTGAGCCAGTACGCCGGATAGAGCCGCACGAAGCGCGAGACGGCGAACTGACGCAGCCCGCGGCCCCACACGCTCATGAGGATGACGAAGCCGCTGATGACGAAGAACAGCTCGACGCCGAGGATGCCGAGCGGGGCGATGTGGGCCATGGCGGGCAGCAGCGTCGCCGGCCGCGCCCCCCACACCGACGCGAACGCGATGCAGTAGTGGAAGGCCATGACCGACAGCGCCGCAAGGAACCGGAGCAGGTCCAGGGCCGCCAGCCGCGAATGCCCGCCGCCGCCCTCGCTCGCCCCGGTGAACCCACGTGGTCCGTTAACTGCCGTTGGTCCGGTCGACCCCGGTCCGGCCGTCTCGCTCCGTCTTCCGGGCACGGCCCCTACGCTCGCGTGAAATCCCTCCGCGACTCGCTCCGGCCCGCCACCGTGGAAACGGCCCGTGAAGGCCTCCGCGCCGGCGTGCGGCCCGCCGCCGGACGCGGGTGCACGGCCGGTGGAGGGGGTACGGCCGGGAGTGGTGCGGCGGTTGGGGCGGGGGGATGTCACCCGGGCATCCTTGCACAAAAAGGACCGCCTCCTGGTGGAGGCGGCCCCTTTTGGTAGTCGCGCCGACTGTGCCCGTTTAGGCCGTTTACGGTGATTACAGGTATTGGCCCGTGTTGGCCACCGTGTCGATCGAACGGCCGGCCTCGGTGCCCGTCTTGCCCTGCACGAGCGTGCGGATGTAGACGATCCGCTCGCCCTTCTTGCCGGAGATGCGAGCCCAGTCGTCGGGGTTGGTGGTGTTGGGCAGATCCTCGTTCTCACGGAACTCGTCGACGCAGGCCGCGAGCAGGTGAGCCACCCGGAGGCCCTTCTGGCCCGTGTCGAGGAACTGCTTGATCGCCATCTTCTTGCCCCGGTCGACGATGTTCTGGATCATCGCGCCCGAGTTGAAGTCCTTGAAGTAGAGGACCTCCTTGTCGCCGTTGGCGTAGGTGACCTCGAGGAAGCGGTTGTCCTCGATCTCGTTGTACATCCGCTCGACGACCGCCTGGATCATCGCGGCGACCGTGGCGTCGCGGCTGCCGCCGTGCTCGGCCAGGTCGTCGCCGTGCAACGGCAGGTCGTTGATGACGTACTTCGAGAAGATGTCACGGGCCGCCTCGGCGTCCGGCCGCTCGATCTTGATCTTGACGTCCAGGCGGCCGGGCCGCAGGATCGCCGGGTCGATCATGTCCTCGCGGTTGGAGGCGCCGATGACGATGACGTTCTCCAGGCCCTCGACACCGTCGATCTCCGACAACAGCTGGGGAACGATGGTGTTCTCCACGTCGCTGGAGACGCCCGAGCCTCGGGTGCGGAAGATCGAGTCCATCTCGTCGAAGAACACGATCACCGGGGTGCCCTCGGAGGCCTTCTCCCTCGCACGCTGGAAGACCAAGCGGATGTGCCGCTCGGTCTCACCCACGTACTTGTTCAGGAGCTCGGGGCCCTTGATGTTGAGGAAGAAGCTCTTGCCGGACTGGCCCGTCTTCTCCGCCACCTGCTTGGCGAGGGAGTTGGCGACCGCCTTGGCGATGAGCGTCTTGCCGCAGCCGGGCGGGCC
This sequence comes from Streptosporangiaceae bacterium NEAU-GS5, assembly GCA_017592665.1. Lineage (GTDB taxonomy): Bacteria > Actinomycetota > Actinomycetes > Streptosporangiales > Streptosporangiaceae > NEAU-GS5. The sequence goes on along the minus strand of JAGFNW010000048.1, from coordinate 22,899 downwards.
GTAGAGCAGGACGCCCTTCGGCGGGCGCAGCTTGTGCTCGCGGAACAGGTCGGCGTGCAGGTAGGGCAGCTCGATGGCGTCCCTGATCTGCTCGATCTGGCGGGACAGACCGCCGATCTCGTTGTAGGAGATGTCTGGAACTTCCTCCAGGACCAGCTCCTCGACTTCCGACTTGGGAATGCGCTCGTAGACGTAGCCGGAGCGCGGCTCCAGCAGGAGCGCGTCGCCGGCGCGGATGGGCGACTCGCGGAGCGACTCGGCGAGCTTGACCACCCGCTCCTCGTCGGCGTGGGAGATGACCAGCGCGCGCTGCCCGTCTTCGAGCAGCTCCTTCAACATGACGATCTCGCCGACGTCTTCGAAGCCGAGGGCCTCGACGACGTTGAGCGCCTCGTTGAGCATGACCTCCTGGCCACGCTTGAGAGAGTCGATGTCGACGGCGGGGCTGACGTTCACCCGCAGCTTGCGGCCGCCGGTGAACACCTCGATCGTGCCGTCATCGCGGGCCTCGAGGAAGACGCCGAAACCGGACGGAGGCTGAGCCAGCCGGTCGACCTCCTCCTTGAGCGCCACTATCTGGTCCCTGGCCTCCTTGAGGGTGGCGACCAGGCGTTCATTCTGACTCGTGAGAGCGGCCACCTGCGCTTGCGCCTCGTGGAGACGCTCTTCGATGACCCGGGCCTGCCGGGGGGACTCGGCCAGCTTCCGGCGCAACGCGGTGATCTCTTCCTGCAAGAAGGAGACCTGTGTTGTGAGGTCAGCGACCTCCCGTTCGCGCTGCGCGGCTCGAGCTTCTGCGTCGTCGCGAGCTGCCACGCCCCGTCACCTCCTTCCCAGTCGGAAACGACTACTCAAGACCCTACCTATCTGGCGGCCAAACGTAACCTGGCCGGGCAGTGTTCGTGTAGCTACATTGGGTGTTCGGTGTTTAGTACTTTATGGACCGGTTTAGACCGGTCAGCATCTGGAACATCCTTGTCTATTCCCGCTCCTCCTCGTACGCGCCCTTCGCAGGACGCCTGCGCCGCGGCGGCGGCGTGACGCCGTCCGCCATGCGCCGGGCCGTCACCAGGAATCCCGTGTGCCCGATCATCCGGTGGTCGGGCCGTACGGCAAGGCCTTCGACGTGCCAGTCGCGAACCAGGGTCTCCCACGCGCGGGGCTCGGTGAAACTCCCGTGCTCCCTGAGCGATTCCACGATTCGCGACAATTGCGTGGTAGTTGCCACATAGCAACAGATGACGCCGCCCGGTGTCAGTGCTTTCGCGGCCGCGTCCACACATTCCCACGGCGCGAGCATGTCGAGGATGACCCGGTCGACGTCGATCTCGTCGAGGGCCGCCACGAAGTCGCCGACCACAAGCCGCCACGACGGGACCTCGCCGCCGAAGAACTTCTCCACGTTCCTCGCGGCCACCTCGGCGAAGTCGGCGCGCCGCTCGTACGACACGACCGCCCCTTCCGCGCCCACGGCGCGCAGCAGGAAGCAGGTCAGCGCCCCCGACCCTACGCCGGCCTCGACCACGCGCGCGCCCGGGAAGACGTCGGCCATCGCGACGATCTCCGCGGCGTCCTTCGGATAGACCACCGCGGCGCCCCGCGGCATCGACAGCGTGTAGTCGGCGAGCAGGTGCCGGAACGCCAGATACTGGGTGCCGCCGGACGAGCGGACCACGGATCCCTCGGGCTGTCCGATCAGGTCAGAGTGCGGGATGGCGCCCTTGTGCGTGTGGAACACCCCATCCTGCTTCAACGTGATCGTGTGCCGCTTGTTCTTGGGGTCGGTGAGCTGAACCTGATCGCCCACCTGGAACGGCCCGTGCCTGCGAAAACCCATGCGCCCAAGGCTATCGGGACCATGAGCGCACTCTGGCGGACTCTTGGCGGAATCCGATTCGCTCGACCCACCGGAGAACTGATAGCAAAGGGGGATGTTGCCGAGCGATCCGATCCCCGCTGGCCCCTTCCTGTTGCGCCCGCCGATGGAGTCGGACGCGCACGTGGTCGCCCGGGCGTGCGACGACCCCGTCACCGCGCGGTTCCTCCCCCTCATGCCCAGCCCGTACCGCCTGGCCGACGCCATGTTCTACCTCACCGAGGTGGTCCCCGCGGCGTGGAAGGCCGGAGGCGCCGAGTTCGCGATCGCCGACGCCAGAGACGACCTTGTGGGCGTGGTGGGCCTCAAGCCACCCGACCGGCTGGGCAACGGCGAGATCGGCTACTGGGTGGCCCCCTGGGCCCGCGCGCGGGGCGTCGCCGCCGCGGCCGTGCGCACGATCACGGCGTGGGCGTTCTCCCGGGGCGTGCCCCGGATCGAGATCCTCGCCAACGTCGAGAACATCGGCTCCCAGAAGGTGGCCCTGGCCTCCGGCTACCGCAACGAGGGCGTGCTCCGGGGCGCCGAGCTGCACCGCGACGGCTCCCGGCAGGATCTCGTCCAGTTCGCCCGGCTGGCCGGCGATCAGGGCGACGCGATCAAGCCCTACCTGCCGTTCTTCCCCGGCGGCGAGCTGTCCGATGGCGTCGTCACGCTCTCGCCGCTGACGTACGCCGACACGGCCGACTTCTTCGCGCTCGCAGAGGATCCCGAGGTCACGCAGTACAGTGTGGGCGCCTCAGGGCCCGACCTGTCCGCCGTCGAGCACCGCTGCCGGAGCGCGCTCAGCTGGTGGCTGGCCGGGCAGCGGATAGAGCTCGGCGTGCGGGACGCGCCGACCGGCGCGCTCGCCGGGCATCTCCAGCTCACCTTCGTCCAGGCCGAGCTGGGGCAGGCCATGATCGGCTACATGCTGGCCACGCGCTATCGGGGCCGCGGCATCATGACGCGCGCGGTGCGGTTGCTGGTCGACTGGGTCTTCCAGGAGACGGGCATCGGCCGGCTCTACGCGAGCACCGACCCGGACAACCTCGTCTCCCAGCGGGTGCTCCAGCGGGTCGGATTCACCCACGAGGCGCTCGTGAAGGGCCTGTTCCCAGGCCCGGACGGCACCCGGCTCGACGACGTCCAGTGGTCGCTCGTCAAACCCCCGCCGCACGCGGACGCGTAGCGGCGGGCTCGCGGAAGGCCGCCGTCAGGAGTCGCGGTGAGGCTCGTAGCGCATGGTGCGTGACACGCCGATGCGGACGGTCGTGCCGGGCACGATGGGCACGGCCTCGTTGGGCGGGATGTCGTAGAAGTTGGGGTCGCCGGGCGGCTGGATCTGGGTGCCGTTGACCGAGCCCAGATCGACGAGGTTCACGTCCCACCCGTCGAGGGCGATCCGCAGGTGCCGCCGCGAGACCGAGCCGTCGGGGCTGGTCACCCGCGCCGGGCGCGCCTCGCCCGACTGCACCTCGGCGGCCCGGTCGGGGTCGCGGCCGAGGATGTAGTCGGTGTCGAGCCGCAACTGCATGCCGTCGTCCAGCAGCAGCGCCCCGAGAGATGGCCTGGCCCCCTTGTACGGCACGAGCTGCCGCTGCGGCAGCGCCACCCCGCACACCGCGCAGTAGGACGCGCGGGGGTCGTTGAAGTGCTCGTTCTTGCAGTCGACGCCATAGACCATGGCGGCCGGCTCAGGCTCGGGCGTGGAGTCGAGCTGGGTGGACTCGCTGACGTCATCGACCGGCGGCGCGGAGACCGCGGCCTGCGGCCCCGACGGCTGGTCGAACTGGGGCGGCGGCCCGAACGGCTCATAGGGCCGGCCGGGGCCCGGCTCGAACTGCGGAGAGGGCTCGAACTGCTGCTGCGGAGCCGGTTCGAACTGCTGCTGGGCGGGCTGGGGCTCCGGCTGCGGCATGGCGTCGGGGGGCGGGAAGGGGCCGAGGCCGCCGGGGCCGGGCGGCACGACAGGCTCGCGCGCGGAGATCGTCTCGGGATGGCCGGACGACCCGAACTGGGATTGGGCTTGGGGCTGAGACTGCGCCGGAGGCGGCGGCATCCGGAACGCCGGATCCCCGCCCTGAGTGAGGTCGAGCTCGACCCCGGCTCCGGCCACGACCCCCCCGTCGAGGCGCGCGTACGGGCTCGACGATCCGGCGTTGGGCAGCCGCAGCTCGATCTTGCTGAGCGGGCCGCCGACGAGGCGGTCGGTCCATGTGAGCGAGTCGGCGCCGGACAAGTGGACCTCGCCCTCGGCGCCGGTCACGGTCGCCGCGGCCGATCCGCTCACCAGAACGGCCACGCCGCCGCCGGCCGGACCGGCCACGGCGCAGCTGGCGGGCTCGCCGTCGATCGCGCGAGCGAGGATTTGGGCGGCCCTTCGGGCCAGCAGACGGCCGTCACCTGTGGGCGCCGTGTCGCGGAGCGCGGCGAGCAGGTCTTCGACCACCCGCTCCTTCGCGTCGCAGACCATGAGCAGGCCGTTCAAGTGGGCGACCACGCCCTCCCCCGGCAGCGGACGTACCACCCCCGCACCCTGAGTCACAGAACTCTCCCTCCCCGCGCGCCTATACACCCATTACCCAAGTTCTGATCAGTTTGACCAGAACATTAGCCTCACCAGCCCTGGAAGACGAGTGGGACCGTTCCCGAGCCATCCTCTTGTCAGGATACGCCTGACACAGATAACGTTCGTCAGGATTCACCTGACACAGCGAATTCGGACACGGAGGACGGGACGATGGACGACGACATGCCGGAAACCGGCAAGCGGATCATGGCCCACTGCAGCTTCTGCGGCAAACCCAGCACCGAAGTGACAAAGATGATCGCCGGGCCCGGGTCGTTCATCTGCAACTACTGCGTCGACCTGTGCAACGACATCCTCACCCAGGAGGGCGTGGTCCCCGCGTCCATCCCCAACTGGGAGACCCTGGGCACGGCCGACCTCCTCGAGCGCCTGCCCCGCCTCGCCACGGTGGCCCAGCAGGCCGAGACCAGCGTCCGGGCCGGCGTCGACAAGCTGCGCGCGCAGGGCGTGACCTGGGAGCGGATCGGCATCGCGCTCAAAATGACCCGCCAGTCGGCCTGGGAGCGCTTCTCCACCCCCGACAACTGACCTCACACGCCGGTGAACACGCGGTTGACGTCGGCGGTGGCGAGCACGCCGTACACCTCGCCGCCGCGCTCGACGAGCAGATATTCCCCCGCGGGGCTGCCGCGCATGGCGTCGAGGAGCGACTCCCCCGACAGATCGGCGCCGAGCACGAGCGACGGGTCGAGGCTCCGCGCCAGCGAGCCCACGCTCACCCAGGGGCGGCGCTGCTCGGGCGTCGCGTTGACCGAGGCCTCGTTGACGATCGCGGTCGGCCTGCCATCGTGGTCGACCACGACGATCGCCCCCGCGCCGCTCTCCTTGGCCCGGCGCAGCGCCTCCGACAGCGGCACGTCGGCCGTCACGGGGACGGCCCTTCGTGCCAGTGCGCGGGCGTTGACCTGCGGCCGCCGGGCCCGTACGCGAGCGACCCGAAGCGACTGCGTGGCGCCCATCCAGATGAACGACGCGAGGATGAACGACCACAACGTGTTGGTCGTGCTCGGCGTCTGACCGGACATGACGGACAGCAGCAGCGGCACGGCCACGATGGCGACGGCAAGCCCGCGGCCGAACCAGGCGGCCACGATCGTGCCGGTGCCGGCGTTTCTGGTCAGCTTCCACACGCCGGCGCGGAGCAGCCGCCCGCCGTCCAGCGGCAGGCCAGGGACGAGGTTGAAGACCCCGACGATCAGATTGGCGTACGTGAGCTGCCAGACCAGGGCCGTCACGAGGCCGTCCGGCGGGACGGCGTAGGCGTACAGCAGGGCGCAGACTCCGCCGAGACCGAGTGAGACGGCCGGGCCTGCGGCGGCCACCAGGAACTCCCGGCCCGGCGTGTCGGGCTCCTTCTCGATCTCCGACACGCCGCCGAGCATGTAGAGCACGATCCGCCGGACGGGATAGCCGAAGCGGAGCGCGACGACGCAGTGGGCCAGCTCGTGCAGCAGGACCGACGCGTACAGCAGGACGGCGAACAGCACGGCCACGCCATAGGTGGCGACCTCGCCGAAGTCGGGCAGCAGCGCCGCGAACGTCGGCTGCGTCGTCCACGCGATGAACACGGCGACGATCAACCACGACGGCGACACGTAGACCGGGATGCCGAACGGCCGACCCATCCGCAGTCCGGGGGAATCCTGCTGGCGTGTTGTGGTCATGTGGTCGCGTTCCTCCTTGCCCTGATGCTACGCGCCGCATGTTGTGGTCAGCCTAAGCGGTCAACGGCAGGAGAGCGTTTCTGTCGGCCGATTGGCCTACAGTGCGGGGCATGACCCTCACCGACGAGCGCGTGATCATTGGGGCTTTGTCGCCGTCTCGAGCCGGCGACTTCATGACGTGCCCGCTGCTCTATCGGTTCAGGGTGATCGACCAGCTGCCGGAGCGGCCTTCCCAGGCGGCGGTCCGTGGCACGCTGGTCCACGCGGTGCTCGAGCGGCTCTACGACCTGCCCGCGGGCGCGCGCACCGTGGCCGCCGCCCAGGATCTGCTGGGCCCGCAGTGGGAGCGGCTGCTGTCGGAGGAGCCCGCCTACCAGGAGTTGTTCGGCTCCGACGAGGAGCGCGACACGTGGCTTGCGCAGGCCAAGGTGATGCTCGAGCGCTACTTCTCCCTTGAGGATCCGCAGCGGCTGGAGCCCGCCGAGCGCGAGATGTACGTGGAGGCCGTCCTCGACAGCGGGCTGCTGCTCCGCGGCTACATCGACCGCCTCGACGTGGCCCCGAGCGGCGATGTCCGAGTCGTCGACTACAAGACCGGCAGCGCGCCCGGCCCCGACTTCGAGGCCAGGGCGCTGTTCCAGATGAAGTTCTACGCGCTCGCCCTGTGGCGGCTGCGCGGCAGCGTCCCCCGGCTGCTCCAGCTGATGTATCTGGGCAACGGCGAGATCCTGCGCTATTCGCCGGACGAGGCCGACCTCCGCGCCACCGAGCGCAAGGTCCAGGCCCTCTGGGCCGCGATCGAGCGGGCCATGCGCACCAAGGAGTGGCGGCACCGCCCGTCACGGCTGTGCGCCTGGTGCGACCACCAGGCCCTGTGCCCCGAGTTCGGCGGCACCCCGCCACCCGTCCCCGACCGTGACCCCAGCGTCTCCCGCCGCGCCGCCCGCCGCACCGGCACCGACGAGATCTAACCGCGCCGGACCGTGCAGATCCGGGTTACGGCGGGATGCTGGGGCGTGAAAGGGGGCGGTTGTGGAGGACGGCTACCCGCACCAGCACGCCCGCGAGGTTGCGCGGTTCCCCAGACCTCGACCATCAGCGCCGTCCGGAACAGCCGCACCCGCCACGCCTAAGGACCCCAGCCACCACCACTACGGCGACCCGCCTGATGACGCACACCCGCAGCACGCGCTACGCACCCCGCCCGGAACGAGGCTGATCGCGAGGAGCGGAAGCGGACGGGCGGGACGTCGCGCTTAAAGCCCAGCGCGACCAAACGCGCCCGATGAAGCGGCCGCAGGCCGGACACCAGAGCCCAGCCACAACGCGCGACGGCCCGTCCGTCCGTCGCAGCGCAACGCCCGACCAAGCCGGCGCGACGGGCCGTGGGGGGCGGGGAGCGCCGACGGGGTGAAGCAGGTGGGCAGGGCCGGGAGTGGGCGTGGGGCGAGGCGGCGGGGTGGGAGCCGGGGACAGCGTGGGGTGGGGGTGGCAGGGCCGGGGGTGGAGCGGGTGGGGTGGGTGGGGTGGGGCTCATCCGATCGTAGGAGCTGGATATCCGTCCTGAGCAGGGTCGTGGCGGCCACACGAGGCCTAAATTGAATGAGTGCACACCGCTGGCAGCATTCGCGCTTGGATCCGATCCCGGCCGCTGGTCGGCGACTCGATTCTCGCCGGGTTCGTGACCGCCGTCTCCACGGCGCTCATTTTGATTTTGACCCCGCAGGCGCTGGCGCGCTGGCAGGAGACCACACCCGTCGACATGCGGGCGCCCGACGCGGTGAGCCTCACGCTGGCGGCGCTGTGCACGGTGCCGCTGATCTGGCGCCGCCGGTGGCCGTTCGTGCTGCTGCTCGTGACCACGGTCCCGGCCGCGTCCCTCGACGCGATGCACTACAACGCGGGCCTGGCCTCGGTCGCGGCGCTCATCCTCCTCTATACCGTGGCCGCCCACCGGGGGCTGGCGCTGAGCCTGGTGGCCATGGTCTGCACGGCGCTCGGCTACGCGGTGACGTTCGTCGTCAGCGGCATGGACCAGTCGTGGGCCGACCACATCGTGGCCACCGTGCTCGTGCTGCTGTGCTGGGTGCTCGGCCGCAGCGTGCGGCTGCGCCGCGCCTACCTCGCCGAGCTGGTGGACCGCGCCGACCGGCTGGAGCGGGCCCGCGAGTCCGACACGCGGGCGGCGCGCGCCGAGGAGCGCTCGCGCATCGCCCGCGAGCTGCACGACGTGGTCGCCCACCACGTCAGCGTGATGACCGTGCAGGCGGCGGCGGCGCGCAAGATGCTCGAGGCCAATCCTGACGCGCCGCCCGAGCCCGGCACCATCATCAACGCCCGTGAGGCGCTCACCGCGATCGAGGAGATGGGGCGTACGGCCATGGTGGAGATGCGCAACATCGTCGGCGTCCTGCGCACCGACGGCCCGGCCGAGCGGGGGCCGCAGCCGGGCCTGCACGATCTTCCGACGCTGGTGGAGCAGATGCGGGAGGCGGGGCTGCGCACCCAGCTGTGGCTGGAAGGTGAGCGCAAGGTCCTCCCGCCGGGGGTGGATCTGGCGGCCTACCGTCTCGTCCAGGAGGCGCTGACCAACAGCCTGCGCCACGCCGGTCCCGCCGCCCGGGCCTGGGTGACGGTGCGGCAGGAGCCGACCGAGCTGAACGTGCACGTCGAGGACGACGGGCGGGGCGCGGCGGCCGAGCTGCGCGCGCCTGCCGGAGCGTCCGGCCACGGGCTCGTGGGCATTCGCGAGCGAGTGGCGCTCTATGGTGGAGTTCTTCGGATCGGCCCCCGTAACGGGGGCGGCTTCGAGGTCCGCGCCCGATTCCCGCTCAAGGAACGCTGATGACGATCCGAGTGCTGCTGGTCGACGATCAGCCGCTGCTGCGTACGGGCTTCCGCTTCATCCTGGAAGCCGAGCACGATGTGACCGTCGTCGGCGAGGCGGGCGACGGTGCCACGGCCATGGACCAGTCGCGGGCGCTGCTGCCCGACGTGGTCCTGATGGACATCCGCATGCCCGGGGTCGACGGCATCGAGGCGACCCGCCGGATCGTGCGGGAGGCCGCGCCGAGCGCCCATGTGCCGAAGGTGCTCGTGCTGACCACGTTCGACCTCGACGAATATATAGTCGAGGCGCTCCGTTCCGGGGCCAGCGGCTTCCTGCTCAAGGACGTGCCGCCGGACGAGCTCGTCCAGGCGATCCGCGTGGTCGCGGCCGGCGACGCCATCGTCGCGCCGAGCGTGACGCGGCGGCTGCTCGACCGGTTCGCCCTGCGGCTGCCGTCGGCGCAGCAGCAGTCGACCCCGGCCCGGGTCGACCGGCTGACCGAGCGCGAGCTGGAGGTGCTGCGGCTGATCGCGCGCGGCATGTCCAACGCGGAGATCGCGGCCGAGCTCGTCGTCAGCGAGACGACGGTGAAGACGCACGTCGGCAACGTGCTGACCAAGCTGGGGCTGCGCGACCGCGTCCAGGCGGTCGTCCTCGCTTACGAGACGGGCCTCATCACCCCGGGGGCGCTCCCCTAGGGGAGTACTCCTCCGGGAGTAAGGGATCGCCAGGGATCTCCTGCTGGGGGCGCAGGTCAAGTCGGTCCTGCAGGCCGATCTCCGGCAAGCCGGGCACCCGTAGCGTCTTGACCATGACTTACGTGACTGCGGAGATCCTCGCGCCGACGGCCGACGACGCCTTCCGGACCGCCGGTCCGCTGGCCGCCCGGGCTTCGGGCGTCACCAAGGTGTACGGCATGGGCGACGCCAGTGTGACCGCCCTCGACAATGTGACGCTGGGCATTCCCAGCGGCCGTTTCACCGCCATCATGGGCCCTTCGGGCTCCGGGAAATCCACCCTGATGCACTGCCTGGCCGGCCTCGACGCGGTGAGCTCCGGGCAGGTCTATGTCGGCGACGTGGAGCTGACCCGCCTTGACGACAAGCGCCTCACCCGGTTGCGCCGCGACCGGATCGGGTTCGTCTTCCAGTCGTTCAACCTGATCCCGACGCTGACCGCCCTGGAGAACATCACCCTCCCCATGGACATCGCGGGCGTGAAGCCCGACCCGGCGTGGCTGGACACCGTGATCGACACGGTCGGCCTGCGGCCGCGGCTCGGGCACCGCCCGTCAGAGCTGTCGGGCGGCCAGCAGCAGCGCGTGGCCTGCGCCCGCGCGCTCGCCGGCAAGCCGGACATCATCTTCGCGGACGAGCCGACGGGCAACCTCGACTCGCGCTCGGGCGCCGAGGTGCTGGCGTTCCTGCGGAGCTCGGTCCGGGAGATGGGCCAGACGGTCGTGATGGTCACCCACGACCCGGTCGCCGCCTCCTACGCCGACCTCGTGGTCTTCCTGGCCGACGGCCGGATCGTCGACCAGCTGGCCGCTCCGACGGCCGACCGCGTCCTGGAGCGTATGAAGGGCCTGGACCGATGATCGCCAAGCTGACGCTGCGCAACCTCGCCGCGCACAAGCTGCGGCTGGCGCTGACCGCGATCGCGGTGATCCTCGGCACGTCGTTCATCGCCGGCACCCTGATCTACGCCGACACCACCAACAAGGCGTTCGACGAGCTGTTCAACGAGGGCACCAAGACCAGCGACGTCGTGGTCCAGGCCCGCAAGGCCTTCCAGGGCACCGAGCAGGGCGACGAGGCGGCGGCCAAGCCGATCCCGGCCTCGGCCCTTGCGACCGTCCGCCGCGTTCCCGGCGTCTCCGACGCGGTCGGCCAGGTCATGGGCTTCGCCGCGATCGTCGGCAAGGACGGCAAGCCGATCGGCGGGGGCGGCCCGCCGCAGTTCGGCATGGGCTGGGGCGAGCGGCTGTCCGGTTACCACCTCACCACCGGCGCGGCTCCCGCGGGCGACCACCAGGTCGCGATCGACACGGTGACCGCGCAGAAGACCGGTTTCCACGTCGGCGACCAGGTCAGGATCGTCACGCGCGGCCCGGCCGAGCCGTACACCCTCTCGGGGATCTTCACGGTCGGCGAGAAGGGCACGACGGGCGGCGTCACCTACGCGGCGTTCCAGGAGAGCGTGGCGCAGCGGCTGCTGCTGGAGCCGGGGGCCTACACACAGATCGTCGCGAAGGCGGCCGACGGAGTGACCCCGGCCGAACTGGCCGCGCGGATCGGCACGGCCGTGCCGCGCGACTTCGAGGCGATCACCATGCGGCAGGCGGCCGATGACGCGGCGAGCGACGTGAAGCAGTTCCTCGGGTTTCTCAGCACGTTCCTGCTGACCTTCGGCGTGATCTCGATCTTCGTCGGGTCGTTCATCATCTTCAACACGTTCTCGATGCTGGTCGCCCAGCGGACCAGGGAGCTGGCGCTGCTGCGCGCGGTGGGGGCCGGGCGCCGCCAGGTGACCCGGTCGGTGCTGGGCGAAGCCCTGGGGGTGGGCCTCGTCGGCTCGGCCGCCGGCCTGCTCGCGGGGGCCGGGCTGGCGGCCGGGCTGCGCGCCCTGTTCCAGGCGTTCGGCGCCGATCTGCCCACCACCAGCATGGTCATCACCTCCGGCACGGTCATCTGGACGTTCGGGGTCGGCCTGGTCGTGACGATGGTCGCGGCGTACTTCCCGGCCCGCAGGGCCGCGAAGATCCCCCCGGTGGCGGCGCTCCGCGACGATGTGGCGATGCCCGCGCGTTCGCTGCGGATGCGCGCGCTCGTGGGCGGCGTGCTGCTGGTGGCCGGCGGCGGCCTGCTCGCGACGGGCCTGCTCGGCGCCGGGATCGCGTACGTGGGTGGCGGCGCGCTGCTGGTGTTCCTGGCGGTCGCGATGCTGAGCCCGCTGTTCGCCCGGCCCGTGACGCGGGTGCTTGGCGCGCCCTTCCGCCGCCTGTTCGGCGCGACCGGCAGGCTGGCGAGCGAGAACGCGCGGCGCAACCCACGGCGCACGTCGGCCACGGCCTCCGCGCTGATGATCGGCATGGCGCTGATCGCCACCGTGTCGGTGCTGGCCACCTCGATGAACGCGTCGGTCGACAAGGCCCTCGACGCCTCGCTCGGCGCCGACTTCCAGATCAGCGCGGGCGGCAGCTTCGGCCCGGCCGCCACCTTCGACCCGTCGGTCTCGGCCGACGTCGCCCGGGTCCCGGGCGTGGCCAGCGCCACCGCCATGCGGTACGCCCAGGTCAAGATGGGCGCCGAGCTGAGAAACGTGACGGTCGGCGACCCGGTGAAGCTGGCCGCGCCGTTCAAGCTGGCCGCCGAGTCGGGCACGCTCGCGCTGCGGGACGGCCAGGTCCTGATCGACGCCTCCACCGCCGAGGACAACAAGTGGGCGGTCGGCACCAGGATCCCCAGCCAGTACGCCGACGGGGCGACCGCCACGCTGACCGTGGCCGGCGTCTACAAGGACAATCCGATGGCCGGGTCCTACCTGATGGGCGAGACCGCGTACGCGGCGCACTACCCGAGCAAGCAGATCATGGCGATCCTCGTGGTCAAGCGGGCCGACGTGAGTGCGGCGCAGGTGAAGACGGCGCTGGCGGCCACGCTCAAGCCGTATCCGAACCTGACCCTGCAGGACCAGTCGGACATGAAGGACCAGGTCCGGTCGAACGTCAACCAGCTGGTCATGATGATCACGGCGCTGCTGGTGCTGTCGATCCTGATCGCGATCCTCGGCATCGTGAACACGCTGGCCCTGTCGGTGATCGAGCGGACCCGTGAGATCGGCCTGCTGCGGGCCATCGGGATGGGCCGCCGCCAGCTGCGGTCGATGATCCGCTACGAGTCCGTGGTCATCTCGGTCTTCGGCGCGCTGCTCGGCGTCCTCGTGGGCGTCGGCTTCGGCTGGGCCATCCAGGCGGGGCTCGCCTCCGACGGCGTCGACGTGCTCTCCATCCCGGTCGGCCAGCTGGCCGGCTACCTGCTGGCCGCTGGTGTGGTGGGCGTTCTGGCGGCGATCTGGCCGGCGCGGCGCGCCGCCCGGATGGACGTGCTGCGGGCCATCGCCACCCAGTGACGGTTGGGTACCATAGGAGCACGGATAGAGCTAAGGGAGCGCAGGCATGGGTCGGGGTCGCGCTAAGGCGAAGCAGACGAGGGTGGCACGTGAGCTGAAGTACGCCAGCCACAGCCTCGATATCGAAAGGCTCCGCGCGGAGCTCAGCATCGAAGAGCCCGCTCCCGACGAGATAGACGGTCAACCGACCGGATATTCCTCCGCCGAGTCCCGATAGTCAGGGTCGTCCCGGTAGCCGGACGACTGGATGCGGAAGAGGCGGGCGTAAACACCGCCCGCCTCAAGGAGTTCCTCGTGCGTGCCCTGCTCCACCAGGCGGCCCTCGTCGAGCACGATCAGCAGGTCGGCGTCGCGCACGGCGCCGAGCCGGTGCGAGATGAGCAGGCTGGTCCGCCCGGCGCGCTCGCGCTGCTCCTTCAACCGGGTGTGGATCTCGTGCTCGGCCTCGGCGTCGAGGCCTGAGCTCGGCTCGTCGAGGATCAGCAGGTCGCGGTCGCCGCGGATGACGGCCCTCGCGATCGCCACACGCTGGCGCTGCCCGCCCGACAGGAAGACGCCCATGTCCTTGTCGCCGGGACCGCCGAAGAAGATCCGGGTCAGCAGGGTCTCGTAGCCCTGCGGCAGGTTCATCAGCTCATCGTGGACGCCGGCACGGCGGGCCGCCGCCTCGATCCGGGGCTGGTCGCCCATGGCGGTCAGGTCGCCGACCGCGACGTTCTCGGCCGCGGTCAGGTGGTAGTCCATGAAGTCCTGGAAGACCGCGCCGATGTGGGTGCGAAGGTCTGCCGGGTCGAAGCCGCGGATGTCCACCCCATCCCACAAGATCGCGCCGCGCTCCGGGTCGTAGAACCGGCACAGCAGTTTGACCAGCGTCGACTTGCCGGAGCCGTTGCGGCCGACGAGACCGACGGCCGAGCCGTACGGGATGGTCAGGCTCACGCCGGCGAGCGCCCAGGGGTGATCGGGGCTGTAGCGGAACCAGACGTCGCGAAGTTCTATGCCGGTGCGAAGCGGCGTGGCGGGCAGCGGGTCGGCCGTGACCGGCAGGTCGGGCTCGGCGGCCAGCACCTGCAGATAATGATCGAAGATCAGGACCTGCTGGTGGGCGATGGCCAGCTGCCCGATCATCTGCGCCAGGCCGCCCTGCACGCCTCCGACCGCGGCGGTGAACATGGACACGTCGCCGATGGTCAGCCTGCCGGCCCGCGCCTCGCCGATGGCCCAGATGAGGCCGACCCCGGAGACCGCCGCGGCCAGGGCGCCGAGGCCGACCTGGGTGACCAGCGTCCGCTTGTCGAGGCGGCGCTCCTCGGTGTTGATGGCGTGGCGCTCGCGCAGCATCCGCCCGTGGAAGAAGGCGCCGAGCCCGAACAGCCTGACCTCCTTGGCCGACTGCTGGTCCGAGAGCAGGTGCCCGTAGAGGACCTCTTTGCGCTGGGCCGGGCCGACCCGCCACATCATCTGGGCGCGGCCGCTCGATAACCGGAACTGCGCCCACAGCGCCGGGATCGCGGCCGCCAGCACCACACCGGCCAGTCCCGCGTTGAGCGCGATGAGCGAGCCGAGGAATCCGCCGATCGTGACCACGCCACCGAGCAGGGCCAGGGCCGCCTCGCTGACCTGGATCGGGGTACGGCCGCCGGCCATGGTGGCCATCCGCATCCGGTCGAGGAAGATCGGGTCCTCGAAGCGTGCCAGCCCGGGCAGCCGGTTGACGGCCGTGTAGAGGCGATCCTGCGCGTACAGCGAGGTGGCCCGCTCCAGGGCGGCGCTCACGTAGCGGTCGGCGTCCGACAGCACACGGACCAGCAGCCCGAGCACGGCGAGGCCCACCGCGAGCGCGATGATCGCGCCGACCGCGCGGCCCGCCACGATCCCGTCGAGGACCAGCTTGGTCAGCCACGCCGTGGCGACCGGCAGGGCGGACTGCAGGACCGTGATCAGCACGAGCAGGACCATCCAGCCGGGGCCCGCCCGCCAGGCGAGGGCCAGCGCGGCCCTCACCCGGGTCAGCCAGCCGCGAACGGAGAGCTTCGGCTCCGGTTCAGGGTCGCGCCGAACACGCACGAGATGCGGCTTCATGGCAGCCCTTCCAGCTTGGGGAGGATCTGACCTTTCTACCGCTTAATACGCCGTGACGGCGTGATGTGCGGCCTGCTACGCGGTCGCGCCCGCTTCGGCCGGCGCGTCCCCCTTCGCCGGGGCGTTCTCCGGGAAGTGGCAGGCGACCTCGTGACCGGTGGCGAGCTCGACCAGCGGCGGCTCCACCTGCTTGCAGATCTCCTGCGCCTTCCAGCACCGGGTGTGGAACCGGCACGCCGGAGGCGGATTCAGCGGCGACGGCACGTCACCCTGCAGCCGGATGCGCTCGCGCCCCTGTCGCCCCTTCACGTCGGGAATCGGCACGGCCGACAACAACGCGTTGGTGTAGGGGTGCATGGGCGACTTGTAGAGGTCCTTCTGGTCGGCCAGCTCGACGATCTTACCGAGATACATGACCGCGACCCGGTCGCTGATGTGCCGCACCACCGACAGGTCGTGGGCGATCACCACGTAGGTCAGGTCGAGCTCGTTCTGCAGGTCCTCCAGCAGGTTGACGACCTGCGCCTGGATGGACACGTCGAGCGCCGACACGGGCTCGTCCGCGACGATCAGCTTCGGCTTCAGGGCGAGCGTGCGGGCGATGCCGATGCGCTGGCGCTGGCCGCCGGAGAACTCGTGCGGGTAGCGGTTGTAGTGCTCGGGGTTGAGGCCCACCAGCGCGAGGATGTCCTGGACGGCGCGCTTGACGCCGTGCTCGGTCTGCACGCCCTGGATCCGGAACGGCGCGCCCACGATCGCGCCGACCGTGTGGCGCGGGTTGAGCGAGCTGTACGGATCCTGGAAGATCATCTGTACGTCGCGGCGGAGCGGGCGCAGCTTCCCCTGCGACATGTGGCTGATGTCGCGGCCCTCGAAGACGATCTTCCCGCCGGTCGGCTCGATCAGCCGGGTGATCAGCCGCCCGGTGGTCGTCTTGCCGCAGCCGGACTCGCCGACCACGCCGAGCGTCTCGCCCTTGCGCACCTCGAAGGAGATCCCGTCGACCGCCTTGACCGCGCCGACCTGACGCTTGAGCAGACCCTTGGTGACCGGGAAGTGCTTTTGCAACCCATCGACGGACAGCAGCGCCTCGCTCACAGCGTGGCCTCCAGGTTCGGCTTGATCTCGGTCTCCCAGATGGCGCGTCGCTCGTCGCGAGTGAGGTGGCAGCGGACCAGGTGGCCGCCCTCGCTCTCGATCAGCTCGGGCACCTCGCTCTTGCCCTTTCCGTGGGTCCGCGGCTCGAACGCGCACCGGGGGTGGAACGCGCAGCCGGACGGCACGTTGATGAGCGACGGCGGGGACCCCTTGATCGGCAGCAGGCGCTCGGTGGGCTCGCGGTCGAGACGCGGCATGGATCCCAGCAAACCCCATGTGTAGGGGTGCTCGGGCCGCTCGAAGATGTCGGCGCCCGTGCCGTACTCGATCGCCTTGCCGCCGTACATGACGAGGATGTCGTCCGACAGCTCGGCCACCACACCGAGGTCGTGGGTGATGATGATCAGCGCGGCGTTGAAGTCGCGCTGCAGGTCGCGCATCAGGTCGAGGATCTGCGCCTGGACCGTCACGTCGAGCGCCGTGGTGGGCTCGTCGGCGATCAGCAGGTCGGGGTTGTTCACCAGGGCCATCGCGATCATGGCGCGCTGGCGCATGCCGCCGGAGAACTCGTGCGGATAGCTGTCGAACCGCCGCTCGGGCTGCGGGATGCCGACGCGGTCCAACATGTCGATCGCGTGCTTCCGCGCGACCTGCTTGGTCACCTTGTTGTGCACGCGGTAGGCCTCGACGATCTGGTCGCCCACCGAGTAGTAGGGGTGCATCGAGGACAGCGGATCCTGGAAGATCATCGCCATCTTCTTGCCGCGCAGCGAGCGCACGTGATCGAGGCTGGCCGAGACCAGCTCCTCGCCGTCCAGCCAGATCTCGCCGCTGATTTTCGCGTGGCCGCCCTTGTGCAGGCCGAGGATGCCAAGGCTGGTGACCGACTTGCCGGAGCCCGACTCGCCGACGATGCCCAGCGTCTTGCCGCGCTCCAAGTGGAACGACAATCCGTCGACGGACTTGACCAGGCCATCGTCGGTCGGGAAGTGGATCCGCAGATCCTTTACGTCAAGAAAGTGCTCGTCGGTCATCCCAGCCTCACCCTCGGGTCCACCACGGCGTACAGCAGGTCCACGGCCAGGTTCGCGAAGACCACGAAGAACGTGGCGACCGTGGTCACGCCCAGGATCTGCGGCAGGTCGCCGACCGCGATCGCGTGCACGCCGTACTTGCCGATGCCGTTGAGCGAGAACGTGGTCTCGGTCAGGATCGCGCCGCCCAGCAGCAGGCCGAGGTCCAGGCCGAAGATGGTCACGATGGGGGTGAGTGCGGCGCGCAGGCCGTGCTTGACGATGACCCGGGGCTCGCGCAGGCCCTTGGCCCGGGCCGTGCGAATGTAGTCCTCGCTCATGGTCTCCAACATGCCCGCCCGGGTGAGCCGGGCATAGGCCGCCGAGAGCAGGAAGGCCAGCGTGATCCACGGCAGGATCAGGTCGTACGCCCACTCTGCCGGGTTCTCGGTTATCGGGGTGTAACTGCCGCCAGGGGCGGTGATGCCGAATTTGTAACTGAAGAACACCAACGACACGATGCCGGTGAAGAAGATCGGCAGCGACACGCCCGCCAGCGCGACGGTCATCGCGCCCCGGTCGAAGATGCTGCCTCTTCGCAGCGCCGACAGCACGCCCGTGGCGACTCCGGTCACCAGCCAGATCACCGACGCGCCGACGGCCAGTGACAGCGTCACCGGCAGGCGGTCGAGCAGGTCGGGCCAGACGGGCTGCTTGGTGATGAACGAGTAGCCGAAGCAGGGCGCCGGGCAGTGCTCCACATCGACGCCGGTGTCGAACTCCGACCCGGCCACGATCCCCTTCACCCAGCGGCCGTACTGCACCACCAGAGGGTCGTAGAACCCGAGCTTCTCCGCGGTGGCCTTCACGGTCTCCGCGGTGGCGCCCTTGACGCCCACGTAGCGGTTGGCGAAGTCCGACGCCGTCACTCCGGCGGCACGCGGAATCACGAAGAAGATCGAGAAGGTGGCGATGCTCACGATGACGAGCATCAGCACTGCGGCGATCAGCCGCCGGATGATGTATGTGACCACAGCTCCCCCGGCTCCGGGACCGGCCCGCCGCGCTGACCGCGACGGGCCGGACCCTTGCGCCTTGTTTTACCTTCGGCGTTTACCTTCGGGCTACGACGTCTTGCCCATGTTGAGGTAGTCGTACATCTGGTAGGCGTTGTTGATGAACGTGTTCGTCACGTCCTTGCCGCGGACGAGCAGGCCCTTCGACCAGACCTCCGGCAGCACGTAGGCGCCTTCCATGACCTTCTGGTCGATCTGACCCCAGATCGCGTCACGCTTGGCCGTGTCCGACTCGGCGAACGCCTGGTCGATCAGGCCGTCGATCTCGGGGCTCTTGACGCTGAGGTTGTAGTTACCGGCCTCGCGGATCACGCGGCTGTCGACGATCTGCGACATGAAGCCGAAGCCGTCGCTCCAGTCGGCGCCCCAGCCGTTGGTGGCGATGCCGATCTTGTTGGCCTTGGTGTAGGCCGGCTTGCCGGCGTAGCTGGAGAAGTACTCGCTGGTCGGGAAGCCCTTCAGGGTCAGCTTGATGCCGACCTTGGCCAGCGACTGCTGCAGCGACTCGGCCGCCGCCTGCTCCTTGGGACGGTCGGACCGGAAGGTGATGATCGTCTCGAAACCGTTCGGCTGGCCGCACTTCTGCAGGTCGGCCTTGGCCTTCTCGATGTCGCCGGTGGCGGTCGGGTAGAGGCCCAGCTTCTTCCAGCCGCCGATCATCGGAGGCATGAGGCCGTCGGCGATGTCACCGGCGACCGGGCCGCCGTAGGCGGTCTGCAGGCCGACGCGGTCGGCGCCGTCGATGATCGCCTTGCGGCAGTCGACGTTGTCGAGCGGCGGGTTGTCGTTGAGGATCGACATGTACCACGTACGGGCGACGGTCGGGTTGTCGGCGCGCGCCTTCAGGTTCGGGTCGCCCTGCACGGTCGCGATCTGCGCGGTCTGGACGCCAGAGCCCGCGAGGTCGACGTCGAGGTCACCGGCGATGAGGCGGTTGTCGAGGTCGTTGGCCTCGACGCCGAGGTCGATCTGGTACGCGTCGGGCAGCGCCAGACGGATCGGGTCGGTCGCCTTGTCCCAGTTGGGGTTGCGCTTCAGGGTGTACTGCTTGCCCGTCTGCACCTTGTCGAACATGTACGGGCCGGTCGCCACGACGTGCTCGCGGTACTTGATGCCGGTGTCCTTGGCCTGCGGGACCGGGCAGGTGGCGGGCAGCGCGGCGAAGTTGTCGAAGCCGCCGTAGCCCTTGTTCAGGTGGAAGATGATCGTCGAGTCGTCCGGCGTCTCGATCGCCTGGTCGGTGTTGACGTCCGGCGTCTTGTAGACCGTCTTGAAGTCCTTCGGCAGGTCGAGCCAGTCGTTGAAGTACGTCGGGCCGTTGACGAAGGTGGTCTTGTCAAGCTGACGCAGCACGGCGTACTTGACGTCCTTCGACGTGACGGCGGTGCCGTCCTCGTACTTCACGCCGGGGCGCAGCTTGTACGTCCACGTCTTGAAGTCGGCCGAGTGCTCGCCGAGACTCTGCGCCAGGTCGGGGACCACCTCGTTGCCCTTGTTGCCGGGCGCGGGGTTGTAGGTGGTCAGCGGCCGGCAATAAATGCGCAGCAGGTTCCAGGACAGGCCGTAGTAGGTGTCACCAGGATCGACCGAGTCCCAGTCCTCGGAAATCGCCATGTGCATGGTGCCGCCCTTCTTCGTAGAAGGGTTGACCACAGCCTCCAGACCGGCGTTGTACGTCGGCTGAGCGGCCGGAGCCTCCGAGCCGCCGCCACCGCCTCCGCCGCTGTTGTTCGTCGTGGTACCGCCGCCACAGGCGGACAGTCCCAGCGCGAGAACAGCACCCGCGGCCGAAACGACCAGTGCGGATCTCATTTTCATTAACTGCACCCCTTTGGGTATAGGGATATCGGGGGGATGGACAGGACTGTCAGGGCGTTAACGGGACGACTTCGGGTCCAGAGCGTCGCGGAGACCGTCGCCGAACAGGTTGAACGCGAGCACGGTGATGAAGATCGCCATGCCGGGGAAGAACATGAAGTGCGGCATCGTGTAGAACTTCACGGCCGCGGCGAGCATCCCGCCCCAGGTCGCCGTCGGCGGCTGGACGCTCACGCCGAGGAACGACAGCGCCGCCTCGAACAGCACGTTGCTGGGGATCAGCAGCGTGGCGTAGATCAGGATCGGCGCGATCAGGTTCGGCAGGATCTCGCGGAACAGGATGTACGGCCCGCGCGCGCCAAGACTCCGGGCGGCGTCGACGAACTCGCGCTCGCGTAGCGACAGCGTCTGACCGCGGATGATGCGGCCGATGTAGGGCCAGTTGAAGAAACCGATCACGAAGATCAGCAGCAGGATCCGCAGCGTGTCGCCCTGGACCGCCAAATTGGTCTCGAACTGCGCGAGCACGCCCACCAGGGACAGCGCGAACACCAGCAGGGGGAAGGCCAGGAAGATGTCCATGAGGCGGCTGATGACGGCGTCGACCCAGCCGCCGAAGTAGCCGGCCACGATGCCCATGACCGTGCCGATGACCACCGAGAGCAGCGTCGCGAGGAACGCGATCAGCAGCGAGATGCGCGAGCCGTACACCACCCGGCTGAAGAGATCCCGGCCATTGACCGGCTCCACACCAAACAAGAAGTCCTTGGTGATGCCGGTGCCACCCTTGGGCCCCAGGGTGTTCGTGTCGATCATTTCCTGGTGGAACTCGTTGGGCGGATGCCCGAACCAGTCCACGATGAGCGGGGCGAAGATCGCAACCAGGATCAAAAAGATGACCACGATACCGCCGGTCATCGCGACCTTGTCACGACGCAGCCGCATCCAGGCGATCTGCCCCAGAGACCGGCCCTGGATGGCCTTTCCCCCCGCCGCCTCGGCGACGGCTTCCGGCGTGGCGCGAAGTTCCTCGCCCGAGACGTCCAGCGGTGCGGTCATGATCCTCCCTCGCCCCCGTCGCCCCGCCTGCGGGGTCGCGAGGCCGGACGTCGGACAGCCCTGTCCAACCGGAGCGCACCGTGGTTGGGCGCACGCCAGATGTTACAAACCACGACATACGTGGCCTTCAGGAGGCAGAATCTATGGCCTGATCTGCACTGACTAGTCCCTCAGAGGGCGATGTGGCCCAACTGTGATTGACGCGCAACACGTTCGTATTGATCATGATCGTGTTGTTGTCATCGCGTACGGTTTGTGTCGCGAAATTGGTACAGACTCCGCGTAAGACCCCGACACACCCAGCCGGGCTAGTTGATTCCGCGGCGCTTGAGAATGTCTTCGATATCGGCGAAATCGTCGGACGCCGCGGGCTTCGCCTTTTCCACCGTCTTTTGGCCCGCCCCGTCGGACACCGCCGCCGGAGCCTTCGCCGGTTTGCCCGGCTCCCCGCCGCGGCTACGCGACAGCGCCCGCCCGCGCATCACGCCCGACGCGAAGAACAGCAGCACCGACACCCCGCCGATCACGATGCCCGCCCAGACGGCGGGCGACAGCACCAGCCCCGTCACGAACGAGACCAGACTGGAACCGATGTTCCACAGCGTCCGCACGACGCCGGTGAGGTAGGCCGCCAGCGGCAGCAGCGCCCACGCCAGCGTCCGCATCCCCGCGGACATTCCCCTGCGGCGGAACGCGAGGTAGCTGAGCGCGATCCCGACGGCGGTCACTCCCGCGCACAACGGCAGCCAGGCAATCTGGTCGAACGACATGATTCCATCCTGGCACGCCAACCGTCCCCGTGGACTCCGGGAAGCCCCCGACCTCCCCCTCCGGGATCCCTTACCCACGAATACGGCGCGGTGGCCGGCGTGAAGGGGGATGGGCGCGGGAGGCCGGCCCACAGCAACCCCCGCGCCCGCCGGACAGGCCTGGTCCGTGGAACGCAACCACCACGCCGGCCGGAGCACCCATCCCCCGCAGCGCCTACGGCCCGCACCCACCACTACGGGCCGCCACGAATGGACGGCCCAGGCAATGCGCTACGGCCCCGGCCAGCTCCGGGCAGTCAGCGAGGAGCGGAGGCGGACGGGCGGGCCGGCGCGCTTAAGGCCCAACGCAACCAAACGCGCCCGAGCCCTCGGCCGCCAGGCCGACCCCCAGACCGCACCCCGCCCGCGCGCCGGACCGACCGTTCGCCGCAGCGCAACGCACCCGCACATGAACCACCGCGCCGAAGCAGCGCGGGCGGCGGCGGGGCCGACGCGGGGTGGCACAGAGGGACGCGCTGCGGGCGCGCGGGAGCGGTGCACGGTGCGGTCGGGGCGAGGGCGGGGGGCGCGCGGGAGCGGTGCAGACAAGCAAGGCGGCGCGGCCGTGCGGGAACGGCAAGATGGGCGCGAGATAGGCGCGATGCGGGGTGGAGGCGATGCAGGCGGGCACGGCGCGACGGCGATGCCGGCGCGAGGTGGATACGGGGCGGGGACGCGGGGCCGGTGCGGGGCGGGGGGGCGCGGGGTGGGGGTTAGAGCCTGTCTCGAAGTGTGCGGTGGGGCGTGTCGTAGCCGGTAATGCAGCGAGGTCTCCGGTAAAGGGTTCAACGACCAAGAAGAACCAGACCCGGAGACCTCGTGGCCACCTTAGCGGTGACGCGGCGGTTTGATCTGTCCGATGCGCAGTGGG